>NZ_JBNYXQ010000002.1:0-253715 GCF_051380735.1 Janthinobacterium longum
GGCGAACCGGGCGTCAAGACGATCTGGCTTGGTTTGAAGGATGTTCATGTGGCGGCGCAAACAATACGCACCCTACGTGAAATGGGGGCGCTCAACAGTTGTGTATAACGAGGTGGGTTTACACGCAAGACGCCGTTAAGGTTGAAGATCCGAATGGTTTCACTGGCCTTCCTTTTATCCGCGGGGCTCAATCCTTCCCGCACTGCAACGCTGCCGTCGCTGACAAACAGAAAAAAATGTTCGGGGTCTTCCTCGTCAGGCTTGATCACATCGGCTGGATCATATAGAGACAATTTATCTTTGTACTTTCCACAACTTGTCAGTTCATTGCATGATCCGAAAAGATTGCTCCATAAAAAAATGGTCTTTGGGTCGCGCCCCCTCTGGCGAAAATGCTCGATATGCCGCTCTTTACGAATGTTGCCTTCGCAATAGGCGCAGCGTTGATGTTGCATGTTGTCGAGTTTCTGCCAAATTTCTTTCCTATCGTCGGCAGTGAGGTCGTTCCAGTTATTCGTACCGTGCCGGTACCTGGACAGGCAGTCTGGCGCCGGACCGCGATCCAACTTACGCATGGCCCGTCTCGCGCAGCGGCAATGTGCGTTTGAAGGCTTGCAAACGGATCAGGCGGTCGCAATCGAGCATCTTCGGATGGTCAGAGCCAAAATGCGCATCCAGTTCTTTACGTAGTTCCTTGCCCTCTGGTTCTTCATGCAAATTCTGCTGAATCAATGCCAGATAGCGACTGAGCTGCCGGGCCGGCTCGACATCGGGCACCGGATCGATACCCATCACATTGGCCAGCACATCCGAGCTAGCCACGCCCATGGTTTGCCGGTCGACGGAGTTGACCACCATCCGTCTGCGTCCGCTGTCTTCGTCGGTTTCCCAATCGAGCCGGCGTATGCACCTGGCATCAATACTGCTCAGTACCTGCGGGCTGTGCGTGGTGACGATGAACTGGATATTCGGAAAGGCCCGCTGCAAGTCGGGCAGCACGGTTTGCTGCCACTCGGGATGCAAGTGCATGTCAATTTCATCGATCATGACGATGCCATGCGTCAGCAAGGCCGCCTGGTCGCCATGGTGGGCATTGAGCTTGTAGCAGCGGTAGGCAATATCGCCAACCAGCGCCAGCATATTGCGTATACCGTCACTCAGCTGGTGTACCTTCAGCTTGCCCTGCTCCGCGTGTTCAAGCACCAGGTCGTCGTGTTCCGCGCTGTATTCCAGCGCATGCCAGCCCGTATGGGATTCCAGGATGGTGTCAATGGCTTGTTGCACTGCTCGGACGGGGGCGACCAGATCGTCGGCGATAGCCGCATCGGGGCGAAGATTCTTTTCCAGATTACGAATCTGCGCATCGCGCAGGGATTTGAAGATGCGCGTATACCACTGGGCAAAATCCGTATAGCTTGACGAAGGTGCCAGACAATCGCGATAAGCCCAAGTGCGCGATAGCGATGCCTGGTCCAGTTTGTCAGCCTTGCCGGCCAGTTTCTTCTGGCTCCACAGCCGGCCCGTGCCGTAGTAACCGAGCATCGGTAAGTTGTCTGCTTTTACTTGGCCATTGGCGAATATACGATTTTCCAGATACTGTGCATATCCATACAGCTCTATTGCATCCGAAAATGCATTATTTTTTGTCTTGCTGTTTTTCTTGACGCTGTCACGGGCACGTTTGCCGTGCCATTCCAGATCGGTATAAGCTTGACTCATCGGTTCAACCGTGCCATGCGATTCAATTACACAAGGCAAGCGCCATTCCATCTGGTGCGCCGCCAGTTTTTCGCGCAGCACATCGTCGATATGGATGCCGGTGGTATCGAGAGTGATGCTTGCCAGGTCGAATCCCGCAATATATGGCCACAAGGCAATTTTGATCGCGTCGAGCAAGGACGATTTGCCCTGCCCGTTGCGCGCCACGATCACAGTCAGTTGACGATCAAACGAAAGATGCACATTTTCAAAGCAACGGAAATTCTGGATGGTGATCCGTTCGATTTTCAATGCGGCTCCAGTACAGCCAAGTGAATGGTGTCAGTGACAAAGCGAAAAGGGCTGACGAAACGTCAGCCCTTTGATTATAGTATGTTTTTTAGCGGCGTCAGTACTTGCCGCCCGGTGCTTACGCGTCCGGCAATACCACGTTTACATCAAGCACTTCCAGATTGCCCTGGCGGTCCAGCGAGATCTTGATGTCTTCGGCGTTGACCTTGGTGTACTTGGAAATGACTTCGATCAATTCCTTGTGCAGGGCCGGCAGGAAGTCGGGGCCGTCGCGGCCGGTGCGTTCGCGAGCGATGATGATCTGCAGGCGTTCCTTGGCCGCGCTGGCCGTCTTGGGCTTGGGAGGAAACAGGAAAGAAAGCAGCGCCATATCACTTCGTCCCGAAAATACGCTTGAGCAAACCAGGCTTTTCATAATTGGTAAAGCGCAGCGGCACTTCTTCGCCGAGGAAGCGCGAGACCACGTCTTCGTAGGCTTGCGCCACGTCGGTGCCCTTGAAGTGAATCGCCGGGTTGCCCTGGTTCGAGGCAGCCAGCACCTGTTCCGATTCCGGAATGATGCCCACCAGCGGGATGCGCAGGATTTCCTGCACGTCCTGGTAGGACAGCATTTCTTCCGACTCCACCCGTTTTGGCGCATAGCGGGTAATCAGCAAATGCTCCTTGACCGGCTCGCCGCCGGTCTGCGCGCGGCGCGACTTGGCTTGCAGGATACCCAGGATGCGGTCCGAATCGCGCACCGACGATACTTCAGGGTTGGTGACGATAATGGCTTCATCGGCGAACGTGAGCGCCATCAGCGCACCATGTTCGATGCCGGCCGGCGAATCACAGATAATGAATTCGAAGCCCATGTTGATCAGGTCATTCAGCACGCGTTCCACGCCTTCTTCGCTCAGCGCGTCCTTGTCGCGCGTTTGCGAGGCCGGCAGGATGAACAGGTTGTCGCAGTGCTTGTCCTTGATCAAAGCCTGGTTCAGGGTCGCTTCTTTATTGATCACATTGATCAGGTCATAGACCACGCGGCGCTCGCAACCCATGATCAGGTCGAGATTGCGCAGGCCCACGTCGAAGTCGAGCACGGCTGTCTTGTGGCCGCGCAGGGCCAGGCCAGTGGAAAAACTGGCGCTGGAGGTGGTTTTACCGACACCGCCCTTGCCGGACGTCACAACAATAATTCTTGCCACAAATAATCCTTTTCAGATGTCTCTTTGAGTTGTGCAGTTCAAGAGCGGTTGACGGGGGTGACCGGTTTCATGGAGTGTATCTCGATTCTGTCGCCAGCCAGGCGAATTTGCGCCGGTCCACCCTTCATTTCCGGCGTAAAACCGTCCTCGAAGGTGCGGTAGACGCCGGCGATCGACACCAGTTCCGGCTCCATCGCCAGCGCGAAGATGCGCGCCAGCGGATTGCCGGAGGCGCCGGCCAGCGCGCGTCCGTACAGCGAAGAATATACATGGATGCTACCGTCGGCGATGATCTCGGCGCCATTGTTGACGACCGCCGTGATGATCAGGTCGCAGCCGCGTGCGTAGATGCGCTGGCCGGCGCGCACCGGCGTGTCGATCACCATCACCTGCGCTTCGGCGCCGGACTCGGCGGCAATGGTCGGGCCATCCTTGGCTGGTGCATCGTCGCGCGTCTTGCCGCTGTCCAGGCTCAGGCCCTGCGCCAGGATGGCGTCGTGCATCGCGGGCGCGGCATTGCGCACGGCAACCGCGTTCAGACGGTATTTTTTCAGCAAGGCCACCAGCGCGCCCCAGTCGACCGCAGTGTCGCCGGGCGCCAGGTCGGCCACGTCGAGCACCGCCAGGTCGTCCTCGAAAAAGTCGGCCACTCCGCCCGTCATGTCGTGCAGCGCCGCATCGAGCGCCTGCGTATCTGCGCCATGCACGATGGCCGAGACGGCAACGACAGTGGAAATCTTGATTTCAATCGGCTTCTGCGGCAGGCTTTTGGACATAAACATTGTTCAGAGTGAAACTGCGGGAGGCCACGTGCTTGATCGATTCACATGGAAAGCAGTAAATTTCTTGCATTCTACTGCAAAAAAAACGGCCTTAGGGGCTGCACGGATGCTATTCCGTAGAGCAACATGTGCTGGGTGCCAAAAAATCAGGGCGACGCCCGGAAAACCCGTGGCGTCGCCCTGGAAGCAGCCGTGCATGCGGCCCAGTGATGTTTGCTCAGCGCCAGCGCCTGGTTTCCCGTGTCTTGTTTAATTGCTGACGGCTGAAACTTGCTGCCGCGATGATCCGGCGCGCATCTGCCTGGCTGCCTCCACCATATTGGCCAGGGCCGCTTCGGTTTCCTGCCAACCACGCGTTTTCAGGCCGCAATCGGGGTTCACCCACAGATTGGCTGGCGGAATTACCGCGCTGGCTTTTTGCAGCAGGCGCACCATTTCGCCGGTCGACGGGATGCGCGGCGAGTGGATGTCGTACACGCCGGGGCCGATCTCGTTCGGATACCGGAACTGGCCAAAGCCGGTCAGCAATTCCATGTCCGAGCGGCTCGTTTCAATGGTGATCACGTCGGCATCCATGGCGGCGATCTGCGGCAGGATGTCGTTAAATTGCGCATAGCACATATGGGTATGGATCTGCGTGCTGTCGCCCACGCTTGAGGCCGAGATGCGAAACGCGCGCGTGGCCCAGTCGAGATAGGCATCCCACTGGCTGCGGCGCAGCGGCAAGCCTTCGCGGATGGCCGGCTCGTCGATCTGGATAATGCCGATGCCGGCCGCCTCCAGGTCGGCTACTTCATCGCGGATGGCCAGCGCGATCTGCAGCGCGGTGCGGGCGCGCGGCTGGTCGTCGCGTACAAACGACCATTGCAGGATGGTGACCGGGCCGGTCAGCATGCCTTTCATCGGTTTGGCGGTCAGGCTTTGCGCATGCACCGTCCAGGCCACCGTCATGGCGGCAGGGCGCTGCACGTCGCCATAGATGACGGGCGGCTTGACGCAGCGCGAACCGTACGATTGCACCCAGCCGTAACGAGTAAACAAGAAGCCGTCGAGCTGCTCGCCAAAGTATTCCACCATGTCATTGCGTTCGGCTTCGCCGTGCACCAGCACGTCCAGCCCCAGCACTTCCTGGCGGCTGACGGCGTGGGCGATCTCGGCGCGCATGCTGCTTTCATAGTCGGTGGCCGCCAGTTCGCCGCGCTTGAAGCTGGCACGGGCGGCGCGGATGGCGCTCGTTTGCGGGAAGGAACCGATGGTAGTGGTGGGAAAGTCGGGCAACTGGAATCGCGCGCGCTGCAGCGCCTGGCGCAGCGCAAAGCCAGAGTCGCGCCGGTCAGCGCTTGGCGATAATTGCTGCAGGCGCTGCGCCACTGTTGGGCGGTGCACGCGCTCGCTGGTGCGGCGGCCGGCCAGGGCCAGGCGCGAGACGGCCAGCGCGGCGCTGTCGCCATGGCCTGACAGCACATCTTTCAACACCGCCACTTCCACCAGTTTTTCGGTGGCAAACGCCAGCCATGATTTGAGCTCGGGTTCCAGATCCGTTTCTTGCGCCAGAGTAAATGGCGTATGCAACAGCGAACACGATGGCGCCAGCCACAGCTTGCCGCCGCGCTTTTCAAGCAGTGGCTGCAGCACGGCGATGGCGGCATCGAGATCGGTACGCCAGATATTGCGGCCATCGACAATGCCGATCGACAGCACTTTATGGGCCGGCAGCCAGTCGGTCACGCTGATCAGCTCATGCGGCGCGCGGATGCCGTCCACGTGCAGGCCGGCCACCGGCAGGCGGCAGGCCAGGCTGAGGTTTTCTTCCAGTGGTGAAAAATAGGTTGCCAGCAAAATATTTACGCCCACCTGATTCAACTGCCAATAGGTGCTTTCAAACGCGCTGCGCCAGGCGTTGGGCAAGTCCAGGCCCAGGACAGGTTCGTCGACCTGCACCCAGCTGACACCTTGCTGCTTCAGGCGTTCGAGCACGGCGCCATAGACCGGCAGCAATTGTTCCAGCAGGGCCAGGCGGTTGAAACCGGCGGTTTTTTCCTTGCCCAGCCATAAAAAGGTCAACGGGCCGATCAGCACCGCTTTCACCGGGTAGCCCAGGGCTTGTGCTTCTGCCACTTCCTGGAACAGGCGATCGCACGCCAGCGAAAACTGTGTAGCTGGTGAAAATTCCGGCACCAGGTAGTGATAATTGGTATCGAACCATTTCGTCATTTCCAGCGCATAATTGCTCGCGTCAGGTGCGGTATCGGCATGGCCGTGACTGCAGCCGGCAGGTTCTGCATGTCCGGCATGGTGGTCTGCGCCGCGCGCCATCTTGAAATAGCGCGACAGTGGCGACTGTTGCTGGTCGAACTGGAAGCGGGCCGGCTCGCAGCCCAGCAGTTGTATATGGTTGGCGACCTGGTCATAAAAGGCGAAATCGCCCACGGTCACATAGTCGAGACCGGCTTCGCGCTGCAAGGCCCAGTGGCGTGCGCGCAGTTGCTTGCCGGTGTCTTCCAGCGCGGCCTCCGACACCACGCCACGCCAGTGGCCTTCCAGCGCAAATTTCAGTTCACGCTGGGCGCCGATACGGGGAAAACCAAGAATATGTGAGCAGATCGTCATGATGTCATCGAGATTTAATGTTGATAGGCTAGAGTGTGCGGCAATCTGTTCTATAATAAAAACGAAACTTTTTACCGATTAGCATGAAAAAAATTCACCATAGTAAGGGCCCATGTTGGAAATTCGCCATTTGCGCACCCTGAGCGCCTTGCGCTCGTCCGGCAGCCTGGTGCGCGCGGCACAATTGCTGAACCTGACGCAGTCGGCGCTGTCGCACCAGATCCGCCTGCTGGAGGATCGCTACCAGGCGCCGCTGTTCGAACGCAAGTCGGTGCCGATCGCATTTACGGCCACCGGCAGCCGTTTGCTGGAACTTGCCGACAAGCTGCTGCCCGAGATCGAACTGGCCGAGCGCGACGTGGCGCGCCTGTCGCAGGGCGATACGGGCCAGTTGCGCGTGGCGCTCGAATGCCATACCTGCTTCGACTGGCTGATGCCGGTAATGGATGCGTTTCGCCAGCGCTGGCCGGAAGTGGAGATCGACCTGGTGTCGGGCTTTCACAGCGAGCCGGCCGAGCTGCTGCGCTCGGGGGAGGCCGATCTGGTGATCGGTTCGCCGTATGGCCCTGACTTCACGGTGTTTCCGCTGTTCCGCTTTGAAATACTGGTGGTGATGGCGCAAAAGCACCGGCTGCAGGCGCAGCGCCGGTTGGCGGCGTCTGACTTCACGGGCGAGACCCTGATTACCTACCCGGTGCCGGAAGAGCGCATCGACCTGATCCGCGAAGTGTTGCGCCCGAACGGCATCGCCTTCGAGCGCCGTACGGCCGAGCTGACGGTGGCGGTGCTGCAACTGGTGGCCAGCCGGCGCGGCATCGCCGCTCTTCCGAACTGGGCCATCAAGAACTACGTCGACTACGATTATGTGGTGGCGCGGCCGGTCGGCGAGCACGGCTTGTGGAGCGACCTGTTTGTTTCCGTGCCACCCGCGCTGGAGGACAAGGCCTATGTGCGAGACTTTGTCAGCGTGATACGTGAACAGTGTGCGGCCTCGCTGGACGGTATCAAGTTGCTGTCCTGATGATCGTTCACTTGGAAACAATCCAACAGAGAGCTTGAGCGAGATCAAGGGATTGCAAGGCAGCGCCGCTTAAAGTTGAGTACTGTGCGGCGCAACATGCGCTGCTGTCATTTGAGGAGGTATGCAATGTTTTCATATTCCGAACAGCTATCCCAGGCCGCCAAGGCAATCTGCACCACCCAACTGAGCAGTGCCCAGGCTGTGACCGAAACGGCGTATCAAGGCGGCGCCCGGCTGATCGAACTGCAGCTCGATGCAGCCCGCTCGGCACTCGCTGCCAGCACCGTAGCGGCGCAGCAATTGCTGTCCGCACGCGATCCGAAGCCGCTGTTGCAACTGTCGCGTACGCAGTCGCAACTGGCCATGGAACGCATCGGTTCCTATGGTCGCCAGGCAAAGGAAGTTACTCAGGAAAACCAGGAAAATTTCACCGCTGTGACAAAGGGTGAGTTTGCTGCATCGCGTCAAAAATTTGGTGAATTGCTGCATGCGCTGAAGGAGACTCCGTTCCCGCTAATAAATCCGTTCAATAATTTTCTAAAAAGCCCTTTCGGTGCTGCCGATGAAGGGTATGATAAAAACACGCGTCCTGATCATTGACAGGAACTGCGCGGCCCGGCAGCGGCTATCCGCCGCGCCAGGCCGCCCGCCATCACCGCCAGGCCGGCTGCCATGATTGTCGGCCACGCCAGTGGTGCGACTGAAGCAACAACGCAGGTAGTGATGCAGCTGTTTGCGTCTTCCCGGATTCATCAACACCTTGGCCGTCATGGCCAGCATATCGGAGAAATAAATGGATGATGTCGTAATCGTGGCCGCTGGCCGTACCGCAGTGGGCAAATTCGGTGGCAGCCTGGCCAAGATTCCTGCGTCCGAACTGGGCGCACACGTGATCAAGGGTTTGCTGGCGCAAACCGGCATCGACCCGAACCTGATCAGCGAAGCGATCCTGGGCCAGGTACTGACGGCCGGTGTCGGCCAGAACGCCGCGCGCCAGGCTGTCATCAAGGCCGGCCTGCCGAGCGCCATTCCCGCTTTCACCATCAACAAGGTGTGCGGCAGCGGCCTGAAAGCCACCCACCTGGCGGCGCAGGCCATCAAGTGCGGCGACGCCAGCATCATCATCGCCGGCGGCCAGGAAAACATGAGCGCCTCGCCACACGTGATGAACGGCTCGCGCGACGGTTTCCGCATGGGCGACTTCAAGATGACCGACACCATGATCGTCGATGGCCTGTGGGACGTCTACAACCAGTACCACATGGGCATCACGGCGGAAAACGTCGCCAAGAAATACGAAGTGTCGCGTGCCGAGCAGGACGAATTCGCGCTGCAATCGCAACTGAAGGCCGAAGCGGCGCAAAAAGCGGGCAAGTTCAAGGATGAAATCCTGCCGCTGGAAATCGCCAGCAAAAAGGGCACGATCGTGTTCGACAGCGACGAATACATCAAGCCGGGCTCGACCCTGGAGTCCCTGGCCGGCCTTCGTCCTGCGTTCTCCAAGGAAGGCAGCGTCACCGCCGGTAACGCCTCGGGCCTGAACGACGGCGCCGCCGCCGTCATCATGATGTCCGCCTCCGCCGCCAAGGAACTGGGCCTGAAGCCACTGGCGCGCATCAAGGCCTACGCCTCGTCGGGCCTGGACCCGGCCGTGATGGGCATGGGCCCGGTATCGGCTTCGCGCCTGTGCCTGAAAAAAGCCGGCTGGACGCATGAAGAGCTGGACCTGATGGAAATCAACGAAGCGTTTGCCGCGCAGGCGATTGCCGTCAACAAGGAAATGGGCTGGGATACCAGCAAGATCAACGTGAACGGCGGCGCAATCGCCATCGGCCACCCGATCGGCGCCTCGGGCGCGCGCATCCTGGTCACCCTGATCCACGAAATGATACGCCGCGACGCCAAGAAGGGCCTGGCAGCGCTGTGCATCGGCGGCGGCATGGGTGTCGCGCTGGCGATCGAGCGCGACTGATTTCCGGCGCCTCATCTCCGGCAGGCGGTGCCTGCCGGTACAAGGACAAAATTCAAATAGCAGCACGACATCGAGGGGATGAAAATGGCAAGAGTTGCATTAGTAACCGGCGGCATGGGCGGTCTGGGCGAAGCGGTATGCTTCAAGTTGGCGGCTTTGGGCTATCGCGTGGTGACCACGTATTCGCCGGGCAATACCAAGGTCGAGGAATGGCTGGCGACCACCAAGGACCAGGGCTATGATTTCAAGGCCTATCCTTGCGACGTGGCAGACTACGATTCTGCCGCCGCGTGCGTGGCGACGGTGGAAAAGGAAATCGGCCCGGTCGACGTGCTGGTCAATAACGCCGGCATCACGCGCGACATGACGTTCAAGAAAATGGACAAGCCGAACTGGGACGCCGTGATGGGCACCAACCTGGACTCCGTTTTCAACATGACGAAACCGGTCTGCGACGGCATGGTCGAGCGTGGCTGGGGCCGCATCATCAATATCTCGTCCGTGAATGGCCAGAAGGGCGCTTTCGGCCAGACCAACTATTCGGCCGCCAAGGCCGGCATGCATGGTTTCACCAAGTCGCTGGCGCTGGAAGTGGCGCGCAAGAACGTCACCGTCAACACCATTTCGCCCGGTTATATCGGCACCAAGATGGTGATGGCGATTCCACAGGAAGTGCTGGACAGCAAAATCATCCCGCAAATCCCGATGGCACGCCTGGGCAAGCCGGAAGAAGTGGCCGGCCTGGTGGCCTACCTGGCATCCGATGAGGCCGCCTTTGTAACGGGCGCCAATATTTCGATCAACGGCGGCCAGCACATGTCCTAAGCCGTAACGCAGCACCATCACAAGGCAGCTTCGGCTGCCTTTTTAGTTTGTGCTCAGCCCATCACCAGCCGCCCCGCCAGCAGCATGAACACGGTTGGCAGCACGAACTTGCCATACGGC
The DNA here is from genome assembly GCF_051380735.1 of Janthinobacterium longum. Taxonomy (NCBI): domain Bacteria; kingdom Pseudomonadati; phylum Pseudomonadota; class Betaproteobacteria; order Burkholderiales; family Oxalobacteraceae; genus Janthinobacterium; species Janthinobacterium longum. The sequence goes on from NZ_JBNYXQ010000002.1 coordinate 10,528, forward strand.
GAGCGTTTGCCGCGCAGGCGCCGTGCCAGGCGTGCGGCCAGCACGGCGTAGACGGCGTCGAACAACAGGCCGACCAGCACCAGGGCGGCGCCCAGGCGCAGGTATTGCAGGCCCATGCTTTCGCTACTGGCGACGACGAATTGTGGCAGGAACATGCTGCAAAACAGCAGTGCCTTGGGATTGAGCAAATTGGTCAGGAAACCGCGCACGAAGCTGGCGCGCGCGCTGTGCGCGGTCGCCGGCGCTACCGTCTCTTGCACCGCCTGCGTGGATAGCGCCGCGTGCAGCAGCCGTGCCGCCAGGTAGAACAGATAGGCGGCGCCGGCCCATTTGACCCACTGCAATGCTTCAGGATGCGTGACCATCAGCGCGGCCAGCCCGGCGCCGGACAGGGCCACGTGCATGGCGCGTGCGCCGGCAATGCCCAGCGCGGTGATCAGGGCGGTGGCCACGCCACGCGCCGCGCCCGTCGCCAGTACCAGCGCCATGTCGGGGCCGGGCAATAAAAATGCGCCGGCCAGGGCCAGCAAATACATCAAAAAGGTAGAATCGGACATGGTGGCGGCAGGCAGTAGCTCAGGTAAAGGCGCCACCGTCAGCGGTGCGCGCACGGCGCCATTATGTCCTTGCCTGTTTGAAATGTGCTTGCTATTGCTGCCTGCGATGTTCTAGTATTCGGGTAGATTCCACCCGTAATAAAACAATAAATAGATGAAAATTTCAGAAGTAAGCCTGGATGCCACGGATTTGCAGATATTGAGGCTGTTGCAGGAAGAAGGACGCTTGTCGAATGCGCGCCTGGCCGATCGCCTGAAACTCAGCGAAACGCCAGTCTGGCGCCGCTTGCGCCGGCTGGAAGAAGAAGGCTTTATTACCGGCTACCAGGCGCTGCTCAACCGCAAGAAGCTGGGCATCGGCCTGGTGGCGTTCGTGCGCGTGGTGTTTGCCAACCATGGCAATGAACAGCCGTCACAGTTCGAGCAGGCCATCATGTCGATCCCTGAAATTTTATCGTGCCACAATGTAGCGGGGGAAGCCGATTATTTCTTGCAAGTGATGGCGCGCGACCTGGAAGCATATGGCGAATTCGTCTCCAACGTCTTGCGCCGCCTGCCCGGCGTGGCGGAAATCCAGTCCAGCCTGTCGATGCGCGAGATCAAGTCGTCAAACCGCCTGCCCTTGCCGCTGGCCTGAGCCCTGTCCAACATAGTGAGTAACGTCATGCCCGATACCTTGTCACCGTTGTTTCCTGCCATGCTGCCGAACCGGCACGGCATGCTGGCCGTCGATGCGCTGCACACCATTTACTGGGAAGAGTGCGGCAACCCGGATGGTATCCCGGTGTTGTTCCTGCATGGCGGGCCCGGTGCCGGCCTGTCGCCTCAGCATCGCCGTTTCTTCGACCCGCAGCGCTACCGCGTGATCCTGTTCGACCAGCGCGGTGCCGGCAAGTCCACCCCGCTGGGCGAGTGGCGCAACAACACCACGCAGTTGCTGATCGACGACATCGAACAACTGCGCGCGCATTTCGGCATCGAACAATGGCTGGTGTTCGGCGGCTCCTGGGGCTCGACCCTGGCGCTCGCTTATGGCGAGGCGCATCCCGAGGCTTGCCTCGGTTTCGTGCTGCGCGGTATTTTCTTGTGCACGCAAGCCGAGATCGACTGGTTTATCGAAGGCGTGCGCTGGTTTTATCCGGACCTGTACGAAGAATTTGCCGCCCTGATCCCCGAGGACGAACGCGGCGACCTGCTGGCCGCCTATGTCAAACGCATACTCAGCAGCGACCCGGAGGTGTATTGGCCTGCCGCGCGTGCCTGGAGCCGCTTCGAAGGGCGCCGCGTCTATCTGATGCCGCAGCCGGAGGAGAGCCCCAACGATGCGCTGGACTTGGGCGTGGGCCGGCTCGAATCGCACTATATGGCCAACCTGGGCTTTCTGGAGGAAGACCAGCTGATCCGTCAATTGCACCGCATCGCGCATTTGCCGGCCGTGATCGTGCAGGGCCGCTACGACGCCATCTGCCCGCCGCTGTCGGCATACCGTTTGCACCAGGCCTGGCCCGGTTCGCAGCTGGAGATGATCCCGGATGCGGGCCATGGCGCGCTGGAACGGGGCATCGCCTCGGCGCTGGTGAACGCCACGCAACGTTTCCAGCCGGGTCGCGGCTTCGTCTAGCCGGTACGCGGCGCGGCCTACCGTGGCAGCGCCCGCGCCTGCTACACTAGCGCCTGTGCCGGTACCGTCGTCGGCGCCAGCCTGAACCATTACCTTATCCATGAACATACAGATCGGCGACATTGGCCACATCATCCAGCTGGCGATTGCGCCTGTATTCCTGCTGACCGGCATCGGCACCATGCTGGTGGTGCTGACCAACCGCCTGGGCCGCATCATCGACCGCACGCGGGTGCTGGAAGACCGGCTCGATATCGGCTACAACGACTTTTACATGGATGAGCTCGATACCCTGTACCGGCGCACCCATCTGATCAATTACTCGATTTCCCTCAGCACGGCGTGCGGTTTTTTCGTCTGCATCATTATCGCGATGCTGTTTTTGGGCGATATCCTGAACCTGACGCTCGATAAATACATCGCCGTGTTTTTCGTGCTGGCGGTGCTCTGCCTGATCGGCTGTTTCACCTACCTGCTGCGCGAGATTTTTCTTGCCGCTACTGCCCAGCGCATCCGGCGCCATATCCGCCCGCCGCGCTGATTGCCGTCCGCCGCTCCTGCCATTCCCTATTGAAGATTGAAACCTCAGCATGCACGATTACCAACGCCCCCCCACACTGCACCGTTACGGCCAGCGCAGCGAACTCGAACTTGCGCTGAGCCTGGGCCAGTTCCGTCTGACCCCGGCCGGCAACTGCCTCACCCTGAGTTTTTCACAGGTGTGGGACAAGAAGCTGTTCGACCTGTTCGCGCCGGCCGACAGTTGCCTGATCATCCATAACACGGAAGAGTTCGGCGAACGCCTGCACCGCGCCGTGCAGCGCACCCTGCCCAGCTGGGCAGGCATCGATGGCCTGGTCGAATACGGCCAGCGCGCCGCCCTCGGCGCCACATTTACCAAGACACGCGAAGAAGCGGTAGAACAGGAATGGCTGTTCGCCTGGCGCTCGATGCAGCCGCAGGCCAGCCTGAACCCGGTGACAGTCAAGCTGGGCAACCTGGAAAACTACGCCGAGATTCGCGACAAGGATACTTACCTGGCCTGATTTTGCGCCGGCTGGCTGTCGATGCGCGCCATCACGGCGCCCATCATGCGCTCGATATCGCCGCGTATCATGGTCGGACCCAGCATGGCGGGCACATAGAAGCCCGGCATCAGCCGGCTGGAAAAGACGATGCGCGTGCCGCCCGTTTCAGGCATCGGGTTCAAGGCCCAGCGCGATTCATAGTGGCGCATGTCGCCTGAAATCAGGTCGATATCGATCGCCGTCATCGGCGTTTCCATGGCCCGCACCACCAGGTGGATCGGACGGTTCATGAACAGAAAGCGGGCCATGCCCTGTTGTTCGATCACCACTTCATTGCCATTGCGCGACAGCACGCGGCAGGAACTGAGGTCGGGCACGAATTCGCTCATGCGCTCGTAGCCGGTCAGGGTTTTCCAGACTATGGCGGGTGCCGCCTGCACCACGGCAGTGGCATTGACTTCATACATATGCTGGGCGTCGACCTCGACCCGCCTGACCTCGACCTTCAGGCGTGTCGACTCCAGGCGCGGCGCCTGCGCCAGTGCCGGGCCAGGCCAGGGCGCGGCGCAAAGTAGCAACAGGCTGAAAGTTAATCGCATCATGCAAGCTAGCCTACGGGAAACTATCGCCGGGCACAAGCTGCACGCGCCAGCAGGGTGCGCTTGCGTACCTATTTAGAACCCCCGGTCTACAGAAAAGCGCTGCGCCCGCCGGCAATGCTTGCTACCGTACGCCTGCTGGACGTCGCCGCCGCACGTTCCCTTACCGATTTGGCCTGACATGACCACCTATCCCCACCTGCTGGCCCCGCTCGACCTGGGCTTTACCACCTTGCGCAACCGCGTCATCATGGGTTCTATGCATACGGGGCTGGAAGACCGTTTTTATCACTACGGCAAGCTGGCCGCCTTTTACCGCGAACGGGCGAAGGGCGGCGTCGGGCTGATCGTCACGGGCGGCATTTCGCCGAACCGGCAAGGCTGGCTGCTGCCGTTTGGCGGCACCATGAATTTCCTCGGCGACGTGTTCAATCACCGCAAGGTGACGCGCGCCGTGCATGAAGAGGGCGGCAAGATCGTCATGCAGATCCTGCACGCGGGCCGCTATGGCTATCAACCGTTTGTTGTCTCGGCGTCCGCCAGGAAATCGCCGATTTCGCCCTTCCGTCCGCGCGCGCTGACCGAACGCGGCATCGAGCGCACCATCAGCGCCTATGTGCGCTGCGCGCGCCTGGCGAAACAGGCCGGCTACGATGGCGTCGAAGTGATGGGCAGCGAGGGGTATCTGCTGAACCAGTTCCTGTGCGCGCGCACCAACTTGCGCCTTGACCGCTGGGGCGGCGAGATCGCCAACCGCATGCGCCTGGCGATCGAGATCGTGCGCCGCATCCGCGCCGCCGTCGGGCCTGACTTCATCATCATGTACCGCCATTCGCTGCTGGACCTGGTCGAAGGCGGCAATACCTGGGACGAGGTGGTGACGGTGGCCAAGGCGCTGGAGCAGGCCGGCGTGACCATCCTCAACAGCGGCTACGGCTGGCATGAGGCGCGCGTGCCGACCATCGTCACGTCGGTGCCGCGCGCCGCCTTTGCCAGCGTGGCGGGGCGCCTGCGGCGCGAAGTGCGCATTCCCGTGGTGGCCTCGAACCGCATCAATATGCCGCAGGAAGCCGATGATATCCTGGCGCGCGGCGATTGCGACCTGGTGTCGATGGCGCGCCCATTCCTGGCCGATCCGTATTTCGTGGCAAAAGCGGCGCTTGGGCGCAGCGACGAGATCAATACCTGCATAGGCTGCAACCAGGCCTGTCTTGACCATACGTTTGCCAACCAGCGCGCCAGCTGCCTGGTCAATCCGCGCGCCTGCCATGAAACGACACTGGTGTATGCCAAAAAAGCGCAGGCCAAAAAAGTGGCGGTGGTCGGTGCCGGACCGGCCGGCCTGTCGGCCGCCACCGTGGCCGCCGAATGCGGCCACCAGGTGACGTTGTTCGACGCGGCCAGCAGCGTGGGTGGCCAGTTCAAGGTGGCCATGCAGATCCCAGGCAAGGAAGAATTTGCCGAAACCATCCGCTACTTTGAACGCCGGCTGGCGCTGCTGGACGTGGACGTGCGCCTGGGCCAGCGCGTCACGCGCGAACAACTGCTGGCCGGCGGTTTTGACGAAGTGATCGTTGCCACCGGCATCAAGGTGCGTTTGCCGGCCATTCCCGGCATCGATCACCCCAGTGTGCTGAGCTACCTCGACGTGCTGCAGCACAAGGCGCCGGTCGGCAAGCGCGTGGCCGTGATCGGCGCCGGCGGCATCGGCTTTGATGTCAGTGAGTACCTGCTGCATGACCCGGCGCACCCGCTGCCGCAGACAGTGGAAGCCTGGGCCGGCGAGTGGGGCGTGGACCTGAACGCTGCCACCGGCGGCGGCCTGGTGCCGGCGCGGGCGGCCACGCCGGTGCGGCAGATTTTCCTGCTGCAGCGCAAGGTCAGCAAGGTTGGCGCGGGCCTGGGCAAGACTTCGGGCTGGGTGCACCGCGCAGCGCTGGCCAGGAGTGGCGTATGCATGTTGGCTGGGGTGACGTATGACAGGATCGACGGGCAGGGCCTGCATGTCACCATCGGCGGCGTGCCGCGCCTGCTGGCGGTCGACAATGTCATTATCTGCGCAGGGCAGGACAGCTTGGTGGAACTGATGCCGGCGCCCGAGGCGAAGGGCTGCCCGCGCTTTCACGCCATCGGCGGCGCCGCGCTGGCGGCCGAGCTCGATGCCAAGCGGGCGATACGGGAAGGGGCGGAGCTGGCGGCGCGGCTGTAGATGATCAGCGGACGGCTGGGGTCAGACCCGGCGGGTCCGACCCCGGGGGTCAATGTCCGTGTGCGTGCTTTTCAGTATCAAAACTGTGCAGCACATGGTTGATCATGCCATTGGCCAGTTCGTGTTCGCCGATAAACACCTTGCCGGCGTTTTCCGCGCGCAGCAGGTCGGCCTCTTCTTCGCTGTGGGTGCGCACCACCGTCAGAATGGCCGGGTTCAGCGCGCGCGCCGTTTCGATCATGGCGCGCACGTGGAAGGTGTCCGGCGTGGCGATCACCAGCATGGTGGCGTGCGTGATATGGGCCTGGATCAGCACGGCCGGTTCGCCTGCGTTGCCGGCCACGGCAGGGATGCCGTCCTTGCGCAGCTGGTCGACGATGTCACGGTTTTCCTCGGCCACCACGAAGTGAATGCCGCGCTCCATCAGGGCGGCGGCGATGCGGCGCCCTACGCGGCCGTAGCCGACCAGCACCACCTGGCCATGCAGTTTTTCCTGCGGTACCGTCATCGGCAGTTCGGCCAGTGGGTCGTTGGTGCGCTCGAATTTGCGCGCAAAGTCGCTGTTGCCGATCACGTTCAGCAGCGGCTTGGCCATGCTGAACAGCACCGGGTTGAGCGCAATCGACAAGATGGCGCCGGCCAGGATCAGGCTCTGGCCTTCCTGCGGCATCAGGCCCAGCGACAGCCCCAGGGCGGCCAGAATGAACGAGAACTCGCCGATCTGCGCCAGGCTGGCCGAGACGATAATGGCGGTCTTCGGTGGATAACGCAGCGCTATCACCAGCAAAAAGGCCGCGATCGATTTGCCGAAGATAATGATGGCGCAGACGGCCAGCACTTGCAGCGGCTTTTCGATCAGGATATTGGGCTCGAACAGCATGCCGACCGAGACGAAAAACAGCACGGCAAACGCGTCGCGCAGCGGCAGCGATTCTTCGGCGGCGCGGTGGCTCAGTTCCGATTCGCGCAGCACCATGCCTGCAAAAAAGGCGCCCAGCGCGAACGACACGCCGAACAGCCTGGTCGAGGCATAGGCGATGCCAACGGCGGCGGCGATCACGCACAAAGTGAACAGTTCGCGCGAACCGGTGCGTGCCACCTGCCACAATATCCACGGGAACAGTTTGCGGCCCACCACCAGCATGAAGACGATAAAGCCGGCTACCTGGCCGAGGGTAATGGCCAGCGTGCGCCACAGGCTGGTGTCTTCCGAACCGGGCACGACAGTGCCGCCCAGGGTCCCCGCAAACGCCGGCAGCAGCACCAGCACCAGCACCGTGACCAGGTCTTCCACCACCAGCCAGCCCACCGCAATGCGTCCGTTAAGGGAATCGAGGATGCCGCGCTCCTCGAGCGCGCGCAGCAACACCACGGTACTGGCCACCGACAGCGCCAGGCCAAAGATCAGGCCGCCGCCGAGGCTCCAGCCCCACCAGTGCGCCAGGCCCATGCCCATCGCCGTGGCAACGCCGATCTGCAGCACGGCGCCCGGCAGGGCGATCTTGCGCACATCCCATAAATCTTCAATGGAAAAATGCAGGCCGACCCCGAACATCATCAGCATCACCCCGATCTCCGCCAATTGCCCGGCGATCAGCGTATCGGCCACGAAACCGGGCGTCGCCGGTCCGATCACGATACCGGCGGCAAGGTAGCCGACCAAGGCCGGCAATTTGAGGCGGGCGGCGATAAAGCCAAAAACAAGGCCGGCCCCGAGGGCGGCGGCAATGGTGGTGATCAGACCGATGTCATGGGGCATGCGTTGTGGGTTCCTTGCAGAATGGGCGGATGGGAGAAATGTTGCTCGGCGAGTAAGTATAAACGCAACAGAGCTTCAACTGGGACTTTCCTGGCGCTTTTTTGCAAAAAACCTGTGCTGCATCTTCGTCCAGGTGGCTGCGAACTCACCTCTATCCACCTGGAACTTCACCTAATTCAACAAATGACCCGACGCGTGGTCAGACCTTTTTGACGACCACGCAGCCGATCGAGTAACCGGCGCCGAACGAGCAGATCACGCCCAGCGCGCCCGTTTCCAGATCATCCTGATGTTTGTGGAAGGCGATAATCGAGCCGGCCGACGAGGTATTGGCATAGGTGTCGAGAATCACCGGCGCCTCGCCCGGCTCGGCGTCGCGGCCCAGCACCAGGCGCGCGATCAGGAGGTTCATGTTCAGGTTGGCCTGGTGCAGCCAGTAGCGGCGCACTTGCGGCACTTCCACGCCGGCCTTGGCCAGTGTGGCCTTGATCATTTCGGCGGCCATCGGGCACACTTCCTTGAACACCTTGCGGCCTTGCTGGCGGAACAGCTTGTCTGCCTGGCCCACGCCGGACTCGTCAAAACGGTTCAGGAAACCGAAGTTATTGCGGATGGCGTTCGAAAAGCGGGTTTTCAATTCCGTGCCAATGATTTCAAACTGGTGTTCGGACACGGCTGTTTCTTTCGCTTCGACCACGATGGCAGTGCAGGCGTCGCCAAAAATGAAGTGGCTGTCGCGGTCGCGCCAGTTCAGGTGGCCGCTGGTAATTTCCGGGTTCAGCACCAGCACCGCGCGCGCCTGGCCGCTTTGCACGGCGGCAACCGCTTGCTGGATGCCGAAGGTGGCCGACGAGCACGCCACGTTCATGTCGAAGCCATAGCCGTCGATGTTCAAGGCATCCTGCACTTCGACCGCCAGCGCCGGGTAGGCGCGCTGCATATTGCTGCAGGCGACCAGCACCATGTCGATATCGGCGGCGGTGCGGCCGGCGCGGGCCAGCGCGTCGCGCGCGGCAGCGACGGCCATTTCAGCCTGCAGCGATATCTCGTCTTCAGCGCGCTCGGCAATGTGCGAGACCATGCGCGCCGGATCGAGGATGCCATCTTTTTCCATTACATAGCGCGACTTGATGCCGGACGCTTTTTCAATGAATGCCACGCTCGACAGCTCCAGCGCCGTCGCGGTGCCGGCGGCGATCGCCTCGGCGTTGTCGGCATTGGCTTTTTCCGCATAGGCATTGAAGCAGGCGACCAGCTCTTCATTGGAGATCGAAAATGGTGGCGTGTACAGGCCGGTACCGCTGATGACGACTTGTTTCATGGAGTAGCTTTCAAATTGGGCTATCGGCGCGATGCCGACAAGTGAAGCAAATTCTACACAAACAGGGTGGGCTTGAGAGAGTTTCGTTGCGGGGAAGGGGGATAGTTTGTGCGAGGCGGCGCAAAGCGGGACAAAAAGAAGCAAGGCAGGGGCTGGCCCTGCCTTGTTGGTGCTTATTTTTTCAGGTCTTTTTTCACATCGGCCTGCACCACCACCGGTTCGGCCTTGGCCACTTGCACCGGCAAGCCCTTCAGGTGGTTCAGCGCCTGGGTCAGCTGGAAGTCATCCTTGCTGCCAAATTCCAGCGGCTTGCGGTTTTTTTCCAGCGCCATGATGCGCAACTGCTCTTCCATTTCGTCGTTGACAGGGGCGGCCTTGGCGCTTTCCTTGTCGCGGTCGTTGCTCAGGTGCTTCTGCAAATCGGCTTCGCGCATGCGCAGCCCGTTCAGGCCGTCGCCTTCGGCCGTTTCATCGACCAGCAGGTCGGGCACGATGCCCCGCGCCTGGATCGAGCGGCCTTTCGGCGTGTAGTAGCGGGCAGTGGTCAGCTTGACGGCGGTGTCGGCCGTCAGCTGGCGTATGGTCTGCACCGAACCCTTGCCGAACGTCTGCGTGCCGATAATGGTGGCGCGCTTGTAGTCCTGCAGGGCGCCGGCGACGATCTCCGAAGCCGAGGCCGAACCCGTGTTCACCAGCACCACCAGCGGCACATTCTTGACGGCGGCCGGCAGTTTTGCCAGCGCATCGTCTTCGGAGCGGAAAGTATAGTATTCGGCGCGGCCATAAAACACCTGTTTCGATTCGGCCACCTGGCCATTGGTCGAGACGATGGCTGCGTCCTTCGGCAGGAAGGCAGCCGAGACGCCGATCGCGCCTTGCAGCACGCCGCCCGGGTCGTTGCGCAAGTCCAGCACCATGCCCTTGATGTGCGGGTCCTGCTGGTACAGCGCCGTGATCTGGGCTGCCAGGTCGTCGACTGTGGGTTCCTGGAACTGCGACACGCGCAGCCAGGCGTAGCCCGGCTCGACCATTTTCGACTTGACGCTCTTCTGGTGGATTTCCTCGCGCATGATGGTAAACGACAGTGGCTGCGGTTCGTCCTGGCGCGCGATGGTCAGCGTGACCTTGGTGCCGGGCTCGCCGCGCATGCGCTTGACGCTGTCTTCCAGGCTGACGCCTTTCACGGGCTGGCCGTCGAGGCGGGTGATCAGGTCGCCGGCCTTGATGCCGGCGCGGTAGGCCGGCGAATCCTCTATTGGTGAGACGATTTTGATATAACCGTCGTCGCTGACGCCAATTTCAATGCCCAGGCCGACAAACTTGCCTTCCGAGCCTTCGCGCAGTTCGGCGTAGGCTTTTTTATCAAGGTAGGCCGAATGCGGGTCGAGCGAAGCGACCATGCCGGAAATGGCTTCCGTGAGCAGTTTCTTGTCTTCCACGGGTTCCACGTAATCGGACTTGATCAGGCCAAACACATCGGCCAGCTGGCGCAACTCTTCTAGCGGCAAGGCCGGCTCGACGCTTTTTTGCGCCATCGCCGAAAACTGCAGCGACACGGCGATGCCCGCCACCACGCCCAGGCCGATCAAGCCGGTATTTTTGAGTTTGCCCATGAATTGCCTTCGTCCGATGTGTTGCTGCGGCGCCAGTCCCCATGGAGCGGCGCCTGTGTGAAAGTATAGTCCTGAATCACCGCCGGCGCTGCATGTGCGCAGGTAACACCAGTGTAGGCGCAAAATTCGCGCCGAAAGCTTGCCAAATGTAGCGCTTGTGTACAACCGTGTAGCGATACTCTTGAGGGGAGTAAGCATTTGTAAGAGTCGAAATAAAGCGTAGCCAGCCGCCCTATAGTCAATCCGCATTCTCGACACGAAGTGGTTTTGCCTGCGTCTCCGGACGCAGGCTTTTTTTTATCCGGAATCTTGCATATGACCTCTTTGCTTTGCTTTTCTTCAGTACGCCGCATGACGCTGGCCCTGGTGCTGGGCGCGGCGGCCGCCACCGCCTCGGCCGTGCCGATTGCCGAGATGCGGCTGCAGGACCTGTTGCCGATGGCGCCCGATTTCAAGACTGAACTCAAGCTCAATGCCAACCAGCAGATACTGTGGCAGCAGGTAGAGAGCAAGACGCGGCAATTGCTGCGCGAGCGCCAGTCGCGCCGGGAACGCCTGCAGGCGGGCGTGCAAAAGGCGCTCGCTGCGCCCAACGTCGAACTGCGCGAGCTGGTCGCCGGCCTGGACCAGGAAGCCACGCTGAGCCTGGCCGAAGAGAAGCAGGTGCGCGAATGGTGGCTCACCGTCAACGATGCGCTCGATGAACACCAGCGCCAGGCCGTGGCCGTGTTTATCGCCGCCCAGATGGCGCGCGTGATGGATGGCGCCGCGCCGCATGGCGAATCGCGCCCACGCGAAGGCGGCGAGCCGGGCGGGCGCAGGGGTGGTGGCAAAGGGGGCATGGGCGGCATGGGCGGCATGGGCAGCGGCGGCGCGAGCATGACTTTCCCCGGGAGTTAAGGTACGCAGGGGCGATAAAAAGACCCCAGGGTGGTCAGGCAGGGCTGCGCGTGCTACATTCTTTGACGCGACGGGCTATCCGCCCGTACTTACTGACCAGCCCCATAAGGACTTACGTGAACCGATACCTCTTGAGCAGCCTGACTCTTTCCTTGCTGGCTGCCTTCGCGCACGCCGCCGAACCTGCCACGTCCGCCGCTGCAGCTACCCCCGTTTCCGGCATCGACGTGCAATATATCGACCCGGCCGTGCGCGTGCAGGATGACTTCTTTACCCATTTGAACGGCAAGTGGCTGGCGACGGCTGAAATTCCGGCCGACAAGTCGAGCTGGGGTTCGTTTGCCAAGCTGCGTGACGACACCACGCCGCAACTGCGCGGCATTATCGAAGCGACGCAGCAGGACAAGAACAAAAAGGCAGGTTCCGAAGCGCAAAAGATCGGCGACCTGTACGCCAGCTATATGGATGAAGCCCGACTCGATGCGCTGGGCGTGAAACCGCTGGCAGGCGAGCTGAACCGTATTCGCTCGCTGCGTGACAAGAAGGGCGTGCCAGGTCTGATCGCTCACCTAAGCCAGAATGGCGTGTCGACGCCGTACGCCTTTTACGTGGGCCAGGACGCGCGCGAGTCGACCAGATACGCTGCCTATGTCAGCCAAAGCGGCCTGGGCATGCCGGACCGCGATTATTATCTGGAACCCAAGCAGGCGGAAGTGAAGGCCAAATACCAGGCGCACGTGGAAAAGATGCTAGCCATGGCCGGCGACAAGGATGCTGCCGCGCACGCCAAGGCTGTGGTCGCCCTGGAAACGTCGCTGGCTGAAGTGCAGTGGACCAAGGTTGAAAACCGCGACCCGGTCAAGCGCTACAACAAGACGGCCCTCGCCAGGCTCAATGACCTGACGCCAGGCTACGACCTGAAAAGCAGCCTGGCCGCCGCCGGCATCGCCAGCAAGGTCGATTACGTGATCGTCAACCAGCCGAGCTACCTGGCCGGCTACAGCAAGGTGCTGGCCAGCGTTGACCTCGACACCGTGAAAGCGTATTTCGAATGGCAGCTGCTGCGCGCCTATGCACCCTATCTGTCGAAGAACTTTGTCGATGCCAGCTTTGATTTCTATGGCACCGTGCTCAGCGGCGTGACGGAAAACCAGCCACGCTGGAAACGTGGCGTGGCCGCCGTCGACAATGTGCTGGGCGAAGCCGTCGGCAAGCTGTACGTGGCGCAATACTTCCCGGCCGAGCGCAAGGAACACATGCAAGGGCTGGTGAAAAACGTGCTGGCCGCCTACAAGGAGAGCATTGACACCCTGGACTGGATGAGCCCGGAAACGAAAAAAGAAGCGCAAGCCAAGCTGGCCAAGTTCACGCCAAAAATCGCCTACCCGAACAAATGGCGCGATTACTCGGCACTGCAGATCGCATCGAACGACCTGGCCGGCAACATGATGCGCGCGTCCAATTTTGCATCAAAGCGCCAGGTGGCCAAGCTCGGTAAACCGATCGACCGCGAAGAGTGGGGCATGACGCCGCAAACCGTTAACGCCTATTACAACTCGACCATGAACGAGATCGTGTTCCCGGCTTCGATCCTGCAACCGCCGTTCTTTGACGCCAACGCCGACGACGCCGTCAACTATGGCGCCATCGGCGCCGTGATCGGCCATGAAATCAGCCACGGTTTCGACGACAAGGGCAGCCAGTCCGATGGCGACGGCAACCTGCGCGACTGGTGGACGGCCGAAGATCGCAAGAACTTCGCTGCCAAGACCGATGCGCTGACCAAGCAGTACGATGGCTACAGCCCATTGCCGGGCTATAACGTCAACGGCGCGCTGACCCTGGGCGAGAACATCGCTGACAATTCCGGCGTGGCGATTGCCTACAAGGCCTATAAAATTTCGCTCGGTGGCAAACCTGCACCCGTGCTCGACGGCCTGACGGGCGACCAACGCTTCTACATGGGCTTTGGCCAGGTATGGCGCAGCAAGATGCGCGAAGCGCAACAGATCGTGCAGATCAAGACCGACCCGCATTCGCCGGGTCAGTACCGCGCCAACGGCACCATGGTCAATCAGCCTGGCTTCTATGAAGCATTCGACGTGAAGCCGGGCGACAAGATGTATGTGGCCCCGGAAAATCGCGTGATCATTTGGTAAGCGTAAAGCTGTAACAAAAAGACCACCTCGCGTGGTAATGCCGTTCAGTTAAGCTGTCTGATGCATTGAATGCGTAAGGCATAAAAACGTAGAAATGGCGGGCCGGAGACGCGAGCCCGAGAAAATGCCGATGGCGGCGTTGCAGCTTCTAGCCGTACATGCGTACTGTCGTCGTCGCTGCGCCTTGCCCTCGACATTTTTCGGGCCCGCTTGGCCCGATAGGCCTGTGTGGGCGACTGAGGCCTCAATCCGTTTTGCAGGGTTACTGGCAGTGTAGGGGCACTAACTGAACGACATTACCACCGCGCGTGGTCTTTTTTGCATTCCTCCCGCAAAGTTTTTTATACCGTTTCCGCCGGTATGCTACAGTCGAAAACCGGGCCAGAAGCCTTGGGTGTTCTGACCCTTCTATTCCACACAATACAAGGACTACCGTGAATCGACATTTGTTAAGTGCATTGACCTTGAGTTTGCTGGCTGGCGTCGCCGGCATGGCCAACGCTGCTGATACCAACAAGAAAGCAGTGCCTGCCACTGCCGCCACTGCCGCCAGCGCGCCTGCGGGCCTCGCTTCCGGCATCGCCATCGAAAACATCGATCCGGCCGTGCGCGCCCAGGACGACCTGTTCCAGCACCTGAACGGCAAATGGCTGGCCGAAACCGTGATTCCCGCCGACAAATCGAGCTGGGGCAGTTTCGCCAAGCTGGCCGATGACACGCAAACCCAGTTGCGCGGCATCGTCGAAGGCGCGGCTGCCGACAAGGCCCGCGCACCGGGTTCCAATGCACAAAAAATCGGCGATTTCTATAACAGCTTCATGGACGAAGCCCGGCTGGAAAGCCTGGGCCTGACGCCTCTGAACGCCGAACTGGCAAAAATCGCCGCGCTGCAGGACAAAAAAGAACTGCCGGCCGTGATCGCTCACTTCAGCAAGCTCGGTGTGACTTCGCCGTATGACTTCAGCATTCACCAGGATGCCAAGGATTCGACCAAGTACGTGGCCGACATCGTGCAAAGCGGCCTGGGCCTGCCGGACCGCGATTACTACCTGGAAGCGGCCAAGGCCGATACCCTGGCGAAATACACGGCCCACGTGGAAAAAATGCTGGGCCTGGCCGGCGACAAGAACGCCGCCGCCAACGCCAAGGCCATCGTGGCGCTGGAAACGGAACTGGCGCGCGTGCAATGGAGCAATGTCGAAAACCGCGACCCGGTAAAAGCCTACAACAAAGTGGAACTGGCGAAACTGGCGCAAGTGGCGCCTGGCTACGACTGGAACCGCTACCTGGCGGACACCGGCATCGCCGGCAAGACGACTTATGTGATCGTCAGCCAGCCCAGCTACCTGAAAGGTTTCACGGCGATTGCCGAGAAAACCCCGCTTGAAACCTGGAAAGCGTATTTCCAGTGGCACTTGCTGCACGCTAACGCAGCCTACCTGCCGAAAGCCTATGTCGATGAAAACTTCGCGTTTTACGGCACCACCCTGACCGGCGTGACGGAAATGCGTCCGCGCTGGAAGCGTGGCGTGGGCGTCGTCGAAGGCGCGCTGGGCGAAGCCGTCGGCCAGCTGTACGTGGAACAATATTTCCCGGCCGACCGCAAGGTGCGCATGGAAGCGCTGGTGAAAAACCTGATGACGGCCTACAAGCAGAGCATCGACAAGCTCGACTGGATGAGCCCGGTTACCAAGAAACAGGCGCAGATCAAGCTGTCCAAGTTCACCACCAAGATCGGCTACCCGAACAAGTGGCGCGACTACTCGAACCTGACGGTCACGCCCGACGATCTGATCGGCAATATCACCCGCTCGCACCTGGTCAATTACAACCGCGAACTGAACAAGCTGGGCCAGCCGATCGACCGCGACGAGTGGGGCATGACACCACAAACCGTCAACGCCTATTACAACCCGGAAATGAACGAAATCGTCTTCCCGGCCGCCATTCTGCAAGCGCCGTTCTTTGACGCCAACGCCGACGACGCCGTCAACTACGGCGCCATCGGCGGCGTGATCGGCCATGAAATCAGCCACGGCTTCGACGACCAGGGCGCCCAGTACGACGGCGACGGCAATCTGCGCGACTGGTGGACCAAGGCCGACCATAAAAACTTCGCGGCCAAGACCGCCCAGTTGGTCAAGCAGTACAACGGCTTTTCCCCGATCGAAGGCCACCATGTGAATGGCGAGCTGACCCTGGGAGAAAACATCGCCGACAACTCGGGCGTGGCGATCGCCTACAAAGCCTATAAATTGTCGCTGAACGGCAAGAAAGCGCCTGTCATCGATGGCTTTACCGGCGAGCAGCGCTTCTATGCAGGCTTTGCCCAGGTATGGCGCATGAAGATGCGTGAAGCGCAGCAACTGGTGTTGCTGAAAACCGACCCGCACTCGCCAGGCCAGTTCCGCGCCAACGGCACCATGCGCAACCAGCCGGGCTTCTACCAGGCCTTCGGCGTAAAACCGGGCGACAAGATGTATCTGCCGCCAAAAGACCGCGTCATCATGTGGTAATGCCTGAAATGTAATATCCGAAGCCGTCCCGCTGTGATCAGCCGGGCGGCTTTTTTCATGTTGCAAATCGGTCGCAAACAAATATGTTTTCGCCAAGCTTGATCTTTAGCCGATTGACTTTGCTTTCTGGAAAGCCTATACCTCGCATTAGTGTGGTGCTGCATCGGGTGGTGCCGGTATTTTTTACTTTCCGTGCCAGGAGTTATCTTGAATAAGCTTTTTCGTACCAGCCAAGCGCGTTTTACCGCCTTGTTCAGCCTGATTTTCCTGCTGCTGCTGGGGCTGACCCTGGCAGTGATTCAATTTTTTGTGACACCAGACCTGAAACGCACGGAATCGCTGGTGGTCGCTTCCCGCGTCGACGATATCGCTACCCGTATCGGCGAGCAATTGCGCCAGGTAGAAGCGCAGTCGCGCAGCATCACCCAGACCATCCCGCTGGTCGACAGCGCCACCATCGACGTCGTGCTGCCCGGCCTGGTCGACCAGTATTCCGACCCGAACGTGTTTGGCGGCGGCATCTGGCCCCTGCCGAACCAGCGTGAGCAGGGGCGCGAAAAATTCTCTACCTTTGTGGCACGTGACAGCGCCAACAAGCTGGTGTTCAACACGCACTGGAATTCGCCGGAATCGCTGAAGTATTTCGAGCAAAGCTGGTTCCTTGGCGGCCTGAAATCGCCGCGCGGACATTGTACCTGGGCCAATGCCTACCAGGACGACGCCAGCCCGCAGCCGCGCACCAACTGCGCCATGCCGATCTACAAGGGCGACCAGCTGTTCGGCGTGTCGACCATCGACGTCACGCTGGGCTTTTTCAACCGCCTGGTGGCCGACATGGAGAAAAAGCTGAATGGCCAGATCCTGATCGTCGAACGCGACGGCAAGATCGTCAGCAACAGCACGTATATCAAAAGCGAAATCGTGCTGAAAAAAGTGTCCGATATCGCCGGCTCTTCGCCGATGGCGGCCGAACTGGCGCGCCTGCTGCCGACCCTGGACAAACAGACCAGCATCGAGTCCGATTACGACAGCGCCGGCGAAGCGCGCACCATGCTGGTCACGGCGATCCCCGGCAGCCCGTGGCTGCTGGCCACCTCTTTGCCGACCAGCTCGCTGACGCAGCAAAGCAGCCGCATTCTCGGCAAGCTGGGCGCCGTGCAGATCCCGGTCGCCATCTTGCTGTTCGTCATGTGTATCGGCGGCATACGCCTCTTCATGGGACGCCTGGCTGGCCTGAAAAGCAATATCGATGCGCTGTCGGCCGGTGATGCCGACCTGAGCCGCCGCCTTCCGTCCGGTGGCGGCAGCGAGTTCGACGCCGTTGCCACCAGCTTCAACAGTTTTATCGGACGTTTGCAAACGATGATCGGTGAAATCGGCCGCAGCACCGGCTCGATCGCGCTGGCCTCGCGCGAGATCGCCAGTGGTAACCAGGACTTGTCGAGCCGCACCGAAAGCCAGGCCAGCGCGCTGGAAGAGACTGCCTCGTCGATGGAACAGCTGACCAGCACAGTCAAGCAGAACGTCAGCAGCGGCACCCAGGCCAACCGGCTGGCGCTGGTCGCGTCCAAGGTGGCCGCGCAGGGCGGCGCGGTGGTAACGCAAGTGGTGCAGACCATGGGCGCAATCGAAGCGTCGTCGAAGAAAATCGTCGACATTATCAGCGTGATCGACGGCATTGCCTTCCAGACCAATATCCTGGCACTGAACGCGGCCGTGGAAGCGGCGCGCGCCGGCGAACAGGGCCGCGGCTTTGCCGTTGTCGCTTCCGAGGTGCGCAACCTGGCGCAGAGGTCAAGCCAGGCGGCCAAGGAAATCGGCGCCCTGATCGCCGAATCGGTGCACAACGTCGATGCCGGCAGCAAGCTGGTCAGCCAGGCCGGTGCGACCATGAGCGAGATCGTCGCCGGCACCGACAAGGTGGCCGCCATCCTCGGCGAAATCATGCTGGCCAGCCAGGAACAGGATATCGGCATCGGCCAGGTCAACCAGGCCATCGCCCAGCTCGACGACGCTACCCAGCAAAACGCTGCGCTGGTCGAACAGGCCGCTGCTGCTGCCCAGTCGATGCAGGAGCAGGCCGGCAAGCTGGAACAGATCGTCTCGGCCTTCAAGGTGTAGGGACGAAAAAAAACCACCGGCAAGCGTCGGTGGTTTTTCTGTATCGGTCCTGGCTTATTTTGCTGGCGCTGCTGCAGGCTCGGCTGCTGGCGCTGCACCATCGGCGGGCGCTGCCGGCGCCGGCACTTCGGGCTCCTTGAACTTGGCGCCCGACGCATTGGCGATATACACCACGGCGCGCGCCACTTCCACATCGTCCAGGTCCGGATTACCGCCCTTGGCCGGCATCGCGCGCAAACCTTCGATCGCATGCTTGACGATGGTCTCGTAGCCTTGCGCAATGCGCGCCGACCAGGCACCCGCATCGCCAAACTTCGGCGCGCCGGCCACGCCTGCACCATGGCAGGCCACGCAGGTGGAGGTATAGATTGCTTCGCCGCTTTGCAGCACTTTCGGCCCGCTGGCGTCCTTGAAGGTATAGCCGGCATTGGCCACCGGACTCAGCCGTTCGTCGATGGCTTCCGCCGACTGGCTGTCCGTGCCGGCGCCGGTCAGTTTTTGCGCCGTGACGAACTGCACCAGCAGGATGATGCCGATGACGGTGACGAGGAAAAAGCCGACTACGGCGGCTATCAGTTGTTTAGGCGTTTTGATCGCTGATTGTTGTTCGTTATGTGCGTCGCTCATGATGTCCTTAGTCCAGATTCGTAGCTGTGGGCCGTATGTATAGACATTTTTACATGCCTTGATGCAAACCTTTATAAAACCATCGATTATAGGCACAAAAATTGAGCAGTGACATGCATTTGCCAGCGATACGACAGTTTCCGTAGACGCAGGTAAAGAAAAACGGTATCCTTCGCTTCACTTCAGAAATTCCCCCTACGCGGCTGTAGCTCAGTGGATAGAGTATTGGCCTCCGAAGCCAAGGGTCGTGGGTTCGATCCCCGCCAGCCGCACCACAAGAAGCCATGACACAAGCACGATTCCAAGCGGAAGATTTTTCTTCGCATTGTTGAGGTCGGCACCATCCGCCATCCATGGAGCAACTTGCCCGGTGGGTTATAGTTGGCCAGCTCTGCCAGCTGGCAAGCAACAACTACACCACACCATCATCATGATAAAACCGCTTGCAGCGCTCTTTGCCTTCACAGTCATTGCAGGCCAGATTCCTGCGTCGGCCGCCACGCCCCAAGGCATGGGCGTCGATCCCCTGGTCGCGGACATCGACGCACGCGATGCGCAGCGCTTTGCGCTGTTGATGAACGATGGCGCCGTGCCGACGGCGGATATGCTGCAGCGCGGGTATCTGGATGGCGCCGGTGCTGGCGTACAGATCTTCACGCCGATGCGTATCGTCGACGCGCAGCGCCTGGCGCGGGCGGTGGCTGCCAGGGCCGACAATTATCGTTACGCGATCAGGGAATGCCTGCCGCAGTTGCCGGCCCTGCGCAGCGACCTGCGGGCGATCTACCTCGCTTTCGCCGGTTTGTTGCCGGAACGTCCTTTGCCGGCAATCCACGTCGTGTTTGGCGCGGGCAACTCGGGCGGTACCGCCAGCCCCGAGGCACAGGTGATCGGCCTGGAAGTCACGTGCCTGCCGGGTACCACCCCCGAGCAGTTCCGCACAAAAATGCGGGCCTTTTTTGCCCATGAAACTGTCCATACCTGGCAAAAGGAAGACAGCTCGCAGGCCCCGACCGATCCCTTGCTGAACCAAGCTCTGCTCGAAGGCGTGGCCGATTATCTCGCCAGCCTGGTTACCGGCGAAGTGCCCGATCGCCAGCGCGACGCGTGGGCTGCTCAAAGGGAGGCCTGGTTGTGGCAGGAGTTCCAGCGCGACCGCCAGGCCATGCAGAAAAACCCTGACAGCCTGGCCAACCCCATGGCCGACGCCCACTTCCGGCGCTGGTTTGCCAACTACGGATCAGCGCCCGCAGGCTGGCCTCATGAAGCGGGCTACTGGATCGGCATGCGTATCGCCCAAGCCTATGTTGCGCAAGCGCGGGACCCGCACGCCGCCATCCGCGAGTTGCTGGAGTTGCGCGACCTGGCGGGCATTCTGAAGGCCAGCGGCTACGCACCTTGAAACGGTGACCGCTGTCGGCATCAGCGCGTCTGCAAGCTGCGTGCACCGCGCGCAATTGAACCCAGCCACTGCGGCCGCCAGCTCAGCGTCAACGCCACGGCAACGATGGCTGCGCCGATCAGCATGACCCACAGTAGCAAGCCGAAGCCAGTGCCATGGCCCGCCACGCACAGTGCGCCGGCCAGCATCAATGTGATGACGGCGACATAGCGCCAGTAGCGCGCAAGCGTTGTTGCCGGCGCCATGCCCGCGCGGCTCCAGTGATCGTCCTGCGATAGCGCGAGCAGGGCCAGCGCCAGGTAGCAGGCCAGGGCGGCTGCGAGAGTCAGCAGGGCTTCAAGCATGGATGACCTTTGCTTCCAGATTTTTCATGCGGCGTGCGGCCTTGGTGGCCAGCACCGCCAGCAGGAGCAGCATCAGGTCCATGCCCAGCACGCCATGGTGGCCGGCGGCCAGCGCCTGCAGGGGATGGTCGCCGGTGGTGATCCAGTTGAGGACGACGGCCAGCGGTGCAAGGGCGGCGATCAGCCAGCACTGGTCGCGCCAGGCGTGGCGTGCACGCAGCCACGCGTGCATGAAAGTGGCGCCCCAGACGAGGTAGAACACGCCGATTTCCACGCTGGCGCGCGGCCAGCCGGCCTGTGACCAGGCCAGGTCGAGCGGCAGCAGGCGGTTGGCGGTGAAGAAGGCCAGGGTGGCGAGGATAATGCCTGTCACGCTGCCGATGGCCAGGCCTTCGACCACGCGCACGCCGGCCAGGCCCAGTCTGGCGTGGCGGTCGCGGCGTCCTTCCAGCCAGAACAGGTAGCCGGTGGCGATCAGCACGCAGCCGGACAGGCCGCCCAGGAAATACAGCCAGCGCAAGGTCCAGTGGTTGAAGCGGATGAAATGCAGGCCGGACATGAAGCGCTGCACCGTCATCACGGGCGAGGCCTGGAAACGGTGCAGCAGGACGCCGCTGCCGGCGTCGAAAAACAGCTGGTCCAGGTTCATGGTGATGTCGTTCGCGTAGGAACGGCGCAGTTCGACATAGCTGTTGGCGTCGCCCGGATGCCACACGCGCATGAAATAAGGCCGGCCACCATGCCATTCGCGCTCGGCCAGTTCTGCCATGGCGTCAATCGAGGCCAGATGGCCGGGCTGGCCGGTTTTGGGTCGCTTGTAGCGGCCGTACGCTTCGGCCATGAAGGTGCTTTTTGCCTTTTCGCCGCTGCCACCGTAGGCTGTCTCATGCGCTTGTGGGAAATAGATGGTGATAAAGATGATCAGTCCCGACAAGGTGATCAGAAAGTGGAATGGCAGGGCCGCCAGGCCGGTGAGGTTGTGCAGGTCGAGCGCACTGCGCTGCAGGCGCTTGCGCGGGCGAAAGGTAAAGAACTGGGCGATGATTTTCTTGTGGATCACCACGCCGGACACCAGCAGCACCAGCATCGCCATCGCCGCCAGGCCGACCAGCCATTTGCCGGTATCGAGCCAGTTCAGGTGCAAACTGTAGTGGAAGGGAAAGATGAAGCCGGAGCCCGCTTCCGTGCCCTGGTCGGCAATGAAGGACATGCTGGCCGGGTCGAGTAGCTGCGCGTGGCTTTCCTTGCCCAGCTTGTAGGAAAAGCTCAGCGCTGGCTCGCGCGGCGTGGCCAGGTCGACCCGCCACTGGATGGCGCCGGCGGGCACGGCGGGCAATACGGCCCGGGCGATCCGGTCGAGCGACACCGGCTGTGTGGCTGCCGGCAGGCGCGTCTGCGGCATCATCCAGCGGTCGATTTCGGCATCGAAGACGCTGAGCGTACCCATCCAGAAAATGGCGAACAGCACACTGCCCATGATGACGCCGGCCCAGCTGTGCAGCCAGACCATGGATTTGCTGAAGGTGCGGTCCATGCTGTGTACTTTTCTACGTGAGCAGATGGCGCACGGCCATCAGCAGCGCGGCGCTGCCGGCCAAGGTCAGCCACAGCCGGGCCGGCGAGCGCACGGCAAAGCCCCACAGCAACAGTAGCAAGTACACGACAAAGCCCAGCATCGCCGCCGTGACCACCGCATCCGAGCGCGCCATGCCCAGGTGCGCCAGCACGGCGCCGGCCGTGGTAACGGCCAGCGCCGTCACAGCATAGCCGCCGCCGATGGCGCCCACCACGCGCAATGTCGTACTGGCAATCATTTAAAAGCGCAGGTTGTAGCCGAGCGACAAGGTGCGTCCGCGGCCGGCAAAATACCGTTTCGGTTCGACCAGCGCGCTTTGCGAGTAGTAGGTGATGTAGTTGCGGTCGAACAGGTTCGCCACGGCCAGGCGCAGCTCGCCCTTCGGCAGGCGATAGCTGGCGGTGGCGTCGACCAGGGTGTAGCCGCTGAACTCCTTGGCCGCATCGTCGAAGCTCTGGCTGAACGCATGCTGGGCTTGCACAAAGGTCTTGATGCCGCCGCTCCAGTCGGACGACCAGGTGGCGATCAGGCGGTTCGGCGCCACGTTCAGGCCGTCCAGGCGCGCGTCCAGGCTGCCGTTTTCGTCGCTGTCGTAGCGGCCCCTGGTGTATGAATAGGCCAGCTTGGCGCGCTGGGCCGCAGTGATGCGCAGGCCGACGCTCGCTTCCATGCCCTCGATACGGGTTTTTTCGCGTGCCATCATAAAGGCGCCATTGACCGGTACCACGCGTGTGCCGAAGTCGGAGTCGGAGCGGAAATAGCTCGCTTCGCCATCCCAGTCGCCATTGTGCACGCGCGCGCCCACTTCGACGCTTTTGGTCAGGATGGGTTCCAGGTTGCGCATGTTGGCGATGCTCTGGCCCGCCGTATTGATCGAGCGCAGCACGCGGCCGATATCGGGCATGCCGAAGCCTTCGGAATAGCTGCCGAACAGGGTCACGGCCTGCACCGGCGTGTAGACCAGGCCGGCGTTGACCAGGGTTTCGTTGAAGTCGAGCTTGCCGCCCGTGACGAGCACGTTTTTGTATTGCGCCAGAGTGCGGTAGCTGTCGATCTGCAGGTCGGCTTTTTCCTTGCGCACGCCGGCGTGCAGGGTCAGCTGGTCGAACAGCTTGTATTCGCCCTGCAGGAACAACGACAGGTTGCGGTATTCGGATTCGGGCACATAAGTGCGTTTTGTGCCGTACAGGTCCTGCTTGCCCTTGTCGAACAGCGTGTCGAAGCCGACCGTCAGCTTCAGGCGGCCATTGAGCAGGTCGTCGCGGCTCAGGCCGACCTTGCTGCCGTATTTGGACGCGACCGAACGCGACTGGTCATACAGGGTGCCGACGGGAGCGATGCGGGCGTCCTGGAAAGTGGCCGAATTGTCGGCACCGAACAGGCCTTCGAACTCCTGGTTGAAGACCATCGCCGACAGTTCCATGCCAGCCAGATTGGCGTGGCTGTAACTGAGGCTGGATGTCCACACATCGTTCCATGGCGCAATGCCCGGCGGCTGGCCCCTGACCGACACGCTGGGCAGGCCGGTGGCGCGGTCGCCGGCCACGGCCAGGTAACTGGCCTTCGATTTGATCTTGTAGCGGTTGACGGAGGCCACGATGCGCTGTTCGTCGTCGATCACATAACCAAGCTTGGCCAGCACATCATAGGTGCGCGAGTCCATCAGGTCGCCCTGGGTGTTGTCGGTGCCAATCGAGCGGCCCTTGCCGTCCAGGTAGAGTCCCTGGTCTTCATACGAGGCGGCCAGCAGATATTCGATCTGTCCGGTGCGTCCGTCCAGGCGGTAGCTGGTCTTGTAGTTCATCAGGTCCGAGCCGGTGCTGGCCGTGGGCGCCGTGGCCTGAACGTCGATGGACTGGTTCAGGCTGCCTTTTTCAGGGCGGCGCGTGATGATGTTGATGGTGCCGCCGGTGGCGCCCAGGCCATTGATGGCATTGGCGCCCTGGATCACTTCAATGCGCTCGACCATGGAAAAATCGATGGTATGGGCTTCGCGGCCGGTCGGGCGCATGGGGTTCGATTGCGGCACGCCATCGACCAGGATCAGTGGTGCGCGGCCGCGCAAGGTTTCTCCTGAACCATTCATCTTGCCGCGACTCGGTGTGTACGAAGGCAATACATTGCTGAGCACATCCGAGGAATTGCCGGAAATGGCCATCTGGCGGGCGATCTCGGCCTTGCTGATAATGACCACCGTTTGCGGCGACTTGTCGGCGGCAATGTTCGAGCGCGAAGCCGACACCACCACGGCTTGCATCTGGCCATCTGGCGCGCCATCGTCACTGGCGGTTTGCGCCATGGCCGAGGGGGCAGCCATGGCGGCGAACAAGGTAAGGCAAAGACGATGGCGGGGCAGGGGAAGGCGGGTAAGGAACGTCACGTAAATCTTTCAGGCTGGGTGGATGCACTGGAAATAGCAGGCAAGGCGGCGGCTGCGCGAATGGGCTTGATATATGAGAATGATTGTCATTATCAATAATTGCATCCAGCATGTCAACCGATGTGGCGTTGGCGAACATATCCAAACCGATATCACGGGGACGCAAAAAATGATTGGCGTGCCGCCATGCCAGCCCCTAAGATCAACGCAGGCACGCGCGCGACCGCGTCGCCAGCCAATAAAAACCAGACCGAGACGACACTTCCATGCACACTGACGCTGCTGTTCTTTCCGTGACCTCCACCCCGTTCGGCACCCTGCCCGATGGGTCCGCCGCCACCGCCTACACGCTCATCAACCGCCACGGCATGCAGGTCAAGGTGCTCGATTTTGGTGCCATCATCAGTGAGATCCATGTGCCGGACCGAGATGGCAAGCTTGCCGACGTGGTGCTGGGGTTTGACAGCATCGAGCCCTATCTGGCCAACTCGGCCTTCCTGGGGGCGGTGATCGGTCGCTTTGGCAACCGGATTGCCAACGGGCAGTTCAGCCTTGATGGCAGCAGCTACCAGCTGGCGATCAACAATGCGCCGAACCATTTGCATGGCGGCGAGCAGGGCTTTCACCAGGTGCTGTGGCAGGCGGTGCCGTTTGAAACGAACGAGGCAGTGGGTGTCACCTTTACCCGCAGCAGCCCCGATGGCGAAGATGGCTATCCAGGCAAGCTTGATGTGTCCGTTGTCTATGAACTCAACAACGACAATGCCCTGAGCTTGCGCTACCACGCCGTTACCGACCAGGCCACGCCCGTCAATCTCACCAACCACAGCTATTTCAACCTGGCGGGGCAGGGCGATATATTGGCGCATGAGATCGTCATCCATGCCGACCGCTACACGCCGGTCGATGCGGGCTCGATACCCACCGGCGAACTGGCCGATGTGGCCGGCACGCCGTTCGACCTGCGCCAGCCGGCGGCCATCGGTGCCGGCCTGGCGGCCGATCACCCGCAGATCGCCATCGGCCGTGGCTATGACCACAACTTCGTGCTCAATAAACAGGCAGGGCAGGCCCTGAGCCTGGCCGCGCTGGTGCGCGAGCCGCAATCGGGGCGCGTAATGCAGGTGTATACAGAAGAGCCTGGCGTGCAGTTTTACTCGGGCAATTTTCTCGATGGCAGCCAGCAGGGCAAGGGCATCAGCCACGCTCACCGCAGCGCCTTTTGCCTGGAAACCCAGCACTTTCCAGACTCGCCCAACCATCCTCACTTCCCCGACAGCATCTTGCGGCCGGGCCAGGAGTATTCCACCAGCACGGTCTACCGCTTTTCAGCAGAGTAAAAACGCCAAGCCCAGGCTTTGCTTGCAGGGCCTGATGCTTGCCGCTGTCGATATTCATTTCGGTATCGAAACGCTATAAAAATTGATTGGAAAGGCATGACGCCTTTCTTTAGTATCGCCACATCGCTGCCCGGGCCGATTGATGTGATCGGGCATGGCACACACAGGAGAATGGCATGTCTGACACAAAAAAGAAGGTAACACTGCGCTCGGCCGAGTGGTTTGGCTCGCAGGACAAGAACGGTTTCATGTATCGCAGCTGGATGAAAAACCAGGGCATTCCCGACCATGAATTCCAGGGCAAGCCGATTATCGGCATTTGCAATACCTGGTCCGAACTGACGCCGTGCAACGCGCACTTCCGCAAGCTGGCCGAGCACGTCAAGCGCGGCATCCTGGAAGCGGGCGGCTTCCCGGTGGAATTCCCCGTGTTTTCGAACGGCGAATCGAATTTGCGCCCGACCGCCATGCTCACGCGTAACCTGGCTGCCATGGATGTGGAAGAATCGATCCGCGGCAATCCGATGGACGGCGTGGTGCTGCTGGTTGGCTGCGATAAAACCACGCCAGCGCTGCTGATGGGTGCCGCGTCGGTCGATATCCCGACCATTGTGGTGACTGGCGGCCCTATGCTGAACGGCAAGCTCAATGGCAAGAACATCGGTTCGGGCACGGCCGTATGGCAGTTGCACGAGCAGGTCAAGGGCGGCGAAATTTCCATGCACGAATTCCTGGCCGCCGAAGCGGGCCATTCGCGCTCGGCCGGCACCTGCAACACCATGGGCACGGCCTCGACCATGGCCTGCATGGCCGAGTCGCTGGGCACCTCGCTGCCGCACAATGCGGCGATTCCCGCCGTCGACGCGCGCCGCTATGTGCTGGCGCATATGTCGGGCATCCGCATCGTTGAAATGGTGCGCGAAGACCTGAAACTGTCGAAAATCCTGACCAAGGAAAACTTCGAAAACGCGATTCGCGTCAACGCCGCCATCGGCGGTTCGACCAATGCCGTGATCCACCTCAAAGCGATTGCCGGCCGTATCGGCGTCGACCTGGAACTGGAAGACTGGACCCGCGTGGGCCGTGGCATGCCGACCATCGTCGACCTGCTGCCATCGGGCCGCTTCCTGATGGAAGAGTTTTATTATGCAGGTGGCCTGCCGGCCGTGATCCGCCGCATGGGCGACGGCAATCTGTTGCCGAACCCGGACGCTCTGACCGTCAACGGCAAGTCGCTGTGGGAAAACTGCAAGGACGCGCCGATCTACGACGATGAAGTGGTGCGCACGCTGGACAACCCATTGCTGGCCGACGGCGGCATCTGCATCCTGCGTGGCAACCTGGCGCCACGCGGCGCTGTGCTGAAACCATCGGCTGCCACGCCGGCGCTGATGCAGCACCGCGGCCAGGCCGTGGTATTCGAAGACTTCGAGCACTACAAGGCGCGCATCATGGATCCGGACCTGGTGGTCGACAAGGATTCGGTGCTGGTCATGAAGAACTGCGGCCCGAAAGGTTATCCGGGCATGGCCGAAGTGGGCAATATGGGCCTGCCACCAAAACTGCTGGCAGCCGGCGTGAAGGACATGGTGCGTATTTCGGACGCGCGCATGAGCGGTACCGCCTACGGCACCGTGGTGCTGCACGTGGCGCCCGAAGCGATGGCCGGCGGCCCGCTGGGCATCGTGCAGGACGGCGACTGGATCACGCTCGACTGCGCCGGTGGCCTGCTGAACCTGGACATTACCGACGAAGAAATGGCGGCGCGCCAGGCAGTGCGCGTGCGCGGCAGCGCGCCCGGTCCGAAGACCGGCTACCAGCAACTGTATATCGAACACGTGCTGCAGGCCGACGAAGGCTGCGACTTCGACTTCCTGGTCGGCCCGCGCGGTTCGGCCGTGCCACGCCATTCACACTAAGCGAGAAAATCAAATGTTGCTGATTCAATTCAAGAACGAAAACGGCGGCCGCCAGGTCGGCCTGCTGCAAGACGACGTCGTCACCATCATCGACGGCTACGACAGCACCTATGCGCTGGCGCAAGACGCGATCCGCAGCAAAACCGGCCTGGCCGAACTGGTCAACGCCAAACTCGGCGCCGCTACCGCTTCCTATGCTGCGATCGCCGCTGCCGGCCGCCTGCTGGCGCCGCTGGACCACGCTGACGAAGCACACTGCTACGTCACCGGTACGGGCCTGACGCACCTGGGCAGCGCCGGTGCGCGTGACGCCATGCACAAGAAGATCGGCGGCGATGCCGACTCCCTGAGCGACTCGATGAAAATGTTCCGCCTGGGCGTCGAAGGCGGCAAGCCTGCCAATGGTACCGCCGGCGCCCAGCCGGAATGGTTCTACAAGGGCGACGGCTCGATCGTGCGCGCCGGCGGCCAGCCGCTGGGCATGCCCGACTTTGCGCTCGACGGTGGCGAAGAGCCGGAAATTGCCGGCCTGTACGTGATCGGCGACGACGGCCAGCCATATCGCGTCGGCTACGCCATCGGCAATGAATTTTCGGACCACGTGACCGAACGCCAGAACTATCTGTACCTGGCGCACTCGAAACTGCGCATGTGCAGCGTCGGCCCGGCCCTGCTGGTGGGTGAACTGCCCGAGCATATCGACGGCACCTCGCGCGTGCTCGATGCTTCCGGCAAAGTGCGCTGGGAAAAGGCGTTTGTCAGCGGCGAAACGAATATGTCGCACACGATAGCCAACCTGGAACACCATCATTTCAAATACCCGCTGTTCAAGCGTCCCGGCGATGTGCATGTACACTTCTTCGGCACGGCCACCCTGAGCTTTGCCGACGGCGTGACAGTAGCGCCGGGCGAAACGTTTGAAGTCGAGGCACCTGCTTTTGGCCCTGCGCTGTCGAACCGCCTCGAAATCTTCCCTACCGAATTTGCGAAAGTGAGCACACTATGAGTTTCAATATTACAGGCGAGGCCCTGATCGGCGGCGTTGCCGTCAAAGGTAGCGGCGCTGCATTCGAAGCGTGGGATCCGGCCGCCTGCGCGCATATCGCGCCATCGTTCCAGACCGTTGATGCCGACCAGATCGACCAGGCCTGCCGCCTGGCCGAAGCCGCGTTCGACACCTACCGCGCCACCACCGACACCGAGCGTGCCGACTTCCTCGACACCATCGCCGAACAGATCCTGGCCATCGGCGACGACCTGATCGTACGCGCCATGACCGAAAGCGGCCTGCCGCGCGTGCGCCTGGAAGGCGAACGCGGCCGTACCGTGGGCCAGCTGAAACTGTTCGCCGGCCTGCTGCGCGAAGGTTCCTGGACCGACGCCCGCCTCGATACCGCCTTGCCGGATCGTACCCCGCCACGCCCTGACCTGCGCCTGCGCATGATCGGCCTGGGCCCGGTCGCCGTGTTTGGCGCCAGCAACTTCCCGCTGGCCTTCTCGGTCGCAGGTGGTGACACCGCCTCGGCGCTGGCCGCCGGCTGCCCGGTGGTGCTCAAAGCCCACCCGGCCCACCCTGGCACCTCGGAACTGGTGGCGCGCGCCATCGTCAAGGCAATTGAAATCGCCAAACTGCCAGCCGGCGTATTTTCCTTGCTGACCGGTATCGGCAACGATCTCGGCCAGGACCTGGTCGCCCATCCGGCCATCCAGGCGGTCGGCTTTACCGGCTCGCGTGCCGGCGGCCTGGCGCTGATGAAAGTGGCGGCCAACCGCCCACAACCGATTCCTGTCTACGCTGAAATGAGCAGCATCAACCCGGTATTCGTGCTGCCGCAGGCGCTGGCCGCCCGTGGCGCCGCGATTGCCGCCGGCTTTGCCGGTTCGCTGACGATGGGCGTGGGCCAGTTCTGCACCAATCCTGGCTTGGTGCTGGGTTTGGAAGGGCCGCAATTTTCCGCCTTTGCGGCCGCTGCCGCCGAAGCGCTGGCGCCTAGCCCGGCCGGTACCATGCTGACGGCCGGCATCGCCAGCAGCTATGTCAAGGGCGTGGCCAACCTGGCGCAGCACGCCGACGTGAAACCGCTGGTGCAAAACACGGGCGCAGAAGGCAAGGGCGCCGCCGCCCTGTTCGTCACCTCGGGCGATGCATTTTTGGCCAAGCACGACCTGCGCGACGAAGTATTCGGCCCGGCATCGCTGCTGGTGGCCTGCCGCGATATCGCGCAACTGGTGGAAATTACCGAAAGCCTGGAAGGGCAATTGACTGCCACCCTGCAGATGGACCAGGGCGACCTGGAAGACGCACGCCGCTTGCTGCCGGCGCTGGAACGCCGTGTGGGCCGCATCCTGGCCAACGGTTTCCCGACCGGCGTGGAAGTGTCGACCGCGATGGTGCACGGTGGCCCGTTCCCGGCCACCTCTGACGGCCGCAGCACCTCGGTCGGCACGGCCGCGATCAACCGCTTCCTGCGCCCTGTGTCGTACCAGAACCTGCTGCAGGACCTGCTGCCGGAATCGCTGCGTGACGGCAATCCGCTGGGCATCTGGCGCCGCAAGGACGGTGTCCTCGGCAAAGAGTAAGCGTAGGTCACGGCAAACAACGGAGAACAGATGAAGCAGTTGGCAAGGTATGACAGCCTGCGCGGCAAGCGCGTATTTATTACCGGTGGCGGCAGCGGCATCGGCGAGTCGATGGTGGAGGAGTTTGCCGCCCAGGGCGCGCAGGTGGCGTTTGTCGATATTGCCCGCGAAGCGAGCCAGGCCCTGTGCCATCGCCTGGCGCAGGCGGGTTTGCCGGCACCGCTGTTTCGCCACTGCGACATTACCGATATCGCCGCCTTGCAGGCCGTCATGGCCGGTTTTGTGAGCGAGATCGGTGACTTCGACGTGCTGGTCAACAATGCCGCCAACGACCAGCGCCACCAGGCAGAAGATGTCACCGTGGAATACTGGAACGAACGCATCGCGATCAATCAGCGCCCCATGTTCTTCACTTGCCAGGCCGTGTTTGAAGGCATGAAGCGCCGGGGCGGTGGCTCCATCATCAATGTCAGCTCGATTTCCTGGCACATGAAGTCGGGCGGCTACCCCGTCTACGCCACCACCAAGGCAGCCGTGGTAGGGCTGACGCGGGGACTGGCACGCGACTATGGCGCGCACAATATCCGTGTCAATACCGTCACCCCTGGCTGGGTCATGACGCAGCGCCAGATCGACCTGTGGGTCGACGATGCGGCCGAACTGGAAATCAAGAAAAGCCAGTGCCTGCCATCGAAGCTGATGCCGCGCGATATCTCGGCCATGGTGTTGTTCCTCGCTTCGGACGATGGCGCCATGTGTTCGTCACAGGAATTCATCGTCGACGCCGGCTGGGTGTAATTTTTCTCCCCCGCAGCAAATCTTCGCTCCTGCCGGCCTCGCCGCCGCAGGAGCTTTTTTTTGTTTACCCCTGGACAGACTTTATATTTTTGACACTGATATATAAAACGATATCACCTGTGAAAAAGAATTGATTGGATGGCTATGTGGCTTTCTCCTACCATGGCTTCATAAAAAAACACCCGGCCCGGCATCCCGCCTTGCCGGTATTCCCATAAAAATGGAGACTACAATGAAATTGACACGCCGCACTCTGCTCGCCAGCGCCATGCTGCTCGCCCTGTCCGCCACCACCTCCGCCTTTGCCGCCAAGCCGCTGGTCATGGGTTTCTCGCAGGTGGGCGCCGAAAGCGAATGGCGCACCGCCAATACCGTGTCGATCAAGGACGCCGCCAAGAAAGATGGCGTCACCCTGAAATTTGCCGATGCCCAGCAAAAACAGGAAAACCAGGTCAAGGCCATCCGTTCGTTTATCGCCCAGAAAGTCGACGTGATCGCTTTCTCGCCAGTGGTCGAATCGGGCTGGGACACGGTGCTGCGTGAAGCCAAGGCCGCCAAGATTCCTGTGATCCTGACCGACCGCGCCGTCAACGTCACCGACAAGTCGCTGTACGTGACCTTTATCGGTTCGGACTTCGTGGAAGAAGGCCGCCGCGCCGGCCAGTGGCTGATGGAATACGCCAAGAAAAACCCGGATACCCCGCTCAATATCGTCGAGCTGCAAGGCACCGTTGGTTCGGCCCCGGCGATTGACCGCAAGGAAGGCTTCCAGGAAGTCATCGGCAAGAATCCGAAGCTGAAAATCATCCGTTCGCAAACCGGCGACTTTACCCGCGCCAAGGGCAAGGAAGTGATGGAAGCGTTCCTGAAGGCCGAAGGCAAGAAGATCAACGTGCTGTACGCGCACAATGACGACATGGCCATCGGCGCCATCCAGGCCATCGAAGAAGCGGGCATGAAACCGGGCAAGGACATCATCATTATCTCGATCGACGGCGTGAAGGGCGCGTTCGAAGCGATGATCGCCGGCAAGCTGAACGTGACCGTCGAGTGCAGCCCGCTGCTGGGCCCGCAACTGATGTCGATCGCGCGCGACGTGGTGGCCGGCAAGCCGGTACCAAAACGCATCACCACGGAAGAGGGCGTGTTCCCTGCCGAAGTGGCAGCCAAGGAATTTCCTAACCGTAAATACTAAGCTTGCCGATGAATACGCAAGTGAATCATGACGCCGCGCCAGTGCCTTTGCTGGAACTGCGCGGCATCAGCAAGTCATTTCCCGGCGTCAAAGCCCTCAGCAATGTTGCACTGCGCCTGTATCCGGGCGAAGTGCACACCTTGATGGGGCAGAACGGCGCCGGGAAGTCGACCCTGATCAAGGTGCTGACGGGCGTGTACACGCCCGACAGCGGCGAGATTATGCTCGATGGCAAGCCCATCGCGCCGGCCTCGACCTCGGATGCCCAGGCGCTGGGCATCAGCACCGTGTACCAGGAAGTCAATCTGTGCCCGAATCTGTCGGTGGCGGAAAATATCTTTATCGGCCGCTATCCGCGCCGCTTCGGCGCCATCGACTGGCGTTCCATGCAGCAGCAGGCGCGTGCCTTGCTGCAGCAGTTGCAGATCGATATCGATGTCACGGCACAGCTGTCGGCTTACCCGCTCGCGATCCAGCAGATGGTGGCCATTTCACGCGCCCTGAATATTTCGGCGCGCGTACTGATCCTCGACGAACCGACCTCCAGCCTCGATGAAGCGGAAGTCAATTTGTTGTTCTCGGTGCTGCGCCGCTTGCGCGAGCAGGGCATGGCGATTTTGTTCGTGACCCACTTCCTCGACCAGACCTACGCCATTTCCGACCGCATTACGGTGATGCGCAACGGCGAGCGCGAAGGCGAATATCCGTGCAGCGAGCTGTCCCGGCTGGCACTGGTCAACAAAATGATCGGCGTGGCCGTCGACACGCAGGCCCTGGCCGACGAACCGCTGCACGATGGCGCCGCCGTGTTCGGGGCGAACGTGGTCGAAGCGCAAGGCCTGGGCCGCAAGGGCGCGCTGGCGCCGATGGATTTTCATATCCGCCAGGGTGAATTGCTGGGCCTGGCTGGTTTGCTCGGCTCGGGCCGCACCGAACTGGCGCGCCTGCTGTTTGGCGCCGACAAGGCCGACACGGGCAGCATCCGCGTCCATGGCAAGGAAAAAAACTTTGCCGTGCCGCGCGACGCGATCGCTGCCGACATCGGTTTCTGCTCGGAAGACCGCAAGCACGAGGGCGCGATTTTGTCGCTGTCGGTGCGCGAAAACATTATCCTGGCCCTGCAGGCACGCACCGGTTTGCTGCGCGCGATTCCGTTCAAGCGCCAGCAGGCGCTGGCCGATGAATACGTGAAAGCACTGGGCATCAAGACGGCCAGCATCGAAACGCCGATCGGCAGCCTGTCGGGCGGCAACCAGCAGAAAGCCTTGCTGGCGCGCTGGCTGGTGACCAATCCCACCATGCTGATCCTGGACGAACCGACGCGCGGCATCGACGTGCGCGCCAAGCAGGAAATCATGAGCTTTGTCACCAAGCTGTGCCGCAAGGGCATGGCGATCCTGTTTATCTCGTCCGAGTTGCCCGAGGTGCTGCGCTGCAGCGACCGCATCGTTGTCATGCGCGACCGCAAGGCCTGCGGCGAATATGCGCGTGGCGAGCTCGATGACACCACGGTACTGCAAGTGATCGCCGGAGATGCGGCATGAGTATATCCACACCGGCCGGCGCAGCGCGTCCGGCCACCACTACGGATGGTTCCGCTTTGCACAAGGTATTGACGCACCCGCTCGGCCGCCCCATCGGCGCGCTGGTTTTGCTGCTGCTGGTGGCTTTTTTCACCATCCCCGGCTTTTTTCATCTTGAAGTGCGCGACGGCCATCTGTACGGCAGCGTGATCGACATTATCAACCGCGCCGCCCCGCTGATGCTGGCGGCGCTGGGCATGACGCTGGTCATCGCCACGCGCGGCATCGATATTTCGGTCGGCGCCGTGGTGGCTCTGTCAGGCACCGTGGCCGCCATGCTGATCGGCGGCACCATGGTGATGGACAACGGCGTGCCTACTTACGTGAGCAATATGCCGATGGGCTGGGCGCTGGCCGCAGCGCTCGGTGCAGCCTTGCTGTGCGGCGCCTGGAATGGCGTGCTGGTGGCTGGCCTGGGCTTGCAGCCCATCGTTGCCACCTTGATTTTGATGGTGGCCGGGCGTGGTCTGGCCCAGTTGCTGACGGATGGCCAGATCGTCACCGTCTACTACAAGCCCTTCTTCTTTATCGGCAGCGGCTACCTGTTCGGCCTGCCGTTTTCCTTGTTCCTGGTGGCGGTGGTGTTTGTCATTACCGCCTTGCTGATGAAAAAGACGGCGCTGGGCCTGTTTATCCAGGCGATCGGCATCAATCCTGTCGCGGCGCGCCTGGCCGGCATCAAGACGGCCACCCTGATCTTTTTTGTCTATGTGTTCTGCGCTGCCTGCGCCGGTCTGTCGGGCCTGATGATCAGCTCGAACATCAAGAGCGCCGACGCCAATAACGCCGGTCTGATGCTGGAACTGGACGCCATCCTGGCAGTGACCTTGGGCGGCACCTCGCTGGCCGGCGGCAAGTTCAGCCTGGTGGGCAGCATGATAGGCGCGCTGATCATCCAGACCCTGACCTACACCATCTACTCGCTGGGTGTGCCGCCGGAAGTCAATATGGTGGTCAAATCGGTGGTCGTGTTCCTCGTCTGCATGTCGCAATCGTCGGAATTCAAGCAATTGCTGCAACGGAGGAAAGCATGAAGGGCTTGCTGCATACCCCTTATTTCACCTCGCTCGTCACCGTGCTGCTGCTGGTGGTGATGCTGGGCCTGGGCGGTGCCATGTATCCTGGCCTGCTGTCGACGCAAGTGATTTTCAACCTGTTGATCGACAACGCCTTTTTGCTGGTGATAGCCGTCGGCATGACGTTTGTGATCGTCTCGGGCGGCATCGACCTGTCGGTTGGTTCGGTGCTGGCGCTGTCGACCATGATCGCCGCCTGGCTGCTGCAGGTGGCGCACTGGCCGCCGTTCCTGGTGATCGCCACAGTGCTGGTGCTGGGCTGCGTGTTTGGCGCCAGCATGGGCGCTTTTATCCACTACTTCAAGCTGCAGCCATTCATCGTTACCCTGGCCGGCATGTTCCTGGCGCGCGGGCTGTGCTACCTGATCAGTATCAATTCGATCACCATCGACGATCCGCTGTACGTGGCCATGTCGCAGACGCAATTGCAGTTCCTGGGCGGCTTTGTGTCGCCGGGCGTGGTGATTGCAGTGATCACTTTGCTGGCGGCAGTCTGGCTGGCGCACGCCACGCCGTTCGGCCGCGCCGTGTATGCGATCGGCGGCAATGAACAGTCGGCGCTGATGATGGGCTTGCCTGTCGGCCGCACCAAGGTGCTGATCTATGCCTTCAGCGGCTTTTGCGCTTCCCTGGGCGGCGTGCTGTTTTCGTTCTACATGCTGTCCGGCTACGGCCTGCATGCGCAGGGCACGGAGCTGGACGCGATTGCTGCGGTGGTGATTGGCGGCACCTTGCTCAGCGGCGGCTACGGCTATGTGGCCGGCGCCCTGTCGGGCGTGCTGGTGCTGGGCACCATACAGACCCTGATCGCGTTCGACGGCACGCTCAGCTCGTGGTGGACCAAGATCGTGATCGGCGGCCTGCTGTTCGTGTTTTGCGTGGTGCAGCGCCTGATGGCAATCGGGCAGAAAAAAACCGTCTGACCTCGCACCGGATGCCTCATGGCCATCGGCGCAAGCGCCGATGGCCTTTTTTTTAACCGTACAGGAGAAACAGCGATATCTATAATATCGGTATCGAATAATTTCCGATATCGATCATGATATGATTTATTCATGGATACTCTCAACCCCAACTGGTTCTTGCGAGCCCGCCTGAAAACGCGGCAACTGCTGCTGTTGATCGCTCTTGACGAGCAGCGCAATATCCACCGTGCGGCCGAAGAACTGCACATGACCCAGCCGGCTGCCTCCAAGCAGATCAAGGACCTGGAAGAGATGCTCGATGTGCGCCTGTTCGACCGGCTGCCGCGCGGCATGGAGCCGACCATCTTTGGCGAAACCATGATACGCCACGCGCGCATGGCGCTGACCAGCCTGTCGCTGGCGCATGACGATATCGTCGCCCTCAAATCTGGCCTGACGGGCCAGGTGGAGGTAGGCATCATCATGACACCGGCCATGGCCTTGCTGCCGCGCGCGATCGCCCGCATCAAGCAGCAGGCGCCCCTGATGCGCATCGGCGTGCATGTGGAGCACAGCAACACCCTGATGGACATGCTGCAGCATGGCAAGCTCGATTTCATGATCGGCCGCATCCTGGAAAAGGAGGGCAGTTCCGGGCTCGTCTACGAGGAGTTGACGGAAGAGCCAGCCAGCGTGGTAGCGCGCAATGGCCATCCTTTGATGTCGCGCAAGAACCTGCAATTGAAGGATATCTCGGACCAGCCGTGGATCTTGCCGCCGCAAGGCAGCATCCTGCGCCACCGCTGCGACATGATGTTCCGCCGCGCCGGCCTCGAACCCCCTGTCAACACGGTCGACACCACCGCCTTGCTGTTGATTACATCCTTGCTGCAGCAGACCGATTCGCTGCACGTGATGCCAACCGAAGTGGCGCACTACTACCAGTCGCTGAACGTGCTGAGCATCTTGCCGATCGAGCTGCCCTGCAAGATGGATGCGTTCGGCATTATCCGCCAGCGCGACCATCTGCTGTCGCCCGGGGCGGACATGCTGCTCAAGGCCGTGCTGGCGACGGCCAAGGATATGTATTAGTCGGGTACTTCGAAGAAAAACAGCTGCACCAGCCGGCCATTGTCGGGCGCGTCGCCGAACACATTGCTGAGCGAGTGGAAATAATGGCCCTTGTACATGATCAGCCGGTTGTGGCGCATCGGCACTTCCAGCAGGGCCTGCCAGCTGTCGCGCCGTTCCTGCAGGTCATTGAATTTCTGCACGGTGCTGTTCGGCAACCAGCGCTTCTGGAAATCCTTGAAGCTGGCGTAGCCGCCCGCCTTGACGTCTGCCTCGGGCAGGCGCCGGTACCAGCCGCTGGGCTGGTGGCGCCAGAAGGTAGTGCCGCCCTGGCACTGCTCGGGCGGATTCAGGTACAGCACGCCCGCATAAAAATTGAAATTGCTGCCAGTCTCGTTGTCGACATGGATGTCGGTGCGCGCCATGGCGTCGGCATAGCTGAGGCGGTATGAACCGTTGTCCGGTGAAATAAAGCGGATCTCGCGGCCCAGCGCCGTGGCGATGCGCTCCATGATGGCCTGGCAGGGCTGGCCGTCGGTCTGGCTGCCCGGGTAATTTTGCCCCGCATAGCGCTGCTGCTCGAACGGCAAGGCTAGCGCTTGGGCGCGCCAGGCGGCCGGGTCCGGCAGGAAATCGTCGATGATATGCAGGTCTGTTTCACGCAGAAAATCCTGCAGTTCGTCGGCCACTGCCAGCGTGGTCAGGCGTTCCGGCTGGCCAGGCTGCGGGCTGGCAAAGCCGACCCGGCACACTTGCGCCAGCGCCGGATGCAGCGCCAGCGCCTGTTCGTAGCGTGCGATGGCCAGGGCGCGCTGTCCGCTGCGGTAATAGAGTTCCGCCAGGCCCTGCAGGGTTTGCCAGCGCTCCGGGCGCAGGGCGTGAGCCCGTTCCAGCTCCGCTATCGTTTCCGGCACGCGCTGTTTGGCCAGCAGCAGTTCCGCATGCACGATGGCGTAATCGTGTTCCTGTGGCGCCAGCCGGGCCGCCTCGGCATAGCTGGCCAGGGCCGCGTCATTGTCATTGCCGCGCATCACATTGCCCAGGTTATGGTGGAACAGGGCATTGTCGGGCTGCTGCTGCAGCGACAGTTTCAGCAGCCCCAGGCCCATCGCCGGCTGGCCCAGTTCCAGCATCGCCAGCCCCTGGAAATGCCGGGCTTCGGCCAGCGCTGGTTGCGCTTTACAGGCCGCCTGGTAGGCATTGATCGCCTCGATCAGCTTGCCTTGCTGGTGCAGTTGACGGCCCTTGCTCAGTTGCTGTTCGGCCAGTGTATGTTCGCCCATGTTCCGCGTCTCCCTGATAGTGGCGAACAGTGTAACCGAGCACGCTTTTACATGGCAGCGCTGACGGGAATTTCTTCGCCGTTCAGCTTGATCGCCACCTTGACGATCTGCGCCTTGACCTGGCGCGCCGACATGTCGGCTTCCTGGGCGTAGGCATAGACGATGATGGCGAAATTGCTGTAGCTGCTGCGCGCCGCTTCGATCTTGCGCGCGGCGTCTTTGTCCACCTTCAGCAGGCCGTAGCCGTCGCCGTTGGAAAAGCCCAGCTTGTAGTCGCTGTTGTCGTACATGTAGTAATAAGTGCCCGCTTCGGCGAACTTGGCAGGGAAGGCTCCCTTGTCCATGGCGTAAGGCGACAGCGCACCCTGGCCATTGATCTGGTAGCGCAGATAGCGTTTGGTCTTCGCTTCGCTGACCCTGGCGTCGATCTGTGGCTTGATGGCGTCGAGCACTTCCTGCTTGCGGAAGGCGTCGTTGGTGCTTGTGTATTCACGCGAGATGCGCTGCGCCACAGCAGCGTAGTCGGGCGGCACGCCGGACAGGGCGATATAGCTGTACATCAGCTGGTTGCCGCTGGTGATATCGACATAGCTGGCGGTGGGTGTGGCCGGATCGGCTTGCGGCAGGCTGGCGGCGGCCGCCTTGACTTGCGCCTTGGCGGCCAGGTCGGCGGTGCTGGTGGCCAGTGGGCCAGGCGCCGTAGCGTCCGGCGAGGCGGTTTCGGCTTCTTTCTTGCCGCAGGCGCACAGGATCAGGGCGATGGCGAACAGGGCGGGCAGGGTGCGTTTCATGATGGTGGTTCCTTGTAATGTGGAGTGAGAGAAACAGGAAATCAGACGATGCATTTGCGTTTGTATTCGCCGTAGCCGAAGCCGGCCAGTACGATGCTCGATGCCAGCACCAGGTAAAAACCGAGGCCGAAGGACATGCCCTGCCACACCTGGCCCAGCATTTCGCTGGCCATCTGCTGCGCCATGCTGGCGGCGCGTGCACCGGCAATACCGCTCATGGCGTCGCCTGCCTCGCTGATGGCGCCCTTGATCCGGATGTACAGCATGCCGGTGTGCAGCACGATAAACAGCAGTGGCGCACACTTGCCCAGCGCTGCTTTCGCGTTGCTGCTGGCCATGGTGGCAAAGCAGGCAGCGATCGCCAGCAGAAAAAAGAACTGTGCCGAGGTAAAGCCACCGCCACCGCCGCGGGCAAAGCTTTCCAGGCTGTCGGCAGACAAGCCCAGCAGTTGCCAGTACGAGCGCGAGACGGCAGCGAACAGCCGGATATTGATGGTGTTGAAGATAAACGCACCGGCCACCAGCACGCCGACCGCGCCCAGCGCCCTGACGCCCACGGTAGAGACGGCACTGCCCCATACCTGCTGGCCCTTCTCGCGCGCCAGTCTGGCGGCAGCGGCCATTTCTTCCTGGGTGATCTGCTGGGCCGTGACCAGGCTCAAGCTGTCGACGGCGCCGGTGCTGGTCAGGCGCACGTCGACGGCAGCATTGATGGCGGGGGCGGTGTCGGAGCGCCAGTGGCTGGCGACGTCAAATGGATATTGCACGCCAGCGACGCTGACGGTGCCCTGTCCGCTGGGCTGGTAGGCGAGGATGCGGCCGCGTGCGGCGGTAATTGAAGATGCGTGCATGGTGTATTCCCTGGTCACTGTCATGCTTTATTGCATGTACCCTCCCTTAACGAGGGTAGTGCCAGGAAATACAAAAGTATCTTGAACTATTTTTTGGGCGGCTGCATCAGGTCCTTGGCGGCACCCTGGTAATCCTTCATCAGTCCCATGAAAGCGTCCTGCAGATGGCGCGCCGCTTCCTGCGGCGGCGCGCCGGTGCGCCGCGCCAGGTCGAATTTGTATGCATGCGCCGGGCTGTAGCCGGCCTGCGAGGCGGCATCCAGCAGGACGCCGGCGCGTTTCAACGAGGCCGGATCGCCCTTCACCATCAGCAGTTCGGCCAGGTAAGTCTGCGCCACCGGAAAATCCCTGGCGGCGGCTTTTTCCAGCCACTGCATGCCGGCCTTGGGCTGCTTGACGCCGGCGTCACCGCCGCCGATGCCGTAGCCCAGCGCCGTCAGGGCCACCAGGTCGCCCGTGCGGGCGCGCTTTTCCAGCTGCTGGCGCGGAAACGGCCGCGCGGCGATCTGCATGCGGATTTCATAGTTAATGTCTTGCAGCACATTGCCGGGCCAGACCTTGACGCCGGTTTTTGCTGCCGGCGTACCGGTGCTGGCGCCCTGTACCGGTGCGCGCATGCCGCCATTGCCATTGTTGGCCAGCACGCCAGGCGACGGCTCGGGCGTCACCTTGCCGCTGCCCATGTTCAGCACCAGGCGCGCCGAGGTTTCGCCGAACGACACGCGCGGCTTTTGCACGTCGTGCGTCATGGTGGCCACGCGCGAGGCCACTTGCGAGAACAGTTCGCTCATGGGCAGGCCCGGCGCATCGAGTGCGTCGAGCAGGGCGCTGGTATACGGGCTGTTGCGTGAATCGGGTGACCAGAAATCGCGTGCCAGCGCACCGGGGCCGGCCGAATAGGCGATCACCACGCCGCGCGGCGCGGCCGCGTCCGAAAAGCCGTGGCTGGCGACGCCGTTGCCGTCGGCAGGCACTTGCTGGCCGCCACGCGTGTATTCCTGGCGGCAGGCGTCCAGGATCAGCACGGCGCCACGCGCGCCGCTGCGCTGCAGGTCGCCCGCCAGGCTGGCCACCGCGACGCCCTGCGCCTGGATCGCCGCGCTGCTGAGCGCATTCATGTTGGCGCCGATCGGCAGCACGTAATTGGCCTCGCCCGCCTGCGCGCCGTGACCGGCATAGAACACCAGGGCGATATCGGCGCCGCGCGCCTGGGTGGAAAATTCGGACGAGGCTTTTTGCAGCTGTGCGCTGTTGATGTCGGTACGCAGCAGCACCTCGAAGCCCAGCTGGCGCAGGCGATCGGCCATGGCGCGCGCATCGTTGACGGGATTTAACAGTGGCTGCGGATAGGCGGCATTGCCGATCACCAGCGCAATGCGCTTGCCTGCAGTGGCCGCTTGCGCAGTGGCGGAATACAGGAAAACCAGCGTCAGTAGTAGCAGGAAAAGACGGCGCATCACTCTCTCGGGGTTGTTATGTGAGTAACAAAAAGTTAGCCATTTTTACATTGTTATGCGAAAATTGCTTTTGTGCATTTTACCTGACTGACAAGTTTTACTTGCCAGGCCAGCGTATTTCTTCCCGGTCGCAGGCAGGTGCTCCTGCTGCGGCGCGCCCCCACACACGATCGGACCGGCTTTGCAATCGGAACAATTTGAACGTATCCAGGACTTCTGGAGCCGCCGCCAGCAGCTGACCCAGCACGAACTGGCGGAGTTTTATCAACGTACCATCGCGGTCCTGGCACTGTGCCGTCCGCGCGAAGCAGCGTCGCTGGGCGACAGCCTGGCCGACTTGCGCCACCATTTCTTCGTCGAAAAAGTCCTGGCCAGCGAAAGCACTTCGGTGCCTGCCCATATCGGCGCGCTGTTCCTGTACTTCAAGCGCTTCATTATCGACCAGCTGCGCAAGGCGCCCGAGGGCGGTGGCGACGATGACGGCGCCTGCGACTTGCACGCGCCCGACGACTATGCCCAAGCGCTGCGCGACTACCAGCTGACGCCGCAACAGGTGCGCGCCGCCGCCGAGAGCTTCATCACCACCTTGCCCGGCGACTTGATCCTGCTGCTGCGCCATTGTGGCTGCGGCGGCATGCCGGTCAAGGAATTGGCCGAGCAGATCGCCTCGGCCCACTACCACGGCGGCAAGCTGGGCCTGGTCCACAAGCAGAAAGGCGACGCCGGCAGTGCGGGTCGCCAGATCGTGCAGGCAGCCCACCGCGCCACCTTGCTCGGCGCCTGGGTTTTCAACCTGCTGAAACTGCGCGTGGGCGACAGCTTGAGCGAGCTCGATATCGAAGCGGCGCAAATAGTTTTGGATATCTTGTGCCTGGCTGCGTTAAACCAGCATGTGGATCCCGCATCCACCCAACCGAATTTGAATGAAAGGCCACCGGCATGACCGCGCTGACGCCCTCGCTGGCCATTGTTGCCGCCCGTCTGGAAACGGCCCCTGCCAGCACCGAGCTGCTGGCGGACGATGTTGTTCAGGGCGACACCCCCGACTGGCGCAGCATTGCCGTGCCGCCCCATCTGTTGCAACGTTTTGTCCGCCGCAGCGACGCCGCACCGCTGGCGAACCGTCCCATCGGTGGCGGCCAGATCCATCTGCTGGCGCGCCGTCCCGGCTTTGGCGCCGTGCTGCTTGATGCCTGGAACCCTGTGCTGGGCCAGTGGCGCGGCTGGCTGGTGACGCCCGATGTGGCCTATGCCGATGCCTGCGGCCTGGTGGTCGAAGAGCGCGACGCGCCCGCCGATCCACGCGCCAGCCTGGTGCTGTGCGACCTGCCGGTGACAGTGGCGGTGGCTGACCTTGGCGCCTGCCTGGGCGTGTTCAGCCAGGACCGCCTGCAGGCGGCGCGCTGGCTCGAACTGCATGGCCGCGACAATGCCGCCACAGCTGCCCCCGGCGTGGTGGCCCGTGTCGAAGTGCCGGGCGGCTACGCGCTGACCGGCACGCCGCTCGGCATGGCGGGCAAGGACAGCCGGCACGCTTATCGCGAGTTGCTGCGCCAGGGTTTGCAGCAGTTGCAGATTGCGCCAGCCACGCCAGCAGCGATACCGGTCCTGCCGGCAGCGCCCGTCAAAGCGGCGAACGCCTCGCGTTGGCTGAAGATAGCGACCGCCGTGGCCGCCAGCGTGATGGTGGCGCAATCGGTCTGGATCTTCCTGCCAAGACCTGCCGCCATCGTCGACAACGGCGAGTATCGTGGCGGCAGCGGCAGCGGCAGCGGCAGCGGCAGCGGCATCGAGACGGGCGTGCGCATCCGCGTGCTGTTCCGCGCCGACGCCACCGAAGCGGAAATCCGCACCTGGCTGCAGCGCGAGCAGCTCGACATCGTCAGCGGCCCCGACACCCTCGGTGCGTTTACCCTGCTCACGCGCGACCGCCAGAAAGTGTTGCCGCCGCCGGGTCCGGGCAATCCGCTGGCCGTCATCAATCCGTAATTTTGCACAGACAACAGAAAGCCATCAAGCATGAACACGACTAA
This sequence comes from Janthinobacterium longum, assembly GCF_051380735.1. Lineage (NCBI taxonomy): Bacteria > Pseudomonadati > Pseudomonadota > Betaproteobacteria > Burkholderiales > Oxalobacteraceae > Janthinobacterium > Janthinobacterium longum. The sequence continues at coordinate 54,142 of NZ_JBNYXQ010000002.1, forward strand.
AAAATTTGCCTGCGCGCACTGGCGCAAACTGGCCACCGGCATCGCTGCCGGTCTGCTGTTGACGGGCTGCGCCATGCAGCCCAACGGCCGTGGCGGCGTACTGATGGGCCTCGATACGGCCGAGCTGTTCGGCACGCCGCTGTCCACTTTCAAGCTGCGCGACGGCACCGAAGGCACCTTGCGTAAAGACCCGCAGGGCAAGTTTTCGATCAAGCTGTCACAGGCGTTTCGCGTGGTGCCGCTGGCCAATGCCATCACGGCGCGCGTGGCACGCGTGGAAAATGTTGGCGAGCGCACGGTGGTGATCGTCGAAACCCAGGAACGCGGCTGCGCCTACCGCTACGAAGTGCTGGCTTTCCAGGGCACCGACGTGCTGCAATGGACCATCGGCAATTGCAAGGACCGCCCGCGCGTGGAACTGGCGGCCGACGGCAAGTCGCTCAATATCGATTTCCCGAACTATAACCGCCTGTCGCGCCAGATCTATACCGACAGCCGTTTGCTCAACACCAGCGTGCCCGTGCCGCCCGGCGTCGATACGCGCATGGTGCCGTTTGCCGACGACGCCTTGCGCGGCACGGCTGCGGCGATCGTCAGCACACCGATTGGCGAGGTTGCCGGGCGCGTGATTCCGGCGCCGCCGGCGTCCGCACCGGTAGCAGCGCCGAAAGCGACCACCCGCAGCACGGCAACAGCGCGGCGCCAGGAAACACCGGCCAAGGCCGCCAGCAGCCTGCCGGCGCCGCGCATGGCGACGCCTGCACCGGCGGCCGCACCGATGATTTTCCAGGCCGAAGAGATCAAGCCCGTCGTGATCGACCTGAGGAAATAAGATGGCAGCGAGCTTGCGCAGTCTGCAGATCCGGCAGACCTTGATTCTGATCGTCCTGACCATTGTCTACCTGTGCTTCGAGCTGGGCTTCAATGCCCGCCTGCTCGACGTGGTGGGTGGTGACGTCAATCACCAGGCGGTGGAAGAGGTGGAGTTTTACGGCCGCAGCCTGTCGGGCATCGCCGCCGCGCTGGTGGTGCTGCAACTGATGTGGCGCCGGCGCTTGCGCCTCGACACTACCGGCCCCAGCTGGAAAAAAATCATGGCATGGTCGCTGGCCACGGCCTTGATCGTGTTCATGGTGCTGAAAACCTTTGTTACCGTGCTGGTCAACACGCGCGATGCCGAATTTCGCCGCATGGCCTTCAATACCACGCTGATGCAGCGCTCGCTGGTCGGCGGCAGCCTGCAGCTGCAGGGCCTGGTCGACGACCCGGGCCTGTTTGCCCAGCCCGAAGGCAAGGCCTTCCTGGCCTTGTTTCCTTTCCTGGCCGTGTCGGTCGGCCACCTTGACGAGCGCATGGAGCCGGCCAAGGAGCAGTTGATCAATTTCAATGTGCGCAAGGTCGCCGGCGGCGCAGGCGGTTACTACGAAAAGTACCAGAAAGCGATCAAGGAAGTGCACGACAAGTGGGAACTGTATTCGGGGATCATTCCCGACAGCGACCCGGGCCTGCAGGCCAAACAGCAATCGTCGTGGAGCGATTACGAGCAGAGCCTGTCGCGCCACGGCTGGCGGCCCGAATCGGTGCCGGCGCGCCGCCGTGCGGCGGTCGTCAACAATGTGCGCAAAAAAGTGCCGGTGCCGGCCAACTGGCATCCGGCCGACCAGCTCTCGTTCCGCCTGGCCGTCAAGCGCCGCTATGCCTCGGAAGCGGCCAGCAAGGGTGTGACGATCAAGGGTGACCGGATTCCACCCGGCTTGTCCTTCCCTGCCTTCGTGGCGCGCCCCGGCATCCAGGCCGTGCTGCGCGATGGGCCTGACGGTGGCGACGGCAGCGAAGAAAGCCGCGGCCTGCGCCTGCCCAAGGGCGCCGTGGTGCAGGATGCCTACAGCAGCCCGGGCGAGTTCAGCCGCCTGTTTGACCAGTTTGCAGCGCACGTGACGCAGGAAAAACTGGTGGAATACCGCGCCAGTCCCATCGACTTCGAAGGCGGCGGCAAGTACTTTGAAAAAGGCAAGGAAGCCTCGCGCGCAGCCATCGTGCCGCCGGTGGCGCTGTTTTTCTCCTTGCTGGGCGCCATCGGCCACTTCTCGAAGCTGCTGTACCTGATCGCCACCGTGGGCCTGCTGGTGCTGGCCGCGCGCCGGGGTGAACAGGCGGGTGCCGACGGCCAGTTGAGCCGCCGCTCGGCCTGGATCGCCACCGGCGTGCTGGCCGGTGCTTTCCTGGGAACCTGGGGCATTTTTACTCTTTCGGACAATAATGTGACGCGTAGCGAGCTGTTCCGCCAGATGCTGGACTGGAACCGCCAGGCCGAAGACGGCAGCACGCGCTGGCGCATCGCCGGCAAGGCGCTGCTGGCCAATTTCACGCATGTGGTGGCAGTGGGGCAGGGCTATAGCTACCCCGTCAACGAAGCGATCCGACTCAATATTTTGCAGGGAATGGAATATGGCTATCACCCGGAAAAAAAATAAGGCGGCCGCGCTGGCGCTGCTGTTGACCATGTGTAGCAGCCTGGTGCAAGCCGAATGCCTGGGCATGAAGGTGCAGGCCCACCGTGGCGCCGGCTATGCGGGAGCCGGCAATGCCCCGGAAAACTCCCTGAGCGCCTTGCGCAATGCCTATTTTGGTACCTGGGACGGTGTCGAAACGGACTTGCAGCTGCTGGGCGACGGCAACTGGGTGGTGCACCACGACGTGCTGACGGGCCGGGTGGTCGATACGGGCCAGCCCTTGCCCGTGCGGCAGATGAACGCCGGGCAATGGCGCGCCGCCAGCATGAAAAACCGTGGCGTCACCACGGCCGCAACGCCGCCGTTCGTGGCCGACATCGCCGACCTGGCCACGCCGTTCCCCGCCAAAACTTTGAATGCAGAGATCAAGGACGTGCTGCCCTCGTGCGCGCCCATAGAAGGCCTGGTGAGCCAGTTGCGCGGTGGCATCAAGCACGGCAACTGGTTCCTGACCTCCAGCGTGCCGAACAACCTGATGTGCGCGCGCCGCGCCGATCCGCAGGGTTACCTGGGCCTGATCGTGTTCGACGCGCGCAACGCGCAGGCGGCTGGCGCCAACCGGGTCAGCCGCTTTATCGCCAAAAATGCCCGCGCGCCCAAACTCGACAAGCCCTGGCTGCAGCGGGTGCAGCAGCAGATCGGCATGCCGGTCGGCGTGCATGTCGACGCGCGCAGCCTGGACGCCAATCCTGACCTGCTGACGGACGCCGCCGGCCTGAGCATGCCGGTGTTCGTATATGCAGTCGATGGCGATTCGGCGCTGGCAGCGTCGTTGCTGCGGGCGCAAAAGCGCAGCCATCGCTGGCCCAGCGGGGTGATACTCGATGGCAGCCCCGAGACGTTTTGCGGCATGCTGGACTAGCATGGCCGCCGCGCGTCCTGATACAAAATAAAGTGATGCCGGCGGCGGTTATGCTCATGATGCTCATGATGTTCATGGCATCATGCTCACATTGCGGCGCAGCCTGCCGTAGCCACTTTTCCAGCCATCTTCGCCATGACGATCGCAGTTCCTGCCAACTCCGCCGCGCTTGCCGGCAGCGCCATCGGCGCCATGTTCTACTCCCTGTTCGGCGGCGCCTGGGTGGCCGGCTGGTGCGTGCTGCGCTATGGCGCACAGCCGCTGCGGCTGCTGCCAATCGCCGCCATCGCCGCCTTTCTGTTCATGCTGGCGTGGCGCCAGTTCCGCCGCCACCGGGCCGCCCATGCGGCGCAGGCGGGTACGCCGCAGGACAAGCGCAACAGCCGCTGGTTCAACCTGATCAATGCAGGTCAGTGGATCAGCATTTTTATTGTTGGCAATGTACTCAAGAACATTGGTCTGCAGGCGTGGTTTATTCCGGCCATTATCCTGATTGTCGGCCTGCATTTCTTTCCGCTAGCCTGGGTGTTCAAGGCGCGCCGCCATCTGGCGATCGGCATGGCGCTGACGGTATGGGCCATCGGCTACCCCTTGAGCGTACGGTTGGGCCCGCTCGACCCCGTAGGTTGCCTCGGCGCCGGCCTGATCCTGTGGGTGGCGGCGCTGTCGGCCGTGCGCGCCGGTTTTGCCGTGCAACAGCGCCCCGTCCAGCCCTGAAAAACAGGGCCTGCGGCACTCCTGCCACGGGCCCTTTCTGCGGCACCGCAGCATCGAAAATGTTTGCATACTGATCTGCGCTGTCTTATAAATGTAATCGATTACATTTTTTGAAGAAGCCCATGCCGCCCATCGTCCCCATCGCGCCAGCGCCAGAAAACACCGTGTCGATCAGCGCCGTCGCCGCCCATGCAGGCGTGTCGGTGGCGACCGTCTCGCGCGTGATGAACGAGCAAAGCGGCGTGCGGGCGCTGACGCGCGACAAGGTGCTCGCTTCCGTAGCGGCCCTGGGCTACCGCATGAACCACCTGGCGCGCAGCCTGCGTACGGCCGAGAGCCGCATGCTGCTGACCATGGTGCCCGACGTCGGCAATCCTTTTTATGCGCAGATCGTGCGTGGCATCGACACAGTGGCGCGCGAGCATGGTTATTTCGTGCTGCTGTGCGACACGGGCGCCGACGAGGGCCGCGAACGTTCGTATTTCGACTTGCTGCGCATGCACCGCGCCGACGGCGCCATCTGCCTCGACCCGGATACGGTGCAGCATGCGCTGTTGCATGAATCGATCAGCCTGCCATGGGTGGCCTGCTGCGAATTTGATCCTGGCGTGGCCGTGCCGTATGTCGGCATCGACAACCATCGGGCCGCGTCCGACGCGGTGGCGCATTTGCTGGCGCAGGGGCATACGCGCATTGGCCTGATCAATTCCGACGAGCGCTATCTGTATGCGCGCCAGCGCCGCCAGGGCTATCTGGACACCCTGGCCAGTGCCGGCGTAGTGGTGCAGCCGCAATGGATGCGCACCGTGCAGAGCCTGGACTACCAGGCCGGCACGCAGGCGGCGCTGGAACTGATGGCGCAAGCAGATGCGCCGACGGCCATCTTCGCCGTCTCCGATACGCTGGCCATCGGCGTGTTGAGCGCGCTGCGCCAGCTGAAAAAAAGAGTGCCGCAAGACGTGGCCGTGATTGGTTTCGACGATATTGCCATCGCCGCCCAGATCGATCCGGGCTTGAGCACCATCGCGCAGCCGATGCGCGAACTGGGCGAGACGGCAGCGCGCCTGCTCTTGCTGCGCCTGGCCGACCCGGCAGCGCAAGTGCCGGGGGTGCTGCTGCAACACAAACTGGTTTTACGGGGGAGCGCATAGTGAGCGTTGCCGTCCGATTTGAAGCGATCTGCAAGGACTTCGGTCCGGTGCGGGTCCTGCATGGCGTCAGTTTTGAACTGTCGCCGGGGAGGGTGTATGGCTTGCTCGGCGAGAACGGCGCCGGCAAGTCGACCCTGATGAAAATCCTGGCCGGTTACGAGGCCGTCAGCGCAGGCCAGTTGCTGATCGATGGACAGCCGCAGCGCTTTGGCAGTTCGCGTGAGGCAGAAAGCGCCGGCATCGTGCTGATCCACCAGGAATTCAACCTGGCCGAACACCTGACGGTGGCGCAGAACATGTTCCTGGGCCACGAGAAAACGCGCGGCTGGCTGCTCGACGAAAAAGCCATGCACGAAGAGGCTTCGCGCTACCTGAAACAGGTCGGCCTGGAGGTAGTGCCCGAGACGAAAATTCGCGACCTGATCGTGGCCGAAAAGCAGCTGGTGGAGATCGCCAAGGCGCTGTCGCGCCGCGCCCGTTTCCTGATCATGGACGAGCCGACTGCGACCCTGACTTCGTCGGAAACCCGACGCCTGTTTGCGGTGATGGCGCAGCTAAAGCTTGATGGCGTGACCATCCTGTATATCTCGCACAAGCTCGATGAAGTCGAGCGCAATACGGACGAGGTGATCGTCATGCGTGATGGCCGTTTCGTCACGCGCGAACTGACGGCCAGCCTGACGCGCCAGCAGATGGCCAACCTGATGGTAGGGCGCGAATTGTCCGACATGTTCCCGGCAAAAGTGCCGCTGGCACCAAGCGCCCCGGTGCTGTTGAAGGTCGAGGGTTTGTGCGTGCCGGGCTGGTCGAAGGACCTGTCGTTCGAGGTGCGCGCCGGCGAAGTGCTGGGCTTTGCCGGGTTGGTCGGCGCCGGCCGCACCGAGTCCTTCGAGGCGCTGCTGGGTTTGCGGCCACGCAGCGCCGGCACCATCAGTCTGAACGGCAAACAGGTCAATATCCGCACGCCGCGCCAGGCGATGATCAATGGCATGACATATCTGAGCGAAGACCGCAAGGGCAAGGGCCTGCACGTGAACCTGGGCCTGCGTGAAAACCTGACCATGATGACGATGGAGCGCTATGCGCGCCCCTGGCTCGATCTGAAGCAGGAAAAGGCGGCGCTGGCGCAGGCGGTCGATGACTTCAATATCCGCACCGGCGACCAAGGCAGCCGTGCGCGCATGCTGTCGGGCGGCAACCAGCAAAAGCTGGCGCTGGCCAAATACCTGCATTCCGATCCGCGCGTGATCGTGCTCGACGAACCGAGCCGTGGCGTGGACGTGGGCGCCAAGCGCGACATCTACTTTTTGATCCACCGCCTGGCTGCCGAAGGGCGCGCCGTGATCGTGATCTCGTCGGAACTGATCGAACTGATCGGCCTGTGCCACCGCGTCGCGGTGATGCGTGCCGGCACTTTACAAACCACGCTCGGCGCCGAGCACCTGACCGAAGAGGAGTTGATTGCTCATGCAACCGGCACGCACTGATACCACCAGCAGTTCATTGGCCAAACTGGGCAGCCGCATCAAGGGCTTTGGTCCCGTGCTGGGCCTGATCGCCCTGTGCATTGCGGGCACCTTGCTCAACGGTGACTTTGCCACGTTTGATAACCTGATGAACGTGCTCACACGCACGGCCTTTATCGGCATTATCGCAGTCGGCATGACCTTTGTGATTATTTCGGGCGGCATCGATCTGTCGGTCGGTTCGATGGCCGCGCTGATCGCCGGCTGCATGATTTATTTCATGAACCAGCTGGCCATGGGCGCGGGCGGCGACCTGGCGCCGATCACCATGCTGGTGCTCGGTATCGGTATGGCGCTGGTGCTGGGTGCCGGTTTTGGCCTGATGCATGGCTTGTTGATCAGCAAGGGCAATATCGAGCCCTTCATTGTGACGCTGGGCACGCTCGGCATCTTTCGCGCCGTCTTGACTTATCTGGCCGACGGCGGCGCGCTGACCCTCGATTCCACCTTGTCCGACCTGTACAGCCCCGTGTATTACACCAGCGTGCTCGGTGCGCCGATTCCGATCTGGATCTTTTTGTTCGTTGCAGCGGCTGGCGCCATCATTCTCAATCGCACCACCTTTGGCCGCCATGTGCAGGCCATCGGCTCGAACGAGCAAGTGGCGCGCTATGCAGCGATCAACGTCGACCGCGTGAAGATCGCCACCTACATGCTGCTTGGCGTATGCGTCGGCATCGCCACGGTGCTGTATGTGCCGCGCCTCGGTTCGGCCACGCCGACCACCGGCCTGTTGTGGGAACTCGAAGCGATTGCTGCCGTCGTGGTCGGCGGTACGGCCCTGAAGGGCGGCGAAGGACGCATCGTCGGCACCGTAATCGGCGCCATCTTGCTGTCCGTGATCAGCAATATCCTGAATTTGACCAGCATTATCAGTGTCTACCTGAATGCCGCAGTGCAAGGCGTGGTGATTATCGCCGTCGCCTTCCTGCAGCGAGGCCGCAAATAAAAACACAGCGGCGTTCTGAAAGGGCGGCCCGCAGGCCGTCCATAACCTTGGAGGAGAGCAGCATGAACAGCTTTATTCGTGTAGCAGGGATGGCAGTACTGGTGATGCAGGCGTGGGCCGTGCCGATGGCGGCGCAGGCTGCCGACAAATTAGTCGTAGGCGTGGCAATTCCGACCGCCACCCACAGCTTTACGTCGGGCATCGTATGGTGGGCCAACCAGGCCAAGACGGAGCTGGAAAAAGCCCATCCTGGCGTGAAAATCATCGTCAAGACAGCCGCCACCGCGCCCGAGCAGGCCAACCAGTTGCAGGACATGTTGACGGTCAACAAGATCAACACCCTGGTGATTTTCCCGATCGAATCGGCGTCGCTCACGCAGCCGGTGGCGCAGGTGAAGAACAAGGGTGTCTATGTGACCGTGGTCGACCGTGGCCTGACCAATACCCAGGCGCAGGATGCCTATATCGCCGGCGACAATACGGCCTTTGGCAAGTTGCCGGCCGAGTACCTGGCGAAAAGCCTGAACGGCAAGGGCAATATCGTGGTGCTGCGCGGCATGCCGACCACGCTCGACAACGAGCGCTTCGACGCCTTCAACGCCGTCATGAAGGGCCACCCGGAGATCAAGATTCTCGATGCCAAATACGGCAACTGGAACCGCGACGATGCCTTCAAGGTCATGCAGGATTACCTGACCCGCTTCAAGCAGATCGACGCCGTATGGGCGGCCGATGACGATATGGCCATCGGCGTGCAGAAAGCCATCGCGCAGGCCAAGCGTACCGACATCAAGCAGGTGTTCGGCGGCGCCGGCGCCAAGGGTGCGGTGAAGAAGATCATGGACGGTTCCGACCCGCAAGTCGTCGCCAATGTATCCTACTCGCCGAAGTTCATGTACGACGCCATCAAGCTGACCACGGAAGCGCGTTTGAAAGGCGAAAAACTGCCTGCCAACACGATCATCCCATCGGTACTGATTACGCGCGAGAATGCCAAACAGTTTTACTTTCCAAAGTCGCCTTTTTAAATTCTGGGGTCAGACCCCCTCGTCCGCCAGCAATGACTTTTGCGTTAGCGGTATTGAGGGTCTGACCCCGGCTTTAGCAAACAGGATATTGATATGAAAACCATCCAGGGCCCGGCCATTTTCCTGGCCCAGTTTCTCGGCGAGGAGCCGCCGTTCGATACGCTGGAACACCTGGCGCAGTGGGCCGCCGGGCTGGGCTACAAGGGCTTGCAGCTGCCGACCGCGCCACGGCTGTTCGACCTGGAGCAGGCGGCCGCCAGCCAGCAGTATTGCGACGACGTGGTCGCGCTGCTGGCGCGTTACGGCCTGCAGGTGACGGAACTGTCGACCCATCTGCAGGGCCAGCTGATTGCCGTCCATCCCGCCTATGACGCGCTGTTCGACGGCTTTGCGCCCGCGCATGTCAAGGGCGACCCGGCCGCGCGCACGGCCTGGGCCACGCAGCAACTGTTGTGGGCCGCCACCGCTTCGCAACGGCTGGGCTTGACGGCCCACGTGACGTTTTCGGGCGCACTGGCCTGGCCGTATCTGTACCCGTGGCCGCAGCGCCCTGCCGGCCTGGTGGAGACCGCGTTTGCCGAGCTGGCCAGACGCTGGCTGCCTGTCCTTGATGCGTTCGACGCGGCCGGCGTGGACCTCTGCTATGAACTGCATCCGGGCGAAGACCTGCATGATGGCGTCACGTTCGAGCGCTTTCTCGATGCGGTGAATCAACATCCGCGTGCTTCGATTTTGTACGACCCCAGCCACTTCGTGCTGCAGCAGCTCGACTACCTGGCCTTTATCGATATCTATCACGAGCGCATCAAGGCGTTTCACGTCAAGGACGCCGAGTTCCGTCCGAACGGGCGCCAGGGCGTGTACGGCGGCTACAGCGACTGGCAGGACCGGGCCGGGCGCTTCCGCTCGCTGGGCGACGGCCAGATCGATTTCAAGGCCATCTTCTCGAAGATGGCGCAGTACGATTTTCCCGGCTGGGCGGTGCTGGAATGGGAGTGCTGCCTGAAGCACCCCGAAGATGGCGCGGCCGAAGGTGCGCGCTTTATCACGGATCACATCATCCGCGTGGCCGAACATGCTTTTGATGACTTTGCCGGCAGCGCGGTCGACCAGGGCCAGATCAATCAACTGCTGGGCCTGAAACAAGGAGCTTGAGATGCAACGCAGAATACGGCTGGGCATGGTGGGTGGCGGGCAGGGCGCGTTTATCGGCGCCGTGCACCGGATTGCGGCGCGCATCGATGACCAGTACGAACTGGTGGCCGGGGCACTATCATCCGATCCTGTGCGTGCGCAAGAGAGCGGTCAGGCGCTGCATATCGCAGCGCAGCGCAGCTACAGCGACTACCGCACAATGGCGCAGGTGGAAAGCGCGCGCGCCGATGGCATCGAGGCGGTGGCCATCGTCACGCCCAACTACTTGCACGCGCCGGTCGCCACGGCCTTCCTGGAAGCGGGCATCCACGTGATCTGCGACAAGCCGCTGGCCATTTCGCTGGAAGAAGGCAAGGCGCTGGCGGCGCTGGCAAAGCAAAAGAATCTGTTGTTTGCCCTGACCCATACCTACAGCGGCTATCCGCTGCTGCGCCATGCGAAAGCCATGGTCGAGGCCGGCGAGATCGGCCAGCTGCGCCTGGTACAGGTGGAATACTCGCAGGACTGGCTGGCCGGGGCGATTGCCAGCGGCGGCATGGCAGAGGGCAACTGGCATAACGATCCGGCCAAAGCCGGCCCGGGCGGTACCCTGCTCGATGTGGGCGTGCATGCCTATCACATGGCGCAGTTCGTCAGCGGACAGACGCCGCAGCAACTGCTGGCCGAACTGTCGACCTTTGTACCGAAGCGCACGCTGGACGACCATGTGCAGGTGATGCTGCGCTATGCGAATGGCGCCAGAGGTACGCTGTGGGCCAGCCAGGTGGCGACCGGCTGCGAAAACACGGTGCGCCTGCGCCTGTTCGGCAGCAAGGCCCAGCTCGACTTTGACCAGGAACAGCCGAACGCACTGTGGTTCACGCCCCAGGGCGGCAACCGCCAGTTGCTGCGTCCGGGCCGTGTCAACAGCGCCGCCGCCCAGCACGCCACGCGCGTGCCGGCCGGCCATCCGGAAGGCTATCTGGAAGCGTTTGCCCAGCTGTACCTGGATGCCGCGCTCGCCATCCGTGCGCTGCAGGCGGGCGAGGCGATTCCCGAGGCGGCTCGCCTGCTGCCGACCGTGATCGATGGCGTGGCCGGGCTGGCGTTTGCCGAAGCCGTGCTGCGCAGCCATGCGGCGGGCGCACAGTGGACCACTTTAGACGCTTGAGGCTGCTAGACTGGACGGATGCCTACCGTCACCATACTCCCGCAGGGCTGGCAATTTTCCGCCAGCCCTGATACTACCCTGCTGGCCGCCGCCGAACTGGCCGGCATCCGCCTGCTCAGTTCCTGCCGCAATGGCACTTGCCGCAGCTGTTTGTGCCACATGCCGCAAGGCAAGGTGCGCTACACGGTGGACTGGCCCGGCGTCAGCCCCGACGAGCGCCTGGACGGCTATATTTTGCCGTGCGTGGCGGTGGCGGAAAGCGACGTCACGCTGCAGGCGCGGGCGGTGCGCCGGCCTTGAGCGTGGCCATGCGCCGGTATTTTCCCGGCCCCACGCCGAAATGGCGTTTGAAGACGCGGTTGAAGGCCGCTTCGGACTGGTAGCCTGCCTGTTCGCCGATCTCGGCCACCGGGCGGCCATCCTGGCGCAGCCATTGCGCCGCCTGCGCCATGCGCAGTTGCTGCAGCAGCGCGGCCGGCGTGGTGCCCGCCACCTGGCGGAACACGCGGGCGAAATTGGCACGCGACATATGGCAGGTCGCGGCCTGGCTGGACAGATGCCAGTCCAGCCAGGCGCGCATCAGCATGGCCATCAGTGCGATCACATTTACCAATCTGTTCAACCGCGTCAACGATACCGTCGTCGATTTCCCGCCGGCGCCAGTGCTTTAACGCTTGTTCTGCAAGCGCTGCAGCAGCGCTTCCACGCCGTCGCTGACCGGCAGGCCGTGGCGGCGCAGCAGTTGCACATGCAGCACCAGGTTTTCCAGCACCAGCTTGGCAGCCACGGCCAGCAGGGCCAGGTTGCGGTCTTCCGGCGTGAAGCTTTCCATGGCGTCGGCCATTTCGCACAGATGATTGGCGATCAGGCCGCGCAATTCCTGCTCGTTGAAGGGCAGGTCGGCAAAGTCAATCGGATCGGCCACTTCCACTTCCTGCATCAGCAGGGCCAGTTGTTCCGGGGTGATCGTCATGCGCGCTCCTGTTTCAGTCCGGTTTCGTGATGGCGTAGTAGCACAGGAAAATATCGACCGCCAGTTCCGTCACTTCGCGCCGGCGCGCCGGGGCAAGCAGCGGCTCACCGAGCGTGATCTGCGGCCAGAAGGCAAAGGTTTTCAATGGCGACATCAACAGGTGCGCCACGTCGAGCGTGTCGCCGGCCTTGATGCGGCCATCCTGCTGGGCCGCGCGGATCCAGATATTGAGGCCGGTTTCCTTTTCATTCAGGCGCGCCACCATCGCTTGCGCACGCGCAGGCGAATGGATGGTTTCGCCAAACACCACGCGCGCCAGATCGATAAAGGCGGCGTCGCACAGCAGCACCATTTTCTGCTCTATCAGGGCCAGTACTTGCGGGCGCAGCGGCTGGTCGGCCAAGTAGGGCACGGCCGGTTGCGCCGCGCTGCTTTCCCACATGCGCTGCAGGATTTCCGAGAACAGCTCGTCCTTGCTGGGGAAATGGTTGTAGACGGTACGCTTGGAAACAGCGGCCGTGGCGGCAATCTTGTCCATGCTGGTCGCATCGAAACCGTGCTCGCGGAACTCGGCGATGGCGGCATCGACGATGGCGACGCGCTTGCGGTCGGTCAAGCGTTGCGGTGAGGCCATGGCTGCAAATCTCCTTTGAAAACAATATTTTACACCTCCTGGTTTACTTTGCTTCGAATCAGAACTACACTGTGTAGTGTAAATTTTCCTTGTATTTGACACGACGGGCCGCATATGTCCTTGCATCACATTATCTTTCTGGGAGTCTTGATGAGCATCAGTTCCTGCACCCTGCGCGCGCAGCCTGCCGATACCGGCGCGCCTGCCGCCCCTACCGTCTTGCAGCGTGTGGACGGCAAGTTCCGCAATCCGGTCGCCATGCACAAATTGGGTGGACTCGACACCATCAAGCTGATGTGGGCTTTTGCCGCCGGCAAACCAGCCGGCACGGTGCCGACCAGGCCGGTACCGGTACAAGCGCTGACGCGCGTGCAACTGCTGGCCGCACCCGACAATACCCTGTTTCGCCTCGGCCACTCGACCCTGCTGCTGAAACTCAATGGCCATTTTTTCCTGACCGACCCGGTATTTTCCGAACGTGCTTCGCCCGTGCAATGGGCCGGGCCGAAGCGCTTCCACCAGCCGCCTATCAGCATAGCGGAATTGCCACCGATCAAGGCCGTGATCCTGTCGCACGACCATTACGACCACCTCGACCATGCGGCCGTGCTGGCGCTGGCGGCCAAGACCGAGCATTTCGTCACGCCGTTGGGCGTGGGCGATACTTTGGTGGAATGGGGGATCGACAAGGCCAAGGTGCAGCAGTTTGACTGGTGGCAGGGCATCACATTCGATGGCGTGCGCCTGGTGGCGACGCCGTCGCAGCATTTTTCGGGACGTGGCCTGTTCGATGGCAACAAGACCCTGTGGGCTTCTTGGGTAATCGAGGCGCCTGAATTGCGCGTGTTTTTCAGCGGCGACACCGGCTATTTCGACGGCTTCAAGCAGATCGGCGAACAATACGGACCATTCGATGTGACCATGATCGAAACGGGTGCCTATGACAAGCTGTGGCCCGACGTGCACATGCAGCCCGAACAGACCTTGCAGGCCCATCTGGACCTGAAGGGCAAGTGGCTGATGCCGGTGCATAACGGCACGTTTGACCTGGGGCTGCACGCCTGGCATGAGCCATTCGACCGCATCGCGGCGCTGGCCCTCAAGCGCGGCGTCCCATTGGCCACGCCGCAGATGGGGGAAGCCGTCGACTTGCGCCAGCCCAAGGCGGGCGAGAAATGGTGGTTGTCAGTGGTGGAGCAGGAGATGCAGCAATAAGCAATCTGATACGCAGCCGAATGTTTCAGGCCGTCGTGTTGATCAGGCGGCCTATCGATTGCCCGAAACTGTTCAGCTGAGGCTGTACCGGCTGGTTCAGGCCCAGTTGCGAGGGCACCGCCACCTTGATCGCCTGGTCCAGCTGCGGCACTTTGACTGGTGCCTGGCTGTTCGCCTGCGCCTGTTGCGTGCTGCGCTGGGTGTCGCTCAGCTGTTCCTTTTCCTTGACCAGCTGGCGCTGGCTGCTTGCCAGTTGCTCGCTGTCGCGCTGCACCTGGTTTTGGCCTTGTTCGACGCGCCGTTGCGCCGTTGCCAGGCCGGCTTGCAGGGAATTGATGGAGGAGAGTGAGGCCACGATAGTCACCTTGTGAGCATGGATAGGTGGAAACAGTTTTACTTTAATCAAGCGTAGGACAAATTTTCGCATATCGCCAGTAATCTGTGCATTCTTGATAATTCAGCGGTGCGCGGCCTGGCATGGCGAGTTGCGCTGTTTAGATGTCGTTTAAGTATTACCTTCGATATTTTTTTTGCATCATTTTCTGTTGTGTTGCAGCCGTTTGCCCGCTGCTCTAGGCTATAATCGACGGCTATGACAGCTTGAGCTTGCCCCTTGCAGGCAGGTAGTAAACATGAATCTCAAGAGCCTCGCCATCGCCCTGGGCATGTCCAAAACGACAGTCAGCAGAGCCTTGAATGGCTATCCGGAAGTCAATTCCCGCACCCGTGAAATCGTCCTGGCGGCCGCCAAGAAGGTCGGCTACCGGCCCAATCCGCTGGCGCGCAGCCTGGCTGTCGGCCGCAGCAATGTGCTGGGCATGATTTTTCCGCTGCTGCCCGAGGACCTGGGCGACAGCGTTTTCCTGTCGGTGGTCAATGGCATGTCCGAGGCGGTGGAAGCGTCGAAAATGAGTCTGATCATTTCTCCCGTGTCGCCGCAAAACGAACTGCCGTCTTACGAAACCATGATGCGCAGCCATCAGGTCGATGGCCTGGTGGTCGGGCGTACCAAGGTGAAGGACGAACGCATCGCCTGCCTGATGCAGGCCGGCTTTCCCTTCGTCGCCCATGGCCGTACCTGCACCGACGAGCCATATGCGTATTTTGACTACGACCACGACACCGGTATCGACCTGGCCGTAGCGTTCCTGCTGGCCCATGGCCACCAGCGCATCGCCCTGCTGAGCGCGCCGCTTGACCTGCATTTTGCCCATCAGCGCAAGCAAAGCTTCCTGCGCTGCATGGCGCGGGCGGGCTTGCAGGCCGACCCGCGCCATGTGCTGGACCAGGCACTGGACCGGCGCAGCGGCTACCAGGCCATGCAACAACTGCTGGCCGCAACGCCGCGTCCCACCGCCGTTATCGTCGACAACCATTTGTCCGGCGTCGGCGTGGTGCGTGCCCTGCTGGACGCCGGCATTGCCATTGGCAAGGAAATCTCGGTGATCGTCTGGGGCAATGTGGAAGACAGCCTGATCGGTATCGACGTTACCACCATAGACCAACCCGATTTGCGCCGCGCCGGTGCCAAGATGGTCGAAATGCTGCAAGCCTTGCTGGCCGGCGCGCCACCGGAAAAACTGCAGGAAATCTGGCAGCCGGTGTTGCTGCCGGGGGCAACGGTGGCGCGCTGCCTGCAGTGAAAAAAACGCAGCGACCAGTCGCTGCGTTCTGATGTGCTCAGGCAGCGTGCTTGCTGCCTGCCGCCAGCATCGCCAGCAGCCGTGCCTGCTCCTGGCGCCAGTTGGCGACTGCCTGTTCCTTCACATGACCAAAGCCGCGGATTTTTTCGGGCAGGGCGGCCAGTTCCACGCAGGTGGCCAGATTGTCAGCCGTCAGGTTCACCAGCAGATTGGCCAGCAGCTCGCGGTACTCGACGATCAGGGCCCGTTCCATCTTGCGCTCGGCCGTATAGCCGAACAGGTCAAAGGGGCCGCCGCGCAAGCCCCTGGCCTTGGCCAGCCATTTGAAGCCATGCCACATCCATGAACCGAACTCGGCTTTGACCAAATGTCCCTTCGCGTCCTTTTTCGCAAACAGCGGCGGCGCCAGGTTGAACTTGATCGAGAAATTGCCTTCGAACTGCTGCTGCAGTTGCTCCACGAAACGGCCGTCCGTGTACAGGCGGGCGACTTCATATTCATCCTTGTAGGCCAGCAGCTTGAAGTAGCTTTTCGCCACCGCCATCGACAGTTTCTGGCCCAGTCCCAGCACGTTTTCGCGGTCGCGCACCTGGTTGACCAGCGTCTGGTAGCCCTGCGCATAGGTCGCGTCCTGGTAGGCGGTGAGAAACTCCACGCGCTGCTTGACCACGGCGTCCAGGCTTTGCGGCATTTGCATCACGATCGCCTGCGACGGCGTGGCGATCTGCGTCACCTTGCGCAAGTCGACGGCGGCGCGCCGGCCCCACAGGAAACTTTTTTTGTTCGACTCGATGCCCACGCCATTCAATTCGATCGCGCGCAGCAGCGCCGCTTCGGTGAGCGGAATGCGGCCCTTTTGCCAGGCGTAGCCAAGCATGAACAGGTTGGCGGCGATCGAGTCGCCCATCAGCGCGGTGGCCAGTTTGGTCGCATCGATAAAGTCGGCCGCCTCAGGCCCGCCCACCGATTCCTCGATCAGCTGGCGTACCTGCGCGGTCGGGTATTGCCAGTCGGCGTTTTGCGCAAACGTGCCTGGCGGCTGTTCATGCAGATTCACCACGGCCAGGCTGCGGCCCGGGCGCATTTTCGAGATGGCGTCGTGGGCGCCGGCCGTCAGCATGTCGCAGCCCAGTATCAGGTCGGCTTCGCCGGTGGCGATGCGCTGGGCGCGGATCTGCGCGGGCGTGCCGGCGATCTTCACGTGCGAGGTGACGGAGCCATTCTTTTGCGACATACCCGTCATGTCCAGCACGGAGGCACCCTTGCCCTCGAGATGCGCGGCCATGCCCATCAGCGCGCCGACGGTGATCACGCCGGTGCCGCCGATGCCGTTGATGAGGACGTTGTACGGGGTGTTGCAGGCCGGCAGCACGGGTTCCGGCAGCGGGCCGAAATCGTCCTGCTTGCTGGTGCCGGTCTTGGTCTTTTTCAGGCTGCCGCCCTCGACCGTCACAAAGCTGGGGCAAAAGCCCTTGACGCAGGAATAATCCTTGTTGCATGACGACTGGTCAATGGTGCGCTTGCGGCCAAATGGCGTTTCTTTCGGCAGGATGGACACGCAGTTCGACTGCACGCCGCAGTCGCCACAGCCTTCGCAGACGGCGTCGTTGATGACCATGCGCTTGGCAAGGTCTGGATACTCGCCTTTTTTGCGGCGCCGGCGTTTTTCGGCGGCGCAGGTCTGGTCGTAGATCAGTACCGACACGCCAGGTATTTCCCGCAGTTCGCGCTGCACCGCATCCATATCCTTGCGGTCGTGCAAGGTCAGGTGCGCCGGCAAGTTGGCGCGGTCCGCATAGCGCGACAGGTCTTCGGTCACCAGTGCGATACGGGCCACGCCTTCGGCCGCCACCTGCTGCGCCATCATCGGCACGGTGATCAGGCCGTCGACCGGCTGGCCGCCCGTCATCGCCACCGCATCGTTGTACAGGATCTTGTAGGTGATATTGACCCTGGCGGCCTGCGCGGCGCGTATTGCCAGGTAGCCCGAATGGAAATACGTGCCGTCGCCGAGGTTCTGGAACACATGGGGCAGGGTGGAAAACGCCGCCTGGCCTATCCATGGCGCGCCTTCGCCGCCCATGTGGGTGGTCAGCTTGTTCATTTCCGGATAGATCGAGGTTGCCATCACGTGGCAGCCGATGCCGGCCAGCGCCAGGCTGCCTTCAGGCACTTTGGTCGAGGTATTGTGCGGGCAACCCGAGCAATAGAAGGCCGGGCGGAACGGCGTGTTGACGGCTTTTTTCAGCACCGCATCCTTGGCGTCCAGAAAGCTCAATCGTGCCTTGATCAGGTCGCAGGTGAGCGGATCGGAAATGAGCCGTGCGATGCGGCTGGCGATCACTCTGGCCACTTGCGAGACGGAAAAGTCAGCCTTGGAGGTCAGCAGCCATTCGCCGCGCGGCGCCACCCATTCGCCTTTTTCGTCGAACTTGCCGATCACGCGCGGGCGCACGTCGTCACGCCAGTTGTACAACTGTTCTTTCAATTGGTATTCGACGATTTGCCGCTTTTCCTCGACCACCAGGATTTCATCGAGTCCCTGGGCGAATTCGCGCACGCTGTCCGGTTCCAGCGGCCACGGCATGGCCACCTTGAACAGGCGCAGGCCGACCCCGGCCGCCATGGTTTCGTCGATGCCGAGTTCTTCCAGCGCTTCCAGTACGTCCAGGTAGGACTTGCCGGAGGCAATGATGCCCAGCCGTGCGTTAGGGCTGTCGATGGTGGTGTGGTTGAGCTTGTTCTCGCGTGCATACGCCAGTGCCGCATAGATTTTATAGTCCTGCATCAGCGCTTCCTGGTTGCGCGCTTGCTGGCCCAGCGGAATATTCGACAGGCGCGCGTTCAGGCCGCCTTCGGGCATCTGGAAATCCTGCGGGATTTTGACTGTCACGCGGAACGGATCTGCATCGACCGATGCAGACGATTCGACTGTATCGGCCAGTGCCTTGAAGGCAACGGTGCAGCCGGAAAAACGCGACATGGCCCAGCCGTGGATGCCCAGGTCCAGGTATTCCTGCACATTGCACGGGTACAGCAGCGGGATCATCGAGGCCGAAAACAGATGGTCGGACTGGTGCGGCAGGGTCGAGGAATACGCGCCGTGATCGTCGCCGGCCACCAGCAGCACCCCGCCATGCCTGGCCGTGCCGGCATGGTTCATGTGCTTGAAAACATCGCCGCAGCGGTCCACGCCGGGTCCTTTGCCGTACCACATGGCGAACACGCCATCGTATTTGGCCGGGCCGATCAGGTCGACCTGCTGCGAACCCCAGACGGCGGTTGCAGCCAGGTCTTCATTGACGCCGGGCACGAACTGCACGTGATGCGCTTCCAGCTGCTTTTTCGCTTTCCACAGGTTTTCGTCCAGGCCGCCCAGGGGCGAGCCGCGGTAGCCGGAAATAAAGCCGGCCGTGTTCAGGCCTTCGGCCTGGTCGCGCAGGCGCTGCATCATCGGCAGGCGTACCAGAGCCTGAATGCCGGACAGGAAGATCGTGCCGCTGGTGGCTGTATATTTGTCGTCGAGGCTGACGGTGGTCAAACGGGAAAGTTCGATCGGCGTAGATGGCGCGGTACCGGCGTTTCTGACGAACGCTGCGGAGCCGTTTTCCGTGGTCACGGACATGGCTGTCTCCAAAAGGGTGGCTCAGATGACGTGTGCGAAGCGGCGGCGCCCGGTAAGGCGCGCGCTGGGCAGACGGGATGGCCGCGTGTATGCGGCTGCCTCAGTGTAGGGCGGGCAGGCAGGCGCGGCAAATACGCCTTGGCGATGGGGCTATAAGAAAATCTTATGTGGTGGGCGTCAGCATGTGTGCGCCTTGCCAGCGGCCGCTGTCGCACAACTGCGCTGCCACTTGCCGCACCAGCTGTTTCACTGCCGCGCCGGCATTCGTGAGGGGAATGTTTTTCGATGCGCACAGGGCGACCGTGCGCGTCAGGGCCGGGCTATGGATGGCGTAGCCTTGCATGACGCCGCTGTCGAGCTCGGCCAGCATGGGAGCGGCCGGCAGGATGGTCGCGCCCATGCCGGCAAGAATTGCCGATTTCAGGATGGCGATCGAATTGATTTCGATCACATGCGCGGCCGTCAGCCCGGCAGCGCGTGCGCGACTGTCGATGCGCGGGCGTACCCCATGCTGGGGGCCGGGCAGGATCAGGGTGGTAGCCAGTGCCTGCCGGAACGAGATGGCCGGGCCGTCGGGCGCAAACGGCGCATCGCTGCGGCAGATGAAGCGCATCTCCTCTTCCACCAGCGCACTGCTGGCAAACGGCGCCAGCTGCCCGTCGTCGAACAGCACGGCCAGGTTGATGCGGCCCGATTTCAGCTGCTCGGTCAGGTTGCCGGTGATTTCCTCGGTCAGTTGCAGGGTGATCTCGGGATACTGTTCGCGCGCGGCCAGCAACAGCGGCAGGGCCAGTGCGCCGGAAATACTGTGCGGCAGGCCCAGGGTGACATTGCCGGACGGACGCGTGGCGCTTTGCGTGACGGCCGAGCGGGCATCGGCCACCTGTTTCAGGATGGCCTGGGCGTGTTCGTAAAAGATCTTGCCGGCGTCGGTGCTGAGCACGCCCTGTGCCGAGCGGTGCAGCAGTTGCACGCCCAGTTCCTCTTCCAGCTGGCGCAGCTGTTGCGTCAGGGCTGGCTGTGCCACGTGCAGGGTCAGGGCCGCGCGCGACAGCGAACCGTGGTCGACGATGGCAACAAAATAACGAAGTTGACGCAATTCCATGAACAGGCAATCTGGTGAGGGAAAACAGGGCTGGTGGCA
Source organism: Janthinobacterium longum (assembly GCF_051380735.1). Classification (NCBI taxonomy): domain Bacteria; kingdom Pseudomonadati; phylum Pseudomonadota; class Betaproteobacteria; order Burkholderiales; family Oxalobacteraceae; genus Janthinobacterium; species Janthinobacterium longum. The sequence goes on from NZ_JBNYXQ010000002.1 coordinate 74,427, forward strand.
CAAAAATTATGCGCTGGCATCGGCGTGGCCGGGCCTTGCAATTTTGCTATACTCATTCTAGCGCTTCTGATGCGCCCCGGCGCGCACGCCGACGGACCTGTAGGATAAAGCATGTTAAAAAAAGTCGATTCTTCGCAGTTAAAGGTGGGTATGTATGTCCATGATCTGAGCTGCGACTGGATGACGCATCCCTTCATGCGCAACCGTTTCCTGTTGCGCAGCGACGAGGAAATCCGCAAGATTGTCCAGGCCGGCATCCACGACGTGGTGATCGACAACAGCAAGGGCCTGGACGTGCAGGATGCACCCAGCGTGGCGCAGGCCGCCGCCGACATCGAGCGCGAGCTGGTGCAGATCGTCAGCGCGCCGCAGCCTGTCACGCGCATCGCGCTGAGCATGGAGCTGGCGCGTGCCACCCAGCTGCGCCGCCAGGCCGCTGGCATGGTGCGCACGGTAATGGCAGACGTGCGTATGGGCAATGCGCTGGAAATCAACCGGGTGCGCGCCATGGTGCACGATATTACCGAATCGATCCTGCGCAATCCGGGCGCCCTGACGGGGCTGCTGCGCATCAAGACCAAGGATGACTATACTTTTTTGCATTCTGTCAGCGTCTGCGCACTGATGGTGGCATTCTGTCGCTCGCGCGGGATGGACGTGGCCACTGCTTACCAGGCCGGGCTGGGCGGCCTGCTGCACGACACCGGCAAGGCGCTGGTGCCCGACGCCATCCTCAACAAGCCTGGCCGCCTTACGGCGGAAGAATTTGATCTGATCAAACGCCATCCGCGCGATGGCCATACCATCCTGCTGCAAACGCCAGACCTGGGACCGATCCCGCTCGATATCACCTTGCATCACCATGAGCGGCGCGATGGCAGTGGCTATCCCGATGGCCTGGTCGGTGACGCCATCGGCGAACTGGCGCAGATGGCAGCCATCGTCGATGTGTATGACGCGCTGACGTCCGAGCGCTGCTATCACAGGGGGATTCCTGCGGCCGACGCGCTGCGCAAGCTTTATGAATGGAGCAAATTCCACTTCAGTCCCATTCTGGTGCAGGACTTCATGCGCTGTGTCGGTATCTATCCGGTCGGCACGCTGGTCAAGCTGGAGTCTGGCCGCCTGGCGGTGGTGATCGAGGCGAACGAGAGCAATTTGCTGGCGCCCAAGGTCAATGTATTCTTCAGCACCAAGAGCAATGCCTATATCAAGCCAGAGACGGTCGACTTGTCGCGCGGGCTCGGTTTTGGTGGCGGCGACAAGATCGTCGGCCACGAATCGGCTGCCAGGTGGCAGGTCGATCCGATGCGTTTTCTGGCGCTGGCAGACGCTTAAAAAAACTCGGCCGTATCGTTCGAGGCGACCGCTGTCAACATGCCTTTTTCCACCAGCTCGTCGTAGTGGCAGGCCAGGTTGCGGCCGTGGCTTTTCGCGTAGTACAGCGCCTGGTCGGCGCGGCCCAAGATGATGACGGGCGCCTCGAAGGCGTTGATGCTGACGAAACCGACGCTGACGGTGACCCGGCCCACTTGCGGAAAATCATGGGTTTCGACGTTGATGCGGAAACGATCGATGATTTTCTGGGCATTTTCCAGGGTGATCGAGCGTAGCAGCACGACGAATTCTTCGCCACCAAAGCGGAAGATGCGGTCTTGCGTGCGGAACGACGATTGCAGCAGGTTGGCGATCAGGATCAGCACTTCATCGCCATACAGGTGGCCAAACTTGTCGTTGACCAGCTTGAAATGATCGACATCGACCACCGCCAGCCATTGCTGTTCGGTTTTGCCGTGATGACGGCGCTCGGCGTTGACGGGGCGCGCCGTTTCGTTCTCAAGCTCGCCGCGCGATTGCAGCAGCTTGGCCAGCTGGTCGTCGAAGGTTTTGCGGTTCAGCAAACCGGTCAGCGAATCGCGTTCGCTGTAATCGAGCAGGTTCTGGAAATTGCGGTACACGCTGACGATGCCGCCGATTACCTGGATGGTGGCGCCAGTGTACGGCGTGGGATTGGTGATTTCCAGGCAGGTAGTGACCTGGTCGCCGATCCAGATCGGCAGCCACAGCAGGTGACGGCCATCGCTGCACAGCGTATCGCAGCTGGTTTCATGGCGCGCGATGCAGGCCGCCAGCGCCGGATAGTCCGACAGCGGTTCGCCCGGCAGCGCGGGATCGAGATTGTCTTCCATGCGCGCCGGACTGCCCGCCACGATAATGGCCCGCGCCCGCACAAACACCTGGCCACGCGCGCTGCTCAGCGCCAGCACGCGCGTTTGGGTCGCGCAAGCGAGTTCCTGGACCGCCGAGATCACCGAGACGTCGAGCATGGTGTGATCGCGGTGGCCGGTCATGTCCACCATGTGTTTCAGTAGCGAATCCATCGTCATTCTCTGGAAAGTGGTCACACAAGATTCTTCATACCAACATTGCGTCCAGCAATATACGTCCGTTACAAGGGGCCAAGGATTATTTGGTGGCACTCAGCAACGGCGAGGTGCCTTTCCAAAGAAGAGCTAGGCAGGATAATGTTTTTTTGCCTGATAGGCAATTACGTAAGCAATATTTCATGTAAATACATGAGATTCATGCATCCTGGCCCAAGTTGCTGTCGATATCGTTGGCCGGTCGTCTGCGATCTTCCCCCATTTCACGCGCGCTTGACAATTTCCATTTAGAAACTTGTGGTACGTCAACTTGGCAAATTGCCCGCGTCTTATAGTCATTGCGATGGTGCAGAAATTTACGGCAAGAAACATAGTAGCAGGAATGAACAATGTTTCACAACCGATTGCGCCAGGGACTTGTGTTTCACTTTTTGGGAGCCTGTCATGAATACCTTCCTGTCGGCAGTACAGCAGTTTGTCAAGGATGAGGATGGCATTACGGCAATCGAATACGGCCTGATTGCGGCTTTGATGGCAACTGCCATCACGGCCGGTTTCTTGCTGATCAAGACCAACCTGCTGGCTGTCCTCACCGAAATTTCGACCAATCTGGTGTTGACGCCTTAAGCGGGCGCCCGTCGCCGGGCAACCGGTGGCGGGTTTTTTACGGAGTGTCTTCATGTCTGCAAGCGTGCTGTGCGACCTGCTGCTGCTGGTCTTCGTGACGGCCGCCGCCGTCAGCGATCTGAGCCGCCGCAAGATTCCCAACCGGCTGGTCCTGGCGGGCCTGCTCGCCGCGTTTTGCCTGCATGGCGCGCTGGCGGCGCCATCCTGGTTATGGAACAGCCTGGGCGGCATGGCCACCGGTTTCTTCCTGTTTCTGCCCCTGTATTTGCTGCGCGGCATGGCCGCCGGCGACGTCAAGCTGATCGCCATGGTCGGCGCCTTTGTCGGTCCCTGGCCAACCCTGTTGATCTGCTTTGCCACGTTTGTGCTAGGTGGCCTGATGGCCCTGCTGATCGTGACCTGGCAAGGCAGCTGGCGTGTGTGTGTGCGCAATCTGCACCAGTTGCTGTGGCCGCTGGCGTCGCCGCCCGCCAGCCACGCCAGCGTCGGCAATATGCCGTATGGCCTGGCGATCGCATTGGGCACCTTGCTGGTACAGGGCCGGAATTACTGCTGAAACATATCATTGCTTCGAATCAATATCGCTTTGAAGTTGCTCGCTAGAATGAAATTCTGTCTTTCGCAAGCTGGCCAAGTTCGGGAGAAATCGCATGACCGAAGTCGATTATTACACTGCCGCGACCAGCCGTCCGGCCGATGCGGCGCTGATGCCGCCCTTGCCGCCTCAGCCAAAAAGCCTGCATGAAACGGGCCTGGAGCGCCAGTTGGTGGTGGAACTGATCGCCAAGGCCATGCTGGTGGCCGGCAAGAGTCATTTGTCGGTGCTTGCCACGCGGCTGCGGCTGTCGATCAATGTGCTGCGCGAGGTGCTGGACTTCATGGTGGGCGAGCAACTGGCCGAAGTGGCCTGGCGTGGTGAATCCGAGATCGACGTGCAATATCAGCTGACCGGCGCCGGCAAGCAGCATGCCGCTGGTTTCATGGCGCGCTGCGCCTACCTGGGCGCGGCCCCCGTCACTCTGGCCTCCTACCGCGCGATGGTGGCGCGCCAGTCCTGGCGGGCGCAGGAACCGCGCGTGGACAGCGACGACCTGGCGCTGGTGCTGTGCGGCGCACACGCCGGGCCGGGCCTGCTCGATACCGTCGGCGCGGCCCTGTATTCCGGGCGTTCGCTGTTGCTGTATGGCCCGCCAGGCAGCGGCAAGTCTGCGCTGGCGCTGCAACTGGGCAAGTTGCTGCATGGCCTGGTGGCGGTGCCGTATGCGGTGGTGGTCGGGCGCGATATCATTTCCCTGTATGACCCGGCGGTGCATTTGCCGCCGGCGCCGCAGCATGGCAACCATGCGCGCCAGTCGCTTGAGCGGCGCAGCACCGATATCCGCTGGGTGCTGTGCCAGCGTCCCGTGATCCAGGTGGGCGCCGGGTTTGACGCCAGCATGCTGGAACTGCGCCATGACGAAGCTGGCGGCTGCTACCAGGCACCGCCCCATGTGCGCGCCAACAATGGCATGCTGATCATCGACGACCTGGGCTGCCAGCGCCTGCCGGCGCCTCAATTGCTGACACGGCTGCTGCAGCCGGCCGCTAGCGGCATCGATCAACTGGGCCTGAGTGGTGGCGCCAGCATCAGCATGCCATTCGACAATGCCCTGTTGCTGGTCACCAACGTAGCGCCGGCCAGCCTGTTTGATGCCACCCTGCTGCGCCGCATCGGTTACAAGGTGCGGATCGGTCCGCTGGGCGAGAGCGCCTACCGCCTGCTGTTCCGCCAGCAATGCCGCGCTACCGGCATCGCGTTTGACGAGGCGGTGCTGCACCATTTGCTGCACCAGCTACACGGCGCCAGCGGCCGGCCGCTGCTGGCCAGCACGCCGCGTGAATTGCTGGACCGCATCGCCGACTTTGCCGGTTTTGCCGGCAGCGAAGCGCAATTGACAGTGGCGACGCTGGAGCAGGCCTGGAGCAGCCTGTTTGCCAGCTGCGATGCGCCTGACGCCGCGCAGCACGAGAGCATCGCATGAAAAACCGCCGCGCACTGGTGATGATGGCGCTGGCCATCGTGCTGGGCTTGCTGGCGGTGCTGCTGGCCTCGCACTGGCTGCTGCGCCAGAGCCCTGCCGGCAAGGGCAAGATCGTGGTCGCCGCAGCCGACGTCAACCTGGGCCAGCGCCTGAGCCCGGACATGCTGCGGCTGGCCGAATGGCCGGCGGAAAGCCTGCCGGAAGGCGCGCTGCAAGACCCCTTGAAACTGTCGGGACGGGTGCTGAAAAGCAGCGTGCTGCGCGGTGAACCGCTGAGCGAGGCGAAGCTGGCGCCGGCCGGCACCCTGGGAGGTTTGTCGGCCCTGATCACGCAAGGGCGGCGCGCCATCACCGTGCGCGTCAACGACGTAATCGGCGTGGCCGGCTTTGCCTTGCCGGGCAATTATGTCGACATCATCGTCAGCACGCAGCAGGATGCGGGCGAGCGCAGCTATCCGCAAAGCCGCAATATCTCCAAGATCGTGCTCGAACGCATACTGGTGCTGGCGGTGGCGCAGGAAGTGGGGCGCGACGAGACCAAGCCGCGCGTGGTCAATGCGGTGACGCTGGAAGTGACACCGGCGCAAGCGGAAAACCTGGACCTGGCGCGCAGCGTGGGCAGCTTGTCGCTGGTCTTGCGCAACCAGGTCGACCCGCAGCCTGGCGTCACCGGCGGCGCCACCAAATTGACACTGCTGGGCGCACCTTCGCCCGAGCCTGCGGCCGCGTCCCCGGTGGCTGCCGCGCCGGCCCCTGCCGTCAAGCCAGCCACGCCGCGTCGCGTGGCGGCGGTGGCGCCGCCACTGTATTGCAGCGGCCGGATCGACGGCACGCGCGCCTCGCGCGAATGCTTCTAGCTGCCCGCCCCCAACCATGGATATCTTGCTATGAAACGCGCCCTGTCGATCCTGTGCCCGCTCTTGCTGATGCTGGCGCCGCCACCGCTGGCCGCCGCCGACAGTGCTCCGCGCTGCGGCGGCGCTGCCGCCACGCCCGGCCATTTGCAACTCGAGGTGGGCAAGTCAAGCATGCTGCGCCTGCCCGAGCCGGTGCTGCAGCGCAGCGTCGGCAATCCTGCGGTGGTGCAAGCCATGCTGGTCGCGCCCGATACCTTGTATGTGGTGGGGGCCGATATTGGCAGCACCAACATGATTATCCAGGGTAAAAGCGGCGTGTGCAGCGTGGTCAACGTCACCGTCAGCATGGACCCGGCCGGCTTGCGTGCGACCCTGGCCGAACTGATGCCGGAAGAAAAAGCCATCCGCGTCACGGCCGCCGCCGATACCCTGGTGCTGTCGGGCACGGTACAGGATGCGGACGCCGTGCTGCGCGCCATCGAGCTGGCGCAAGCCTATGTGCGGCGCGCCACCACGCCGCTGGCGCTGCCGAAACCGGCCGACGGCAGCACCGCTCCGGCCGCAGCAACGGCTGTCGCCGGCGCCGGCGGGGCCGCCAGCCGCATCATCAATATGCTCAACGTCAGTGCGCCGCAGCAGGTGATGCTGGCGGTGCAGATCGCCGAAGTATCGAAGTCGCTGCTCGAACGCCTGGAAGTGGGCGCCACCTTGCGCTTTGCCTCGGGCAGCTGGGCCACCACCTTGCTGTCCAATTTCCTGACCGGTGCGGCCAACGGCATGCTCGACCTGCGCAAGTCGAACGGCCAGCAGCTGACCATCGAAGCGCAGAAACAGGATGGGCTGATACGCATCCTGGCCGAGCCGACCGTGATGGCGATCAGCGGCCAGGAAGGCAGCTTCCTGGCCGGCGGCAAGATTTTCATTCCGGTCGGCCAGGACAACAACAAGGTCACCCTGGAAGAGCGCGAGTATGGCGTCGGCCTGCGTTTCACGCCGACCGTGCTGTCGGGCGGACGCATCAACCTGAAGGTGGCGCCGGAAGTGTCGGAGCTGTCGCGCGAAGGGGTGGGCATTTCCAGCGCCGGCGTCAGCGGCCGTTCCATCTTGCCGGTGATCACGACGCGGCGCGCTTCGACCACGGTGCAGCTGTACGACGGCCAGAGCTATGCGATTGGCGGCCTGATCAAGAACAACCAGGTCAGCAACGTCACCGGCCTGCCCTGGCTCAGCGAGTTGCCGGTGCTCGGGGCGCTGTTTCGCAGCACCGATTTCCAGCATGACCGTACCGAGCTGCTGTTCGTTATCACGGCCCACCTGGTCAAGCCGCTGCCGCCCGGCGGCGCAGTGTTGCCGACGGCGCAGCTGGCGCCGCCATCGAGGACGGATCTGATGTTGAACGGCAAGATGGAAGGCGCGCCGCGCACCGCCGGCGGCTTCGAATTGCACTAAGCCAGGGAGCCATGCCATGCGATCAATTTCACCCACCTTGATACGTCTGCTGGCGCGGTTGGCACTGTTGGCGCCGCTGCTGCAACTGGCCGGCTGCAGCAGCGGCAGCACGCCGCGCTTCGACGCGCGCTTCGGCGAGGCGACGCGCCTGGCCATGGCGCAGCAGGTGCTGGACCCGGGAGCCGCAGGCAATACCGCGCCGGTAAACGGCCTGGACGGCGCCAGCGCGCGCGCCGCGATGGAACGCTACCGCGCCTCGTTTGCCGAACCGAACGGGCAGGTGGCGCAGCCGGTGTCTTTCATGCTGGGAGGCGGCGGTGGAAAATAGACGCCAGCTTCAGCATCAGCGGGGGGCGATGCTGATCATGTTCTCCATCATGCTGATCGTGGTGCTGGGGTTTATCGGCCTGGCGCTTGACGTCGGCCAGGTCATCGGCCGCAAGACCGAATTGCAGAACCTGGCCGACAATGCGGCGCTGGCGGCCGCGCCCGAACTGGTGGGCACCGCCACTGGGCTGGCCAATGCCGTCACCAGGGCAAAAGCCAGCGCGGCCGGCCAAAGCCCGTACCGGCGCCGCCTGCAGGGCGCGCTGCTTTCCGACGACAGCATCCGCTTTGCCAGCGCGGCCGACGCGCCGGCCGGCGCCTGGCATGCCGCCGGCGCCGTAGCCGATCCGGCCAGGGCACTGTTCGTGCGGGTCGACACGCGCGACAACCAGCCAGCGCTGGGGCAGGTGGCGACCGCTTTCCTGAGCGCCTGGTCGCCGGCCCTGCGTACGCTCGACACCAGCGCACGCGCGGTGGCGGGGCGCAGCAGTCTGCGCATCACGCCGCTGGCGATCTGCGCGCTGTCGGCGGCGCCGGCATCCTTGCGCACCAATCCGGGCCCGCCCGAGCGCCGCGAAGCGCTGGAATTCGGTTTTCGGCGCGGCGTGGCCTACAACCTGTTCAAGCTCAATCCGCATGGGGCGCCGCCCGAGCATTTTTTGCTCAATCCGCTCGGCCTGCCGGGCGCCATCGGCAGCTCGGCGCAATTGAGCGACGCCAGCGTTGAGCCGTTTATTTGCAGCGGCAGCGTGCTGCACACGGCAATTGGTACCACGCCCATGCACGTGCACCGGCCGTTTCCTACCGCGCTGTGGCCGGCCTTCAATGCACGCTTCAACCAATATGGCGCCAACCGCTGCAACCCCGTGACGGCGCCGCCCGATACGAATATCCGCACCTTTCCGAACGCCTTGTCGAACTGGTGGATGAACGTACCGTCCGGCCCGAATGCGCTGGCCAGCAGTGGCACGCCCCTGCTGACGGTGGCCGACCTGCCACCGCCGGCTGCCGGCATGCCGGCCAGCATTGCGCGCGCCAGCTATGGGCCGCTATGGTCGTTTGCCAAGGCGGTGCAATATGCCGATCCCAAGCCGGCCGGCGACTACACGGCCTTTCCCAACAGCGCCTGGGCCAGCCTGTATCCGGGCTTGCCCACGGCGCCTGCCAGCAACAGCTTTTATCCCGCCAGCGGTACGCCGTATGCGTTGCCCGCCTTCCTGACGGCGCCCGTCGGCAACGCGGGCGTGGCGCAGCGCCGCGTGCTGCATATCGCCTTGCTGGCCTGCCCTGTGCCGGCCGGCAGCGACGTGCTGGCCAACGTGCTGGGCATCGGCCGCTTCTTCATGACAGCGCCCGCCACCAGCAGTGCCTTGAGCGGCGAATTTGCCGGCATGGCAGACGAGCTGTCGTTGGCTGGCCCGGCGGAGCTGCTGCAATGAGGCGCGCTTGCCATCGCCGCGCCGAGGCACGACAGCAGGGCGTGGCGGCGATCGAACTGGCGCTGATCATGCTGTTTTTCATGGGCCTGTTGCCTATCGTGCTGTTGTTTGGACGCGCCCTGTTCATATACACGGTGGTGCAGAAAAGTGCACAGGACGCGGCGCGCTACATGGCCACCTTGCCGCTGCAGCAGATGACTAATGATGACACCGCCAACCAGGCCGCCGCGTTTGCCAGGCAGCTGGTGCAGCAGGCGCTGGCCGAGACGGGGCCGGTGCTCAATGCCAACCGTATCCGCATCGAATGCGTGTATGCCAGCGGCGAGTATCCCTGCGGCTCGTATGTTACGCGGCCGCTGCAGGTGAGCGTGAAATTTGTCGCCGAGCTGCCGATCGCTTTCCTGCCCGACCTGACCATGCGCTGGCTGCCGGAGCTGGCGCCGATTTCATTGAATGCCAATGCGGTGCTGCGCTATGCGAATTGAGCCCGTCTATGCCCGCCAGCGGCGCCAAGGCGGCGTGTTTGCCGTCGAATTCGCCATGCTGGCGACGTTGTTTTTCATTTTCCTGTTTGCGCTGCTGGAAGTGGCGCGCGCCGTCTACCTGTGGAACCTGGTGCCGGAAATTACCCGGCGCGCCGCGCGCGCCGCCGCCGTCACCGACTTCAGCAATGCCAGCGCGGTGCAGGCGGTGCGCGAGCTGGCCATTTTGCGCTCGGCACCCGGCCGCTTGCCGCTGGGCGGCGCCATCAGCGACGCCTATGTACGCATCGATTACCTGTCGCAGTCGTCCGGTGGTGGCGTGCCGGCGGCGCTGCCGGTGGGCGTGATGCCGGCTTGTCCGCAACGCAACCGCATCAACTGCCTGGACGATCCGCACGGCGCCAGTTGCATCCGCTTCGTGCGGGCGCAGCTGTGCGTACCTGCTGCAGGCGGCAGTTGCGAGCGGGTGCCCTACCGCCCGATCCTGCCGCTGCTGGAGATGCTGTTTCCCTCGGGCGCGCAGGCGGTGCGCCTGCCCAGCGGCGTCACGCTGGCGGTGGCCGAGTCGCTCGGCTACCAGGACAACCCTGCCTTTTGCAATTGACCGCCATACCGTTAGCCTGAGGAAGCATGATGAGAGCCTTGATGATCAGCCGTGACGTCCAGCTGCACGATGAAATCGCCGCCCAGGGTGCTGCGCGCATGCCGGTGCTGCGCATTCTGGAGCGCCGCAGCGGCTTGCGCGACGCTGTCGAGCGCATGCTGGCCGAGGCACCCGAACTGGTGATCGTCGACGCCAGCGGCATCGACGCCGACGAGGCCGACCTGCTCGAACGGCTGGCACGCCAGTATCCGGCGGCCGTGCTGATGCTGCTTACGCGCGGCCAGCAGCAGGATGTGCTGATCCGTGCGATGCGGGCCGGCATGCGTGAAGTGCTGCAGTTGCCCCTGGTGCACAAGGCCTTCCACGAGGCGATGGACCGGGTCGATATCCAGGCCGGCGTGACGCATATGCGCGACGGCAAGGTGCTGGCCTTTATCTCCTGCAAGGGCGGCAGCGGCGCCACCTTCTTGTCGACCAATTTTGCCTACGCGCTGGCCGCGCTGGCCGGCTGCAAGGTGCTGCTGATCGACCTGCACGGCCAGTTCGGCGACGCCACCCTGTATGTATCGGACCAGAAGCCGGCCATGACCTTGTCCGATATCTGCGCCCAGATCTCGCGTATGGACGGCGCCTTCCTGGCCTCCTGCCTGGTGCATGTGACGCCGGACTTCGGCGTACTGGCGGCGGCCGACGATCCGGCGCACAAGGTCGACATGCAGCCCGAGCACATGGACCGCATCCTGGCCGTGGCGCGCCAGCACTACGACTACATCGTGCTCGACGTGGGGCGCCAGATCGATGCGCTGTCGCTGCGCGCGCTCGACAGCGCCGACGCCATCTACCCGGTGCTGCAACTGGCGCTGCCGGACATCCGCGACGGGCGCCGCCTGCTCGACATCTTCCGTTCGCTCGGCTATCCGGGCGAACGGCTGCGGCTGATCGTCAACCGCTACGAAAAAGGCGGCCGCTTGCGCCTGGCCGACCTGGAGCAGGCGCTGGGGGCTTCCGTGATGCACACGGTGCCGAACGATTATCTGGCGGCCACCGACTCGGTCAACCAGGGCATACCGCTGCTGCAGCTGTCGCGCACCAGCGCGGTGGCGCGCAGCCTGGCCGACCTGGTGGAACAGGTAACCAGGCGCCGGGTGACGGAAAGCCGCGGCCTGTTCGACCGCCTGTTCAGCCGCAGCGATACCTGACCGACCTTCAAGGGAGACGAGATGACACTACGCGAACGCCTGGCGGCCAACGAAGCACCGCGTCCGGCCATCCATGGACCTGGCGCGCTGGCGCTGCACGCCTACCAGCAGCTGAAAAAAACCATGCACCAGACAATACTCGACCGTATCGACCTGGAGCGCCTGAAGCGCCTGACGGCCGAGCAGTTCAAGCACGAGCTGGCGCTGCTGGTGCAGCGCGTGATCGAGGAGGAACGCATCGTGCTGAACCAGCACGAACGACACAGCCTGGTGCTCGATATCCAGCACGAGATGCTGGGCTTTGGCCCGCTGGAGCCGCTGCTGGCCGACCCCGGCGTATCCGATATCCTGGTCAATACCTGCAACAAGGTGTATGTCGAGCGTGGCGGGCGCCTGGAGTTGACCGACATCACGTTTCATGACAATGCCCATCTGATGAAGATCATTGAAAAGATCGTCTCGCGGGTTGGTCGCCGGGTCGACGAATCGAGTCCGATGGTCGATGCGCGCCTGCCCGACGGCTCCAGGGTCAACGCCATTATTCCGCCGCTGGCGGTCGATGGCCCCATCCTGTCGATCCGCCGCTTCGCGGTGCAGCCTTTGACCATCGCCAACCTGCTTGACTATAAAAGCCTGACGCCGCCGATGGTGCAGGTACTGCAGGCGCTGGGCCAGTCCAAGATCAATATCCTGATCTCTGGCGGCACCGGCAGCGGCAAGACGACCCTGCTCAATGTGCTGTCCGGCTTTATTCCCGGCAGCGAGCGCATCGTCACCATCGAGGACGCGGCCGAACTGGCGCTGCGCCAGCCGCACGTGGTGCGCCTGGAAACGCGCCCGCCGAATATCGAGGGCAAGGGCGAAGTGAGCCAGCGCGCGCTGGTACGCAACGCGCTGCGCATGCGGCCCGACCGCATCATCCTGGGCGAGGTGCGCGGCGCCGAGGCGCTCGACATGCTGCAGGCGATGAACACCGGCCATGAAGGCTCGCTGGCAACGATCCACTCGAACACCGCGCGCGACGCGCTGGCGCGGCTGGAAAACATGGTCGGCATGGCCAATGTGAACCTGACACCACGCGCCACGCGCCAGCAGATCTGTGCAGCCGTGACGGTAGTGATGCAGGTGTCGCGCCTGACCGACGGAGCGCGCAAGCTGGTCAGCCTGCAGGAAGTGACGGGCATGGAAGGCGAGGTCATCGCCATGCATGAAATCTTCCGCTTCGAGCAGACCGGCGTGGATGCCAATGGCCGCGTGCTGGGCCACTTCTGCGCCACCGGCGTGCGGCCGCGCTTCACGGAGCGCTTGCGCATGTTCGGCGCGCCGGTCCCTGACAGCGTGTTTGACCCCGACCGCATCTACGAATAGGAGCCATCATGGACCAGGTGTTCTATGGTTTTGCCATCGTCTTGTTCGCCGCCTGCATCCTGATGGTGGAAGGCGTCTGGCTGTGGTGGTCGGGCACGCATGGCAGCGCTGCGCGGCGCATCAGCCGGCGCCTGCACCTGATGGCCGAGCGAGGCGAGGCGGGCAGCGAACGGGTCTCCATCCTCAAGCAGCGCCGCTACGCGCGCGCACCTGGCCTGGAGCGCTGGCTGCGCAAGATACCGCAATGCGCGGCGCTTGACCGCTTGCTGCTGCAGACAGGCCTATCGTGGTCGGTGGCGCAATTCCTGGCCATTGCCGGTGGCGTGCTGCTGGCCGCACTGCTGGTGCTGGCGGCTTGGCCGATGCCCTTGCCGGGCGTGTTGCTGCTGCTGGCGCTGGCCGCTGGCGGGCCGCTGTTGTTCCTGCTGCGCGCGCGCACGGCGCGGCTGCAGAAGATCGAGGCGCAGTTGCCGGAAGCGGCCGATTTCCTGGCCCGTGCGCTGCGTGCCGGCCACTCGTTTTCAAACGTGCTGCAAATGGTGGGCGACGAATTGAATGAACCGATCAGCGGCGAATTCAAGCTGGCCCATGAAGAGATCAATTACGGCGTGCCGATGAATGAAGCGCTGCAGAACCTGGCCTTGCGCATTCCGCTGACGGACTTGCGCTACCTGGTGATCGCCGTACTGGTGCAGCGCGAATCGGGCGGCAACCTGGCAGAAGTGCTGGTGAGCATTGCGCGCATTATCCGCGCCCGTTTGAAACTGCTGGGACAGGTGCGGGTGCTGTCGGCAGAAGGGCGCATGTCGGCCTGGGTGCTGGGCCTGATGCCGGTGGTGATGATAGTCGTGATGTCGGTGGTCAACCCGCAATACATCAGCCTGTTGTGGCTAGACCCGGTCGGCATCCGCCTGTTGTGGTATGCGGCCGGCATGGTGGTGCTGGGCGTGGTGTGGATGCGCAAGGTAATCCGTATCAGAATCTGAACCGGGAGAACAGCATGACTGGCCAGCAAGTGCTTTTTTTGTTGATCGTATTTGCCGTGGTGGCGGGCCTGGCGGTGGCGGCCTCGCTGATTTTCTTTCCCGGCAGCTTGCGCCGGCGCCTGTTCGGCGCCACCGTGCCGGTGGCCAGTGTAGTGGCGCTGGAGCATGGCTGGGTGGAACGGGTGGCGCGTGTGGCCAGGCCGTTCTCGAAGTTGTCGCTGCCCGAGGAAGGCTGGGAGCGCTCGCCGCTGCGCACCCGCTTCATGAATGCCGGCTGGCGCCAGGCCAGCGCGCCGGCCCTGTATTTTGCCGCCAAGTCGGTGCTGGCCCTGTTGTTTCCCGCCTTGCTGGGTCTGTATGCGGCCAGCAGCATGGCGGCCGGCATGCGCAGCGTTTTATTGTTTTTCCTGTGCATCAGCGCCACCGCCGGCTATTACCTGCCGAACCTGATCCTGGCCAGCACGGCCAGGCGGCGCCAGCGCGACATCTTCGAGAACATCCCCGACGCGCTCGACTTGCTGACCGTCTGCGTCGAAGCGGGCCTGAGCCTGGAACGCGCGCTGGTGAAAGTGTCCGGTGAAATCCATATCAAGAGCGTGGTGCTGGCGCAGGAACTGCAACTGGTGCTGATGGAAATGCGCGCCGGCTTCAGCAAGGAAAAAGCGCTGCGCAACCTGGCCCTGCGCAGTGGCGTGGAGGATGTCGATGTGCTGGTGGCGATGCTGATACAGTCCGAGCGCTTCGGCACCAGCATGGGCGATTCGCTGCGTGTGCATTCCGACAATCTGCGCGGCAAGCGCAGCCTGCTGGCCGAAGAGGCGGCCGCAAAAATCGCCTTGAAGCTGCTGTTCCCGCTGATCTTCTGCGTGTTTCCCACCCTGATGCTGGTGCTGATGGGCCCTGCCGTCATCGAAGTCTACCGCGTGCTGGTGCCGGCCATGGCCAACCGATGAAAGGACCTTCCATGTCATCTCCGCTATCTCGCCTGGCCGTGGCCAGTGCCTGCCTGATGCTGGGCGCCTGCGCCAGCCCTGTCGCCGGTCCCTTGCCGGCATCGCTGGCGATGCTGGAAAAATCCTGCCTGCCGACTCTGCCGCGTTTGCCGCCCGTGGCTACACTGGCTCCGCATCCAGTCATCGCTACCGTGCGCGCGCCAGAGCCTGCCGGCATGGACCGTATTGAAATCACCCAAAGTGACGGCATGGCGTTTTTACGGCGCGTGCCGGCAGCGGCAGCGCTGCCACAGCTGCAGCAGGTGCGTCTTGAAATCCTGAACGGCAATGGCCGGCCCGGCATGGCGGGCACCCTGGCGCGTAGCCTGGTTGGCAGTGCTGTGCGGGTTACGCGTATCGGCAATGCGCCCTCGTTCCAGGTGGCGCGCACGCGCCTCCAGTATCGCCCGGCGCAGGCGCAGGCGGCGCGACAAATGGCGCGCCAGCTAGGTCCGGCCATCGACGTGGTGCCTGCCGATTGCCCAAACAGCGAACTGCGCCTGATACTGGGGCGCGACTTTGATCCGGCCATGCTGCATCGTTATTATCTGCTGCAGTTGCAACTGGCGCGCCAGGCGCTGGCGCGGCTTGGTTGATCTGTGCAAAAATGGGGGATGGCAAAAAAAACTCCCGCCTATCCCGGCCTGCGCACGGGCCGTGGCCAGGTCCTGGCCGTGCTGCTGTCGAACCGCGACCAGGCCGGCGCCGAACCGCTGCAGGGCCGCGTCTCGCTGGCCGCCATCGTCAAGGCCCTGAAGCGCAAATATCACTGGCCGATTGAAACGCACAGCTTTCCGGCCAACACGGCAGACGGCCGCGCCAGCTGGGCCACCGTCTACAGCCTGCCCGAGCAAGTGATCGCGACCGCCCTCGCGGCTGGCGGCCAGGACTGGCTCGACAGCCGCAAGGACTGACGATTACTCCTGCGGCACCAGCGCCAGCGCTGCGCTGAAGTCGCCCATCGGCTTGCCGCCATTGGCCACCAGTGCCTTGTCGCGCGTGCTCAAACCATCGAGTACCGGCAGCGAGAAGCGGTGCGTGATGGCGCGCAGGATCGAGGCCGAGTCGTACTGCGTATGGTCGACCAGCCCTTTCTTCACGTACGGCGACACCAGAATCGCCGGCACGCGCGTGCCCGGGCCCCAGCGATCGCCTTTTGGCGGCGCGGCGTGGTCATAGAAGCCGCCGTTTTCATCGTAGGTGACGATCACCAGCATGTTCTTCCACTGCGGGCTCTGTTTCAGTTGTGCGATGACGCTGGCGATATGTGCGTCGCCATCGGCCACGCTGGCGTAGCCGGCATGCTGGTTCAGATTGCCCTGCGGCTTGTAGAAGGTGACGGGCGGCAGCTTGCCGGCCGCCGCATCGGTCATGAACTGGCTGTCGAAGTCGCGCAGGTGCGCGGCGCGGTAGGCTGGCGCCTTGACCGGGTCCATGCTGGCAAAGTAATTGAACGGCTGGTGGTGGAACTGGAAGTTCGGCGGGTTGGGGAAACTGCTGCCGCGCGCACTGGCCGTGGCCAGCGCCGTGGTGTCTTTCCAGGCGCCCGCATACCAGGCCCAGTCGATGTTCTTGCCAGAGAGCAGGTCGCCGATATTCGTCTGCGTCTGTGGCGGCAAGGTATTGGCCTTGCTGGTGTCGGCATACAGCTTGCTGCTGTCATTGCTGGCCGGCGCATTGCTGCTCGGCTGGAAGGCCGGCTGCATGGTGTTGACGGCGTAGAACATGCCCGTGCTGTCGGCAGGTGTCAGCGTGCCGTCGTTGGCGTACACGGGCGCACCATTCAATACCGTGGCCGGTGACGTCGCTGCCGGCGTCAGGCGCACGAAGTTGCCCTTGGCGTCGACATCGATCTTCGAGATCGATCCCTTGGCTACCGACGTGTCGGCGTTCGGATAGGTCGGTGCGCAGGCGCAGATCAGATACTGGTGCGTCAGGAACGAGCCGCCGAAGGCGCCGATAAACAGGTTGTCGGCCAGCGCATATTGTTTTGCGATATCCCACAGCTTCATCTTGCTGCCGTCGTAGTAACCCATGGACAGGCCGCCGGCATCGGAATAGGCTGCGAACTTGTCGTTGGCGCCGCCGTTGATCTGCATCTGGTTGTTGTAGTAGCGGTGCACCAGGTCGCGCGTGACCACCGATTGCGGCAGGCTGATCGGGCTGTTGGCATCGTCGATCTGGAACGGTTTGTTGGGCAGGTTGGCCGATTGCGCCTGCGTCACCACCGTGCTCTGGCCGGCGGCTGTCATGCCGCCCCAGGTCGGCGGCAGCACCGGCAAGATGCTGCCGTCGATATCCTTTTGCGGCACATAGCTGGACGTTGAAGTCGGGTTGACGCCGGGTACGCCATTGGCGCCCGGGAACAGGCCGTATAGATTGTCGAAGCCGCGGTTTTCCGCGTAGATCACGACGATGGTCTGGATATTGTTCAGTGCCAGGCCGCTGTTCAGGGCGGCCAGTGCATCGGCCGGCGCCGCCTGCGCGCTGGCGCCGGCGATCACCGCCGTGACGCTGGTATTTTCCGCTTTCAGTTTCGCCAGGTCGTCGCCGCTGGCCTTGTTGAAGTCCGATGCCAGAGCCGCTTCGGACACGCCGATGCGCGCGGCCAGCTTGCTGCTGGCGCCGGCAAAGTCACCGCCATTGCCATCCATCACCTGCGCCAGTTCGGTCGACAGCGCGCTGACAAAAGCCGCATGGCCGGCCGGTGCGCGCAACAGCAGTTTTTGCGTGACCTTGCTGCCTGCGTCGCCGAGCGCGTCGTGGCGGACTGCGTCCGTGTCGACGATGGCCAGCACGGCGCCTTCGCCCATCACCGTGAAGCTGCCGTCAGCGGCAGTGCGCACCGGCGCCGTATCGCTGGCGCAGGTCAGCTTGGCGGTGCTGCTTTCCAGGCAGACCTGGGCGTTTTCATAGTAGCTGCCGATTACCTGGCCTTTGGTAGTAGGCGCCAGGGCGTAATTGCTGCCACAGGCCACCAGGCCGGCGCCCAGGGCAAGCGACAGGAATACGGGGAGGGGGCGTAATCGGAGCGGGCGTAATACAGGTCTTGCGTGCGGTTTCATGCTCATGCCTTATGGGTGGAAAAGCTGGGATGCTAGGCAGGCAATATGTCCGCTGCGTGACATGTCCATGTTCCGTTACATGCGATACATGCGGTAATGTTCGCGCCCTGTTTGTGCCCGGTTTGTCACGCAGCGGTCATATGGCGTTGCTACGCTGCCCGACCATGTTCACAGATGCTCGATTGCCGCCATGATGAAGTTCACGCCGTTTTTGCTGTTGCTGGCCGCCTGCCAGCCGCAGCAGGTCGCTCCGCCCACCCCGCCCACCCCAGCCGCCACACCAGCTTATCTGAACGCAGCCTATGCACCGGCCCGGCATCAGCCTTCGGTGGCCGACATGACGGCCATCGGCCGCGCCATGTTTTTCGAGCCTGGCCTGTCGGTATCGGGCAAGCTGTCGTGCGCCAGCTGCCACAGCCCCGACCATGCATATGGCCCGCCGAATGCGCTGGCGGTGCAGCTAGGTGGCCCGCAGCTGAAAGACATGGGCACGCGCGCCGCGCCGTCGCTGCGCTATCTGCAAAATGCCCCGGCCTTCACCGAGCACTACCATGACGACGATGGCGACGACAGCATCGATGCAGGGCCGACGGGCGGGCGCAACTGGGATGGTCGCGCCCAGTCGGGTCATGAACAGGCATTGACGCCGCTGCTGTCAAAACACGAGATGGGCAACGCTGATCCCGCCGCCGTGGTGGAAAAATTGCAGCACGGCCCGTTGGCGGCGCAGTTTCGCAAGATCTATGGCGACAAGATATTCGAGCAGCCCGAACAGGCCTTGCGCTGGGCCCTGATGTCGCTGGAAGTGTTCCAGGAAAGCCCGGCCGATTTTTATCCCTACACCAGCAAGTACGACGCTTTCCTGCGCAAGCAGGTCGAGTTGAGCCCGCGGGAGCTGCGCGGCCTGGCCCTGTTCAATGACGAAACCAAGGGCAATTGCGCCTCCTGCCATATCAGCCAGATCACCGCTGGCGGCGCCTTTCCGCAATTTACCGACTACGGCCTGATCAATATCGGCGTGCCGCGCAACAACAAGCTGCCCGTCAACGCCGACCCAAGTTATTTCGACATGGGCTTGTGTGGCCCCGACCGCAAGGACTTGCAGGACCACAAGCAATACTGCGGCAGCTTCAAGACGCCTACCTTGCGCAATGTGGCGCTGCGCAAGAGCTTTTTCCACAACGGCAGCTTCAACAGCCTGGAGCAGGTGCTGCGCTTCTATGTGCAGCGCGATACGGCGCCGCAAAAGTGGTATCCGAAGAACCCCGATGGCAGCGTGCACAAGTACGACGACCTGCCACCGGGGCTGGAGGCTAACGTCAATGTCGAGGCGCCATTCGACCGCCAGCGTGGCCAGGCGCCGGCCTTGAATGAACAGGAAATTGCCGATGTGATCGTGTTCCTGAAGACCCTGACCGATGGCTACAAGGTGCCGCAGCAGCAGGTGAAAAATCACGGCGCCTGAGCTGTGACATGGCCTTTTATTTTGCGCTGGACAGCGCGATGACTTTTTCCAGCACCGCCTGCAAGGTTTTATCCGCAGATTGCCCCGGCTTGTCAGCGCTGTCCAGGCGCTTCTCGAAGTCGGGCTCGGCAACTTGCCTGATCAGCGCCAGCGGTCCCCATTGTTCCAGCTGTTCCCGGTAAAGGCCGCCGATACTGTCCCTGAAGCCATCGGGGTAGGCCGATTTTTCCACCACAGGCAGGTCATCGAAATAGTCGAGGATGCCCTTGAATATCTGACGGTTGTCGCCGCCATTCGTGATTTTGGCGTACAGGCTGGAAAAATAGGTTTCGTCCTGCCGCTGCAATTCCCCATACGCGGCATAGCGCTCGGCTTCGGTATAGGCGCCCGTGTCATCGTAGACCACGGCGCTCAGGCTGTTGCGCGCCAGGCCCTCAAACGGATTCGGAGCATGTTTGGGGGGCTGCCGCGACAGGCCAATCGCATAATCGAGCGACTGCTGGCCCAGGGCCAGGCGATCAGGGTCATCGGTCTTTGGCAGCAGGTCTTGCTTGTTGTAGTTGCCTTCCCCAATCAGCTGCCCGAAATCATAAATATCGCGCTGTCCTTTTGCGTACGCCGCCTTCGCCTCGTTGCCGGATGCCGATGCGGGCTGCTCGCCAGCATTGCCGAGGCTGTAAAGTGCCCGTGCCGAGTTCGATATCGAGACGGTTTCGGCAGTGCTGAAACCGGTATTGCCTGGCGAAGAAGTAACTGAATTTCCTGGCCGTAAGTTTTCCTGCACAGGAATATGTGCCGGGCTGCTCGGTGGAGATGATTTGATCGAGATCGACATGGCAATACTCCAGAGTGGAAGATAACAGCTTGACAGCGCAGCTTAACAGCGCTTTCGAACGCCAGGCGCAGCGGTGGGCTGACGCACGGTAGCGACTCGCCATCGACGTACTTTGCCCTTCTTTGGTTTATCATTTTCCAGGCGTATTGTCATCATGAAAATTGAAAAGGAGCCAAAATGAAGGACGTTAAAGTGGATGTCCGCGTCAATGTGGACGTCGATGCAGCGAGCGTTGTCGTGCTGCTTGCTTCTGCAGCGATGGCGCTATTTCTCGTCAAACAATATCGGCAAGAGAAGCTGAAATAAAGAGTTTCGCGTCCGGCGCGACTGTTTGCAGCCTGCCTGTAGCTAAGCCGGACTTTTTTCGCTCATGGCATTCAGGAACAAGTCTGCCGTGTGGCCAATACGCGAAGTTGATGCAAGGTCATTTTCAAGCACGATAGAATCGCAGTTGCCACGTTGTCAACGGCGATTTAAAACGGATATACCTCCGTCACGACCACGCGCTTGATTTTTTCTCCTTGCATCAACGGCCAGTACAAGGCAGAGTTGATACATCGCCATACTCCGTGGAAGACGCGCGGCTTGAATAGCCGCAGCGATTCACTTTCCAGCTTTGGGCAGCAGCTCTGTTGCCATCTCGATTGCCTGCTCGCGTGAAGTGGCAAGCAGCAGAGGGTAGCCCCAGAACTTGGCAAAAACCACCGCAAACGCCTTGAAACCAAGCCGTTTGGCCGCGTTGGGTTCGATCATGATCATTGCCAGCACCAGCTTTCGCAATGCAATCTTGTGCTTTTTCATCCAGAGCGCAGTGCGTTTTTTTTCTTCCGGCGAGTGCTCATGGTCTTCGGCAGGTACGGTATCGGTCAAGAGTACAAAAGGCTCTCCGCGCTGCAAATTGGCATCGAATTCGTCGAAGTCCTTCTGGTGATCATGCCCCGGTTCTTGCGCAAGATTCATCCAGACCAGGGGAAAGTTGGAACTATTGATAGACATGGTTGTTGCCTTTGCTTTTGATGCGACGCCAGGTGGCCGCGATGGAGAACACGCCGGGTAAGGTGATGAAGAATACTGCCGAGAAGATAATATGCCAGCCGTCGCGCAAGCCGTCGGCAATCCCTCCGAGGGTATTGAGGACGACCAGCAGGCTGCCGAGGACCAGGACCAGCCACTGAGTCGTACGGGTGCCGGTCAAGGCGAGCAGCACCGTGACGATCCAGCAGCCATAGTATGCGGAGAACATCCACAATATGTCGGGATCAAACGTGATCGCCGGTGCCGTTCCGTGCGCTCTCACAAAGTCGTTTACGTAGAAGAACAGCTGGAAGGTTACAAAAAGCACGGCGCCGGCGGCTGTCGTCAGCCAGTACATGGCGACCTTGCCGGGGCTGTTCATGGCCGTGTCCTGTGCGGGGCTAGGGGAGGGCTGAAGGGGCATAGTAACTTTCTCGATAATCAATGGATGTATTTCTGCGGGCAAATCAATACTTGTAGTTCAGTGTCACCATCACGTTGCGTGGTGCGCCGTAACTCACGGTGTCGAAATCACCCTTCTGCAGCGCGTAATTCCTGTCGAACAGGTTGTTGACGTTGACGGCCACGCTGGTCTTGTTGTTGATGAAGTAACGCCCCATCAGTGATGCCAGGGCATAAGAACCCTGTTCGCCACCCAGCGAACTGGTGCCAGTGTTGGGCGCCTGGTAGAAGCGGCTTTGCCAATTGACGCCTGCGCCGAGCGTCAACTTGCTCCAGTCTCCGGGCAACTGCCAGGTGGTGGAAAGCTGGGCGGTGGAGCGCGGTAGCTGCGAATTGAAGCGAACGCCCATGCCATCGTGCGCCGTGAAGTGGGCGACACCTGCATAGAGGTTCCAGCCGCGCGCCAGCTCGCCCTGCACATCGAGCTCGACCCCGCGCGATTTCGTCCCATCTGCACCTATATAGGCTTGGGCGCCGCCTGGCGTAGTAGTTCCGGCGATCATCTGTGCCGCATTGTCCAACCTGGTCTCGAACAAGGCCAGCGACGCATTCAGGCGCCCGTCCAGGTAAGCGCCTTTGAGGCCGAGTTCCGTGGTGTTTCCCTTCGACGGCGTGAGCACGTTGCCCCTGCTGTCGCGATAGTCGGTTTGCGGATTGAAGATGCCCGTGTAGCTGGCGTAGGCCGAATAGGTCTTGTCGATGTCGTAGATCAGGCCGGCATATGGCGTGAATTCACCGCTTTTTTTGTAGTGCAACGACGTGCCACTGACGTTGTCGTCGATTTCAACATTGCTGAAACGGCCGCCAACGATGAGTTTCAGAGGGTCAGCCAGCGAAAACCGGGCTGCGCCGTAGACGCCGCTCTGCTTGACTTGAGTGTGGGTCGGTATCGACGCCATGGCATCGAAGTTGGGGCGGGGAAAGGCCGGGCTCAGGTCATGGATATTGACCGGCGCAAAGCCTGCAAAGAACGGTGCGATATCGTCCTGGCTGGCCGTGCGGCGCGAACTGGTTGCCCCCACCACCAGGTCATGCTGACGACCCAGCAGCTGGAAGGGGCCGCTTGCCATCACATCGACGGTGTTCTGGCGGCTGCGACCTTCGGCCGCCAGCGCTACCGGAAAGGCTCCGAAGGGAAAGGAACCCAGTCCCGTGGCGCGATCGGGGCGGCCGACCAGGCCGAGCAGTTCGGCATCGTATTGCGTGCGGTACTGGTTGGCGACGCCGCGCAGCTTCCAGCCGTTGTCGAATCGGTGTTCGATTTCGGCAAACGCCGTCTTGAGGGTAGTGTCCCAATGGCTCCAGTCCTGCGCGTAGTTGCTGGAGCGTGGATACTGCGCCTGCGTACCGTCGCTGAACCATAGCGGCAAACCGCCCCAAGTGGCGCCCTTCGGCGTGATGTCCTGGTAGTCATAGCCCAGGCTCACCGTCGTGTCTGGTGTCAGGTCTGCCTCGATGATGCCGTAGAACGACTTTCTTTTCGGCTTGTAGCCGTCGATATACGAGTGTCCGTCCTGGTACGTCCCCACCATGCGTGCGCGGATGCGGCCGTCCTCGGTCAGCGGCGTCGAGATGTCGCCCGTGCCCCGCTTGGTGTCCCAACTTCCGACACCAAGGGACGCAGCTGCCGAGAATTCACGGGTCGGGCGTTTGCGCACCAGGTTGATGGCGGCCGAGGGATTGCCGGTGCCGGTCAGCAAGCCGGAGCCGCCGCGCACGACCTCGACACGATCATAGAAAGCGGTATCGAGAGAACCGATGCCGCTCCCGTTGACGATATTGCCAACGACGGTGGGGATGCCATCGTACTGAACGTTGTTGATCAGGAAACCACGCGAGTAAAAACTCGTCCGTTCGCTGTCAGACTGGTACGACGTGATGCCGGTAGTGTTCTCCAGCACGCCTTGCACCGAATTCAATTGCTGGTCATCCATGCGCTGGCGCGTGATCACCGTCACCGCCTGTGGTGTTTCCTGCAGCGACAGCGGCAGGCGCGTCGCCGCCGCCGTCTGGCCCGTGGTGTAGGAGCCTGTACCTTCGGTGGTCGCTGTATCCATGCGGCCCGTGACGGTGATGGCTGGCAAAGCTATCTCCTCTTCAGTCGTCCCCGCTGCCCTGGTTTGTATCTGCCCTGACTCCGCGGCGAATGCACCCTGCGCACTGATGAGAACTGCCGCCGCAACTGCCGAGCTAAGCACGGTGCGGGGCAGGTGAGGATAGAAGACGGGTCCTGTGCCCGTAGTGATAGGCCAACGTGACTTTCCAGCATGTGTGTAAATAGGCATAAACAAGACTCATTTGCATTTAGATGCCATATTTAACAACAGAGACAAGAGGGGGCAATAGTGAAGCCAGGCCAGATTGTTATTCGTTTAGGCCAAGCGTGATGATTCCCGGCATGCTGGCCGTATTGCGTAATCTTTTGACCTGATTTGGCAATGCGACAGGCGGCAGGCGATGGCCCCGGGGCAGGACCGCCTGATGCAGTCAGATTGGGATGCTGTCGGTGAGCATGATGCCGGGCACCGGAGCAAGCTCTGCGCCGCTGGTGCGATCCGAGAGGTAGCGTGCCGGAGGCTTGCCCACCGCCTTGCGGAACATGGTGACAAAGCCACTGGCGTTTTCATACCCCAGCTCCAACGCCACCGTTTGCACGCTGTCGCCCTTGGTCAGGCGTTGAAGCGCAAGGATCACATGCAGCTGCCGGCGCCAGCGCCCGAAGCTCATGCCAATTTCGTGCAGCAGAAGACGGCTCATGCTGCGTTCGCTCATGCCTATCCGGGTAGCCCAATCGGCCTTCGCGGTTTTATCCGTGGGGTCGGCCAGCATCATTTCCGCGAGGCGGCGCAATCGGGGATCGCGCGGCATGGGCAGATGCAGGTCTTCCACTGGCGCCGCCACCAATTCATCGAGCAATGCGGCAATTAACCGGTCTTCCCGCCCTCCCAGCGTGTACAACTGAGGAATACTGGCCGCCTTCAGCAGCAACTCGCGCAGCAATGGCGATACCGAAATCGTGCAACAGGTTTTCGGCAGGTCCGGCGCGGCGTCGGGCTCGACGAACAGGCAATAGCATTCCGTGTCGCCCGCCCCCCGTGCCGAGTGGGGCAAGTCTCCCGGTATCCAGATGGCGCACTGGGGCGGCACGATCCAGACGCCGTCTTCGATTTCGCAGTTGAGGATGCCGCGCGCGGAGTAAATCAGCTGCGCCTTGCGGTGCTGATGCCGCGCATTTTCCCACTCCTTGCTGACCGATGTGGCACTCAATGCCACAACGGCGCGCGAGACGCTGTCGACGTCCCTGGACACAATTAGATCGGTGATGGCAATACTCGACATGATGTGCAGCGCCTCGGAGGGAAGATGAGGCCGTGGCCTGATTGCAAATATTATGATCAACTTGCTCAAGCACGTCCAGCGATTAGACGGTGGCCATGGCCTGACTGCACCTGCGAAAAGACATTAGGCACTGAGTGTATCTGAGCACAGCAGGTAGTCCTCTTCGCTCACCTCACTCAGTCCGCAAAGGCCGTCGTGGCGGTAGAACCGTTGCTTGTCGCGCGCATGGAAATCACCGAGAAACTCCAACGTGGCCAAGTCTATGCGCTTCGCGCTCAGCGCTTTTCGGCCATAAAACAATTTACGCGTGCCCAGTTGCAGAAAATGAGGATGCGGCACCGAGACTTCTTCCGGGCTGAACTTGACATCCAGTGGCTTGCCATTGGACAGTATCAACGTGGAACTGAACGCATAAGTGCCGAGTATCTGTGTATTTTCGGGATCGAGGTATTTTTTTGCCTGCCCCAGGTAGTAAACGGCTCGGCTATCCTTGGCCCAGCCATATCCGCAGCTTACGAAGGTGGCAATGTCAGCCTTGGAAATGGGCTCGGGACAGTGATAGAAAACCCGGTGGCAATATACTGTTTTGCCATCACTGAGGTAGGTCGAATCGAATGCGTTGAAATGTTCCACAGACTCGGTAGAAAATCGTTCAGGCACGGCACTGTCAGGGCGATGATAAGGGATCAGATACAAGCCATTGACATCGCCGCACAGATGTTCACCCACTAACTTGAAACTGGCCGCATCCAATCCGATGATAGGCCTTCCATGAAAGTACACCTGCCGGCCCAGTTCGAAGCCAAGACCGATGTCATGTCGCATCGAGATTTCTTCCGGTGGCGCCGCCTGCGCCTCTTCCTGTGCCTGCAAGCGGTGCCACCAGTAATCCGTCAGGTGCGGATGCGCCTCGAAAAATGGCGCCCATTCCAGCCGCATGGCCTCGTCGAGTACACCGTCGCTGCCCAGCGGTCCATTTCGGTCGCCCACCAGTATCGGCGAGTAATCGCGTTCTGCATGGTATAGCTGCGCCACGACGAAACTGTCTACGTCCACATGCAGCGGTTTGTTGCGATAGTAAGCGCGCTGGTGATCGCGGTAATAGTCGAATCCTAGGTGTTGAAAGCTGGGGCCGTGAGCGCCACGCACACGCGTTCCTGCTGCGTAAACAAACTGATCATCCACGGCAATATACTCGTGCTGATATTCGCTCGCAGACACCACCCGGCCGGCCTCATCAAATTGCGGTTGCCGGCATTTGAGCAAATGGAAATCGCCTGTATAGCGAATGGACTTTCCCGTCAAATAGTGTGCCCGTTGCTTATCCCTGGCATAACGTTCGTTGAGTACGGTGAATGTGTCCAGATCGGCATTGTCAATGCGGTAAAAGTATTCGTATGCAATGCTTGATCCCTGCTGTGCTTGCACGATAATCGACTCTCCATCCGTCCCCCAGCGCCGCGCAAGCATCTGAAAGCCGTCCGGATTGGCGATCGGCAAAGGTGTGCCGTCCTTCTGGTGCAGTCGCTTGTATCCTCTGTAGACTTGCCCGTTGATCACCCGGTAAGCCGGGTGATTGGTATAACGGATCTGGTCATGCGCACGCGCGATCACTTTTCCATACAGAAAGACATTCACGCCATCGCTGAACAGCGCGCAATCGGCTGATACAAAATCTGGCGCCGGCCCGAGCAAAGCAAGATCGTGATGCTTTACATCCACCATCACGGTCACCGAATAATCATCAAACCAATAGGCGCCGGACTGATCACGCCAGTAACGGTAGCCCAGTTTTTCCAGCGTGCCGTTGAAACGAAACGGCAACGCCTGCACCGCATGGTAGCCATATCGCGCCAGGTATTGCGGCAGCAGGTAGTAATCACGCTGACTATCGCGCAACAAACCCGCATGGGTTCGATGGCGCCAGACTATTTGCCCAACGCACAATGGCGACGGCGGAAAATGCCTGGCACTTGCCTCTTGAGCGATTTCAAAAGGCTGCTTTCCTGCAGGCTCGAGCATGATGTATATATCGCGTGCGCTCTCGTCCCCCAGTAACGCCCCGTCCATAAACGCGAAATCCCCGTGCCATTCGAGGTCAAGTGGCTCCCACTGCGTAATATCTGCATCTGGCGTCGTCATCGTTGCATTCCAGGATAATAAGTTGGCAGCATAAACTTTTTGCAAGAAAAGCCGCACCCTGCAGGTGCAATGGTCCGATTATCGCTTTTATGCCTGCTGTCCAGGCAGGCGTAACGGCTCGCGTTTGAAATGGGGTTTTAACCGAGTTAGCATGCCTATGCCCTTGACCGTCCAGCGTCCTGCATAGTCGCCATTTGCCCAAAGATGGAGCGTCTGGCTGTGTGAGCGGTGAGCCATGGCTACCACTCGGCCGAATTGCTTGCGGCGGACGTATCGTGCTCGCCCAACTGCAGCTCCAGTTCGAGTGCGGAGCACCAGCTGAGCAACTGCTTGACGCTGATTTCGTCAGCATGGCTCTCCAGGTGGGAGATGCGATTCTGGCTCAAGCCGACCCGAATGCCCACAGCCGCCTGAGTCATTTTGTGCCGTTTGCGCGTCGAAGTGAGCAACTGGCCGAGCTGCGACGCCGTGAGGAGACGTTGGGTGGTGGGCGATGAAGGCATGTTTGGTATCCGTTATTCAGACATATGGATATTATCTGAAAAGCAGATAAATTCAATATATCTGAATATCGGATATCTCGTAGATGTCTGGGAGGAAGATAAAGCGGTTCCATTGACTGCACAGCAAAAGGATGTCGGCGAAAACAAAAAAGGGTTACAAGCCGAAGCATGTAACCCTTTGATTTTACTGCTGAATTCTGGTGCCGACTGCCGGTTTCGAACTGGCCACCTGATGATTACAAATCATCGCATGTCGGTATTCAGGACTGTTGAAGAGCGTTGAGATTTTCTGGTATATTCTTATAAATCAATTACTTAAGTAGTTTTCGTTTTTATTTCATGCAGATGTGTGTTGATCGTTATGCTACCATTTGGGTTACATGGCGGTTACATGGCGCTTACACAGAACGTCTTCTTGAGGTAATAGTGAAAAAAATAAAGTTCGCGGCGGGTAGGGTAGAAGAGTTCGCCTGTGAGGGTGGAAAAAGTCAGTCATTCCTTTGGGATACCGCTTCACCAGGCCTCGGTTTGCGGGTGACGTCGAAGGGCGCAAAGTCCTATATTTTTCAGGGCAAGCTGGACGGCGCCACCATCCGGCTGACGATCGGTGATCCTCGTACATGGGACATTGCTAAGGCCCAGGCCGAAGCACGGCGACTGAAGGTCTTGCTCGATAACGGGCAGGATCCAAGAAAGGTGCGCGACGATGCGCTCGCTGCAGAGCGAGACGCGCGCGCATTGCAGGAAGCTGTCATTGTGGCGGAACAGGAAAAGCAACTGCGGGAGTCCGTGACCCTGGGCGGCGTCTGGCCTGAGTATATTGCTGATCGCATTGCCACGCGAGAAGCCGGCTGGTCAGAACATCATATTGCCGCGCATCGCAAGATCATTCAGGATGGTGGCCAGCCTCGGAAACGCAGTCCAGCCCTGACGAAAGCCGGTCCGCTCTGGTCCTTATCCTCGCTCCGACTCATCGACCTGACAAATGAGCGCGTGGAAGCATGGGCGAGAGAGGAAGCGAAGACCCGTCCATCCAGCGCACGGCTGGCATGGCGACTGCTCAAAGCCTTCATGAACTGGTGCGCTTCGCACAAGACGTATTCGAGCATGGTCACTAGCAATCCGACAAAGAGCGCGCGAGTGCGCGAGAGCCTGGGTAAAGAGAAGCGGCGCCATGACGTTCTTCAACGGGAGATGCTGGAGTCATGGTTCAGCGCAGTGCGGAAGATCGGAAACCCGGTCATTGCAGCCTACCTGCAAGTTCTGCTGCTCACGGGCGCCAGGCGCGAGGAGCTCGCTGCACTGAAGTGGACAGACGTGAATTTTCAGTGGGGCAGTATCAAACTGTCCGACAAGGTCGAAGACTTTCGAATGGTTCCGCTGACGCCCTTTGTTGCTCAGCTCCTGGCCAACCTGCCGCGCAGGAATGCCTTTGTCTTCTCCAGTCCCGCTTCCGCATCGGGACATATCGCTGAGCCACGAATCGCACATAACGATGCCGTCGCCGTGGCGAATTTGCCGCAACTCACGCTGCACGGCTTGCGACGATCATTTGCCACATTAAGCGAGTGGATCGAGATGCCGAACGGTATCGCCGCGCAGATTCAAGGACACGCGCCGCAAGGGGTACGAGAACAAAATTACATTCGTCGACCGCTAGACCTGCTTCGTGTCTGGCACGCGAAGATTGAAACCTGGATTCTTGAGCAGGCGGGTGTGGAGTTTGTATCTTTGTCGGCAGTATTGCGCGTTGTGGGCGCTTAGTCGGGCAGTGGGTGGCGCTTGCAGCTTTTTACCTGTCCGTCTGAGCATTCCTAGGTGGAGGTTACGGAGAGTTGACCGCACATCCATGTGACTGTTTGAAATTGCTGCTGCTGGCTTTTCCGACGAAAATGTATGCAAGCTATTTTGTTATATCACGAACTTTGATAATAAGTTTCGTGACCTTATACTCGATCAATTATGGTTGAACCTCGCCGTTGCAACCAGCATAACAGGTGCCTAGCTGGAGAATTCACGGACTGCCACGGCCGGCCATAATCGACCCAAAGCGGTTACTAATGTTGCCAACAATTGCTAAGGTTGCACTGGCCAGCGTTCCTAGAGCACCTAGCTATAAGGGTGCGAGGAGAATCAATAGCTGGCACTTGCGAGCGAGTAGACCCGATCAGTCAGCGTTTGGCAGGGACAGCATGCTGTGTTTAAGTCTGATAAAGCAGCGTTTCCGGATACTCGTCTGGGAGGAGAGGAAAGCCCAAGTGGCCCTTCACCCCGGACAAAAACATGCCCGATTTTTTTCGCGATTCGACAATAAAAGTTTGGGTGCGCCGAGCATCCATATTCAGGATGCTGCGCAGCCAATAGCAACTCAGGCCGCAGACCGACTGATTACCGCAATTCAACGCGACATGCCCGTTGGAGTACATATATTCGAGGTCATCAACGGTAACTTTGAACTTCCAGATTGGACCTTCGTCGTCCGCATACAGAATAAATAGCTTTAAGTCGGTGTCGATGAGGTAAAGGCCCTCTTTCTCGCGGTACTTATGAATAACGGGAGTTTTAATATGTGCGGCTAGTTGGTTGAGGACAGCGCCATAACGAAGGTCCTGTTTTCTAATTTTCATCTTGCTCTCTGTGGACAGTGTCCAAACCGTGACTCCATGAGTCAGCGAAAAAAACGATGGCGAAGCATTAACAAGGCCGCTAGTGATCCGCTAACCTACCGTCCCGCAGATTTGATATCCATGTCGATCATATCGTGCATGATCAGGTCTAGATGCTGGGATTCCGCTTGCTGGGGTGATCGGCCTAGATCATTTTGCTATTAGAACGGTTTCTCCTTCGTCCTTCATCAGCTGAGCAAATTTCGTCCAGCTCATGCGCTTCTTGTTGACGGAGTTTTTGCTCGGTCGCCATTCGATGTTTCCTTTACTGATCAGCAACGTGCCCAAGGATTTTCCGTCCGCCTTCACCGCTACTTCGACGTCCTTGTTGAGAACAAATTTTGAATTTAGCGCCAATGTGACTTCATGTGCCATGAATTATTCCTGATTGTTAAGTAAGCGTTTCCATTGCAAGGACTGCTGATCTGTTCAATACCACGTACTTCTGGGGTGTCGTCGAGTCGTCGCATTTGATGATCCCAAGTTCGGGAGCGTCACCGTCCGGGTAAAAAGCTGTCCAGTTCTCCTCGAGATCACGCCATACCACGGCCGTAATCCTATCCTTGCCATACCAGGACAACAGCTCCCACCTTTCGAAGGTCACATAGCCTTGAAACCACAGCTGGTTCAATTTATTCAACAGCAGAGCCTTGTATTCCCTTGAAGCAACCATCGCAACCTCCTAAAAATGAATAATCTCATGCATGAGGTTGTTAGATCAATATAATTTTAATTATATTTTTCCAAGTTGCGGCTATGTGGCGTGGTTGCCCCGCATCCACCAGCCGTTCGTTGAGGCAAAATGCCCCGGCTCGTGGAGCAAAAATGCCATTCGTCGGCAGCTCCTTTGTCAGTTCGTAGCGCTATCCGGACTAATCGGACGAACAGCAACGAGCTGCCCCTTGCGAGCTAGCTGATGACCAATGTGTGGCGTATTTGTGGGACAGGTAAGAAAAAGCACCTTCCGCGGGCAGGCTCATGAGAGACCGGATGCGACCCTGACGGTGGACGGTCGAGCTACGTTGTTCGTAGAATTACTTTGATTGACGCTTGACTTTCGCGCGCGAAAGTCATCGGGTCTAAGTTCCCGATCTGCAGCCTAGCTGACAGTACCACCTTCGTCCCTTGGTCATCATTGTCCATTCCACATGGCAATCAGGTATGATCATTGCATTGTGAATAATACATCAAGCCAGATGAGGCCGTCCGCAGCTTGGCCAGAAAGTACAGCATGCAAATTAGAAAAATCAGCATTTCGCACTTTCGCGGTATTCGCAACTTGGAGTGGTGTCCCGACGTCGCCTTGTGTTTCGTGATTGGCCCGGGGGATTCCGGCAAATCAACCATCCTTGATGCCATTGAGGCGGCGCTGTCTTCGCGCTGGTTTTCGTTCGTGGAAAGCGACTTCTTCGGCGCGGACACGGTCCAGCCAATCCAAATTGAGGTGACGGTGGGCGAGCTACCAGATGTCTTGATGTCCGACGAGCGCTTGGGCCTGTTTATCCGTGGCTGGACCGGGACAGAGATCCATGACGAGCCGGAGGATGAAGACGAGCCAGTTATCACGGTGCGCCTGAGTGTGGACGCGACCATGGAGCCGGTCTGGGAAGCCTATTGCGATCGGTCTGAGACCTCGCGCTATCTGTCAAACCGAGAGCGCTCTCACTTCGGCCTCACCCGCCTTAATGGCGACGAAGCCCGGCACACCTCTTGGGCGCAGGGATCTGGTCTCTCAAAAATGACGGACGATAATGGAAACGCTGCCGAGCGCCTGGCGGCAGCCTACAAGGCGGCTAAAAATTCGGCCGGCCTCGACAAGATCCAAACGCTGATGGATGCTGCAGGCTACGCAGAAGACGAAGCCAAAGCGTTGGGCGCCTATATTGAGGAAGGGTATCGACCCGGATTGGAACTCGCGCGGGGTGGTTTCTCCACCAGCTCCATCACCTTGCACGATGCCGACGTGCCTCTGCGCTTGGCCGGACTTGGAAGCCGCAGGCTGGCCACGTTGGGAATCCAAAACGCAGCGATTTACGCCGGCGCCATCATTCTGGTTGACGAGATCGAGCATGGCCTCGAGCCGCATCGCATCATCGGCGCGCTGGCCCAACTCAAGAAGCGGCAGTCCGAGGCGCGCAAGGTTGGCCGACCTGTCGGCCAACTTTTCTTGACTACCCATTCCGACGTGGCGCTCTCTGAAGCAGCCGCTTCGAATGTGGTCGCTGTGCGCCGGGACAAAACTACGAAGGTCGTGACAGTACATGAGCCGGGCAGCTCCGCTGAATTTGAAAAGCTGATGAAGAAGACGCCTAGGGCGCTCTTCGCCCGTCGAATCCTGCTGTGCGAGGGGGTGACGGAACAGGGTCTCTTGCTGGGTCTGCGGGAGCTCTGGCCAGCAGAGCATGACGGTGCGCCGGTCGAGCAAATGGGATCGGCCATCGCCGATGGCAACGGCAGTGAGGCACCCAACTTGGCGGTCGCGCTGCGCTCCATGGGCTATTCGGTGGCCATTTTCCGCGATTCTGATCGGAAGATACCTGCGGACAAATTAGCTGCTTTCACCGCCGCAGGCCTTCCGGCCATTGAGGTATTCGAATACGAGTCGGAAATGCACACGGAGCTCGCCGTGTTTTTCGACGCCGATGACGCCACGGTCCAAGAACTGCTGGACCTGGCCAGGACAAAGAAATCTGCGGACTCGGTGTTGGCGAGCTTGGCGAAAGTCATGCCCAATGTCGCTAAGGAAGTGTTTAGCCTGCCCTTTTCAGCTTGGCAGGCAGAAACAAATTTAGACCCTCGTATTTTGCGTGCCAACTTGGGCCAAGCCGCGTCAAAGCAGAGTTGGTTTAAGGAGCTCAGTACGGGCCGGGAATTGGCACCTATCATTTGGCGCATTGCTCGCGCTGCGCCACACTCAGAGCTAGCCCGTTGCTTGAAAAAGGTCGAGGAGTGGCTGTATGCCTGAGGCGGTGATTATTGCGGCGTGCAGGCTCGGATCGGTCTTGGCGCCGGCAGGCCACGGCAAGACAGAGACAATCGTGAAGGCAGCGCAGATTGGACGCCGATCATTGATCCTGACCCACACTCATGCCGGCGTTCACGCATTGCGATCGCGCCTTCGGCGCCTTGGCGTGCCGGCGAGTGCCGCCGCAGTGGAAACCATCGCCGGCTGGTCCATGAAATACGCGAACGCTTTCCCGACGGCAGGCGATCCGCCGAAAGGTCTCCCGACCCTTCCCGAAGACTGGGAGCGTATCTCGCGCGGCGCCGTCAAGGTGATGTCGCTTAAAGCGGTACGGCACATTATCGCCTGTTCCTACGACCGGATTTTTGTCGATGAATACCAAGACTGCGGCGAGCTGCATCACGCGCTGGTGTTAACTCTATCGAGCATTCTTCCCACCGTCGTCTTTGGCGATCCGATGCAGGGCATTTTTGAATTCACGGGCGACTCGATCCGCTGGACAGAACATGTCGAACCTCACTTCCCCTTGGCGGCTGAGCTTCTCGTTCCGCGCCGGTGGGAGGGCAAGGACCCTGCGCTGGGCGCTTGGATCGCAGAGACCCGAAGTAAGTTGATGCGTGGTGAGCTGATCGATCTGCAATCCGGGCCTGTCCATTTCATCCAAGCGCCCGATGCCTTTGCCATGGAGGCATTTTTCGAAGGATTTATTGAGCGCGAAGGTTCGATGGCAGCGATTCACTGCCGACGCGGCATGTGCGACAAGCTTGCTAAGGCCACGCGCGGCGCCTTCCAATCGATCGAGGAAATCGCTGCCAAACGCCTTCGCCAATTCGCTCTCGACTGGGATCAGGCGGCCACGCTTCCGGCGCGACTGGTGGCTCTGCGATCACTGCATGCTGATTGTTTCGCTCAAAAAGAACTGGCCGCTGGCGAAGTGGATGCCGATGAAGACGTGTTGGTCATCGCTGATCTGAAATCCTTTGGCGATCGTTACAAACGAACAGGCGAACTTTCGCACATCAAATCGATTTTCAGTCTGGCACGGAAGCATCCACGATGGCGCTTGTTCCGAGGCGAACTGTGGCGCGACGCGAACAAGGCGTTTTCTGAGGTAAGCACTGGTCGCTCTGCCTCATTGACCGACGCGGTGGATACTATCCGGCAGCGGACTTCGCAGTCCGGTCGCGCGACCCAAAAGCGAACCATTTCCACGCCGCTGCTGCTGAAAGGTTTGGAATTCGACCACGTTCTAATTCCGGATGCTTCGCATTTTCTTAAAGAGAGCACCGCCCACGCGAAGCTCTTCTATGTAGCGATCTCTCGGGCGACCCGGTCGCTATCAATCACCTCGCCGGACCGCTATATCCGATTTCCAATCCCGAACTTGTGAACAAGGCGGCGAACGCTGCGATCAACCGCGATCGTGGCTAAGGAAATCGCCCAGCAGCACCCCACGGCCCGCATCGACGGGCCAGGTTCAATGAGAAGGTCGAGTGCTGTGCTTGGCCAATGAGGAAAATACAGTAACGCTACAGAAGACTGGAATCTGGACCCGAACGCACCTGGCGTAAAGAAAGCCATTGAAGCCCTGCGCGCCGCTCGCACTTGATCGGAAAACCTGACATTCGGCATCCGCGCCCTGATGTGCTCCCAGGTCGGTCCAGACTTCAGAAACGACATCGCGCACGGCCTAGCGACATCTACGAACTGCCATACCCTCGTCGGACTTTACACTTTGTGGTTCATCTTCAAGGTGGTGTTCACGCAGTGGTATCTGACTAACCAGCCTGAGGGTGGCGGTAATGCGGAGGCCAGCGAAGCTCCTGCGCCGACGACGCCCGTCGCTACCGAAGCGGAAGCACAGTACAATCAATAAGACAGTCGAATAACGTAAGCCGAGGCAAACATATTATTTTCGCGATTCTTAATCAACCTACCGAAGGCATCAATGTCAACCTACAAAGGCACTATCGAGATCGAGGCGGTAGACATCCCTACCATGGCACGAATGTCAGATGACGAGTATCAGAAATTCCTCGAAACTGATGGGCTGTTGCGGATTGATCATCATGATATTTTGAGATCTGCAGTAGCGGAGTACCCCCTTGCTACGCGCCGGTCCCAACTCGACATGCTCATCAGTGCTTTACAGCAATGTCGGGAACGCATGCGTGAGGACAACCCATACTAAGGTGGCTGTGCTTCGAGATGATTGCAGCGCAAGGATCGGTGAGATTTGGAATGGTTCGAATTACTTTGCGCATGGGAGACCCCGGCCAAAATGCGCGCATATTCAACTTGGTCGGCTTTGACCAGAACGTTAGGACAATATTAGGAAGCGTAGATATGCAGATCAAATTCTATCTCGTGCCAGGGCTATTGACGCTTGCGCTCGCGGGGTGTGGAGAGAAGCAGGGAGCGGTACCGTCGAGCGGCGTGGGAAGAAAAGCTCAGTCGCAAGACGCATCCAATTCCTCCGGCGACTCGGTCGATGCATGCGTCAAGAGAGGCGTCTCATATTTCAAAGAAATTGGATCATATCCCAAACTCAGCAGCGCCCCCAATGCTGGTCGTCGCGCAGAAAATGTGGCTCTTGAAAGGTGCAATCGCACGTTGACAGCGTTTTAGGTCGAAGACGCCGACAGATGCGGCTGAGGAAAATAGACGATGGAAGCAGTGTGGGGACTTAGCGGTGCGCGAAACTGTCCGGCGCCGGCAAAAATTTACTTTCGCGTGCGAAAGCCGTACCAAGGAATATCGATGGAAGCGCGCCAAGACTTACGCAGTCAACCTCTGAGCTTAGACCAAGTTTTAGCTGTCTGGCTTCCCCGCCGGGTCAATGCCCTCGAGGGAACGTTATCGGTCCTAAATTTGTGTGAGGAATTCGACGACTCTACGCCCAGCAGCATCACCATTGCTGGTAAGCCAGCAATGAATCTGAACTTGTCAACTTTCGCAGACCCGTTGATCGACATCGGTTTTCTGCATGCCAGGGCGCTCTTAGAGTTCTTAGGTCTAGGAGCAAGAAAAGGGAAACTGGTACAGCTTACCAAGCGCCAAGCCAGCGATATCGTTATCGAACATTATTCGATCAATGGCAAAAGCTTGTCAATGGTTTCGCCAACTGACGTTTTCGGTGCTATCAATATGCCTCAACCCGTCATCGAATGGTCACTGGTCAATATCATGGAGACGGCGAACAAACTTATCGCGCATGTGACAACGGGCGAAGTGCTTGCGATGCCAATGTATCAACAGGTTCGGATCGGTTTTTAAAGTATTCCGGTGCTACTTCAGGACCATCTTTATGCAAAGCTTGAGACTACGCAAGAGCCGCCAAAACCAATATGTGAACGCTACGCCTGCAACTATAACCGATAGGAAAACACACAGCAACACCCCACGGCCCACATGATGGGCCTGGAATGGCGGTTTTCTAGCGAAGATGTAAAAAAATCCGCGTTGTTAAGTTGCATTGAAAATTGACCCACTTTCCCCACGAATTTGCAATGGAATCTGACCCACGTTAGTAGCACAATTCCACCTGTCTTATCGGCAGGAGATCGGAGTGATCGACGTGGCTCTACTCGGCATCATTCGACGCTGGCACCTTCGTGACCAGATCCCAATACGAGAAATCGCCAGGCGACTGGATATCTCGCGCAATACCGTCCGACGCTACCTGCGATCGGAAACCACTGAGCCCTCCTATGCGGAGCGGCGGTCAGTTAGCGGATTAGACAAATACTCAGTGCAGCTATCTGGGTGGCTCAAGGCCGAGACGACTAAGCCGCGTAAGCAGCGGCGCAATTTGAAGCAGATCCATGAGGACCTGAAAGAGCTGGGCTATGCAGGGTCATACGACCGCGTGGCAGCGTTTGCCAGGCAGTGGAAGGCGGGTCAAACAGAGTGGGTCAATTCTGCGAGCAAACGAACAGTGCTCATCAATAAATGGGCAAATCGCTTATCACTCAGTCAGCTTAAGTCCTATGACTTCAGGAGCCAAGAGGAGCTTGCCACTTTCTCGAAGATGCCTGACATCTCGGATTTGAAGGATCTATCAAATGGTCTGGCACAAGCCCAAAAACTCGAAGAAACTTACGGTATAAAGACTGACATAGTAGTCGTTCATGACGCGGGAATTAGCGTCACCAGTCTCCAACGCGTTCTCGATGCTGTTGACGACCGTCCAATTGCAAAGACCAGCGAACAAATTATCATTGTCTACCCCAGTATCTATGGTGTCTGTCTACATCAACATCACACGACTCCATGTAGAAGATACGGGCGGTGTCTGACATGTAATGAAAATGTTTGTGTGAAGGGCCATCTACCAACTAACCATGCAATTCGCGAGGACGAAACACTATTGGCATCTATGATCGTGCGTCAGGTTGAAGCGCT
Organism: Janthinobacterium longum; assembly: GCF_051380735.1. Classification (NCBI taxonomy): domain Bacteria; kingdom Pseudomonadati; phylum Pseudomonadota; class Betaproteobacteria; order Burkholderiales; family Oxalobacteraceae; genus Janthinobacterium; species Janthinobacterium longum. The sequence goes on from NZ_JBNYXQ010000002.1 coordinate 112,022, forward strand.
GGTGGTTGCTCACAATCGAGGTGTCGCCGATTGCCAGGATGCGTTGGCCGCTCACATCGCGGCGCTCATTGAGCGCGGGTTATGTCCGCACCAGATGGCCGATCATTTGATCAATGACTTCAATGAGGTAAAGGATCAAATCAAAGACAAGTTACTACGCAAGCGTTTGGAAGAAGCATTCGTGGCACGCAGTTATGTGAAACTACTCGACAATGACAACGTCGCAACCGGAGCACTGATGAAGTACCACAATCCAAAGCAACATGCCGCTCCTGGACTAGAAATGGCCCTCGACTCACGCGGAGGGCGAGAGCAAGTGTGTAATGAAGAGCGGGCACTAGTCGAAAAATTTCCTATATTCGCTCAGACCTTCCTAGGCCTGCAAGATGAACGATATCTGATTGAAGCTGATGATGATGACGGAGAATGACTATGCCAGGTCGCAAAGAATTGCTGACGGAACGGATGGCCAAGCAAATTTCCAAAATGATTGTTCGTATGCCGGATACCGGAATTGCCGTGACCTGGGAAAACATCATGGCTCACGCAACGAGAACAGTCGGGCATAGCTTCAACCGTCAAACACTTAGCCAAAAGTCCTGGAACGGACGGAGGCTGATCGCAGAAGCTTTTAGCCAAGCAAAGGAAGTGCAGAAACGACTTCAGCACGAGAGCCTCCCCAAATATGCCACCTCTGCACGCGCAATCTTGCAAAGTCGAATAGCGGAATTGGAAGCCAAGAATCTAGCACTCCAAGAAGAACTTGAAAAAGTCAGAGCACAACAGTTCGATGAGCTTGATACGTTTCTACTCCTCCCTCGCGACCTCCACGCTCTGATTGACACAGGATCGCAGCGAAAGAAATAGAGCTTACCTGCCGTAGAAGCCGGCAAGTCGATCTGTACACGTCATCGCGGCCGAACAGCGAAGTCGAGGACAAACGATTTCATCTTTGGGCTGCTCGGCTCAATTTCAAAGGCCGCACATAGCATTGCAAGCGCGCGCGCTAGTTCGAAGCGCGTGCTTTGCAATGCCAAGTACATCTGATATTTTCCGCGTGCATGTGTGCCATCGACGCCATGCAGGGTTTGCAATTTTGTGCTCATGACGAGAAGCAAATTTAAAAGGATGGTATCAACGTGCGTGTCACTACACCGTTGACGTAGTGCATCAGCCTCTCGTTTTATCTCCTCTAAGCTCCGAACAACAGCGGAATGCACCTCGTCATCCATTCCAGCGAACAGCACATTCCGCGCCTCTAGAAATCTCAGGAACAGTTCAATTTGTTGTTTATCCCCCGAAGGGAGTTGCGGCTGCTTCTTCAAAAAATCCTTCAAGGACACGCCGGAAATCGAGGCGGCAGAGCCTACTAATGAAACAATATCAACGAACAAACTCATGTGGTTAGCCTTATGTGGTGAAACAGTGTTTTTCTTGCCGGAGCCGACCGGATACAGGCGCGCAATACACCGGGTGTTTCCTATGATTTTACGGATTGATTGAGATGAGACTTTGCGAAGATATCTTTGCCACTAATCCACCCATCTTCAGCGTCAGATTGGTCAAATGTGGTATGGACTGCAGCCGTGAGTTCAAGCCACTGTACGTCCGCTTTAGGGAGTGCAATAGCTAGTCCATCGTGGAGTCCTTGACGCACCGCATTGAACGTAATCATGCGCGCCTTCTCGTGAATTATCCCGTATGGCTTAAAGCCGATCCGCTGTCCACGCTTGCAATCTTGAATATTATATGACGTGAACTCCGAGCAGGCTAAAGGCCGAACTGAGTAAATCGTACACTGCCGATCCTGATCTAAAAACGCACACGGTTTCTTGATGTTGACACGCGCCTTTGTATTTGCACCGCGAGTCGCCTTGTCCAAGTTGCGGAGACGCCCGACGGTTTCCTCCAGCTGCGCACTCAACATTGAAGCCTTCATGTATCGGACAATACGGAATACTTCCGGTGCAGATACCGCCACGAGCTGGTAACAGCAGTGTGCGCAGCCACTGGAGCAGGCTACCTGTGGGGAATTTGGATCACGATGCTTGGCAGTCAGGGCCACCGCAAACCCTTCAGCATCTTCTATAACTCTATGCACAAGATCCGGGCTAGGGACAGGCAATAGCACTTCCGATACCGCATCCTGCTGTGCTGAGCGTATTCGTTCCTGGAGAGCTAATTCGGCATCGGACGTTTCCGTCACGACTACGCCGGTATGTGGATCAAACATCATTTACTCCTTCGCTGGGCAGCCCCCCCACCCAACCTTCTCAGCGATGTTGCGTGCCAATAAAACTTGAATAAGGGTTCACTAAAAACATTGATTTAGCAGTCTCGACAAGCTAATTCGGCGATACGAAAGTCATATGCGCTTTGGAGGTTCAACCAACCTTGTGCTTCACTACCAAGTAGCGCTCCAAGCGAAGGGCAATATCAGCGCTCATGCTCCGCTTCCCCTTGGATATCTCGCTAAGGCACAAATAGGGAACTTGCAAGGCCAAAGCCACATCTCGCACGCTGACGCCCATGGGCTTGATATAGTCCTTTAACAGAATTTCGCCCGGGTGGATAGGACGCATACCGTTCTTGAACATAATGTACTCCGTTTCTGTTCGGGCTTTATACACCGGACAACGCTGGGTTCAGTGCGGGTCTTCGATCAGCACTTCTAGGGGCACTCTCACCCATTTTATGGTCAGACGCCACTGAACGTTGGTCCATAGATGGCAAACCTATTCTTCTAATGACTGCCCCATTCAAGTTTCTATTGACACCTATCAAGCGTAAAGGTCGCGTCGTACGCGGCAAATGGGTTCTACATATTTTCCTGGATATGTGCTTTGTCGAGGCGTCGATGGATTAAAGACGCCATTGAGAGCAAGTCCTCCGCGTCATCTTTGGACATGGTCCAGTGGATGCGAGCCTCGTGTGCGGTGGTATTTCTGAACATACCTGCGACACCCTTCAGGAGGTTGGCGAATCCTTTTTGTTCGCTCTTTTCGCTGTCCGTAGACATGGTATTGATTCTGACCAGCGGATGTTCTCCCGAAAGCGATTTATCAATCAGCGATGCGCCGTCATCGTTGAGCCCACTTTTGGATCGGAGCTTGTCCATAATACTCTTTACCGCCTCCATGACTGCGTGGAAGTAATTGCTAACCAACAGTTCTTCTTTACAAAATTTGAGGATGTCTTCGTGCACACCTCGTTTGACTAAATCTGCGCGAAGTTCCTGTGCTCGCATGCGGGATTCGGCGATCGTTCGCACATGAGTCACCTCTTGCAGCACTCCGCTATGGTCAACAGCTAATCCGGCGAACAATAACGCCTGGTTTAGGCGGCCACGCATCAACTCGAAGCGATCGGGATTTGAAACGTAACGCTCAGGCTTCATGGATTTTCGTATGAAGGCCAAGATGTGCACTCTGCTCTGGCGATGATTTTGATCACCGGCAACAGCGTTGTAAATTCGAACCCGTTTGGTTGCAGTTGGGTCCACGTCAGAAATCTGGCTAGCACTAAGTAGAAATCCGATTTCGGAGCCAGTCAGTCCGCTGGATGTATCGCCTAACGCACCAGCAATTGCTTCCAGTTGAGTATCTGTGAAAAATAGCGAGCCCATGATTTCCGTTCTTTTCTGTCACGCGCCCCCCATCATGCAAATGCCAAATGAGGCTATGGTACGGCAACTATCAGTCATCGTACATTGCCGCGTAGTCCGCTAGGTAGATACTCCCAGGCGCCACGTTACTTGGCAACTAGAGTCACACGAATCGACATGTCGAATCGATATGCCACTTACAAAGGTATGTAGATCATTCTACAAGAAGCAGCTCCCAGTATCCCACATCAATCCACTGATCAAATTTACGGCCAACTCGCTTGAACATGGCCACTTTCTCGAATCCCAGTCGTTCGTGCAAGGCGACGCTGCCGTCGTTGGGCTGCGCGATGCCGCCGATGACCACTTGTAACTGCCGTTTACGCAAGTCATCGATGAGCGCGCTGTATAGCTGCCGGCCGATGCCCTCGCCCACACACTCGTGCGCCACGTACACCGTCGATTCGACCGAAAAACGATAGGCGCTGCGGGCACGCCAGGGCGTTGCGTAAGCGTAGCCGACTATCTCGCCGTCGCGTTCAAAGACGTACCACGGCAACTGCGCACCCACAGAGACGATGCGCTGGGCCATCTCATCGATAGCGACTATCTGCTCTTCGAACGTGATGGTGGAACTGCTGACGTAATGGTTGTAGATCGTGGCGATCGCAGCAGCATCGGCGGTAGTGGCAAGTCGAATCATCAGCGGGATCCAAATAGACGTGAAGTGGCAGGGAGGAGCACGGCCGCAAAATGCGCATGGGGCCCTAAAGTATCATTCTAGCAATAAGCCATCATCTGTGCCCTCACGGCGCATTGCGTTGAGTAGGATCGCGCAGAAAAGCTGGTGAAGGCCCTGTTCCTCCCGAGCGGGCCCGCTCCCGTCCTGCGGCCTCGGCCCACCAGATCAACTGGGAAAAGGTGCGTTCGATATAGGAAACCCAACGCGTATGGCTAGATTACGTTCGGTTGCTCAACGATGACAGTCGCCCTCAGTCCAGCAAAATGGTGCAATCGTCTTCTGAAAATGACAGGTCTCGAATGGTTCACCGACATGATATCCAAATGAGTCATAGCTACGTCCCATTGAGCATAAATATTGCCATCTCGTAATTGCATTGAGGTAAGATGGCATACAAATTCAAATAAATTTCCAATTCGACCTCGTCTCATATGAACCGTACGATTTACTTTAATCTCTGTGCACAGAAGCTTGCCGCATTATCCTCCAAGATTGAGATATTGGGAAAGCTGAACATACTCCACGATCACAATCACTCCGAAGATTTCTACCTACATTTCCTCAACAAGCTGTATGGCTACAAGCTTGAAAATATGAATGCAATCCAAAACAATACTGAGGGAATCGATCTTTGTGATAAGGAAAATGAAATAGTCTTGCAGGTTTCGTCAACTGCAACAAAAGCTAAGGTGGAGAGTGCGTTGAATAAGAATTTATCATCGTACACAGGCTACTCTTTTAAGTTTATGTCTATTTCTAAGGATGCGGCAGCTCTACGGGCGCTCACCTATAAGAATCCACACAATCTGACCTTCAGTCCACCCACAGATATTCACGACATTACATCGCTGCTGACCACGATCCGGAGTCTGGAAATTAATGCACAGCATTCCATTTACTCTTTTCTACAGGATGAACTGGATCCTGGGAGTCGACAGATTTTTGTTGAAACAAATTTGGCCGCAGTTATCAACATTCTCTCACGGGAAGATATGCTCGACGGCTACGCGGCAGCTGTTCCTATTGCGTTTGATGTAGATAAAAAATTGATCGTGAATAACCTTAATTCGGCTGCATTGATTGTAGAAGAGTACAAAATTCATCATCATCGCGTTACTCGACTATATGAAGAGTTCAATAGAGCTGGGAAAAATAAAAGCAACTCCGTTCTGAATACGCTTATGATGATATATGCAAAAAATACTTCAAACTACTCTGGCGATGAGTTATTTTTTAAAGTGGTCGATCTTGCTATTGAGAAAATACAGTCAAGTGCTAATTATGCTCAAATTCCACTGGATGAGTTGGAACAATACGTAAGTGTACTCGCAGTTGATGCCTTCATTCGATGTAAGATTTTCAAAAATCCTTCTGAGGTAAGCCATGCTGTTACCTGACAATATTCATCCGTTGTCTAGCTTGTATTACATAGGATCTCACATTATTCAAGCGTTACGTGGAATCCACCGACCAGATATGCTTGAATTATTTGCAGAAACCCGCCTTTATTACCATGTTTCGATGCCGATTTTTGTTCTTTCGCTTGACTGGCTGTTTCTTGCAGATCTAGTAAAGCTTGATGATGATGGAAAGATAGTTCCATGTTTTTAAAAATGCTACAGATAGAAAATTTAAATGGAATCATTCGCAAAATTCACTTCCATAAAGGACTGAACCTCATCGTCGACGAAACCCTTGGCAGTGACCCTGAGTCAACGGGTAATAATGTTGGAAAGACGACGGTTCTGCGGTTGATCGATTTTTGTATGGGCGGAAAACCACAACAGATTTATACCGATCCGGAAAATAGTAAAAAAGAGTATACGGTTGTAAAGGAATTCCTTCAAAAAACCGAAGTATTGGTGACCCTAATACTCACAGAAGACCTCGATGACCAATTTGCAAAACAAGTGGTCATTGAAAGGAATTTTGCCGCTCGCAAAGGTATTGTCCGAAGAATTGACGGGAAGTCGCTAACGGAAGCAGAATTTCTCATATCGCTTACGAACCTTATATTTAGAGAACATGGCGAAAAAAAACCGTCCTTGGCGCAGCTTTTGGCACATAATATTCGCTATAAGGATATCAGCCTTTCAAATACTCTAAAAAATGTTAACCAATGGACAAAAGATGAGGAATATGAGGCCCTCTATCTGTTTATGTTGGGATGCGACTTCTCTCAAGGCGATGAAAGGCAAAAGATTCTGACGGCGATACGTGTAGAAAATATATTCAAAAGCCGCCTTGAAACGTCGCGTACGCGCTCAGCCTACGAAGCATCCTTGGGAGTACTAGTGGGGCAGATAGACGCCTTGAATGCTCGAAGAAGCACGTTCCAAGTGAATCCTGATTTCCAAGATGATTTGGGGGAGTTAGATCGTGTCACCTATCTTATAAGCGTCGAAACTGCGGAGATAGGTCGCGCTACGCTACGGAAAAATCTTATTGATGAGGCCGTTCAAGACTTGTCAACGAGTCGTGTTGAGATCGACATAGAGCAGTTGACTAATCTTTATCGCGAAGTCACAACCCGGCTTGGTGGAGTGCAAAAATCATTCGATGAATTAGTTGATTTCCACAATCGAATGATTGATGAAAAAACAAGGTATATTGCAAAAGAGATTCCACAGCTGGAAATTGATATCGCTATACGTCGACGAAAACTAACGGACCTCCTGCAACTTGAGAAAAAATTTTCCGATAAAATAGCAAAGAATGGCACACTTGCTCAACTCGAATTATTAATCGGCGAACTAAGCGAAAAGGAGAGGCAGCGAGGCGAATACGAAACAGTTATTCTGCAAATACGGGGCGTAGAACTCGAAATTACTAGGCAAACCGCTTTATTAACGAAGATCGACACTGAACTTTTTTCTGATGATACGCGTGCGGCGGTCCAAGTACAGGTAGATAAGTTCAACAAAGTATTTTCTCGTGTATCTAACGAACTTTACAATGAGAGTTACTTTTTGAGCTTTGACGTTGCAAAGAAAAATGGCCAGAACATCTATAAGTTCAATACATTTAACTTAAACCTGAGTTCTGGAAAAAAACAAGGTGAAATTTCTTGTTTCGATATCGCGTATACGTTGTTTGCTGACGAAGAGAATATTCCGTGCGTCCATTTTCTTCTAAACGACAAGAAGGAATTAATGCACGACAATCAACTTACCCAGATAGCGCGTTTAGTCGAGAGAGAAAATGATCATGTCCAGTTTGTAGCGTCGATCCTACGTGACAAACTGCCTGCGGAATTGAACAACGAGGAATTCTTTATCGTTAAACTATCTCAGCAGGACATGCTTTTCCGTATTAAGGATGGAGAAAATTAATCTTTAAGGGCCTTGATGGCGTACCCTAGTAAGGAGGCTTAGGAGCATTTTTCCGTACTGGATTCGAGCCTGTAAACCCTACTGTTACGGAGAGCCATTTAGAACCATTCTCATTTGATTTTGGCTTGCAGCGGTGTGATCGGGCTCGAAGCGATATAATTCTTTACAGAAAACAACTAAGGACTCGACATGATTGGAAGACGCACGAAGTATTCCCTTTCCCAGTTACTTGCGCTGCAAGAGCATTCGGTAATCTGCGTGCTGTTATCGAAGTACGGTGCAAGCCTCGAAGGGAACAACCTCGTTCAAATAGGCTAGTCAACCGCGATCCCACTACCTCGCTGAATCCGTGGAAAAATGCGTCGGTATTCGCAAGATCAAAGAATCGAAAATGGGGAATTATATGACTACAGGCATCAAACTTCCACCTGGGCATTCGGTTCAGATATATCGCACGGGTGAACAAACTCAATGCTTCAAGATCGTAAGCTATTGTGAGTTCAAGGACGAAGAGGGCAAAGTCCATAATCAACAGGATGTATTCGGTCGCTCATTTACGAGGGTAGATGTCGTCGACCCTGTCACCGGCGCAACCGTTCAATATAAATAAAAGGTCGGGGAAAAATAATGGGCAAAATGACAGACCCTACGAACACGCTTGTTGCACTGCAAGACTCCATCAGCATGAGGGCTGTGCAGATGGAAAGGGGACGCATCCATACTGACCTCGCGGTCTACTTGGATCAGCCTGCTCAAGGAACTCAGCGAATCACGTATGCGAAAGTCACCAATAAGGGCGAGGTAAAAGCGATTGCTGTATTCGTGAACACCGAGTCGCATGATGGCCTCCCTTGCTTTCAGGTCGGATATGCAGTGGCTGAACGATTCTTCCGACAAGGTTTGGGTTCGGAGATCGTCAGAAAGTCGATTGCCGAAATGGTGAATGGTTTTCGGGATGTCATGCCGAGCTTCTTCATAGAGGCAATTGTCGGAGCAAGCAATCGGGCATCGCTGAAAATTGCAGGCAAACACATATCTCGGACATCCCTTGAAATATCAGATGGGGTCTCGGGGCAGCCAGCAATGCAGTTCTTGCGACGAATTGGATAGCTATGATCGTATAAATCGTTTATAAGGAAAAAACATGTCATTGAGTGACCATCTTAAAGCCGAAGCTACAAAAGCTTACATCGCAAGTTTTGAAAATGAATTTGTCGATTTTATCGATCGGTTAGCTGGCATTGTCGCAGTCGGCGATGCCGCCGATGCTAGGCCGATAGTGCAGCAGCTAGTTAATGCATATCGCACCGAAAAAAAGTGGGGCGCGGTAGAGATTCCCCACTTCAATACTCTAATAATGCTAATCAAAATTACCGGAGCGTCGGAAGAGCTTTGAGGTGAAAGAATGATGTAGGTAAAGGGAAGGCGCCCAGCAGCAGTTTGGCCGCGCTGGACGCGGCCTATTTTATTGTTGGCCTACTTCTTATAGGAAACCGCATGGTAAAGCCGCCGAGGAAGAAATCTAGAGGATTGGCAGTGTTAGGTCGGAATAGAAGCTTGAACAATGTAATGAAAACTTGAATGAACGTCCTCTAAGGTGGCGCCGCCCCCCGGCTCTCAGAGTGATGGGACAAAGCTGGCTTGGCCACATTCAAAATTCTATTACTAGAATATGGTCAGATGCACATTGGTAGACGTACCTGTTCAAGAATCTGCACCAGGTGTAGATTGGCCACCGAAGCGGTAGCGAGCCTGGAATAGCGTGATTCATGAAGTGGAGACGCCCAAGGTTCAGTCGCTTATTATTTGGAATACCTCAAGTTGAGGATAAATACATGAAAATCATCTTTGAAGAAATCAATGAACTTTCTTCAGAAAAAGTCGCACTATTCAGCTTGGGGAAATTTGGCTACGTCTTTATTAATAAAGATCCGATATTTTTCAATAAATTGCGTCCGCTCATCGAAACCTCGCTGGCAAATGAAAGCTTTCAGGAAGACGTAATGCGTGCTTACACGGAGGGCTGCATGAATGAGAAAGCGGCCATTCTGAAAGAATTCGAAGCCAAGCGCGACCATCCAACCGCAGTCATGTTTTATGCGCTGCAGATTGAACAAGTGGACAAGCGATTGGCCATAACGACGATTCAGCATTTAATAGATCACTTAAAAAATTATCTCAATGAGTATCCGGGGACGCTAGAAATTCTCAATAACTCTTACAAATACATCCATGGCGAAGACGGCTCTTCGTACATAGAAGAGAATTACGTAAATTACCGTATTGGCTGCATTTTGCATTCAAAGCACCAATCAATCAGGGGGAGGATTGAAATGCTGGATCTTAAGTATTCCGAGGTGGTTGAAAGTGAGTACGAGAAAATTGGCATTGACATAAAAAAGGAAGATGCTCAATTCTCAAAATACAGTCTTGTTAGCCTGAATAATAATATCCAAATATTCAACAATAAGGATAGTCAGACAATTCGCGATGAGCGCATAGGGCGACACTTCTGGATAAAAGTTCCGAGGAAGCTGCTCAGCTCTATCGAGATACTCATTGAAAAAAGAATGCTGTCCGAAATAGCATTCAGAATTGATTATGTTTCCGATTATGTTCCGGCATTGGAGGATAAGGAGTTTGGCGCTCCGCTGCGACTAAAAATATCTTCCCTGCCTAAATTATCAAAGTTCTACTCCACCGATAAATACGAGAATAATCTTTGGATTCACCATGATACAGATAAACTAAGTTTGACTTTTGAGGAATTGATGGAGGACTTTGAAGTGGCAGGCGACTACATCGTCACGCAAGTCATCCATCTTGAATACAGTTCAAAAGGCGAGGATTTTTTTATAACTCACTTGGATCACGAATTTATCGCATATACGCTAGAGAGCTACCAAGAAAGATTGAGCAATGCCAACATAAAAGGGCATAGAAAAATAAAAACATTTAAAATAGATAATTCGATGATACCGTTCAATATAAATATTGACGGGGACCTGTTCCTACTTCGAGTTCTCGATTCGTACTTCAAAAATGATGACTTAATTCGTGAATATTTTGAAAAAATCAACTGACTTGGCAATTGGATCTATTCAAGTCAAACAGCAATCAGCAGAGGAAATGGCGCTGCTTTCCGCGCATCGTCGCTGACTTTGCGGTAGCCGTACACGCTCAGGCACACCATAGCGCTTCGTCTAGGCGTACAAGCTGCGGATGCTTACCCCGAGCAGCTCTGCTACTTAGCTCGCTGGATGCCCACGTTGGGGTACCTGCTTGACTGCGCTATCTTGAATTCTTCTGTGTACCGCTTGCCACTCATACGTTCTCCTTGTGTCCGATATTATGGTTCAGGAGTGTCTACGATAGTCGTGGCGATTCACCGCAGAAAACGACCAAAAATGCGAATGATTTCGAGGTTGATGAAAGGTCAGAAAATGGCGTTTTTTTGCTAAAATAGACTCATTAAAGTACATTTCCTGCATCAAATGTATTTGAATTGGTGGGTAACTTGCCTCTTAGCTTGAAGTATTACGCAGCATAACGAGCTTATTTTTTCGCCATTCGAGATGGCGCAATGAGAAGGTCGGCATGGTGCTGACCAGCGAGGAAAAAGCATGGCAACGAAACGAGTTAAAGGGGTGTCTTTTGATGGCTCGGCTAGCGAGCTGCAGGCGCTTATCGGTAAATGGAATGCAGTCGGAGGTTTACGGTGGAACGTGCAGCAAACCGACTTCGTTGGAGGGTCGTTCGATGTTGAGTTTATTCGGAATGATGGCGCGATCAATATCGCTGAGGCGAGGGCATGGGTACAGAATGCTTTGAAACACGCCCACGATTGATCGGAAAATTAATGACGACCCATACTCGCCCTCCCGAGATCAACGCTCGCATCCAGCGCCTTGTCCAGGCAATATCGGCAATTCCAGTCGCGCCAAATGTTGCGGACGCATGCTCGAACATATCCAATGCAGTCCGCGTCGCTGAAAAGGCAGAGAGTAAGCCGTGGAAAATAGATCCGCTCACGGCGAAAGAAGTTAAAAATTATCCGGATGGATCGGTTCGTGTTCCTCAAATTGGGCATTGGCTCTATATCCACAGCAACGGCGCTTTTGGGATTCTTGACCTCTGGTCGGATACGATTGTTATGTCAAAAGCTGGCTCTAACGGCATTGCTTTTTACAAACCCACGTGATCGGAAAATTATGTCAGATAGTAAACCTATGGAAGTCGACTTGTCGAATACTGTCCTGCCGCTTTCTGTTGACGGTCCGGTGTATTTGACAGTGGAGGGAGCGACCCGAGAGCTGGTCGTGAAGTGTTTTATGCAAACATCTGTCAGCGCAAACCCAATGCCCGTGCATATCCGTTTTGGGCAAACCGCTTTTGGTGAGCTGGCTGGCGGAATCGTTAAGTTGATAGAGATGGGGCATATCACCCTGACCCCAACGGAATCCACGAAGACTGTGCAGTAGTCAAGGAAAAGATCATGCAACAGGATCAGGCAATTGAGATCTATCAGCGTGCCGTTGATCCGATCATGGGCGAGGAACAGGGCGCGCGGTGGTGGGCCGATGTGAGCACCGAGTTGGGCGCCATGATCGCTGCGCCGGACACCGCGACGGTCGCCCGCGTCATCACCTGGTGGTATGCCGACTGGCGCATGGTTGGCCAGAGCCTGAAGCGCGTAGCCCGCCGCATTCGCCGCCAGGCTGCACGCATGTTGAACGCTTGAAGGAAAACGCACCATGGCCATCGAAGCAGGCAAAACCTACTTTTTTACGAAATCCGGTAACCAGGTTCGCACCATTGCACCGACCACGCCGTATCGCGGCGAGGCGATGTGGGAAGTCGAGCGCACGGCTGGCGCCAGCGCCGGTAAGGGCGGCCCAACAATTCGGCGCTGCATGTTGTTCGCAAAAGCTTTGGGGCATGGTGCTCTATGCATGGCCAATCTGTTTGCGTTCCGTGCGACCAGATCTGCCGGCATGTTGGCAGCAACCGATCCGTTCGGACCGGATAAATGACAAGCACTTTGTCGGTCTTGCACACGGAGCCGGCGTGGTGGTCGCTGCTCGACACTCACCTTGGACGCGACCAAGTGGTTTGGCCGTGGTGCCGAATTTACGCTGCCTGCGCAAAACCCAGGCTGGATATCCTGGCCACCCGCGGTACCACCCGGGCGACCTCGCGCCGGTGACGTTTTGAAGGGAAATGACATGGCCGTGCTTGAATCAACAGCCTATTTGTTGAGTGTCGTGGAAGTTTCGCAAGCCAATAGGATAAGGTGCCAGGCAGACGGATGCGGTCATTCAGTTTTCAAGCGTATACACGTTGTCCTTGTAGATGGGAAATTCCAGGTTTTGGGATCCCAATGTTTTGCAAAGCTCTATGGTGGGATGGGCACGAGTGTAGCCGTTCCATATTACGGCGGCACCGGCGCTAGACCACTCACAGACGACGAACGAGCTATATTAGTGGAGAACACAGCTCGATTCATCGAGCAGCTTGAAAACGAACGCATCGAATTTGAGCGAGTTGCTGCTATCCGGGAAGCTGAGCGGCAGCAGGGGGAACGTGACAGGATTGCTGCTCTTCAAAGACATGCGGTGCCGTTGACAGAATTTATCGACCAGTCGGAATCGAGTAATGATGTTGTATATGGTGGCTACAATTTTGATGTTGATCCTGATTTCACTTCAGGCCAGTATCGGTATATTTGGAGCTCCAGTTGGTGGAAGTCCAGCGGCGCATTGCTGGATAACGTGAGAGTAGTTCTGAGTCGGCCTGTGCACGTTGACGTGTTATATAGGGCCATCGTAGAAACAGTTCGGCAACCAACGATCTCGCCCGCCATGTTTGCAATTCAACTTGAAACTGCAGGGGTTCCCCGAGACGTGGCATTGCAGTGTCTATGCGATCTGAAGTTGGCTGTACGTGGGAAACGCCGTTTTGCGGACTAGCGATATGAGTTGACCAACGCCACATATTTGTGGAGCGAAGGTTTTCCTATTCGTCTATCAGAAGTTAACATTCGGAAGGCTCGCGGCAGCGAGATGAATGGTTGATCTTGCCCCCGTATAACCGGACACAGCCTAGCGCTTAATTAACGCCGCTTTCCTGAGCCCGGCGTGCCAGCTCCCTCCTGTACATGCGAGGTGATTTCAAGTTCAACGACGAGTGAGGATGCACCTCATTGAAATGCGTAAAAGCGTCTGGCAGTTGAGCCAGCACTGCCTCGGCAGTGCTGCGGTCCATCATTAGTCCCGTTTAAACGTGTTCACAAAGCTCTCAGCCATGCCGTTCGATTGCGGGCTGCACACGGGCGTGTGCACCGGCTCGATACCCAACGCGCGAGCCAGCGCATGCGTTTCATGAGCTCGATAGGCACCGCCGTTGTCGCTCAAAAATTCCAGCTTGGCCGATCCCACGCTGGCCTGCCCAAATCTGGCCTCCACCGCCTCCACCAACATGTCGCGCACCGGCTCGCCAGGCAGGCCACGTTCGCCCCAGGCCCGCCACGCGATGATCTCACGATCACAACAGTCTTTCATGAAGACGCCAGTCACCACTTCGCCGTTGTCGCAAGCGATCTCAAAGCCGTCGGAGCACCAGCGTTGGTTCGATTCGGCCACCGACACCACACCGTCATGCACGCGGCTACTGAGAGGGCGTTTGGGCGCTTTTGGCAGCAGCAGACGGTTCTCTTTCATGACCCGATAAAAGCGCTTATGGTTGATCGTTTGCAGCCCCATCAAAGCGCGTGTACGGTTGACCAAAGCGCCTGCACGACGATAGCCATACGTCGGCAGTGCGGTGATCTCGGCGCGCACTGCGTCGACCAGGATCGCGTCAGCAGGTTGGTGAAACGTCTGTACGGTGCGGCCATCGACCCAGCTGGCGGGCCGAACCATTATTTGTGAAACGTGTGAGCGCGCTACGCCAAGGGCAGAACAAACCGGCTTCACTGGTCGTCCTTGCCTGACAAGGGCGAGCGCGCAATCCACTTTTTTTCGCGAGCGAACTCAACTGCCTCCTTGAGAATCTCCGCCTCCATCGTCTTCTTGCCGAGCATGCGCTGCAGTTGAGCGATCTGGGCCCGTGCGGCGGCCAGTTCGCTCGCCGGCACGACCGACTCGCCGGCCGTGACCGCCGTCAGCGCACCTTCGCGCTCAAGCTTACGCCAGTTGAATAACTGACTGGCGCCCACGCCGTGCTTGCGCGCGACCAGCGACACGTTCATGCCTGGCTCGTACGTCTCGCGCACCAGTGCCGCCTTTTCCTCGGCTGACCAGCGCCTGCGACGCTCCTCGCTCACTGTCACCACTTCGATTGTTTGCTTGTTCCTAGTCATATGCACAGTCCTATTCCTATCCGTAAGAATAACGCATAGGCTGTGTCCGGGGAATCAGGGGGCTATCTCATGGTGGCACGACTGTATACAGTCAAAATATACGCTACTCACCTGACCATGAAGTGTCTAAGTCGGCTCCTTCCGTTCATTTGTATGGTAAAAGTTGTGCCTCTTTCGCCCAATTTTCCCGTTCGCGCAGGTCGATTCCATAAGGCGGCTCGGGCCAGTCTTCGCCACAGCCCTCCTCGTACTCCATTGATGCCGTCCAAAAGCATTTGGCTTGTTCTGAAAAGGCCTCTCTCCAGCGGCTTTCGTCATCGAGGATCGCTTGCGCTTTTGCTGACAGGGGCTCGCTCTTCCTGCGTTGCTCGACGGCCGCGACTGCTGCAAGATACTCCCAGTAACGGCATTGATGGAGCGGCATGCTGATGGAATCGTCGTAAGGATGCGGCTGCCACCCGAACCAGCCGGTCAGCGCTGTAGCTCCTTCAAAAAGTGCGAGTGCCTCAGCGGCCACCTCCCCGCATAGGCCGAATTGCCGCCGCACGAATTGATGGTGAAATAGGTAGGCATATTGCCGCAGGACAGAGTGACGAAGGTGTCCGTTGCTTTGAGCTTGGGTTTCCTTTAGCCATTTCGCGTAAGACTGCACCAGAGCAGCTGGGTGACTGTGGCGGCAGTAATGCGCCTGCCATAGTTTCGCTACAGTAGGATCTCGCATCAGGTTATCGGCCTGCGAGGCAAGCGTGCTTGTCGCAACTGCGGCCTGCAGCTTGGCCCAGTGCGCGTCGCAACCTTCCATGCGTAGCGCGAAGCGCAGGTGGTAAAGCTGGAAGTCAGTAGAGATTCTGCTACCCTCAATGATGTCAAAAAACTGCTGAGGCTTATCATCGTAGACAGCCAGCAGTTTAGTGATGGCTCGCGTTTCCTCTGCGCTGAAGGATGAGCTTCCAGTCAATCCGCTGCTCGACGCATATGGCTGCTTTCGGTGCTCGAGTTCCCATTCTAGCGCCAGGCCGTTCAGATGCGCCCACTGCTCCCGTGAGCCAGCTCGTTGGACACTGTGCACGGCAATCGAGAACATTCTTCCGACGAATACGTTGCGAACCTGCTTCCATAAATCGCCGTATTCACGTCGCCCTGCATTTTGAGGCCAATGCAAAATGGCTTGCGGCAGTATCGCATCCAGAGACTGTTGGTGCTCCCAGGCATCGTTAGCTGACTCGTCGGCTTGTTCATTTGCCCATCGTTCATGCCCCGAGAATGGTTCCGCAAATTCCTGCGCCTCCATCCTCTTCCGATGGAATGTTCGCATTGCCGATTGACGGCGTCGGAGCGCGATTGCGACGCGGATAAACCAGCCTCGTGCGCAAGCTGCGTCTTGCTCGATAGCTGAGCAGGCATTTCTATCCGCATTCGCCAAGTCGTCCAGCGCGAGATAAGCATCCGCCCTTGATACAAACTCAGCTGCGCTTGGCAAGCCTGTCCGCGCCTTCGCTTCACTTGCCTCCTGCACTTGCAGTGCATGCAGCGCAAAGGGAGCAATAGCCGGTATCTCAGTATTCCTGGCGGCCAACAACCTCTCATCCAGCCTGTCTACCTTTAAATTCAAATGAGGGTCAGCAAGAACGGAGCGCGCTGACGAGATACGATCCAGCCAGTAGCGGTAGATATCGAGGCGTTGCTGCATGCTTTGCTCGACATCATTCAGCCGTTCGTTCAAGATATTCGCATCTATTGCACCAGTGACGACGTCTATCACCGTGGTTGTCTCACCGCTGAAGAGCGCATCGAGGTCCAGCAGGTTACGCACGAGGTTGTCAGTATCTGGGCCACGTAGCTGTCCCAGCTGTTTACGGCGACCATGTGTATTCTCCGCAGTCGCGCCTTCAAATAGCTGTTCCTGGTACAAATACTTGTTCAGCGCACTCCGTAAATACATAGGGCAAGGCACTTTGCCTGTCAGTCGCTCGATCGTTGCCAAAACTCCGTCATTAGCCTTTTTTCTTGCCATTGCACACTCCATTTTGGAAGCGGGGCCCGCAAATTGATGCTGCGCGCCCCAAGATATTGCCTTCTATTTTATTTGCGTTTCACGGCCGGTTGCTGAATGGCTCTGCCTTTGTCATGCACCGGGCTTGTGGGATTTCCCTGATTCGAACGATTGTCATTCACCTGCTTGTGAGTGATGTTGCTCGGGTTATGCTGGTTAGCGTTATGATCAGCTTGTTTTTGGTTCATTAAATGCTTTTTGACGTGGATGGAGCTTGAAGTGTAATTATGTGACCGTAACAGAAAAGCATTTTCTCGCGGTTCTGCCTCCAGCGGTCCAAACCCGTTCGTCGATGCCCATTTCGGGTGCCTTTCAGCCTTTCAGACTTTCCTTTCTGAGCTTATTTAGCCTGCGGATTCAATCGATCATCCGATTGTCCACCTAAGTTTGAAGCCATCTCGCAATGGGTGAGGACGAACTGGATGTCTCTTTCTGAGCCAGTTCACCTGGTGCTGGCACAGGCTTTGCCGTTTCGCGAACGTGGGTTGCGCTCACAGCCGCGACCAGGCTAGCCGCTTCCGAACTGAGTACGGTAGCCACCGTCTGTTCTTCCCGCCCACTTCGGGATCTCAGCCATGTCGAGATGGCATGGATCTGCTGTTCGACGTCACCTGCTGGATGACCGATTTCGGCGATGTATCGCTCCAATGCCAGGCGCACAAGCTTGCCCCGTTCGCGCACTGGCGTCATCGCCAGCAGCGTGTGGACGTCCGGCGCCTCCTGAAAAGTCAGGCTGATGCGAACGGTGATCTCGGTACCGATTTTCGGTGGCTTATCCATTGGTGTCGACATGGCAGATCCCTGGATCAGGACTGCAGCAGTGACAGCAGGCCCAGACGGCAGAAGCCTTCCGCGACCATCATCCGCGGCTCGTCGCTGGTGACAGCATTGGGATATCGTTGTTTGAGTCCATCAAGAAGCATTTCAGCGCCTCCACCACCAATGATGATGCCGTCCAATACGGCCGCTTTTTGGCCAAATACGCGGTTGGCTTCATCCATGACGACGGCTTCGAAGCCTGCTTTCGCCTGATTGAGCAAGCGAGAGACGTCGACGCGCTGCCCGAAGTGCTTGATGCTTCCGCTGCGTACTGCCGCATCGACCACGTCCAGTGATGTTGGCAGCTTGGCCTGCGCCAGTGCGCTGGACATGCCGTCGTAGACTAGATGCATGCCTGCGCACGATATGGCCGCGTATTCCATCATGGAGCCGCGATCGCACAGCGCGAAGTCGGTTGTGTAGTGGCCGATTTCGATGACGCCCCAGGCCTCGCTGTCGAGATCTCGCTGCGGGTGGAGACGACCGTTATTCTGGATCGAGAGCCACTGCAGCGGTGCATCAGCCTGGCTCTGCACCATCACCCTGAGCGTCTGGCCTGGCAGAAGGCGTGGGGTCAGCAAAGCCATGATGCGGTTACGGAGCGTGTCGCGCTGCGGCCCGACGAACTTGGCTGGCAAGCCCATCACCAGATGCACCCTTGCTGACGGATTGCCAAACGCCTGCATGGCTTTGCGCCATGCACCCAGCACCAGTGCATCGTGCTGGGGACTCTCGATCCAATCCGCGTTTTGTCCCGTGTACACTTCCGAGCGGCCTTGCCGCAACGCCGTATCGCCGAAGAAGTACCTGCGCCCATCCACCTCGACAGTCTCGAGCTCAGCTTTTTGTCGCGTCTGCTCGTTCGTCAGCGTGATCGCCGGGATCACCACAGTGGGAATCTGGAACGAATGACGCGCGTCTGGCGAAGCCAGCGAGGCTGCGCGAATTTTGAACATTGAGTGGCCGCCATCGATTGCGATTGAAATGTTTTCCATTTAGAACTCCAAGTGTCAGTGAAAGATTTAATGTAAAGCGCAAGCCGGCATGCGCAAGTCAGGTTTCCATCGTGACCATGAGCCGCGACAGGAACCGGGAAGCCGTCCGTGTCGAATATCGAGGTTCGAAAATGCGCCGTCATTAGCTATCACCAGGTGCGGAAATCCAGACAAGCGCCGCAGCAAAAAATGTGTCTTGACACGCTAGCTACGTTTGTATAACTTACGCAGCGTCGGCATTCGGCATTTTTGTTCCCCGCAATTTCAAGTTGTTCTGTCCAGAGAGAGAACAGCTTTTCGCAACGCCAGGCGTTTGGCATCGCTCGCTTTCATCGGATCGCGAGCATTCATCACCATCAAAAAATCCAGTTCTTACTTGGCCTAGTCTTGTCTGCAAGGCTCTACAGGCAGGTACAGAGTGATCCCCAAAATATGTCGTTATCTGCTTTCCAGCGCAATGGCAGGGAAAACCCGATCACAGATCGACGTTTCTGCTTGAGTGGTTAGCGCAGACGGCCACGCTACAGCCATATCTCCATCCCTTCTTCGCTCCGAAGAGCACCACCCTCCAACACTTCAACTGCAAACATCGTGATCGGGCTAGTCACCCCTCAGGCCGCATGTGCGTCAAGCACGGCGCCTGAGAACGTCACGCCAGCTCTCACTGGTTTTCCCGTAACTGGAGGCGCGCACCCTCAAAGCCCGGACCTGTTCCGGGAGTGCGTAGCGAGAAACTGCTCAATGTTCAATTCTCTTTCCAGGAAGAGATACCGAGTACCGCAAGGGCTCGGCGCATCGGTGGTTGGCAGTAAGGCCCACTGATGTGAAACCGGTTTATTTAAGACGGGAGCCTTACCCCCGCCTGCCTGTTTGATCTGCCGCGCTTCCGCGTCTGCTGATAAGAGGTATCGATGGTTTTTTTGGAGGACGTATGTGGCAGCAAAAAGTGAACGACATCATGAAGCTGGCAGGCACACGCAGAGTCAATGGCAAGGTGGCGTCCGAACGCACGCAGACACTGACGAAAGACGTTTTATATGCATCGATCCGGCGGCTGCATGAACTCGGCTACAAGATTCAGGATCCGAAGAACCTCGGCGAACGGCACATCGAAGTGCTCGTCAAGCACTGGTGGTATTGCCAGCGAAAGAAAGCGAAGACCATCCAGAACGACCTGTCTCGATTACGCGTTTTCTGCGCAATGCTCGGCAAGCCAGGCATGGTCGGCGCCGTCCAGAAATATCTGCCGGATGTAGATCCTGAATTGTTGAAAGTGCGTTCGGCCGCACGAATCACGAAGTCCTGGTCCGGACATGGCATTGATCTGATCGAGACTTTCCGCATGGTTGACGAGCGCGACCCGTGCCTCGGTCTGATGTTACGTCTCGAGTTGGGCTTTGGACTGCGGCGCGAAGAGGTCCTGAAATGCAATCCACACGTTCAGGATTACGGCCATTACCTGCAGGTTTTTCCGGGGATGGGCAAAGGCGGTCGTTGGCGAAATATTCCCATCGCGTCACACGCGCAGCGTGATTTGCTCGACTACGTCAAAGCACGCGTGTCGAAAAACAAAGCGCTTGGTTGGGAGTATTCCCGGTCGGGCCAAATAGCCAGTCTGGAGCAGAACATTCGCCGCTACGAGAATTTGATGACGTCGTTCGGCTTTACCAAAGCCGATGCCGGCATAACAGGACATGGATTGCGCGCGCAATTTGCCGAGAACCATGCGCTGCTGCTAGGGATGATCCCACCCACGATGGGTGGCAGGTCAGGGCAGCTGGATGCCGCCGATAGCGGTGTCGTGAAGGCGAAGGTGGCGCAAGCATTGGGACACAACAGGGTGTCTGTGACGAGTGCGTATATCGGTTCCTTCGAGCCGTCTTCGGCACCTTTTCCGGACAGCGATCAAGGGATCGTGACGATTCAGAAAGCACTTCGAATTCTTGACGCTGTTGCACTTCCCGAAGTCCCAGCCGATCGGTTGGAGGATTGTCGGTTTATTCAGGAAATGATGGCTTGCACAGGCCTGGCTTTGACTGCAGACCAGGCGCATATGTTGTTTGCGAAGCATGCCCGGCGTCACGGGGTGGAATGGATGTCTCCTGGACTGGAGACTCCTCTGGCGTTGCGCACCAGCGCTGAAGCGATGTTGAACGATTTTTTGTTGTGTTAATAGGAGAAGTAGAGTGAATACCAATCGCGATATGGAAGTGAATGAAGCGGCGAGGAATTTGTTGATCAGCGCGTGTCCTGTACAGCTTGGGATGCCAGCAAAGCTTATACGGGAGCTTGTCCATGGCAAGTATTCATTTCTTACTGCTGAAGACGTGTGTAGCCTTTCCAAAGATGGATGGGGCCTTAGCATGCTCGACGAATACCTGGATAAACAGGGGTATGTTTTTTCTTGGGGAACGTTAAGTGAGGTGGCAAATCCGAGTGATCCCGATGATGACAAGAGTCCGGCGATTTTTCGTTTTGAGTTCATGCCAATGGAGCTCCTGCTGGCGTTCCCGCAAAGTGCGCAGTTGGAAGACCTTCTCATGTGGCTGTACCGCAACCATCCCCTCTATTATCCTGAGTTCGACTGTGATGAGGGAGATGAGAGCTGGTCAGTCATTTCTTTTCAAAGTGAAGAGGGTGGTGGAGAAACGCTCAGGTCCTGGCTTGCCAATGTGTTCCTTCCACTCATCTGGCATGACCTGCTTGGCGAGGCAACACGGATTGTTCAAGAGAAGATCAAGGCAGCTGTCGCACAGTCCCCGGATGGGTCGTTTCATGAACTCCTTGTCGAACACGATCGGTGCCAGCTGTGCATTGATCCTGCTGAGCTGCAGTTCGAGGTTGATGCGTTTTTAGAAGAGGAATAACAGAATAGCTGGCCAGAGATGCTGCTGATTTTCCTCATGTTTAACCGGGGTTAAAATACTGGCCATTTTCGTGTTAGTGCCCGTTGCAGCCGTGCCATCCGCGAGGCACTGGTCAGGTTGGCGGCATCCGTTCAAGGGCGGCTGCGGTATCAAGCAGGCCGCCCAGAATTTTGTCTGCCACCTTTTCCGAAAAACCCACAGGCAGTTCGCTGCGGACCTTTTCCACGATGGCAGGTGTGCGGGCAATGAAATCGAGCAGGAGCGGTTCGGCGTCCGCGCCATAGCCGACCGCTTTTGCAGTACTATTGAAGTGTCGCCGCTGTATGCCATGCGCGAAGTAGTGCCGGTTGCTTCCCAGTAGCGCCATCGCCATCTTGAGCTTGCGTTCGGCCCACTGGTTGGGTCCTGGGCCGATCACAGGATAGCCGGACATCACGTCATAGATGGGCGTCAGCGTGAACCGGCCGGCGCCCGCGAGTAGCTGGATACTGAAGTTCTTGGCGTGGCCATCTGGGGCGCGCAGCATCCAGAACAGAAGTTGCGAGGCCATCAGCGTGTGCATGTCGGCAGCGCTCTGCTGCGATTGCTGCAGCAGGGTAAACATCTGTTTTAACCCCGGCCCACCGTCATTTTCGTATTTCAGCAGCGGTGATGTTCCCGTCGCCTGGCAAAAATCCTCCTGAATCAGCCGGAAGAGATGCTTGCCATTGGGTGATCGCACGCGGTCAAAACGCTCGACGACGAGCACCCGTTGCGCGCCGAACGTCGCAATCTCGGCATTTGCCGTGGGCAGCCCGTACTCCTTGAACAGCCGCAGGCATAGCCACTCGTTATCGACCGACGTGGTGAAGTCGGCTTTTTTCCCGCCTACCATCCCGATCGGGAGCTTGAAGATGTGCGTTGTTGGCGTAGCGCCGCGCGGCTTCATCCATTTCCCATTCCACCACAAGAAGGCGTCCTTCTCTTGCGCGCCAGCGAGCGAAATGCGGAAATCATCGTCTGCATCATCGGTGGCGCCGTGTCGCTCCGAGCTGACCACTTCGAGCAAGTGCCGCTCGATGTCCTCCTCGTCAAGGACGATGCCGTCAACCTGCGCCAGTCCTTCCGGCTCGCCGCCTTCTGGCAGCAGTTGCAAGGCGCCGACGCAGTCCCGGCCGATAGCCGCGAGTAGGTCGAACGGTTCGAGAGAGCCTGTCTGGAAGCGGGTCGCAACGCGTTTGCGAATGATGTCACTGTCCGGCAGCAAGCCTTCAAAGTAGTTTGCCACACTGGTACCCTTGAGCGGCTCATTGCGCAGATTGAACGGCAGCGACAGCGAGATCGGGCGCCCGAGCCTTGAGCTTTGCCAGGACGCATCGTACTGGAGTTCGGAGTCGCCGTTGGCTTTGACCGTCCAGCGTCCTACATAGTCGCCATTTGCCCAAAGATGGAGCGTCTGGCTGTGTGAGCGGCGCCCCATGACTACCACTCGGCCGAATTGCTTGCGGCGGACGTATCGCGCTCGCCCAACTGCAGCTCCAGCTCGAGTGCGGAGCACCAGCTGAGTAACTGCTTGACGCTGATTTCGTCAGCATGGCTCTCCAGGTAGGAGATGCGATTCTGGCTAAGGCCGACACGCGTGCCTACAGTCGCCTGGGTGATCTTGTGCCGTTTGCGGGTCGATGCGAGTAACTGGCCGAGCTGCGACGCTGTGAGGAGGCGGTGGGTAGTGGGCGAGAAGGACATGTGTTGTATCCGTTATTCAGATATGTCAATATTATCTGAATTACAGATAAAGTCAAGATATCTGAATAACGGATGTAGTAGATGGATGGGAACAGGTGAGGTAGGTAAGAGATGACGAACAGTCGGCTAGAAGATGCTGCAGATTCCCTCGCGTTTCACCGAGGTATGCGAGGCACCAAGGCCGACTGTCACGCGACGGTCGACCTTGGCTGTTCAATCAGTCGTAGAAAGTGTATTTAGTCTCGTCCGGTTGGAGTTTCAGCAGAAGCCTGGTGTACTTTGCCTGAAGAATCGCGGCGCTGATCGATACCACAAAGAATAGTGCAGTAATCGCGAGAATGTCCGGCCAAGAGTCGTTGAAGAATATCGCGATCAGCATGATGACCGAGAGGAAGTCGAAAACCCGACACACAATTGTGAGGAGCATTTTCACTAACGGATGGAAATAAAGTAACAAATAGAAAGCGCGTCAGCTGCAAAAGGAGGCCTTTCCTGTGCAGCAGAGCTGCGATCTGCTGGCCGTCAGCAGGTCGGGTTTTTACACGGCACAGCACCGTGCCGCCAAGCCGGCGGCCTGTAAAGCAAGCATTCATCTGAAAGCGGCCTTCATGGCCAGCCATCAGAGCTACGGAAGCCGCCGACTGGTCACCGCGATGGCGAACGCGGGCGTGCGTATCGGGCGCTTCAAAGTGCGCCGGCTGATGCGCCAGGCAGCCTTGAAGCCTGTCTGGAAGCGTAAATTCGTGCACACGACAGACAGCAAGCACGGCTTGCCGGTGGCCGCCAATGTGTTGAACCGACAGTTCAATCCGGCCGCGCCGAATCTCGCTTACGTCAGCGACATCACTTACATTCGGACCGGCGCTGGATGGCTGTACCTGGCCACAGTCCTCGATCTGTATGCACGCAAAGTGGTCGGCTGGGCCATGGCGCCGAGCATGCCCGCCCAGCTGGTCTGCGATGCCTTGAGCATGGCGATCGGACAGCGGCAGCCAGCCGCAGGATTGATCGTCCATTCTGATCGCGGCAGTCAATATGCCAGCGCGCTGTACCAGGCTATGCTTGAGCGGCACGGCTTCGTTTGCAGTATGAGCCGTAAGGGAAATTGTTGGGATAACGCCGTCGCAGAACGCTTCTTCCTGAACTTGAAAATGGAACGTGTCTGGCAACGACAGTATGCCAACCATGCCGAAGCAAAAGCCGATATTACCGATTACATCGTCGGTTTCTACAACTGTAAGCGTATCAATTCAGCATTGGGCAATCTGCCGCCCACCGTCTACGAACGGCAAATGGCAGCACGTGAACCTATCGTTGTGTCCGAAATTACTTGACCACCACACTTGCGATGGGCCTAGATTTTAGAGGCTGCTCCCTCACTTAGCTTTAGCCAAAAAAGAGTTCGTTCAATTCCGCTGCATCAGGTACCGATTCTAAGATTGCCGTTCTAAGGGCTTCTCGACTATTAGGGGGCATATCCCGCACCGCTCGATACACGCGCGCGCGCCAATAGCTGAAGGGAGTGCTTCGACTGGCTACAGCCTTGGCGATCGCGCGCTCCTCAAGGCTGCCCAAGAACAGAGCCTCATCTGATGCAGAAACGTCTTCTGTCACTTTCTCGCGCAGATTCGAGAACTCGCCTTCTACGCGAGCCTTGATCTTGTAGATATCATCCCAAGTCCTTAGCTTCTCATTCCGATCCGGGTCATTACTTGCGAGGTGAATAACCACTTGCGGAAACAGTGCATCCGTATCATCAATTGAAACCCGTACCTCGCTTGGTAGGGCGCGCTCGGTCCAAGGAGAGAAGCTGAGACGCCTGTTGCCGTCTTGGAGCAAAAGGTCTTTAGCAAGCTTGGCTTTCGAGTTGCAAGTCTGGCATATCGGCACCAAGTTCTTCGGATGAACTCCGTATATTGGGTAGTTATCTTTTGCCAGTAAATGGTCGTACGGGCCACGCCACTGTTCGTTATCATCCACTCCAGTTTGCAATTGAGCCAAGGACTCGGTACCACACACGCAGCACACGTTGCCATTGCCCGGTGCGGCCCTTGCGCGGAAACGCGCGTAGTGATCGTCAATACTCTCGCCGCACGCCGCCTTGACACCAGTGAGCTTGCTGGTAGCTTGGTACAGATGAACTGCGAGTGCCTTTAACGGGGCAAAGACTGAGTCTGGTACAGCGGGCAGGGCCAAAGCACGATCGGTCAAGAAGTCGCATGGTTCTGTATTCAGTAGTAGCACATTTCTGAGCGCATCTTTTTCTCCTTGACTCAGCACGACTAATGCCGCACATAGGGTGGTGGCAGCATCCTGAGTCGGCGGGTTGCCAGTTGCTGCGGCAAGTAAGCCGTTTGGCAAAGCGTTCTGGTGCATCTCTCGATCTTCGAGCGCGGCTAACACGACCTCCTTCAGGAATTGGTTGAGTCCGTGGAATACCTTGGATTGCTCCAAGCCTGGCTTGATTGCAAACAGCATTTACTCGGCCTTTAGCTTATTGATGAGGTAAGAGCGCTCTATCGAGTCTCCCACGGACGTTTCCAACCACCTAAGCTTGGCCTCATTGCTCATGCTTTGATCCGCTAGTTTCTCTCGTATCTCCTGGATGGCCGTCTCAGAGATCGTCGCTTTCAGATGGAAGTGCTTTTTGATCAGCACATCGAATGAAGCGCCAAAGGTCTCGCTGGCCGGTGTATTCATCGATGTCACTCCGTCGGCCTTATCGAATTGGAATATAGCTTGGCGCGGCAGTGACGAAACCAGGAATGGGGAGTGCGATGAGACCAAAGCCTGGGCAGAACCGTTGGCTTGATTGGCCCGTTCGAAGTCTAGGTGAAAGTGGGCTCGCCAGTTAGGATTGAGATGGGTTTCCGGCTCATCGTACAAGAACAGTGTCTCGTCACTACTGAATAGTCTGACCGCGCCGAGCGTGAGCAGCAGTTGCACCTCTCCGTCGCTTAGATCGTCAAGCGTCACATAGCCCTGTCCGTCGGACATCCAGAGTTCTTGTACCGATAGCGGAAGCTTACCCTTCAGAGGTTTCGTCACGTGACCCTGGAATCCGTCGCGCCGGAGCGATCGCTTCACGTCGCCCGGCCAGCTTCCTACACCCAACAGCTGGAGCTTGTAGAGCGCTGAGAACCATTCAGTTGGGCTACGCTCGCTGCCGGCGAGACGCCTTACAATATGTTGGTCAGTGAAATCCAGCTCAATATCGCCAGCCAGGTAGTCCAACTGGAACAATTCGTATTGTTCCTCTGATGTTCTTGCCGACAGAGGTGTCAGCCTGTCGTCGCCCGCTAGCTCGATCAGCCTTTGAATGTCTCTGGCGTTGTCGCCTGCGGTAGCGTGGTTCCGCAGATCAAATCGGATAACGGCGCGAGCTGGATGGCGGAAAGGAATTTCTCGCCAGACCTCGTCTCGATCTTCCGTTGGCAGCATGCCCAATACTGCGATTAGTAAGGCAGCACAGTCGTAGTCGAGGAAGAGACTTCTTGGTGCGACGGTGTCAGCCTCCCGCAGGCGGAAGAGCTCTGGACCGTTTGAGTCTTTTTCTGCATAGAAGATGCCTCGGTGACGAGCCAGAAATCTCCTGTTGATCTCAAAGGTTTTAGGCTCATCCACATCAGGTTTGGTAAGCTCTTCCTTAAGTCTAGAGCGAACTCGGATCACGTCATGAAACTGTAAGGCGTTCCTCATAAAAGGGCGTTGTAGATTTTCAGAGAGACCCGATGCGTAACCGACGAGTATGGGCAGCAGCACGTCGTCTAATTTATCTGTGCTATAGACTTGGCTCCACTGTATGGGCGCTCCAGGCGTGATCTCAACGACTGGGTTTTGCATTGGTTCGTACACATCAACTCGACCCTCACTGCGGGAGTCAATCACATAGCGACGGCGTCCTTCAAAAAGTGAAGACGACAGTTCGTAATCGACACGAAAATCGTACCCCAGCGGTTCCCTTACGCGAAAGTCTGAGCGTTGCTTGCGTTCCAAGAAGGAAAAGACCTCTGCGATGAGCTCCATCACCTGCGACTTACCTGAGCCGTTTGCACCGATTAGCACCGCTACGTCGCCGCCTGCTGCAGAAAAGTCAAAAACTTGGTTTTTCAGGCCCTTGTACTCACCGATGATTCCGATCGATAGCAGCCTCATTCGGCCGTCCTTCTACCTCGCTTGGATACGCCTGAAGTAGTATTTGCCTGAAGGCGTCGGAGTAACTCACTCGCAGGTTCATCGCTCGGGTCTTGCGGCACCAACTCGCCGCGGAAAGCCTTAGCCAGCAGCGAGGGCGTCAGGCGAGCGGTTGCGGTTTGCGCGACTTTCAGACGGTCTTCCAGACGGTCGGCGAAAGCGAAGAGGAGTTCGACTCGGCGGACGATTTCGATTTGCTCAACGATCCCTGGCAATTTGAATTCAAATGCGCGCAGCTTCGAGGCGTTGATGTTCGACTGACTAACTCCGTCCGATTTCACTCGTCTGCAGTACTCGCGCCCTGCAGGACTGCACAGATTGTAGTTCAGGAAGTCTGGCAATAACTGTTCACTGCATCGCACGCGGATTAGGTAGCCTGCAAAAATTGCCTTCCGCTCACCTCTAAAGATCGCCGACTTGCCTACCAGTTCGGGGCTATTCGTTCTATTGAAGAGTACATCCCCCTCATGGAGCTCATACTTCGCAATTTCGTTTTGGTCGCTAGTGAAGACTAAATCTTTCCAATCAAGTTCGCCGGACTGAATGTTGCCCATACGAAGCACCGGTACGTCACCAGCCTTACTAGATTTGGCTGCAGATCCGTAGCCAAAATCCTCGGCCTCATCAACCAAAAAAATGTTCTTCCAACAGGCGACACCACTTTGCTGCATGCGCCACTCCTTCGTCAAACTCCCCGACGTCGCCGCCTTCAGCACTGATTGCCGGAAGCGTTTGAGCAACGGAGAGACGCGGGCGAGGCGATCGGTTACCGCTTCTACGCGGGCCAGCACAGCGTCAAGTTTGTCAGCGATGCGACGTTGTTCAAGCTTTGGCGCAAGGACGAACGGTGCAGCTTTGCCGGCATCAGTCCCCAGACGAGGCATATTCACCCCATGGCTGACCTCGGTGACGTAGGACAAAAACTGCGGGTGGCGCAGCCAATGAAGCAGATACCGCCCATCAACAGCCTCTGTCGGTCTGATCGGCACGATCTCTGTCGTGCAAACACCGGAGCTGTCGGCATAAACCACCTTGTTTAGGTAGGGGCGCAGTTTTCCGTACAGCACGTCGCCCGCAAAAAAACGGTTCTTCGTACTTTTCGACTGACGCTGCAAATAGGTCAATCGCTGCAGGACACGCCCGGTATCCTTCTCAATGTCTTCCAGTTCGAGCACCCAGGTATCGTCTGCTAGCTCATTGGGCTCGGCCTTCGAAGTGCGGCCGTAGTTAATCGCGTCTCCCAGCGAGAGACGAATCCACGAGTGAGGCAGGGAATCTTCTATTATGCTCATTCGCCCAACTCCGCCAAGAGCCCTTTCAGCTCCTCCATCGCCGCAGCCAATTCCTCGCTCGCTTCCCTAGCCAACATCTCCGGCTCCGGCAGGTCGGCAGCATCCTCGGAACTCTCATCCTTGAGCCAGGCAATGTCCAAGCTGTCGCCTTTCTCACTGGCGATCCAGTCGCGGGTGAAGCGGCGGAAGCGCCCAGTTTCGTTCTGGTCGGTCCGCGCACTCTGGCCGTTCGGGTCGGCACCGAAACAGACCTCGAACTCGGCGAAGTAAGCACGGGACAGTGGGGTACGCTTGCCGAACTTGGGAGCGTTGGCGCGCATGTCATAGACCCATACCTCCCGCGTGCTGCTGGTGGCCGCCTGGCTTACCTTCTGGAAGAACAGGACATTGGTCTTCACACCTTGGGCGTAAAAAATGCCAGTGGGCAGACGCAAAATGGTGTGAAGGCGACACTTTTCCATCAGATCGCGGCGGATGTCGGCACCCACGCCGCTTTCAAACAGCACGTTGTCAGGCAGCACCACTGCGGCGCGGCCCCCGTCTTTGAGGTGGCGCACGATGTGTTGCAGGAAGGCCAGTTGCTTGTTACTGGTGGCGAAGGTCAGATCGTCCCGGGTCGGGCCACCGCCACCTTTAGCAGTGCCAAAGGGCGGGTTGCTGAGGATGATGTCGCTCCTCGGCAGGCTGCTGCCGGCGCTGCCCAAGGTATTGCCCAGGTGAACCACACCTTGGTCATCGCCCTCCATGCCGTGCAGCAAGCAGTTCATCAGGGCCAAGCGACGTGTACCGGCGACTAGCTCCATCCCCAGGTAGGCCTTATTGCGCTGGAACTGGCGCTGCTTTTCGTTCAGGTCGTAGAAATCGTCGGTTTGGCTGCGGATATAGGCGTCGGCCGCGATCAGGAAGCCGGCTGTGCCGGCAGCAGGATCCTGAATAGTCTCGCCGGGCTGGGGTTGCAATAGGTGAACAATGCTATCGATCAGTGGACGCGGGGTAAAGTACTGGCCGGCGCCGCTCTTGGTCTCGTTGGCGTTTTTCTCTAGCAGTCCCTCATAGAGGTCGCCCAGGCCGTCCTGCTTAGCACTAAACCAGTCGATGGTGTCCAAGCTCTTAACCAGTTGCTCTAGATGGCGAGGCTCCTTGAGGCTGGTCTGAGCGTCGGTGTAGACAGCTGCAATGAGCGGGTCAGTACTTTGCGAGAGCTGGAGCAGGCTACTCTTGTAGTGATTTAGAAGGTTCAGTCCGGAACGGCCGGTGAACTCGGGCCAGCGGGCATACTCGGGGAGCTTGTGTGCCTCCAGCAGTCCGCTCTCATTATTCTCGTGCTCCATCTTGATGAAGAGCAGCAGAACGAGCTCAGTTACATAGTCGCTATAGTTGATGCCGTCATCTCGAAGGATGTCACAGAGGTTCCAGAGTTTTTGAACGAAGTCTTGGGTAGTCATTTAGGAGGTAAGTTGGGTTCTGGTTGGCCATCAGGCTGCGGCTTGCGGCCACAGGCCATCGGTCAGGTTGTTCATTATTTGCTCGAGTTGGCCACTAAGCAGCTTATCCAACTGCTTGGCGCCACCATCATTGGCAAATGCGGTGTTAACGAAACTGCGATCAATGATAATTTCGTGGGTAAGCTGTTTTGCCAAACGTTCCAGCCACCTGCGCTGCAATGTTGTCCAAGAGTGCTGCACGTACAGCTTCTGCATGGCGCGGGCTACACGTTGCTCAAACGGCAGCAGAGCCTCGCCGAGCGCGGCCTGGCGGATATAAGCAATGACACCTGCAGCGATGTCCTGATTACTTTGCATGCGCCAGGCAGCCTTGAGGTTTGCCTCGGAGTAGCCAGCACCGTCGAGCAGCAAGCGTACCTCTTTGAGTTGCTCTCGGGTAAGATCGCGCGGACGGTTAACCACAGTGGCGATCGCAGCTGATTGATTGATCTGCAGACGCACGAAATGGCTGAAGCTGTCTAAGTAGTCCTCTGGCTTGGTGTACTGGCCCCAGCTCTGGGTGCGCTCGCGTATCTGGTCTACATGTTGTGAGATGACTGGCATGTAGGCCGTCCCCAACAACTGCTGCACCTCGGCGAGTTGCAGCAGCAACCGAGTGTTATTGCGAAGAAAGTCAGCTGCAGCTTGGGGACCGTTTTCTTCGCCCAGTTGGTGCAGGTGGCGGTGGAGGTTCTGTGGTGCGACGCCCCATTGCTGCTCCAGTGCGTCCAACCGATCTCTCAGCTCTGGGCGTTTCTCCGCCTTGTGGGCGGCGTCGCGCAGTATGCGCATTAGTTTCTGGTTAAGCTGGTCCAGCACGTCGTGAGCGTGGCTGCGGCCCGGCGCATTGCCCTGCAGGCCGTACGCGGCCGGGTTGTTTAGTTCGTCCAGTAACTGGTCCAATGTGACGTGTGGATCCTTCACCAATGGCTGCATAGTGTTGACGGCTTGCAGCGCGGCGTACAAATCAACAGGGTCGTAGATTTTGAAGACGGTCTTGCCGATGTCATCACAGCGCCGGGTTGCACGCCCGATCATCTGTTCATACAAGATGCGCGACCTTACCCGGCGCATGAATACTAAATGGCAGATGGGGGGCACATCAATGCCTGTTGTTAGCAGGTCAACGGTGATTGCGATCGACGGAAAGCGTTCGTTTTTGTAGCGACGGATAAGTTGCCCCACCTTATCAGAGGCGCCGGTGATTTTCTCGACAGCGGCTTGATTATATTGCTCGCCATACAGATCCTTGAAAGCGTCACCCAGTAAGCGTTTCACCATGTCCGCGTGCGCGTCAGTGGCGCAAAAAATCAACGTTTTCTCTTCTCCCATAGGGTCTAGCTCTTGCGCGAGCTGTTCGCAGATGACGCGGTTAAAGTCTTCGTTAATGACTCTCCTATTGAAGCTCTCAAGCTCGAAATGCAGTTCGTCTTCAAGTTCGGCTGACTCGATCTCGCCGGTGCCCATGTTGATTGCCTCCACCTGCTGCCCCCGGTCAAAGTGGATCCCATGTTGGCTTAGCAAAGTTTGGTATCGGATTGGGGGCTCGTAATCGATAAGCCAGTCGTCGGCGACGGCCTCTCTGTACGAATAGGTGTACACCGGTCGGCCGAAAATTTCCGTGGTGTGGCGAGCGGGTGTGGCAGTCAGACCAACCTTGACTGCATCAAAGTAATCTAGCACGCGGCGGTATGTTGACAGGTACTGAGCTTCGTCGCGCAGCGCAAGTTCGCCTTCAGTCATGTCCTGGTCCAGTGTATAGCCACGGTGAGCCTCGTCGACAATCACGCAGTCGAACGCGTCAACGGCTGGCGCGTTGTCATTCACGAAGATGCGTTTGACCATGGCTTGTACGGTGGCTACTTGCACGCGTGTTTCAGCTTCAGCGGCCATGTCACCAAGCTCAGCGATGTTATAAATCTTGGACAGCGGCTGGCTTTGCTCCAGCGGAGCGTCGTTGAAAGTATCGATGGCTTGCTCACCGAGAGCAGTGCGATCAACCAGGAACAAAATTCTGCGAAAACGTTCAGTCTTGAGCAAGCGGTAGATAAGGCCGATGATCGTACGAGTTTTGCCGGTGCCAGTCGCCATCGCCAGTAGGCAACTGGTCTGTCCACCCGCTAGTGCTAGTTCGACGGCAGCGATGGCCTTTTCCTGATAGTCGCGCAGGCCCAGATAGGCGAAGCCTTCTTGCTTTAGCCGTTCCTCGGCATCGGTCCTGCTGCGACCAAGCTGGTCTAACAGACCTGCGGGCGTGTGAAATCCCTGCAGAGGCCTGGATAAATTAGACGTGAAGCGAAGATCGCGGAACCAAGTACCGCTAGCCTCAGGACTTTGCTTGATCAAAGGTCGGCCATTGCATGAGTATGCAAACGGCAGTTGAAAAGTGCCACCTTGACCATCCATCCATGGGATGTGACAGCCCTGGACCAGCCAAGCTGCATGGTGCTCAGCGTCGAGGGTGAAGCCGCGCGCGTAACGCTCAGCCTGACTAATCTTACCTGCGACGTTAACATTCAGACGTTTTGCTTCAATTGCGGCAACTGGCGTGAGACCCGCGAACAGCACATAGTCGGCATTTTGCTTGCCTTTAGTGGGCCACTCGGCGATAGCTAGGTTCCGGTGACGCTCTGGACGAGTGCCCTTTGCGTAGGTTAGCGTATTAGTGTCAGCCTCCCAGTCGGCGTCACGTAGCATTTGGTCGATCAGCAGGCGCGTGCCAGCCTCGTCCATCGTGACTTTCTGTGCAGCGCGGGCCGCTCGCTGAACAAAACGCTGAACGTCTTGAGTACTTGTTGTTGTGGGCTGCGAAGCTGCTGCTTCCAATTTTGCGTCAAACTCCGCTTTCAGCGCGACAAATCTTGCGCTGGCCTCCTCGGCCAGGCTTTCATAAATGCCACGCTCTTCGCTGGCGCGTGCGGCAAGTTCGCGCTCTTGTGCCGCCTGTGCGGCGAGCAGCTTGGCGAGTTCAGCTTTGCCTGCCTGCTCCGTTTGAGCCTGCTGCAGATCTTGAGTGAGGCTGGATACTTGCTGTTGGAGTTCGACCAACCTTTGACTTGGGTCATCTGGAAGTATGAAAGGGCCTGACCTGAAATCAGGTTCAGATCCGAAGCTACGGTGGAACCAAAGAGCGACCTCTCGCGCAACCTTGAGTGCTTCAAGGCCTTCGCGGTAGCCTATGCCATGATTTGCTTGGTGAGCAGCCTCGTTGCCACGAGTCCGCAGGAAATGAAACATTTGTCGCACTTGGGGATCCAAGCTCAGACGACTGTCGACTGCACGCAGTAGCTCAGCTTGTGTCGACTGTTGCGGGCGTAATCCGATGCGAGAGGCAACTTCTTGCGCTAGCGATTCAGCAAGTAGCCGTAGCTTAAGAACGCAACTGGCAGGATCAAAGGGATAGAGTCGCTCTGCCGTGGAGCCAAGGTCAGCCAGCAACTGGCTATGCACAGCCAAGAAACCGAAGTTGCTTGATTTTCCCTGAGGTTCTAGTTCCATAGTTGTTGCGTTCCCCCAGATCAATCGACAGAAATTCTAAGGCGAGCTGCCGTCAGTAGTCGCGTAACGATCACGAATCGTCCAAAAATTTTCTAACTGCACAGTACGTGAAAGTCGGACTTGACTACCAGGGGATGCGTGGATCAAGGAAGCGAAGCCCTACTTGCACTCTTGCGACACCCGGACTGAAATAGTCGC
Organism: Janthinobacterium longum; assembly: GCF_051380735.1. Lineage (NCBI taxonomy): Bacteria > Pseudomonadati > Pseudomonadota > Betaproteobacteria > Burkholderiales > Oxalobacteraceae > Janthinobacterium > Janthinobacterium longum. The sequence continues at coordinate 146,185 of NZ_JBNYXQ010000002.1, forward strand.
AACTGTCGTCCGAGGGCATTGTGCATTATAGCAATGAAATGTTGGGTATCCACCTGATCAGTTGCCGCTTCGTGGGAAGGATAGTGCGGTTGGCCGATGAGGCTGATACTCACCTGCGTCGGGCTGATAAGAATGATTCTCTGGCCGACGTGTATGAAAAATTATGGGGGAGCGCTTGTAAGATAGCCAATAATGCGATGCCCATCTTTTACTACCGCAGGGCTTTGTTGCACATATGCCCGAGGTGTCCCTAAATTGTAGCTCGGATACACCTTGGAATTGATGCCAAGACCTTGGAAATTGATGCCGTTGAGGTCACGGATAAAGCTGCCGTCAATCGCCGATGCTGTAATCGCTTCTCGACCAGATTGACGCCTACGATACAAGGCCTGCCATGAGGCTATTGCCCTACGCGGCGCACAGGCCATTATTCCGACGCGCAAAAACGGCAAGCCCGGGAAAGACCGTCGACCGGAGGCTGATGCGCGCAATGCCATATTGCATGCCATGCGACGCCTTGGTCGTCGAATATGGAAGAAGTGGATGAGCTACCATCGGCGCAGCCTAGTGGAAACCAAAATGCACTGCTTCAAGCTGATAGGAGAACCAGTGATTCGCGCGATTTCGACTACTAGGCCGCCGAGTTGCAAGTGCGAGCAGCCATCCTCAATCGCTTGCCCAGGCTTCGAACATCGACGACGTTGGCCATGGCACAGGAGTGTGCGCGGCAGAAGAAATGAAAATCACGGCTCGATTTTTCGACCTATCAGAACGCTCTAGAATCGACTTTCTCGACCTTGGGAAGGCGTAAAGCACCCCTCAAAATGTCGGAAAATGAAGCGAAATCGGTCTGCCGCGCAGACTCCTAGGTCTGCTTGGGGTAACCGGTATTACGCTCTCAATTTACTTGTGCAACAAAGCTCTCCGATGGTGGAATCCAGAGCTTGCTTCTTGGAAAGACGTCGCGGACAGACATGTTCTATTTCAGAAGGAGTCTGCAGGAAAACTACATATCGGAGGTATTCGAGCGCTCGTTGGCTGATTAGCCGCGCAAATTACCTAAACGGATGGTGCGCTTTTATTTCTCAGGGTACCAACCAAGGCCGACTATCACGCGATGGCCTGCCTTGGCTGTTCAATCAGTCGTAGAAAGTGTATTCAGTCTCGTCCGGTTGGAGTTTCAGCAGAAGTCCGGTGTACTTTGCCTGAAGAATCGAGGCGCTAAGCGACACCAAAAAGAAGAGCGCAGCAATCACGATAATGCCCACCCAAGAGTCGTTGAAGAACATTCCGACCAGCGTGATGATTGCGAGGAAGCCGCAAACCCGACACACAATTGTAAGGAGGATCTTCGCTATTGGATGGAAGTAGAGCAACAGATAGAAGGCGCCACTTCTCATTGGTCATCGTCCTTCTTGTCTTTTGGCTTTGATCGCTTGATCCTAGAAGTGATGGCCGTGGCCACGCGGCGGATCAGGCGCTTCACTGCAGCGAATGGTTCGAAAAAAAGGCGTGTGTCTTCGATCGCTACTTTTTTAATATGCTCAATAAGTTTGTTCATTTTTTTCTTCATGATGTTTAGGATGAAACCACTATGTCCGGCATTCGCCAACCTCGTTCATGGCTTGGCGTCCTTATGGCAGGAGAGCTGCGAGTACGTGTATCCTTCAGACAAACGCGTCTTACAGGCTGAGGAAATCGCGAATCGAATTCCTGCCACAACTCCCTCGGACTGGATTGCCTTTGCCACCTCTTGGACGTCGGCTCGATATTCCAGGTTGAGCAAGGTGAGCGTTTGGTGGCGTGAGTGGAAGCAAAACATAATCTTGTCGAGCGAAGCTTTGGGCCTGAAATGCTGGTGAAGCCAACGATTGATGTTCCACCACAGGACCCGGCCGTCGCCTTTGCCATTGAGGTAGGCCTTAACGGAACGGCGATCTTCTTTCGTCCAGTCGGTAGTAAAAATGGTCAGGTTCGTGACTTTATCGGTACTCATCAAATAACTCCCTTAATAGGATCGGTTGAGCGGCATATGCGACCGCGACAAGAGTTATCGTAAGTCTCGTGCGTGCTTGCGCAAGTCGAGTTAAGAGCTAAGGAAGAGTGTCGGCAGCCACGGATTCTTGATTCCTGCAGGCGATTTCTTGTGATATACATCTACCTGATTATGTTCTTGGCTCAGAACCTTGATCGCCGCCTGTTGTCCAAGCTTGTTTGACAACATAAACGGGAGGGCCATCATGTCGATCAGCCCGACTCAGTTCCATAAGGGATTATCCATCGCGAAATTTTTGCGGGAGTAGGGCACCGAAGCACGGTGCGCAGCCGCGCTGGCCAGCGTGCGTGCCAGCACTATGCTAGAGCACAGCCGTCTGTCTTTGACCACTTGGTATCTGGCGATATACTGTATGACACAATCGAGAACCAATATCGCGGCGCTGGCGCTGATGCGCCATCTCGGCGTGTCTTGGAAGACGGCTTGGCTGCTCAGGCACAAGCAGATGGAGGTGATCTTTCAAGTTGAAGTGACACGGCCGTTGTAGGGTGAGGTGTGGGGCGACGACTCCTATCCGGGCGGCGAGCTGCCCGGCGGCGGACATGGCCACGGATCGATCAAAAGGTGCCATTCGTGGCGGCGGTCGAAATGAGCGAAGTACGTCCGCAGCGATTGCGCTTCGATCCGGTGGCCGGTTTTTCTGTGTCCGCACTAGCGCCTTGGGCTAGGCAGCCGATTCCGCCCAGCGCCTGCTTTCCCTCGGACGGCCTGTCCGGTTTTGCCGTCCTCGATCAGTTCGGCTATGAGCACAATATACGCCATGCCACGCGCGGCAAGACCGGCAGCGAGATCGACGCCTTCCGCTGGCTCAACGTGGTACTGGCAACGTGAAGACTGCTTTATGTGGCACACATCAAGCCTTCAAATTTGCCAAGTTTTTCCGCCGCTCTAGCTGGCTGAAGTACAGTATCGTTCCAACCGCCGCTGCGACTTGGTGGCGCTGGTGCCGCGCTTGGCCGTCGCTACGACCCACACGTTACCGTGTCCGAACGGCGAATTTTGATGCCATCTGAAGCAAGTGCATAATCAAGTATTGAAAAGCCCCTGGCGCTAAGTGATACAATGCATTCATGGGAGAATTTATGACAAAAGCAACTATTGGCAGCGTCGCAGACTACGTAATAGTCAAGTTGGAAGAGGCTGGCGCTGGCTTGAATGTGTTGAAGCTCCAAAAGTTGTTGTTCTACATCCAAGCTTGGCACCTTGCTATCAAGCAGAAACCGCTTTTCGACGCCAAATTTCAAGCATGGGTCCATGGACCTGTGAACCGTGAAATTTATGACCGTTTTTCCAGAACGCACATGATGTACGACGCTATCACGAGCAATGACGTCGTGGAACAAAATCAAGGTGAATCTTTGAATCGAGATGCGGCTGACTTCGTTAACGAGATATTGGAAGCTTATGCATCCTACTCTGGTACTAAGTTGGAACGTATGACGCACGACGAAGAGCCATGGATTCAGGCGCGCGGTGGTCTGTCTAATTCGGCTCGATGCGAGACCGAGATAGACGAAGAGCTTATGGCCTCGTATTACAAACAAACCCTCGAAGTCGCTAACTCACGATGAGCATCAAGGACGCGGCGCGCGCTCGCGCCGAAAAGTCTGGTGAAGGCGGCAAAGGCGAAGATCTTAAAAACCTTCTAAAACGTTCCCAAAAACGTGACAATCAACGCTGGTCATTTGGATTCCGCTATTTCAAAGAGATCGAAAACTTTGGTCTGGACTCTGACAGAATTGATAAAAAATGGACTTTGTCCGTGATGTATCGACTTGGTGAATTGTCAGCGCTTACGCTTGAGTCGGTGTTGGATAGCCGGACAGTCGCCGATGGGACGTTGCGTATGCACGATATCGATTGGAAATGGAGAAGTATTCCAATCAAGCGCGCTGACATCGATTGGATCGGCGACGACTATGTCAAGAATGCGGAAGAGTTTCCGTTTTTTCAGATCTCGGTGTCTAAGGCAATGGGGCGACTTGTAGGGTTCATGGACGAGGATAACGTATTTCAAGTGGTCCTTCTAGACCCGTTGCACAACGCGCAGCCTTCCAAATTCAATGGTTATGTTGTGCGTATGTGTAAGCCGCTCGGATGTGAAATCACGTCAATCCGATATAGCGCTGTCAATGCTCTGAAAAAAATAGCAGGTCGCCCCTGTGGCTGCGATAGAGAGATTGAAAGCGCTTTCCAGTGGACTAAGCGACAGCCTGGCGAGGCTTTTATTATTCCTGTTGCTGATGGTACTGATGTTGAAGATGCTGACAAGCTTATAGCGCAGGGAAAAGCTGCGTCCTATCTTGACATCTTTGAAGCCGGACTCGTCGCATTGGCCTAGCACGTATCAAACTGTGCGACTGCCGTGGCTTTGCTCTTTAATAACTTATTGGTAATCGCTTCAAAATTTTACGAGGACGGTTAACGTGTAGTCATGTTGCTCCTTGATAACCCGGTCGTACTCGACGGAAAGCGTTACGAACTCAGGTACCTTTAGTCGTCCCGCAACATTGAGATTACTCTTTGCCTCGTTCGAGAGGCTCAGTGTCAACTTGCGTGTTAGCAGCTGATTCATGCCGTCCCGTCGCATTTCGAGGAGCGTGCGCATGTTCGGGTCCGCTAGTAAGCCGGTGCGACGCAGGAGCTTTTCGGCAGTCAAAATGTCGGGCGTGCCTCCTGTGAACATGTCGCATAGATTCATTTGGGCGCGGAAACGCTCAAGTTCTTCAGCCTCGATTGATACTTTTCCGCTCGCTCCTAGCCGCTCCGCCCTAACATCGACTGAAGTCTTGCCTGTGCGCGTGCGGAGGTCGATTTGCTCCACGCTGACTTCCGTTGCTCCGAGGTACATGCATAACATGGAGAAATACATGTGTTTGGCAAGTGCGAAGCGCTGTGGAGCAAGCGATGCCTCCTCGTAGGTGTCTGCGTCGAAGGGGCTTTGAACTAGCATGCTACCTGGACGAGCAAGCCCCGAGTCGATAATGTTCCGAAGGGCTGGCGACACCTCGCTCTGCGAGCGAACTGGAAACTGGAGGACATACGCTTCCTCATCAAAAAGCGATTGCGCGGCGCCGGGTTCGTAAGCGCACTTCTCAAGGTCATGTTGTTGCAGAACCAGAATAGCCTTTCGGCTACTTGGATCGTTGGGAAAGGAACCTGTCGTCATAGATTGAAATTTATTTGATACTTGGTGGTTGATCGCGGTGGTCGTTTCGCCCATTACAGGCACAGCTTTCTGCATTTGTTTCTTATCTTTGGCTACGATCCATTTTGCGCTAGCCAGTAGACGATGGCGAAAAGCACGAGGCTCGCTATCACGATTCGAGAGATGCGTATGAGCTTCGTCGTCGAGGACTTTTTTTTTAGGGCTTCAAAGGATGCTTGTACGAGTTCAAAGTGCTCCGCCTGCAGCGTGCGTCCGATGCGCCTCGCAAAGTCATCGAGTATTACTGTAGCCGAGGCACCAAGTACAGGATCAACGGTAGCGTTGTAGTCGCCGTAGCATACTATCGGCGCGGATCTCCCTGCGCTGTCGAGTTGGGCGGAGGGTATTTCCATGACGAAGTGGCTTTCATCGGCAGTCAATAGCACACCACTTTTCTCACAGATCCGTTCTCCCCTCTTGATGACGTTGGATACTACCGACACTACTTCCTGGCGCTGTATGGTTTCGTCTGGGGCCAAAACCTTTCCGTTCACTTGGAAGTGGTCTGGTGAAACGTTGTCAAGAGCCTGAGCCCAAAGGATGAACCTGTCGCTCATGAAGTCACCTGCATAAAGACTTGGTAAACGAGTGCTTCGGTATTTTGGGTATTTTTCATGCTCCCTAAGACGACCTTTGTTTGTTGTGCGCCGCCTGCACGTGCGACGAGCTCCACTACGATGGGAATCTGCCTGAACTTGTCAACGTAATCACCCATCTTGGCTGATGAGGTGCTGCGGAACTCAGGGTCAAGGTCGCAGTGAGTTCCGATGATAAAAATGAATGGTCGCGGGTTGCGGGATGTTAGCCACCCCCCAATGTGCTTTAGGTCATCTCTTACTCGGGCCTCCACGTTACGGTCGCCGGCGATGAGCCGATCAGCGCGGACGAGGTAAAACACTACATCTGCTTGTTCGAACAGTTCCTTCCACTCACCGTAGGCAGCCTTATCTCCAGATATATCAAGCGAATCTTTCACCTTCAAGTCGAGGTCATTGAGTTGAAAGCGACGGGACGAAGTTTTCTCAGGAGCGACCGTCTGCTTGTACTCAACTGGGATAGAGCCGGTAGCCAGGAACTTTACAAGGTGTGTCTTGCCCACCCCACGCGCGCCCAAGACTGCGAGCCGCTTGCCTTTTAATGTAACGAGGATATAGTCCCACTTGACGGCGATCGTTGTCCCAACGAGCAAGGACACGACACCAATAGCTATAAATATTAGTGGCAGTGGCATTCAATAAACTCCGAGGGATAACTGCACATTTAATAGATTAGCTCACGCTATTATGTGAGTCAGTTAGCTGTGTTGCGTGGACGGATAATGACTAGAGCGAAGATAAAGGCGAAAACTAATTATCTTGCCATGAATAAGTTGCTTGAGCAATAGCGAATACGTAGAGGGGCTATTCGATCTGCACATGCCATGACATGACATGACATGACATGACATGACGGAGTCCTACCTGATGGTGGACCGGACGGGAAGGTTCTTTCAAAACGCCACATGAGCCTCCGTCAGGGGATACCGCTATAGCCAGCCGATCTTGGAAGCAGGTGCATCGACTGCGTTCACCGGTATGCGCTTCTCCGCACCGAAGTTTCTCTTCCGATACACGGCGTCAGCCAGAGTGAGCGAATGATTCGACCGTCGGCGATCCGACCGCATAGTTTTTCGGCATCAAAATTTACCCATAAACTGCGCCTCCAGCCAGCGTTTGCAATGCAATTTTTCATCCAATTTGCGAAACTCACCTGTGATAGGTTCGAATGATGTAGCGTCCCCTCCGATGTTTTCATCAATGAATTTTTTGATGAGCTTGCCACGTTCGCTTGGCGATAACATGTCCACTGCGTCACGTGCTGCTGTTCGCCTCTTTCGGTCGATTTCGCTGATGTCATAGCTGTCCAGCCGCTGGCGCGTTTCTTCGACCATATTCTTGGCGCTTGAGCGTGACAATATTTTTTCGACGACTGATGGCAATGGCTTTGCACCCTCGTTTTCAAGTTGTGATACGGCGTTGCAAACAGCCTCCTCGCCATATTTTTCTAATATAGTATTGGCAAGTTTCTGGTCGAGATCGTTCCAGCAATGTACGCCAGCGATCTTGGCCCTTGGTTGTCGCTTCTTGCTACTGTTCTCATGCTTGGCTGATGAGCCTGATGGCGCAGTTCTACTTTTTTTAATCTGTATACTCTCTGTACTAGAAAGCGAAATTTCGCTTTCCAGAGTGCCAGATTCACCGTTGCTGAATGTGATTTCCGACGCTTCTGAACGTTGGAAATTGCGCTCTTCATCGGCCCACTTGGACACGATTTCAGCTAACAGATCCAGATTGACCAGGTAATCGAGTCGACCTCCATTGCGCGAACGCCGCTCCTGAAGCACTCCAAGTTTTTTCGCTGCTTTTCGGGCTTTCTCTTGGTGTGACCGAGTCAGGCCCGTTTCATACTCAAAGCTTTGGTCGATTTCCCATTGGGGTGAAATCATCTGATTATTATCATCCCTATCTGCGAGAATTTTTTTGAACCACCAGCAGCCGCTCCCGGCTTTCCTTTGGGTGTATTCAGCTTGACACAGCCATGCTGCCGTGGTCGTCCCGAGCTTTCGCGCGTAGAGAGAATTGAGTGCTATGACTAGGCGAGATGGACCGTGAGAGGCCGCATGTTTTTGATAATTACCTGATGACATTAGCGCCCCTCATCAAAGAAAAGCTCAGACTGGTTCGATGTCGCGTACTGCTCACGAATTTGCTGCAGAATTTGTCGTACTCGCCGCGGGGTGACGCCAAGGGCCCGTGCAAGATCCGCAGTCGACTTTCCGCTCACAAAACTGGCGATCGACAAAGCCTTAGAAATTTTGGATTGATCTGAAGGCGGCGGGAAGTAGTCGTCGTCGTCGTCGTACACTGCTGGCGCCACCAGATTGGCGATGACGCTGTGTGTACTTTCACCAATATGTTCGTTGCTGTCTATGGAAACAGCAAACGTGTGTGCGCCCAGCTGACGGAGCATTCTTTTCTCCAACTGGCCAAATACGAACTGGCACAAGGTACCTTTGGCTGGGTCGAATGCCTTAGCTTTTTCCAGGATTATTTCGCGTCCTTCCTGGATGATGTCGTCCGGTTCCACGCCGTATTTTGCGGCCTTGATTTTGACTTGGGCCGCGTGTTCCCATGGGAATGAAGTAGCAAGTTGCGCTATTTCGTTGGTGCTAAAAAACATGCCATCCTCCTTGATCCGATATGCATACAGGTATGAGTAAAATATAACCACGGTTGTGTGCGAATAGACGAGGAAGTGCTCTCATCCGCCCGGTCGCACCCGGGTATTGCATTGCATGCGGATCGACGAGATGGCCCTATTCGTGAAGCTGTTCACGAAAGGTTCAGGCAGGCGCAGAAGAGTTGAGGAGGGTGTGGGAGAGAATAGGAATTGCCCAAAATGGTGATGTTGGGTATGGCCCAGTGTAAGGAGAGGACAGGCGCATAAGTTCCTGCCCGAGCTGACGTTGGCACTACGTTGCAGATGGTCGAGCAAGGTGACAATCGTGAATATTACGAAACGTCAGGCGTACACACGAGAAGATTCAGGGATACGGCAATTGCGGATGTGCTAGGAGTTGCTGATATTGAGCGCGTTCTGCCGAGCAATCGCCAAGCGTTTGCTGGAAAACGCGTCAGAAGTTGCCGATTTTGTGAACTGCTTTGTTGCTTACTTTTGACAGGGAATTGCATTTACAATAATGCCGCATGGCGACAGTTAAATCTTAACACTCCAATTTCTCTGTGGCAACGTCCTTTTTATCGCAGCGTCTGCAGGAGGCAGAGACGGGTATTAATGCCTCAAGCTAATGGCTGAAAACTTGTTGACAGGTAATATGTGTTGCTTCATGATGCTGATTCGCTCTGCGGAATGGCCAGGGATTTACTTCCTGAAACTGAAATATCTACCTCAACACACAATGCCCGCTATGGTGGGAATTGCTCTTCAAGTAACGCCAGTTTGAATGGCGTACCATTTCTATTTCGTCCCTTGACTGACCAACGAACTGCTTTCTACCTCGGTCCAGCAGAACAATGAGCGACGCATAGCAGACGCCATCGACGTTTCACAAGCGGATCATCGCCTCCAGAACCCGGCAAGCCTGTTTTTCTCATCCTGACTCTTCTCCTCATCAGCTTTAACTGGTCGTGTGTCGATCCAACACATGAGCCAAGCCATTGGCCGGACGATGTTTGACGTCCCCATCTCTGAATATGAAAAACCGGTGTTGCGCCACCAATGACCTGTCTTTTTTGCAGGTAGCGCGACGCGGGAGACCGCATGGCAGTTGCGCCCGGCGCCTGAAGCCGGGTGGGGGACAAGCGCCGAAAGGTGCTTGCGTATTGACTGCGCGTCAGGGGCGACGTCGATACGGAACAGTATTCTTGGGCTGGGGCCGTGCCCCGGCGTTGTCGGACATGTGCCGGACAATGTGGCGCTGACCATTGAGGTTGGCCTGTTGTTCGGCGCACAAATTTCGAGGCGATGGATGGATCAGCAACAACCGCGAGCAGTACAGCACCAGATGGCAGGCTCTCAATCTTGGCAGGGCTTCACGCCGCTTGACCTGGAACGGCGGACACATGTCGATACCGCATGTGCTGCTTACCACTTGGGCAGAAAACCGCAGACATTGCGGGTATGGGCGTCCGCCGAAAATGGGCCTCTGAGGCCGGTTCGTGTGAACGGCCGCTTGGCCTGGCCGGTAGAGGCTATCCGGCGCGTTCTTGGTTTTTGAGAGAAGGGTGCCGCACCTGTGCATGGTGCGGCAGGCCGCTGGTTAGTCCGGCTTGATTGATCAAGCCGGGTTACACAGGGGTTACATGGCGTCCAGAAAGCAAAAAGCCCAATCCTGAGGATTGGGCTAAGTGCTTGAATTTATTGGTGCCGACTGCCGGTTTCGAACTGGCCACCTGATGATTACAAATCAACTGCTCTACCAAATGAGCTAAGTCGGCAAAAACTGTGCGTTGCGAATTATACGCTATTTAATGCGTGTGAGGGTCGGGCGGCCGCCTTTTTTTGGTGGCTCGTCGTCGCCGGGTGGCGTGTCGCGTGTTTCGCTCGGTCCGGTGTTGCCGGTCGGGACCGATGACAGGGTCGGGCCGGTTGCCGTCGGGGCGGGTGGTGGCGGGGCGTCGCTTGATGCTGGGCTGTCGGTCGGCTGGCCTTGCGGGTCGTCGTTGCCGAGGACTGGTTCGAATGCCATGCCTTGGCCGTTTTCGTTGGCGTAGATGGCCATTACGTTGTCGACCGGGACGTAGATTTCACGCGAAACGCCGCCGAAGCGGGCGTGGAAGCGCACGGCGTCGTTGTCCATTTTCAGGGCGCTGGTGGCGCCGAAGCTGATGTTCAGGACGATTTCGCCTTTTTTCACGTATTCCATCGGTACCGTGGTGCGCGAATCGACTTTGACCGCGAGGTAGGGCGTGTAGCCGCTGTCGGTGCACCACTCGTAGATGGCGCGCAGCATATAAGGTTTGGTTGAGATTTCAGACATGATAGGCACTGTGAGGCGAGAGCGCCGCCATTGCTGCAAGGCGGGCGCACCGGTGATTCAATGAAACAGAGCGATGAGATAAATCTCAAGATGCCCCAGAAAGCGTAGCGAGCAAGCCCGATATCGGCTTGAGTAACGCAGCCGTACTTTAGTACGGCGAGTAACGCCAAGTCGAGAGCGGGCTGCGCAGTAGCTTTATGGGGATATCTTAACGGCGCATGACTTTCTCGGAAGGCGTCAGCGCTTCGATATAGGCAGGACGCGAGAAGATGCGTTCGGCGTATTTCATCAGCGGCGCGGCCGTTTTCGACAGTTCGATGCCGTAGTGGTCCAGGCGCCACAGCAGCGGCGCGACAGCCACGTCGAGCATCGAGAATTCGTCGCCCAGCATGTACTTGTTTTTCAGGAACAGCGGCGCCAGCGTCGTCAGGCGGTCGCGAATTTCCGCGCGCGCCTTGTCGTGGCTCTTGTCGTTGCTCTTGGCGCGTTCGCTTTCCAGCACGTGGACGTGGACGAACAGTTCTTTTTCAAAGTTGAACAGCATCAGGCGCGCGCGGGCGCGCATCAGCGGATCGGCCGGCATCAGTTGCGGATGCGGGAAGCGCTCATCGATATACTCGTTGATGATGTTCGACTCATACAGAATCAGTTCGCGCTCGACCAGGATCGGCACCTGGCCGTACGGGTTCATCGTGGAAATGTCTTCCGGCTTGTTGAACAGGTCGACGTCGCGCACTTCGAAGTCCATGCCTTTTTCAAACAGGACCAGGCGGCAGCGTTGCGAAAATGGGCAGGTTGTACCCGAATAGAGAACCATCATTTTTTATAGTTCCTTAGAAACAAAGGGGGTGAAGCCGCGAACGGCTCACCCCAAGGTCGCTTGTCCACTCATGCGGACAACGCTAGAAACAGGCATTAACCGGCTTGAAGCCGGTGCCTCGCTTTATTTGACTTCCTTCCAGAACGACGCATTCAGGCGCCATGCCAGCAGAGCAAAAGCCGACAGGAACAGCAGTACCCAAACGCCCAGGCGCTTGCGTGTCTGCTGTGCCGGTTCGGCCATCCACTCCATGTAGCCGACCAGGTCGGCCACCGCAGTGTCATACTCGATCTTGTTCAACGTGCCTGGCTTGACTTGTTCGAAGCCGACAAATTTGTGGATTTTCTTGCCCGCTTCGTGCGGATCATTCTCTTCCACGAACTTGGCAGTCTGGATACCTTGCAACTCCCATAACACATGCGGCATGGCAACATTTGGCACGACCATATTGTTCCAGCCGGTCGGCCGCGTGTCGTCTTTATAGAACGTACGCAGGTAAGTATACAGGTAGTCGCCGCCTGTGCCAGCGGAAGATGATTTTGCGCGCGAAATTACCGACAAATCCGGTGGAACCACGCCGAAAAAGGCCTTGGCATCCTTCGGCGCCAGCGCGGTGGTCATCAAGTCGCCCACTTTATCACCTGAGAACAACAGATTCTTCTTGATCTGCTCTTCCGTCAGGCCCAGGTCCTTCAGGCGGTTGTAGCGCATGGACGCGGCGGCATGGCAATTGAGGCAATAATTGACGAACAGTTTGGCGCCATGCTGCAGCGCCGCCATATTGGTCTGGCGGTCAGGCGCTTTTTCCAGTGGAAAGCCGCCTTCGTTGGCGAAGGCCATGGCCGGCACGAACGCCAAGATGGCGAGCAGTTTTTTTGCAATCTTCATTTGATGTATGTCCTTTGAGCGTGGCGTGGGATCGGCTTAGTGCGGGTGAAACGTCACACGCGACGGCACGGTCTTGAACTTGCCCATTGCACTCCACCATGGCATCAACAGGAAAAAGCTGAAGTAAATCAGGGTGCACACTTGCGACACGATGGTCTTGGCGTCGGTCGGTGCCTGGGTACCGAGGTAGCCGAGGATCAGGAACGACAGGCCGAAAATCGCATACACAATCTTGTGCCAGTTCGGACGGTAGCGGATCGACTTCACCGGCGAATGATCGAGCCATGGCAGGAAGGCCAGGATCACCACCGAGCCGCCGAAGAACACCACGCCCCAGAATTTCGCGTCGAGTACCTGTGGCAGCATGCCGACGATGGCCAGCAGGGCGATCACGGCGATCGCCGTCTTGGCCTTGATCGACAGGCGCGACTTGAGCCAGATAAACACCACGTAGGCGGCGACGGCGCCCATCAGCACGTACATGAAGTCGGCCGTGGTGGCGCGCAGCACCGAGTAGAACGGTGTGAAGTACCAGGTTGGCGCGATGTGCAGCGGGGTTTTCAGCGAGTCGCCCGGCAGGAAGTTGTTGTATTCCAGGAAGTAGCCGCCCATTTCCGGCGCAAAAAACACTACCGCGCTGAAAATCACCAGGAAAATCGACACGCCGAACAGATCGTGCACGGTGTAGTACGGGTGCGATGGAATCGAATCGAGCGGATGGCCGTCGGCGCCCAGGGTTTCCTTCACTTCAATGCCGTCCGGATTGCTGGAACCGACTTCGTGCAGGGCGATCAAATGCGCTGCAACCAGGCCCAGCAGGACCAGCGGGATGGCGATCACATGGAAGGCGAAGAAGCGGTTCAGGGTCGCGTCGGACACCACATAGTCGCCGCGTATCCACAGCGACAGGTCAGGGCCGATAAAGGGAATCGCACCGAACAGGTTGACGATCACCTGGGCGCCCCAGTACGACATCTGGCCCCATGGCAGCAGGTAGCCGAAGAACGCTTCGGCCATCAGGCACAGGAAGATGGCGAAACCGAACAGCCAGATCAGTTCGCGTGGCTTGCGGTAGGAGCCGTACATCAAGCCGCGCGTCATGTGCAGGTAGACGATGATGAAGAAGGCCGAGGCGCCGGTCGAGTGCATATAACGCACCAGCCAGCCCCACGGCACTTCGCGCATGATGTATTCGACCGAATTGAAGGCCAGCGCCGCGTCCGGCTTGTAGTGCATGGTCAGGAAGATGCCGGTGACGATCTGCAGCACCAGCACCAGCATTGCCAGCGAGCCGAAGATGTACCAGAAGTTGAAGTTTTTCGGGGCGTAGTATTTGCCCCACTGGTCGTTCCACAGCTTGGTCAGGGGAAAGCGGTCATCGACCCAGCCCAGTGCTTTTTCGGCGGCCGGGGCATCGGCCGGAAATTTGGTTTCTTTGAAAGCAGCCATGATCAAGCCTCGCCTTTCTCGTCTTTACCAATGACCAGTTTGGTGTCGCTCAGGTACATATGGCGCGGCACTTGCAGGTTGTCCGGCGCCGGCTTGTTCTTGTACACGCGGCCGGCCATGTCGAAGGTTGAGCCGTGGCAAGGACACAAAAAGCCGCCTTCCCAGTCATCTGGCAGCGATGGTTGTGGGCCGGGGGTAAATTTCGAGGAAGGGGAGCAGCCGAGGTGGGTACAGATACCGACGGCGACGAGGATCTCAGGCTTGATGGAACGCGCTTCGTTCATGCAGTAGGACGGCGTGAATTCGGCGGGATTGCGTTGCGAATTGGCATCGGCGACCTTGCCGTCGGTTTTCTTCAGCGACGCGATCATTTCCGGCGTGCGCTTGAGGATCCAGACCGGCTTGCCGCGCCATTCGACGGTGCGCATTTCGCCGGGCTGCAAGGTGGCGATATCCACTTCGACCGGCGCGCCCGCCGCTTTCGCTCGCTCCGACGGCTGGAAGGTGCTTACCAAGGCTCCTGCGGTTGCCAACCCGACTACACTGCCCGCCGCGCACGTGGCGACGAGCAAGCCTCGGCGGCCTGAATCGACCTGCTTTTCGTTACTCATGCAAACCCCAATCAGTCAAAATGCGAATCTTTATTATGAATGGCAGCCGCGAAACATCCGTCGCCGAAGCGCTTTCCCACTGTTTGCCAGGCGCCGTCTCTTTGTACGCTCTTTGGACGACAACGTGGCAATATCCCTGCGGAACTTCGGTCAAATGGCGCAGCCCCTGCCATTTTCTTGTTAATCGCCAGAGGGCAAAAAAGCCCCCGCTGGCAACCGCAAATTATAAGTGAAGCAAACTGCGAATAAAACCAAAACGTTGCCCGTACCATAATTTATATACTTTTGCAGGCAGTGGCTAGTTCTTTCGAACTAGAAAGCTTTAGCCCGGCAACAATGCTGCAAGCGCACATGCAAAATCTCGGTGCAAACGAAATCAATAGTATGATCGTCATGTTTTTATAGACATTCCGAAGGGGAAAAAGATGGCGATGATGAAAGAATTTAAAGAATTTGCGATGAAGGGCAATGTCGTCGACCTGGCAGTCGGTGTGATCATCGGCGGCGCTTTCGGCAAGATCGTCGATTCATTGGTGCAAGACGTTATCATGCCCCCGATCGGCCGCATTTTTGGTGGTCTCGATTTCGCCAATTACTACCTGCCCCTGAATGGCCAGGCCACCAGCATGACCCTGGTGGAAGCCAAGAAAGCGGGCGCCGTGCTGGCCTACGGTAACTTCCTGACCATTTTGCTCAACTTCATTATTCTTGCCTTTATCATTTTCCAGATGGTACGGCTGATGAACAAGGCACGCCGCGCCAATACGCCGCCGCCGGCGCCGGCCGCGCCACCGGTCACGCCGGAAGACATCATGTTGCTGCGCGAGATACGCGACGCGCTCAAAGGCACACCAAAAAACAACGATCTGGCACAATAAACCGTTCCGGCACTGGGCCGGCTGACCTGGGTGGAGTTTTATGCGACGTTTCTGGTTGTTGTTTGCGCAAACCGTGACCATCGCGCTGGCACTGTATTTTGTTTATGGTGCCTTGCGCCCGGCCAGCCGGCTCCAGCAACTGGGTTCGCCCGCCACGCCGATTCCCGTGGTGGAGACGGCCTCGAGCAGCCTGGCGCCCGGATCCTTCCGCGATGCGGCGGCGCGCGCCATGCCGGCGGTGGTCAATATCCTGACTACCCAGGCGCCCAAGCGCGGCGCGCATCCCTTGATGCGCGATCCCTTCTTCAAGCGCTTTTTCGGCGAGCGCACGCCCGACATGGACGACGAAGGCGGCGGCCTGAAAAACAGCCTGGGCTCGGGCGTGATCGTCAGCCACGAAGGCTATATCCTGACCAATAACCATGTGGTCGAAGGTGCCGACGAAATCGAAGTCGTGCTGACCGACGGTCGCAAGGCGCCGGCGCAGGTAGTGGGGCTGGACCCGGAAACGGACCTGGCCGTGATCAAGGTCAAGCTCGACAAATTGCCCGTGATCGTGCTGGGACAGTCGGAGCAGGCGCGCGTGGGCGATGCTGTGCTGGCGATCGGCAACCCATTCGGCGTGGGCCAGACGGTGACCATGGGCATTATTTCCGCCCTGGGCCGCAACAACCTGCATATCAACAGCTTTGAAAACTTTATCCAGACCGATGCGGCCATCAACTTCGGCAATTCGGGCGGGGCCCTGGTCGATACGCGCGGCAATTTGATCGGCATCAATACGGCCATCTATTCGCAAAGCGGCGGCTCGGTCGGTATCGGCTTTGCCATTCCCGTCTCCACCACCAAGACGGTGATGGAAGCGATCATCAAGAACGGCCATGTAGTGCGCGGCTGGATCGGCGTGGAAACCCAGGACATCACCAAAGAGCTGGCCGAAAGCTTCGGCCTGCAGCGTTCAACCGGCGCCATTATCGCCGGCGTGGTGCGCGGCGGCCCGGCCGACAAGGCCGGCATCAAGCCGGGCGATATTTTGCTGGCGGTCAATGGCAAGCCAGTCGGCGACACCACCGAAATGCTGAACCTGATCGCCCAGCTGCCGCCTGGCGAAACAGCTAAAATGACGGTACTGCGCAAGAACCGCGAGGCGGCGCTCGACGTGGTGGTGGGCAAGCGCCCCATCCCCAAGGATCTCAACAAATAGCCGCGAATCGGAAACCGACACATGCATGTGCGTGATTTGACCCAATTTTTACGTGAACTGAGCGAAAACAACAACCGTCCCTGGTTTGTCATGAACAAGCCGCGCTACGACATCCTGCGCGAGGAATTCCTGGCGCTGGTGACCAGCCTGATCGGCGAGCTGGGCAAGTTCGACCCGGCCGTGAAATTCTGCAATCCCAAGAAAGCCATGTTCCGCATCAACCGCGACGTGCGCTTTGCGCATGACAAGAGCCCGTATAAAACGCGCTTTTCGGCGGCGATTGCACCGAACGACATGCGCCGCCCCAGCAAGGCCGGCGGCCCCACTTACTATGTGCAGATCGATGGTCATGGCAATATGCTGTTTGGCGCCGGCGAATACATGCCGCCGCCGGGCCGGCTCAAGGCGTTGCGCGAGCATATGGTCAACGACGCGCCAGGGTTTTCCAAAGTGCTCAAGAATAAGCGCCTGAAGGCCCGCTTCGGCACCATTCAGGACGAGGGCAAGCTGCAGCGTCCACCCAAAGGTTTTTCGCCGGATGCCGAACATATCGAATTCATCAAGCTGAAAAGCTTTTTTGTCTGGACCGAGTTGCCGTTGCCACTGAACGAGCCGGAAAAACTGCTGCCGCTGATGGCCGAAGGCTTGAAGGATGCGTTTCCACTGGTCGAATGGATGCGCGGCGCCAAGGAAGAAGCCGAGGAAGCGGCGGACTAACTGAACAGGAGCACAGGATGGCATTGAACCATGCAACTTCAGGGCAAATAATCGATGTGCAGGGGGCCAGTGGCGAGAACCTGACGCAGTTTTCCGCCATCGCGCTGGCCAGGACGGACGAACTGGAGCTGATTCGCATGTGCATGCCCAAGGGCAAGACCATGCCCGAACATCATGTGCCGGGCGAAGTCACCTTGCTGTGCCTGCAAGGCCAGGTTGCGCTCGATGCCCACGGCGGTGTACAGCTGCTGGGGCCGGGCCAGATGGTGTACCTGAGCGGCGGCCAGGCCCATGCGCTGGAAGCGCGCGAAGATAGTCTGGTGTTGCTGACTATCTTGCTGGCCAGGACCGGCCGCTAAGCTTGTTTATACCCGGTTCGCTTCGTCGCGCGGATCGCGCGCCAGCAGTTGCTGCACCATTTCCTGCGGCAAGTCGCCGTCGAACAGCACGCCGGCCACCGCGTTGGTAATCGGCATTTCCACCTGCATGCGCTGCGCCAGTTCGCGCACGGCCCTGGCGCAGGGCACGCCCTCGGCCACATGGCCCAGCTCGGCCACGATGGTGGCCAGTTGCTTGCCTTGCGCCAGGCCAAGGCCGACGCGGCGGTTGCGCGATAAATCGCCAGTACAGGTGAGTATCAGGTCGCCCATGCCGGTCAGGCCCATGAAAGTTTCGGTCCGGCCACCCAGGGCCGTACCCAGCCGCGTAATTTCGGCCAGGCCACGCGTGATCAGTGCGGCGCGCGCATTCAAGCCCAGGCCCAGGCCGTCGGCCACGCCGGTGGCGATCGCCAGCACGTTTTTTACGGCGCCGCCCACTTCGACACCCACCAGGTCATCGCTGCCATACACGCGGAAATTGCCGCCATGCAAGGCCGACACCACGCAGGCGCGCAGCTCGGTGTCGTGCGAGGCGATGGTCAGCGCGCACGGCAGGCCGCGCGCCACTTCCTGTGCAAACGAGGGGCCGGACAGGGCGCCACCGGCGACCGCATTGCCCAGGATCTCCTGGAAGATCTGGTGCGGCAACAGGCCGGTACCGTTCTCGAATCCTTTGCATAGCCACACCAGGTTGGGTATATTCTGGTGTTTCAGTTGCAGCAGCAGCGGACGCAGGCCGGCCACCGGGCAGGCGGCGATCAGCAGCGCATGTTCGCCGCTGGCGTGCTGGAGTGCGGCGTCGAAATCGGCGCTGACCGTCAATTGCGCAGGCAGTGCAAAACCGGGCAAATAAGGGTTTTCACCACTGGCGGCCATGGCTGCCATGGCGTCGGCGTTGCGACCCCACAGCATCACATCGTGGCGGACGGCCAGCGCCATCGCTACCGCCGTGCCCCAGGCGCCGGCGCCGAGGATGGTGATGCGGCGGCGTGCAACGACGGCATTGCTGTCTTGAACTGTCATGTGCTTAAAAACCCCACACTTCGCTGGTCTTGACGTAGCCGACCTGGCCATCCTTGTGGCGCACCTTGATCCAGCCGCCTCCGGGCTGTTCCATCATTTCCAGCAGCACGCCCTTGTCGAGCAGCAGTACCGGCGAGGAGGTTTCGTCAGGGCTGGCGCGTACCTTCAGGTTGGCGGCGCGCGCCACCAGGTTGCGTTTGGCGGACAAGCCCTTGGCTTCGGTCCAGGCCATTTCGCCGCTGGCGTCGCGGACCTTGACCCATTCGCCATAGCTGAGCACGACTTCGAGCGGCATGCCGCGCGGCGCCACGTACAACTTGCCGCCCTTGGCGGACGGCGCGTCATACAGGATCACGGGGGCTGCGCCCACTGTCTTGAAGTCGACGGCGTGGCTGGCGGCACTGGCCAGCAACAGCAGGGCGCCCGGCAACCAACGCAATTTGCTCATGACCGTATTTTTCAACATGATGTTTTGTGAACCTTGAATGAAACACGGCGGCCGAAATAACCGAGCCGCCGTGCCGGGCCAACCCAGGACGGGGTGGCGAAGTGGAGCAAAACTTAATTGATGGTTTCGTTAGGTGCAGCAGCAGTGGCTTCAGCGATGGCTTGCTGACGTTGCTGGTAGAACACTTCGAAGTTGATCTCGGCCAGGTGCACTGGCGGGAAGCCGGCACGGGTGATCACGTCGGCGATGTTGGCGCGCAGGTAAGGGTAGATAATGTTCGGGCAGCCGATTCCCAGCAGCGGATCGAGTTGATCGGCAGGGATGTTGCGTGCTTCGAAGATGCCAGCTTGCTTGCCTTCAACCAGGAAAGCGACTTTTTCGCCAACCTTGGCCGTCACGGTGATCGTCACGGTGGCTTCAAAGATGCCGTCGGCCAGAGGCTCGGCGCCCACGTCCAGAGCGACTTCGATGGCCGGTGCTTCTTGTTCCAGGAAGATGGCTGGGGAATTCGGTTGTTCCAGCGACATGTCTTTCAGGTAGACGCGTTGGATTTGGAAGACTGGTTGCAGATTTTCGTCAGACATGGAACGCTTTCGTTGTAATGGACAAGAACGGCACACCGTTCAGATAGGGTGCGTACAAATACGGTGCTTGCGGCAAACCGCGCCGGATAGGCGCAACTTGCAGGGGTGCGAGAGCAATTGTATCAAAACAATACGGCCAAAAACCAAGCAATTTCTCGACCCCGCTTTATATCAGGTTGCCATGCCATTTAACAAGGGGTCCAGCTTGCCGGCTTGATCCAGCGCATACAGGTCATCGAAACCGCCTACATGGGTGTCGCCGACATAAATTTGCGGCACCGTGCGGCGGCCCGTGCGTTCCATCATCTTGATGCGCTCGGCAGGATCGAGATCGACGCGCACTTTTTGCACGGTCACGCCTTTGGCCTCGAGCAGGCGCTCGGCGCGGACGCAATACGGGCACACGGCGGTGCTATACACGGTTACGGGGACGGACATGGGGTTCTCCTTGTATGAGTGCTCAGTGGCAAAGTGGCCGGCCTTATTTGGCCAGCGACGGTTTGACCAGTGACGGTTTGGCCAGCGAAGGCGTTTTCAACGGCAAGCCTTGCTTGCTCCATTCGTCGATGCCGCCTTCCAGGCTGGTCGCTTCGGTATAACCAGCCTTGGTCAGCGCCGCAACTGCGGTTGCAGAGCGCGATCCTTTCTGGCAAACCACTACAATGGGGCGTGTTTTGAATTTTTCCAGCTCGCCCATGCGTTTTGCCAGTTCTGCCACTGGAATATTTTTCGCGTCAGGCAGATGACCCTTGGCGAATTCGTCCGCCGTGCGTACGTCGAGCACGATGGTCTTGCCACGGTTGATCAACTGCGTCACTTCGAGTACGGTAGCGCGTTTGCCGCGCATCGACAGCATTGGCCAGAGCAGGGCGCCGCCCGACAGGATGACGATGGCAAGCAGAAAAATATGGTCGATAATGAATTTCACGAAGAGTCCAATGGTTTAAGGTTATGCGCGCATTATAAAATAGAAGCCGGAACAGTTCTTTTTTTACCTTTGCTTTTTTGATTGAACCCTTTTAGAAGATAGAACCATGTACAAAATCGTTTTCATGCGTCACGGCGAGTCCACCTGGAACCTCGATAACCGCTTCACCGGCTGGACCGACGTCGATCTGACAGCCAAGGGCATCAACGAAGCCAAGGCTGCCGGCCAGATCCTGAAAGAAGAAGGTTTTACTTTCGACGTGGCCTACACTTCGGTGCTCAAGCGCGCCATCCGTACGCTATGGCTGGCGCTGGACGAAATGGACATGATGTATCTGCCGGTAAAGAACGACTGGCGTTTGAACGAGCGCCACTACGGCGCCCTGCAGGGCCTGGACAAGGCGGAAACGGCTGCCAAGTATGGCGACGAGCAGGTGCTGGTCTGGCGCCGCAGCTACGACACGCCGCCGCCGGCCCTGGAAGAAAGCGATGACCGTGCCTCGTTCAACGACCCGCGCTATGCCGGCTTGGCGAAAGCGTCGATCCCGCTGACCGAATGCCTGAAAGACACCGTGGCGCGCGTGATGCCGGCCTGGGATGAAGAAATTGCACCAGCCATTCGCGCCGGCAAGAAGATCATTATCTCGGCCCACGGCAACAGCCTGCGCGCCCTGATCAAAATGCTCGACGGCATCAGCGACAGCGATATCGTCGGCCTGAACATCCCGAACGGCCAGCCGCTGGTGTATGAACTGGACGCCGACCTGAAACCGATCCGCCATTACTACCTGGGCGATCCGGCAGCAATTGCGGCGGCCCAGGCCGCCGTGGCGAACCAAGGGAAGGCCAAGTAACTTTGCAGTCTTTCTTCCGTGGCACAGTGATCGCCCCCTCTGCTGAACGTCCCCAGCCGGCCTGGCGTGCCGGCGCCGTGTTGTGCCTGGCGCTGCTGCTGTCTTGCGGCGCTGCGCATGCCGCCAGACCCACCGAACGCAGCAAGCAGAAGGCGGCTGCGGAATTGCAGCGCGCCGGCCTGCAGCAAAAGCTGACGGCCTTGAAACGCGACATCAGCCAGACCGAAAGTGCCAAGGACGACGCGGCCGATACCCTGGCCGAGTCGGAAGAGGCGATCTCCAACGCCAACCGCGCCCTGCGCGATCTGGCGCAGGAGCAGAACCAGACCAGCGTCAAGCTCACCGCGCTGGGCAAGGAACACCGCGAGCTGACGGCGACGGTGGAAAAACAAAAAGCACAATTGTCGAAATTGCTGCGCGAACAATATGTCGCCGGCAATGAAGACCGCATGAAGTTGCTGCTGTCGGGCGACAATCCGAACCGCATCAACCGCGACCTGCAACTGATGGCCTATGTGTCGCAGGCGCAGGCGCGCCTGCTCGAATCGTTGCGCGCGAACCTGCTGGCGGTGGAGAAAAACCAGGCCGACGTGCAGAACGCCAAGGATGAGCTGGAAGAAATCGCCCAGGAAGAGCGCGACCAGAAAGTCGTGCTGGAACAGGAAAAGACACGCCGCGCCGCGCTGCTGGCCAATCTGTCGCAGCGCCTGGTGGCCAAGCGCAAGGAAGCGGGCAGTGTCGCGCGCGACGAGCAGCGCATGGGCGACCTGGTCGACAAGCTGGCCAAGCTGATCGAAGAGCAGGCGGCTGCGGCCGCCGCTGAAAAGAAACGCCAGCAATTGCTGGCCGAACAACGCGCTGCCGAGAAAGCAGCGGCTGCCGCCAAGGCCGCCGAAGAAAAACGTGAGCGCTTGCTCGCCGCGCGCGCCAGGGTGGAAGCCCAGGCGCAAGCACGGGCCCTGGCCGAACGCGAACGCCTGGCGCGGGAGCAGCAGAGCAAATCGGGCAAGATCAAACCGCAGACCCCGGTGCCAGTACCTGTGCCGGTCCCGGTCCCGGTCCCGGCGCCGCCCGTGAAACTCGATCCGATCGACAAGGACGAGCCGCCACAGATAGCCAAGGTCGAACCGAAGCCGGAACCCAAGCCCGAACCGGCCCCGGTTCCGGCTCCCGAGCCGGCCCGTCCGACCCTGGCACCCGCACCGCCGGCCGGCGCCTTTGCCAGCCTGAAAGGGCAGTTGCGTCCACCCGTGGCCGGCCGGATCGCAGCCCGCTTTGGCAGCAAGCGCGGTGATGGCCCTAGCTGGAAGGGCGTGTTCATCAAGACCGGCGAGGGCAGCGACGTGCATGCCGTGGCCGCCGGCCGCGTGGTGTTTTCCGACTGGATGCGCGGCTTCGGCAATTTGATCATCGTTGACCATGGCGGCCAGTACATGAGCATTTATGGCAATAACCAGTCATTGCTGAAACGTGCCGGTGACAGCGTCAAGAGCGGCGACGCGATTGCCAGCGCGGGCAACAGCGGCGGCAACGAAGAATCGGGGCTATACTTTGAGTTGCGCTATCAGGGCCGTGCCTTCGATCCCGCCACCTGGGTCAGGTTTTAAGTAACAACGTACTTGCAGATTGCGAAACACACATGGGCATTAAAGTAAAAAGTATCGGCTTGATCGGCGTGGGCCTGCTGGCCGGCATCGGCGCCACGCTGCAGTTCCCGGCCATTGCCCAGAAGGCTGGCGCACCGCTGCCGCTCGACGAGCTGCGCCAGCTGTCCGACGTGTTTGGCCTGATCAAGACCGATTACGTTGAAAAAGTGGAAGACAAGAAGCTGCTGTCCGAAGCGATCGCCGGCATGGTGTCGTCGCTGGACCCGCACTCGGTCTACCTCGACAAGAACGCCTTCAAGGAAATGCGTGAAAGCGTGCAGGGCAAGTTTGTCGGCATCGGCATCGAAGTGAGCATGGAAGACGGCTACGTGAAAGTGGTCTCGCCGATCGAGGACAGCCCCGCCGCCAAGGCCGGTATCGAGGCCGGCGACGTGATCACCCGGCTTGACAACGTGCCGCTCAAGGGCCTGCAGCTCGACGAAGTCATCAAGCGCATGCGCGGCCAGCCGAACAGCAAGCTGGTGCTGACCGTCTCGCGCAAGGGCGACAGCAAGCCGCTGGTGTTTCCCATCGTGCGCGAGGAAATCCGCGTGCAGAGCGTCAAGGCCAAAATGGTCGCGCCCGGCTACGCCTGGCTGCGCATCGCCCAGTTCCAGGAGCCGACCGTCGACGACATGGTCAGCAAGATCAACGCCCTGTATGCGCAGGATCCCAAGCTCAAGGGCCTGGTGCTGGACTTGCGCAACGACCCGGGTGGCGTAGTGCCGGGCGCGATCGGCGTTTCGGCTGCTTTCTTGCCCAGCAATTCCGTGATCGTGTCGACCAGCGGCCAGTTGCCGGAATCGAAACAGGTATTTTATGGCCGCCGCGAGTTCTATGCGCCCCCAAATGAAAAGACCGACCCGCTGGCCAGGCTGCCGGCCGCGCTGAAAACCGTGCCGCTGGTGGTGCTGGTGAACGCCGGTTCGGCCTCGGCCTCGGAAATCGTCGCCGGCGCGCTGCAGGATTACAAGCGCGCCACCGTGATCGGCACGCAAACTTTCGGCAAAGGTTCGGTGCAGACCTTGCGCCAGCTGACCGCTGACACCGCCGTCAAGCTGACCACGGCGCGCTACTACACGCCGAAAGGACGCACCATCCAGGCGCGTGGCATCGTGCCGGACATCCTGGTCGATGAAACGGCCGATGGTGACGGCTGGAACAGCCTGCGCGTGCGCGAAGCAGACCTGGAAAAACACCTGAACAGCGACGATGGCAAACCGGAAGCAGCCGCGCCCACCATGGGCGCCGTGCAAAGCCAGCTGGAAGAAGAGCAGCGCTTGATCGCCACGGCGAAAAAACGCAAGCCGCTGGAATACGGCGGCAAGGACGATTTTCAATTGCAGCAGGCGCTGAACCACTTCCAGGGCTTGCCGGTGCAATTATCCAAGGCCGGCGCCAAGGCAGACGCCAAGGTGGTCAAGATCAGCGACAAGCCCGAGATCAAGTCCGATATCAAGGCGGAAGACAAGAAGATCCCCGTCCAGAAACCGTGAACGACAACCAGCTGCTGCGCTACTCGCGCCATATCCTGTTGGATGCGATCGGCATCGAAGGCCAGCAGGCCTTGCTTGACGCGCGGGTGCTGGTGATCGGCGCGGGCGGCCTCGGTTCGCCGGCCGCCATGTACCTGGCGGCGTCGGGCGTTGGCCAGCTCACGCTGGTCGACGACGACACGGTCGATCTGACCAATCTGCAGCGCCAGATCGCCCATACCACGCAGCGCGTGGGCCAGCCGAAAACCGCTTCGGCGCGCAGCACGCTGGTGGATATCAATCCCGACATCGACGTCATTGCCTTGCAGGAGCGCGTCGATGATGCCCGCCTGGCCGGGCTGGTAGCGGCCAGCAGCGTGGTGCTCGACTGCACCGACAATTTCGCCACCCGCCACGCCGTCAACCGCGCCTGCGTGGCGCACAAGGTGCCGCTGGTGTCGGGCGCCGTGATCCGCTTCGACGGCCAGGTCAGCGTGTTCGATCCGCGCAGCGGCAGCCAGCCGTGCTATTCCTGCCTGTTCCCGCAGGACCAGCAATTCACCGAAGAAGCCTGCTCCACCATGGGCGTGTTCGCGCCGCTGGTGGGCGTGGTCGGCAGCATGCAGGCGGCCGAAGCGCTCAAACTAATCATGGGCATCGGCGAGTCGCTGGCCGGGCGGCTGCTGCTGCTCGACGGCCTGCACATGGAATGGAGCAGCATGCGCGTGGCGCGTGACCCGGCCTGCCTGGTCTGTGGTGATAAAGCAGCCCAATGCGCCTTGTCAGTCTGAGCACACGGGGATAAATTTTCGTAAATTCTCCCTATATGACAGGCTTTGTCATATTTCGGCTTTATACTCTGCATTCCACGGACCTACTTCTCTCTCTTCTTATGCAAAACGCAGCAAATCGTTCGATACCGCAGCGCCGCGCGCGCGGCTTCACGCTGATTGAAATCATGGTGGTGGTGGTGATCATGGGCATCCTCGCCTCGCTGGTAGTGCCCAAGCTGATCGCCCGCACCGGTGAATCGAAGGTGGCGGCGGCGAAAGTCGACATCGCCACCGTGATGCAGGCTTTAAAACTGTACCGCCTGGACAACCAGCGCTATCCGACCACCGAGCAGGGCTTGCGCGCGCTGGTGGAAAAGCCGACCGTCGGCCCGGCCGCGAATGGCTGGAAGGCGGGCGGCTACCTGGAAAAAATGCCGAAAGACCCATGGGGCAACCCATACCAGTACCTGTCGCCGGGCCTGAAGGGTGAAGTCGACATTATCTCGCTGGGCGCCGATGGCCAGCCTGGCGGTAGCGGCGACGACGCCGATATCGGCTCCTGGGACCAGTAAGCTTCTATTTCATGCCTGCCATGAGCACTCGCCGCCAGTTGCGCCAGCGCGGCTTCACGCTGATCGAACTGCTGGTGGTGATGGTCATCATTGGCGTCACCTTGGGGCTGGTGTCGCTCAATGCCATGCCGAATGGCCAGCAGGCGCTGCAAAAAGAGGCCGAGCGCATCGCCCTGCTGCTGCAGCTGGCGCGCGACGAAGCCATCGTGCGCAGCCGGCAGGTGGCCTTCGAAGCCGATGAAAACCAGTACCGTTTCCTGGTGCTCAATGAAAAACTGTGGCAAGCCGTGACGAAGGATGACTTGCTGCGCGAGCGCAGCTTTGCCAATACGCCGATGCTGCTCAGCGTGCAGCCGTCAACCAGCGCGGCCCAGCCGCTGCGCATCGTGTTCGGCCGCGAGCCGGTCGACAAGCCCTTCGTGCTGACCCTGGCCAGCGGCGAGCGCAGCGTATCGATCCGTGCCGACGGCATCGGCCACTTCACGGTCGAACAATAATGCGATTTTTTCCCCGCCCCCGGCGTCAGCGCGGCTTCACTCTGCTCGAGGTGCTGGTGGCGCTGGTGATCGTCGGCACCGCGCTGGGCGCGTCCTTGCGCGCGGTCGGCAGCCTGACACAGAACAGCGACGGCCTGCGCAGCGCCATGATGGCCACCTGGTCGGCAGAAAACCATCTGGTGCGCCTGCGCCTGGCGAAGAGCTTTCCGCAAACCGGCAAGCGCACCGAGGATTGCCCGCAGGGCGACCTGAAACTGATTTGCGAGGAAGAAGTGGTGGCCACGCCGAATCCGCGCATGCGCCAGGTGCGTGTGAATGTCTATGACGCGCAGTACCCGGCCCGGCGCATCGTGCGCCTGGTCCTGTTGTCGTTCAACGACTGATGGCGCGCCCACGCTCCGCCGCCGGCTTCACGCTGATCGAACTGCTGGTGGCGATCGGCATCCTGGCCATGGTCGCCGTGCTGGGCTGGCGTGGCCTGGACAGCATCGTGCGTTCGCGCGAAGTGCTCAATGCCCAGCTGGACCAGTCGCGCGGCATGCAGCTGACATTCGCGCAGATGCAGAGCGATTGCGACCACCTGGCCGGCGCCACTTCCGTCAGTGCCAGCACCAATACCCTGCTCAATGGTCGCGCCAACCTGTCGGCCGAGACCGACCGCCTGATTCTGGTGCGCCAGGCGGTTGCCGAGCAGCAGCCGCAGCAGCTGCAGGTAGTCACTTACCGCCTGGTCGGCGGCGTGCTGACGCGGCGCGAGTCGAACGGCACACGCGACCTGGCCGTGCTCGACACCCTGTGGCAGGCGGCGCGCGACGACACCGATACCGGCAATGCCAGCGTGGTGCTGCTGCGCGGCGTCGACAGCATGGTGATGCGTGGCCAGCGCAAGCCGACCAGCAACGCGCCGCCCGACTGGATCACCCTGGCCGCCGGCAGCAAGACCGACGACCTGGCCGGCCTGGAAGTGACCTTGCAATTGCCGGGCCAGGCGGCTGGCCTGTCCAAAGTATTTTTGCTGGGGCCGGGATGAAGTCGCATCGACTTCCCACCCGCCAGCGCGGCGTGGCCGTCATCACGGCCCTGCTGCTGACGGCGCTGGCCATTACGGTGGTGGCCAGCCTGTTCTGGCAGCAGCAGGTACAGGTGCGCTCGATGGAAAACCAGCGCCAGCGCCTGCAGACGCAGTGGGCCATGCGCGGCATGGTCGACTTTGCCCGCTTCTGGCTGCGCCAGGACAATCCGTCCCTGACGGCGCTTGACGGCATCTGGGCCACGCCGATCGAGGAAGCGCGGCTCGACGATTATGTGGACCGTGAAAAGGTCGAGATGGAAAAATTCGACGCTACCGTGTCGGGCCGCGCGCTCGACGCGCAGGCGCGTTTCAACCTCACCAACCTGGTCGATATCACGGGAGCGCCCAGCCCCGGGCAGCTGCAGGCTTATCAGCGCCTGCTGGGCAATTTGCAACTCGACAGCGGCCTGGCGCGCGCCACGGCCGACGCGGTAGCGCGCGCCAGGCCCAAGGCTCGTGCCACGCCTGATGGCGGCGACAAGAAAACCGACACCAGCTCCGGCAGTGGCGGCAGCAGCGAACCGGTAGCCATGACGCAGATCGAGGATTTGCTGGCGGTCCCCGGTTATACCCCGCAAGTGATCGAAAAGCTGCGCGATTACGTGATCGTGCTGCCGCAGGTAACGGCGGTCAACGTCAATACCGCCTCGGCCGAAGTGCTCGCTGCCGTCACCGATATGTCGGTCTCCGAGGCCAGCGCGCTGACCTTGTCGAACCCGCGCAAAAAGTTTGTCGATCAAGCCAATTTCCTCAATAATATCAATGGCAAGAAGCAGATCGATGGCGTGTTGCTCGATGTGAAGAGCCAGTACTTTCTTACCGTAATCCGGGTGCGGCTGGACCGCGCCGCGCTCGACGCGCAGGCGCTGGTGTGGCGCCAGCCGAATCCACAGCGCACCACCAGCCTGGTCTGGTTGCGGGAAAATTAAAACCTGAAAGCGAGTCCCTTTGACAACTTTGTATATCCGCCACCCGGCCAAGGCCTCCACCGATGGTGCGGCCGTCTGCGCCTTCGTGCTGGCCCATGCCGGCGATGGCGGCGGCGCGCTGCAGCAGCAGGGCAGCGCCGCCCTGGGCAGCCTGGGCCAGCTGATCGCCGGCGCCCAACGCGTGGTGCTGCTGCTGGCGGCCGCCGACGTAACGTTGCTGCGCCTGAAAACCCCGCCGCTGGCCGGCGCGCGCCTGCGCGCGGCGCTGCCTGGCCTGGTGGAAGAACATATCCTGGGCGACGCCCAGGACTGCGTGCTGGCCGCCGGCGCGCCTGACGCCGCCGGCCTGCGCACGGTGGCTGTGGCGCAGCGCGCCTGGGTGGAAGTGCTGGTGCAGGCCTTGCTGGCGCAGGGCGCGCGCAAGGTGGCGGTGCTGCCGTCGCAACTGTGCCTGCCCTTGCCGCCCGGTGGCGTGGCGGCCAGCCTGCAAACGGGCAGCCAGGGCATCGAACTGGCCTTGCGCCAGGCGCCGCAGGAAGGCCTGGGCCTGGTGCTGCCGTTTGATGCGCAACAGGCGCTGGCGACCACGCGCGCGTTTGCCGGCGACGTGCCCATGACCATATATGTGGCGCAGGACGAACTGGCGCAATACCAACAGCTGGCGCAGGATGTGGCCGGCGTCACCGTCGAGCTTGAGCATTGGGCGCACTGGATCTCCGCCAGCCGCACTGCCGCGCTGGACCTGGCGCCGGCGCTGGGGGCGGGCGGCAGCGCCGCGCGCGACTGGTCGCGCTGGCGCTGGCCATTGCGACTGGCGCTGGCGGCCGTGATCGTGAATCTGGTCGGCATCAATATCGAGTGGTCGCGCCTGAAGCGCGAAGTGGCCACCGTGAATACCTCGATGCAGCAGACATTCAAGGCGGCTTACCCGAATGAGGCGCCGGTGTTTGGCCTGGAAGAGGAACAGATGCGGCGCAATATCGCTGCGGCCCGCCTGCAGGGGGGGCAGGCCAGCATGGACGACTTCACCAGCATGAGCGCGGCGCTGGGCGAGGCCCTGGGTGGTCTGGCCGGGCGTGGCGTGGTGGCCTCGCTGGAATACCGCGAACGCAGCCTGATCGTGCGTATCAAGCCCGATACGGTCGACGCCAGCGCCCAGGCGCAGGTGAAACAGGGGCTGGCCGCGCGCAAGCTGGACCTGAACGAAACCGAGCCCGGGGTCTGGAAAATCACGGTGGCCACGGTCGTCAAGGGAGCAGCAGCATGAGCATCGTATTGAACAAGGGCCGGGCGCTGGTTGCCACGCGCCAGCAGTGGCTGCAGGCATTCTGGGCCGGGCGCACGGCGCAGGAGCGCAAATTGCTTTCGATTGGCGCAGTGGTGGCCGGCGTGGCGCTGGTGTATGCAGCGTTTTTCGAACCGGCCTGGAATGGCCGTATTGCGCTGCAAAAGAGTTTGCCCGAGCTGCGCCAGAAGGCGGCCGTGCTGCAGTCGCTGGCGCGCGAAGCTGAAGAATTGTCGCGCCAGGCGCCGGTACAGGTGGCGCCGATGAACCGCGAGGGCCTCGACGCCTCGTTGCGTGCACGAGCACTGGCGCCGCAATCGCTGTCGCTGACGGGGGAATATGCGCGCGTGCAGCTGGCCGGCGTGCCGTTTTCCAGCGTCATGCTGTGGCTCGACGGCCTGCGCCGCGAAGGCCGCATCGCGGTGCAGGATGCGAAGATCACGGCGCAAGGCAAGGCGGGGCTGGTCGATGCCACCATCTCGCTGCACCAGAGCCCGGGCGTGACCCGATGAAGCGGAGCGCGCTCTGGTTGCTGGCGATTGTCGTCAGCGTTTGCCTGACCCTGCTGGTTTTTTTTCCGGCCGCCTGGGTGGCCAGCATCGTTGAAAAGCAGACCGGCGGGCGTTTGACCTTGGGCGACGCGCAAGGTACCCTGTGGCGCGGCTCGGCCTTTATCGGCGGCGCGGCCAGTGCCGGCGGCGCCGTGACGCCGCTGTTGCCTGGCCGCTTCAACTGGCGTATTGCGCCGTCGGTGCTGTGGGGCTCGGTCGACGTCGAGCTGCAAAACGCCGAGGCGCTGTCGCAGCCGGTCAATCTGCGTGGCTCCATGTCGCACTGGCAGGTCAGCCCGGCGGCGCTGCTGCTGCCGGCCGATGGCCTGGGCGGCCTGGGCGCCCCCTTGAATACGGTGGCGCCGACCGGCAGCATGCGCCTGTCGTGGAGTACCTTGCAGCTGGCACTGGAGCAGCAGCAGTTTTCGGCGGTTGGTCGCACCACCTTGCAGATGACGGACATGGCTTCGCGCCTGTCGTCGCTGCGCCCGCTGGGCAGTTATGAACTCGATTTCGACTGGCAGGGGCAGCAGGCCCGGTTGACCTTGCGTTCCATGAAGGGCCCCTTGCTGCTCGACGGCAGCGGCAGCCTGAATCACGGGCGCATGCAGTTTTCCGGCCAGGCCCAGGCCGCAGCAGGATATGAAGAGACCTTGGCGAGTTTGTTGAATTTGCTGGGACAGCGCCGTAGCAATAGCGAAAAAAACATCATCGCCCTAGAGTTTAGACAATGAAAAAATCATCCGTGAGCCCAATTAAATCTACTTTTTCGCTGCGCCGCCTGTCTGCCGCCGCCCTGTTGTGCTGTTCCGTTGCTGGCCTGCCGGCGCCCGCCTGGTCCGCGCCCGGCGACGAGGCGGCGCTGAACTTCGTTGCTGCCGATATCGAGTCGGTGATCAAGGCGGTGGGCCATTACACCAACATCAATTTCGTGATCGATCCGCGCGTCAAGGGCACGATCACGCTGGTGTCGGAAAAATCGATCAGCAAGACGCAGGCCTTTGCGCTGCTGGCCTCGGCCCTGCGCCTGCAAGGCTATGCGGTGGTGTCGGGCGACGGCTACGCCAAGGTGGTGCCGGAAGCGGACGCCAAGCTGCAGTCGGTGCCGACCCAGGTCGGCAATGGCGCGGCTCAGGTGAAGGGCGACCAGATCGCCACCCAGGTGTTTTACCTGAACTACGAATCGTCGGCCAACCTGCTGGCCGTGCTGCGCCCGCTGATTTCGCCGAACAACACGATCAACGCCAACCCTGGCAACAACTCGCTGGTGATCACCGATTACGCCGACAACCTCAAGCGCATGGCGAAAATCATCGCTGCGCTCGACGTGCCGGCATCGGCCGACCTCGATGTGATCCCGGTACGCTATGCGATCGCCTCCGACCTGGCCTCGATGGTGAACAAGCTGATGGAGGGCGGCAATGCCGGTACCGGCACGGCTGGCGGCGCCGATACGGGCAAGGTATCGGTGCTGGCCGATCCGCGCACCAATTCGCTGGTGCTGCGCGCGCCGTCGGCAGCGCGCGCCAACCTGGCCAAGTCGCTGATCGCCAAGCTGGACCAGCCGACCACGCAGCTGGGCAATGTGCACGTGGTCTACCTGAAGAACGCCGACGCCACCAAGCTGGCGCAGACGCTGCGCTCGGTGGTGACCTCGGACGGCTCGGCCGCGACGGCGCAGCAAGGCGCCAGCACTAATACCGGCACACAGGGCAATAATAACCAGACCCAGAACATCAGCGGCATCAACAGCTCCGGCATGGGCGGCAACACGCAAGGCGGCGCCACCGGCGGCGCTTCGCTCAACAACGGCCCGCAACCGCTGTCTTCGGGCGGCGCGGCCGGTTTCATCCAGGCCGATGCGTCGACCAATACCCTGATCCTCACTTGCAACGAAGCCGTCTACCGCAACCTGCGCGCCGTGATCGACCAGCTCGACGTGCGCCGCGCCCAGGTATATATCGAGGCGCTGATCGTCGAAGTGACGTCGACCAAGGCCTCGGAATTCGGCGTACAGTGGCTGGGGCTGTCCGGTGACAGCAACAGCAACTACCGCGTCGGCGCCCTGCAGTCCTTCGCCAGCGGCACCAGCAACAATATCGCCGCGCTGGCCACCGGCAAGGGCGCCGTGCTGCCGACGGGTGGCCTGACCCTGGGCATCTTCAAACAGATCAATGGCGCGCTGGGCCTCGGTGCGCTGGCCCATGCGCTCGAATCGGACGGCAACGCCAATATCCTGTCGACGCCGAACCTGGTCACCCTGGACAACGAACTGGCCACCATGCAAGTGGGCCAGAACGTGCCTATCCTGACGGGTCAGTTCACCAGTTCGTCCGGCACCAATACCAACCCGTTCCAGACCATCGACCGCAAGGACGTGGGCCTGACCTTGAAAGTGCGTCCGCAGATTTCCGAAGGCGGCACCATCAAGCTGGCGATTTACCACGAGACCTCGAGCGTGGATAAATCGACCACCAATGCGGTCAGCGGCATCACCATCAACAACCGCGTGATCGAAAACAATGTGCTGGCCGACGATGGCCAGATCATCGTACTGGGTGGCCTGATCGAGGACAATACCGGCGACAATGCAGAAAAAGTGCGCGGCCTGGGCGATATACCGCTGCTGGGCAATCTGTTCAAGTACCAGACGCGCGAACGCACGAAAACCAATCTGATGATCTTTTTGCGTCCGGTCATCGTGCGCAACAAGGAGCAGAGCGGCAGCCTGGCAGCCGACCGCTACGACTACATGCGCTCGGCCGAATCGGCGGCCGTGCCGGCCACCGGCAATCTGATGCTGAAAGACCTCGGTACGCCGGTATTGCCGGCGCTGCAGGACGGCCAGCCGATCGGCGGCAATATGGTCACCCGCCCGGTGCCGGCTGCGCCATTGCCGCCGAAAGGCGCGCCGGCCAACGCCGCCACGCCACCGACGATGCTGCAGCAATATCAGCAAAATCAGCAGCAGAATTTGCAAAACCCTCCGCAACAGTGATCGGCCAGCCATGAGTAATTTGCTTCCTTACGCCTACGCGCGCGATTTTGGCCTGCTGGCCCGGGCCGGCGCGCAGGACGGCGCTGCGGTCGAGGTGCTGGTGGCCGTGTCGACGCCGCCGTCGGCGATTGCCGAAGTGTCGCGCCGTTTCGGCCAGGTTCAATTGAAGGTGTTGCCGCGCGAGGAACTTGATGCGGCGATCGCCGGCGCGTATGCCGGCGGCGGTGGCAACGCGACCCAGATGGCCGATGAGTTCGACGCCGACCTGGACCTGACCAAGCTGCTGCAGGACGTGCCGGCGATCGAGGATTTGCTCGAATCCTCAGACGACGCGCCGGTGATCCGCATGATCAACGCGCTGCTGACGCAGGCGCTGCGCGAAGGCGCGTCCGACATCCATATCGAACCGTTCGAGCAGACCTCGGTGGTGCGCTTTCGCATCGACGGCAGCCTGCGCGACGTGGTGCGCCCGCGCAAGGCCATCCACGGCTCGCTGATTTCGCGTATCAAGATCATGGCGCAGCTCGACATCGCCGAAAAGCGCCTGCCGCAGGACGGCCGCATCACCCTGCGCGTGGGCGGCAAGCCGGTCGACGTGCGCGTCTCGACCCTGCCGACCGGCCACGGCGAAAGGGCGGTATTGCGCTTGCTCGACAAAGAGGCGGGCCGGCTCGACCTGCAGCACCTGGGCATGAGCGCGCCCATGCTGGGGCAGTTCGACGGCCTGATCAACCAGCCGCACGGCATCGTGCTGGTGACCGGCCCGACCGGCTCGGGCAAGACCACCACCCTGTATGCGGCGCTGTCGATG
The DNA here is from genome assembly GCF_051380735.1 of Janthinobacterium longum. Taxonomy (NCBI): domain Bacteria; kingdom Pseudomonadati; phylum Pseudomonadota; class Betaproteobacteria; order Burkholderiales; family Oxalobacteraceae; genus Janthinobacterium; species Janthinobacterium longum. The sequence continues at coordinate 180,380 of NZ_JBNYXQ010000002.1, forward strand.
CTGAACGCCACCACCACCAATATCCTGACGGTGGAAGACCCGATCGAGTATGACCTGGCGGGCGTCGGCCAGACGCAGGTGAACCCGCGTATCGACATGACGTTTGCCAAGGCCCTGCGCGCGATTTTGCGGCAGGACCCGGACGTGATCATGATCGGCGAGATCCGCGACCTGGAAACGGCGCAGATCGCGGTGCAAGCCTCGCTGACGGGCCACCTGGTGCTGGCGACCCTGCACACCAACGACGCCTCGGCGGCCGTCACGCGCCTGCTCGACATGGGTATCGAACCGTTCCTGCTGTCGTCGTCGCTGCTGGGCGTGCTGGCGCAGCGGCTGGTGCGCAAATTGTGCGGCGCCTGCAAGACCTTCGATGGCCAAAGCCAGTACTGGCAGGCGGTCGGCTGCGAGCAGTGCGGCCACACCGGCTACCAGGGCCGCGTCGGTGTGTATGAACTGCTGCGTACCACCGAGCAGATCCGCGCGCAGATCCACAACCGTGCCTCGGAAGCGGAAGTGCGCGCCGTCGCCCTGCGCGACGGCATGACCGGCATGCGCGAGGACGGCGAACGCTGGCTGCGCGACGGCACCACCACGCAAGCCGAGCTGCTGCGCGTGACCAAAGACTAGGCCCGCCACCATGCCCGCATTCCGTTATGAAGCCGTCGATGCCGTCGGCGCCACCCGCAAGGGCGTGCTCAATGCCGACAGTCCGCGCGCCGCGCGTGCCGAACTGCGCCTGCAAGGCCTGGTGCCGCTGGCCGTCGACCTGATCGCGGCGCAAGTCGATGCGGCCGGGGTGACCAAACGGCGCGGTTTCGGCGAGCGCCTGTCGAGCACCGAACTGGCGCTGTTTACACGCCAGCTGGCCAGCCTGCTCGAAGCGGGCCTGCCTCTGGAACAGGCATTTTCCGCCTTGCTGGAACAGGCCGAACGGCCTTACTTGCGCGACCTGATCGCCTCGATCCGCTCCGAAGTGATTGGCGGCGCGGCGTTTTCCGACGTGCTGTCGCGCCATCCGCGCGACTTTGCCGAGATCTACCGTGCGCTGGTGGCCTCGGGCGAGCAGATCGGCCACCTGTCGCGCGTGCTGTCGCGCCTGGCCGACTATATCGAGCGGCGTAATGGGCTGGTGCAGAAGGTGAAGCTGGCTTTCACCTACCCGGCCATCGTCACGGTGGTGGCGTTTTCCATCGTGATCTTTTTGCTCACCTACGTGGTGCCGCAGATCGTCTCGGTGTTTGCCAATACCAAGCAGAAGCTGCCGCTGCTGACCGTGATCATGCTGGCGCTGTCCGACTTCGTGCGCAATTATGGCCTGCTGGTCGCTGTCGCGCTGGTTGGCGCCTGGGTGGCATGGCGGCGCGCGCTGCAGCAGCCGGCGCTGAAGCGGCGCTGGCATACCTGGCTGCTGACGGCGCCCTTGTATGGCAAGTTCGAACGCAGCCTGAACACGGCGCGCTTCGCCAGCACGCTGGCCATTACCACCGGTTCGGGCGTACCGATTTTGCGCGCACTCGACACCAGCCGCGACACCTTGACCAACGTGGCGATGCAGGAGCTGGTGGCCGAGGCCAGCGGCGCCGTGCGCGAAGGCGTCAGCCTGGCGCGCGCGCTGTCGGCGCAAAAGCACTTTCCGCCGATGCTGATCCACATGATACGGGCCGGCGAAATCACCGGCGAGTTGCCGGCCATGCTGGAACGCGCCGCCAGCGCCCAGGAGCAGGACCTTGAACGCCGCACGCTGACCATCGCCGGCCTGCTGGAGCCGGCCCTGATCCTGGCGATGGGCGTGGTGGTGCTGCTGATCGTGCTGGCCGTGCTGATGCCGATTATTGAAATCAATCAGTTAGTGCGTTAAAAAAGAATCTGGAAAATCATGAAGCGTCTGCCTCAATTTGTAACTTTGCTCGCCCTGGTGGCGCTGTCCGTGTCGCTGGCCTATTGGGCCATGCAGCTGTTCAAGGCGCCGCAACGGCCGATCAATCCGCCGCCTGTGCCTGTGGTGCAGGATGCCAGCGTGGAGGCGGGCGCCGCGCTGTTTGGCGGCCAGGTCAGCGTGGCCACCGCCAGCAATTACCAGTTGCGCGGCGTGGTGGCGCCGGCCAATGGTCGCGGTGCCGTGGCCATTATCGCCACCGACGGCCAGCCGGCCAAGGCCTACCCGACCGGCTTCGAGGTGGCGCCCGGCGTGACGGTGCGCGAAGTCCAGGCGCGCTACGTGCTGCTGCAGGACGGCGGCGTGAGCCGTCGCATCGACCTGGTGGCCGACGACAAGTCGCTGGCGCTGCCGTCGATGACGCCGCTGCCTGTGGCCACGCCCACGCCCACGCCAGCGCCGGTGCCGGCGCAGCAGGCGCCAAACAATTCGCTGGTGCCGCCGCCGCTGCCGATGGAAGCGCAGCGTCCGCCGGTGACGGTGGCGCCCGCCGGGCAGGTGAGCACCAACCAGCCGCCGCCGAATTCGCCGGCGCATTGAGCCTGCGCGCCATCTTCCCGGGAGTACCCATGTTGTCCATTCGTGCCGTCCTTGCCGGCTGCGTGGCAGCGCTGTGCTGCCTGCCGTCCGCTGCCGTCCATGCCGCGCCTGAAGCGGATGCAGCAGTAGCCGCCGCACCAGCCCCATCGGCGCGTCCGCGCGTGGCGCTGGTGCTGTCGGGCGGTGGCGCGCGCGGCTTTGCCCATATCGGCGTGCTGAAAGTGCTGCAGGAATTGCATGTGCCGGTCGACATGGTGGTGGGCACCAGCATGGGCGGCGTGGTCGGTGGCGCCTACGCGGCCGGCGCTTCGGTGGCGGACCTGGAAAAGATGGCGCGCGAAACCGATTGGCAGCGCGTGGTGGCCGACCGTCCGCCCCGCGAGGAGCTGGCGTTCCGGCGCCGCGAGGAAGACTTGCTGCTCGCTTCGCGCATCGAGTTCGGGGTCAGCCGCGATGGCATTTCGACGCCGCCGGCCGCTGCCAGCAATGCGGCGCTGGAGGTGGCCCTGACGCGCTTGCTGCCGCCGGGCATGCGCGACCGCCCGGCCAGCGCCTTGCCGCTGCCGTTTCGGTCGGTGGCCTCGGACCTGGTCAATGGCGAACTGGTGGAACTGGTCGATACGCCTCTGTTCCTGTCGATGCGCGCTTCGCTGGCCGTGCCGGGCGTGTTTTCGCCGGTGCGCGTCAACAACCGGCTGGTGGTCGATGGCGGCCTGGTGCGCAACCTTCCGGTGGACATGGCGCGCGCCATGGGCGCCGACATCATTATTGCCGTCAATGTCGGCACGCCGCTGGCGCCGGAAAAAGAGCTGGGCAGTGCGATCGGCGTGGCACAGCAGATGCTGCAGATACTCACCGAACAGAACGTGCAGCGCTCGCTGAAGGAACTGCGCGCCGACGATATCCTGGTGGCGCCGGACTTGAGTGGCGTGAGCTTTCTCGATTTTGCCAATTATGCACGCGCCATGCGCGCCGGCGAACAGGCGGCGCAGGCGCTGGCCGCGCGCCTGGCGCCGCTGGCGCTGTCGCCGGAACAATACGCGGCGCGCGAGCAACTGCGCCTGGCCGCGCCGGCCCTGCTGGACGTGGCCTTGCCGCTGACGCGCCTGGCGGTGGAAAGCGAAGGCGACATCAATCCGCGCACCTTGCAGGCGCAGTCGGGCCTGGTGCAAGGCCAGCTGGTAAGCCAGGCCGACGTGCAGACGGCGGCGGCGCGCCTGTATGGCCGCGGCGATATCGCCCGCGTCGAGACCTCGGTGGTCGACGCCGGCGAACAGCGCACGGTGACCATCAACGCGGTCGAAGCGCCGTGGGCCAGCAACCGCCTGCGCGTGGGGCTCGAATTGGGCAGCGACTTCAAGGACAGCAACACGTACGCGCTGAAACTGCTGCATGTGGCCTCGAATCTGAACAGCTGGGGCGGCGAGCTGCGCAGCATGGCGCAGATCGGCACCACGCGCGACTTCGGCGTGCAGTTCTGGCAGCCGCTGGGGGCCGGCAACCCGTGGTATATCGCGCCCAGCCTGCAATACACCTCGTCGGCGGTCGACCTGTTTGACCAGGGCCGGCGCAGCGCGCGCATGGCCTATCGCGGCCATGGCGCCTCGCTGGTGCTGGGCCGCCAGTTTGGCTACTGGGGCGACCTGCAGGTCGGCGTCACGCGCAGCAAGGTCAAAGGCAGCCTGGTGATCCCGGCCGACCCCGGCGTGCCGGAAGAACGCGCGCTCGGCACCAACCAGTTTGTGCAGTTCCGCGTCGACACGCTCGACGGCACGGGTTTTCCCACGCGCGGCGCCTTGTTCGATGCGACCTGGATGCACTCGCCGTCACCCGGCGTCGGCGAAGCGGGCGTGGGCCGCTCGGCCGTGACGGCCCTGAAGGCCTTCGGCCGCGGCAACTGGGCCGGTCATGTGTATGCCGAATGGGCGCGCGCCCAGCAAGGCGAGGCGCCGTTGAACCTGGGCGGCTTTTTGCGCCTGTCGGGTACGCAGTTCGAATCGGTGACGGGGCGCAGCGTGGGGCTGGCCAGGCTGGTAATGGCGCGCCGTATCGGCTCGCTGCCGGCCACTTTTGGGGGCGCCGTGCGGGCCGGTTTCTCGCTGGAAATGGGCGGCGGTTTTGACCAGAGCGAACGCTGGAAGGCCAGCAAATTCACCCAGGCCGGCAGCGCCTTCATTTCGGTCGACACCCGCTTCGGTCCCGTGTACATGGCTGGCGGCGCCTCGAAGGGCGGCGAGAGCACGCTTTATTTGTTCCTCGGGCCGGCCTGGTGAGGTGCGCTTTTTTACTACCTGCTACCTGCTACCTGCTACCAGCTACCAGCTACCTGCTACCAGCTACCTGCTGCCGGCGCAGCGCGGTAAACGCGGCAAACTCCCATGAGCGGAAACCAAGCAGCAGGGTAAAGCCGTCGCGCTCGGGCGGGGCCAGACGCCGGTCGCTCTGGTGCAGCCGCGCCAGTTCCTCGGCCAGCTGGCGGATCTTTTGCACCATCTCCTGCGCGCTGGGCAGGCTCAGGCGGGCTGGGATGCACATCAGCGTCTCGCCGGCGCCATCGAAATGGCCGCTGAAATAATCGGCCACCACATGTTCGCGGAAGTACTGCTGCACCGGGCCGTCGGCCAGCCAGTGAAAGGCATTCGACACGCGCAGGCTGTAGCGGTTCAGCGGCTTCAATTCGATCAGTCCCAGGCGGTCCAGTTCAGCCAGGCAGACGATGCATTCGGCCTGCGTCAGCGCATAGGTTTCCACCACTTGTTCCAGATTCCAGTGCCCCAGGCAGCAGATTGCCACCAGCAGCAAGCGCGGCTGCGCCACCAGCGACTTTTCCTGCACCAGCGTCAGCGTGTCGGCATGCGGCGTGATGTCGGCCGCGCCACGCAGCACGTCTTCCATGGCGATGCCGGCCGCCTTGCAGATCAGGGCCAGGCGCGACAGCGACATGTCGTGCTGGCCGAACATGCGCTTGACGCTCGATTCGCTCATGCCGATGCGTTCGGCCAGCACTTTGTAGGTCATGCCGACGGCGCGCAACTCGGCGCGCAGCACGCGCAAGACCAGCTCGGGTGTACTCATGATTTCCCTTTATGCAAGATAGGTCGCATTTTACGCTACCAAATGTAGCTGCTTACGACACTTTGCACAAGCAAATGGTACTTTGCGGGAAACAGGGTGAAACTGTGCAACTGGCTTGATCGCGGACGCCCGACCGGGCGTCCGCAGGCGGCCTGCGCTGCTGCCCGGACCTTGCCGCTTACAGCACGTAGCGCGACAGGTCTTCGTTGACCGACAGCGCTTCGAGGCGTTCGTTGACATAGGCGGCGTCGATCACCAGCAGGTTCTCGCCAGTACTGCTGCCTTCGCTGGCCGTAAACGACACTTCTTCCAACAGCTTTTCCATCACCGTATGCAGCCGGCGCGCGCCGATGTTTTCGGTACGCTCATTGACCGAATAGGCGATTTCGGCCAGGCGCGTAATACCTTCGGGGGCGAACTGCAGCTTCAGGTTTTCGGTCGCCAGCAGCGCTTCGTACTGCATTGTCAGGCAGGCGTCGGTGCTGGTCAGAATGCGTTCGAAATCCGAGATCGACAGCGATTCAAGTTCCACCCGGATCGGGAAGCGCCCTTGCAGTTCCGGGATCAGGTCCGACGGTTTCGACAAATGAAACGCGCCCGAGGCGATGAACAGGATATGGTCGGTGCGTATCATGCCGTATTTGGTATTGACGGTGGTGCCTTCGACCAGCGGCAGCAGGTCGCGCTGCACGCCGGCGCGCGAGATATCGGCGCCGCCCGATTCCGAACGCGAGGCGATCTTGTCGATCTCATCCAAAAACACGATGCCGTTCTGCTCGACGTTCTGGATCGCTTTCTGCTTGAGTTCATCTTCGTTGACCAGCTTGGCTGCCTCTTCTTCGACCAGCAGTTTCAAGGCTTCCTTGATCTTGACCTTGCGCGCCTTTTTGCGTGCGCCGCCGCCCGCGCCGGAAAACATCGACTTGATCTGCTCGGTCATCTCTTCCATGCCAGGTGGCGCCATGAATTCGATCTGCGGGCCCGCTTCGGCCAGGTCGATCTCGATTTCCTTGTCATCCAGTTCACCCTGGCGCAGGCGCTTGCGGAAGGTCTGGCGCGTGTTGTCGCCGCTGCCGGAGTCTACCGCTGCCGCCGTGTTCGGCGTAAAGCCGAAGTCGCGCGCCGGCGGCACCAGGATATCGATCACGCGGTCTTCGGCCGCGTCTTCGGCGCGCGCGCGCACCTTCTTCATTTCCAGCGAGCGGGTCTGCTTGATGCCGATGTCGATCAGGTCGCGGATGATGGTGTCGACATCGCGGCCCACATAACCGACTTCGGTAAATTTGGTTGCTTCGATCTTGATGAAGGGCGCCTCGGCCAGCTTGGCCAGGCGGCGCGCGATCTCGGTCTTGCCGACGCCGGTGGGGCCGATCATCAGGATGTTCTTGGGCGTGATTTCATGGCGCAGCGGCTCGGCCACCTGCTGGCGGCGCCAGCGGTTGCGCAAGGCGATGGCAACGGCGCGCTTGGCCTTGGCCTGGCCCACCACGTGTTTGTCGAGTTCGGTAACGATTTCCGACGGGGTCATGTTCATGATCATAGTTGGCTTTCTGTATGCTTGGCTCGGGGACGCTTAGTCCAGCGTCTCGATAATGTGCGACATGTTCGTATAGATGCACAGCTCGCCGGCGATGGTCAGCGATTTCTTGACCACTTCGGCCGGCGACAAGTCGGTGTTTTCCTGCAGCGCCTTGGCTGCCGACTGGGCGTAGGTGCCGCCCGAACCGATGGCGCCGATGCCGTCTTCCGGTTCCAGCACGTCGCCGTTACCGGTAATCACCAGGGTCGACTCGCTGTCGGCCACCAGCAGCATCGCTTCCAGGCGGCGCAGCACGCGGTCGGTGCGCCAGTCCTTGGCCAGTTCCACCGAGGCCCGCAGCAAATTGCCCTGGTGTTTTTCCAGCTTGCCTTCGAAGCGGTCGAGCAGGGTAAAGGCGTCGGCGGTGCCACCGGCAAAGCCGACCAGGACCTTGCCCTGGTACAGCTTGCGCACTTTGCGGGCGGTGCCCTTCATGACGATATTGCCGAGTGTTACCTGACCGTCGCCGCCGAGGGCGACTTGCTTGCCGCGCCGTACGCAGAGGATGGTGGTGCCGTGAAATTGTTCCATATTGACCTCAAAAAGTGTGCTGCAGACTCGCGCAGAATGGGCTGATTGCGCGCTGATGGCTCAAACGTGGGGATGGATCAGGCAATTGCAAGCGATACGGGCATGGCTGGGGCGGGACGAAAAAAAAGCATGCGGCCGAAGCTGCATGCTTTTTTCCTGCGTCGGGACAGCTGAAGTATCAGTCGCCGTACAGCTTCTGTTTCAGTTCGCGCCGTTGCTGGGCTTCCAGCGACAGGGTGGCGGTAGGGCGCGCGATCAGGCGCGGAATGCCGATTGGCTCGCCCGTTTCTTCGCACCAGCCGTAGTCGCCGCCGTCGATGCTGGCGATTGATTGCTGTACTTTTTTCAGCAATTTGCGTTCGCGGTCGCGCGTGCGCAGCTCCAGCGCATGCTCTTCCTCGATGGTGGCACGGTCGGCCGGATCAGGTACCAGCACGGTTTCGCGCAGGTGTTCGGTGGTTTCGCCGGCGTTTTTCAGCAGGTCTTTTTCCAGCTGTTGCAGGCGTGCCTTGAAGAATGCCAGTTGCGCCGGATTCATGTAGTCATCCTCGCTCATGGCGCGAATCGCATCTTCGCTGATGACAGGAATGTCCTGATTGGCGGCTGGGGTCGATTTATTAGTTTTGGTCATGACTTCGCTTACCTTCGATACGACAGAGTTTTCAAATTGATCAGTTGATGCGGCGATGCCGAGCAACTGCACAGGTTCCGCCGGGCATTGCTGTCCGGATGGTCTGCTTGCGACCTTGGCTTGCCAGCACCGGCCCGGACTATCATCCGATCATGGTGCCATGTTGATAACTTTTTACCGCTTTATGCCAGTCTCGCTACAGGCGCGCTGACGGGCTTGTTGGGTGGATCGGTTTCATGCCTGGCGTTCCGCCATCGGCAGTTTGCCAGTGTTTCATGACAGGCTCACGACAGGAGCTGTTTTCGTCGCTGATTTTGGCACGCTTTGCCGTATATTGCCATCCCGATTTGTTGCTTGAGCGATCATCTGTCGTCGCTGCGCAGCGTATTGCGGGAAGTTTGCCTGCGGACGGCGGGAGAGCATGCTTGACTTTCCCTTGCCTGTTTGCAATGGGTAAATCGCAAAACCCGGCTAGTTTATACCAAACACTGTTCGAGTCCGCGAATAAAAATATCTTTCGGTAGATTTTTGCCAATAAACACCATTTTGCTGCCGCGCACTTCCCCTTCGGCCCATTTGGCACCCAGGTCGCTGCCCATCAGCTGGTGCACGCCCTGGAACACCACCTTGCGTTCGGCGCCCTGCATCAGCAACACCCCTTTGTAGCGCAGCATGCGCGGACCATATACCTGCACCAGGCCGCCAAGGAATTCATCGAGCCTGGCGCTGTCGAACGCTTGCGTGCTTTTGAATACAAAGGCGGCGATATCGTCGCTGTGATGCCCATGGTGGTGGTCGGCATGGCCGCAATCGGTGGCGCAGGCGTCGCTGTGTTCGTGTGCGTGCTGGTGTGCATCTTCCTGAGGGTGGTCGTGATCATGGACGTGCGCGCTTTCTGTAGCCAGGAAGTCCGGGTCCAGTTCCAGCTTTTCGTTCAGGTTGAAGCCGCGGATATCGAGCACTTCGGCCAGCGGTGCGCGGCCGAAGTCCACTTTGCCGATCGGTGCGCGCGGATTGATGCGTTTCAGGCGACGGGAGAGAGCATCGAGCTCATCTTCGCTGACCAGATCGGTTTTCGACAGCAGCAGCTTGTCGGCAAAGCCCACCTGCCGCTGGGCTTCCTCATAGTCGTCAAGTTGCTGCATGGCATGGCGCGCATCGACCACGGTGATGATGGCATCGAGCATATAGTGGCTGCCCACTTCTTCGTCGACAAAAAAGGTTTGCGCCACCGGCCCGGGATTGGCCAGGCCGGTCGTTTCAATGACCACGCGGTCGAACGACAAGGTGCCCGCATCGCGTTTTTGCGCCAGCGCCGTCAGTGCCACGATCAGGTCGCCGCGCACGGTGCAGCAGATGCAGCCGTTGTTCATTTCAATGATTTGTTCGCTACTGTCCTGCACCAGGATTTCATTGTCGATGTTTTCCTGGCCGAATTCATTTTCGATCACGGCGATGCGCATGCCGTGGTCTTCCTGCAAGATGCGGTTCAGCAAAGTGGTCTTGCCGGCGCCAAGGAAGCCGGTGAGGATGGTAGCGGGGATCATTGCCATGTGGAGTACCTGTGCGGTGAGTCGGTGTTGCCGTTGCCAGCGGGCGTATCCGGACGATTATGCCGGAATTTTGGAAATGCTTGCAAATGCGCCGGAATCGGCTTGATATGGGTCACGCCAGCACTGGCGGCATCCTTACTTGACCTTGGCGCGCGGATGCGTCTTGTCGTAGACCGCCGACAGATGCTGGAAGTCGAGCGCCGTATATACCTGGGTCGAGGTGATGCTGGAGTGCCCCAGCATCTCCTGCACCGCGCGCAGGTCGCCCGACGATTGCAGCACATGCGAGGCAAACGAGTGGCGCAGCACGTGCGGGTGCACATTGGCGGGGATGCCGGTGGCCAGGCCATGGGCTTTCAGGCGCAGCTGCAGCACGCGCGGCGAGATGCGCGTGCCGCGTGTGCTCAGGAACAGCGCCGCGCTGCCGTCGCTCGGTGGCGGGCGCACCGCCAGCCAGCTTGACAGGGCCACCAGGGCAGCCTTGCCAACTGGCACTTTGCGCATCTTGTCGCCCTTGCCGGTGACCACCACTTCAAAGCTGGCCATGTCGACCCAGCCCAGCGATCCGGGCTGTGCGCCATCGGCCTTGTGGTAGTGGGTATCGAGGCTGGTCAGCTCGGAAACGCGCAGGCCGCTCGAGTACAGCAGTTCGAACATGGCGCGGCTGCACAATTCTTCCAGCTCGGCCTTGCCCTCCTGGTGCGGCGCGGGTGCCACCAGGCGCACGGCGTCGTCCACCGACAAGGCTTTCGGCAAGGTCTTTGAACGCTTGGGCGCGCGGATGCCGTCGACCGGATTGGCCTCGATCGCCGTCTCGCCGGCCAGCCAGTCGAAGAAGCCGCGCCATGACGACAGCTTGCGGGCAATCGAGCGCGGCTCCAGGCCGCTGGCGTGCAGTTTCGAGGTATAGCGGCGCACTTCATTGTGCGCCAGCGCCTGCCACGCGATGTCGCCGCTCAGCACCAGCAATTCGCGCAGGTCGCGTCCGTAGGCCGCCACGGTGTGCGGCGACAGCTTGCGCTGGGTTGCCAGCTGGGCCAGCCAGGCGGCTATCCACTCGGCCTTGCTGCGTGCCAGGCTCATGCTGTGTTACGCCGCTGCGCGCAGGGCGGCCAGGGCGGCGCTGGCGGTGGCGCCGATATGCACCAGGAAATCAGTGCCCATGCTGGCGGTAAACCGCTCGCTGTCGGGCGAGCCCAGCACCAGCAAGCCGAAGGTGCCGCTGGTGCCTGGTGCGCGCAAGGCGATCATCACGGTCGAGGCGATCTTGTCCGAGTGCAGCCAGTGCACGGCTTCGAAATCGCGATTGCTGCCGCAGTAGGGTGTTTGCAGGCCATTGGCGAACATGCGTATATCGGCCGTTACGTCCTGGGCATACCAGGCATCTGCAAATTCGGGCGCCAGCTGCCACAGCCGCAGGCTGACGTGGGGCACGTCGAAATGGCTTTGCAGGGCGTCGACCAGCACGCGCGGCATGGCGCCGCTGTCGCGCACCTGCAACATGGCCTGGTTCCAGCCGTGGAATTTATTGGCGATGGCGCCGTTTTCCACGGCCACGCGGTTCAGGTTGGACATGCGCAGCTCGAGTGCCTTGTACTTGTCGCGCATCACTTCCATCTGCCGTTCCTGCAGCGAGATGGTGCGTCCCGTGATCGGGCTGCTCAGCTTGACTTCGCCGAGCAGGCTGGTGTGTTCTTCGAAGAATTTCGGGTGCTCGCTCAGATACTGGGCGACGGTGCTTGCGTCGAGTGTGGCGGTCATTGATAAAGGCAGTCAATAGTAAGAATAACGCCTGATTCTAACCGACAGCGCGCCGCCTGACGCTGCAAAAGCGTGCGGCCATGAAAAAAGCGGCATGGTTGCCCATGCCGCCTGATATTCCATGGTGCATGCCGCCCGGGAAGGGCGTCATGCCAGGCCATCAGAAATTGTGGTGCAAGCCCAGACCCACGTAATTGATGGTGGTCGAGTTATTGTAGTTGGTGGCGCTAGCCTGTTTTTTGTTCGAAATGTCTGCGTAGACATACGTGCGTTTCGACAGGTTGTAATCGTAACCGAGCGAAGCCTGCTTGGTCTTGATCACGCCATCCGGGGTTTTCTGGCCGTAGCCGGCGCGGATCTTGCCCGGGCCGACGTCGTAGTTCATGCCCAGCACCCACGCCTTGGTGTCGGTGTTGATGAGCTTGAAGTTGCCGTCGTCCTGGTGCTGGTAGGTCGCCATCAGTTTCAGTTCAGGCGCAACGTTGAACGATGCACCGACCGACCACAGCTTCGCTTGCACGCCATTGCGCTCGTAGGCGCCCATGGCGGCGAACTGGGCATTGTTGTAGGTGACCGACACCGAGTACGGGTTCGACGCTGGCGCAACGTTGGCTGGCAGGGCGAAGTTGCCGCTGGCGTTCGTGAACGCGTTTGGCAGGGTGGCGGCGATGGCGGAATTGTTGTTCGCTTCCTTGGCGGCCACGGTGGCGTTGAACTGGAAGCCGGCAAACACTGGCGAGTTGTAGAACACGGCGTTCGAGAAACGGTTGCGCGAGTTGCCGTTTGCGCTCAGCGGATCGCTGGTGTAGCCGGCAACGGTCAGGTCGGTCTGGAAGCCAGCCTGGGTAGGCATGCCCGACCATGGCTCAAACGCGGTGCTGGTTTCCTGGAAAGCGGTCAGGCCACGGCCCAGGCGGACGGTACCGAAGTCGCCTTGCAGGCCGACGCGGCTTTGACCTTGGAACAATGGACGCGAATTGGTGCCCGAAGTGTTTTCAATTGTGCCGGTGTCGGATTCATAGCGGATTTCCAGTTGGAAAATAGCTTTCAGGCCATTGCCCAGATCTTCCGTGCCCTTGAAGCCCAGCTTGTTGTTGTCGCGCTTGCTGACGGAGGTGGTGCCGTTGGTGGCTTTGGCCAGTCCGGCATCGACCGTACCATAGATTTGCACCGACGATTGTGCTTGCGCGGTGGCGGCAAAAGCGCCAAACAGTGCGAGGGCAACGAGTGATTTTTTCATGTCTTTTTCCCTAGTTAAGGTGGTTTCCGTCAGAGATCCGAGCAGAGTGAAGCGCGCTGATTGCCGCGTTTCGATGGGTCAACCTTAAGTCTTTGGCACGCGGTACGCGCGGGATTGGTCAAATATGAATGAAAAAATTGGTGGAAAGCCCGACAAGCAGCGTGCGCTGTTGTATTTTCGTAACGCCGGATTTTTCCCGCGTGCGCCAGCAACTGCTGTCGCTCACTCTCGCCCTGCCATCAGCGATCGCGCGCAAGCGAAGAAAATATTGCGCCTAATTAATTTTCCTTTATGCCATGGCCGATTTGGCACGCAAGGAAGTTACACTATGTAACAGTTTGCATGACATGACAGCGTTTTCAACCCGCGCCGTGCGCTTGCAAGCCAGGAGACAGCAGATTATTAGAATCATTGACTCAATATAGAGAATCGATGGCAAATCGCGAAATTTTAGGATTGATCAAGGGAGCGCGTGCGGGCGACGTCGTTTGCCAACTGGCGCTGGGAAGAGTGTATTTGTTTGGCCACGGCGTGCCAAAAAGCGTGCCGACGGCCTTGCATTGGCTGGCGCGCGCGGCGCAGGAAGGCAGCGAGGAAGCGTGTCTGCTGATCGGCACGCATGTGCCTTTCGAGCTGGCGCAAGCGGCGGCCAAGGCGCTCATCCCCTATTATCAACGGGCGTTTGACGCCGGCCTGGCGCAAGCTGGCCTGGTGCTGGCGCAACTGGTGCTGGCCGACAGCGCCAACCACTGCGAAGCGGTGCGCGCCAAGGCCCGGCTGGGGCTGGAAGCGGCGGCCCAGGCAGGTTTGCCCGATGCGCTGTGGCTGCTGTCGCGCCAGGATGGGGCACAGGACCAGGCCGCACAGCGCGGCGGCGACGCCTGGCTGGAGCAAGCGTGGCTGTCGGGCGACCAGGCCGGCTTCCTCACGCACGCCATGCCGCTGGCGCGGGAATTGTTGCAGCGCCAGGCCGTCCATGGCGCGCGCAGCATCGCCTTGACGCCAGCGCAAGTATTGCTGTTGTCGCGCTGCGCGCAGGCACTGGCGCCCACCGGCGGCACCGAGAGCTGGCAGTGCTGCGAGCTGGCGGCGCATGGTGGCGACCGGGCCGCGCAGCTGGAACTGGGCCTCGGTTATGCGCGCATGGACGCCCATGGCCGCAAGCTGGCCGCGCGCAACGGCGCGGCCAATTTCAAGCGTGCCGTGCGCTGGCTGACGCAAGCCGGCGAACAGGGCCTGGCCGAGGCCTGGTTCGTGCTGTCGCGTATTTATACCAAGCCCGAATTTTCCCAGCGTAATGTGGTTGAAGCGCATTGCTGTCTGGAGCGCGCCGCCGACCTGGGCCATGGACCGGCCCAGCTCGAATGCGGCATGCACGCCTGGCGTAACCGCCGCGACGGCATCAACAGCGACGTGCGCGCCGCCTATTGGCTGTTGCAGGCACAGTCGCAGGGCAGCAGCGAGGCTGAAGCGGTGCTGGCGAAAATCGCGCCGCGTGTCGAGCCTTGCGACTGGGGCCAGTTTGCCGGCGCCGACAGCCCTGCACTCAAGCGCGAACTCGATCAGAGCCAGCCCCTGCTGGCAGGGCGCATGGCGCTGGCACGCTGCTTTCACCTGACCCGCGCCGAAGCGCTGTTGCTCGACGTGCATGCGGCCGACCAGGGCCATTGTTTGCTGATCGATATCAGCGCCACCCATGGCCGTGGCAAGCGGCGCCTGGTGCTGGTGCGCTCGGCGCAAGAACGCCAGGTGCTGGACCAGGTACTGCGCATGTTCGAGCGCGTCGATTGCAGCCTCGACGGCCCGGAAGGCAATTACCGGCAGCGCCTGTACCGCCTGAAATGCTATCTGGCGGAACTCGGCGCGCCGCAGGAACAGCAGTTCCTGGCGGCTTGACCTTACACCTCGATCTGGCCTTCGAAGACCGTCACCGCCGGTCCTGTCATCAGGACCGGCTGGCCCGGTCCTTGCCAGGCGATCGACAGTTCGCCGCCGCGCGCGCTGATGCGCACCGGCGAATCGAGCAGGCCGCGCAAGATGCCGGCAACGGCGGCAGCGCAGGCGCCGGTGCCGCAGGCCAGGGTTTCGCCGGCGCCGCGTTCATACACGCGCAACTTCACATGATGGCGGTCGATCACCTGCATGTAGCCAGCGTTGACCCGGCGCGGAAAGCGTGGATGGTGTTCGATCAGCGGGCCTGATGCTTCGAGGTTTTCTGCCTCGACATTGTCGACCACCTGAACCGCGTGCGGGTTGCCCATCGATACTACCGATACCAGCACCGTGGCGTCCTGTCCCGGCAGCGCCAGGTCCAGCGGCCAGGTGGTGTCGTCGCCTTGCTGCACGCCATCCAGGCCGTCCGCGGTAAATGGCACCAGCCCGGGCGCCAGGACCGGCGCACCCATGTCGACCGTGATGCTGCCGTCGGGTTCCAGGCGTGGCGTAATCACGCCGGCCATGGTTTCCACGCTGATGCTGCTTTTCGCAGACAAGCCTTTTTCGCTGACGAATTTGACAAACGCGCGTGCGCCATTGCCGCACTGTTCCACCTCGCCGCCGTCGTTGTTATAGATGCGGTAGCGGAAGTCGCAGCCGGGCAGGCGCGCCGCTTCCACTACCAGGATCTGGTCGGCGCCGATGCCGAAACGGCGGTCCGCCAGGCGCTGCCATTGTGCCGGCGTGAAATCGATCTGCTGGCTGATGGCGTCGATGACGATGAAGTCGTTGCCGGCGCCGTGCATCTTGGTAAAGTTCAGTTTCATGTTGTTCAGTTTTTCTGGTGATAGAACGATGCTTCGCCTGCCGGGCGGGTCTTGAAGCGCTTGTGGGTCCAGAAATATTCGGCCGGCGCTTCGCGCACGCGCTCCTCGATGAATTCGTTCATGCGGCGCGTGGCGGCCGTGATGTCGTCGCCCGGATAATCGTCCCAGGCCGGATAGTAGGTCACCTGCCAGCCCTGGTAATTGGGTAAAAAGGTGGCGATCACGGGGATCACCTGCGCGCGCGCGGCCATCGCCAGGCGCGCCGTGGCCGTCAGGGTGGCGGCCGGCACGCCGAAGAACGGCACGAACTCGGCGTCTTTTTCGCCGAAATCCATGTCGGGCAGCATGAAATAGGGCAGGCCGTCGCGCAGCGCACGCAAGATGGTCTTGATGCCGTCCTGGCGCGTGAACAGTTTTGGTGGCTTGAAGCGCGAGCGGCCATTGCGCAGCGCCTGGTCGAAGACGGCATTCTTTTGCTGCACATACATCGACGAAGCGGAAATCTCCATCGCGGTGGCAGCGCCGGCCACGTCGAGGCAGACAAAATGCGGACACAGCAAAATGGTCGGCTTGTCGGCGATCTGCTGGCCAGGAAACGCCGGCACTTTTTTGATCAGGCGATTCAGGCGCGCTTCCGAGGCCCACCACAAAATGCTGCGCTCCCACACGCTGCGCGAATAGGCCTGGAAATGCTGGCGCACCAGGGTGCGGCGCTGCGACTCTGTCAGTTCCGGCATGCACAGGCGCAAATTTGTCAGGGCGATCTCGCGTCGCGGCCCCATCACCAGGAACAACAGATTACCGATGCTGGCGCCGAAGCGTCCCAAAATGGGCAGCGGCAGCCAGTGCAGCAGCCACATGAAGCCGATCAGCAGCCTCATGCTGATGCTCCGTCAGCCTGTGTCGTTGTGGGCGCCGGTGGCGGCGCCCCGCGCGGCACCTTGAAGCGGTTATAGCTCCACAGGTACTGCGCAGGGCTGCGCGCGATCAGTTGTTCCATCGCCGCATTGATGGTGCGTGCCTGTTCGGCCGAGCTGCCGTCGAGCGACTCTGTAAACGGCACGAAATGCACGCGGTAGCCGCGTCCGCCGGGCAAGCGCTCGGCATAGGTAATGATCACTTCGGCGCCGCCCATCTGCGCCAATTTGGCTGGCAGGGTCATGGTGTAGGCGGGGCGGCCAAAGAACTCGGCCCACACGCCTTCGCCTTCCTGCGGCACCTGGTCGGGCAGCAGGCCGATCGGCTGGCCTTTTTTCAGGCATTTGGCAAAGATGCGCACGCCTGACATATTGGCCGGCGCCAGCATCAGGTTTTCACGTGCGCGCGCCCCTTCGATCAGCGGTTTCAGTGCGGCCCGCTTGGGCGGGCGGTACATCACGGTCAGCGCCGTGCGCAGGGCGATCTGCTGGGCGACGATTTCAAAGCAGCCCAGGTGCGGCGTCAGGAACACGATGCCGCGGCCATGCGCCAGCGCCTGCTCCACCAGTTGCCAGTTTTCCACCGTTGCATGGCGCGCCACGCGCTCGGCTGGTGCGCACCAGATAAAGGGCAGTTCCAGCACGCTCTTGCCCGCTTCGGCCACGGCCGCATGCAAATGTTGCGAAAACCCCGCACCTTGCATGTTTTCGCGCATGCAGCGGCGGTACGAGGGTGAAATGGCGTAAATCACCCAGCCCATCGCAGCGCCGAGCGCATGCAGAAAGGGCAGGGGAAAGCGGGATAAAAAGCGGAAGATGGGGACGAGCATGAATGATCTGTTTCTAAAGTGTGGCGTGTTGCTCTGCCAAAATTTTTTAAGAAGCGTAAAATACCACGTTGCAGTATCCGCTGAGTTAATAGACAACTTGCGAAGCGGAATATAAATATCGCTAAAGCGTCGCAGGCAAGTCCTCTTTACTGCGACAGAACATTCACATAGTAAACAGGAGCTTGCATGTCCAACGATTATCTCTTCACATCCGAATCGGTTTCGGAAGGCCACCCTGACAAAGTTGCCGATCAAATTTCCGACGCCATTCTCGACGCCATCCTGACCGAGGACCCGAACGCCCGCGTGGCAGCCGAAACGCTGTGCAACACCGGCCTGGTGGTGCTGGCCGGTGAAATTACCACCCACGCCAATGTGGATTATATTCAAGTTGCGCGCGAGACCATCAAACGCATCGGTTACGACAACACCGAATACGGCATCGACTACAAGGGTTGCGCCGTGCTGGTGGCCTATGACAAGCAGTCGCCGGACATCGCGCAAGGCGTCGATGAAGGCGCTGGTATCGACCTCGACCAGGGTGCCGGCGACCAGGGCCTGATGTTCGGCTACGCCTGCGACGAGACGGCCGAGCTGATGCCAGCCGCCATCCATTATGCGCACCGCCTGGTCGAGCGCCAGTCGCAACTGCGCAAGGACGGCCGCCTGCCATGGCTGCGCCCGGATGCCAAGTCGCAAGTCACTCTGCGCTATGTCGACGGCCGCCCGGTCGGCGTGCACACCGTCGTGCTGTCGACCCAGCATGCGCCGGAAATGTCGCACAAGCAGATCGAAGAAGCCGTGATCGAAGAAATCATCAAGCCTATCCTGCCGCATGAATGGCTGACGGAAACCAAATTCCTCGTCAACCCGACCGGCCGCTTCGTTATCGGCGGCCCGCAAGGCGATTGTGGTTTGACTGGCCGCAAGATCATCGTCGACACCTACGGTGGCGCAGCGCCCCACGGTGGTGGCGCGTTCTCGGGCAAGGACCCGTCGAAAGTCGACCGTTCGGCCGCCTACGCCGCCCGCTACGTGGCGAAAAACATTGTCGCCGCCGGCCTGGCGCGTCAATGCCAGGTGCAGGTCAGCTACGCCATCGGCGTGGCCAAGCCGATCAATATCACGGTCTACACCGAAGGCACGGGCGTGATTCCCGATACGGAAATCGCGAAACTGGTGCTGGCCCACTTTGATCTGCGCCCGAAAGGCATCGTGCAGATGCTGGACCTGCTGCGCCCGATCTACCAGAAGAGCGCCGCCTACGGCCACTTTGGCCGCGAAGAGCCGGAATTCACGTGGGAGCGTACCGACAAGGTTGCTCTGCTGCGCGATGCCGCCGGCCTGAAGTAACCGCATCGGCTGTTTGAAAGAGCGCCCTCGCCGCAAGGCTGAGGGCGCTTTTTTGTTGGTGCGCCAGCATGCTCGCCATGATGATAAGATGCAATATTGCTCATAAATTCATCAAGGATGCCATGCCCGTTCTTCTCGCCATTACCTTTGCTGCCATCGTGTTGGCGCTGTCCGGCCTGGCATCGGCCGCCGCGCCCTTGACGGTCGGGCAATTGCTGGAGCGTGCCGAGCATGGCGACCGCCAGTCCCTGCTGATGCTGGCAGCGGGCGGCAAACGGGTTTTCCCTGATGGTTCGCTGAGCAGTGTGATCGAGACCGGGCCTGAACTGACCGAGCTGATGGGGAAGTTGACAGTGCGGCAGAGTATCTATGTGCTGATGATCTATGCCGACAGTGGCCTTTTTGCTGCGAACCGCGATGCCTGGCGCAGCAATGGCGAATCAGATCCCGTACTCACCTGCACCTGGGCCATGCGCGCCGCCAACTATCCGTCTGACGGCAGCCAGGAAGATAAAACCGCAGTCGAGACGCTGCGTGAGATGGCCGATGAAATGGCGCAGCGCCTTGACAATGATGAGCGCGCGAAATGCATTCGTCTGGGCAAGAACTGGACGCTCAGCGCCTGATATGCCGGCGCGTCAGGCTGTTGTTGCCGTTGACGCCAAGCCGATGTTAAGATACGAAGTCCGAGGAGCGTTGCGACGAAGAAATTCGCCAGGCTCGGAATATCCTGCAACTGCGCTCACGTACCTTTTTCACAACTGAAAGGAGGGCGTGATGAACGCCGTACTCAAATCGCAACACGACTACACCATCGCCGATATCACCTTGGCCGCATGGGGCAACAAAGAAATCAAGATTGCTGAAACGGAAATGCCTGGCCTGATGGCCATCCGCGAAGAATTCGCGGCAGCGCAACCCCTGAAAGGCGCGCGCATTACCGGTTCCATCCACATGACCATCCAGACCGCCGTGCTGATCCAGACCCTGGAAGCACTGGGTGCTCAAGTGCGCTGGGCTTCGTGCAACATCTATTCGACCCAAGACCATGCCGCCGCCGCCATCGCTGCCGCCGGCACGGCGGTGTTCGCCATCAAGGGCGAGTCTCTCGACGACTACTGGGAATACACGCACCGCATCTTCGAGTGGCCATCGGTTGACGGCAAGCCTGTCTACTCGAACATGATCCTCGACGATGGCGGTGACGCGACCTTGCTGTTGCACCTGGGCGTGCGTGCCGAGACGGATATTTCCGTGCTGGCAAACCCGGGCTCGGAAGAAGAAATCTGCATGTTCAACTCGATCAAGCGGCATCTGGCAACGGACCCGACCTGGTACTCGAAGCGCCTGCCGGAAATCCTCGGCGTGACCGAAGAAACCACCACCGGCGTGCACCGCCTGTACCAGATGCACAAGGAAGGCAAGCTGGCATTCCCTGCCATCAACGTCAACGATTCCGTCACCAAGTCGAAATTCGACAATCTCTATGGCTGCCGCGAGTCCCTGGTTGACGGCATCAAGCGCGCCACCGACGTGATGATCGCCGGCAAAGTTGCCGTGATCGCCGGTTATGGTGATGTCGGCAAGGGTTCGGCCCAGGCCATGCGCGCGCTGTCGGCGCAAGTGTGGGTCACGGAAGTCGATCCGATCTGTGCACTGCAGGCAGCGATGGAAGGCTACCGCGTGGTGACCATGGATTACGCCTGCGAACATGGCGACATCTTTGTCACCTGCACCGGCAACTACCATATCCTGACGCACGATCACCTGACGCGCATGAAAGACCAGGCCATCGTCTGCAACATTGGTCACTTCGACAATGAAATCGACGTTGCCTCGCTCAAGCAATACGAGTGGGAAAATATCAAGCCGCAAGTCGACCACATCATCTTCCCGTCGGGCCGCCGCATTATCCTGCTGGCCGAAGGCCGCCTGGTCAACCTCGGTTGCGGTACCGGCCACCCTTCGTACGTGATGAGCTCGTCGTTTGCCAACCAGACGATCGCCCAGATCGAACTGTTTGCCAATACGGCCAACTATCCGGTCGGCGTCTACACGCTGCCGAAACACCTCGATGAAAAAGTCGCGCGCCTGCAACTCAAAAAGTTGAATGCGCAGCTGACGGAACTGACCCAGGAGCAGGCTGACTACATCGGCGTGCGCACGGAAGGCCCATACAAGCCGGAAACTTACCGTTACTGATCGGTAGTCGGGCTGTACATCATCCTCCGGGGCCGGCGCCTGGCGCCGGCCTGACTCTTTTTTGACAGGCTAGAGAAATGCGCTTGCTCCTGATTTGGCTGATCAACGCAGCCGCCTTGTTTGCCGTTCCTTATCTGATGCACTCGGTCAGCATGAGCAGCGGCTGGACCGCGCTGCTGGCCGCCGCTTTGCTGGGGCTGGTCAATGCCCTGATCCGTCCCTTGCTGGTCCTGCTGACCTTGCCGGTAACATTTTTGTCGCTGGGCTTGTTTATCCTGATTATCAACGGCTTCCTGTTCTGGCTGGTGGCACAGGTGGTCGATGGCTTCCATGTCGCCAGTTTCTGGTCGGCCGTGGGTGGCGCCATTCTCTACAGCATCATTTCCTGGGCCTTGTCGACCTTACTTTTGAGTAAAAGCGATGACAACCCATAACTTCAGTATTGAGTTTTTCCCGCCGAAAACCCCGGAAGGGGCGGAAAAGCTGCGTGCCACGCGCGCCAGGCTGTCCGAATTGCAGCCGAAGTATTTTTCGGTGACCTTCGGCGCCGGCGGCACCACGCAGCAGGGCACGCTCGATACCGTGCGCGAGATCCTGGCGGCCGGCGAACAAGCCGCACCCCACTTGTCTTGCGTCGGCGGTTCGCGCGAATCGATCCGATCCGTGCTGGCCGACTTCAAGGCGGCTGGCGTGAGCCGCATCGTGGCCTTGCGCGGCGACTTGCCGAGCGGTTATGGCGCCTCGGGCGAGTTCCGTTACGCCAACGAGCTGGTGGAATTCATCCGCGCCGAGACGGGCGACCATTTCCATATCGAAGTGGCAGCCTATCCCGAAGTGCACCCGCAGGCACGTTCGCCGCAAGACGATTTGCAAGCGTTTGCGCGCAAGGTGCAGGCCGGCGCCGATGCGGCCATTACCCAGTACTTCTACAACGCCGACGCGTATTTCCAGTTTGTCGAGCAGGCCCAGAAGATCGGCATCAACGTGCCCATCGTGGCCGGCATCATGCCGATCACGAACTACACGCAGCTGTTGCGCTTTTCTGACATGTGCGGCGCTGAAATTCCACGCTGGGTGCGCTTGAAACTGGCCAGCTTTGGCGACGACAGCGCATCGATCAAGGCGTTCGGCCTGGACGTGGTCACCAGCTTGTGCGAACGCCTGCTCGAAGGCGGTGCACCTGGCCTGCATTTCTACAGCATGAACCAGGCGGCGCCCACCACTGCCTTGTGGCAGCGGCTGGTCAAGTAAGTGCGTTTGATTTCTTCAGTAAAAATCGCCCTCGGTCACGATGTGATCGAGGGCGATGTCGTATGGGCCGCTGGCAAACTGCGCCTGCAGGCAGCCATAGGCGATGCCCAGGGTGCGCGGACGCGGCGCATGTTCCAGGGTACGGTCGTAATAGCCGCCGCCATAGCCTAGCCGGTAGCGCCCGGCATTGAAACCGAGGCAGGGCACCAGCAGCACCGGCGGCGCCGGCACCAGCCGCAGATGGGCCGGCACGGCCACGCCCATGCCGTCCTCGACCATCGGTTCGCCCGGCGTCCAGGCGGCAAACGCCAGCGGCGCATGCTTTTCCAGCACCACCGGCAGGTTCAATGCCACGCCGCGCGCGGCAAGTGCCAGATAGGCGGCGTGCAGGTCCGGTTCGCCATGCAAGGGCCAGTAGACGGCCAGCGCGGACACGTTTTCATTTGCACAGTAATGTAGCAGCTGCTCCGCGATGGCCGCATCCCACTGCGCGCGTGTGGCATCGGGCAGGGCGCGGCGGGTAGCCAGCAGGGCTTTGCGCAGGCTGGCCTTTTCCTGTAGAGCAATGGCTGGCGAGCTGGCCGGATCGCATGTTATTCTAGGGTCGCTATTCATATCACCATCAAGCCTACATGAGAGTCGTACATTGATTTCCCCACTGAAATGGATTGCCGGTACGATGCTGTGTGTTGCATCGGCCTTCACACCCCTGGCCGCATGCGCCCAGGCCGCCGCTCCAGTCAACCCGGCTGCGCCCGATACGCGCAGCGAAGATGACGCTTTCCTGCTGCTGCGCGACGCCGCGCGCAAGGACGACCTGGACAAAGTCGACTTTTACGCCAGTCGCCTCACCAATTACCAGGTGCCGTCCTATGTTGACTATTATCGGCTCAAACCGCGCATCCGGCAGCTGACGGAAGGACAAATTCGCGATTACCTGGCCCGCTACAAGGGCAGCGCGATTGCCGACCGCTTCCGTAACGACTGGCTGCTGGAACTGGGCCGCCAGCGCAACTGGCTGATTTTTGACGAACAATATCCGCAATTTGCGCTCGATGATGATACCCAGCTGAAGTGCTACGCCCTGATGTCGCGCGTGGCCAAGGGCCAGAAAGTGGCGGACGAGGCGCGCAACCTGTTGCTGTCGCCGGCTGGCTATGGCGACGCATGCGGCAGCCTGATCACGGCGCTGGCGCAAAGCGGCCAGTTCGACAGCAATGATTTGTGGGCGCAGCTGCGCCTGGCCGGCCAGAGCAATGCCACCGGCCCGGCACGCCGCGTCGCGCTGCTGCTGGGCGCATCGGACGCAAAAGTGGCGCAGGCAATCGACCTGCCGGCGCTGGTGCTGGCCAAGGGGCCGGGCGACAGCCGGGCCGACCATGAAACCTATCTGGTGGCGATCGGCCGCATGGCCCGCAGCAGCCTGAAACTGGGCGTGGTGGCGCTGCAAAAAAACCTGCCGCAGCTGACGGCGCAGGAACAGGCGATCGGCTGGGCCAATGTGGCCTTGCAGGCGTCGTATTCGCTGTCGCCCGATGCGTATGATTATTGGCAAAAATCGAATGGCGCACCGTTGACCCAGGAGCAGATGCAATGGAAGGCCAGGATTGCCCTGCGCGAAGGCAACTGGCCGCAGGTGAGAGCGACCATCGAGTCGATGCCGGCGTCGCTGCGCCAGGACCCGACCTGGGTCTACTGGCTGGCGCGTGCGCTGCAGGCGGAAACCCCGGGTCGTGCCAATGCCCAGGCCGACAAGTTATACCGCAGCATTAATGACCAGTCGAATTTCTATGGCTTGCTGGCCAATGAAGAGCTGGGCAACCATCTGGTGCTGCCGCCACCGGGCCAGCCGATCAGCCCGGCGGAAATTGCCGCCATGGCTGCCAATCCCGGCCTGCAGCGGGCCCTGAAGTTTTTCAATCTGCGCCTGCGTTTCGAAGGCACGCGCGAATGGAACTGGGAATTGCGCTCGATGACGGACCGCCAGCACCTGGCCGCCGCCGAATTTGCACGCCAGAACAATGTGCTCGACCGCATGGTCAACACCTCGGACCGCACGCGCCTGGAAGTGGACTATACGCAGCGCTACCCGACCCCGCACGACGACGTGATGCATCCGGCCACCAAGAGCCTGGGGCTGGACAAGGCCTGGGTATATGGCCTGATTCGCCAGGAATCGCGCTTTATCATGGATGCCCAGTCGCATGTGGGCGCTTCCGGCCTGATGCAGGTGATGCCGTCGACCGCGCGCTATGTGGCCAAGAAGATCGGCCTGACCGATTTCGTTACGGAAACGCTCAGCGATGTGCGCACGAATGTGATGCTGGGCACCAACTACCTGAACATGGTATTGGGTGGGCTTGATGGCTCGCAAGTGCTGGCCAGCGCCGCTTATAACGCCGGCCCGGGCCGCTTGCGTACCTGGCGCGCCACCATGACGCGTCCACTGGAAGGGGCCGTGTTTGCGGAAATCATCCCCTACACCGAAACCCGCACCTACGTGAAAAACGTGATGTCCAACGCCACGTATTATGCGGCCCTGTTCGAGAAAAGCCCGCAGTCGCTGAAGGCCCGCCTGGGTACGGTCGGGCCGAAGAACAGCGCGATTGCCGCCGATTTGCCTTAATCTAACCAAACCGATAGCCGATCATGCAAACTACCGTCCTCGACCCCAGCCTGACGCAAGCCCTGGCCACCGCCCGCGAGCCGGGCCTGACCCTTATTATCGGCAACAAGAATTACTCGTCCTGGTCGATGCGGCCGTGGGTGGCGCTGACCGCCTTCGGCATTCCATTCCAGGAAGTGCGCGTGCTGCTGGACCAGAAAGATACGTCCAGCAAGATCGCCGAATATTCGGCCTGCGGTCGCGTGCCGGTATTGCTCGCTGGCGAGATCACCATCTGGGACAGCCTGGCCATTTGCGAATACCTGGCTGAACAGTTCCCGGACAAACACCTGTGGCCGCAGGACGTGGCCGCGCGCGCCATGGCGCGCTGTATCTGCGCCGAAATGCATTCGGGCTTTACCGACTTGCGCAACGATATGTCCATGCATATCAAGGCGCATCTGCCTGGCCGTGGCCGCACGCCGGGCGCGCAGGCCGATATCGGCCGCATCAGTGAAATATGGGAAGAGTGCCTGTCGCGCTTTGGCCACCATCAGTTCCTGTTCGGCGATTTTTCGATTGCCGACGCCTATTTCGCGCCCGTCGTGATGCGTTTTCGTACCTATGGCGTATCGCTGGCGCCGGCCCTGAACGCCTATTGCGAGCGGGTGCAGGCGCACCCGGCCGTGGCGCGCTGGGTCACCGAAGCGCTGGCCGAGACGGAAGTGGCGGCCAGGCACGATGCCGATTTGCCGGACTGAAGCGGGGTAGTGCCTGAAATGAAGATTTATACGGTCGGCGGCGCCGTGCGCGACGCCCTGCTGGGCTTGCCGGTCAAGGACCATGACCACGTGGTGGTGGGCGCCACGCCCGAGCAGATGCTGCGCAAAGGGTACCGGCCGGTGGGCAAGGATTTCCCCGTCTTCCTGCATCCGGCCAGCCAGGAGGAATACGCGCTGGCCCGCACCGAGCGCAAGACCGCTCCCGGCTACCGGGGCTTTGTATTCCATGCTGCGCCCGACGTGTCGCTGGAAGAGGACCTGGTGCGGCGCGACCTGACCATCAATGCGATTGCCCGTGATGAAAGCGGTGCGCTGACCGATCCGTTTGGCGGCGTCGACGATATCAAAAACAAGGTGTTTCGCCACGTCTCCGAGGCGTTTGGCGAAGACCCCGTGCGCGTGCTGCGCCTGGCCCGCTTTGCCGCCCGCTTTGGCGATTTTACTGTCGCGCCCGCCACCATGGAGTTGATGCGCAGCATGGTGGCCAACGGCGAAGTGGACGCCCTGGTGGCCGAGCGCGTATGGCAGGAACTGGCCAAGGGCTTGATGGAAGCGCAGCCTTCGCGCATGCTGACGGTGCTGCAGGACTGCGGCGCGCTGGCGCGCATACTGCCGGAACTGACCGTCAACCAGCATTTGCTGCAGGTGATCGATCGGGCGGCAAGTGAAAGTCATGACTTGTGCGTGCGCTTTGCCGTGCTGGTGCTGGCCGTGCCGGTGGCCCGGATCAATGCACTGAGCGAGCGCCTGCGCGTGCCGAACGACTGCCGCGAGCTGGCGGTGATGGCGGCGCGCGAACAAGCCGCCATCGACAATGCGCTGGCCTTGACGGCCGAAGAGCTGGTGCGTCTGTGCGAGCGCTGCGACGGCTTGCGCAAGCCGCAGCGCTTTGTGCAGATGCTGCAGGCGGTCGAATGCGATGCCCGCATGCGCCAGGCCCGCGATTTCCCGCAGTCCGCCTGGCTGCAAGCAATGCTGGCGGCCGTGCGCGGCGTCGATGCGGGCGCGCTGGCGCAAGCTTGCGCGCAGGAACCCAAACGCATACCGGCCGTGATCCATGCGGCGCGGGTCGATGCCGTGACGAATGTGATCAGCAGCCAGGAAATACCATGACCCTGCCGAAATTGTTCCAGAATCCGTTTCGCCGCTGGCTCAGCAAAAACAGCGGTGCGCGTCCGGCGGTGCTGGTCAAGCAGTTGCACGAGCGTGACCGGCGCCGGATGATGAAGCATTTCTTGTCGCTGGAAAAGAGCGACCGCCTGCTGCGCTTCGGCAGCGCCTTGCCCGACGAGCTGGTGGCGCAATACGTGCAGAAGATGGATTTCTCGCGTGACATGGTCTACGGCGTCTACAACAGCAGTTTCAAGCTGGTCGGCGTAGGCCACCTGGCGTTTGCGCCGAAAGACAAGTCGCCTGCCAAAAGCGTGGTGACGACCAAGGAGCAGGTAGCCGAGTTCGGTGTGTCGGTGTCGCAATCGATGCGCGGCATGGGCGTGGGCTCGAAATTGTTCGAGCGGGCGGCGATTCACTGCCGCAACAACGATGTCGATACTTTGTATATGCATTGTTTATCGTCCAACAAGACGATGATGCATATCGCCAGGAAGGCGGGCATGGAAATCCAGCGCGAATACGGCGAAGCGGACGCCTACCTGAAACTGTTGCCGCCAAACCCGGGCAGCATGCTGCAGGAAGCGGTGCAGGAGCAGTTCGCCATGTTCGACTACACCTTCAAGGCCAATGCACGCGCTGCCTCCAAGCTGTGGGACAGCCTGCCGGGGCGCAAGAAAAAGCCCCGGAATCCGCCATTACAATAAGGGCAGGGCGGTGGTGTCCTTGATGCGCTGCAAGGCAAAACTCGATTTCACGTCCAGCACGGCCGGATGGCGCAGCAGGGTCGCCATCATGAAGCGCGAAAAATGTTCCATGTCTTCCACGTGCACGCGCAGCAGATAATCCATTTCGCCCGTCATCGCATAGCAGGCCACCACTTCCGGCCATTGCGACACGGCCACGGCAAAGTCGGCCCGTGGCGAGGTCGTCGTCACCAGGTTGGGCGCCAATACGCGTGCCGTGCTGTGGGCGTGGGCCGAGGCATCGCTGTGCTTTTCCAGCCGCACATTGACATAGGCCAGCAGGCCCAGGCCGATCTTTTCCGGGTCCAGCAGGGCCACGTACTGGCGGATCACGCCCGCTTCCTCCAGCCGTTTGACCCGCCGCAAACACGGCGATGGTGACAGGCTGACCTGTTCGGCCACATCCTGGTTGGACAGCCGGCCGTCGGCCTGCAGCACCGAGAGGATCTTGCGGTCGGTTTTATCCAGCGTAATTTTGCTCATGCGTACCTCCGGGGGACTTGTTTCACGCAATATTATTGCGCAAATCACGGTTGTTCGGGAGATCTTTGGCATTTAATGCCGGCCGCCCCCGCCTATACTGTGCCCTACTTCTAGGAGGAGACATCATGCAATTTCAACCTTGGGATAACCCGATGGGTACCGATGGTTTCGAGTTCGTCGAGTATGCAGCACCAGACCCAAAAGCATTGGGCGAGCTGTTCGAGAACATGGGCTTCACGGCCATCGCGCGCCACCGCCACAAGGACGTCACCCTGTACCGCCAGGGCGACATCAATTTTATTATCAACGCGGAGCAGGATTCGTTCGCGCAAC
Source organism: Janthinobacterium longum (assembly GCF_051380735.1). Taxonomy (NCBI): domain Bacteria; kingdom Pseudomonadati; phylum Pseudomonadota; class Betaproteobacteria; order Burkholderiales; family Oxalobacteraceae; genus Janthinobacterium; species Janthinobacterium longum. The sequence goes on from NZ_JBNYXQ010000002.1 coordinate 208,600, forward strand.
GCTTCGCCCGCCATCACGGCCCGTCCGTGTGCGCCATCGCGATTCGCGTCGATGATGCCGCCTTTGTCTATCGCCGCGCACTGGAACTGGGCGCCTGGGGCTTTGACAACAAGACCGGCCCGATGGAACTCAATATTCCTGCCATCAAGGGCGTCGGCGATTCGCTGCTGTACTTTGTCGACCGCTGGCGCGGCAAGGGCGCAAACAAAGAGGGCGCCCCTGCGCCGGGCGGCATCGGCGACATCAGCATCTATGACGTCGATTTCGTCGCCATTCCCGGCGCGGTTGCCAATCCGATAGGCCATGGCCTGACCTATATCGATCACCTGACGCACAATGTGCACCGTGGCCGCATGAAGGAATGGGCCGGTTTCTATGAAAACCTGTTCAACTTCCGCGAAGTGCGCTATTTCGATATCGCCGGCAAGCACACGGGACTGAAGTCGAAAGCCATGACCTCGCCGTGCGGCAAGATCCGCATCCCGATCAATGAATCGTCGGACGACAAGTCGCAGATCGCCGAGTACCTGGACCAGTATCACGGCGAAGGCATCCAGCATATTGCGCTCGGCACCGACGATATCTATGGCTCGGTGCAAGGCATGCGCGACACCGGCATCGATTTCCAGGACACCATCGAAACCTACTATGAACTGGTCAACCGCCGCCTGCCGAACCACGGCGAGCAGCTCGAAGAACTGCGCCGCCTGCGTATTCTGATCGATGGCCACAGCACGGAAACCGAACGCGAACTGCTGCTGCAGATCTTCACGCAGACGGTGATCGGCCCGATTTTCTTCGAGATCATCCAGCGCAAGGGTGACCAGGGCTTCGGCGAAGGCAACTTCCGCGCGCTGTTCGAATCGATCGAGCTGGACCAGATCAGGCGCGGCGTCCTGAAGGACACCAGCGTCGCTTGAATAATAAAAAAGCAATAAAAAGTACCCGCGCGGGAGTGCAGTGCAGCAAAAGAACTGTGCGCATTCCTGTGGTAGTCTACGACAAACAAATCATTTTTCCGCACCGTCGCGCTTACAAGGCATGGCGGTACGTGCGAGTTCAACCGAGTTCGCACGCGTAGCACAGAGAATAATGGAGACAAGCAATGAATGCACCAATCAAGGGCTCGAATCTTGAGCCGGGCGCGCACGCGTCCGATATTTCCCTCGACGACAAATACACGCTACAGCGCGGCCGCGCCTTCATGACCGGCACCCAGGCGTTGATACGCCTGCCGATGATGCAGCGCGAACGCGACCTGAAAGCGGGCCTGAACACGGCCGGCTACATCACCGGCTACCGTGGCTCGCCCGTTACCTCGGTCGACATGACGGCCGTGAAAGCCAAAAAATACCTCGACGAACACCACGTCAAATTCCACCCTGGCCTGAACGAAGACCTGGCGGCCACGGCCGTATGGGGTACGCAGCAGACCAATCTGTTCAAAGACGCCAAATACGACGGCGTGTTCGGCATGTGGTATGGCAAGGGTCCCGGCGTGGACCGCTGTGGCGACGTCTTCAAGCACGCCAACAATGCCGGTACCGCGAAGCACGGCGGTGTGCTGGTGCTGGCCGGCGACGACCATGCGGCCAAGTCCTCGTCGACGGCACACCAGTCCGACCATATCCTGAACGCCTGCGGCATTCCCGTACTGTACCCATCGTCGGTGCAGGAATATATCGACTACGGCCTGCACGCCTGGGCCATGAGCCGCTACACGGGCCTGTGGGTGTCGATGAAATGCGTGACCGACATTATCGAGTCGGGCGCGGCCGTTGATTTCGATCCGGACCGCGTGCAGATCGTGTTGCCTACCGACTTTGAAATGCCGGCCGGTGGCCTGAACATCCGCTGGCCAGACACCGTGCTGGAGCAGGAAGTGCGGATGAACAGCTACAAATGGTATGCCGCACTGGCCTATGCGCGCGCCAACAAGCTCAACAAAATTATCTGGGACAGCCCGAAAGCGCGTATCGGCATCATTACCGCCGGCAAGTCTTATCTGGATACGCGCCAGGCGCTGGCCGACCTCGGCATCGACGAGCAGACCGCCTCCGATATCGGCATTCGCCTGTACAAGATCGGCATGACCTGGCCGCTGGAAGCGGACGGCGTGCATGAATTTGCCAAGGGCCTCGACGAGATCCTGGTAGTGGAAGAGAAACGCCAGATCCTCGAATATGCGCTCAAGGAAGAACTGTACAACCTGAAGGATGGCGAGCGCCCGCGCGTGGTCGGCAAGTTCGACGACACGGGCGAATGGAGCAACCAGAAGGGTACGGGCCACGGCGACTGGCTGCTGCCGGCCACCTATGAGCTGAACCCGGCCATGATTGCGCGCGCGATCGCCAGCCGCATTTCGCGCTACTACGCCGGCCATCCGGTCGAGCAGCGCGTCAAGCAACGCATCGCCTACCTGGAAGCGAAAGAAAACGTCCTCAAGGCCATCAGCGTAAAACCCGATCCGCAAAAAGACCGCACGCCTTTCTTCTGCTCGGGCTGCCCGCACAACAGTTCGACCAAGGTACCGGAAGGCTCGCGCGCGCTGGCCGGCATCGGCTGCCACTATATGGTGCTGTGGATGGATCGCGAAACCTCGACCTTTACCCATATGGGCGCCGAAGGCGTGACGTGGGTGGGCCAGGCGCCGTTCACCAATGAACAGCACGTATTTACCAATCTCGGTGACGGCACTTACTTCCACTCGGGGATACTGGCGATCCGCGCGGCAGTGTCGGCCAAGGTGAATATCACCTATAAAATCCTGTTCAACGACGCGGTGGCGATGACGGGCGGCCAGGAATTCGACGGGCCATTATCGCCGGCCATTATTTCGCGCCAGATCGCGGCCGAAGGCGTGGGTCCGATTATCGTCGTTACCGACGAGCCTGAAAAATACCCGTCCGACTATGCCTGGGCCGAGGGTGTCACTGTGCGTCACCGTTCCGAGCTGATGGACGTGCAGCGCGAGCTGCGCGACATGCCCGGCGTATCGGCCATGATCTACGACCAGACCTGCGCGTCGGAAAAACGCCGCCGCCGCAAACGCAATGAATACCCGGACCCGGCCAAGCGCGCCTTGATCAACGAAGCCGTCTGCGAAGGCTGCGGCGACTGTTCCGTGCAATCGAACTGCCTGTCGGTGGAACCGCTGGAAACCGAACTGGGGCGCAAGCGCCAGATCAACCAGTCGTCCTGCAACAAGGATTTTTCCTGCACCACGGGTTTTTGCCCCAGCTTCGTGACGGTCGAAGGTGGCAGCCTGAAAAAGCCGAAAAAGGCAGCTGCCGCCGACAAGGGCGGCCCTGAAGTGCCGGCCTTGCCGACACCGTTGATACCGTCGACGGCCGAACCGTTCGGCATCCTGGTCACCGGCATCGGCGGTACCGGCGTGGTGACCGTCGGCCAGATCCTGGCGATGGCGGCCCACGTCGAAGGCAAGGGCTGTTCCGTGCTCGACATGAGCGGCCTGGCACAAAAAGGCGGCCCGGTGATGTCGCACGTGCGCCTGGCAGACCGCCAGGAAGATATCCATTCGACACGCGTCGGTACCGGCGCGGCCGACCTGGTGATCGGCTGCGACCTGATTGTCACGGCCAGCCGCGACGCCTTGTCGCGCATGGGAGAAGGGCGCAGCTGGGCCATGATCAACTCGACCAGCTCGTCGACGGCGGCCTTCGTGAAAAACCCGGACTGGCAGTTCCCGGGCGCTTCGGCGCGCATGGAAATCGAAAAAGCCTGCGGCAAGGACCATGTGGACTTTATCGACGCGGGCCAGATCGCCACGGCGCTGATGGGCGACTCGATCGCCACCAATATGTTTATGCTGGGCTACGCCTGGCAAAAAGGCAAAGTGCCACTGAGCGAAGCGGCGATCATGAAGGCGATCGACCTGAACAATGTGTCGGTGGCCTTCAACAAGGCAGCTTTCAACTGGGGCCGTGCGGGCGCCCATGACACGGCCAGCCTGCAGCGCATGACGGCGCCGGCCAAGGTGGTGGAATTCAAGCGCATCGACACGCTCGACGACATCATCGACAAGCGCGTGGCCTTGCTGACGGCCTACCAGGACCGCGCCTATGCACAGCAGTACCTCGACTTCGTTGGCAAGGTGCGCGCCGCCGAAGCTGCCCTGAACGGCCCGCAGCTGCGTTTGACGGAAGCGGTGGCCCGTTATTTCTACAAGCTGATGGCCTACAAGGACGAGTATGAAGTGGCGCGGCTGTACACGGACGGCGCTTTCCAGGCCAGGATTGCCGCCATGTTCGAAGGCGACATCAAGCTCAAGTTCCACCTGGCGCCGCCCATCATGGCGAAAACCGATGCCCAAGGACACCTGGTGAAAAAGGAATTCGGCCCCTGGATGATGAAGGCATTCGGCTTGCTGGCAAAAATGAAGGGCTTGCGTGGCGGGCCGTTCGATATCTTTGGTCGCACAGCCGAGCGCAAGATGGAGCGCGCGCTGATCGACGAATACCGGCGCACGGTGGGTGGCCTGCTGCCCAAGCTGACGACAGCAAAGCTGGCGCAGGCTGTGGCGATTGCCAGTATTCCGGAAGATATCCGCGGCTATGGCCATGTGAAGGAGCGGCACCTGGTGGCGGCAAAAGAAAAGGAAGCCAGCCTGCTGACCGCCTTCAATAGCAGCCCGATCCTGGTACCGGCGGCAGCGCCAGTGGCGCCACTGCTGCCGGCCACGGTGGCGTAAGGAAATAATGAGCTGATGAATGGCGCCTGCGGGCGCCATTTTTACATGTTTATTTCAGTATTGTAATGTGCAACTATTTGCTGAAAAGGTTTATAATCTTTAAATAGTTTCTTCATGGAAAAATAATTGTGAAAACCTTGCGTGATGTTTCTTTGCTGGCCCTTCCCCTGTTTTTGTTGCTCAGTGCCTGTGGTGGCGGAGGAGGTGGTGGCAGCCCGGCTGTCAGCGAAACACCGACAACGCCGACGCCACCGGCCAGCGGCGTCACGCCCACCATTGTTGCCTCGAACACCGTGCAGAACCTGTGCGAAAAGCCGCGCAGCGGCAATGCCACGGACCGCCAGGGTACCTTGCTCAATGAGCTGACCTGGGTGCGCAGCTGGATCGATGAAAGCTATCTCTGGTACAAGGAAGTACCGACCACCTATCTGCCGCAAAATTTCAGCACGCCGATTGCCTATTTCAACGTGCTGAAAACCTCGGCCGTGACGGCCTCGGGCAAGCCCAAGGACCAGTTCCATTTCACCTACACCACGGCAGAATGGGAAGCTTCGCTCAAGGGTGTCGAGCTTGGCTACGGCATGCTGCTGGCGCTGACGCAGACCACGCCACCACGCAAGGCGGTAATTACCATTGTCGAGCCGGGTTCGCCGGCGGCGTTGGCTGGCCTGCAGCGCGGCGATGTGCTGCAAACCGTCGATGGCATCGATTTCGTCAACGCGGGCGACCAGGCCAGCGTCACTACCCTCAATGCAGCGCTGTTTCCGTCGGCCCAGGGCACCCATACGGTGAGTTTCAGCCGTAACGGCGTGGCCGTCAGCGCCACCTTGCAGGCGATCGAAGTCAATACCAGCGCCGTGCAGAACGAGCGCATCATCGATACGCCTACCGGCAAGGTCGGCTACCTGACCTTCAATACGCATAACAATGTGGCCGAGCGCCAGCTGGTCGACACCATGCGCCGCTTCCAGGCGGCCGGCATCAGCGACCTGGTGCTCGACGTGCGCTACAACGGCGGCGGCCTGCTCGATATTGCCAGCGAACTGGCCTACATGATCGCCGGCCCGCAAACGACCAGCGGCAAGACCTTCGAGCAGATTATTGCCAATGACAAGACGCGGCGCGAAGCGCCAGTGGGTTTCCTTGCGCAAAGCCAGGGCTTCGCCGCCGCCAATCCGGTGGCCAAGGGTACGGCGCTGCCTTACTTGGGCCTCAAGCGCGTCACTCTGCTGACCACCGGCAATACCTGCTCGGCCAGCGAATCGATCATCAACGGCTTGCGCGGCGTCGATGTCGAGGTGAATCTGATCGGCGGCACTACCTGCGGCAAGCCCTACGGTTTCTATCCGCAGCCGAACTGCGGCACCACCTATTTTGCGGTGCAGTTCCAAGGCGTGAATGCCAAGGGCTTTGGCGACTATGCCGACGGCATGGCGCCCACCTGCGCCGTGGCCGACGACTACCAGCACGCGCTCGGCGACAGCAATGAAGGCATGCTGGCGGCCGCCTTGCAATACCGCAGTACAGGCCGATGCACCCTGGCCACCGGCATGAGCCGCCTGCTCAGTACGGTGGAAAGTTCGGAGACGGTAGCCACCCGCCTGCTGCGCCCGCAATACAAGGAAATCGCCATCCGCCGCCAGCCTTGACGGCATGGGTGGATCTTTGCTTATAACAATATTGGTATAAGGAAAGAAGAAAGCATTCGTTCTGTGAAGACTGGCATTTTGATATCGTGCGAGGTTTCTTACCTCCAAGATATTTAGCAATGCACAAAGTTCACAAGTTACACCCGCTGGCACTGGCCGTATTGGCCGTGCTGGGCGGTACCACATCGCAGGCGTACGCACAAACGCAAGCGCCCGCAGCGGAAAACCAGCCGGCGTCCACCCCGCCGGCTGTCGTCGTCACCGGTTCGCGCATCCCGCGCGCCAGCCTGGAGGGCCCTTCGTCGGTGACCATCCTGACTGGCGACGAGATCACCAAGCAGGGTTATAAAAACGTTTTCGATGCGCTCAACAACCAGGTGCAGAACAGCGGTTTTACCCAGGGCGAAGACTATGGCAATACCTTTACGCCATCGGCCAATACTATCAGCCTGCGCGGCCTGGGCCCGAACCATACGCTGATTTTGCTGAACGGGCGCCGCCTGGCCGATTTTCCGATCGCTTATGACGGCGCCGTCAATTTCACCAACCTGGCCAATATTCCCTCGAGCATCGTTGACCGTATCGAGATCCTGAACGGCGGCGCGTCCGCCATCTATGGCTCGGACGCGATCGCCGGCGTGGTCAACGTAATCCTGAAAAAACAGGCCGAAGGCTTCGATATCAACGTCAAGGCCGGCGGCACCTCGCGCGGCGGCGCGGCCAGCCAGCGTGTGCAGCTGACGGGCGGCGGCAACTTCGACAAGCTCCATACCCTGTTCAGCCTGGAACTGAGCGAGCGCGACCCTTTGTCGAGCATGGACCGCGATTTCATGTCCAGCCGTTCGGGCACGCCCACCATCGTCGCCTCGCGCCGCACCTTGCAGCCCGGCACGTCCGGTACTTATGTCGACTTGGGCAATACCTGCAATGACTTTGGCGACATGTATGGCGGCAGCGTCATCAAGTACACGGCAAAAAACGGCAGCTATTGCGCCAGCCCGAAAACCCGGCCCACCTACTGGACCACGCAAACCAAAAACAGCAGCCAGAACGTGTTCGGCAGCGCCAATTACGAGCTTGACGCCGACACCACCCTGTTTGCCGACTTCTTGCTTGGCAAGAACAAGACCGTCAACAATACGCGCGGCCCGTCGTGGACCTCGGCCTCGCTGAACGGCGGTTCGTTTTTGAACCAGAACACGGGTGGCTACGAAGAGTGGTCGCGCTATATATCGCCCGAGGAAATCGGTGGCGTGCAGCGCTACAACCGCAGCTGGGACGACCTGGCCACCGCCGTGTCCCTGGGCGCCAAGGGCCGCATACCCGGCACCAGCACGTGGCAGTATGAAGCGAACTACAACGCCTCGATCTACAAGAGCGAAGGCCACACGCCGCGCATGCGCGCCAATATCGACAGCTTTTTCCTGGGCCCCAGACTGGGCACTGACGCCAATGGCGTGGCGATCTACGCGCCAGACCCGGCACGCTTGTCGCGCCGCCTGACGCCGGAACAATTCAACGGCATCACCGACTACACCAATAGCGACGACAAAGCCTGGACCAATACCCTCAGCCTGGCCACCAATGGCGACCTGTTCCAGATGCCGGCCGGCACGGCCAAGATCGCCACGATCGCCGAGGTGGGCAAGCAGGGTTTCCGCAACGCGCCCGACTCGCGTATCAACCAAGGCTATTTCAACCTGGCCAACGGTGCCGATGTCACGGCCGGCACCCGCTCGCGCACCGCGTTGGGCGCCGAACTGAATCTGCCGCTGCATGAAAAGCTGACCGGCACGCTGGCCGGCCGCTATGACCGCTACAGCTTTGCCGGCCGCAAGGAAGGCAAGTTCACCTACAACGGCGGGCTGGAACTGCGCCCGTCGCCCGAGCTGCTGTTTCGCGCCAACTACGCCACCAGCTTCCGCGCACCGGACATGAACTATATCTACCAGGCGCGGGGCACCGGCTACTATGCGAGCACCACCGACTACTACCGCTGCGGCGCCACCGGCCAGGCTATCGAGACCTGCGAGTTCGCCAACAAGTCGCCCGGTGCCGACTATGTGCAGAACGGCAGCCGCGACCTGCAGTCGGAAAAAGGCAAGTCCTTCGGCATCGGCGCCGTCTGGTCGCCGAGCGCGAATTTCGATGTGTCGGTCGATTACTGGAACATCAAGATCGATGACCTGGTAACCAACCTCAGCGACGACAAGCTGCTGCGCGACGAAGCCGATTGCCGGCTGGGCAAGACGGACATCAATTCGCCGACCTGCATCGATACCCTGGGACGCATCGAGCGCTACCCGGCCACGGCCCTGAACAAGGCCGGCGAGATCAAGACCATCACCGTCAACCCGATCAACGCCGCCAGGCAAAGCAGCAGCGGCATCGACGTCAGCCTCAAGTACCTGCTGCGCACCACGAATTATGGCCGCTTCGCCTTCAAGGCCAATTACGCCAGGGTGCTGAGCAAGAAGTCGCAGCAGTTCGTGGGCGACGAAGAGATTGACGAAACCAAATCGCTGACGAATATGGACTGGCCCGACAAGCTGAACCTGAGCGTCAACTGGGGTGCGGGCGACTGGTCGAACACCTTGCTGGTCAGCCGCTACGGCAAGGTGCCCAATTCCGCCGGTACCGGCTACCTGACGCCGACGGCGCTGGCCAATATCAGCAGCGTCTACCGCATCAACGACCGCGCCAGCGTGTCGGTAATCGTCAACAATGTGTTTGACAAGATCAAGCGCGACAGCAGCGGCGGCTGGCCGTACTACCCGATCGGTAACTACAGCCCGGTCGGACGCCAGGGCTGGATCGAATTCAATTACCACTTCGGTAGCTGATTTCGGGGTCAGACCCGTCGGGTCTGACCCCAGCCTTTACGTAGTTGGGTGAATAAAAAAGCTGAGGCCGCACAGGAAATGACACTCTATAATTGCCCGCTTCCCATCTGCCGTTGGAGCCTTGCCCATGCTACGCCACGCCCTGCTGTCCGCCGCCTTGTTGTCCACCTTTGCCCTGCCTGTCCACGCCACCACGCCCTTGAGCACCATCGCCGAACGCTCGGGTTTTTTGAACACCGGCCGCTACGCCGAAGTGGAAACCTTGTGCAAACAGTTCCAGGCCCGCTATCCGAAGCAGGTGCGCTGCTTCGAATTTGGCCGCACGCCCGAGGGCCGGCCCATGCTGGCGCTGGCGGTGTCGAACACAGGCGCCTTGAGCGCGCAGGAGGCGGCGCGCCGCAAGCTGCCGGTGCTGCTGGTGCAGGGTGGCATCCATGCCGGTGAAATCGATGGCAAGGATGCGGGGTTCCTGGCGCTGCGCGAAATCCTCGATGGCAAGGCAGCGCCCGGCGCGCTCGACAAACAGGTGCTGCTGTTCGTGCCAGTATTTAATATCGACGGCCACGAGCGCTTTGGCCAGTGGAACCGCCCGAACCAGCGCGGCCCGGTGGAAATGGGCTGGCGCAGCACGGCGCAAAACTACAATCTGAACCGCGACTACATGAAGGCCGACGCGCCCGAAATGCAGCAGATGCTGGCGCTGGTGAACGCCTGGGACCCGTTGGCCTATGTCGACCTGCACGTCACCGATGGCGCCAAGTTCGAACCCGATATCTCGATCCAGGTCGAACCCGTGCACACGGGCGATGTGGCACTGCGCCAGGCGGGGACTGCCTTGCGCGACGGCGTGCTGGCCGACCTGGCAAAACAGGGCTCGGACCCGAAACCGTTTTATATCTCGTTTGCCGAAGAAGACAATCCGCAATCGGGCTTTGTCGACGGCGCGCCGAACCCGCGTTTTTCGCACGGCTACTTCCAGCTGCGCAACCGCTTCGGCGTGCTGGTGGAAACCCATTCGTGGAAGGACTACCCGACCCGCGTGCGCATCACGCGCAACACCATCGTCTCGCTGCTGGAGCAAGTGGCGCAGCACGGCGCCGCCTGGCGCGACACCGCGCTGGCGGCCGACGCGCGTGCGCAGCAACTTGCCGGCGCCAGCGTGCCGCTCAGCTATAAAACCACCGACAAAAGCCGCATGATCGACTTTCGCGGCTACGCCTACACGCGCACGCCGTCCGACATTTCCGGGGCCCTGATGACGCGCTATGACGAGACCACGCCGCAGCTGTGGACGGTGCCGCTGCGCGACGAGATTGTGCCCGACTTGCAGGTGACGGCGCCAAAGGCCGGCTATCTGGTGCCGGCCTTTCATGCCGCCATGGTGGCGGACAAGCTGCGCCAGCATGGCGTGCAGTACCAGGTGCTGCGCACGGCGCTGGCCAACCAGGCAGTCGAAACCTTCCGCGCCAGCAGCGTGAAATTCGGCGCGCAATCGTTCGAAGGCCGGCAGACGGCGCAGGTGACGGGCGAATGGACAGTTGAAGCGCGCACCATCGGCGCCGGCGCCCTGTATGTGCCGGTGAACCAGCCCAAGGCACGCCTGGTGCTGGCCCTGCTGGAGCCGCGCGCGCCCGATTCGCTGCAGGCCTGGGGCAGTTTCAACACGGCCTACGAAGCGAAAGAATACATGGAAGACTATGTGGCCGAAGACGTGGCCCGCGCCCAGCTGGCGGCCGACCCGGCGCTGGCGGCACAGTTCCGCCAGAAGCTGGCCGCCGACCCGGCCTTTGCGAGCAACCCGAAAGCGCGGCTGGCGTTTTTCGCGCGCCGCCATGCCTCGTGGGATGAGCGGTTGAACTTGTATCCGGTCATGCGCGTCAATGTGGCGCCGGCGCTGAAATAAGCGCTGTGCGCGATGTCCTTGCTTGAAAATGCTATTGTGCCTGCTTTCCCGACAAGCGGGCTTCCATGGAGCGCCAGCGCATGCTGCACATTACACCGAAAAAAATCCTGATCCTCAGCGTGTCGGCCGGCGCCGGCCATATGCGCGCGGCGCAGGCCATCGAAGCCTATGCCGCGCAGGATAATGGCCAGGGGCCGCGCGCCATCGCCAGCCATCTCGATGTGATGGAGTTCGTCACGCCCGCATTTCGCAAGATGTACACGGATTTTTATATCAAGCTGGTCAACAAGGCGCCTGCGCTGTGGGGCTATCTGTACCACGCCACCAATGATGCGCCGAAAGACAGCACCATGCAGCGTTTGCGGCGTGGTGTCGAGCGCCTCAACACGCGCGCCCTGATGGCAAAGATCGCCGCCTTTGCGCCCGACGCCATCGTCTGCACCCACTTCCTGCCGGCCGAACTGCTGTCGCGCGCCTTGCGCGAACACCAGCTGGCCTGCCCGGTATGGGTGCAGGTGACTGACTTCGACCTGCACCGCATGTGGGTGCATGATCATATGCAGGGCTATTTTGCCGCCACCGACGAAGTGGCGTTCCGCATGCGCCACGAAGGCATTGCGGCCGAGCGCATCCATGTGACGGGCATCCCCGTCATGCCGGCCTTTGCCAAGGCGCTGGACCGCACGCAGTGTGCGCAGGCATTCGGACTGGACCCTGCCCGCAAAACCATTTTGCTGATGGGCGGCGGTGCTGGCCTCGGCAGCCTCGACACGATCGCTGCGCGCCTGCTGGCGCTGGCGGGCGACTTCCAGCTGATCGTTTTGGCCGGGAAAAACGCGGCGGCGCTGGCGGCGCTGCAAAAGCTGGCCGCGCAATACCCTGGCCGCCTGCTGGCGCAGGGCTTTACCAGCGAAGTGGAACGGCTGATGGCCTGCGCCGACCTGGTGATCACCAAGCCGGGCGGCCTGACGACGTCCGAATGCCTGGCGCTGGGCCTGCCGATGATCGTCAATTCGCCGATTCCCGGCCAGGAAGAGCGCAATGCCGACTATCTGCTGGAACAGGGCGTGGCCCTTAAAGCCTTCGATGGCGTGACCCTGGAATACCGCGTGCGCCATCTGCTGGACCACCCTGAACAGCTGCAATCGATGCACGAAAAAGCGCTGGCACTGGGCCGTCCGGGCGCTGCGATCGACGTCCTGGGGCAAGTGCTGGGAACGCAGGCATGAAGAGCACCGTGGTCAAACCGTGGCAGATCGCGTTGACCGTGGCCTGGGTCTGCTTGCTGGGTCTGTTTTTCGCACAGGTGGAGATCCAGATCGAAGGCGCGGCCGGCTGGGCCGCCAACCTGCCCACCTGGCGCATCGAACACCACTGGCTGCTCGATATCTTCTGGGGCGGCCGGCCGATGACGGGCTATCACGCCTGGGTATTTCCGTTTGTGGCGCTGTTCTTTCATTTTCCGCTGCTATTCCTGGCGCAATGGTCTTGGCGCCTGGAAGCGCGCGCCATCGGCTGCATCATGCTGTTCTGGGTGGTCGAAGACTATCTGTGGTTTGTCATGAACCCCGCCTACGGCGTGGCGCATTTCAGCCCGGCGCATATCGCCTGGCACAAGCACTGGCTGTGGTTTGCACCGACCGATTACTGGGTCTCGCTGCTGGTGGCCAGCGTGCTGCTGTTCTTTTCATACAGGAGAAAATCATGAACTCGATTCCCGCGATGCTGCTGGCGCTGTCGTTCGGCCTGATGATGATGCCGGCCGGCGCACAGGCGCCCGACTCGCCCGCGCGCAACCCCGACTGGGCCACGCCGATGCCGCATGTGTCGAACCTGCACCAGGTCACGCCGGTGCTGTACCGCAGCGCCATGCTGGACCGGGCCGACGTGAAGCAGCTGCAGGCGCTGGGGGTGAAAACCGTGATCAGCCTGCGCTCGTTTCATTCGGATACCGAAGTGTTGAAGGACAGCGGCATCCGCACCGTGCGCATTCCCATCAATACCTGGGCCATCCGCGACCGCCACGTGATCGAAGCCATGCGCAGCATCCGCGCTGCCGAACAGGATGGCCCGGTGCTGCTGCATTGCCTGCACGGCGCCGACCGTACCGGCATGATGACGGCCATGTACCGCATGCTGTACCAGGCCTGGCCGCGCGAAAAGGCCATCGACGAACTGAAAAACGGCGGTTATGGCTATCACGCGGTGTGGAGAAATATAGAAAAATACCTCAAGCGCGTTGACGTGGAAGCCATCCGCGCACAGATCGAACAGGATAAACCATGAAGACCTTGCTGCTCCTGCTGGCCGCCTGCTGCCCTCTGGCCAGCCTGGCCGCGCCTGCTGTCAACCTGGTCGATATCAGCAAACCCGGTGCGCCCGGCAAGACCTTTGCCGCCAGCACCACCGTGCCGGCCAGTGTCGCAACGGTGTGTGCAGCGATCCAGGATTTTGCCGGCTACCCGCAGTTCATGCCGAATGTGGACAAGATCAAGGTCGCTCCCGCCGGCGGCGGCGCCTCGCTGATTGACGTCACCTTGAAGCTGCCGATGGGGAAAATCAAGCAGTACCGCCTGAAGATGACGCCGAAAGTCACCGATGCTTCCTGCCAGCTGGCCTGGAAACTGGTGCCGATGGAAGGCGTGAAAACCGAGGATACCATCGCGGACACCAGCGGCTACTGGCAGTTGTCGCCCGACCCGCAGCTTGCGCAAGGCACCACCATCAAATACCAGGTGTACACCGATCCCGGTCCGGTACCGATGGGGCTGGGCTGGATCGTTGACAGCATGAGCCGCGACAGCATCCCGAAAATGTTCGATGCGCTGCGCGCACGCGTGGCCGTAAAAAAATAGCGGCGGGCCTGGCCTTCGGCTCGGTTACGCCGGAGGCAAGTTCAGGCATGATTGCGCTTCCAGTCACGTTTTACCGGAATTCGCATGGAACACCACAGCTTTTTACTCAATATCCTGTTTTACCTGGTCGCCGCCATCGTTATGGTGCCGCTGGCCAAGCGCCTGGGCATGGGCGCCGTGCTGGGCTACCTGGTGGCCGGCGTCGCCATCGGGCCGTGGGGCTTTGGCCTGATCAACAATGTCGACGTGATCCTCAGTTTTTCCGAGTTCGGCGTGGTGCTGCTGATGTTCCTGATCGGGCTGGAGCTGGAGCCAAAACGGCTCTGGCTGCTGCGCCGGCCCATCTTCGGCTGGGGCGGGGCGCAGGTGGTGGTGGTCAGCGCGGGCCTGTGCGCCGGCGCCATGGCGTTTGGCGTGGACTGGCGCACGGCGCTGGTGGGGGCTTTGGGCTTGTCGCTGTCGTCGACCGCGATCGTGCTGGCCACTTTGGGCGAACGCAAGCTGATGTCGACGCCGGCCGGCTCGGCCGGCTTTTCCATTTTGCTGTTCCAGGATATTGCCGCCATCCCGATGATCGCGCTGGTACCGCTGCTTGGCGGCCTGGCCACCCACAGCGATGTGCCGGGCTGGCTGCGCGTGCTGAAACTGGTGGCCGTGCTGGCCGCCCTGGTGGTGGCAGGCCGCTTCCTGGTCAACCCGATCCTGCGTTTCATCGCCAGGACGGAATTGCGCGAAATTTTCACCGCTTTTGCGCTGATGCTGGTGATCGCCATCTGCGTGCTGATGGAATCGGTGGGCCTGTCGATGGCGCTGGGAACCTTTGTCGCCGGCGTGCTGCTGGCCGATTCGCAATACCGGCATGAACTGATCAGCGACCTCGAACCGTTCAAGGGGCTGCTGCTGGGCCTTTTCTTCATTGCGGTCGGCATGTCGGTCGACTTTGGCGTGCTGCGCGCCCAGCCGCTGCTGATCCTGGCGCTGGTGGCGGGCCTGCTGGTGATCAAGATTGCGCTGCTGTATGGCCTGTCCAGACTGTTCGATATCCCGCGCGGCCAGCAACTGTTCTTTGCGCTGCTGCTGTCACAAGGGGGCGAATTCGCCTTCGTGGTGTTCGCCACCGCGCTGGCCGCGCACGTGTTCACGCCCGAAACCTCTGCCTTGCTGGTGGTGGTGGTCACCTTGTCGATGGTGGCCACGCCCTTGCTGCTGCTGTTGCACGACAAGCTGGTGGCGCCGCGCCTGCGCAGCGATAAAAAACGCCGTCCCGACGACACCATGGAAGCGCAGGACAATCCCATCATGATCGCCGGCTTCGGCCGCTTCGGCCAGATCATCGGCCGCCTGCTGGCTGCCAACAAGATCGGCGTGACGGTGCTCGATCACGACCCGGACCAGATCGACCTGCTGCGCAAGTTCGGCTTCAAGGTGTTTTATGGCGACGCCACGCGGGTCGACCTGCTGGTGGCGGCCGGGATTGAAAAGGCGAAAGCGCTGGTGATCGCCATCGATGATGTCGACGACAGCCTGGCGCTGGTCGACGCCGTGCGTTTGCGCCTGCCGCACCTGACCATCCTGGCGCGTGCGCGCAACGTTACGCATTACTATGAATTGATGAACCGGGGCGTGACCCTGATCGAGCGCGAGACGTTTGCCGCCGCACTGCTGCTGGGCGAGCAGACCTTGCGCCAGGCCGGCTTCAGCGCCGAGCGTGCCGGGCGCGCGGCCGCCATCTTCCGCACGCATAACCTGAAGACCCTGCTCGACGTGGCGCCGCACTTCCAGGACCAGCAAAAAGTGATGTCACTCACGCGCAAGGCGCGCGAGGAACTGGAAGACATGTTCGAGAGCGATGCCGTGGCTTTCGCAGCTGCGGAAGCGGAAATTCCGGGGTCAGACCCCCGCTAGCGTTAGCTCAAGCCTCTGAGTTAGCGGCATTGAGGGTCTGACCCCAGCAGTCAAGTCGTTGGGTTTTTTATTTCCCGCGCTTGCTCTCGATCGCCTCGATGCGGTCCATGATGCTGTTCATGCGCGCCACCAGCGCCTGGTAGGGTTTCGGCGTGGCCAGGTCGACTCCGGCCGCTTTCACCAGCTCATACGGATAGGCCGAGCCACCGGAACCGAGCATCTTCAGGTAGGCCTGCAGCGCGCCCGGCTCCTTGGCCAGGATGCGCTGTGCAAAGTCCTGCGCCGCCGCGATCGAGGTGGCGTACTGGAACACATAGAAGCCGTTGTAGAAGTGCGGCACATAGGCCCATTCCAGCGCGTAGGCCGGATCGATCTTCATCACGCCCTGTGCTTCGCCGTGGTAGCGCTTGAGGATGTCGGCATAGATGGCCGTCATCTGTTCGCCCGTCAGCGACTCGCCCTTGTCGACCTTGCCGTGGATGGCCGCCTCGAATTCGGCGAACATGGCCTGGCGGAAGAAGGTGCCGCGCAGGCCTTCCAGCGCCGCGCCCAGGTACAGCAGGCGCTCGTCGTCATCCTTCGCCACGCTCAGCTGATGTTCGAGCAGCAGCGCCTCATTGGTGGTCGAGGCGATTTCCGCCACAAAAATGCTGTACGGCGCGTAGATCGACGGCTGCGCCTTGTTGGCCAGCACCGAGTGCATGGCGTGGCCCCATTCGTGGGTCAGGGTGCTGACGGCTTCGTAGTTGTCGGTGTAATTGAGCAGCACGAAGGGGTGCACGTCATACGCTTCGCCATTCATGTAGGCGCCGGCCGCCTTGCGCGGGCGCGGGTACACGTCCATCCAGCGCGCGTTGGCCGCCGCCGTCAGGGCGTTGACATAGTCCGGTCCCAGCGGTGCGACCGAGGCCAGCATCATGCGCTTGCCTTCGGCCAGCGGGAAGGTGCGCTCGCTTTTCATCAGCGGCGCATAGATGTCGTAATAGGCCAGGTCGGTCACGCCCAGCATGCGCGCGCGCAGCTTGAAGTAGCGGTGCAGGGTAGGCAGGTTGGCATTGGTTTGCGCGATCAGGGTCTGGTAGACGGCCGGCGGCAGGTTGTCCGAGTCGAGTGCGGCGCTTTGCGAATCGGCATAGTGGCGCACTTTCGCATAGGCGGCGTCAGTCTTCAGCTGGCCGTACAGGGTTTCGCCAAAGGTGCGCTCGTAGTCTTTCCACTTGCCGAAAAAGGTGTCGAATACCAGCTTGCGGTCGTCGCGGTTGTCGTCGCCGCGATACTTCGTGTAGGCTGCCTGGTCGAGCCGCACTTGCTTGCCGTTTGACAGCTTGACGGTCGGCCACGGCACTTCCGAATTGGCCAGGGTACGGTAGACGCTGGCAGCCGAGCGGGTCGCCAGGCCGAACTGCGCCAGCAATTGTTCGCCCGCGCCGTCGAGCGTGTGCGGCGCATTGCGCAGCATGCTGGTCAACTGGAAGCGGTACAGCTGCAAGCCCTTGTCTTTTGCCAGCAGGGCGTCGATGCGTTTGCTGCCCAGCGCCAGGATATCTGGCTGGATAAACGTGGTGGCCTGCGCAAAGCCGTTGCCCAGCAGGGCGGCGCGCTGGTTCAGCTGATTGCCCTTGCTGTCGCCCGTATCCTGGTCGTAGTACTGCGACGCGTACGAAGTCAGGCGGCCTACCCGCTTGCGCGCCTCGGCATACAGGTCCAGGCAGGATTTCAGGCGGGCCGCCGAAGCGCCCAGCTGGCCGCGGCAAGCAGCCAGCTGCTTCAATTGCGCATCGAGCTGCGTGGCATCGGCGTTGAAGGCGGCATCGTCCTGGTACAGAGCGCTCAGGTCCCAGCGGTCGGCGACGGTATCGGCCTGCGCGATGGCGGGGGCGGCGGAAAAAGCGGTGGCGAGGGCGAAACTGAGGGCCAGCAGGGTCAGGGCGGGGCGTTTGAAGGTCGTCATACTATCCATTCCATATCCGGGTTCAAGGGGGCGGCATGCAGCGCGCCCACTTTACAGCAAGATGGCGCAGCGGAGCAGCGCAGTAGCAGCCTGCCCCGGCGCCGGCATGGCTTACTTTTTGCCCAGCAGGTCGAGCAGGATGGACGTTTCCGCCGTGATCGCCGCCTTGATGGTGGGCTGGTACTCGGGCGCCCATTGCGGCGAGTGCGGCCCGGCCAATGGCTTGCCGCTGGCCTTGGCCGCTGCCAGCCTGGCCGGTTCCACTGCGCCTATATGCAGCAGCACGGCTTTGGCACCGGCCTGGCCATAGTTGGCAAAGTCTTCCGAGGTCATCTTGGCCGGCATTTCCACCACCTGCGCCGCGCCCAGCGATTTTTGCAAGGTGCCCACCATGCGCATGGTCAGCTCCGGGTCGTTGTATACGGCGTCCGTGCCCGGGCGCACTTCCACCAGGGGTTCCTTCGGCGCGCCGGCGGCAAACGCTTCGCCCTTGACTTCGCGCGCGATGCTGGCCAGTACGCGCTTGCGCACGGCGTCCTTGAAGGTGCGCACGGTCAGCTGCATGGTCACCTGGTCGGGCACGATATTGGCCTGCGTGCCGCCATGGATGCTGCCGACGGTAATGACTACCGGGTCCATCGGATTGTTTTCGCGCGAAACCAGGGTTTGCAGCGCCAGCACGATGCGCGCAGCCATCACCACCGGGTCGCGCGTGTCGTGCGGCGCTGCGCCGTGGCCGCCCTGGCCATACACGGTGATGCTGATGGTGTCGGCGGCGGCGCGGAAGTAGCCGGCGTGGTAGCCCACGGTGCCCGATGGCAGGGTCGCTTCGTCATGGAAGGACAGCGCATAGTCCGGTTTCGGGAAGCGCGTAAACAAGCCGTCCTTCAGCATGGCGGCCGCGCCCAGCAGCGGTTCCTCGGCCGGCTGGCCGACCAGCATCAGGGTGCCGCTCCAGTGCTTGCGGTTATCCGCCATCAGCTTGGCGCTGCCATACCAGGCCGACATATGGACATCGTGGCCGCAGGCATGCATGACGGGCACGGTGTCGCCGGCGGTGTTTTTGGTGACCACGCTGCTGGCAAACGGCAGGCCGGTTTTTTCCAGCACGGGCAGGGCGTCGATCTCGGTGCGCAGCATCACCACCGGGCCGTGACCGTTGCGCAGAATGGCGACTACGCCGGTGCCGCCGACGCCGGTGGTGACCTCGAAGCCCAGCGCTTTTACTTTTTCTGCCAGTTTTTTGGCCGTTTCCACTTCCTGGAACGCCAGTTCCGGGTTGCGGTGCAGGTCCAGGTACAGCGCCTCGACGGCAGGCGTGTTGGCGTTGAGCTGGGCGGCGATGGCCGGCGGCAGGGCTGCGGCATGGCTCGCGCCGTTGGCGAGGAGGGTGGTGGCGAGGGCGATTTTTGTGATCTGTAATGCGCGAAATTTCATAGGTTTCTTTTGAATTGAGGGCGCGGCGCGCCGGCTGTTGCTGAGGTAGTTTTTTAACTTAACAGAAACATTTCTCAAAATCAATAAATTAGCTGAATTTATTTCAATAATGTATAATCTGTAATATAAAAAATTCCATATGGAATTAAATATATCCACGAAGCACTAATTCAGAGAAAAAACATGATGAGTTTTATCGCAAATATCAAGATCGGCAAACGCCTGGGCATCGGCTTTGTCCTGATCCTGGCCATGACGGTCGTGATTGCCACCGTCGGCGTATGGCGCCTCCAGGAAGTGGCCACCTCGACGCGCGCCATGATGGCCGAACCGCTGACCAAGGAACGCCTGATTACCGACTGGTATGGCTTGAACTTCGCGTCGATCCGCCGCACTGCCGCCATCGTCAAGAGCAGCGACCCGGCACTGGGACCGTACTTCAAGGAAGACTCGGCCGCCTCCGTCAAGCGCGCCGCCGAACTGCTCAAGCAGATCGAACCTTTGATTTCGGGCGAGCAGGAAAAAGCGCTGTTCGCGAAAATCCTCGAACAGCGCAAGCTGTACAGCGCCTCGCGCGACGGCGCCGTCAAGGCCAAGGCCGACGGCGACGTCGAGGGTGCGGCAAAAATCCTCGACAGCGCGTTTACGCCGGCGGCCAAGGTCTACCAGGACTTGCTGCAGGAACTGGTAACCATGCAGCGCACCAGCATTGACACCACCGCCAGGCAGATCGACGCCGCAGCCGTGCATGACACCAATGTCATCATCATGCTGACCCTGTTCGCACTGGTGTTTGGCGCCTTGTGTTCATGGCTGCTGACCACCGGCATCACGCGCCCCCTGCGCCAGGCGCTGGCGCTGGCCGAAACCGTGGCCGCCGGCGACCTGACGCACAGCGTCGCCACCACCGCAAAAGATGAAATGGGCGCGCTGCTGACGGCGCTGGGCAATATGAACAACAATCTGGTGGACATCGTCAGCCAGGTGAGGAGCGGCACCGACAGCATCGCCACCGCCTCGAGCGAGATCGCGGCCGGCAACCTGGACTTGTCGTCGCGCACCGAGCAGCAGGCAGGCTCGCTGGAAGAGACCGCTTCGTCGATGGAAGAGCTGACCGGCACCGTCAAGCAGAACGCCGACAATGCGCGCCAGGCCAACCAGCTGGCCATCACGGCGGCCGGCATCGCCAGCCGTGGCGGTTCGGTGGTGGCCGAAGTGGTGGCCACCATGGGCGCGATCAACGAGTCGTCGCGCAAGATCGTCGACATCATCAGCGTTATCGACGGCATCGCTTTTCAAACCAATATTCTGGCGCTGAACGCGGCGGTGGAAGCGGCGCGCGCCGGCGAGCAGGGCCGCGGCTTTGCGGTGGTGGCGTCTGAAGTGCGCAACCTGGCACAGCGGTCCAGCCAGGCGGCCAAGGAAATCAAGGGCCTGATCGACGACTCGGTCAGCAAGGTTGGCGTGGGCGCCAGGCTGGTCGACCAGGCCGGCGCAACGATGGAAGAGGTGGTCTCCAGCGTCAAGCGCGTGACCGACATCATCGGCGAAATCTCCAGCGCCAGCACCGAGCAGACGCATGGCATCGAGCAGGTCAACCAGGCGATTGCGCAAATGGATCATGTGACCCAGCAAAATGCGGCCCTGGTGGAAGAAGCGGCCGCGGCCGCCGGTTCGCTGCAGGACCAGGCCACCGGCCTGGCGCAGGTGGTCAGCGTGTTCAAGTTGCGCGAACAGGCGGGCCTGCTGCGCCGTCCGGCAGCGGCCACCACGGCACGCGCGGCCGCGCCGGCAGCCCGTGTGGCCGCCCGCAGCACGGCGGTATCGCCAAAAAAATTGCCAGCGGCTAAAGCGCTGGCAAATGACGACTGGGAAGAGTTTTAAGGCAATCAGCATGGCGTCATCGCAAGGATGGCGCCATGCATGATGTTATCTGGCCAGCCAGATAACGCTCTACAAGGCGGCAAACAGGGCGGCAAAAAAATTCATGGAATTTTTATATACTGTATAAAAAAATCTATATAATCAAAGGCTTGTGATCGATTTAAACCGGCAATCAGGGCGGCAAAAATGTTTGACTCTCCATTTCAATTCGAGCCCACCTCGCTGAGTGATCGTCAGTTGGAAGAAATTTTTCCGCTGGCACAGAAGATTGTTGAGTCTTCGATCATATTGCGCTCTGCCGTTCATGAAACGACAAGAACCACACTACGTGAACTTGTTCGCAAAATGAATTCGTATTACAGCAATCGGATCGAGGGTCAAAGTACTCATCCATACAATATCGAACGCGCATTGCATAACGATTTTTCCCGTCAACCCGCTGAAGCGCGGCTGCAACGGATTGCGATGGCGCATATCGGCGCAGAGCAAGCATTGGAACAACAGATTGGTGACAGATCGGCACTCGATTCATCATTTCTGATCGAGGCGCATCGTGCGCTATATGAACGATTGGAGCCCAGTGATCGCTTATCGGACGATGGCGAGGTCATCGTTCCCGGCCAGCTCAGATTACGTGATGTACGGGTCGGCAGGTATATTCCGCCGATAGCATCCGCTTTGCCGGTGTTCCTGAAAAGAATGGATGAGGTTTACGGGGCATCACGTGGTTGGGAGCGCCTGCTGATTTCAGCAGCTTGCGCCCATCACCGTGTAGCCTGGGTCCATCCTTTCCTGGATGGCAATGGCAGGGCTATCCGGCTGCAAAGTCATTGCGCTCTCTGGAAGTTGTCAGGAGGATTGTGGTCTCCAAGCTGTGGCTTTGCACGCTCGACCGAAGATTATTATGTAGCGTTGCAAAATGCGGACTCGCCGCGTCGCGGTGATCTTGATGGGCGGGGTAATCTGAGTGCAATAGGGTTGCTTGAATGGGTCAGGTATTTTCTTGGTATTTGCGATGATCAGGCTGCCTATATGTCCAGAATGCTGGCCCTGGATGGCATCAAACAACGCGTCGAGGCGCTGGTTGTTTTCCGCTCGGCACAGGAAAAGGCGATCAGGCGCGAGGCAATCTTGCCATTGATCCATGTCTTCGCCTTGGGGCCCGTGACACGCGGAGAATTTGCACAGATGACAGGGCTCGGTGAGCGCAGCGCACGCACGCTATTATCCAAACTCCTGGCCGATCGCTTGTTGCTCAGCGACTCTCCTTATGGGCCGGTTCGCTTTGGCCTGCCGCTCGATGCTCTCGGCATGCTTTTTCCAAATCTGTATCCGGAAGTGAATTTACCGGTCGACTAGCCAGCGGCGCCATCGCAACGATGGCGCCGCCAGGCATCACACCGCCTGCAGCGGTATCGTCGCGCCAAACGTGGCCGGCGTCGAACATGGTTCTTCATCGAAGGCGATATCGCCCATCGGATTGGCCAGGCCATCCGCTTTCAGGTCGGTAAAGCCGAACAGCTTGCTGTCCATCAGGTGCGATGGTGCCACGTTGGCCATGGCCGAGAAGATGCTTTCCACGCGGCCCGGGAATTTCTTGTCCCAGTCGCGCATCATGGCCTTGATCTGCTTGCGCTGCAGGTTTTCCTGCGAGCCGCACAGGTCGCATGGAATGATGGGAAAACCCTTCACTTCGGCGTAGCGCTCGGTGTCTTCTTCCTTCACGTAGGCCATCGGACGGATCACCATGTGCTTGCCATCGTCGGACACCAGCTTGGCCGGCATGCCTTTCAATTTCCCACCGAAGAACATATTGAGGAAAAAGGTTTCCAGGATATCGTCGCGGTGGTGGCCCAGCGCGATCTTGGTGGCGCCCAGTTCGTCGGCCACGCGGTACAAAATGCCGCGGCGCAGGCGCGAGCACAGCGAGCAGGTAGTCTTGCCTTCCGGGATCAGGCGCTTGACGATGCTGTAAGTATCCTGGTTTTCAATATGAAAGGCCACGCCCAGTTCGGTCAGGTAGGCCGGCAGGATCTCGGGCGGGAAGTTCGGCTGTTTCTGGTCCAGGTTGACCACCACGATATCGAAGTGGATCGGCGCCCGTTCGCGCAAGGTCATCAGGATGTCGAGCAGGGCGTAGCTGTCCTTGCCGCCAGACAGGCACACCATTACCTTGTCGCCTTCTTCGATCATATTGAAGTCGCCGATCGCCTGGCCGACCAGACGGCACAAGCGCTTGTGCAGCTTGTTGTTTTCCAGGGCGATTTTTTCGGCCTTCTTGCGCGCCAGTTTTTGCGCTTCGATATTGGCCGGAATTTCCACCGCCGTGGTTGCCACTTCCATCGTTGCCGCGCTCATGCCGCATCCTTGATCTGGAATACTTCCACGCCCACGCCTTCGCAGTCCGGGTAGACGTCCGGTTTCATCGACGACACGCGCGCGGCGCGCACGCGCGGGTGCGCCAGCATGGCCGCCAGCACATCGTCGACCAGGGTTTCCTGCAACTGCACATGGCCTTGCGCCATGCGCTTGCCGATGGTGTCGCGGATAAAGTCGTAGTCGACCACTTCGTCGAGCTGGTCGTCTTTCGGTGTCGACAGGGCCAGCGGAATATACAGGTCGACATTGATCAGGACGCGCTGCTCGCCCTTTTTCTCGAAGTCGTAGACGCCGATATTGATCAGCACTTCGTAATTGCGCAGGAACAGCCGGCGGCAGTCAAGCAGGCGAGGATGAAACAGGGCGGATGACATGGTTTTACCTTTTAATGATGCTTATATGATGGGTATTTGGTGGATCTGCTGACTGATTTGCCGGCTGCTACTTGGCCAGGAACATGACGTCGCGCGGCAAGCCGATCAGGTGCTGGCCGCCATCGACCAGCAAGGTGGTGCCGGTCAGCGCCCGCGCACGGGCCACGTAGCAGACGGAATCGGCGACATCCTGCGGCGTGCTGGAGCGTCCCAGCGGGGTGTTTTCATGCGCCTTGACGAAGTTCGCTTCGCTTTGATCGCCGGACACCATGGTGATGCCGGGGGCGATGCCGACCACGCGCACTTTCGGCGCCAGCGCCTGTGCCAGCATGGTGGTCGCCGACAGCAGCGCGGCCTTGGACAAGGTGTACGACAAAAAATCAGGATTGAGATTGTACAGTTTTTGGTCCAGCAGGTTGATCACCACGGCTTGGTCGCCGCTTGGCGTGGCCTGGTGCAGCGACTGCGCCAGCAGCACGGGCGCAGCCAGGTTGGCGTGCATGTGGGCGTCCAGCGCCGTGACGGAAAAATCGCCAGCATTGTCGTATTCAAACAACGAAGCGTTATTCACCACGCAAGTAATGCGGCCCAGTTGCGCCTGCGCCTGCGGCAGCAACTGGCGTACCTGGGCTTCCTGCGCCAGGTCGCACTGGAAAGCATGGGCGCGCCGGCCCATTGCTTCGATCTCTGCCACCAGGCTCAGGGCTTCGTCGCGCGAATCGCGGTAGTGCACGGCGATATCCCAGCCGTCGCGCGCCAGGCCCAGCGCGATGGCGCGGCCGATGCGGCGTGCGGCGCCCGTGACCAGTGCCACCCGGCGGGAAGTGTCTGTTGTATCTGTCGAAGTGTGATTCATGTATTTTTATGCGTGTGGTGATGGAGACGGCGGGCCGGCCGATTCGTTACAATGCGGGAATGTCCCTACCCGAACCCGATAGCGACGCGCTGGCCGCGTCCCATGCCCTGCAGCACCTGATTGCCGCCGACATTGCGCGGCACGATGGCGCCATTCCCTTTGCCCGTTTCATGGAGCATGCGCTGTATGCGCCCGATCTTGGCTATTACAGCGGCGGCGCCGCCAAGCTGGGCGCACATGGCGATTTTACAACCGCACCGGAAATATCGCCGCTGTTCGGCGCCACCCTGGCCCATGTGGCAGCCGCTATTATGGCGCAAACGGCTCCCCGCATCCTGGAATTCGGGGCCGGCACCGGCAAGCTGGCGTTCGATATCCTGACCGAGGCGGCCAGCGCCGGCATCCATATCGAGCAATATGCGATCGTCGAATTGTCGGGCGAATTGCGCGCGCGCCAGGAGCTGGCGCTGGCCGCGTTTCCACAGGTGGTGTGGCTGGACGGCTTTCCCGACGTCTTCGAGGGCGCCGTGTTCGGCAATGAAGTGCTCGACGCCATGCCCGTCAGCCTGATCAGCAAGACCCCAGAGGGCTGGTGCGAACTCGATGTTGGCATAGACGACGGCCGCTTCGTGTATGTGGAACGGGCCGCCGGCAGCGAGGTGGCGGCGCAGATCGCCGCGCAAGTGCCCGAGGCGGACCAGTTGCCGGTCGGCTATGTGACGGAAATCCACGGCGTGGCCTGCGGCTTCATGCGCTCGCTGGCGCGCATGCTGACTGCCGGGCGCGGCGGCGCGGCTTTCTTGTTCGACTATGGTTTTCCGGCCCACGAGTATTACCTGGGCCTGCGCGCCACCGGCACCCTGATGTGCCACTACCGCCACCATGCGCATGCCGACCCGTTTTATCTGCCCGGCTTGCAGGACATCACGGCCCATGTCGACTTCACCGCCATGGCGCTGGCCGCCCAGGATGCGGGGCTGGAGGTGCTCGCTTATATGAACCAGGCCAGTTTTCTGCTGGGCGCCGGCATCGGCGACCTGCTGATGCGCAGCGACCCGGAACAGGCGAAAACCTTTTTGCCGCAATCGATCGCACTGCAAAAGCTGGTCTCGCCGGCCGAAATGGGCGAATTGTTCAAGGTGCTGGCGGTTGGCCATGGCGTGACATTGCCGGACGCCCTGTTGTCGGCTGACCGCAGCCACCGGCTGTGATCAAGGGCAGCGCGGCTGGCCGTGTATTTTTCGCCGCCGGCCATGGTTCGTCTTGTCAAATCGTATATGATGACCGATACCGCCTGCTTCCAGCCAGCAAATACCCGTCGCCGCGCACGGATTTCTAGATAGAACGATGGGAAAGATACATACACACTATGACAACCTGAAAGTGGCGCGCCTGGCGCCGCAGGAAGTCATACGTGCCGCGTACAAGGCCCTGAGCCAGAAATACCATCCTGACAAGAATCCCGGCGACGAAAAGGCGGCTCGCATCATGGCCATCCTCAACAGCGCCTATGGCACCCTGTCCGACCCGCTGCGCCGCAAGGAGCATGACGAGTGGATCGCCGCCGAGGAATGGGAAATCGAATGGCTGGAAAGCACTCACCAGGAAGACGGCAAGGACGAAGGCAGGCGCAAGGATGGCCGCTCGCATGCGCCGCAGCAGGAACATGGCTGGACGCAGGACGTGCCGCCAGGCAGGTCCCGGCGCGGCGCGGCCCCGCTATGGCGTAACTGGCGCTGGTGGCTGAGCCTGCTTGTCTGCCTGCTGCTGGGCTGGCTGGGCGCCGTGCTGGTGCAGGGCGGTGCGCCCGCGGTGCCGGCCGCGCTGGCCTCGGCCTGGGATGGCCTGGCGCGCGACGGCGTCAAGCCTGATGCCGCCGTGGAGGCCAGGGCGGCAGCAACGCCGGACCAGAAGGAGGCGGTGGCCATCGACAGCTGGGCGGTGGGCAAGCCCTATGCGCCCGAACCGGCCCAGCCGAAGATTCCGGAAATAAAAGTGCTGGCCGTATCGCAGCTGAGCCTGAAAGCGGGCCTGCCCGCCTGCGATGGCGGCGCGCAGGCGCTGGTGGCGCCGAATGGCGAGCCGTGGCCGCTGCAGTCCGGCTATGTAAGCGGTTTTGCCATCAGCAACAAGGGCGAGGACCTATCCATTACCCTGGACAACAGCGCCAATGCCACGCCCGTGTTCGTCAAGCTGTTCGACCTGGAGCGGGGTGTCTATGTGCGCTATCTGTACCTGATGGCGCATGACAAGCTGACGGTCGAGCAACTGGCGACCGGCAAGTACGAGCTGCGCTACCAGCCGGTCGAGCCGGGCAGCGAAGGCTGTGGCGGCAAAAGCGGCAGCAGCGCGGCCACGCCGCCGGCCAGAGCGCCAGCGGCGCAGGAAGAGACGCAGAATCCTGTTGTAAGCAGCAATTAATCTGATTATCCTTGACAGGCATCAAGCCGCAGCGTTCCTTGCGTATTGCGTATTCAATCTTGTGCCTTGCGTATTTAATCCTCAGGAGTATCCATGACCGACCTCACAGCCGATGCAGACGACAACTGGCTGCTCGACGAGGATGAGCCAGTGGCCGCCTTGAGCGGGGCGGCGGCGCCTGACCAGCGCCTGTGGCGCGTGCTGATCGTCGACGATGACGTCGATGTGCATGCGGTCACGCGGCTGGCTTTGCGCAACGTCAATTTCAAGGGCCGCGAGCTGGAACTGTTTTCCGCCTACAGCGGCCGCGAAGCGTTCGATATGTTGCGCGACACGCCCGATATCGCGCTGGTGCTGCTCGACGTGGTGATGGAAACCGACGATGCCGGCCTGATCCTGGCCAAGCGCATCCGCGCCGAACTGAACAACCATATCGTGCGCGTGGTGCTGCGCACCGGCCAGCCGGGCCAGGCGCCCGAGCAGCGCGTGATCGTCGACTACGATATCAACGACTACAAGGCCAAGACCGAGCTGACCACGCAAAAGCTGTTTACCACCGTCATTTCGGCGCTGCGCGCGTACGAAAGCCTGATGATGCTCGAGCGCAGCCGCATCGGCCTGGGCAAGATCCTGGCCGGCGCCACCAATCTGTACCAGATCCATTCCCTGCGCGAATTTGCCTCCGGCGTGCTGAACCAGGTCAGCGCCATCCTCGACGTGGGTGCCGACGGCGTGTTGTGCCTGATGCAGGGCGGCGCCGGCCAGCCCGAAGTGGTCGCTGCCACCGGCAGCTATGCGGCGCTGGCCGAGTCAAACGCGATGCCGCAGGATCACGCCCTGACGGCCGCCATCGACAAGGCGTTTGCGGAAAAGCGCAGCCAGTTCGAACACCCGGCCAATGTGCTGTTCATCCATACCGAAAGCAATCGCGAGCTGGCCATTTCGATTACGCCGCCGTGGCCGCTGGCGCCTATCCAGCGCGACTTGCTGGAAGTGTTTTGCGAGCGCATCGCCGCCGCCTTCGACAATCTGTATATGTTCGGCCAGCTGCGCAAGGCCCAGGAAGCGACCGTGGTGGCGCTGGCCGACCTGGCCGAGTTTCGCGACAGCGACACCGACGGCCATGTGCGGCGGGTGCAGCAGCTGACCGACGCAATTGCCCGGCGCATGAAGCTGCGCGGTGTGTATGCGGACGAACTGACGCCACAACTGCTCGACATGATAGGCCTGGCCAGCATCCTGCACGACGTCGGCAAGGTCGCCACGCCCGACGCGGTGCTGCTGAAGCCTGGCCTGCACACGGAGCAGGAAAGAGTGCAGATGCAACTGCATGCCAGTGTCGGGCGTACCATCCTGGAGCGGGCCGCGAATATGGTCGACGGCGTCAGCTACCTCACTTATGGTGCGCAGATCGCCGGCGGCCACCATGAACATTTCGATGGCGCTGGTTATCCGAACGGCTTGAAGGGGCGCGAGACCCCGCTTGCCGCGCGCATCGTGGCGGTGGTCGACGTGTTCGATGCCTTGCTGCATGAGCGGCCCTACAAGGAGCCTTGGCCGTATCCGCAGGTGCGCGAGTATATCGAACACCGGAGCGGCAGCCAGTTCGATCCGGAAGTGGTGGCCGCATTGCTCGACCTGGTCGATAACGAACCGCAGCTGTGGCATCCCGCGTACGCGGCCTGATGCAAGCGTGCGCGACATGAAGGACTTCAAGGGGTTGTCCGCCCTGATCATCGAGCCCCATGGCGGCATGCGCAGGAGCCTGCACAGCATGCTCAATCAGTGCGGCCTGTCCAGGATCGATGACGCCGCCAGTTCCAGCCAGGCGATCCGCATGCTGGGCAACCGCAGCTATGACCTGATCCTGTGCGAATACGACCTCGAAGGCGGCCAGGACGGCCAGCAGTTGCTGGAAGACCTGCGCCACCACAAGCTGATCCATGCCCTGACCATGTTTTTCATGGTCACCGGTGAAGGTAGCTTTGCCAAGGTGGTCAGCGCCGTCGAGCTGCTGCCGACCGACTACATTTTGAAACCGTTCACGGCCGACATCATGCTCGAGCGCATCGCCCGCGCCGTCGACAAGCGCACCGCCCTGATGCCGGTGCACGAACTGATCGATGTGGGGAACGAGCGCGGCGCGATTGCCGCCTGCGGCGAAGGCGCCAGCCTGTATCCGCGCTACGCCACCGATTTTTTGCGCCTGCGCGCCGAACTGCACCTGCTGCTGGGCGAGGCCGCCGAGGCCGAGCCCATCTATGCTTCCCTGTATGAGGCCAAGGCGCTCGGCTGGGCGCGTCTGGGCCAGGCCAAGACGCACTTCCTGCAGGGCGATTACCCGGCGGCGCAAGCCATGCTGGAAGCGCTGCTGGACAGCAACAAGCGTTTTCTCGACGCTCATGACTGGCTGGCGCGCACGCACCAGGCCCAAGGCCACCAGCAGGCAGCGCAAAAAGCACTGGCCGATGCGGCAGCCTTGTCGCCGCATGCGGTGCGCCGCTTGCGCCGCCTGGGCGAAGCGGCGCTGGCCACCGACGACGTCGACATGGCGGAAAAGGTGCTGAAACTGGTGGTCGGCAAGGCCAAGTATTCGGAATTTCGCGATCCGGAAGACCATGTGCGCCTGGTGCAAACCCTGGTGCGCAAGAACGATCCGTTGCAGGCCGGTGCCGTGATCCGTGAACTGGACCGCACCATGGGCGGCCAGCCAAACGCGGAGCTGTGCACTGCACTGTGCAGCGCCATGCTGCATGGCCAGACCGGCAACCAGGTGCGCTTGCAGGAGTCCCTGGACGCGGCGCTGGCCGCCAACCGCCACAGCGGCGGCGCCTCTAACGCCGTCAAGACCGAACTGGCGCGCTACTGTCTGGCCCATGGGCGCGAGGATGGCGCAGCCGAGGTGATGCGCGAGGTAATGCGCAACGCCCCCGACAGTGCGGCCATGACGCGCGCCATGGCCGTGTTCGAGCAAAGCGGCCGCGACGAACTGGCCAGGGCGCTGGCGCGGCAAAGCCGCCAGGAAGTGGCCGACATGGTGGCCGCCGGTGCGGCAAAGGCAGGGCAGGGCGACTTCCGCGGCGCGGTCGAACTGATGAGCGAGGCCGTCATGCGCCTGCCCGACAATCCGCAAGTGGTATTCAACGCCGCCGTGGCCGTGCTGAAATGCCTGGAGCATGACGGCTGGGACGAGCACCTGGGCCAGCAGGTGCTGGGGCTGATCGCCGGCGTGCGCCGGCTCGATCCGCGCAACCCCAAATTGCCGGTGCTGTCGGGCCTGCACCAGCAGTTGCTGCGCAAGGTCAAGCCGGCTGGCGCGGCCTGGATGCCTGTGCCTGACGCCCGTTGAAGCGGGTGCGGGAACGGGAAAATGCGGGGCGCAAGCAGGGAGCACAAAAAAAATGCGAAATTATTTCTCCAGCCCTTGCACATTATTAATTTGGCGGCTTATAATCACGCCCCGAAGCAGCCAACTTCTTCTTTATAAGCAAAAGCAGCAGCAAGCGATGCGAAACAAGGTTGACAGTTGTGAGTAGATGCTTCATACTCTGCGGTTCCCGCGGAGGGGTGGCCGAGTGGTTAAAGGCGACAGACTGTAAATCTGTTCTTTCGAGTACGCTGGTTCGAATCCAGCCCCCTCCACCAAGTTTTTGCAAGAAAACTGGGTAAAGCAAGTGAAGATAAGTGAACGATACCTCGCGGGTGTAGCTCAATGGTAGAGCAGAAGCCTTCCAAGCTTACGACGAGGGTTCGATTCCCTTCACCCGCTCCAGTTCCCGTTCAGATGCTTTATGCATCCATGCAGCAAAATTAAGCCCTTGTAGCTCAGTGGTAGAGCACTCCCTTGGTAAGGGAGAGGCCACGTGTTCGATCCACGTCAAGGGCACCAGAATTCGCAGCAGGCAACACAGAAGCAATTCAAACCAGACCGTCGGGCGTGTGCCTGAGCAATCTAATCAAATCATTAGGAGTTCAAAATGGCAAAAGGTAAATTCGAACGGACCAAGCCGCACGTCAACGTCGGCACCATCGGCCACGTCGACCACGGTAAAACCACGCTGACCGCTGCAATCGCAACGGTTCTGTCGAAGAAATTCGGCGGCGAAGCCAAAGCATACGACCAGATCGATGCGGCTCCAGAAGAAAAAGCACGCGGCATTACCATCAACACCGCACACGTTGAGTACGAAACGGCTACCCGTCACTACGCTCACGTTGACTGCCCAGGTCACGCCGATTACATCAAAAACATGATTACCGGTGCAGCCCAGATGGACGGCGCGATCCTGGTGTGCTCGGCAGCTGACGGCCCAATGCCACAGACCCGCGAACACATCCTGCTGGCCCGCCAGGTTGGCGTTCCATACATCATCGTGTTCCTGAACAAGTGCGACCTGGTCGACGACGCAGAGCTGCTGGAACTGGTTGAAATGGAAGTGCGCGAGCTGTTGTCGAAGTACGAATTCCCAGGCGACGACCTGCCTATCATCAAAGGTTCGGCACGTATGGCGCTGGAAGGCAAAGAAGGCGAAATGGGCGTTGACGCAGTGCTGCGTCTGGCCGATGCACTCGATGCTTACATCCCTACGCCAGAGCGCGCTGTTGACGGCGCATTCCTGATGCCAGTGGAAGACGTATTCTCGATCTCGGGTCGCGGTACCGTTGTGACCGGTCGTATCGAGCGCGGCATCATCAAAGTCGGCGAAGAGATCGAAATCGTCGGCATCACCGATACCGTCAAAACGACTTGCACCGGCGTGGAAATGTTCCGCAAGCTGCTGGACCAAGGTCAAGCTGGCGACAACGTTGGTCTGCTGCTGCGCGGCACCAAGCGTGAAGACGTGCAACGTGGTCAAGTTCTGGCAAAGCCAGGCTCGATCAAGCCACACGCCCACTTCACCGGCGAGATATATGTTCTGTCGAAAGACGAAGGCGGTCGTCACACGCCATTCTTCAACAACTATCGTCCACAGTTCTACTTCCGTACGACGGACGTGACCGGTTCGATCGAGTTGCCAGCAGACAAAGAGATGGTCATGCCAGGCGATAACGTGTCGATCACCGTCAAGCTGATCAACCCGATCGCGATGGAAGAAGGCCTGCGTTTCGCTATCCGCGAAGGTGGCCGTACTGTTGGCGCCGGCGTGGTTGCAAAAATTCTCGCATAAGGAAACGTTATGCTTCCATCCGGGGCGTCCCGGGTGGTAGAATAGCACTCCACAAAAGTTTTACGTAGGGACGTAGCTCAATTGGCAGAGCGTCGGTCTCCAAAACCGAAGGTTGGGGGTTCGATGCCCTCCGTCCCTGCCACCGTCAAGGTGCAGGGCACCGAAAGTAGAAAAATGTCAAATCAATCCGTGCAAACTGTTAGCACGTCGAGTGACAAGATAAAAGTCGCGCTGGCAATAGTAGCTGCGATTGCAGGAGTAGTCGGGTTTTATTACCTGGCAGGCCAACCAGCCCTGGTGCGTGCAAGCGCGCTTGTGGCTGGT
Organism: Janthinobacterium longum; assembly: GCF_051380735.1. Taxonomy (NCBI): domain Bacteria; kingdom Pseudomonadati; phylum Pseudomonadota; class Betaproteobacteria; order Burkholderiales; family Oxalobacteraceae; genus Janthinobacterium; species Janthinobacterium longum. Next base: position 241,260 of record NZ_JBNYXQ010000002.1, read on the forward strand.
TTGGTTATTGCTGTTGCGCTCTTGTATGTCTCGACGACCGGCCGTGAATTCCTGAATTTCGCCAAAGAATCTGTACGCGAGACCAAGAAAGTCGTTTGGCCTACCCGCAAAGAAGCCACGCAGATTACCGCGATCGTGTTTGCCTTTGTGCTGGTGATGGCGATTTTCCTGTGGGGCACGGACAAATTGCTTGAGTTTCTGTTGTATGACGTAATTCTTGGTTGGAAAAAATAATGAGCGAAAATGTGCAAGATGACGCGGCACCCGCAGCTGGCGATGTTCCGGCAGCCGAATCTGGCGCAGCGCTGAGCGTACCGGTCAGCAGCAAGCGCTGGTACGTCGTGCATGCTTATTCCGGCATGGAAAAAAGCGTCATGCGTGCACTGACCGAGCGCATCGAACGCGCCGGCATGCAAGACCAGTTCGGCCAGATCCTGGTGCCGATCGAAGAAGTAGTTGAAGTCAAGAATGGTGTCAAGTCTGTTACCGAACGCCGTTTCTACCCAGGCTATGTGCTGGTAGAGATGGAAATGACGGACGAAAGCTGGCACCTGGTCAAGAATACCAGCAAGGTTACCGGTTTCATCGGTGGCAAGTCGAACAAGCCGACGCCGATTTCCGCGCGCGAGATCGATGCCATCATGCGCCAGATGCAGGAAGGTGTTGAAAAGCCCCGTCCGAAAACCTTGTACGAAGTGGGCGAGCAAGTGCGCATCAAGGATGGTCCGTTCACCGACTTCAACGGCAATGTCGAAGAAGTCAACTACGAGAAATCCAAAGTGCGCGTATCGGTCACCATTTTCGGCCGTGCCACTCCGGTGGAGCTCGAATTCGGCCAGGTCGAAAAAGTTTAAATCGGTTCACAAAACCGTAGCGAGCGGATGTGAGTTGTGGCTGAGAAGCGGAGCTGTGCGAATGCACAGTGAGCATCGGAGGCCGCAAATTGCGCCGCGCAGTAGGTTTTAAAGCGCCACCAGGAGCGTTGCAGGAGTTAATGCAGAATCCGGTCAGAGGAGCCCCGCCAGGATAACATCGGCGGGGCGCTACTACTCAATCCAAGATAGGAGCCATCATGGCAAAGAAAATCATTGGTTTTATCAAGCTGCAAGTGCCAGCTGGTAAAGCAAACCCATCCCCACCAATCGGTCCAGCTCTGGGTCAACGTGGCCTGAACATCATGGAATTCTGCAAGGCCTTCAATGCACAGACCCAAGGTCTGGAGCCAGGCATGCCAATTCCTGTCGTGATCACCGCATTTGCTGACAAGTCCTTCACGTTCGTGATGAAGACGCCACCAGCAACCTACCTGATCAAAAAAGCTGCTGCGATCACCAAAGGTTCGCCGAAGCCACATACCGACAAAGTCGGTACGCTGACCCGCGCACAAGCTGAAGAAATCGCTAAATTGAAAACCCCTGATCTGACCGCTGCCGACATGGATGCTGCCGTACGCACCATCGCTGGTTCCGCACGTTCGATCGGTATCACGGTGGAAGGTGTTGTATAATGGCTAAGTTATCCAAACGTATCAAGGCTTTCAAAGCCAAAGTTGACCGTACCAAAGCGTACGAGTTCGACAACGCTGTCGCGCTGATCAAAGAGTGCGCAACCGCCAAGTTCAATGAATCGATCGACGTATCGGTACAACTGGGTGTTGATCCTAAGAAATCCGACCAGGTTGTTCGCGGCTCCGTCGTGCTGCCAGCTGGCACCGGCAAAACCGTACGCGTGGCAGTATTCGCGTCGGGCGAAAAAGCGGAAGCGGCCAAAGCTGCTGGCGCCGACATCGTTGGTATGGAAGACCTGGCCGAGCAGATCAAAGCCGGCGACATGCCTTTCGACATCGTCATCGCTTCGCCAGATACCATGCGTATCGTTGGTACCCTGGGTCAGATCCTGGGCCCACGCGGCCTGATGCCTAACCCGAAGGTTGGCACTGTTACTCCTGACGTCGCTACCGCCGTGAAAAACGCGAAAGCCGGTCAAGTTCAGTACCGTACCGACAAATCCGGTATCATCCACGCTACCATCGGCCGTAAATCGTTCGCTGACGCAGATCTGAAATCGAATCTGATTGCACTGATCGACGCGCTGAACAAAGCCAAGCCAGCATCGAGCAAAGGCGTGTACCTGCGCAAAGTTTCGCTGTCGTCGACCATGGGCGCTGGCGTCCGTGTTGACCAGGCAAGCCTGGCAGCTTAAGTAAAGAATCAAGTCCCGCGCACTTTCGGGTGATGCGGGCGCATCTTTGGGCTGTCGGTGTGGTGTTTGCACCATGCCGGCAGACAATCAAAGACCGTTGGGCCGACTGTGATCGCATATGCAGAAGGTTAATAGGCTGGCCGGCAACGGCCAGTGCCCAACGCAGATGGTGTACCCGAACAAGTTTTGTAGTCTTCATGCTGCGTGAATCCATCCGCTCAGTTTAGTACTTCTTGACTTCGGACGCCGTGTTCGAACCGATGCAAGGCGCTCAACCACTCGGTTGTGATTGCTGAACATCATTTAAGGAGGTTGACCGTGAGTCTCAATCTGAATGACAAAAAGGCCGTTGTCGCCGAAGTTTCCGCACAAGTAGCAAATGCGCAAACGATCGTCGTGGCCGAATATCGTGGCATCCAGGTTGGTCACTTGACGCAACTGCGTGCTAAAGCGCGTGCCCAAGGCGTGTACTTGCGTGTGTTGAAAAACACTCTGGCTCGTCGCTCCGTTGAAGGTACCGTATTCGCCAGCCTGGCAGATGCCATGTCCGGCCCGTTGATCTACTCGATCTCGGCCGATGCCGTTGCTGCAGCTAAAGTCATCTCCGACTTTGCTAAAACCAACGACAAACTGGTCATCAAAGCAGGTAACTACGCAGGCAAGCCGCTGGATACAGCTGCTGTCACCGCGTTGGCGAGCATTCCTAGCCGTGAAGTCCTCATTTCGCAGTTGTTGGGCGTTATGCTGGCTCCGGTTTCGGGCTTTGCACGTGGTCTGGCTGCCCTGGCAGCGAAAAAAGGCGAAGGCGCCGAAGCTCCTGCAGAAGCAGCAGCAGAAGAAGCCCCAGCAGCCGCTTAATTGCGCGCGCTTTTTTCTTTCAGTACCAATCTGATGTAACTAACGTAATAAATTTAGGAGTTTCAAAATGGCAATTAGCAAAGACGACATCCTGGAAGCAGTTAGCGCCATGTCCGTAATGGACCTGAACGACCTGGTCAAAGCTTTCGAAGAAAAATTCGGCGTATCGGCAGCAGCAATGGCTTCGGCCGGTCCTGCAGCTGGCCCAGCAGCAGTTGCTGAAGAGCAAACCGAATTCAACGTCATCCTGGACAGCTTCGGCGCAAACAAAGTTGGCGTCATTAAAGCAGTTCGCGAAATCACCGGCCTGGGCTTGAAAGAAGCTAAAGACCTGGTCGATGGCGCACCAAAAACTGTGAAAGAAGCAGTGTCGAAAGCTGACGCTGAAGCTGCACAGAAGAAACTGGTAGAAGCCGGCGCAACCGCTTCGATCAAGTAATATCTGTACTGGCGTCAGTTAGCGCCCGAGTCAAAGTCTGAGGTTTCCCCTCGCAAGGGGGGAAATCCGACTTTGGCTCCTTTGTCGTCCGCATCGTATTTGTAGTAGTTGTAAGCCGCAGTTTTTATTCGATTCAAGCCGGAAAGCAGAGCCTTGAGGTTTCGTCTGTGTCATGCGCAGCCGCGAATGTTGCAAACGAGCACTTGCAAAACCTGAATTTTCTATCCTTTCTGTCACTCACGGAGTGTCCATGCACTACTCATTTACTGAGAAGAAACGCATTCGCAAATCATTCGCGAAGCGCGCCAACGTTCACCACGTTCCGTTCCTGCTGGCGACCCAGCTCGAGTCTTATCATAGCTTCTTGCAAGAGGACATAGCACCGTCCGGCCGCAAGAACGATGGCCTGCAGTCGGCCTTCACTTCGATTTTCCCCATCGTGTCGCACAATGGTTTTGCGCGCCTCGAATTCTTGTCGTACGTTTTGGGTGATCCTGCCTTTGACGTCAAAGAATGTCAACAACGTGGCCTGACGTTCGCGTCGCCGCTGCGCGCGAAAGTGCGTCTGGTGATCCTGGACAAGGAATCGCCGACCAAGCCGGTCGTCAAGGAAATGAAAGAGCAGGAAGTCTACATGGGCGAATTGCCGCTCATGACGACCACCGGTTCGTTCGTGATCAATGGCACCGAGCGCGTCATCGTTTCCCAGCTGCACCGCTCGCCAGGCGTGTTCTTCGAACACGACCGCGGCAAGACCCACTCGTCGGGCAAGCTGCTGTTCTCCGCGCGTATCATTCCTTACCGCGGTTCGTGGCTGGACTTCGAGTTCGATCCGAAAGACATCTTGTTCTTCCGCGTCGACCGCCGCCGCAAGATGCCTGTGACGATTTTGCTGAAAGCCATCGGCATGTCGCACGAGCAGATCCTGGCGAACTTCTTCGTGTTCGACAATTTCAACCTGCGCTCCGAAGGCGCGGAGATGGAATTCGTCTCCGAGCGTCTGCGCGGCGAAGTGGCGCGTTTCGACATCGTCGACAAGTCGGGCAAGACCCTGGTGCTGAAAGACAAGCGTATCAACGCGAAACACGTGCGTGATATCGAAGCTGCCGGCATCAAGCACATTTCCGTACCGGAAGACTACCTGCTGGGCCGCGTATTGGCGAAGAACATCGTCGATGGCGACACCGGTGAAGTCGTCGCTTCCGCGAACGATGAGCTGACCGAAGACCTGCTGGGCCGCCTGCGCGACGCCAACATTTCCGAAATCCAGACCTTGTACACCAACGACCTGGATCAGGGCGCCTACATCTCGCAAACCCTGCGTATCGACGACACCGCCGACCAGATGGCCGCGAAAGTGGCGATCTACCGCATGATGCGTCCAGGCGAGCCGCCAACGGAAGACTCCGTTGAAGCGCTGTTCAACGGCCTGTTCTACAACTCGGACCGCTACGACCTGTCGGCCGTGGGCCGCATGAAGTTCAACCGCCGCATTGGCCGCGATGAACTGACCGGCGCCATGACCCTGTCGAACGACGACGTGCTGGCCGTGATCAAGATCCTGGTGGAACTGCGCAATGGCCGCGGCGAAGTCGACGATATCGATCACCTGGGTAACCGTCGCGTACGTTGCGTGGGCGAACTGGCCGAGAATCAATTCCGCGCCGGCCTGGTGCGCGTTGAGCGCGCCGTCAAGGAACGCCTCGGCCAAGCCGAAGCGGACAACCTGATGCCGCACGACCTGATCAACTCGAAGCCGATTTCGGCCGCGATTCGCGAGTTCTTCGGTTCGTCCCAGCTGTCGCAGTTCATGGACCAAACCAATCCTCTGTCGGAAATTACCCACAAGCGCCGTGTATCGGCCCTGGGACCCGGCGGTCTGACACGCGAACGCGCCGGCTTTGAAGTGCGCGACGTGCATCCGACCCACTACGGCCGCGTCTGCCCGATCGAGACACCGGAAGGTCCGAACATTGGTCTGATCAACTCGCTGGCTCTGTATGCCCGCCTGAATGAATACGGCTTCCTGGAAACCCCGTACCGCAAGGTCGAAGGCTCCAAGATCACCGACCAGATCGACTACCTGTCCGCCATCGAAGAAGGCCGCTACATCATCGCCCAGGCGAATGCGACCATCAACGACGCCGGCATGCTGTCCGATGAACTGGTGTCGGCCCGTGAAGCTGGCGAAACCATCCTGGTATCCCCGGAGCGCATTCAGTACATGGACGTGGCACCAGGCCAGATCGTTTCCGTCGCTGCCTCGCTGATTCCGTTCCTCGAACACGATGATGCAAACCGTGCATTGATGGGCGCCAACATGCAACGCCAGGCCGTGCCTTGCCTGCGTCCTGAAAAAGCGCTGGTCGGTACCGGTATCGAACGCACTGTTGCGGTCGACTCGGGCACCACCGTGCAGGCGCTGCGTGGCGGTATCGTCGATTACATCGATGCGGGCCGTGTCGTGATTCGCGTCAACGATGACGAAGCGCAAGCTGGTGAAGTGGGCGTCGACATCTACAACCTGATCAAGTACACCCGTTCGAACCAGAACACCAACATCAACCAGCGTCCTATCGTGCAAGTGGGCGACCGTGTGGCCAAGCGCGACGTGATCGCCGACGGCGCATCGACCGACCTGGGTGAATTGGCGCTGGGCCAGAACATGACCGTGGCCTTTATGCCATGGAATGGTCTGAACTTCGAAGATTCGATCCTGATCTCGGAAAACGTCGTCAAGGACGACCGCTACACCTCGATTCACATCGAAGAGTTGTCGGTGGTGGCACGTGACACGAAACTGGGCGCGGAAGAAATCACGCGCGACATCTCGAACCTGGCTGAAAACCAGCTGGCTCGTCTGGATGAATCCGGTATCGTCTACATCGGCGCCGAAGTACAAGCCGGTGATACCCTGGTTGGTAAAGTGACGCCTAAAGGCGAAACCCAGCTGACCCCGGAAGAGAAGCTGCTGCGCGCGATTTTCGGCGAAAAAGCTTCGGACGTGAAAGACACCTCGCTGCGCGTGCCTTCGGGCATGATCGGTACCGTGATCGACGTGCAGGTCTTCACCCGTGAAGGCATCGTGCGCGACAAACGCGCCCAGCAGATTATCGACGACGAACTGAAACGCTTCCGTCTGGACCTGAATGACCAGATGCGTATCGTTGAAGGCGATGCCTTCCAGCGTCTGGAAAAAATGCTGATCGGCAAAGTTGTCAACGGCGGCCCTAAAAAGCTGGCCAAAGGCGCCAAGATCACCAAGGAATACCTGGACGATCTGGACAAATACCACTGGTTCGACATCCGCCCTGCGGACGACGATGCGGCGGTAGCGCTCGAAGCGATCAAGGAATCGATCAACGAGAAGCGTCACCAGTTCGATCTGGCCTTCGAAGAGAAGCGCAAGAAGCTGACGCAAGGCGATGAGCTGCAACCAGGCGTGCAAAAAATGGTCAAGGTCTACCTGGCCGTGAAACGCCGCCTGCAGTCGGGCGACAAGATGGCAGGTCGCCACGGTAACAAGGGTGTGGTTTCCCGTATTGTTCCTGTGGAAGACATGCCATACATGGCCGACGGCACGCCAGCCGACGTGGTGCTGAACCCGCTGGGCGTTCCTTCGCGGATGAACGTTGGTCAGATTCTCGAGACTCACCTGGGCTGGGCTGCCAAGGGTCTGGGTATCCGCATCGGCGAAATGCTGAAGGCGCAAACCAAGGTCGAGCAAGTGCGCAAGTACCTGACGACGATCTACAACGACAACGGCCGTGCCGAAGAGCTGGACAACTTCAATGATGAAGAGATCATGAAGCTGGCCGAAAACCTGAAAAAAGGTGTGCCATTCGCCACCCCGGTGTTCGACGGTGCCAATGAAGAAGAGATCCGCCGCATGCTGGACCTGGCGTATCCGGACGACATCGCCAAGAACCTCGGCATGACGCCGTCGAAAAACCAGGTGACCATGTATGACGGTCGCACCGGTGAAGCGTTCGAGCGCAAGGTCACTGTCGGCGTAATGCACATGCTGAAACTGCATCACCTGGTTGATGACAAGATGCATGCGCGTTCGACCGGTCCTTACTCGCTCGTTACGCAGCAGCCGCTGGGTGGTAAAGCCCAGTTCGGTGGTCAGCGCTTCGGTGAGATGGAAGTGTGGGCACTGGAAGCGTATGGCGCGTCGTATGTCTTGCAAGAGATGTTGACCGTCAAGTCCGATGACGTGAATGGCCGTACCAAAGTGTACGAGAACCTCGTCAAGGGCGATCACGTGATCGACGCCGGCATGCCGGAATCGTTCAACGTGCTGGTCAAGGAAATCCGTTCGCTGGGTATCGATATCGACCTCGAACGCAACTAAAAGACAGCTTATTTTTTAAGCCTTGTCATTTGGTGTGGGAAACACAACGCCCGGCTGGGAAACCATGCCGGGCAATGTAGTCTCAGGAATATAGAAATTTAATCACCTCTGGAGTGATACATGAAAGCACTGCTCGATCTATTCAAGCAAGTACAGACCAACGAGACCTTCGATGCAATCAAGATCGGTCTCGCTTCGCCTGAGAAAATCCGTTCGTGGTCCTACGGCGAAGTCAAAAAGCCGGAAACCATCAACTATCGTACCTTCAAGCCTGAACGCGATGGCCTGTTCTGCGCCAAGATCTTTGGCCCGATCAAGGACTACGAGTGCCTGTGCGGCAAGTACAAGCGCCTGAAACACCGCGGCGTGATCTGCGAAAAATGCGGCGTTGAGGTCACGCTGGCCAAGGTGCGCCGCGAGCGCATGGGCCACATCGAGCTCGCTTCGCCTACCGCCCACATCTGGTTCCTGAAGTCCCTGCCATCGCGCTTGGGGATGGTGCTGGACATGACCCTGCGCGACATCGAACGCGTGCTGTACTTTGAAGCGTATGTCGTGACCGATCCCGGCATGACCCCGCTGAAAAAGTGCCAGATCATGTCGGAAGACGACTACGCCGCCAAGTACGAAGAGTACGGCGACGACTTCACCGCCTTCATGGGCGCCGAAGGTATCCGTGAACTGCTGCGCTCGATCGACATCCACCGCGATGCCGAAACGCTGCGCGTGGAACTGAAGGAATCGAAGTCCGAAGCGAAGATCAAGAAATACGCCAAGCGCCTGAAAGTGCTGGAAGCGTTCCAGCGTTCGGGCATCAAGCCGGACTGGATGATCATGGAAGTGCTGCCGGTGCTGCCGCCGGAACTGCGCCCATTGGTACCGCTGGACGGTGGCCGTTTCGCGACCTCGGATCTGAACGATCTGTATCGCCGCGTGATCAACCGTAACAACCGTCTGAAACGCCTGATGGAGCTGCGCGCTCCAGAGATCATCACGCGCAACGAAAAGCGCATGCTGCAAGAAGCGGTCGATTCGCTGCTGGACAACGGCCGTCGCGGCAAAGCGATGACCGGCGCCAACAAGCGTCCGCTGAAATCGCTGGCAGAAATGATCAAGGGCAAGGGCGGCCGTTTCCGTCAAAACTTGCTGGGAAAACGCGTCGATTACTCCGGTCGTTCGGTCATCGTTGTGGGCCCGCAATTGAAACTGCATCAGTGCGGCTTGCCGAAACTGATGGCGCTGGAACTGTTCAAGCCTTTCATTTTCAATAAACTGGAACTGATGGGCCTGGCAACCACGATCAAGGCTGCCAAGAAGCTGGTCGAGATCCAGGAACCGGTCGTGTGGGACATCCTGGAAGACGTGATCCGTGAACATCCGATCATGCTCAACCGCGCACCTACGCTGCACCGCCTGGGTATCCAGGCGTTCGAGCCAGTGCTGATTGAAGGCAAGGCGATCCAGCTGCACCCACTCGTCTGCGCCGCATTCAATGCCGACTTTGACGGTGACCAGATGGCGGTCCACGTTCCTTTGTCGATCGAAGCACAGATGGAAGCACGTACGCTGATGCTGGCGTCGAACAACATCCTGTTCCCATCGAACGGCGAGCCGTCGATCGTGCCTTCGCAGGATATCGTGCTCGGTCTGTACTATGCCACGCGTGAAGCGATCAATGCCAAGAACGAAGGCATGATCTTCCCTGACGTGTCGGAAGTCATCCGCGCCTACGACAACAAGGAAGTCGAACTGACGACCCGCGTTACCGTGCGTATTACCGAATACCCGAAAAACGCCGAAACCGGCGAATTCGAAAAAACGGTAACCCGTTACGAAACGACGATCGGCCGTGCGATCCTGTCGGAAATCCTGCCAAAAGGCCTGCCTTTCTCGGTGCTCAATCGCGCACTGAAAAAGAAAGAGATTTCCAAGCTGATCAACACCTCGTTCCGCAAGTGCGGCCTGCGCGCCACCGTGGTATTCGCAGACAAACTGATGCAATCGGGTTTCCGCCTGGCGACACGCGCCGGTATCTCGATCTGCGTCGACGACATGCTGGTACCGCCACAAAAAGTCACCCTGATCGCGACGGCCGAATCGGAAGTCAAGCAGATCGAGCAGCAGTACGCTTCGGGTCTGGTGACCGCCGGCGAACGTTACAACAAGGTCGTCGATATCTGGGGCAAGACCTCCGATGAAGTCGGCAAGGCCATGATGGACCAGCTGAAAGTGGAAGACGTGATCCGCCGCGACGGCACCAAGTCGACGCAGGAATCGTTCAACGCCATTTACATGATGGCCGACTCCGGTGCGCGCGGTTCCGCAGCCCAGATTCGCCAGTTGGCCGGTATGCGTGGTCTGATGGCGAAACCGGATGGTTCGATTATCGAAACGCCGATTACCGCGAACTTCCGCGAAGGCCTGAACGTGTTGCAGTACTTCATTTCGACCCACGGCGCTCGTAAAGGTCTGGCCGATACGGCGCTGAAAACGGCTAACTCCGGTTACCTGACGCGTCGTCTGGTCGACGTGACGCAAGATCTGGTCGTGATCGAAGATGATTGCGGCACCATGAACGGCGCCCTGATGAAAGCGCTGGTTGAAGGCGGTGAAGTCATCGAACCATTGCGTGACCGTATCCTCGGCCGCGTGACGGTGCACGATGTCGTCAATCCTGAAACCCAGGAAACGCTGTACGAAGCCGGCACGCTGATGGACGAAGACATGGTCGAAGAGATCGAACGTCTGTCGATCGACGAAGTCAAGGTCCGCACGCCATTGACTTGCGACACGCGCTTCGGCCTGTGCGCCAAGTGCTATGGCCGCGACCTGGGCCGCGGCATGCTGGTCAATGCCGGCGAAGCTGTCGGTGTGGTGGCAGCACAGTCGATTGGTGAGCCGGGTACCCAGCTGACCATGCGTACCTTCCACATTGGTGGTGCAGCGTCGCGTGCGGCAGTGGCATCGTCGGTGGAAGCGAAATCGAACGGCACCATCCGCTTCACGGCAACCATGCGTTACGTGACGAACGGCAAGGGCGCTCAAATCGTCATTTCCCGTTCCGGCGAAGTGCTGATCACCGACGACCATGGCCGCGAGCGCGAGCGTCATAAAGTACCGTACGGCGCGACCCTGATCGTCAAGGACGGCATGGTCATCAAGGCCGGTACCGCGCTGGCAACATGGGATCCTTTGACCCGTCCGATCATTACCGAATACGCCGGCCAAGTGCGTTTCGAGAACGTCGAAGAAGGCGTCACCGTGGCTCGTCAGGTCGACGAAGTGACCGGTCTGTCCACCTTGGTGGCGATCGATGCAAAACGTCGCGGTTCGCTGACCAAGACCCTGCGTCCGCAAGTCAAGCTGATCAACGACGCGAACGAAGAAGTCAAGATCGCCGGCACCGAACACTCGGTGGCGATCGGCTTCCAGGTCGGCGCGCTGATCATGGTGAAAGACGGCCAGACGGTATCGGTTGGTGAAGTGCTGGCACGTATCCCGACCGAATCGCAAAAAACGCGCGATATTACCGGTGGTCTGCCACGCGTGGCCGAGCTGTTCGAAGCCCGTTCCCCGAAAGACGCCGGCATGCTGGCGGAAGTCACGGGTACGGTTGCGTTCGGCAAGGAAACCAAGGGCAAGCAGCGTCTGGAAATTACGGACATGGACGGCAACAAGCACGAGTTCCTGATTACCAAGGACAAGCAAGTGCTGGTGCATGACGGCCAGGTCGTGAACAAGGGCGAGATGATCGTGGACGGCCCGGCCGATCCGCAAGACATCCTGCGTTTGCTGGGTATCGAAGCGCTGGCGCGTTACATCGTTGACGAAGTGCAGGACGTGTACCGTCTGCAAGGCGTGAAGATCAATGACAAGCACATCGAAGTGATCGTGCGTCAGATGCTGCGCCGCGTTCAGATCGTCAATGCCGGCGACACCAACTACATCGTTGGCGAGCAGGTGGAGCGTTCGGAACTGCTGGACGAGAACGATCGCATGGCGCAAGAGAACAAGATCCCTGCGACCTACGAAAACGTTCTGCTGGGTATTACCAAGGCTTCCTTGTCGACCGATTCGTTTATCTCGGCCGCATCGTTCCAGGAAACCACCCGCGTGCTGACCGAAGCGGCGATCATGGGCAAGCGCGATGGTCTGCGTGGCCTGAAAGAGAACGTCATCGTCGGTCGCCTGATCCCTGGCGGTACGGGCCTGGCCTTCCACCGCGCACGCAAAGAAAAAGAAGCGTGGGAAGTCGAAGAGCGTCAAGCCCTGCTGCTGGCCGAAAAAGCCTCGATGGCCGGCGAAGCTGCCGAAGCCTTGCAGGACATCGAAACGCAAGCCCAGCATCACCACGGCGACGAAGCGTAATTTCGTAGCTACTGGCTGACAGGAACGGCACCACGGAGAAATCCCTGGTGCCGTTTTTTTATGTCGGTCAGATTGCTTGCACCGCGCACGCAAAGAGAAAGAAGTACGAGATGGGCGAAGAGCGTCAAGCCCTGCTGCTGGCCGAAAAAGCCTCGATGGCCGGCGAAGCTGCCGAAGCCTTGCAGGACATCGAAACGCAAGCCCAGCATCACCACGGCGACGAAGCGTAATT
>NZ_JBNYXQ010000002.1:253815-560674 GCF_051380735.1 Janthinobacterium longum
GTCGGTCAGATTGCTTGCACCGCGCACGCAAAGAGAAAGAAGTACGAGATGGGCGAAGAGCGTCAAGCCCTGCTGCTGGCCGAAAAAGCCTCGATGGCCGGCGAAGCTGCCGAAGCCCTGCAGGACATCGAAACGCAAGCCCAGCATCACCACGGCGACGAAGCGTAACACTCGCTGCTAGCTGACAGGAACGGCACCACGGAGAAATCCCTGGTGCCGTTTTTTTTCGTCCGGGAAGATACGAATGGTACATGTTGAACGCACACCAGCTTGAGCTTTGTACCCACGCCAGTTCCCGGTATGCTTATGCTAATATCTGGCGCATGATCGCCCAAGCCCTGTTCACTCCCGCCCAGCAAAAGCTGCTGGGGTTGCTGTTTGTCCGTGTCAACGAAGGTTTTCATCTGAACGAGATCATGCGGCTGACGGGCCTGGGCAGCGCGTCGGCACAGCGCGAGTTGCGGCGGCTGCACGAGGCGGGGCTGGTCACGTCCGAGCGCATCGGCAATGTGCGGCGCTTCTGGCCGAACAAGGAAAGCCTGGTCTATCCCGAATTGAGCGCCCTGGTGCAAAAGACCTTCGGCCTGGTGGGCGTACTGAGCAGCACGCTGGCGCCGCTGCGCGCGCAGTTACAGCTGGCCTTCGTGTGTGGCGCCACCGCCAGGGGCCAGGACCTGCCCAGCAGCGCCATCGATCTGCTGCTGGTGGCCGAGTTGGCCGAGCTGGCCAATTACGGCGATCTGTTGACGCGCCTGGCACCGGCCGAGCGCACCTTGCGCCGTAAAATCAATCCTAACCTGTATACCCTGGCCGACTACCAGCGCCGGCTGCGCGAAGGCCAGCCGTTTTTGCTGCAGGTATTGCAACAGCCAAAATTGTTCGTGATTGGCGATGAAACGACGTTGCAAGCGATTTCGGCGTTTGATGCGAACAGTTGAGCAAAACGTACACAGTGCGGTTTCTGCGATAAAGTTAACGCATGCGAAATACTTTCTGAGGCAAATGAGTGCACGATGAATAAACTACAGGCATTCGGTCTGATTGTTTCCCAGGCGGTGCGTGGCGAACTGGTGTTTCCCATCAGCGTCAATTCAGCGTTGCAATTGCAACTGGCCCTGGCGGAACCCGACTGCCATATCGATCATGCGATCAAACTGGTGCTGGCCGAACCCTTGCTGGCGGCGCGCACCGTCGCCCTGGCCAATTCGGCCGTCCACAGCCGTGGCGATGCGCAGCCCGTGACCAGCGTGCGCGCTGCCGTCATGCGCATGGGCTACCGCAACCTGTATTCGCTGGTCGCTGCAATGGTGGTGCGCCAGTTCGGCAGCAAGATCGTCGACCCGGTGCTGCGGCAAAAGGCGGCCCAGCTGTGGGAACATACGGCGCACGTGGCGGCGCTGGCCCATGTGATCGCGCGCCGCGTGACGCATGTCGATGCCGACACGGCGCTGTTCGCGGGCATCGTGCACGAGGTGGGCGGTTTTTATCTGCTGTCGCGCGCCGACGAGTTTCCGGGCCTGTTGGACGATGATGGCGAACAATGGATGGAGTCGGCCGAAGAAATCATCTCGCGTGAAGTCATGAAAAGGCTGCTGATCCCGCAGCCGGTGAGCGAGGCGATCGAAGGCTTGCGTGACGGCCTGCTGGCGATCCCGCCCGATTCCCTGCTCGACACCCTGCTGCTGGCCAAGCAGCTGTCGCCGGTGCCCTCGCCGCTGCAAACGACGTTGATTGAAATGCTCACGCCGTCCGATTCCGTGATCGACTTTATTATCGATAACGATACCCTGCAAAGCATCCTGGCCGAGTCAAACGAAGAAGTGCGCTCGATGAGCGCCGCCCTTCTGGTATAGCTCTGCTGGTCCGAGCCATGCAAAAGCTGCGGCAGCCGAAGCTGCGGCAGCCGAAGCTGCGCCAGCCGAAGCTGCGGCAGCCGGATCAGGGCTGCCGCCATGGTTTGCTTACTTTTGCTGTGCGATCCAGCGGTCCACTTTCGCTTCCAGCAGTTTCAAGGGCAATGTGCCGTCGCCCAGGACTACCTCATGGAATTTCGGCAGGCTGAATTTGTCGCCTAATGCCGCTTGTGCGCGCTGGCGCAGTTCGATGATTTTCAGCGCGCCGATCTTGTAGCCGAGCGCCTGGCCCGGCCACGCCATATAGCGTTCCGTTTCGCTTTTCGCCACCGCGTCGTAGCCCAGGGTGTCGCGCATGTATTTGATGGTCTGCTCGCGCGTCCAGCCCTTGGCATGCAGGCCGGTGTCGACCACCAGGCGCACGGCGCGCAGCATTTCATCGTTCAGGTGGCCGAAGTATTGCGCCGGATCGTCGAACAGGCCCATTTCCTTGCCCAGGGTTTCCGCGTACAGGGCCCAGCCTTCCGTAAAGGCATTGTTACCGCCAAAGCGGCGGAAGTTCGGCAAGTCCATTTCCTGCACCAGCGCCAGGTGGAAATGGTGGCCCGGCTTGCCTTCGTGCAGGAACAAGGTAGTCATGCCCGTGTCGCCATACAGCTTGGGATCGGTGACTACCGACCAGAACACGCCCGGGCGCGAGCCGTCGGCGGCCGGCGCCGTGTAGTGGTCGGCGGCCGTGTCGCGGCTCAGTTCGGGCTCCAGGCGCAAGTCCAGCGGCGCCTTGGGCACCAGGGTAAACAGCGCCGGCAGTTTGGTGTCCAGCAGCACGTTCAGCTTGCGATACACATCGAGCACTTCCTGGTCGGTCTTGAAGGGACGGTATTTTGCCTGTTCCGAGACCCACACCGGCAGGCCGGCGGCCGGGCCCGTGTAACCCATTTTCGGGCCGACGATGGCGTACTGGCCCTGGATGCGTGCTACTTCCTTCAGGCCGATCGCATGGATCTGTTCCGGCTTCATGTCGGTGGTAGTGCTCGCTGCCACGCGCGCCTGGTACCAGGCGGCGCCATCGGGCAAGGCGCTCCAGCCGCTGCTGGTACGACCAGCCGGCAGATACTCGCTTTCCATAAAGGTGGCCAGGCGCTGCAGGGCCGGCATCAGTCTGGTGCCGACGACCTCGGCATAGGCTTGCGTCAGCCGCTGCTTGTCAGCGTCGCCAAAGGCGGCCGGCAGGTTCTTGACGGGCGTGTAGTACACGCTGTCCTGTGGCGTGGCGCTGACCAGTTTTTTGAATTGCGGCAGGGCGGACTCGATCAGCGCCTTCGGCAGCACGATCTTCTTTTGCATGCCGACGCGCATATTGGCAATCGCCTGGTCGATCCAGCCGGGCAGCTGGTTCAGCCGGCTCAGGTAGGCATCATATTGCTGTACGGTGACCAGTGGCTGCGACGCTTCGCCGCCGGCGTAATTGGCCAGGGTGACGGGCATGCTGTCCATCTGGTTCAAGGGCAGCAGGTATTCGGGGAAGCGCTCGAACGACAGCGCCGTGGCCAGTTCATAGTCGAGTATGTCGTAGTTGATCTGGTCCTGCTGCGACAACTGCTTGCGGGAAATTGCGCGCAAGGTTTTCTGGTACTGGTGGTACAGCGCAAACTGTTTGGCGCGCGCGGCCGGCACGATGGCCGAACCGAGCTGGTCGTCAAAACGGTTGTCGCCGCTTTCGGTGGCGTTGATCGGCTCGAAACGGGCCAGCGCATCGTAGTACTGGTCGGCCACCACCTGCAGTCGCTGCTTCGCTTGCGGCGTGCTGACTGCGACAGGCTTGGCAACGGACTGGGCCGCTTGCGACAGTGGCGCATAGGCAAACAAGAGGGCGGCGGCGAGAGTGCCGAGAGTGTAACGATGCTTCATGCGCGGTGTCCTTGGTAAGGAGAATGAACGGGATGGCGGTGTCTGGATGAACAGTGGCCGGGCGTAAGCATACGCCATCGTTTAACTCGCTTGCAGGAAATATTGCGTGGCTTATTTCTTGTCAGCTGGCGGCAGCGCCGCCTTCATCGCCTGCCAATGGTTGCTGTCCAGCGGCTGGCAAGCGGGGCAGGGCGTGGCCTCGATCAGCGCCGTGATCCGCCGCACGCGCGCGGCAGTTTGCGGATGCGAGGAAATCCAGCCCGGCGCTTGCGCCTGGTTCTCTTCACCGAGTTTCTGAAAGAACGTCAGCATGCCGTCCGGGCGTATGCGGGCACGCTGCAAGGCTTGTACGCCGAGCCGGTCCGCTTCTTCTTCCATGTCACGGCTGAAATACATGGTGCCGGCCTGGTGCGCCAGCATGGCGGCCACGCCGCTGATATCGCCGATGGTCACCGCCATCAGCGCGCCCCAGCCGAGGCTGGTGATCATTTGCCGCAGCGAGTGGCGCTGCTCCACATGCTGCACTTCATGCGCCAGCACGCCGGCCAGTTCACCGGGGCTGCCGGCCTGGCGCAGCAAGCCCGTATGCACGACGATAATGCCACCCGGCATGGCGAACGCATTGATGCTGTCATCCTGCTTGACGAACCAGCGATACTGGTAGCGCGAGCCGGCCGTCAGGCGCTGGCCGATTTCCTGCACCGTTTGCTGCGCGGCGCCGTTGCCGGTCAGGCTGCCCTGGGTGCGCACTTGCGCCAGCGCCAGCTCGCCCAGCTGCTTTTCCGTCGACAGCGGAATCAGGCCGGCGACCGCGCCGATGGCATTATTTCCCTGCCACCACAACAAACCGCCAGCCAGCAGCGCCGCACCCGTCAAACCTGCCAGCCAGCCCGATACTTGCCGCCGGTTATGCAGGCGCTCGTTCCACAGTTTCTGCAGCGAGGGCTGCAAGGATGGCGGCGCATCCCGCAAGACGGTGGCGATATCGTCGGCGCTTAGCGGTTTCAGTGTCACTTGCCTGCCTTGCGCATCAAGCCAGTTCAGGAACAGTTCGGGCTGCTCCATGCCGCCGACGCTGACGACAATCCGGGCCACGTCCACGCCGCCGTCGCCATCACCATCTCCGGCCACCAGGGCATTGCCATGGAAGTGAGCTTCAAGGGGCACGCTGCCCGCAGCACTGGTCAGCAAGGCGTTGAAGGTTTTCATGCCGCAGCCTCGGCAAAGCGCGTTTCATACAGCGCGGCCATCAGGTCGGACTGGCTGATGATGCCGGCCAGGCGGTCTTCGTCGTCAACGATGGGAATATGGTGATAGCCGGCATCGGCCATCAGCGGCACCAGGTCGATAATCGGCGTGCCCAAACGGGCCGTGTGCGGCTTGTGCGTCATTAACTGGCCCACCACTTCCGGGCGCTCCGTGTGCGACAGGCCGCTGCGCTGCAGGATGCCCCGCAGTCGATGGCGCATGCCCTGGTAATCGTCGAGGCCGCCGTGGCGCAGGAAGTCGGTCTGCGTGATGATGCCGATCACGCGGCGCGCGCGGTTCAGCACGGGCAGGGCGCCGATGTCATGCGTGCGCATGGTCTGCCAGGCCTCGTCAAGCGGGGTGCCGAACTCGACATGCAATACGTCCTTCGACATGATGTCCAGGCAGGTGACGACGCCGAAGCGGCGCTGGTAGGCACGCAGCTCGGTTTGCAAAAAGATCGCCTGCAAGTCGTCGCGGCTGATATCGAGCACTTCGCTGTGCTGGCGCAGCACGGCGTCGAGGTCGTCGGCCGTAAAACCCAGGCGCGCGCTCGGTACCTCGTCGGCTGTCGCATGCGGATGGGCCGGCGCCAGTTGCTGGGTGTGCGGATAGCGGCGCCCCGTCAGGTTGTTGTACAGCACGGCGCAGGCGACCAGGATGGCGGAATTGAACAGCACTGTCACGAAGACGAATTCAAAGCCGGCCGCATGCACGCTGGCGCCGCCGACCACCGTCGTCAAGGCCACCGCGCCGCCGGGCGGATGCAGACAGCGCAGGGCGAACATGGCGGCGATCGCCAGGCAGGCGGCCAGCGCCGCCACGCCCACGCCTGGCCCGAACCATTTGACGCAGGCCACGCCCACCAGACCGGACATCACATTGCCCCCCACAACCGACCACGGCTGGGCCAGCGGGCTGGCCGGCAGGCAGAACAGCAATACGGCGGACGCGCCCATCGGTGCGATCAGGTAGACGCTGGCACTGTCCGGCGCCAGCAGGAAATGGCAGGTGAGGCCAGTCAGCATCAGGCCGCAGATGGCGCCGGCGCAGGCGCGCAATTGTTCGCGGCGGCTGCCATTGTTCGGTTGCGGCAGCCAGCGTGCCAGGAAAGAAGTGCTCATGGTGGGATGCGGGTTCGCGTTGCTCATGCAGAGCGAAGCATTATCCCATGCGTTCGTATTCGTTGCCGGCACATGCATATACCGTTTCCGCATACGCACAGTGCAAATGAATTGTAGATATTTCTGCGCAGCAGGCATATTCTAGACACTCGCCCTCGCCGGTCTTGGCCGGCTTGCCTCATGTCCCATTTTCCTGGAGCCTTGCATGCGTCTTCTTTCTACTGTTCTCGCCAGCCTGCTGCTGTCCGGCGCCGCCATCGCCGCCGCTCCCACGCCGGCCGCTGCCCCTGCTGCCACTGGCCAGCAATTGCCGTACAACGCGGCGGCCGACGCCAAGGCCGACGTGGCCCGTGCGCTGGCCGAAGCCAAGGCGGCCCATGTGCCGGTGCTGCTGATCTTTGGCGCCAACTGGTGCGAAGACTGCCGCGCACTGGACAAGGCCTTGAAGGAGGGCAAAAATGCCGAACTGATGCAGAAGGAATTCAGGGTCGTCAAAATCGACGTCGGCAATTTCGACCATAACCTGGACGTGGCGAACGCCTATGGCAATCCGCTGAAAAAGGGTATTCCGGCCGCCGTGCTGGTGTCTAGCGGCGACAACCAGGTGCTGTACGCCACCAAGGGCGGCGAGCTGGCCAATGCGCGCCGCATGAGCGAAAGCGGCATCCACGACTTCTTCAAGCACGCGGCCACGCTCAAACAACCGGCTAGCTGAGCAGCAAGCTGGCAGCCGGCTGGCGGACGGGCGGCTTGCCTGCCGGGCTGGCAGCTTCTTCCAGCTTGAACACGCCGACCACCTGCGCCAGGCGCGCCGCCTGATCCTGCAATGACTGGGCGGCCGCGGCAGCTTCCTCCACCAGCGCGGCATTCTGCTGCGTGGCGTCATCCATCTGCGTGACCGTGGCATTGACTTGCGCGATGCCCTGGCTTTGCTCGTGGCTGGCCGAGGCAATTTCTCCCATCAGGTCGGCCACTTGCTGCACCGACACGACGATATCCTGCATGGTGGCGCCCGCCGTATCGACCAGGCGGCTGCCCGCTTCGACCTTGTTTCCGGAGTCATTGATCAGGTCCTTGATCTCCTTCGCGGCAGCGGCCGAGCGGTGTGCCAGATTGCGCACTTCGGTGGCGACGACCGCGAAGCCGCGGCCCTGTTCGCCAGCGCGTGCTGCCTCGACCGCCGCGTTCAGGGCGAGAATGTTGGTTTGAAAAGCTATGCCGTCGATCACGCCGATAATATCGGCGATCTTGCGCGAACTTGCCGTGATTTCCCCCATGGTCTGCACCACTTGGTTGACCACGTCTCCGCCCTTGATGGCGTACGAAGAGGCCGATACCACCAGCTGATTGGCCTGGCGTGCGTTGTCGGCATTCTGCTTGACCGTCGAGGTCAGCTCTTCCATCGCGGCAGCCGTCTCTTCCAGGCTTGACGCCTGCGCTTCCGTGCGTGCCGACAGGTCGAGGTTGCCGGTGGCAATCTCGCTCGACGCGCTGGCAATGGCTACCGTACTGTCGCGTACCTCGCGTATCGTCACGTTCAGCGACGCCACAAAACGGTTGAAGCCGGCCGCCAGCGCACCGACTTCGTCTTCCGATTCGACCACCATGCGGCGGCTCAGGTCACCATTGCCGCTGGCGATATCGCCGAGCATGTGGGCGGCGCGCGCCACCGGTGCGGCAATCGCGCGGCTGATCATGTAAATGATGGCCAGGGCCACGCCACCGCCGACCAGGCCGGCCACCAGCGCGGCGATCAGCGACGACTGCAGCACATTGCCCAGCACTTCCGATTCCGGCACTTCGGCCACCACATACAAATTGAGTTCCGGCACGAACGAGGCGGCAACGAATTGCTTGCCGGCCGGCGCCGTGTACATGCTGGACGTGTATTTTTTGCCGGTCAGCAGCATCTTGCTCAGTTCATCGTCGAAGCCGGGCAGGTCTTTCAGCAGATGCTTGCCGTCAGCCAGCGCCGCCTCGCGGTGGATCAGCACGGTGCCATTGGCGCGCACCAGATAAACGTAGCCGGTCTTGCCGATCTGGTAGTGGCGGATGGTGTCGGCCAGCGCATCGATGGATAGGCCCAGGCCGGCCGCAAAGGTTTTGCCGCCGGCCGTCTGGCCGCGTGCATTGAGGTACAGCATGATGCTACTGGAATCGACAGCCTTGTCGATATCGAGCGTATAAGGCTTGTCGCCGGCCAAGAGGCCGTAGAACCACTGGTCTGACGCGGCGTTCTTGTCCAGTGTGCGCAGCAAGCCTTCGGTGGTGAAATACTTGCCGGTGCTGCCCGAGGCCCAGTTGATCGAAGCGGCCTTGTTGCTGGTCTTGATGGCGGTTGCGTAGCGCCGGAAGGCGGCCAGGCCGTCGTCTGGCAGGCCCGCATCTTCCCAGTCCTGCAGATAGATATCGTTGGCCATGGTCTGCACCACCGACAAAGGCTGGCTGATCTGGCGCAGCACATCGTTGCGGATCTCGCCCACCTGGGCCGGCAATTCCTGGTTGACGACGCGCTCGCGCACGTAGTCGCTGCTCATGCGCACGCTGAGGAAAGACGAAATCGCCATGAACAGCAGCAGGCAGCAGCCCATGCCGAACATCAGTTTTTTCTGGATTGAAAGGCGGCGGAAAAAATGCATGGAAAACCTTGTGCGTGACCCCGCGCGCTGCGGGCAAGCGGCAAAGTATACTCACTGGCCGTCGTTACCCGGTCCGTTTTCCTGTCTTTCGTCCAGTTCACGTTGTGTTGCGTTGTGGTGAGGCAACGTAGCGGAAGAGCAAACTTGCGCGTACTGCAATGGTTTCAGGCGGGCAGGCCGTGGGCGATCAGTTCTAGCGGCAATTCCGTGCTGTATTTGATCTGCTCCATGGAAAACGCCGAGGATACGCCCAGCAACTGCGCCGCCTTGATCAGCTTCTTGTAGAACAGGTCATAGCCCTTGATATCGGTGGTCACCACTTTCAGCAAGTAATCGATATCGCCGCTCATGCGGTGGAATTCCTGCACCTCGGGCAGGACGATGACGGCGGCGGCAAAGCGGCGCAGCCATTTTTCGTCATGCTGGCCGGTGCGCACGCTGACAAACACCGTTACCGGCAAGCCGACTTTCTGGCGGTTGACGATGGCCACGCGGCTCTCGATATAACCCTCTTCCTCCAGGCGCTTGACCCTCTTCCAGCACGGCGTGCTGGACAAGCCGATGCGTTCGCTCAAGGCGGCGATCGACAGCGTGCCGTCGCTCTGCAGGGCGGCCAGGATGGCGCAGTCGAATTTATCGAGCGGATGCGAAAGTGAATTCATTTTTATATATCGTTATAAATAGCATGTTTATGCTGCATGATAGCGTATTTGCAGTGTCTTTTGGCATATCTTTACGGGTGACGCTTGGTAGACTATTGATCTGCCCAACCCCTAGCGACGATCATGAAAGACATCTACCTCGACTGCAATGCCACCACCAGCGTGTTGCCCGCCGCCGTTGCCGCTGCCAGCGCCGCCATGGCGCATGGTTACGGCAATCCAAGCAGCACCCATGCCACCGGCCTGCAAGCGAAGGCCATGATGGATGGCGTGCGCGCGCTGGCGCGCCGCCTGTTGGGTGCGGGGGAAGGGCGGCTGATGTTCAACAGCGGCGCCACCGAGGGCATCCAGACAGCCGTGTTGTCGGCCCTGTGCGCGCTGCGCGAGCGGCGTGATGCCGGGCATCGAATCGGCGCCCTGCTGCTGTATGGTGCCACCGAGCACAAGGCCGTGCCGGAAAGCCTGGCGCACTGGAACCGCTTGCTGGGCCTGAACCTCACCTTGCGCCAACTGCCGGTCGGCACCGACGGCCGCCACGACCTGGACGTGCTGGGCGAACTGATAGGCGACACCGCCATGCTGTGCACCATGGCGGCCAATAATGAAACGGGCGTGATCAGCGATTTGTCGGCGATTGCGCAACTGCTGCAGGAGCGTGGCGCGCATGCATACTGGATGGTCGATTGCGTGCAGGCACTGGGCAAGCTGCAACTGAACCTGGCCGCCACGCGCATCGATTACGCACCGTTTTCCGGCCACAAGCTGTATGCGCCGAAAGGCATCGGCATGCTGTATGTACGCGCTGGCGCGCCTTTTACGCCCCTGATAATGGGCGGCGGCCAGGAAACCGGGCTGCGTTCGGGCACCGAAAACATGGCCGGCATCGCCGCGCTGGGCGCGGTGCTGGCGGCGCTGGACGATGGCAGCACCTTCCGCAGCCATGCCGAACTGTTGTCCTTCCGCACGCGCCTGGTGGCCAGCCTGGAAGCGGCCTTGCCGGGCATCGTCTTCAATATGCCGTTTGACCGGTCTCTGCCCACCACCGTCAATTTTTCCGTGCCGGGCCTGTCTTCGAAAGAGCTGCTGGACCTGTTCGATGCAGCCGGCGTGCGCGTCAGTTCGGGCAGCGCATGTTCCGCAGCGAAAGCCTTGCCCAGCTATGTACTCGCAGCGATGCAGGTGCCGGCCTGGCGCGCCAGTTCGGCCATCCGCCTGTCGTTCGGCCCCTTGACCGACGAGGCGACCATTCTTGCCGCCTGCGAGCGCATCGAACACTGCGGCGAGGCGCTGCGCGGCAGCTGTTTGCTGCCATCCATCCTGTCACCCCTG
The DNA here is from genome assembly GCF_051380735.1 of Janthinobacterium longum. Taxonomy (NCBI): domain Bacteria; kingdom Pseudomonadati; phylum Pseudomonadota; class Betaproteobacteria; order Burkholderiales; family Oxalobacteraceae; genus Janthinobacterium; species Janthinobacterium longum. The sequence continues at coordinate 264,582 of NZ_JBNYXQ010000002.1, forward strand.
TCACCCCTGGCGGCCTTGCGCGATGGCGTGACCGCACTGAGCGTCGACGGGCACACCACCTGGCTGCTGACGGACGCGGCCAGCGCCAGTTGTGTCGTGATCGATCCGCTGGCGGCGCTGGTGCCGCGCATCGCGGCCTTTATCGGCTGCCAGGATTACACGGTGCGCGCCATCGTGCAGACCGAAACCTCGCCGCAAGCTGACGCTGCGCACCAGATGCTGGCCGCTGCACTGGAGATCACGCAGCTTGACGAGTTCGATGCACACGGCACGCTGGCGTTTGGCGCCGGCCTGCGCCGCCTTGCCTGTGGCGACGCTAGCATGTATTTGCTGGGGCAGGAGTTTGCCTTTATCGGCACGCTGGCGCCGCAGGCGGCCATCGCTGCGCTGGCAGAGGCCTTGCGCCTGGACACCGTGCTGTGCGCTTCGCGCGACGATGGCAGTGTCTGCAACACCGTGCGCGCCGCGCAGCAGCAGGCCGCAGCCAGTGCTGCGCCACAGCTCGATGCGGCCGGCCTGGAAGCGTTCCTGCGTGCGCAGCCGGACGCCATCGTGGTCGATGTGCGTGAAGCTTACGAGCATGCGGCCTGCGCCACGCGCGTGTTCGACGGCTGCACGGTGCACAGCGTGCCACTGAGCCGACTGGCCGGCGAAGTGGCTGGCTGGCTGCGCGAGCCGCAGCGCCCGCTGGTGTTTGTTTGCCGCAGCGGCAACCGCAGCGCGCGCGCGGCGGCTTGTTTGCATCGCCTGGGTCACAAGGCGGCTTGGCAACTGAATGGTGGACTGGCCATGGCCACGCTTGCCACTCTTCCGTCGCTGGCATTTGCTGCCTGAGCCGGTGCATTTAAATTCAAAGGCGTAAAAACTTAAGAATGGCGGGCCGGAGACGCGAGCCCGAGAAAATGCCGATGGCGGCGTTGCAGCTCCTAACCGTACATGCGTACTGTCGTCGTCGCTGCGCCTTGCCCTCGACATTTTTCGGACCCGCTTGGCCCGATGTGCCTTTGCCAGCGTCTGGGGTTTTAATTCGTTTGCAGGCATGCTTGTGGTGCAAGGCGCTAACTTGACGCTTGCCTCTGCGGTCCGGCGTTGTTGTCAAATAGAATCATTTTTCCTGCCTTGCGGACACTTTCTGGGTCCGTGGCCTTCCCAAAGCCCCGTATATGTACGCCAGCGTACGGTGGCGTACCGTACGCACCCCTACGATGAAGGTCAGAAAATCTCTCTGATTATTGAGATTCGTCGCAACGCTCCGGTACTTTGCTTTCCGTCTTCGCCAGTCTCTGCTTTGCTCCTGCAAACCGTCGCTGGCATGGTGGCGGGTGCCGTCGCTTCATGCGCGCACCTAGCGAGGCCAAGTTGAAAGAGTACACAGCAGCAGTCAAGGAAAAGCTATCCCGATTCAAGGACATTTTCCAGGGCAATATCAATTCCGGCCGCGCCGGCGACAGCTTCGATGCCGCGCGCGATGACGCCTTGCCTCTGCGTTCGGAGCTGTTCAGCGCCATGCAGATGGCGGCGCACGGCAGGAATCTCGCCGCCGGCGATGCGCTTGGCAAACGTCACGGCCGCGACCGCCTTCTGGCCCGCCTGGCCGACAATGCCGCGCTGATCACGGCCACCGTCAATGAACTGACCGAGACCGTGAAAAACGGGCGGCAAGTCACGCCCGCCTCGGAATGGCTGCTCGATAATTTTTACCTGATCGAAGAACAGATCCGCACCACGCGGCGCCACCTGCCAAAGAACTACAGCAAGGAGCTGCCGCGCTTGAGCACCGGCCTCGATGCCGGCTGTCCGCGCGTGTATAAAATCGCGCTGGAGATCATTTCGCATGGCGATGGCCATGTCGATATGGAAAACCTGTGCCAATTCGTCGAAGCCTACCAGGAGGTCGCCACCCTGACCCTGGGCGAGCTGTGGGCCGTGCCCATCATGCTGCGCCTGGCGCTGATCGAGAACCTGCGCCGCGTGGCCGCGCGCGTGGCCGACGACCGCCTGCAGCGCGACCTGGCCAACGGCTGGGCCGACCAGATGATGGAGATCGCCGACAGCAACCCCAGCGGATTGATCCTGCTGGTGGCCGACATGGCGCGCTCGAATCCGCCCACCACCAGCGCCTTCGTGGCCGAACTGTCGCGCCGCCTGCAGGGGCAGAGCCCGTCCCTGAGCCTGGCCCTGTCGTGGCTGACCCATAAACTGGCCGAATCGGGCCTGACCATCGACCAGCAGGTGCAGGCCGAGATCGGACAACAGGCGGCCGACCAGGTGTCTATCGCCAACAGCATCGGCAGCCTGCGCTTCCTGGGCACGATGGACTGGCAGGAATTCGTCGAGACCATGAGCGTGGTCGAACAGACCTTGCGCCTGGATCCGGCCGGCACCTATGGCGCGATGGATTTCGCCACCCGCGACAGCTACCGCCATGCGATCGAACGCATCGCCAAGCGCAGCGAACGCAGCGAAAAGGAAGTGGCCGAAATGGCGGTACAACTGGCGCACACACATGGCGCCAGCACCGATGCCCGCAAGGGCCATATCGGCTTTTACCTGGTCGGTCGCGGCGTGCTGATCCTGGAAAAACAGGCCGGCGCCAGGCTGCCATTGCGTGAAGCGCTGGAGCATACTGCGCGCGCCGCGCCGCTGGCCGTGTATCTGGGGGCGATCTCTTTCCTGAGCCTGGCTGCCAGCGCGCTGCTGCTGGAACGCGCCGTGCGCTATGGGGTCTCGGGCTGGTCGCTGGCGCTGCTTGCGGTGCTGGCGCTGATGGGCAGCAGCCAGCTGGCCGTCGCGCTGGTCAACTGGGTGGCGACCCTGATGACGGTGCCGCATCCGTTGCCGCGCATGGACTACAAGGACGGCATTCCGTCGGATGCACGCGCCATCGTGGTGGTGCCGACCCTGATCTACAGCGAGGCCAACGTGGCCGAGCTGTGCGAAGCGCTGGAAGTGCGCTACCTGGCCAACCGCGATCCCAACCTGCGCTTTTGCCTGTTGACCGATTTTGTCGACGCGCCCACGCAAACCCTGCCCGGCGACGAAGCCCTGCTGCGCCAGGCGCAAACCCTGATCCGTAGCCTGAACCAGAAATACTGCGTCGAAGGCGAGCAATTCAAGGACAACGGCGACCCTGCCGATCCGGAAGACCTGGGCCAGGCCGGCCCCTTCCTGCTGCTGCACCGCCCGCGCCTGTGGAATTCCCAGCAGAACGCGTGGATGGGCCAGGAGCGCAAGCGCGGCAAATTGTCGGACCTGAACCTGTTCCTGCGCGGTGGCGCGCGCGACAAATTCATGCTGGTCGAGGGTGAATTGCGCGGCCTGCGCACCATCAAATACGTGATCACGCTCGATACCGATACACAGCTGCCGCGCGATGCTGCGCGCCATTTCGTCGCGACCATGATGCATCCGCTGAACCGCCCCGTGCTGGATGCTGCCGGTTCGCGCGTGATCGCCGGTTACGGTATTTTGCAGCCGCGCGTGGCGGTCGCCCTGCCCAGCGCCAACGCCTCGCAGTACGAACTGCTGTGCGGCGGCGAGCCGGGCATCGACCCCTATACGCGTACCGTCTCCGACCTGTACCAGGACGTGTTTTACGAAGGCTCCTTTATCGGCAAGGGCATCTACGACCTCGACATGTTCGAGCGCGTGCTGGGCCATCGCCTGCCCGACAATAAAATCCTCAGCCACGATCTGCTCGAAGGCTGCTACTTGCGCGCGGGCCTCTTGAGCGACTCGCAATTGTATGAAGAATATCCGGCCCGCTACGATGCGGATGTGAGCCGCCGCCAGCGCTGGATTCGCGGCGACTGGCAGCTGATCGGCTGGCTGCTGGGCCGCGTGCCCGGCCGTGGCGGCAAGCGCGAACGCAATCCGCTGTCGATGCTGTCGCGCTGGAAGCTGTTCGACAACCTGCGCCGCAGCCTGGTGGCGCCGGCCACTACCGCATCCTTGCTGCTGATATGGGGCTTCCTGCCGCATATAGCGTACTGGAGCGCGGCAGTGCTGGCGATCATTTTCCTGCCGCCGGTGGTGTCGGCCCTGTACGACCTGCTGCGCAAACCGGGCGACACCACGTGGCGCCAGCACCTGGACGCCTTCGAGCGCCGTTGCGGCGTGCAGTTCTCGCATGCCATGCTGACCCTGGTGTTCCTGCCGTATGAAGCGTTCATCAGCCTCGACGCCATCGTGCGCACGCTGTGGCGCCTGAACGTCTCGCACAAGCACCTGCTCGACTGGCGTGCTTCGAACCTGCACAGCTCCAAGGGCACGCTGGGCGACAGCTGGCGCGCCATGTGGACCTCGCCGCTGCTGGCACTGGCCACATTCGGCGCGCTGCTGCACTGGCGCTCGGAAGCCTTGCCGGCCGCCGTCATCATCCTTGTGCTGTGGCTGGCCGCGCCCGTCATCGCCTGGCGCATCAGCCGTCCGATCAGGCGCGCCGTTGCCCGCCTGTCACCCGAACAGGGCCAGTTCCTGCACGGCGTGGCGCGCAAGACCTGGGCTTATTTCGACACCTTTGTCGGCCCGGACGACCATTGGCTGCCACCCGATAACATGCAGGAACACCCCAGCATGGTGGTGGCACACCGCACCTCGCCGACCAATATCGGCCTGGCGCTGCTGGCCAACCTCACCGCCTACGATTTCGGTTATATCACCATGGGCCAGCTGATCGAACGCAGCCGCGCAACGCTGGACAGCATGGGCGAACTGGAACGCTTCCAGGGCCATTTCTACAACTGGTACGACACGCAGACGCGCAAACCCCTGCAGCCGATGTATATCTCGACGGTCGACAGCGGCAACCTGGCCGGCCACCTGCTGACCTTGCAGCCTGGCCTGGTCGAACTGTATGACGCACCGATCATCGGCGCGCAGCTGGTCGGTGGCATCCGCACCACCGCGCAGGTGCTGCAGCAATTCATCACCGTCGACGGCGGCGCCAAAGGCGCGCACGAGGCACTGGCGCCGCTGCTGGCTGAGGCCACGCCGGCCAGTCTGCCCGAGTGGCATGCCTACCTGAGCGCGGCCAACAGCGCTGCAGATGTGCTGCTGTCGCTGTCGCTGAAAGACAGCGACACCGAGCTGGCGATGTGGAGCGATGCGCTGGCACGCCAGTGCCGCGCTGCCCTGGCCGAGCTGCTGCAACTGGCGCCATGGGCCGCCCATGCGGGCCTCGATGCATCGCTTGCGCGCGTGCCGACCCTGCGCGAACTGGCCACGTTGGCAGCGGCGCCTGGCACCCTGCCCGAACTGGCCAGCCTGCTGGCGCAAGGACGCGAACAGGCAATCCGCAATGTAAACGAGATCGCCCAGGCCGCAGGCCAGGCGCGCGACTTTGCGCAGATCGAATACGGTTTCCTGTACAACCCGGCCACCAAGCTGCTGGCGATCGGCTACAACGTCAGCGAACGCCGCCTCGACGCCAGCTATTACGACTTGCTGGCGTCCGAAGTGCGCCTGGCCAGCTTTATCGCCATCGCCCAGGGCCAGCTGCCGCAGGAGCACTGGTTTGCGCTGGGCCGCCAGTTGTGCATGGTGGCCGGCCAGCCGGTATTGCTGTCGTGGAGCGGCTCGATGTTCGAGTACCTGATGCCGCTGCTGGTGATGCCGAACTACCCGAATACCCTGCTCGACCAGACCTATCACTCGGTGATCGAAGCGCAGATCGACTATGGCCGCCAGTGCGACGTGCCGTGGGGCGTGTCCGAGTCGGGCTACAACACGGTCGATGCCAGCCTTAATTACCAGTACCGCGCGTTCGGCGTGCCGGGTCTGGGCCTCAAGCGCGGCCTGGCCGACGACTTGGTGATCGCGCCGTACGCCAGCATGATGGGCCTGATGGTCAAGCCGGAAGAGTCGTGCCAGAACATGCAGCGCATGCAGGCGGCCGGCTACATGGGCCGCTATGGCTTTTTCGAAGCGATCGACTTTACGGCTGCGCGCCTGCCGCGTGGCCAGACCAGCGCCGTGATCCGTTCGTATATGGTGCACCACCAGGGCATGGGCTTCCTGGCGCTCAGCTATTTGCTGCACGACCGGCCGATGCAGCGCCGTTTCCAAGCTGATCCGCTGCTGCAATCTGCCTTGCTGGTGCTGCAGGAACGTACGCCGCAGGCCGGTGCCTTTTACTCGCACACGGCCGAACTGGCCGTGCTGCGCAGCAATGCCACCGAGCAGACCATGCCGATGCGCATCCTCACCCAGGCCAACAGCGCCGTGCCCGAAACGCAGCTGCTGTCGAACGGCCGCTACCACGTGATGGTCAGCAATGCCGGCGGCAGCTACAGCCGCTGGAAAGACCTGTCGGTCACGCGCTGGCGCGAAGACAGCACGCGCGACAACTGGGGCAATTTCTGCTACCTGCGCGACCTCGACGAAAGCGATGTGTGGTCGACCACTTACCAGCCGACCCTGGTCGAGCCAAAGAAATATGAAGTGATCTTTTCGGAAGGGCGCGCCGAGTTCCGCCGCGCCGACCATGGCCTGGACCTGTACACGGAAATCGTCGTCTCGCCCGAGGACGATATCGAGATCCGCCGCACCCGCATCAGCAACAATTCGAACCGCCAGCGGCGCATCGAGATCACCAGTTTTGCCGAGGTGGTGATGGCGCCGTCGGCCGCCGATGCGGCCCATCCGGCGTTCAGCAAACTGTTCGTGCAGACCGAAATCCTGACGCAGGAAAACGCCATCCTGTGCACGCGTCGTCCGCGCTCGAAAGGCGAGCAGATGCCGTGGATGCTGCATGTGATGACGGTGCATGACGCCAGCGGCTACGAGGTCTCGTTCGAGACCGACCGCTCGCGTTTTATCGGCCGCGGCAACACGGCGCAGCTGCCTTTGGTGTTGCAGCAGGACGGCCCGCTGAGCGGTAGCCAGGGTTCGGTGCTCGATCCTGTGGTGGCGATTCGCTACGTGGTCACGCTGGCGCCCGACCAGGCCATCACCGTCGACAGCGTGACGGGCATGGTCGAGCAGCGCGAGGCGGCGCTGCACCTGATCGACAAATACCAGGATCGCCATCTGGCCGACCGCGTGTTCGAACTGGCCTGGACCCACAGCCAGGTGGTGCTGCGCCAGCTGAACGCCAGCGAAGCGGACGCCCAGCTGTATGCGCGCCTGGCCAATGCCGTGATTTATCCGAATGCCTCGCTGCGCGCCGACGCCAGCATCCTGCTGAAGAACCACCGCGGCCAGTCAGGCCTGTGGGCCTACGCGATTTCCGGCGACCTGCCTATCGTGCTGCTGCAAATCCGCGACCCGGCCAATATCGAGCTGGCCCGCCAGATGGTGCAGGCGCATGCCTACTGGCGCCTGAAGGGGCTGGTGGTCGACCTGGTGATCTGGTACGAAGACCAGTCCGGCTACCGCCAGCTGCTGCAGGAACAGATCATGGGCCTGATCGCCTCGGGCATCGACGCCCAGTCGATCGACCGTCCGGGCGGCATCTTCGTGCGCCTGGCCGACCAGATCGCCAACGAAGACCGCATCTTGCTGCAATCGGTGGCGCGCGCCATTATCAGCGACACGCGCGGCACCCTGGCCGAGCAGGTCAAGCGTCCAGCCAGCCCGGTGCTGCGCATGCCGCCGCTGATGCTTGAAGGCGGCCGCGAAGTGGTGCTGGCGCCGCACCGTGCGCCCAAGCGCGAGCTGATCCTGGAAAACGGCCTGGGTGGCTTTACGCCCGATGGCCGCGAATATGTGATCACCACCGGCGAAGGCCAGCGCACGCCAGCGCCATGGTCGAACGTCCTGGCCAATGCGCAGTTCGGCACCGTGGTGTCGGAAAGCGGCCAGGCCTATACCTGGAGCGAGAACGCGCATGAATTCCGCCTCACGCCATGGCATAACGATCCGGTCTCCGATTTGTCCGGCGAAGCGTTTTATATTCGCGACGAAGACAGCGGCCAGTTCTGGTCGCCGACGGCCTTGCCGGCGCGTGGCAGCGGCGATTACGTGACGCGCCATGGCTTCGGCTTCAGCGTGTTCGAGCACTGCGAAAGCGGTATCTCCAGCGAGCTGTGTACCTATGTGGCGCTGGACGCGCCGGTGAAATATTCGGTGGTCAAGCTGCGCAACGACAGCGGCGTGGCGCGCCGCCTGTCCGTCACAGGCTACATCGAATGGGTATTGGCCGACCTGCGCACCAAGTCCGGCATGCATGTGGTGACGGAAGTGGACAGCATCAGCGGTGCGCTGTTCGCGCGCAATAACTACAACACCGAGTTTTCGGGCCGCGTGGGCTTTTTCAATACCGACGCCAGCATCCGCTCGATCACTTGCGACCGCAATGAATTCATCGGCCGCAACGGCAGCCTGGCGCAGCCGGCCGCATTGCGCCGCGTGCGCTTGTCCGGCAAGGCCGGCACCGGCCTGGACGCCTGCGCCGCAATCCAGGTGCCGTTCGAACTGCAACCCGGACAGGAGCGCGAAATCGTCTTTATCCTCGGTGTGGGCGGGCGCCGCAATGCCGACGCCAGCACCATGGTGCAGCGTCACATGGGCAAGGATGCGGCCCGCGCAGCGCTGGCGCACGTGCACGCGCACTGGGAAAGCACGCTGGGCGCGGTACGCATCGAAACGCCTGATCCGACCCTGGACGTGATCGCCAATGGCTGGCTGATGTACCAGACCATTGCCTGCCGCATGTGGGCGCGCAGCGGCTACTACCAGTCCGGTGGTGCTTTTGGCTTCCGCGACCAGCTGCAGGATGCGATGGCGATGATCCATACCGCGCCGCAGCTGCTGCGCGAGCATCTGCTGGTCAGCGCCGCGCACCAGTTCCTCGAAGGCGATGTGATGCACTGGTGGCATCCGCCGGCAGACCGTGGCGTGCGCACGCACTGTTCGGACGATTACCTGTGGCTGCCGCTGGCCGCCTGCCGCTATGTGACGGCTACCGGCGACCTGGCCGTGATGTCGGAGGTGGTGCACTTTATCGAAGGGCGCCCCGTCAAGCCGGAAGAGGATTCCTACTACGACCTGCCGGTACGTTCGAACCAATCGGCCGATCTGTACGAACACTGCGTGCGGGCGATACGCCACGGCCTGCGAATGGGTGTGCATGGCTTGCCGCTGATGGGTTCCTGCGACTGGAACGACGGCATGGACAAGGTGGGCGAGCACGGCAAGGGAGAAAGCGTGTGGCTGGCCTTCTTCCTGTATGAAGTGCTGCAGCGTTTTGCCGAAGTGGCAGTGCTGCGCGGCGACCAGCCGTTTGCGCAGTTCTGCCGCGATGAAGCGGTGAAACTGTCGGCCAATGTCGAGCAACATGCATGGGACGGCGAGTGGTACCGCCGCGCCTATTTCGACGACGGCACGCCGCTCGGTTCGCACACCAACCTCGAATGCCAGATCGATTCGATTTCGCAAAGCTGGGGCGTGCTGTCGGGCGCGGCAAACAAGGAAAGGGTGGCCGGCGCCATGCGCCAGGTCGATGCGCGCCTGGTGCGACGCGACTCGGGCGTGATTCAATTGCTCGACCCGCCGTTCGACAAGGCCGACCTGAATCCCGGTTATATCCGCGGCTATGTGCCGGGCGTGCGTGAAAACGGCGGCCAGTACACGCATGCAGCAATCTGGACGGCGATGGCGTTCGCGCGCATGGGCGACAGCGAAAAAGCATGGGAGCTGATGCGCATGATCAGCCCCGTGCGTCACAGCGAGGACGCCGAAGCGGTGGCGCGCTACAAGGTCGAACCGTATGTGGTGACGGCCGACGTGTATGCCGTCTCGCCGCACGTGGGACGCGGCGGCTGGAGCTGGTACACGGGTTCCTCGGGCTGGTTGTACCGCCTGATCATCGAGTCGCTGCTGGGCGTGTCGCGCGAAGCGAACCAGCTGCGCCTGACGCCCATGCTGCCGGCCGAGTGGAACAGCTTCAAGCTGCACTATCGCTTTGGCGAGAGCAGCTACGCCATCACGGTGGAGAAAGCTCAGGGCCAGGCGACCGGCCTGACGGTGGACGGCGTGGCGGTGGCGGGCGACACCATTTCCTTGCGCGACGAGCAGCGCGAATACAGGGTGTTGTTGCGCGTGTAGGCTCCGGCAGGGGGGACGCCGGTGCAACGTGTCGGGTCGACCGTCAATAACAATGATTGGTTTGCCAACGGACTCGACATAGAATGCAGGCTGTCTCCCTTTATGATGGAATGCACCATGCCGGTCCTGGTTCGCTTGCTTGCCCTGTGTCTGCCCCTGTTGGTGTCCTTGCCGGGCCTGTGCGGCCCGGCCGCGCCGTTCGACGACAAGTTCCGCCAGCTCGAAGAATTGCTGCCTACGCCAAACAGCTACCGCACCGCCTCGGGTGTGCCGGGCCACGCCTACTGGCAGCAGCGCGCCGATTACGTGATCCGCGCCACCCTGGACGAAGAGCGCCGTGCGATTACCGCCAGCGAGAAAATCACCTACCACAACCGCTCGCCCGACAGCCTGGCCTACCTGTGGCTGCAGCTGGACCAGAACGGCCTGCGCAAGGATGCCGACCAGCGCCGCGTGCTGAGCGCGCCGTCGCGCCAGGCATGGCTCAGCGGCGACGAAGAGCAGGCCTTGAAATTCGAGGACCTGCGTGCCATCCACGCGGGGCGCGAATTCGACGGCGGCTTCAAGCTCGGTGCGATTACCCTCGCCAATGGCCAGCCGCTGGCGCATGTGGTCAACCAGACCATGCTGCGCATCGACCTGCCGGTGGCCCTGGCGCCCGGCCAGAGCATCACCTTCAATATCGCCTGGTCCTACCTGATCAACGACCAGAAGGTGCTGGTCGAGCGTTCCGGCTACGAGTACTTTGAAGACGATAAAAACACCATCTTCCAGGTGGCGCAGTGGTTCCCCCGCATGGCCGCCTATTACGACGCCGTCGGCTGGCAGAACAAGCAGTTTCTCGGCTCGGGTGAGTTCACGCTGGAATTCGGCGACTACGAGCTGTATTTGACGGTGCCCGGCGACCATGTGGTGGCCGCCACCGGCGAGCTGCAAAACCCGCAGGAAGTATTGTCCGGCGTGCAGCGCGAACGCCTGGCCCGCGCGAAAAGCAGCGACGTACCGCTGATGGTGGTCACGCCGGCGGAAGCCTTGGCGGCGGAAAAAAACCGCAGCACTGCCATGAAAACCTGGCACTACAAGGCGGCCAATGTGCGCGACGTGGCGTGGGCGTCGAGCCGCAAGTTCATCTGGGATGCGCAGGGCCTGAACAGCGGCGGCAAGCGCGTGCTGGCCATGTCCTACTACCCGAACGAAGGCAATCCGCTGTGGCAGCAGTACAGCACGCGCGCGGTGGTGCACACCATCGAGCAGTACAACAAATACAGCTTCGATTATCCGTATCCGGTGGCGCTTTCCGTCAACGGCGCGGTTGGCGGCATGGAGTATCCGATGATCGCCTTTAACGGCGGGCGCCCCGTGAAGGACAAGAAAACGGGCGAGCTGACTTACTCGAAAAAGACCAAATACGACCTGATCGGCGTGATCATCCACGAGGTGGGCCACAATTATTTTCCGATGGTCGTCAACTCCGACGAGCGCCAATGGACCTGGATGGACGAGGGCCTGAACTCCTTTGTGCAGTACCTGGCCGAGCAGGCATGGGAAGAAGATTTCCCTTCGTGGAATGGCGAACCGCGCAAGATTGTCGACTATATGCGCAGCCAGCACCAGGTGCCCATCATGACCAACTCCGAGTCGCTGCTGCAGTTCTCGGCGAATGCCTACGACAAGCCGGCCACGGCGCTCAATATCCTGCGCGAGACAATATTGGGCCGCGAACTGTTCGACTTCGCCTTCAAACAGTACGCGCAGCGCTGGAAGTTCAAGCGCCCCACGCCGGCCGATTTTTTCCGCACCATGGAAGACGCCTCCGGCACCGACCTGGACTGGTTCTGGCGCGGCTGGTTCTACACCACCGATGCGGTCGATATCAGCATCGATGGCATCAGCGAATATGGCGTCAGCACGAAAGATCCGGAAATCGAAAAGGCCTGGAAGAAGGCCCAGCATGATGCGCAGCCGCTGTCGATTTCGGCGCAGCGCAACAAGGCGCTGCCGAAGAAGGTCGACCAGGACCCGTCATTGAAGGATTTCTACAACCGCCATGATGATTTCACGGTCACCAACAAGGACCGCAACAGCTACGCCGAGGAACTTGAAGCACTCGAGCCGTGGGAGCGCAAATTGCTGGCACAGCGCAACGCCGGAAAATACCTTTACCTGGTCGACTTTTCCAACCTCGGTGGCCTGGTGATGCCCTTGATACTGGAAATCGAACTGAAAAGCGGCAAGAAGATCATCGAGCGCGTGCCGGCCGAAGTGTGGCGCTATTCACCGACAAAAATCAGCAAGGTGATCGTCCTTGACGAACCGATGGTGGGCCTGGTGCAGGACCCGTACTGGGAAACGGCCGACATCGACACCAGTAACAACGCCTGGCCGCGCAGAATCACGCCATCGCGGCTGGAACTGTTCAAGCAGGACCGTGACAAGAACAACCTGATGAAGGATTTCAATACGCCGTTGAAACCGGCCGAAGCAAAATAGTGCAACAGCGGCGCCAGCCGGCGCGGTGCTATTCCTGCCAGCCTGGGCTGGAAATGCTATTCTGCGCGACGCCCTGGCTTACATGTGCCAGGGCTTTCGCAAATCATTCAAAAGACGACCATGCAAACGATGACTTTCCTGCGCGCCCTCGGCTGCGCGCTGCTGTGCCAGGCCAGCCTGGCCGCGCACGCCGACCCCTTGAGCTATGCGCGCTACGACCAGGTGCGCACGCGCGACCTGCAGCTGGACCTGAAGGCGGACTTTACGCAAAAGACCCTGTCTGGCTATGCCGAGCTGACCCTGAAATGGATAGACCCGGCTGCGCGCACGCTGGTGCTCGATACGCGCGACCTGGTGATCGCCAGGGTGCAGGTGCAGGACCAGCGCGGCGCGTGGCAGATGGCCTCGTTCCAGCTCGACGCAGTCGACGCCGAGAAGGGCCAGGCGCTGCGTATCACCACCCCCGGCCAGCCGGAAAAAGTGCGTGTGTATTACCACACCGCGCCGGGCGCCATCGCGCTGCAGTGGCTCACGCCGCAGCAGACCATGTCGGGCAGGCTGCCGTTCATGTTCAGCCAGTCGCAAAGCATCAACGCCCGTTCCTGGGTGCCGTCGCAGGATACCCCGGCCGTGCGCTTTACCTACAGCGCCCGTATCGAAGCGCCTGCCGGCATGCGCGTGGTAATGAGCGCCGAGAATGACGAAAAGGCCACCGGCAAGGGGGGCTGGAAGTTCCGCATGCCGCAGCCGATTCCATCGTATCTGCTGGCGATTGCCATCGGTGAGCTGGAAGTGCGCAAGCTCGGCCCGCGTTCGGCCGTGTATGCCGAACCGCCACGCATCAAGGCCGCCCAATACGAGCTGGCCGACACCGAGAAAATGATCAAGGCGGCCGAAACGCTGTATGGCGACTATCGCTGGGGGCGCTACGACATGATCGTGCTGCCGCCATCGTTCCCCTACGGCGGCATGGAAAATCCGCGCCTGACCTTCCTGACGCCGACCATGATCGCCGGCGACCGCAGCCTGGTCGACCTGATCGCGCATGAACTGGCGCACTCGTGGTCGGGCAACCTGGTCACCAACGCTTCGTGGAAACATATGTGGCTCAACGAAGGCTTTACCACCTACGTCACTACCCGCATCGTCGAGCAGCTGTACGGCAGCGAGGTAGCGCAGATGGGCGTACAGGTCGACCAGGAAGAGCTGGCCGCGTCGATCAGGGAACTGCCTGCCGCCAAGACTGCCCTGCTCACGCGCGACCCTGACGCCAACCCCGCCGAGACCTACACCGACGACGGCATCATCTATCCCAAGGGCGCCTGGTTCCTGGCCACCATGGAACAGCGCGCCGGCCGCAAAGTGTTCGATACCTTCCTGCGCGGCTGGTTCGACCAGCATGCCTTCCAAAGCGTGACGACCGACCAGTTCATCGCCTACCTGCGCAAGAACCTGCTGGCGCAGCATCCCGAGGTAATGCCGGAAGCAGAGCTGAACGACTGGCTGTACGGCACCGGCGTGCCGGCCGGCGCCAGGCCGGTGGTTTCGCCGCGCCTGGCGCTGCTCGATCAGCATCGCGAGGCGTGGCTGAAGGGTACGCTGCCGACGCGGGAACTGGGCATGGACAAGTGGATTGCGATTGAATCGATGCACTTCCTGAACGATATCAACGGCCGCGCCAGCGCCGCGCAATTGCGCGAGCTGGACGACGTCTTTGGCGTCGCCAAGAGCGGCAACAATGAAGTGGCCTACCGCTTCTACCTGGCGTCGGTGAATGCCGGCTACGACGTGAGCGCGCCGCTGCAAACGTTTTTGCTGAGCGTGGGACGCCAGAAGTTCGTCGTGCCGCTGTACGGCGCGCTGATGAAAACGCCGCAGGGCCAGCAGTGGGCGAAAGACGTGTATGCCAAAGCGCGCGAACGCTACCACCCGGTGACGCAGGAAAGCGTCGACAAATTGATGGCCGCACAAATACATTGATCCACCTTCAGGAATCCACACCATGAAATCCATGCATCCCTTGCACACCCTTGCCGCCGCCATTGTGCTGGCGTTTTCCAGCGCCGCCTTGCCGGCGCTGGCCGCCGATCCTGTCCCTGCCCCTGCCGCGCCTGTCGCGGCGCAACTGCCTGCGCCCGCATTTGACCTGGCGAATGATGTCAACAGCGCCCTGAAAACCTTCGACGTGCCCGGCATCGCAATTGCCATCGTCAAGGACGGCAAGGTGATCGCCGCCACGGGTTTCGGCGTGCGCAAACTGGGCGAGCCGGCGCCGGTGGACGGCAAGACCTTGTTCGAAGTGGCGTCCAATTCCAAGGGTTTTACGGCCGCTGCGCTGGCCATGCTGGTCGACGAAGGCAAGCTGGCCTGGGATGACCCGGTCACCAAACACCTGCCTGGTTTCCAGATGCACGACTCGTATGTGACAGGCGAAATGACCATCCGCGACCTGCTGACGCACAGGAGTGGCCTGGGCCTGGGCGCGGGCGACTTGCTGTGGTGGCCAACCACCACCTTCACCACTGACGAGATTATCGAGAAACTGCGTTATATCCGCCCCGCCACCAGTTTCCGCGCAAGCTACGCCTATGACAACCTGCTGTACATCGTGGCCGGCAAGATCATCGCCGAGAAAACCGGCAAGAGCTGGGGCCAGGCCATGCACGAGCGCATCCTGGCGCCGCTGGGCATGACCGGCACCACCACCAGCCTGGCGGAGAACGCGGGCAATCCCGATGTGGCCAGCGCGCACAGCAAGATCAACGGCAAGGTCGCCGCCGTCAAATCGATGCCGGTCCCGAACGCGGTCGGTGCGGTCGGCATCAACACCAACGCGGAAGATATCGCCAAGTGGATGATGGTGCTGCTCGACGGCGGCAAGATCGCCGGCGTGCAGGACAAGGACGGCAAGGAAGCGCGCCTGTTCAGTGAAAAGCAGGCCACTGAATTGTGGACCGCGCAAACTCCGGTCAAGATCGGCGAGCCGAAACCGGCGTTGGCCGCCACCAAGCCGAACTTCAGCGCCTATGGCCTGGGTTTCCAGTTGCGCGACTACCAGGGCATGAAGGTGGCCATGCACGGAGGTGCGCTGCAGGGCTTTTATTCGCGCGTGCTGATGGTGCCGCAGGCGAAACTGGGCGTGGCGATTTTGACCAATGCGGAAAACGGCGGCTCCATGACGGCGCTGCAGTGGCGCATTGTCGACCATTATCTCAACGTCGCGCCGTCGGACTGGATCGGCCTGGTGTCGAAGGTGGAGCAGGACATGCACGCCGAAGAAGTGAAAAAGCAGGGCAGTGCATCAAAAGCCCGCGCGGCAAAATCGCAGCCTTCGCTGCCGCTGGCGGCCTATGACGGCGAGTACGAAGACGCCTGGTACGGCAAGGTGGTGATCGCACCGCAGGGCAAGAAGCATATCCTGACCTTTACGCGCACGCCGGACCTGACGGGCGAACTGGAACACTGGCAGCACGATACCTTTATCGTGCGCTGGAAGGAGCGCAACTTCAACGCCGATGCCTATGTGACTTTCTCTCTGAAGCCGGACGGCAGCATTGACCGCGTGAAGATGGAGCCGGTTTCGGAGGAAACCGACTTCAGTTATGACTTCCAGGATCTGAATCTGGTGCCGGTCAAGGCAAAAGAAGAGAAGAAGTAACCGAGAATGCAAAAGGCCACCGTGAGGTGGCTTTTTGCATGGTGCTTACGGTTTCACAAACTTCAGCGTCATGCGATCGCTCTCGCCGATCGCCTCATATTTGGCGCGATCCACATCCTTGTTGGCGTAAGTGGGCGGCAGTGCCCAGACGCCGCCTTCGTGGTCGGCCTTGTCTTTCGGGTTGGCGTTGATTTCCGATTTGCCGGCCAGCTTGAAGCCGGCGCTTTCGGCCAGCTTGATCACATACGCTTCGTGCATGTAACCGCTGCTTGCCTTCGCGTCCTGTACCTTGTTTGCCGGCAAACGGTGCTCGACAACACCGAATACGCCGCCCGGTTTCAGGCTGTCGTAGACCTGGCTGAACAGTACCTTCAAGCCCTCGTCGCCAATCGGGATCCAGTTGTGGATATTGCGGAAGGTCAGCACCATGTCCGCCGTGCCTTTCGGTGCGATGCGGTAGGTGGTCGGTGGCGCAAAAGCGCCGATTTCCACCTTGTCGTATGCAGCCGGGTTGGCGTCGAGTTTTTGCTGGAAGCGGGCGGCGCTGCGGCGTGCGCCTTCGCTGCCTTGCGGGTCGCTGCCGGCGGCAATCAGCTTGCCCTGTTCGCGCAGATAAGGCGCCAGGATCTCGGTGTACCAGCCGCCACCTGGCGCCAGTTCGACCACCGTCATGTTTGGCTTGATGCCGAAAAAGGTCAGGGTTTCGTAGGGATGGCGGGCGCCGTCGCGCGCCACGTTGGCAGGCGTGCGCGCGCTGCCGGCAATCGCCGCTTTCAACGCCGCGTCACTGCTGTCGGCAGCCACGGCTGCAGCGCCCGTGATCATTGCTGCGCCCAGGGCGGCAGCCAGGAATACTCGCTTCATCATCATCTTGCGCTCCATGCTTGTTAAGGAAAAAGGTTTTACTGCTGGTCCAGCATCCACTGCTTCAAGCCGTTGACCCAGTTCTTGGCCGGCAGGTTGACTTGTTTCTTGATGGTCGCCGCGCGTTCGTACAATTCGCTGAAGTCCAGCGCAGGCGACTTTTTGAACGCCAGCACGACGATGTTTTCGTCTTCCAGTTCCGGCACCCACACCACGGCGTCGAACACCAGTTCCATCGCCTGCAGGTTCTTGTCGTAGTTGGGAAAGTCGCCGAATACATTCGTGCACATGATGCCGTCTTCGGTCAGGCAGTCGGCGCACGCCTGGTAGAATTGCGGCGTGTCGAGCACCGGGCCGCGCGCTTCTTCGTCATACAGGTCGACCTGCAGCACGTCGACCGTGCCGTGGTTGGCGGTGTCGAGCACGAAGTCGAGCGCATTCATTTCGCGCACGTCCAGGCGCGCGTCGTTCGGCGGCAGCGCGAACTGGGCGCCGCAGAGGGCGATCACGTTGGGGTTCAGTTCGACCGCCGTCACCGTGGCGTCGGGAAAGCGGCGGTAGCTGAACTTGGTCAGCGCGGCGCTGCCCAGGCCCAGCTGCACGATGCGTTTCGGCTCGCTCTTGAACAGCATCCACATCATCATCATCTGCACGTATTCGAGCTCGATGGCGTCCGGTTTGTCCAGGCGCATGGCGCCCTGCACCCATTTGGTTCCAAGGTGCATATAGCGGATGCCGCGGTGCTGCGTGATGGTGGCCGGCGGATGGCCGGGATGGCTGAAGGCGGCGTTGGTGTTGGAGGTAAATTCTATCGTCATGGCGCCAGTGTAGCAGCCGGCAGTACCATCACCACGGCCAGGCCGCCGCCGTCGCGGTTCGACAGGCTGATGCGCCCGCCATGCGCTTCGGCGATCTCGCGCGCCAGCGCCAGGCCCAGGCCGGTGCCGCTGCGCTTTGTGGAATAGAACGGCACCAGCGCGTTTTCCAGCACGGCACCGCTCATGCCCGGCCCGCGGTCGCGCACTTCGATGCGCAGCATGCCTTGCGCATGGCTGATGTGCAAGCCGATATGTTCGGGCCTGGAGCCTGACTCCAGCGCATTTTTCAGAAGGTTGAGCAAGGCTTGCTGCAGCTGCGCCGCGTCGAACATGGCCGGCTGCGCGGGAGGCTCGCACTCGAGCGTGAAGGTGGCCTGCGCCGCCAGGCTGTCGAGAAAAGGCGGCCATTGGCAACTGGCCAGGCGCGGCGTGGGCAGCTTGGCAAAGCGCGCGTAGCCGAGGATGAAGCTCTCCAGGTGGCGCGTGCGCTCTTCGATGGTGGCGAGGATTTGCGGCAGCCGTTCGGTCTGGCCGCGCCGCACCAGTTCCGCACCGGAATGGGCCAGCGAGGCCAGCGGCGCCAGTGAATTATTCAGTTCGTGGCTGATCACGCGGATGACTTTTTTCCAGGTCTGCACTTCCTGGCGCCGTAGTTCCAGCGTCAGCTGGCGCAGCAGCAGCAGTTCGTGGCGGCGTCCGTTCAGGCTGAAGCTGCGCCGGGCCAGGTGATATACCTCTTCCTGTTCTCCTTCGCCACTGGTAAATAAACCGTCATTACCGCGCGCCAGCGCTTCGGCCAGGGCCGGTTCCGCCTTGCGTACGATGTCTGCCAGGTGGTGGCCTTCTAGCCGGCGGCCATGGTGCAGCAGCTGGCGCGCGGCCAGGTTGGCGTAGACGATGGCGCTGCCTTCGGCCACCAGCAGCATGGCCACCGGCGTGTTCTGTACCATGGTATCGAGCAGCAGTTCGCGCTGCACCAGGTCCAGGCGCTGCTTGCGCAGCACGTCGCCGAGCGCATTGTGGGCTGCCACCAGGTCGGCCAGTTCATCGTTCTGCGGCCAGCGCAGGCTGAAGCCAAAATCGCCGTCCTGATAGCTGGTGACGGTGCCCGACAAGGCGCGAAACAGCGACAGCATCGCCTGCAGCTGGGCGCGGATGGTGATGATGGCTATCGGCAGCACGCACAGCAGGGTGGCGCCCAGCACCAGCAGCGGCCGGGCCGGGAAATAACGCGCCAGCGCCACGGCGATGATCACGCCCAGCATCAGCAAGGTAACGATCAGCGCCGTCCAGCGCGTCAGCAGCGAAAGGCGCATGGTGGCGGGTACCATCAGGCGCGCGCGATGCCCAGGCGTTCCATGCGCCGGTACAGCGCCTGGCGCGACAGGCCAAGTTCCTGCGCCGCCTGCGCCACCACGCCGCGCGCGCGCGCCAGCGCTTCGATAACGCTGTCGCGGTCCGGTTCCATCGCTGCCGCTGGCGCTGCCGGCGCGGCCGGCAAGCCCAGTTCGGG
Organism: Janthinobacterium longum; assembly: GCF_051380735.1. Lineage (NCBI taxonomy): Bacteria > Pseudomonadati > Pseudomonadota > Betaproteobacteria > Burkholderiales > Oxalobacteraceae > Janthinobacterium > Janthinobacterium longum. The sequence continues at coordinate 283,972 of NZ_JBNYXQ010000002.1, forward strand.
CGCGTGGATCATGCTACCGGTCGTCAGCAGGCTGGCGCGCTGCATCACGTTTTTCAGTTCGCGCACATTGCCGGGCCAGCCGTGTGCCAGCAGTGCCGCCTGCGCCTGCGCGTCCAAAGTTTTTTCCGGGCCCAGAAAATGGCGCGCCAGCACCAGGATATCGAGTGGACGCTGCGCCAGCGGCGGCAAGCGCAGTTCGATTACGTTGAGGCGGTAGAACAGGTCTTCGCGAAAAGTACCCGCCTTGATCATCGCCTGCAAGTCGGCATTGCTGGCGCTGATGACGCGCACCTTGACCTGCCGTTCACGGTTCGAGCCCAGGCGTTCGAAGCGGCCCGTTTCCAGCACGCGCAGCAGTTTCATCTGCCCGGCCAGCGGCAGGTTGCCGATCTCGTCGAGGAACAGGGTGCCACCATCGGCTGCGTCGAACTTGCCGTCGCGCGCGCGGGTCGAGCCGGTATAGGCGCCCGCCTCGGCGCCGAACAGTTCGGCCTCGATCAGGTCGACCGGCACGGCGCCGCAATTGAGCACCACGAAGGGGCCGGCAGCCACCAGCGAATTGGCCTGCACGATGGCGGCAATGCGCTCCTTGCCGCTGCCGTTCGGGCCGGAGATCAGCACCGGCACGTCGGCGCGCGCTACCTGGCATGCCAGGTGCACCACACGCTCGGTGGCCGGGTCCTGCCATACCATGCCGCGCAGGTCATGGCTGTGTTCCAGCGCATGGCGCTGGCGCTGCTCGGCCAGCACCCGTTCGCGCAAGGCGCGGCTGGCCTGGCCCAGTTCCAGCAGGTTGCGCACGCTGGCCACCAGGCGCCGGTCGTCCCAGGGCTTGGCCAGGTAGTCGGCCGCACCCGACTTGATCAGGTCAACGGCTGCGTCGAGCTGGGTCCAGGCGGTCAGCAAGATCACCGGCAGGTCGGGGTGGCGCGCGCGGATCGCGTGGAACAGCGAGGCGCCTTCCTCGCCGGAGGTGGTGTCGGCCGAAAAGTTCATGTCCTGCACCACCAGGTCTACAGGATGGCGTGCGAGCAGCGCCAGGCCCTCTTCGGGTGTGGCGGCGCTGATGCTATCGATCTCGTGCAGGGAAAACAGCACCTCGAGCGCGATCGCCACGGCGGCATGGTCGTCAATAATCAGTACGGTAGGCATGCGCGCAGCATAGCATTTCAAGTGCTGCGGGTGGCGGTGGCCGGCGAAATGCTGGCCGCGCGCCAGGCCGGGCCATACACTGCCCCCACGCCCAGCAGCCAGAACACCAGCGCGCCTGCCAGCAGGTAGCCGGGCGGCAGGCGCGCCATTTCCAGCTGGCTCACCAGCAGGTGATTCAGGCCCAGCGCCAGCAGCACGCCAGCGGCCACGCCGACGCTGGTGATCATGAAATTCTCGGTCAGGAAGTAGCGCAGGATATCGACGCGGCGCGCACCGAGTGCGCGGCGCACGCCGATCTGTTTGCGCCGCTGCGACACCCACAGGCTGGCGATGCCGACGATGCCGCTGGCGGTGACTAGCAGCAGCAGGGTCGAGACCGTGATCAGCATCCATGACAGCGCGCGGTCGGCCCGGTAGCGCTTGTCGCGCTCTTCGCCCTGCGTGCGCACGCGCACGATGACGTCGCCGGGCGAGGCGGCGCGGATGGCCTGTTCGGCGTCTTTCATCACGCGATCGCGCTGGCCCGCTTCGGCGCGCACGGTAAACAGGGTATCGCTGTCGCCCGTCAGGCGCACTGGCGTGAGCATCGAATACTCGCCGCGCTGGCCGGTCTCGGCGCCTTGCGTCTGCAGCCGTTCCACTACCCCGACCACCTGCAGTTGCTGTGCGCCGACGCCGCTGCCCATGAACACCGGCTGCTTCAGCATGCTGCCGCCACCGGGATGGAGTTTGTTGGCCAGCGCGCGCGTGATGATGACCTGCGGCGGAAATTCTTCCGTCACGTTCTGGTCGATTTCGGTGATTTCACCGGGCGTGAAGTCGCGTCCTTCCACCAGTTGCAAGCCCCAGGTCTTGATCAGCGAATCGGGCGTGATATAGACGGCGGCCTGGATGGTGTTTTTCTGGTCACTGCGATTGGCCGACAGGCCCGAGGTGCTGCCGTTGCGCGACAGCGGTATCTGGCTCACCTGCGCCACCGACACTACGCCGGGCACGGCGCGCAGCACGGCCACCTGGCGCTTTTGCAGCGCCAGCTGCTCGTTATGGCCGGCCGGGCGCATATTGCGCGCCAGCAGGCTGAACACCTCGTTCTCGGCCGCTACGCCGCTGGGCCGGGCCGCCACTTCCTGGCGTACATTGACGATGTGCAGCGCATTGGCCAGGATGGCCAGGCTCAGTGCGACCTGCATTGCCACCAGGATGGCGCCGGTTTTGCTGCGCATCAGCGCAGACAGGATGGGACGAATTTCCATGATCGGTCTCATTGTAGGATAGGTTTATTGCGACTTGAGCTGGATCGCCGGCGTTACCTGGCAGGCGCGCCAGGTGGGCAGCAGGCCGGCCAGGATGGCGGCGCCGATCGAGACCAGGAAGGTCAGGCACAGCATCTTCCAGTCCATGTGTGCCACCACCGTCAGCTGGCGCGACTGCATGCCGATCAGGGCCAGCGCACCATACGCCAACAGCAAGCCAAGCACGCCGCCGGCCAGGCCGATGACGGTGGTTTCGAGCAGGAACTGGCGGAAGATATCGGCGCGCGAGGCGCCCAGCGCGCGGCGGATGCCCACTTCGGCGGCGCGCACGGAAAACTTCGCCAGCAGCAGGCCGACGGTGTTGACCAGGCACAGCGCCAGGAAGCCGAAGGCCAGCCAGGCCGACAGGCGGTTGTCGTTGCCGACCACGTTCAGGTGCGCCAGCCACTCGTCGATGTTGAACAACTGATTGGGCGCATTGCGCTTCAGGCGGCCCAGCTTGCGCTGTTCCTGCGCATAGCTGTCCAGGTAGCTTTGCAGTTCGCTGCGCTGGCCGTCGCGCGCCATCTCGAACCAGAATTGCAGCCAGGTGCATTCGGAATCGAGCGTCCCCTGGTAGCCCGCCGCGCGGTCGCCGTCGCAGCTCATGCTGCCGTCATGCGATGTCTGGTGGCGGATCGCGCTGGTGAAGGGAATGAAGAATTCGTCGTCGCTGCCAAACGCGCCGCTGCCGATGATGCGGTGGATGCGCGGCACCGGCTCCCAAGTGTCGAGCACGCCCGCGATCTGGTAGGGAAAACCCAGCAAGGTCATGCGCTGGCCGACCGGGTTGGCGTCGCCATACAGTTTTTCGGCCAACTTGCGCGACAGCACCACCACATCGGCGCCGGCCGCGTCGTCGGCCGCGCTCCACGGCTGGCCATGGCGGAATGGCGTCTCGAACATGGCGAAGAAATCACGGTAGGCGGCCAGGCCGCGGCTGGTGAAGGCGCCGATATCCTTGCGCGCCGGCTCGACCGGCCCGCCGACTCCATACATCACGCTGCGCCGCTCGCCGATCTTGCTATTCTGCAGATTGACGGCGTCGCGGTAGCTGAGCTGGTTGTCGCCGGCCTTGTTGCCGGGCGTGTAGCCGGACAGCGAACCATTGTCGAACAGCGGCACGAACAGGCGGTCGCTCTTGTGCGGCAGCGGATTGCCCGACATGACGTGCAGGATGGTCAGCGTGGACACGCTGGCGGCCACGCCGATGGCCAGGGTCAGCACCATCAGTGCCGTCAGTGCCGGGTTGCGGCGCAGGCTGCGCAGGCCCAGCAAAAAGTAGTAGCGTAGCATGGGCACTCCTCAGGCACGGACGGCATGACTGCCGGCCAGCGACGCTTCCTGCTGCACCAGATCAGACACCTGGCCGTCGATGATGTGTACATTGCGCTGGCTGCGCAGCGCCAGTTCCGGGTCGTGCGTGACCATCAATATGGTGGTGCCCTGGGCGTTGATGTCTTCCAGCAGCTCCATCACGCCGCGCGCCATTTGCGTGTCGAGGTTGCCGGTCGGTTCATCGGCCAGCAGCAGCTTGGGGGTACCGGCCAGCGCACGCGCGATTGCCACGCGCTGTTGCTGTCCGCCCGACAGCTCGGATGGATAATGCTTCATGCGCGAGGCCAGGCCGACCTTGGCCAGCGCGTCCTCGATGCGTTCGCGGCGCTCGGCGCGGTTGAAGCCGCGGTAGCGCAGCGGCACGTCGACATTGTCGAACAGCGACAGGTCGGGGATCAGATTGAAGCCCTGGAAGATAAAGCCCAGCTTTTCATTGCGCAGGCGCGAACGGGCGTTGTCGTCCATGCCCTGGACGTTGACGCCGTCGAGGATGTACTGGCCGTCGGTGAATTCTTCGAGCAGGCCGGCGATGTTCAGGAAACTGGTCTTGCCCGAGCCGGAAGGGCCGGTGACGGTGACGAATTCGCCTTGTCGTACATGGATGTCGAAGCCGCGCAGCGCGTGCGTTTCGATCATGTGGGTGCGGTAGACCTTGCTCAGGTTTTGCATGCGCAGCATGGGGAGCCTCTTGTAAAAGTAAATGAATCAATGTCAGTTGAGCGAGACGCGTGCCGCGTTCTCGAAGTTTTCGGTGCCGGAGATGACCACCTTGTCGCCCTGCTGCAGGCCGTCGACGATCTCGACCGCCGACACGCTGGTCGCGCCCATGCGGATCGGCGTGCGCACGGCCACGCCGTCGCGCACCACATAGGCGAAACGGCCGCCTTCGGCTTCCACGAACGGGCCGCGCGCCAGCATCAGCACGTTCGGTTTTTCATCGATCAGCAAACGCGCCGTGGCGCGCTGGTTCTGGCGCATGCCGGCCGGCTGTTCGCCATCGAAGCGCACGCGCGCCAGCACCTGGTTTTTGACCACTTCGGGAGACAATGCCGACAGCTTGCCGGTCGCCTTGACGGCGGCCACCTCGATCTCGGCGCGCATGCCCAGGCCAATATCGGCCACATAGGTCTCCGGCACTTCCAGCTCCACTTCCAGCTGCGACAGGTCGACCAGGGTCATCAAGGCCGTGTTGGCTTGCACCACGCTGCGGTTGGCCACCGACAAAGTGCCGATAAAGCCGTTCACGGGGGCGCGCACTGTCAGTTCGTCGACGCGGCGCTGGGCGTTGTCGCGGCTGAGCCGCTGGCGTTCGAGTTCACTGGCCTTGGTCTTCAGGGCCAGGGTCACGTCTTCGCTTTCCAGGCCGGCCGCCTGCGAAGCGTGGCGGCTGCGGATCTCGGCCGAATTCAGGGCGTCCTTCGCCTTTTGATAATCGATCTTGGCGATGATGCCTACCTGCGCCACGCTTTCGTAGCGTTCCAGCGTGCGCTGCGCCGACAGGCGTTCGATTTCGGCCGTATCGGCTTCTCGTCGCGCCAGCAGTTTCTGCTTCTTGGCCAGGATCTGCTGGCGTGCCACTTCTGCTTCCAACTGCTGCACGCTCGATTGTTCGCGCTTGAGGGCGTCGGACAGGTCGGGCGATTCAAGCACCGCCAGGATGTCGCCTTTTTTCACCGTGTCGCCAGCCTTGGCTTTCAGGGTGACGGTGGCCACCGTAGTCGAATACAGGGTGGGGCTGACCGAGGCCACCACGCGGCCGTTGACTGCGGCATCGCGCACCAAGGTGCCGCGCGTGACCTCGGCGATGCGCAGCCGGCTGGCGTTGACCGAGTGTTCGCTGCCGCGCCAGCTGTGGAAGGCGGCATAGGCGCAGGCCAGCAAGGCCAGGGTGCCGGCGGCGATCAGCAGGCGGCGCTTGCCGAGCTGACCCTTTGGGGCGGCGATAACGGCGTCTTGGTGGGAAGTGTCGCGGATCATGGTGGTGGCATTAAAAAGAATAACTGAGCTACAGCACGATACGTGCCAGCTCCAAGTACCTGATTTGATTGGGCGGCAGGTCGCTTGTCCGCTGTCCGGACGTGTCCGCGCTGTCCGTTGCGTACGCATCCCGGCGTGCTTTTTTTTCATCCATCAGACTGGCATTCTTGGTATAGTCGGCCAAGAAGTATTGCTTGATGTTAAATGTTTTATTGATAATATAGTGGAGACGACATGAAAAACCTCACCGTGCGCGCCAGTTTGCTCGGCGTGCTGCTGCTGTTTGCCGGGATGCTGGTGGTAGGGGCCGCGCTGGGCATTTACGCACTGGGCCAGTCGACCAGCTCCATGTCCACCATGTATCAGGTTACGTCGCAGGTGATCGTCATCAATGACGCCTACAAGGACACCACGCGCGTGCGCGCCGCGCTGACGCGTGCCTACACCAGCATCAAGAATGGCGGTGCGCAGGCCGATCGCGACAGTGCGCTGGCCAGCGCGCGCAAGTCGCACCAGCGTGCGCTGGAATTCATCGGCCAATACGCCAGCGCGCCGGTCTATGAAGGCCAGGATGCGCCGCTCAAGGAAGCGCTGATCGCGGCGGCGCGCACGCAGATGCAGGCGCTGGAACGGGCCGGTACCGCGCTGGCCGCCAACGATGCTGACGCCTACACGGGCATCAACACGCGCGAACTGACGCCGGCCGGCGCCGCATTTTCGGTACAGCTGGAGAAATTCCAGAAGCTCAGCGACGAGCAGATCAAGACCTTGATGACGACGCGTGACCGGGACTACGCCATCGTCAAGTGGCTGGTCGCGCTGGGCTTGCTGCTGGCATTGGCGCTGGTGGCTGGCGTGCATTACATGCTGCGCCAGGTGGTGATCGCGCCGCTGGCGCGCGCCGTGGTGCTGCTGGACCAGGTGGCGCATGGCGACCTGACGGCGCGCATCGACACGGGTGGCGACAACGAGATCGGCCGCCTGCTCGCTGCCATCCGCCGCATGCAGCAGGATTTGCTGTCGACCGTGGCGCGCGTGCGCGGCGGCGCCGAAGCGATCAATCGCGGTTCGCAGGAACTGGCGGCTGGCAATATGGAACTGTCCTCGCGCACGGAAACGCAGGCCAGTTCGCTGGAACAGACGGCCGCCTCGATCGAGGAGCTGACCAGCACCGTCAAGCAGAATTCCGAAAACGCCCAGCATGCGCGCGGCCTGGTCGAGGGTGCGTCGGGCACGGCGGCGCAAGGCGGCGAAGTGATGCAGGACGTGGTCAGCACCATGAACGCGATCAATGAATCGTCGAAGAAAATCGTCGACATCATCGGCGTCATCGATGGCATCGCCTTCCAGACCAATATCCTGGCCCTGAACGCGGCCGTCGAAGCGGCGCGCGCCGGCGAGCAGGGCAGGGGCTTCGCGGTAGTCGCCACCGAGGTGCGCAGCCTGGCGCAGCGCTCGAGCCAGGCCGCGCGCGAAATCAAGCTGCTGATCGACGATTCGGTCGGCAAGATCGCGCTCGGCACCAGCCTGGTCGAGCGCGCCGGCACTACCATGGATACGCTGGTGGGCGACGTGCGCAAGGTAACGCAGATCGTCGGCGAGATCGCCACCGCCAGCCGCGAACAGAGCGACGGCATCGATCAGGTCAACCAGGCCATCGCCCAGATGGACCAGGTAACGCAGCAGAATGCGGCGCTGGTGGAAGAGGCGGCAGCAGCCACGCAGTCGCTGCAGGACCAGGCGGGCGAACTGGCGCAAACGGTGAGTCTGTTCAAATTGAACTGAAATGTGCTGCGCAGGCCTTGATAAGTTGATAATTGGGTGCATATAGGCAACATTGTTTCCTGCCACCTTGATCAAGGCACCATGTTCAGTTTTCTACAGCGATTGTTCCCCGCCGTCGTGCTCGCGCCGGTACTCGATTATCCGTTTGCACGCAGCGATGTGGCGATGTTGCAAACGCTGGCTGGCGCCGTGCCGCAGATCGACCGGCAAACCTGGGACGATCTGCTGCTCGATCAATATACGGACCGCCTGACCCAAGGTACAAGTATTTTCGGGCAGCAGGAATTGCATCGCCGCCTGTGCAGCAGCCAGGCCGGCGACGCCGCCATCGAACGCCCGCTCTTGCTGATGGCTGATGCGCCGCTGGCGGCCAGCCTGCAGCGCGCCTGCCATGGCTTGCGCCAGGCCGATACCGAAGTTGCCGCCACCCTGTACGGCGCCAAGCTGGCGCCGGCGCCGTGGTGGCATGCCTGGCTGTGGCTGGTGCCGCTGGCCTTGTTGCTGGCGATCGCCGCCGTCTGGGTAGTGGGCTGGCCTGCCCTGTTTGGCGTACTGGCCGTTTGTGTTGCGCTGATGACGATACAGTCGCACTATTATGAGGTGAGCAAACAATGGGAGAGCAGGCTTGACAGCTTGCGCCATCTGCTCAAGGCCCATGCGGCGCTGGCGCGCCTCGATATACCGGCAACGGCGCACTTCAAGGACAGTCACGCGCAGGTGAAAAAAATAATGCGCGGCATCGAGCGTTCGCTACTGCGCTACCTGCCGATGGTCGATACGGTGGTGGCCGAGTATGGCGACTGGCTGCTGCTGAAAAATATCACGCGCTACTTTCGTACGCGCCAACTGGTGGCAGCGCAGCGCGATTTTCTGCGTGACAGTTTCAGCCAGGTCGCTGCCCTGGAAGCGGATCTGGCACTGGCACGCCACTTGATCGAGGCGCCTGTTTTCTGCCGGGCCAGCGTGGTCGGACCGCGCGAAATGCAACTGCAAGACATGGTCCATCCCCTGCTGCCAGCAGCAGTGCCGCTGTCGCTGACCCTGGACCGGCGCGGCGCCTTTGTCTCGGGCCAGAACGGCATCGGCAAGAGCACGCTGCTGCGCACGTTGGGCATTAACCTGGTCTGCGCACGTGCTTTCGGCTTTTGCCATGCCCAGGCGGCCCGCGTGCCGCTGCTGCCGCTATACTCGAGCATGCAGAGCGAAGACTCGCTGGCCGGCGGCGAAAGCTTATATCTGGCCGAACTGCGCCGTGCGCGCGAGCTGCTGGCGCTGGCCGACAGTGGTGCGCCGGCGCTGTTCATTATCGACGAGATATTTCGTGGCACCAATCACCTCGAATCGATTTCGGCCGCTGCCGCCGTGCTGCACACGCTGGCGGCGCACCATCTGGTGATCGTGTCTTCGCACAACCTGGTGCTCGCGCCGCTGCTGGAAGACTGCCTGGCGCCATGGTGCGTGCAGCGCGATGCCACCGGCGTCTTGTGGCTGGCGCCCGGCGTGCTGCAGGCCACCAACGGCATCGCGCTGCTGGCCGAGCGCGGTTTTGGCCGCAGTATCGAAGACAAGGCGGGCAGGGTGTTCGACTGGCTCAGCAGCCATATGGCGCAGCCCACCGATTGCAGCGGCGTGCTGGAAGAGGGAGGGCGGCATGAAATGCAAAATGTATTGACATAGTAAATACATAATATGTCGAAGCCCTGAAAAAGCGCGGCGTGCCCGAGGCGCTGCTGCGCGACGCCGAGCGCGAGTTGGCAGCAGCCCAGGCTCTATTTTTCCTGCTTCCTTGGCGTGCCCTTGTCGATCACTTCGTGGCAGTCGCCGCGCAAGGTAGCGTTGTCGTAGTCGGTCCAGCCGTAGCTGTCGACATAGCGCTTGTGCTGCCTGAAGCTGGCGCTGGCGATGCTCCACTCGGCTTGTTCGCCGGCGTAGCGGATGTCGCCCAGGTCGAGCAGCGTGTGGAACATGTTTTCGGTCGACAGTTTCGACTTTTGGTGGCGCCGCACCTGTTTCACTTTGTCCGGGTAGCGCAGCGCGAATTGTGGCGAGTACCAGACAAAGGCAGGCACGTGGAATTCGAACTGCGTGTTGTGGCCGTGGAAGGCCAGGCGGCAAGTGCCGTCGTACAGCGTCTGGCCATGGTCGGACACATACATGAGCGAGCTGCGCAGCGCCGTGCGTTCGCCGCCGTCTTTCAGCGTGCCGATCACCTGCGACAAAAACCAGTCTGTGTATAAAATCGAACTGTCATAGCTGTTGCTCAGTTGCGGCTTGATGGCCGTATCCGTGTAGACCGGCTTGTCGACGCCGAACAGCGATGGCTGCCACTGGTCGAATTGTTTCGGATAGCGCTGGCTGTAGTTCCAGTGGCTGCCCAGGGTGTGCAGCACGATCAGTTTTTTTGGCGCCGGATCGGCCAGCGCGTTCCTCAAAGGATCGAGCAAAATCTGGTCGAAGTTCGAGCTGTTGGTAAAACCGCCCAGGTTCAGGAACTGCACCACGTCGGCTTCCTTGGCAAACACGGAAACGGGCGTGTCGAACTTGCCGAACGAGATCTGGTTCGACAGCCAGTAGGTCTTGAAGCCCGCTTCCTTGTAGGCGGACAAAAACGATTTTTCCGAAAAGCCGGCCTTCAGGCTTTCGGTGGCTTTTTTGCGCGTAACGATGACCGGCACCGACAGGCGGGTGGCCGAGACGGCGGTGATGACGTCGGCCAGCGGCACCAGATTATCTTCCTGCTTGAGCAGGGGATTGGTCTCGCGCGCATAGCCGTTCAGGCTCCAGCGGTCGTAGCGCGACGATTCGCCGATGACCATCACCACCACTTCCGGCTGCGTGTCCGGGTCCTGCTGGTGGGCGCCAAAGGTAAAGCTGTTGCTCTTGTCACCCAGTTCGGCCAGGTAGCGGCGTTCCTTGTAAAAATCGACGCCGCGCGCCATCAGGCCGAAGGGCCAGGCGCTGCTGACGGTCCCGAAACTGTAGGGCAGGCGTAGCCAGCGCGGCAGGGCTGGCCAGTCCAGGCCTGTGTCATCGGCACCCTCGATGGCGGTTTCCTCGCTGGATGTCGAGGCCGAAGCCTGGGAAGCCTGGGTCCCGGCGGCAATCCCGAACTCATGGCCATACCACCAGCTGGCGCTCAGCAGCAGCAACACGGCGATGGCCGCCGGCCGGCTCTTGCCGCGCCAGTCCAGGCTGCGTGTGCGCGTTGCCGCATACCAGCTTGCCGCGCACCACGCGACCACGCCCAGCATCACGGCGCCCATCAGCCATACTTTCTGGCCCAAAAACTCCATCGCCTCCTTGGGGCTGGTCTCGAAGATGATGCCCAGGTGGTGGGTGGAGATGCCCTGGCCGTAAAACACGAACAGGTAAATCTCGGTCGGCAGCGCCAGGAAGGCGGGCACCAGCAGCCAGTGAAAATACGCCGGGCGCTGGAAGATGCTCCACACGGCCAGCCAGGCCAGCAGTTCGAAAGTAAGCAGTTGCCACGGATGCTCTGGTGTGCGTCCCAGCAATACCGGCAAAAAGGGTACGGCCGTCAGCAAGGCATAGGTCAGCAGCAAAAAGGCGTTGGCCAGGCTGGCGCCGGCAGGGCGAAACAAGAAGCGCATAAAGGATGGCGGCGGGGCGGCAGCGAAAAAATGTCCGCTATTATCATTCCTTTTGCTGTCTTGCGGTCGTTCAACATGGAGCCGCCAGCATGGCGCCAGTGGGGCTCGGGCAGGAAAAATTGGCTTAAATGCCACGTACGCACGTTTACTTTGCTCTTTTTTATAGCAAAAAGCCGTAAACTGATTGACCCCCTGTAACACTAGGTCTAAACTAGCGAGTTCTCGATTTTATTCTGCACATCGTTTACGTGTTACCAGGCATTTTTCAGCCGCTCCTCGTTGAGTGGCTACGGGCGCCTCCGGTGTGGAACGATAAAAGCGGGACGAGGTTTTAGTCGCCGGGCAGCAATGTCCGGGTTATTAATCGTAGTTTTTTGTTGGATTTATAACGATGCCAACCATCAATCAATTGATTCGCAATCCACGCGTCGCCTTGACCGTGAAGAGCAAATCGCCGGCGCTGGAAAACAGCCCGCAAAAACGTGGCGTTTGCACACGTGTTTACACCACGACTCCAAAGAAGCCTAACTCGGCTCTGCGTAAAGTTGCCAAAGTGCGTCTGACCAACGGTTTCGAAGTTATTTCGTACATCGGCGGTGAAGGCCACAATTTGCAAGAGCACAGCGTTGTTCTGCTGCGCGGCGGTCGTGTAAAAGATTTGCCAGGTGTTCGTTACCACATGGTTCGCGGTGCTCTGGATACCCAAGGCGTCAAAGACCGTAAGCAATCGCGTTCGAAATACGGTACCAAGCGCGCTAAAGCAGGCAAGAAGTAATAGTTGTAGCAGCAAACCCAAGTTTCGCTCAGTGGCAACTAGCTAAGTGAATGTAGTCGACCGCATCTGGTCGAGTAAGTGGGTGACTATGATGGTCGTCCGCGAGTGTGCGAAGAACGCGCGCTCAACTGAAGATTGAAAGGAATTGATATGCCACGTCGTCGTGAAGTACCCAAGCGCGAAATCTTGCCAGATCCAAAATTCGGCAACACTGATGTCGCCAAATTCGTAAACGTGTTGATGCTGTCCGGTAAAAAATCGGTTGCAGAAAACATCATCTACGGTGCTTTCGAGCACATCGCAGCAAAATCGGGTAAAGATCCACTCGAAGTTTTTGTTACCGCAATCAACAACGCCAAGCCGCTCGTTGAGGTGAAATCCCGTCGCGTCGGTGGTGCAAACTACCAGGTGCCGGTCGAAGTTCGCCCAGTGCGTCGTATGGCTCTGTCCATGCGTTGGTTGCGCGAAGCTGCTAACAAGCGCAGCGAAAAATCGATGCCACAACGCCTCGGCGGTGAGCTGATGGAAGCGGCTGAAAGCCGTGGCGGCGCGATGAAAAAACGCGACGAAGTCCATCGCATGGCTGAAGCGAACAAAGCGTTCTCGCATTTCCGCTTCTAATAAAAAGCCAGCTGTCGCAAGGCGGCTGTCAAGATCTGTTGTTCGAGGCCGGGCTCATTTTTGCAAAAAAATGCTGCTCGGTTTTGTTCATTAATTTAGGATTAATTATGGCCCGCAAGACCCCCATTGAGCGCTACCGCAATATCGGTATTTCCGCTCACATCGATGCAGGTAAGACGACCACCACCGAACGCGTGCTGTTCTACACGGGCGTCAATCACAAGATTGGCGAAGTGCATGATGGCGCTGCCACCATGGACTGGATGGAGCAAGAGCAAGAGCGCGGCATCACGATTACGTCCGCAGCGACCACCTGCTTCTGGAAAGGGATGGCTAACAATTTCCCTGAGCACCACATCAACATCATCGACACCCCGGGCCACGTTGACTTCACGATTGAAGTTGAACGCTCGATGCGCGTGTTGGATGGCGCCTGCATGGTTTACTGTGCAGTCGGCGGTGTGCAGCCACAATCGGAAACGGTATGGCGCCAGGCTAACAAGTACAAAGTGCCACGTCTGGCCTTCGTGAACAAGATGGACCGTACCGGCGCCAACTTCTTCAAGGTCTACGAGCAGATGCGTGCCCGCCTGAAAGCCAACCCGATTCCTCTGCAGATTCCTATCGGCGCCGAAGAGAACTTCCTGGGCGTGGTCGATCTGGTCAAGATGAAGGCTGTGTATTGGGACGACGCGTCGCAAGGCATGAAGTTTGACTACCGTGATATCCCTGCAGAGCTGGCTGATCAAGCCGCCGAGTGGCGCGAGAAGATGGTGGAAGCTGCTGCCGAAGCGTCCGAAGAACTGATGAACAAGTACCTGGAAGAAGGCGACCTGACGGAAGCTGAAATCAAGGCTGCTCTGCGCGCCCGTACTCTGGCGTCGGAAATCGTTCCAATGATGTGCGGCACCGCCTTTAAAAACAAGGGCGTGCAAGCCATGCTGGACGGCGTGATCGAATACCTGCCATCGCCACTGGACATCAAGCCAGTGCAAGGCATGGATGAAGATGACCAGCCGATCTTCCGTAAAGCCGACGACAACGAGAAATTCGCTGCGCTGGCATTCAAGATCATGACCGACCCGTTCGTCGGCCAGCTGATTTTCTTCCGCGTCTATTCGGGCACGATCAAGTCGGGCGACACCGTCTACAATCCGATCAAGAACAAGAAAGAACGTCTTGGCCGTATTTTGCAGATGCATGCGAACCAGCGCGAAGAAATCAAGGAAGTACACGCCGGCGATATCGCCGCAGCGGTGGGCCTGAAAGATGCAACCACGGGCGAAACCCTGTGCGATCCATCGGCCATCATCACCCTGGAAAAAATGGTTTTCCCTGAGCCAGTGATCTCGCAGGCCGTCGAGCCTAAGACCAAGGCTGACCAGGAAAAAATGGGCCTGGCGCTGAACCGCCTGGCACAGGAAGATCCTTCGTTCCGCGTGAAAACCGATGAAGAATCGGGCCAGACCATCATCGGTGGTATGGGCGAGTTGCACCTGGAAATTATCGTTGACCGCATGAAACGTGAATTCAACGTTGAAGCGACCGTCGGCAAGCCACAAGTGGCTTACCGCGAAACGATCCGCAAAACTTGCGAAGAGTCGGAAGGCAAATTCGTCAAGCAATCGGGTGGTCGTGGTCAATACGGTCACGTGGTTCTGAAGATCGAACCGCAAGAACCGGGCAAGGGTTTCGAATTCGTTGACGCGATCAAGGGCGGTACCGTTCCTCGCGAATACATCCCTGCAGTTGAAAAAGGTGTGCGCGACACGCTGACTTCGGGCGTGATGGCTGGCTACCCAGTCGTTGACGTCAAAGTCACGCTGTTCTTCGGTTCCTACCATGATGTCGACTCGAACGAAAATGCATTCCGCATGGCCGCTTCGATGGCATTCAAAGATGGCTGCCGCAAAGCATCGCCAGTCATCCTGGAGCCGATGATGTCGGTGGAAGTGGAAACGCCGGAAGATTACGCCGGTACCGTGATGGGCGATCTGTCGTCGCGTCGCGGCATGGTGCAAGGCATGGACGAGATTGCTGGCGGTGGCGGCAAGATCATCAAGGCCGAAGTACCACTGTCGGAAATGTTCGGTTACTCGACCTCGCTGCGCTCCGCAACGCAAGGCCGTGCGACTTACTCGATGGAATTCAAGCACTATTCGGAAGCTCCGAAACATGTGACTGAAGCAATCGTAAGCTCGAAAGCTAAGTAATTGTTGTGCCGGGCCGGCTTTCACGAGAATGCCGGTCCTACATTTAAATCATTGTTCTAAGGAAGAATAAAATGGCAAAAGGTAAATTCGAACGGACCAAGCCGCACGTCAACGTCGGCACCATCGGCCACGTCGACCACGGTAAAACCACGCTGACCGCTGCAATCGCAACGGTTCTGTCGAAGAAATTCGGCGGCGAAGCCAAAGCATACGACCAGATCGATGCGGCTCCAGAAGAAAAAGCACGCGGCATTACCATCAACACCGCACACGTCGAGTACGAAACGGCTACCCGTCACTACGCTCACGTTGACTGCCCAGGCCACGCCGATTACATCAAGAACATGATTACCGGTGCAGCCCAGATGGACGGCGCGATCCTGGTGTGCTCGGCAGCTGACGGCCCAATGCCACAGACCCGCGAACACATCCTGCTGGCCCGCCAGGTTGGCGTTCCATACATCATCGTGTTCCTGAACAAGTGCGACCTGGTCGACGACGCAGAGCTGCTGGAACTGGTTGAAATGGAAGTGCGCGAGCTGTTGTCGAAGTACGAATTCCCAGGCGACGACCTGCCTATCATCAAAGGTTCGGCACGTATGGCGCTGGAAGGCAAAGAAGGCGAAATGGGCGTTGACGCAGTGCTGCGTCTGGCCGATGCACTCGATGCTTACATCCCTACGCCAGAGCGCGCTGTTGACGGTGCATTCCTGATGCCAGTGGAAGACGTGTTCTCGATCTCGGGTCGCGGTACCGTTGTGACCGGTCGTATCGAGCGCGGCATCATCAAGGTCGGCGAAGAGATCGAAATCGTCGGCATCACCGATACCGTCAAAACGACTTGCACCGGCGTGGAAATGTTCCGCAAACTGCTGGATCAAGGTCAAGCTGGCGACAACGTTGGTCTGCTGCTGCGCGGCACCAAGCGTGAAGACGTGCAACGTGGTCAAGTTCTGGCAAAACCAGGCTCGATCAAGCCACACGCCCACTTCACCGGCGAGATCTATGTTCTGTCGAAAGACGAAGGCGGCCGTCACACGCCATTCTTCAACAACTATCGTCCACAGTTCTACTTCCGTACGACGGACGTGACCGGTTCGATCGAGTTGCCAGCAGACAAAGAGATGGTCATGCCAGGCGATAA
This sequence comes from Janthinobacterium longum, assembly GCF_051380735.1. Classification (NCBI taxonomy): domain Bacteria; kingdom Pseudomonadati; phylum Pseudomonadota; class Betaproteobacteria; order Burkholderiales; family Oxalobacteraceae; genus Janthinobacterium; species Janthinobacterium longum. The sequence continues at coordinate 299,880 of NZ_JBNYXQ010000002.1, forward strand.
CGTGTCGATCACCGTCAAGCTGATCAACCCGATCGCGATGGAAGAAGGTCTGCGTTTCGCTATCCGCGAAGGTGGCCGTACCGTCGGCGCCGGCGTTGTTGCAAAAATCCTGGCTTAATTCTTAAGCCTGTAAAAAAAGAAGGCGTCGTCGCCCGGCGCCCTTCTTTTTATTCAACTGCCGGGGTAGGCAAGCATTTTGGTGCTATCATGTCGACCCTGACGGTTGTTGCGTCAGAAATTCCCCGTATGACCTCATTGCCGTGCAGACCGCGCGGTTCGTTCTTTTAAGGAAATATCATGTCGGCACCAAACCAAAAAATCCGTATCCGCCTGAAGGCTTTCGATTACAAACTGATCGACCAGTCCGCTCTGGAAATCGTTGAAACCGCGAAGCGCACCGGCGCTGTCGTCAAAGGCCCAGTACCACTGCCTACCCGTATTCAGCGTTTCGATGTGCTGCGTTCCCCGCACGTCAACAAAACTTCGCGCGATCAGTTCGAGATCCGTACGCACCAACGCCTGATGGACATCGTTGACCCAACGGACAAAACCGTTGACGCACTGATGAAGCTGGACCTGCCAGCTGGTGTTGATGTCGAAATCAAACTGCAATAATCGATTCAAGGTGGCGGCCAGGGTTTCCTGACCGTCAGCTGATAAAAAGCCGGGCCTGTTCACGATCGTGACAGGCCCGGTTTTTTACGTCCAGATATAGACCTGTCTATACCTTTTGAGCGGCTGCAAGCGAGCCGGCACTATGACGAGATGAGAAAGTTTATTTTCATATAGTGCTAAATATATACTAAATATGATTCCATAAAACAACAGACTAGTCAAAAAATGAGTCAATAATCGCAATATCGGGCTTTTCCCCTTTGCAGGGCTACTTCGATGTGAGAAATTCATGTCCCACGTTACAAAGTACGATGTTCTTACGAGGAATATCACTTGCTCGTGTCGACAATTCACACAAAACGACAGCTCGGGAGTAGTCTTGAACAAAACTGTAATCAACACACCAGGTTTTAAAAAAAGCACCATTGCAATCGCATTGACCCTGGCATTCTCGCCATATGCATTCGCACAACAAGCTGCAGAACCTGTAGAAAAAATTCAACGCGTCGAAGTCACCGGTAGCAGCATCAAGCGTACCGAAGCGGAAGCGGCGGGTTCGATCCAGATACTGACCCGCGATGACATCGAGCGTACCGGCCAGACCACCGCGCTGGGCATCCTCAATTCCTCGTCCGCCATCAGCACCTCGCTCAACTCGTCGAGCACCAGCTCGGGCGGTTTCGCGACCGGTTCGTCGGGCGTTGGCATGCGTGGCCTGGGCAAGGTCGCCACCCTGGTGCTGGTCAATGGCCAGCGCATTGCGCAATACGGCCTGGCCGACAACGCACAACAGAATTTCACCAATCTGGACGCGATCCCAGCTTCCGCCATCGAACGCATCGAGATCCTGAAAGACGGCGCATCGGCGATCTACGGTTCCGACGCGATTGCCGGCGTGATCAACATCATCCTGCTGAAAGAATTCGTTGGTGCCAAGCTGACCGGCAACTACAAGGAATCGGACGGTTTCAAGGACCAGCGTGACCGCAACGTGTCGGGCATCATCGGCTATGGCGACATCGACAAGGATGGCTTCAATACCTACCTGACGTATGAAGCGTACAAGAGCGACGGCTACACCACCGGCGACCTGCGTAGTCACTACCCGGCATGGCACCGCCTGACCCCGGGCCGTTCGACCTGGGATGCCGGCAGCTCGTTCTCGCCGACTGGTAACTACTACCGCAGCAGCACCAACATCGTTGCCGCACCAGGCTGCCCTGCCGGCAATATCGACCCGAAAGATGGTCTGTGCAAGATGGACATCCTGCCGTACACCGGCTTGACCACCGATGCCAAACGCTATGCACTGGCCAGCAATACGCACTTCCGCATTGGCAAGGATATCGACGCCAACTTCGAGATCACCAATGCCGGCGCCAGCAATGACTATATCGTCGCCCCGTTCAGTGTCAGCAATGGCAATGCGACGACCTCGTCGAGCACCTGGTACAACGCGATTGACGGCAAGATGGTCGGTCCGTTCTTCTATCCTAAGCTGCCGGTCGGCCACGCCATGAATCCGTACGCCGTGCCGGTGGAATACCGCGCACGCATGATGGACACCGGCAATGGTTTCAACTTCAACCGCACCGAGTCGGACCAGACCCGCGTGATGCTGACCTTGAACGGCGATATCGGCAGCTTTGACTGGAAATCGTCGGCCGGTTTCATGAAGTCGTCGGCCACCAAGGCGACCCGCGCTGTCAGTAAAGACGGCTACAGCAATGCCATCAACAACGGTACCTACAAGTTCGGCCAGCAAAACGATGCAGCCTTGCTCGAATCGATGTTCCCGGTCCGTACCACCTTCGGCGAATCGAAGACCACCTTCATCAACGCCACCGCGTCCGGCGAAGTGTTCCAACTGCCGGCAGGTGCCGTGAGCATGGCGTTTGGTACCGATATCCGTCGCGAAAAATATGAAATGGCCAGCTCGGATAACGTGCTGCGTGGCGAGCTGGTCGGCATCGCCGGCCTGCAAGTGAAAGACACGTCGGATCACTACGCGCTGTTTACCGAGGCGACCATTCCTGTCATGAAACGCGTCGAACTGAGCGCCGCAGTACGTGCCGACAAGTCGAGCAACAGCGACGTGCACTTCTCGCCAAAACTGGGCCTGCGCGTCAATGCCACCGACACCCTGTTGCTGCGTGCAACGGCATCGGGCGGCTTCCGCGCACCGAACATCGTTGAAACCGGTAACGGCCTGGGTCGTAGCTCGTTCGCGACCGCACAGACCGATCCACGCCGCTGCACCACTTCCAGCACCTTGAACAACCTGGTGCAGAACAACCCTGCAGCCACCAGCGCCGACAAGGCGCAGGCGAACACCTTCCGCAATGCGGACTGCTCGTTCGGTGTGCCGACCTTCGTGTCCTCCAACAAGGACCTGAAACCGGAAACCTCGCGTTCGCTGACCGCCGGCTTCGTGTTTGAGCCGATCAAGAACTGGACCGTGGCACTGGACTACTACCATATCGAACGCAAGGACGAAATCGGTACCCGTTCGATCTCGGACATCCTGCGCGGCGAAGCTGATCTGGCACCAGGCCAGCTGATTCGCGTGGACAATTCGGCTTCCGATGCGCAGTTCCTGGCACTGGTGAAGAAATACGCACCAAGCAACACGCTCAACTTCGGTGGCGTGGGTGCGGTCGGCCTGTTGTTCAACCCATACGTCAACAGCGGCAAGACCCGTGCTTCGGGCTTCGACTTTGATGCAGGTGGCCGTTTCAACACCGCCATCGGCCAGGTTCGCCTGAAAGTGGAAGGTACCTACCTGTGGAAATACCAGGAATTCAGCGTCACCGACAATGCCTATGACACCAATATGGCCGGTACCTACGACCTGGGTTCGCGCATGAAAGCCAAAGCGCGCGCCAGCCTGAAGAACGGTAATTTCGACCATGGCGTGACGGTCAACTACGAAAGTGGTTACAGCAACGACAGCCTGTCGTCGCCAACCTACTGCGTCACCAACAAGGTCGCGGCTGAAAACATGTCGGCCTGCGCCCGCGTTGGCAGCAACACGACGGTCGATTACAACCTGGCCTACAGCGGTATCAAAAACACCCGCCTGAACCTGTTCATCGACAATCTGTTCGAAAAAGATGCTCCGGTTCAGTGGCGCGATGGTTACACGCCACAGTTCCGCCGCATCGGCGTTTCGGCCAGCTACAAGTTCTTCTGATTGTAGTGCGTTGATTTTGCCAGTCCCGGCCTTCTTGCCGGGAGCACATGAAAACCAGGCCTCGCGCCTGGTTTTTTTTGTACTGTCGCCAGCGGACGATAGTGCTTTACAGTGTGTCAGGCGGGCGCTAAAGTTGCCGCATGCTTAATACCCTCGATACCCATCTGTTGAATGCCGCGCCGCGTGGCGGCCTGCGTGGCTGGCAGCGCTTTCTCACCGAGTTCGTGTATTTCGGCATCAAGGAGGCAAGGGCCTGCCTGTTCGTCGGGCTGTTCTTCGGCGCCGTGTTCCTGGTGCCGCGTGCCGGTATCCTGGGCCTGCCGCGCTACGACGTGCTGCTGCTGGTGGCGCTGGCTATCCAGGGCGCGATGGTCTGGGGCAAGCTGGAAACCTGGGATGAATTAAAGGCCGTGTGCCTGTTCCATGCGGTCGGCTTCGCGCTGGAGGTGTTCAAGGTATCGGGCAGCATCGGGTCCTGGAGCTATCCCGATTTCGCCTGGAGCAAAGTGTTCGGCGTGCCGCTGTTCTCGGGCTTCATGTATGCGGCTGTCGGCAGCTACATCATCCAGAGCTGGCGCCTGCTCGACATGCGCATCCGCCATCATCCGCCGTACTGGATGGCAGTGATGATCGCGCTGCTGATCTATGCCAATTTCTTCACGCATCACTATATCGGCGACTACCGCTGGTACCTGGCCGCCTGCGCGCTGGGCCTGTATGCCCGCACCACGGTGGTCTTCCGTCCGCTCGACCGCGACCGCAGCATGCCCTTGCTGCTCGGTTTCGTGCTGGTTGGTTTTTTCATCTGGCTGGCCGAAAACATCAGCACCTTCTGGGGCGTGTGGCGCTATCCGAACCAGCTGGGCGCCTGGTCGGCGGTGCATGTCAGCAAATGGAGTTCATGGTCGCTGCTGGTGGTGATGACGTTTACCATCATCGCCCACCTGAAGCACATCAAGCACAGCATCCACGTGGCGCGCGCTTAATCCGGCCAGTCTTATTTCAGGATGGCGGCCGTTTCCAGGAAGCGCTTGCCGAGCGCCGCTTGCGGACCGCCCTGCAGCTGTTTCGCATACTGGCGCAGCACTTCGGCCGAGTAGGTGCGCGAGGTTTCGGACAGCTTGTGCAGCAGCGGCAGCGAACGCTCAAGGTAGGCGCTGCCTTCCTGCCATTTGCCTTGCGCCGACAGCGCCGAGGCCAGTTCCACCAGGCGCCGGCCGATGCGTGCATCGCTGCGCGGCAGGGCTGCTTCCTCGGTCGCCAGCGCCTGCTTGTACAGCGCTTCGGCTTCCACATGCTTGCCCAGCAGGCGCTTGATGCGGCCCAGGTTGTACTGGCGCTGCGACAGCAGTTCATCTTTCGCGCCGGCCTTGATGGCGCTGTCGAGCGCCTGTTTGCAGGCCAGTTCCGCTTCGGCCAGCTGGCCCTTCAGTTCTGCTGCATTGCAGGCGTCATGCTGCGCGCTGGAGGCGGCAAGGGCGGGTGCCGGATCAGGGGTGGTGGCGCAGGCAGTGAGCAAGCTGGCGATGCATAACAGGCTGATGGTCGATGTCTTCATGTTTTCCTCGTGCAGGCGGTGGATACAGGGTGTATCTCTTTGGAAGCCTCTGATAAATATACTATAACTAGTTTACTGTGAGAATTTATTTACACGCTTGTGCGCACTTCCCCACAGAATGCTTGCGGCGGGCGCGATTGACGCTGCTTGCCCGCTTCAGGGATACTGCGTTCTCCTCATCCATTACGGCGCCGCCATGACCCGTACCATCCTGATCGTCGAAGATGAACAGGCGATCGCCGACAGCATCGCCTATGCCCTGCGCACCGATGGTTTTACGCCGTATCACGTGATGCTCGGTGAACAGGCGCTGGCTGTCATGCGCAGCAGCAGTGACGCCTGCGCCGCGCCGCAGCTGGTGGTGCTCGATATCGGGCTGCCCGACATGAACGGCCTGGAAGCGTGCCGCCAGCTGCGCCAGTTTTCCGATGTGCCGGTGATTTTCCTGACTGCCCGCAGCGATGAAATCGACCGCATCGTGGGGCTGGAAATCGGTGCCGACGATTACGTGACAAAACCGTTTTCCCCGCGCGAACTGGTGGCGCGCATTCGCGTCATTTTGCGCCGCGCAAGAGTTGCGCCACCCCTACCGGAAGCCGGCCAGCCGCCACGCGCCGATGCTGCGCGGTTTGAATTGCGCACCCCGGAAGCGCGCGTGCTGTTCCATGGCCAGCCGCTGGACCTGACCCGCTATGAATACCTTCTGCTGAAAACCCTGCTCGAGCATCCCGGTCACGTGCTGTCGCGCGCGCAGCTGATGGAGCGCGTCTGGAGCGGCGCGCCCGACACGCTGGAGCGCACGGTCGACGCCCACGTGAAATCCTTGCGTGCCAAGCTGCGCGCCGTTGATGCAAAGGTCGATCCGATCCAGACCCACCGTGGCCTGGGTTACAGCCTGGCGGGCGCCTGACATGAAGATCGGCCTGCGCATCCTGTGCGGCTATTTCCTGGTGGTGGGCCTGGCCGCCTGGTTCCTGCTCAATGTGTTCATGGAGCAGGTCAAGCCCGGCGTGCGCTCGACCCTGGAAGACACCCTGGTCGACACCTCGCAGCTGCTGGCCGCGCTGGTGGCGGCCGACATGCGCGATGGCAGGCTTGACGACTCCGCCGTGCTGCAGCGCATGCAGCATTACGCGCAGCGCGCCATCGACGTCAATATCAACGGCGTGCGCAAGCGTTCGCTCGACTACCGGATCTATATCACCGACCGGCATGGCGTGGTGCTGTTCGATACCAGCGGGCGCGACGTGGGCAAAGATTACTCGCGCTGGAACGATGTGTATCTCACCTTGCAGGGCAAATATGGCGCGCGCAGCACGCGCTCGTACCCCGACAACGAGATGTCGACCGTGATGCACGTGGCAGCGCCGATTCGCGATGGCGACGCCATTATCGGCGTGCTGACGGTGTCCAAGCCGAACGCCAGCGTGCAGGCCTTTGTGGAACGCAGCCAGCGCATTATCCTGCAACGCGGCGCGATCCTGCTGCTGCTCTCCTTGCTGATCGGCCTGGCTTTTGCGTGGTGGTTGCACCATGCGCTGGGCAAACTGATGGCGTATATAGGCGCGGTGGAAGCGGGGCGCAAGGTGGCGCTGCCGCCGCTGGGCAACAGTGAAATCGGTATCCTGGGGCGGGCGCTCGACGCCATGCGCACGCGGCTTGAAGGCAAGGAATATGTCGAACAGCTGATGCATACGCTGACGCACGAATTGAAAAGCCCGATCGCCGCCATCCAGGCGTCGGCCGAGTTGCTGCAGGAAGACATGCCGGCTGCCGAACGCGCGCGTTTTCTCGGCAATATCCTGGAGCAGAACGCGCGCCAGCGGCAACTGATCGACAAGCTGCTGGCATTGGTGCGCGTGGAAAAGCAGCAGCGCCTCGACACGCCCGAGCTGATCGCCGTGGCGCCACTGCTGGCGCAGGTGGCGCAGGATGCCGCCGCCTCGCTGGCGGCGCGCGGCGTACTGCTGGAAGTGAGCGCCGTCGATGCCACGGTTGCCGGCGACGCCTTGCTGCTGCGCCAGGCGCTGGGCAATCTGCTGGAGAACGCCATCGGCTTTGCACCGCAGGGTAGCCGCATCGACCTGCAGGCTGGCAGAAGCGGGCAGGGGATCGAGATCGGCGTGCGCGACCGTGGCGAGGGCATACCGGCTTACGCGCAGGAGAGGATCTTCGAGCGTTTCTATTCGCTGCCGCGGCCTTCGGCAGGGAAAAGCACCGGCCTGGGCCTGCCCTTTGTGCGCGAAGTGGCCCTGCTGCATGGCGGCACGGTGGAAGTGGGCAACCATGCCGAGGGCGGCGCACTGGCGCGGCTATGGCTGCCGATGGCATAAAAAAGCCTGCACTTCACACGCAACGCATCATCAGCGCATACAGCTTTTCTAGACTGGCCTCCTTACCATTTGGAGGCACCATGCAAAAAACATTATTGATCAAGGCGCTGATCGTGTTCGGTCTGATGCTGCTGATCGGCCTGCCGCTGCTGATGATCCAGGAAACCATCAAGGAGCGCATGCAGTTTCGCCAGGAAGCGGTCGACAGCATCGCTGCCGATTCCGTGCGCGAGCAAACCCTGATCGGGCCGATCCTGGTGATACCGTATGTGGAGCAGTATGACGAGCGGGTTGAGATCGCAGCCGACAAGGACGTGAAAAGCAGCGTGCCGGTGCGCACTGAAGTACGGCGCCGCGTGATGCAGCGCCGCTTGCTGGTGTACCCGAACAATCTGCTGCAGCAGGGCAGCATCGAAACCGACCGCCGCTACCGCGGCATCCACCAGGTACTGGTCTACAGCGGCCAGCATGCTTTCAAGGGCGACTTCACCATGCCGAGCCTGGAGCAACTGCCGCGCAAGACGCCGGACGCGCGCATTACGGCTGGCCAACCCTTTGTTGCGCTGTCGATCGAGGATGTGCGCGGCATCCGCAATATCCCGAAAATCGACTGGGGCGGGCGCCAGATCGAGTTCGAGCAGGGCAGCGAGTTGTTTGCCTTCCGCAGTGGCCTGCACGCGCCGCTGGGCGCCATGCCCCTGGCAGCGCCGCAGCAGGTGAAATTCAGCTTCGATCTGGGCCTGGACGGCATCGAACGCCAGCATTTCGTGCCGGTGGCCAAAAACACCCAGGTCGTCCTCAAGTCAAACTGGCCGCATCCGCAGTTTGGCGGGCGCTTCTTGCCTTCGCCGAAACATCGCCAGATCGACGCCAACGGTTTCGTGGTGGAGTGGGGCATCTCGGCACTGGCCTCCGACGCGCAGCGCCAGATCTCCGCTATCGAAGCTGAATTCAAGGTGCCCGACAGCGCGCCACTGGGCCAGGTTGACCGTTTCAGCGTGGGCTTTATCGAGCCCGTCAATGTGTATTCTCAGTCGGACCGCGCCACCAAGTATGGCCTGCTGTTCGTCGCCCTGACATTTGCCGCCTTCTTCATCTTCGAAATACTGAAGAGCCTGCCGATCCACCCGGTGCAGTATCTGCTGGTCGGGCTGGCGCTGGTGATCTTCTTCCTGCTGCTGGTGGGCCTGGCCGAGCATATCGCCTTCTGGATGGCCTATCTGATTGCCAGCGCCGCATGTATCGTGCTGACCAGCTTCTACCTGACCTATGTGCTCAGGAGCGCGGCGAGGGCAATCGGCTTCGGCGTTGCATTGACCCTGTTGTACGGCGCCCTGTATGGCCTGCTCAATTCGGAAAGCAATGCGCTGGTGATGGGCAGCATCCTGCTGTTTGCCGTGCTGGCGGTCGTGATGGTGGTGACGCGCAAGGTCGACTGGTATCAGGTGGGCAAGGGCGGTGCTTTGCCGGCTGGAAAGGCGCATGAATAGCCGCTGCGCGGCCGATGTGTGTTACCTTAGCGCTCCTTCGCGGCAATGCCGGCAACTTGCCGCGAAGCGCACAACAACACTTTGACATACCTCGTGTTAACTTGTTGCGTCAAGGGTTTTTGTGCTATATACTAGCCGGCTTCGGTATGGATTCGTCCTTTTTTGAGTCCTACGTTATTTGTAGTTAAACAAGCCCCGCCCAATCGCAGGTGGGAATGGAGAAAAAATGAGCCTAGGCCTTCTCGGTCGCAAGGTTGGTATGATGCGCATTTTCACGGACGAAGGGGACTCGATTCCTGTCACCGTGCTGGACGTATCGAACAATCGTGTTGCGCAAATCAAAACCCCTGAAACAGATGGTTACTCCGCTGTTCAGGTCGCATTCGGTCAACGTCGCGCTTCCCGCGTGACCAAAGCTGTTGCTGGTCATCATGCTAAAGCTGGTGTTGAAGCTGGTACTCTGTTGAAAGAGTTCCGCGTTGATGCTGCTAAAGCCGCCGAATTGAAAGCTGGCGATGTCGTCGCTGCTTCCCTGTTCGAAGTCGGTCAAAAGATCGACGTGCAAGGCGTTACCATCGGTAAAGGCTATGCAGGCGTTATCAAACGTTACCACTTCGCTTCTGGCCGTGCAACGCACGGTAACTCGCGTTCGCACAACGTGCCAGGCTCCATCGGTATGGCGCAAGATCCAGGTCGTGTTTTCCCTGGTAAGCGCATGACCGGTCACCTGGGTGACGTGAATCGTACGATCCAGAACCTCGTGATCGCCCGTATCGATGCCGACCGTCAGCTGCTGCTGGTCAAAGGCGCGATTCCAGGTGCGAAAAATGGCCAGGTAGTTGTCTCGCCAGCCATCAAAACCAAAGCCAAGAAGGGAGCTTAAACGATGGAACTCAAGCTTCTGAATGCGCAAGGTCAAGCCGGCTCCAACGTCGTCGCTGCTGATGAAATTTTCGGCCGTGATTACAACGAAGCGCTGATCCACCAAGTCGTGATCGCTTATCAAGCGAATGCACGTAGCGGTAACCGCAAGCAAAAAGACCGTGAAGAAGTTCACCACACGACCAAAAAGCCATGGCGCCAAAAAGGTACCGGCCGCGCTCGTGCTGGTATGTCGTCGTCGCCACTGTGGCGCGGCGGTGGTCGGATTTTCCCGAACTCGCCTGACGAAAACTTCACCCACAAAGTGAACAAAAAAATGTATCGCGCAGGTGTCTGCTCGATCCTGTCGCAGCTGGCTCGCGAAGAGCGCCTGGTCGTCATCGACGATCTGACGATCGACGCGCCAAAAACCAAGCTGCTGTCGCAAAAATTGAACGGCCTGGGCTTTGATTCGGTTCTGATCATCACCGACGTTCTGAACGAAAACCTGGAACTGGCATCGCGCAACCTGCCTAACGTACTCGTCGTCGAGCCACGTCATGCAGACCCGATGTCCCTGGTGTTCTACAAGAAGATCCTGGTCACCAAAGCTGCACTGGCCAAGATTGAGGAGATGCTGGCATGAGCGCGATTTTGAAACATAGCGAAGAACGCTTGATGAAGGTGCTGTTGGCGCCCGTGATTTCCGAAAAGGCCACCATGGTCGCGGAAAAGAACGAGCAAATTGTATTCCGCGTACTGCCGGATGCAACCAAGCCTGAAATCAAGGCAGCAGTCGAACTGCTGTTCAAGGTCGAAGTCCTGTCCGTGCAAACTGCAAACCGCGAAGGCAAGCAAAAGCGCACCGGCAAGTTCAACGGCCGTCGTAACCATACCAAGCGTGCTTTCGTGTGCCTGAAGCCTGGCCAGGAAATCAACTTCTCCGAGGAGGCTGCATAATGGCACTCGTTAAGATGAAACCAACCTCGCCAGGCCGTCGCGGCATGGTGAAGGTGGTGAACCCGGACCTGTACAAAGGTCGTCCGTTCGCTGCCCTGGTTGAAAAGAAATCCAAGACCGCTGGTCGTAACAACAACGGTCACATCACCACCCGTCATATCGGTGGTGGTCACAAGCAACACTATCGCCTGATCGACTTCAAGCGCACCAAAGATGGTATTCCAGCGAAAGTGGAACGTATCGAATACGATCCGAACCGCACCGCGAATATCGCTCTGCTGTGCTACGCCGACGGCGAACGTCACTACATCATCGCAACCAAAGGCATGTCCGTTGGCGACAGCGTGATGAACGGTTCGGAAGCACCGATCAAATCGGGTAACTGCTTGCCAATCCGTAACATCCCGGTCGGTACCGTGATGCATTGCGTCGAAATGCTGCCAGGTAAAGGTGCTCAAATGGCACGTACCGCCGGCGCCGGCGTCGTGCTGATGGCTCGTGAAGGTACCTACGCTCAAGTGCGCCTGCGCTCGGGTGAAGTACGTCGCGTGCACATTGAGTGCCGTGCAACCGTGGGCGAAGTCGGCAATGCCGAACACAGCCTGCGTAAAATCGGTAAAGCTGGTGCGATGCGCTGGCGCGGTGTTCGTCCTACCGTTCGCGGTGTGGTCATGAACCCGGTCGATCACCCGCACGGTGGTGGTGAAGGTAAAACAGCAGCTGGTCGTCATCCAGTTTCGCCTTGGGGCCAACAGACTAAAGGTAAGAAGACACGCAGCAACAAGCGTACTACTTCCATGATCGTCTCGCGCCGCGGCAAGAAATAAGGGGTAGCACATGACACGTTCATTGAAAAAAGGGCCGTTCTGTGACGCCCACCTGGTGAAAAAAGTTGAAGCTGCGCAAGCTGCCAAAGACAAAAAGCCAATCAAAACCTGGTCGCGTCGTTCGACAATCATGCCTGACTTTATCGGCCTGACGATCGCGGTTCATAACGGCAAGCTGCACGTGCCGGTTTATGTTTCCGAAAACATGGTTGGTCACAAGCTCGGCGAATTCGCACTGACCCGTACGTTCAAGGGTCATGCAGCTGACAAAAAGGCTAAGAAATAATGGAAACCAAAGCTATCCTCAAAGGTGTGCGCCTGTCGGACCAAAAAGGTCGACTGGTTGCTGACCTGATCCGTGGCAAGAAAGTTGACGCAGCACTCAACATCTTGCAATTCAGCCCGAAAAAAGGTGCTGCGATCATCAAGCGTGTTCTGGAATCGGCAATCGCCAATGCAGAACACAATGATGGTGCGGACATCGACGAATTGTTCGTGAAAACGATCTACGTCGAAAAGGGCCCGGTCCTGAAGCGCTTCACCGCGCGTGCAAAAGGCCGTGGCGACCGTATTTCGAAACAATCCTGTCACGTTTACGTGACTGTCGGTAACTAAGGAGCCACGATGGGTCAGAAAATTCATCCAACCGGTTTCCGTCTGGCGGTCACCCGTAACTGGGCTTCGCGCTGGTATGCAGGCAACGGCAATTTCGCTGCCATGCTGAACGAAGACTTGAAAGCACGTGCTTACCTGAAAAAGAAACTGAAGAACGCTTCGGTTGGCCGCATCGTTATCGAGCGTCCTGCCAAGAACGCGCGCTTCACGATCTACAGCTCGCGTCCAGGCGTGGTCATTGGTAAAAAAGGCGAAGACATCGAAGTACTGAAGTCCGCGCTGACCAAGATCATGGGCGTACCTGTTCACGTGAACATCGAAGAAATTCGCAAGCCTGAAATCGATTCGCAACTGATCGCCGATTCGATCTCGCAGCAGCTGGAAAAACGGATCATGTTCCGCCGCGCCATGAAGCGTGCAATGCAAAATGCAATGCGCCTGGGTGCACTCGGTATCAAGATCATGTCGTCCGGCCGTCTGAACGGTATCGAAATCGCACGTAAAGAGTGGTACCGCGAAGGCCGCGTGCCTCTGCATACCCTGCGCGCCGATATCGACTACGGTACCAGCGAAGCGTCGACCACGTACGGCATCATCGGCGTCAAGGTGTGGGTATACAAAGGTGACCGCGCGCCTAACGGCGATGCACCAGTCATCGATACCCCAGCTGACGAGAAGAAGAGCCGCGGTCCACGCCGTGACGATGGCAAGCCAGCTGGCCGCCCGCGTCCAGCCGGTGCCGGTGCGAAACCATCCACAGCACCAGGTGCACGTGTGCGTACCGCCGCTAAACCGGCCGCCGCTGCAGCACCCGCTGAGAAAGCAGGAGAATAATCATGCTGCAACCAGCACGCAGAAAGTATCGTAAAGAGCAGAAGGGCCGTAACACCGGCATTTCGCACAGCCGCGGCACCGCCGTGTCGTTTGGCGAATTCGGTCTGAAAGCCGTTGCGCGCGGTCGTATCACTGCGCGTCAAATTGAAGCGGCGCGCCGTGCAATGACGCGTCACATCAAGCGCGGTGGCCGTATCTGGATCCGTATTTTCCCGGACAAACCGATTTCGAACAAACCGGCTGAAGTCCGTATGGGTAACGGTAAAGGTAATCCTGAGTACTACGTCGCTGAAATTCAGCCAGGCAAAGTACTGTACGAAATGGATGGCGTTGACGAAGCGCTGGCACGGGAAGCTTTCCGTCTTGCCGCCGCTAAACTGCCACTGGCGACGACGTTTGTCATCCGCCAAGTTGGCCAATAATTGGAGTTGGATATGAAAGCAACTGAACTCCGCGGCAAAGACCAGCCAGCTCTGCAAAAAGAGCTGAATGACTTGTTGAAGGCACAGTTCGGCCTGCGTATGCAAATCGCTACGCAACAGCTGAGCAACACTTCGCAGCTCAAGAAGGTACGCCGCGATATCGCGCGTGTGAAGACGGTAATGAATCTGAAGGAAGCCAAATGAACGAACCAGTGAAACAGTCGCTCAAGCGCACGCTGATCGGTAAAGTGGTATCCGACAAGATGGACAAGACCGTTACCGTTCTGATCGAGCGCCACGTAAAACATCCTTTGTATGGCAAGATCATCATGCGTTCGAACAAGTATCACGCGCATGACGAGACCAACCAGGTCAAAGCCGGTGACACGGTAGAGATCCAGGAAGGTCGTCCGATCTCCAAAACGAAGGCATGGACGGTGACACGTGTGGTTCAAGCCGCACCCATCGTTTAAATAAAATCCACCGTTTCGGCGGTGGTTTTTAATTTGTACTTGCAGGCCCGCAAATTGTATGTAATACTTGCGGGCTTCGTTCATGTAACGCCGCAAAGTGTCTGGCCACAGACATAGCTCCGCGGTCAGTTGATGTATGAAGGTCATGCACCCAAACAGTGAAGCCCAGCAGGGCGGCTCTGGCGGGACCAAGACTGACCGCGGGTCTACATTGTGTGGATTCTTCGGCTTAAGTTGGGAAAGAGAATACTATGATTCAAACTGAAAGCCGGCTCGAAGTGGCTGACAATACTGGTGCCAAAGAAGTTATGTGCATCAAAGTATTGGGTGGCTCCAAGCGCCGTTATGCTGGCATTGGCGATGTGATCAAAGTAACCGTCAAGGTTGCTGCGCCACGTGGCCGTGTCAAAAAAGGTGAAATTTATAACGCCGTGGTTGTGCGCACCGCTAAAGGTGTTCGCCGCCAAGACGGTTCCCTGGTGAAGTTCGACGGCAATGCCGCCGTTCTGTTGAACGCCAAGCTGGAACCGATCGGTACCCGTATTTTTGGACCTGTCACGCGCGAACTGCGCACTGAGAAGTTCATGAAAATCGTGTCCCTGGCACCGGAAGTCCTGTAAGGAGTCGTAATGGATAAGATTCGTAAAAACGACGAAGTCATCGTTCTGACCGGGAAAGACAAGGGCAAACGTGGTGTGGTGCAGCAGCGTATCGATGCTGAACATATCGTGGTTGATGGCATTAACGTCGCTAAAAAAGCGACCAAGCCAAACCCGATGACTGGCGTAACTGGTGGTATCGTCGACAAGACCATGCCAATTCACGTGTCCAACGTTGCATTGTTTAATGCAGCGACTGGCAAGGCAGATCGCGTGGGTTTCAAAGAAGTGGACGGTAAAAAAGTCCGCGTCTTTAAATCCTCCGGCGAAGTAGTGAAGGCTTAAGAAATCATGGCACGTCTCCAAGAATTCTATAAAGAAAAAGTCGTTGCCGACCTGACCAGCAAGTTTGGTTACAAGTCGGTAATGGAAGTTCCACGCCTGACCAAGATCACCCTGAACATGGGTGTTGGTGAGGCTATCGCGGATAAAAAAGTTCTCGAGCACGCAGTTGCTGACTTGACCAAGATCGCTGGCCAGAAGCCAGTGACCACCAAGTCCCGCAAAGCGATCGCAGGCTTCAAAATCCGTGAAGGTTACCCGATCGGTACGATGGTCACCCTGCGCGGCGCTCGCATGTACGAGTTCCTGGATCGCTTCATTACCGTGGCTCTGCCGCGTGTGCGCGATTTCCGTGGTGTGAACGGTCGTGCATTCGACGGTCGTGGCAACTACAACATCGGTGTCAAGGAACAGATCATTTTCCCTGAAATCGAATACGACAAGATTGACGCGTTGCGCGGTATGAATATCAGCATCACGACAACTGCTAAGACCGATGACGAAGCCAAAGCTTTGCTCGCCGCCTTTAAATTCCCTTTCAGGAACTGATCATGGCCAAACTGTCACTGATTAATCGTGAGATCAAGCGTGCTGACCTGGTGGCGAAATTCGCCCCTAAGCGCGAAGCTCTCAAGGCCATCGTCGATGACCAATCGAAATCGGAAGAAGAGCGCTACGAAGCTCGCCTGAAACTGCAGGCGCTGCCACGTAACTCGAACCCGACGCGTCAACGTAACCGTTGCGCCATCACTGGTCGTCCGCGCGGCACATTCCGTAAATTCGGTCTGGGTCGTATCAAGCTCCGTGAATTCGCCATGCGTGGTGAAATTCCGGGTATGACTAAAGCAAGCTGGTAATAGGAGAATATGCAATGAGTATGAGCGATCCTATCGCCGATATGCTGACCCGCATTCGTAACGCCCAGGGCGTGCAAAAAACGACAGTGGCAATGCCATCGTCGAAAGTCAAAATTGCGATTGCCAACGTCCTCAAGGACGAGGGTTACATTGAAGATTTCGCTGTTGCCGAAGCTGGTGGCAAGGCGGAACTGAAGATCGGTTTGAAGTATTATGTTGGCCGTCCCGTCATCGAGCGCCTCGAGCGCGTGTCCCGTCCGGGCCTGCGCGTCTACAAAGGCAAAGATGACATCCCTGTAGTGATGAATGGCTTGGGTGTGGCGATCGTGTCGACTCCGCAAGGCGTCATGACTGACCGCAAAGCACGCGCTACCGGTGTCGGCGGCGAAGTTATTTGCTACGTGGCTTAAGGAGTTACACATGTCTCGAGTAGCTAAAATGCCTATCGTTGTGCCAGCTGGCGCTGAAGTCGCCATCTCCGCACAAGCGATCACC
Organism: Janthinobacterium longum; assembly: GCF_051380735.1. NCBI lineage: Bacteria > Pseudomonadati > Pseudomonadota > Betaproteobacteria > Burkholderiales > Oxalobacteraceae > Janthinobacterium > Janthinobacterium longum. Next base: position 316,354 of record NZ_JBNYXQ010000002.1, read on the forward strand.
GTAAAAGGCCCGCTGGGCGTGCTTACCCAGGTCCTCACCGGCCAGGTCAAAGTAGAAAACAATGCAGGAACCCTGAGTTTCGACGTGGCGAACGACAGCCGCGAAGCCAATGCCATGTCCGGCACGCTGCGCGCACTGGTCAACAACATGGTCGTTGGCGTCACCAAGGGTTTCGAGAAAAAGCTGAACCTGGTAGGCGTGGGTTACAAGGCGCAAGCTCAAGGCGACAAGCTGAATCTGTCGCTGGGCTTCTCGCACCCTGTAGTGCATGACATGCCAGCTGGCGTTACCTGCGCAACACCAACCCCGACCGAGATCCTGATCAAGGGTATCGACCGTCAACAGGTTGGCCAGGTAGCCGCTGAAGTTCGTGCTTACCGCTCCCCTGAGCCTTATAAAGGCAAGGGCGTTCGCTATGCGGACGAAGTGGTCAAGCTTAAAGAAACCAAGAAGAAGTAATTAGGGGCTGACGATGGATAAGAAAGAATCACGGCTTCGCCGCGGACGCCAAACCCGCATCAAGATTGCGGAACTGAAAGTAAATCGCTTGTCGGTGCATCGCACCAACCTGCACATTTACGCCAACCTGATCAGCCCGGACGCTAAAGTCCTGGTTTCGGCCTCGACGGCTGAAGCGGAAGTTCGCGCTGAACTGGCAGGCCAGTCCGGCAAAGGCGGCAATGCCGCTGCTGCAGCCTTGATCGGCAAGCGCGTCGCTGAAAAAGCGTTGAAAGCAGGAATTACCGAAGTTGCGTTTGACCGCTCCGGTTTCCGTTACCACGGCCGTGTTAAAGCGTTGGCAGAAGCCGCACGCGAAGCCGGTCTGAAGTTCTAAGGATCAATCATGGCAAAAATGCAAGCAAAAATGCAAAGCGACAAGCCGGATGATGGCATGCGCGAAAAAATGATCGCGATCAACCGCGTGACCAAAGTGGTCAAGGGTGGTCGTATCATGGGTTTCGCCGCGCTGACCGTAGTTGGTGACGGCGATGGCCGCGTCGGCATGGGCAAGGGCAAATCGAAAGAAGTGCCAGTTGGCGTGCAGAAGGCAATGGAAGAAGCCCGTCGCAACCTGATCAAAGTACCACTCAAAAACGGTACCTTGCATCACACGGTTGTTGGTCGTCACGGCGCCTCCAAGGTCCTGATGAACCCGGCCAAGCCTGGTACCGGCGTGATCGCTGGTGGCGCAATGCGCGCTATCTTCGAAGTAATGGGCGTAACGGACGTGGTGGCGAAATCCACCGGTTCGAACAACCCTTACAACCTGGTACGCGCTACGCTGGACGGCCTGTCGAAAATGAGTACTGCAGCTGACATCGCCGCCAAACGCGGCAAGTCGGTTGAAGACATTCTGGCTTAAGGTGGACAAAATGACAAACACAGTCAAAGTGCAATTGGTCAAGGGCTTGATCGGTACGCGCGAATCGCATCGCGCTACCGTGCGCGGTCTGGGTCTGCGTCGTGTAAATTCGGTTTCCGAACTGCAAGACACCCCATCCGTACGCGGCATGATCAATAAAGTATCGTATCTCGTTAAAGTTGTCGGGTAAGCCTTCGGGCTTACACGAACGGAGCAAATCATGGAATTGAATACTATTGCACCAGCCGAAGGCGCCAAGCACTACAAGCGTCGCGTCGGTCGCGGTATCGGATCAGGTATCGGCAAAACTGCCGGTCGTGGTCACAAGGGTCAGAAATCGCGTTCGGGCGGCTTTCATAAAGTCGGTTTCGAAGGCGGTCAGATGCCTCTGCAACGCCGTCTGCCTAAGCGCGGTTTCAAATCGATGCACGCAACCTTCAAAGCTGAAGTGCGCCTGTCCGATCTGAACAACCTGGCTGTTGGCGATGTCGACATTCTGGTCTTGAAGCAAGCTGGCGTTCTGGGCGTGTTGGCCCGTGACGTGCGCGTGATCTTGTCCGGCGAAATCACCAAAGCGGTGAATTTGAAGGGCTTGAAAGTGTCCGCTGGCGCGAAAGCAGCCATCGAAGCAGCCGGCGGCTCGGTAGCCTGAGTTGACCGCTAACAGCTTGATCGGAGCGAAAATTGGCGACTAATCCACAACTTGCTAAAAGTGCAGCAGCTGGTTTCCCTTGGGGGCGGCTCTGGTTTTTGCTTGGCGCATTGGTGGTTTATCGTATCGGTGCTCACGTCCCGGTTCCCGGGATTGACCCGACACAATTAGCCTCGCTGTTCAAGGAGCACGAAGGCGGCGTTCTGGGCATGTTCAACATGTTCTCGGGCGGTGCCTTGTCTCGCTTTACAGTGTTTGCGCTGGGTATCATGCCTTATATCTCGGCCTCGATCATCATGCAATTGCTGTCGATCGTGTCACCGCAGATGGAAGCGTTGAAAAAAGAAGGCGAAGCAGGCCGTCGCAAGATCACCCAGTACACCCGGTATTTCACGGTTGCGCTGGCACTGTTTCAAGCGTTGGGTATTGCAGTCGCACTGGAGTCGCAGCCTGGTCTGGTGTTGGAACCTGGTCTTGCATTCCGCTTCGTGACGGTCGTTACTTTGTTGACCGGAACAATGTTTTTGATGTGGTTGGGTGAGCAGATTACCGAGCGTGGCTTGGGTAACGGCATCTCGATCATCATTTTTGCCGGTATTGCAGCAGGTCTGCCTTCCGCACTGGGTGGTTTGTTCAGCCTGGTATCGAATGGTTCGATCGGCAGCTTGGGCGCGATCTTCATCGTGCTGCTGGTAGCACTGGTAACGTTCTTCGTCGTCTTTGTCGAACGTGGTCAGCGCAAAATATTGGTCAATTACGCGAAGCGCCAGGTAGGCAACAAGATTTATGGCGGTCAAACCAGCCATTTGCCGTTGAAGCTGAACATGGCCGGCGTGATCCCGCCGATCTTTGCTTCTTCGATCATCTTGTTTCCGGCCACTATCGTGGACTGGTTTTCAAAGGGCGCCGATAACGCTAACCCTGCGGTGCGGTTCCTGAAAGATTTGGCAGCATCGATGGGGCCTGGTGAGCCTATCCATGCGCTGTTGTACGCAGTGGCGATCGTGTTTTTCTGTTTCTTCTATACAGCGCTGGTATTTAACAGCAAGGAAACAGCGGATAACTTGAAGAAAAGCGGTGCGTTCATTCCCGGGATCCGTCCAGGTGAACAGACAGCCCGTTACATCGACAAGATCCTGACGCGTTTGACACTTGCCGGCGCAGTCTACATCACCCTGGTGTGTTTATTGCCGGAATTTATGCAAGCCCAGTGGAAAGTACCATTCTATTTTGGCGGTACTTCCTTGTTGATTATTGTAGTTGTCACCATGGATTTCATGGCGCAAGTACAAAATTATGTGATGTCGCAGCAATATGACTCGCTGCTGCGCAAAGCTAATTTCAAGGGCGGGATTCCGACGCGTTAAGCGCGGTAAGCACATCGAATGGCAAAAGACGACGTCATACAGATGCAGGGAGAGATTCTTGAGAATCTTCCAAATGCAACATTTCGAGTGAAGCTGGAGAACGGACACGTGGTGCTCGGGCATATTTCAGGTAAAATGCGGATGAATTATATTCGCATTCTCCCTGGAGACAAGGTGACGGTGGAGTTGACGCCGTACGACCTGAGCCGAGCCCGCATTGTGTTCCGAACCAAGTAACACAGTGAATCAAACCAAAGAAGCGAAAGAAAGAGCCCAAAAATGAAAGTTCTCGCATCAGTCAAGCGGATCTGCCGCAACTGCAAGATCATCAAGCGCAAAGGCGTAGTCCGCGTAATCTGCGTGGAACCACGTCACAAGCAGCGTCAAGGTTAATCGAGGAATAACAAATGGCACGTATTGCAGGGGTTAATATCCCAAATCATCAGCATACCGTTATCGGCCTGACGGCCATCTACGGTGTTGGCCGTCCACGCGCAGAGAAAATCTGTGCATCGACCGGTGTAGCAACCAACAAAAAGATCAAAGATCTGGATGACAGCGAACTGGAAAAACTGCGCGATGAAGTAGGTAAATTCATCGTCGAAGGCGATCTGCGTCGTGAACTGTCCATGAACATCAAGCGTTTGATGGATCTGGGTTGCTACCGCGGCATGCGTCATCGCAAGGGTCTGCCTTGCCGTGGCCAGCGTACGCGTACGAACGCACGTACCCGCAAGGGACCGCGTAAAGCCGCTCAATCGCTGAAAAAATAATCCGCTAGGGAATAATTATGGCCAAGTCGCAAAATAACGCCGCATCAGCACGCGTGCGTAAAAAAGTTAAAAAGAACGTCGCTGAAGGCATCGCACATGTCCACGCTTCGTTCAATAACACCATCATTACCATCACCGATCGTCAAGGCAATGCCTTGTCGTGGGCTACTTCCGGCGGTGCAGGCTTCAAGGGTTCGCGTAAATCGACCCCATTTGCAGCGCAGGTCGCCGCAGAAGCCGCTGGTAAAGTGGCAGTTGAGTGTGGCGTGAAGAACCTGGAAGTACGTATCAAGGGTCCAGGTCCTGGTCGTGAATCCGCTGTTCGCGCGCTGAACAACCTGGGCATCAAGATCACCGAGATCCAGGACGTGACGCCGGTACCGCACAACGGTTGCCGTCCACCGAAACGTCGTCGTATCTAAGACAGTACTGCAGAGGGCGCTTCGGCGCCAGCTGCTGTCTTGTTTGTTGTATTGAGTACAGTTGTGTGAAAACGCTGGAGCAGGGAGCCGGAAACGGTTATACTGCCCGGCTGTTCTTGCCTGTCAAATTGTATTTGACGGGTTTTTCGTTTTCAGCCACCGTCTGATTGCAAGTGAGTCAGACTAGCGCCTAACCGCATCAGTGTGTTTGATCATGCATGTGGCTGGGGCGTTATCATTTAAAAAAAGGAAGTCTCGTGGCACGTTATATCGGACCTAAAGCAAAACTCTCCCGCCGTGAAGGTACTGACCTGTTCCTGAAGAGCGCACGTCGCTCGCTCGACAGCAAGTGCAAACTGGACGTCAAACCAGGCCAGCACGGTGTCAAATCCGGCGCCCGCACCTCGGACTACGGTAACCAACTGCGCGAAAAGCAAAAAGTCAAGCGCATGTACGGCGTGCTGGAACGTCAATTCCGCCGTTACTTCGCTGAAGCAGACCGTCGTAAAGGCAACACCGGCGAAACGCTGTTGAAGTTGCTGGAAACGCGTCTGGACAACGTTTGCTACCGCATGGGCTTTGGCTCGACCCGCGCTGAAGCGCGTCAACTGGTCAGCCACAAAGCGTTCACCGTGAACGGTATCGTTGTCAACATCGCTTCGTACTCGGTCAAAGTCGGCGACATCATCGCTGTTCGTGAAAAATCGAAAAAGCAAGTGCGTATCGTTGAAGCACTGTCGCTGGCCGAACAAGTTGGTATGCCTAGCTGGGTTTCGGTTGATGCCAAGAAAATGGAAGGTACGTTCAAGTCCCTGCCAGAGCGTAACGAAATCGCCAACGACGTCAACGAATCGCTGATCGTCGAGCTGTACTCGCGTTAATAGCAGTCAGTAGCAATATCCCGCCCACTCGTTTTTTTGCGAGTGGGCGTTTTACTAATGCCATCAGCCTTATCGGCGTAACGAGCCGAGGGTATTGAAAAGGACATTTCATGCAAAACAGTTTGTTGAAGCCACGTATTATCGATGTTGAAGCTCTCGGTGCAGGTCACGCCAAAGTCGTGATGGAACCGTTCGAGCGCGGCTATGGCCACACATTGGGTAACGCGTTGCGCCGCGTTCTGCTGTCGTCGATGGTTGGCTACGCGCCTACCGAAGTGACGATCGCCGGCGTCGTCCACGAATATTCCTCCCTCGATGGCGTGCAAGAAGACGTCGTCGATCTGTTGCTGAACTTGAAGGGTGTGGTTTTCAAAGTCCACAACCGCGATTCGGTAACCCTGACCCTGAAAAAAGAAGGCGAAGGCGCGATCCTGGCCTCCGACATCGACCTGCCGCATGACGTCGAACTGATCAACCCTGATCACGTGATCGCCCACCTGACCGCCGGTGGCAAGCTGGACATGCAGATCAAGGTTGAAAAAGGCCGCGGCTACGTTCCTGGTAACGTTCGTCGCCTGTCGGAAGACACCAACAAGACCATCGGTCGCATCATCCTGGACGCTTCGTTCTCGCCAGTGCGCCGCGTGTCGTACTTCGTTGAATCGGCTCGTGTCGAACAGCGTACTGACCTGGACAAGCTGATCATCAACATCGAAACCAACGGCGTGATTTCGCCGGAAGAAGCGATCCGCCAGTCGGCCCGCGTCCTGGTGGACCAGTTGAATGTATTCGCCGCCCTGGAAGGCACGGAAGCCGCCGCAGAAGCACCATCGCGCGCTCCGTTGGTCGATCCTATCCTGCTGCGTCCAGTCGACGACCTGGAGTTGACCGTGCGTTCGGCCAACTGCCTGAAAGCCGAAAATATCTACTACATCGGCGACCTGATCCAGCGTTCGGAAAACGAGCTGCTGAAGACGCCGAACCTGGGCCGCAAGTCCCTGAACGAAATCAAGGAAGTGCTGGCATCGCGCGGCCTGACCTTGGGCATGAAGCTGGAAAACTGGCCGCCTGCAGGACTTGAAAAGTAATTCGTGGAAAAGTAATTGCAGTAAAATTGCAGCAAACTGCCTGGGACAGGTGTCCCAGGCTTTTATTTTTGAAAGTCCAAACCGGCCCGCGATGCAGCGTCAAGCAGCATCGATCGAAGAGCTGGATTTAAACTCACTACCGAAAGGATTTATCATGCGTCACGGTCACGGCCTTCGTAAACTGAATCGTACTTCTTCCCACCGTCTGGCAATGCTGCGCAACATGACAGTATCGCTGCTGCGTCACGAAGCGATCAAAACCACCCTGCCAAAAGCAAAAGAACTGCGCCGCGTTGTCGAGCCAATTCTGACCATCGGCAAAACCGATACGCTGGCAAACAAGCGTCTGGCATTCAACCGTCTGCGCGACCGTGAAATGGTCGTCAAACTGTTCGCTGAACTGGGCCCGCGTTATGCCAACCGTAACGGTGGTTATGTGCGTATCCTGAAAATGGGCTTCCGCGTCGGCGACAATGCTCCTATGGCATTCGTTGAACTGATGGATCGTCCAGATACGACCGAAGCAGTTGAAGTAGCTGGCGAGTAATCCCGGTTACCGCTTCAGGAAAAGCCAGGCCTAGCCTGGCTTTTTTGCTTTCTGCTGCAGCCAGCTCGGCCGCGGTGTACTATTCTGCTTTCGCGCCGGTCCCGCATGCCCGCGCGGCTCTCAGTCGAATGGTCAAAAAGGTCGTCATGTTCCGTTTCTCTCCCGGCGCCACGCCGTCTTCTCGCTTATCCATCTGGTTTGCCGCCTGCCTGCTGCTGTTGATCGCCATGTTCAGCGCCGGCCACGCCCGCGCCGACGATGAATTCCTCGACCCCGAATTGGCGTTCAAGTTTTCCGCCCGCATGCAGGACCCGTCGACCATCGCGGTGACCTATGTTATCGCCGATGGCTACTATATGTACCATGAGCGCTTCAAGTTCGAGGCCACCGGCGCCACCCTGGGCGAACCCGTATTCCCGAAGGGCAAGGTCAAGTTCGATGAAACTTTCCAGAAGAATGTCGAGACCTTCCGCCACACGCTGACCATTACCATTCCGGTGCAGGCCAATGGCGCCTTCACGCTCAAATCGACCGGCCAGGGTTGCTCGGACAAGGGCTTGTGCTATGCGCCGCAGGATGCCACGGCGAAACTGACCGGCGCCGGTGGCCAGAGCATGGCGCCAGGCGCCGCCGTATCGAAATTCGCGCTGCCGGCCGCGCCGGCCGTCGACACTGCCGCCGTCAACGGCCCGCAGGCGCAGGCGTCGCCGGGCGTGTCCGTGATGAGCATTCCACAGGCTAATATCACCAGCACGCCGGACCCCGTCGCGGTGCCGCCAGCGCCGGTGGGTGCTCCCGCTCTTGCCGCTGTGCCTGCCGCAACAGACATGGGCAGCATCGAATCGGCATTAAAAGGCGGCAAGCTGCTGGTGATCGTGCCGCTGTTCATGCTGCTGGGCCTGGGCCTGGCGTTCACGCCGTGCGTGTTGCCGATGGTGCCTATCCTGTCGTCGATTATCGTTGGCGATGGCGGCAAGGTCAGCCGCTCGCGCGGCCTGCTGCTGTCGCTGACCTACGCGCTTGGCATGGCCATCGTCTATACGGCGCTTGGCGTGGCGGCTGGCCTGGCCGGCGAAGGCCTGGCGGCCAAGCTGCAAAACCCGTGGGTGCTCGGTTTCTTTGCGCTGCTGATGGCGGGCCTGTCGCTGTCGATGTTCGGCTTTTATGAGCTGCAGGTGCCGGCTTTCTTGCAGGGCAAGCTGACCACGGTGTCGAACCAGCAATCGTCAGGCCGCCTGGCGGGCGTGTTCGTGATGGGTGCGATCTCTGCCCTGATCGTCGGGCCGTGCGTGGCCGCGCCGCTGGCCGGCGCCTTGCTGTACATCAGCCAGACGCGCGACGTGGTGATCGGCGGCAGCGCGCTGTTTGCAATGGCGGTCGGCATGAGCGTGCCTTTGATACTGGTGGGGGTGTCGGCCGGCGCCTTGCTGCCGCGCGCCGGGGCCTGGATGGACGCCGTAAAGCGTTTCTTTGGCGTGCTGCTGCTGGGCGTGGCCTGGTGGCTTGTGTCGCCGGTACTGCCCGGTGTGGTGCAGATGCTGGGCTGGACGGCGCTCTTTATCGGCTACGGCATGTATCTGCTGGTCGGTAAAAGTTCTTCGAACAACGCCTGGGTGGCCAAGGCCTTCGGCCTGATATTTGCCATCCTGGGTGCGGTACAACTGGTGGGCGCGGCAAGTGGTGGCCGCGATCCGCTGGCGCCATTGGCCCACCTGGGCGGCGGCCAGGTCCATCCGCATGCCTTTACACGCGTAAAAACCGTGGCCCAGCTTGACCAGGCGCTGGCACAGCTGAACGGCAAAACCGCCTTGCTTGATTTTTACGCCGACTGGTGCGTGTCGTGCAAGGAGATGGAAAAGCTGACCTTCGTGGCACCAGCCGTGCGCGACAAGATGGGCATGTCGGTACTGCTGCAGGTCGACGTGACGAGCAACGATGCGGACGACAAGGCCATGCTGAAACGCTTCCAGCTGTTTGGCCCGCCCGGCATCATCATGTTCAATCCACAAGGCCAGGAGATACCGCATTCGCGTGTGATCGGCTTCCAGAACGCGGAAACCTTTCTGACGTCCCTGAAAAAGCTTGATGCAAAGTAAGCATCCACTTGCGTTGTCAATATTGAAAAGGCCTGCATTGCAGGCCTTTTGCTTGACATCAACCGATTCAGCCGACTTTAGGCTGTGGCCCATGCCCGCCGCGCGGACCATGGTGGCCACGCATGCCGCCATGCTTGCCACCTGGCACGCTGTCATCAAACACCTTCTGTTGCTCCGGCGTCAGCACGGCATAAAAAGTCTTCAATGACGCCAGACGGCTTTCCTGGCCGGCGATGCGTTCCTTCGACATGGCGATCCATTGCTCCATGCGCTCTGGTGCCGACAGCTTGGCAAACGCTTCGCGCTTGGCCTTCCAGTCGCCGTTTGGCTTTTTCGGCGCGTTGGCAGCCGTGAAGGTGGCCCAGGCCGGTTCTTGGGCAGCGGTCAGCTTCAGCTTGTCATGCAGGCGTGCCTGGTATTTGGCCATGCGTTCGGCCGGGTTGCCACGATGCATGCGCTGACCATCGTGCATGGCTTTCGGGTTGCTGCTGGCGGCTGGTGCGCCGGCGGGGGCTTGCTGGGCGTGGACGGTCAGCGATGCGGCACCCATGCCGAGTACGCTCAGCGCGATGACCAGGTGTTTGCGTACGGTGTGAAATGAGGTGTTCATCTGGATTCCTTTTATAAGTGAAAGAGCATGTGCATGTCTCTGCACATGAAACCAGTGTGGGCGCGCCATGTTTCTACCAAGTGTCCGCTGTCCGACAGTTTGTATCCGTATGTTTCGTCACATGGTCTATATACAAGACGATACAAATGCGCTGTGCACGTCCCCCTGAAGTGGGGATAATTCAGTCATGGAAACCACTTCTACAATACTGATCGTCGATGACGACCGCGATATCCGCAGCCTGCTGGCGGATTACCTGGAAACCAACGCCTACCGCGCCCTGGGCGCGGCCGATGGCACGGCCATGTGGAAGGTGCTGGACGAAACCCGGCCCGACCTGATCGTGCTCGACCTGAACCTGCCCGGCGACGACGGCCTGACCCTGTGCCGCAAGCTGCGCGCGCAATCGACCGTGCCCGTGATCATGCTGACCGCCCGCAACGAACCACTGGACCGCATCCTCGGCCTGGAAATGGGCGCCGACGATTATTTGCCGAAACCATTCGAGCCGCGCGAGCTGCTGGCGCGCATCCGCAGCGTGCTGCGCCGCAGTCATGCGATGCCATCCAACGCGCCGTCGGACAAGGCCCAGCAGATCCGATTTTCCGGCTGGACGCTGGACCTGACGGCGCGCCATCTGCTCAACCCGACCGGCGTGGTGATCATGCTGTCGGGCGCGGAATTTCGCTTGCTGCGCGTTTTCCTCGAACACCCCAATCGCGTGCTCAACCGTGACCAGCTGCTGAACCTGACGCAAGGGCGTGACGCCGACCCGTTCGACCGCTCGATCGATATCCAGATCAGTCGTTTGCGCCAAAAGCTCGGTGAAGATGCGCGCTTGCCGCAAATCATCAAGACCGTGCGCAATGGCGGCTATGTGCTGGCCGGCCAGGTCAATGTGGAGCCGCACGCGTGAAGGCCTTTCTCGGCTCGATGACGGGGCGCGTCTTTATGGTATTGCTGGTCGGCGTGGTGGCATCGGCCGCGCTGACGCAGTGGCTGGCGGTGGGCGAGCGCCAGCGCGCGCTTGAACAGTATCGCGACTATCACGCGGTCGAGCGCGCCGAGCAACTGGTGATGTCGACCGGCATGGTGCCGCTGGCCTCGCGCGACGCCTATCTGAAGGTGGCCAACAAGGGCAGCGTGCGCCTGGAACCGCGGCCGGACGCCGAGCACGCGGCTGGCGCACCGACCGAGTTTTCCACCGCATTGCAAGCCAAGCTGGGTGGGGCTTTCAAGGTGACCGCGCTGGCCCAGCCCCCGAGCGCCTGCGTCAAGCCGATCGAGTCGCCCCGCCTGTTTGGACCGCGCCAGTGGGAAGGCACCTGCGAAGGCCTGGACGTGCGCATGCAGGACGGCCATATGCTGCGCCTGCTGGTGCTGCCGCCGCGCCAGCCCGCCTTCAACGAACACAATGACTGGATGACCCTGCTGCCTTTCCTGATCAGCATCGCCATCCTGGCCTATCTGGTTACCCGCATGACCATGCGGCCCTTGAAGCAACTGGCGCAGGCCGCGAAAGACCTGGGCAACGATATCAACCATCCACCACTGGCGCTGACGGGCGCCAGCGAAATTCGCCAGGCCAGCGCCGCTTTCAACGCCATGCAGGCGCGCATCCGCCAGCATATCTCGCAGCGCACGCAGATGCTGGCCGCCATTACCCACGACTTGCAAACGCCGCTTACGCGCTTGCGCCTGCGGCTGGAAAAAGTGGCCGACTCGGATCTGCATGAACGCCTGGTCGGTGATTTGTCGGCCATGCAGAGCATGGTCAAGGAAGGGCTGGACCTGGCCCGTTCGATGGACAGCACCGAAGCGATGCAGGCGCTCGATCTCGACTCCCTGCTCGACAGCGTCTGTTCGGACGCCGCCGATGCGGGCCAGAACGTGACCCTGGAAGGCCATGCCGGCATGGCCCTGATGGGCCGCCCGATCGCCATGCGGCGCTGCCTGGTCAACCTGATCGACAATGCCGTCAAATATGGCCAGTACGCGCATGTGACGGTCGAGCGCCTGAGTGGCTCGGCGCGCATCCGCATCCGCGATGGCGGTCCTGGCATTGCGCCCGAGCAGCAGGCCAAGGTGTTCGAGCCGTTTTACCGCATCGAAACCTCGCGTTCGCGCGAGTCCGGCGGCACCGGCCTGGGCCTGACGATAGCGCGCAATATCGCCGAACAGCATGGCGCCACGGTGTTGCTGTCCAATCATGTGGACGGCGGACTGGAAGTGACGCTGGTGGTGCCACAATATTACGCAGGAAAGTGAGATTTCCCGTGACGCTTTCATGCGACAATATCGCCCTTAATGCCTTGGGGCAATTAAATTCAACCTGCAAATCCGCGCCGCGACAGCGTGACGAATAATGAAAAAAACTAGCCTGGCAATCCTGGTCGGTGCCGCCCTGTGTATCGGTGGCGGCATCTGGTATTTCAATCATCAGCCTGCTGACAAAGCCAAGAGCGGGGCGGCGGCCAAAGGGGGAGGGCAGGCGCCCACCACCGTCAGTGTCATCAAGCCCGTGCGCCAGGACGTGCCCGTCGTGCTGCAGGCCAATGGCAGCGTGACGCCGATCAGCAGCGTCGACCTGCATCCGCAAACCACCAGCACGATAGCCAAGGTGCATATCAAGGAAGGCCAGTTCGTCAGGCAGGGCGAGCTGATGTTCACGCTGGACGCGCGTACCGAAAGCGCGAACGTGGAAAAAGCCCAGGCACAAGTGCTGCGTGACCGCGCATCGGTGCAGGACTTCGAGCGCCAGCTCAAGCGCAGCACCGATTTGCTCAGCAAGAACTTCATTGCCCAAGGCGCCGTCGACACCTTGCAAAGCCAGCTCGATGCGGCGCGTGCCTTGCTGGCCGCCGACCAGGCTGCCTTGCGCGCGGCCCAGGTCGATTCCAGCTATACCGTCTTGCGCGCACCGTTGAGCGGCCGGGTCGGCGCCATCGGCGTGTACCCGGGCAGCCTGGTGCAACCGACCACCTCGCTGACCAGCATTACCCAGCTCGATCCGATCGACGTCGTGTTCACCTTGCCGGAAAGCAGCTTGTCGGCCTTGCTGTCGGCGCAGAAAGCGGGCGAAGTACCGGTCACGGCGCTGCTGGCGGACGCCGGCGGCAAGCAGGTGCAGGGCAAGCTGAACTTTATCGACAATGCCGTCGATCCGACATCGGGCATGATCAAGGTCAAGGCGCGTTTCGGCAATACGCAAACCGATCTGTGGCCAGGCCAGTACATCAATACGCAGATGACGGTGCAAACCCTGAAAGACGCGCTGGTGATACCGCAAAACGCGATTATTACTACCACCGCCGGCACTCTGGTCTATACCATGCAGGCCGACAATACGGCCAAGTCGAACAAGGTCACGCGCGTGCATGCGTTTGGCCTGAACGCCGTCGTGACCGGCTTGAGTGGCGATGAGCAGGTGATCGTTGACGGCAAGCAGAACCTGCGTCCGGGCAGCAAGGTAAGGCTGGCGGAAAAACGCCCGGATACCACCCCGGCCGCTGACGCCACGCCAACGGGCAAGCCAGCATGAACCTGTCCGAACTGAGCATACGCCGCCCCGTGATGGTGGTGCTGCTGTCGCTTTCCATCATCCTGGCCGGCGTGCTGGCGTATCTGCAAATCCCCGTGGCGGCCTTGCCGAGCTATAACACGCCCGTCATCAACGTCAGCGCCGACCTGGCCGGCGCCAGCCCGGAAACCATGGCTTCATCGGTCGCCTTGCCGCTGGAAAAGCAGTTTTCCACGATCTCGGGCCTGAGCCTGATCACGTCCACCAGTACCCTGGGCAACACCTCGCTGACCCTGGAATTTGATTCCAGCATCAATGTCAACGAAGCGGCGGTCGACGTGCAGGCGGCGCTGCTGCGCGCGCAGCGCCAGTTGCCGACCGAAATGACGGATTTGCCGTCCTACCGCAAGGTCAATCCGGCCGATGCGCCGGTGCTGTTTATCCAGCTGACGTCGCCATCGCTGAACTTGTCGGACCTGAACGACTACGCGGAAAACCTGATCGCACCAAGTTTGTCCACCTTGCCCGGCGTGGCGCAGGTGGTGGTCAACGGCCAGAAGCGCTTTGCCGTGCGCGTGCGGGCGCGCGCCGACCTGATGAATGCGCGCGACCTGACCATGGACGAACTGGCCACGGCGCTGCGCTCCTCGAACACCAATTCGCCGCTGGGCATTCTGGACGGCCCCAGCCAGACCCTGACGATCCAGGGCAATCCGCAGATGATGAAGGCGGCTGATTTTGCCGAACTGATCGTTGCCAGCCGCAACGGCCAGCCGGTGCGCCTGAAAGACGTGGCCGAAGTGGAAGACAGTTTTCAATCGATCAAGACGGTCGGCAGCTTCAATGGCGAGCGCTCGATCAGTCTGATGGTGCAGCGCCAGCCCGACGCCAATACGGTGCAGGTGGTCGATGGCGTGCGCCGCCTGCTGCCGGGTTTCAAGGAACAACTGCCGCAGTCGATACAGATCAGCCTGGTCAACGACCGTTCGCTGTCGATCCGCGAAGCGATCCACGACGTCAACCTGACCCTGGGGCTCACGATCGTGCTGGTGGTGCTGGTGATCTTCCTGTTCCTGCACCGCGCAGCCGCCACCTTTATTCCGGCCGTCACCATGCCGATTTCGCTGCTGGGGGCGCTGGCCTTGCTGTACTGGCTCGGTTACAGCCTTGACAATATCTCGCTGCTGGGCATTACGCTGGCCGTCGGCCTGGTGGTCGATGACGCCATCGTGGTGCTGGAAAACATCGTGCGCCATATCGAAATGGGCAAGAAACCGATCCAGGCGGCGCTGGTGGGTGCGAAAGAGATGGGCTTTACCATCATTTCGATTTCCGTCTCGCTGGTGGCCGTGTTTATCCCGATCTTCTTCATGCCGGGCGTGATCGGCCTGCTGTTCCATGAATTTGCGGTGGTGGTCTCGCTGGCCATCCTGGTGTCGGCGATTGTCTCGCTGACGCTGGTGCCGATGCTGGCCAGCCGCTTCCTGCCGGCCGGCGCTCAAGACCATGACCATACCCAGGAAAAAACCTTTATCGGCCGCCACTTCGAAGCCGGTTTCACGCGCCTGCGCAATGGTTATGTCTTCGTGCTCGACAAGGCGCTGGCGCACCGCAACGTGGTGCTCCTGATCGCCGTCTGTACCTTCGGCCTGACGGTGCTGCTGTACGCGACTATACCGAAAGGCTTCTTCCCCGAGGAAGATCTGGGGCAGATCCAGGTCAATACGGAAGCGTCGGAAGATATCTCGTCGGAAGCCATGCAAGCGTTGCAGGCGCGCATGGCGGCCGTCATCAAGGCGGACCCCAGCGTGCAGGACGTGACCTCGTTTGTCGGCGGCGGCAATACGGGCCGCATGTTCATGGTGCTCAAGCCGCGCAGCGAGCGGCCGAAAATGCCGGTGGTGCTGGAAAACCTGCGCCGCGCAACCAGCGCCGTGCCCGGCATGGCCGTGTATTTCCGGCCCGTGCAGAACTTGCAGCTGGGCGGGCGCCAGAGCAAGAGCCGCTACCAGTACACCCTGCAAAGTGTCAGCCCCGACGCCCTCAATGACTGGGCGGAAAAATTCCTTGCCGGCATGCGCGTCGACCCGGCCTTCCGCGACGTCACCAGCGATTCGCAGATCAAGGGCTTGCAGGCATCGTTGAAAATCGACCGCGACAAGGCCAATATGCTGGGCGTGCAGATGGCGGACATTCGCACTGCCCTGTACAGCGCGTTTGGCGAACGGCAGGTGTCGACCATTTATTCGTCTGCCGCCAGCTATTACGTGATCCTGGAAGCGGCCACGCCGGATCGCCAGTATGACGACGCACTGACGCGCGTGTCGGTACGCAGCAAGACGGGTGAGCTGGTCAAATTGTCCAGCATTGCCCGGGTCGAGCGCACCATCGGACCCACCTCCGTCAACCACCAGGGCCAGCTGCAGGCCGTTACCATCGCTTTCAATCTGGCACCGGACGTGCCGCTCGGCGTTGCCACCGGCAAGATCGATGCGATGAGCACGGCCATGAACCTGCCAGCGTCGATTATCACGCGCTACGGCGGCGACGCGGCTGTGTTCCAGGATTCGCAGGCCAGCCAGATTATCCTGATCATCGCCGCGCTGGCCGTTATCTATGTGCTGCTCGGTGTGCTGTATGAAAGCTATATCCACCCGCTGACCATCCTGGCCGGCCTGCCGTCGGCCGCTGTCGGTGCACTGTTGACCTTGCGCCTGTTCGGCATGGACCTGACCATGATCGCGATTATCGGCATCCTGATGCTGATCGGCATCGTCAAGAAAAACGCCATCATGATGATCGACTTTGCCCTGCATGCGCAGAGGAACGAAGGCCTGGCGCCGTTTGACGCCATACGCCAGGCGTGCATCCTGCGTTTCCGCCCGATCATGATGACCTCGGCGGCGGCGCTGATGGGCGCCTTGCCGATTGCGCTGGGCCTGGGCGCGGGCGCCGAACTGCGCCAGCCGCTGGGCCTGGCCGTGGTCGGCGGCCTGATCTTTTCGCAAGTGATCACCTTGTTTATCACGCCCGTGATCTATCTGTTCCTCGACAAATACAGTGGCACCGGGCCGATGACGGACGAGCAGTTGGCGGTCCTGGACAGCAAGGCCTGAACCAGCAGGCAATCCAGGCGGCGGTGCATGTGTTGCACCGCCGTAATGGGAGTGATACATACGGTAACAACCGTCAAGTGCTGTTTCGGCTACTCTGCTGATGGCTGCAAGGAATGCCGCTATCCTGTACGCTTCGGGTGGCAAGGACGCCGCAAGTATTTCCAAAAGCGCGCCGCTCTGGCAAGATGACTGCCCAGTAAGATCACTGCTACAAAGAAAGCACGATTTATTTTGCATGACACGACCCACCCGATGGCTGCCGATACCGGCTATTGCCCCACCTGCGGGCAATTGATCCAGCCGCCACTGACCTATGGCGCGAAGACTAGCACCCGCCGCAAGGTGATACTGGGCGTGTCTGTCCTGCTGCACGTGCTGATTGCCGCCTATGCCTTGCTGCACACGGAGACCATCGAGAAGATTCCACCGCCCAAGAAGGAAAGCGCGATGGTGTATATCTCGCCGCTGAAGGACAAGCCGGCACCCAAACCGACGCCAACACCAACGCCGAAGCCCACGCCCAAGCCGACGCCGAAGGAAACCAAGGTCGCCAAGGTGAAACCGCCGCCACCGCGTGCAAGCAAGCCCGTGGTGGCGAAAAACGTGCCGCGCGACAAGCCTAAGCTGGAAACCTTTACGCCACCGCTGGTATCGAAAGTGCCGTTGCCGCCGCCTCCGGCCGAAGACATGAGCGCCATGATCGAGCAGCGACGCCAGCAGCGCCAGGCACAGCAACCGGCGCCGCCGGCCGAGGAGAGCGAAAACGACCGCGCCATGCGCGTGGCCAAGGCCAATATCGCGCGCGCCCAGGGCCGCAACTCGGGCAGCGACAACGACGATTCGGGTGGCGTGTTTTCCATCGTCAACCAGACCTCGTTCAGCGCGGAGGTCAAGTTCAAGGGCTGGAACGGCAACTTCAAGCGCAACTGGCTGAAGCAGGAAAAAGTTGAGATCGGCAACGAACCCGATATCGAATCGGCCATCATCAAGAAGATGATCCAGCTGATCCGTGCCGAAAAGCCGGGCGACTTCGTATGGGAATCGCGCCGCCTGGGCCGCAACGTCAACCTCAGCGCCCGCGTCGAGGATACGGCCGAG
This sequence comes from Janthinobacterium longum, assembly GCF_051380735.1. NCBI lineage: Bacteria > Pseudomonadati > Pseudomonadota > Betaproteobacteria > Burkholderiales > Oxalobacteraceae > Janthinobacterium > Janthinobacterium longum. The sequence goes on from NZ_JBNYXQ010000002.1 coordinate 333,887, forward strand.
CTGACGGCGTTCCTGCGCCAGGAATTCTTTTCCGAAAAACGGCCAGGGCCGGGGCGGCGTTAAGCACCAGGCTCTGGCCATGAAAAAAGGCGGCTCACGAAAAGTGAGCCGCCTTTTTTACGTGCCGTGCCGGGTTGAAGATCAGGCCGGCTTGTCGCTACCCGTTTCCGGTTCGACGTCGTCTTCCATCTCGATCAGTTCCACCATCTCGGCGGCGCCGTCTTCGCTGATGCCGGCCAGTTCCATGATCTTGTCATTGGCTTCTTCGATGCCGACCCGTTTCAGGGCCGAGAACAGCTGCACCGTGAACGGGAAGCCGACGCCGTCTTCGTCGACATAGCTGTCGAGCTTGGCCTTGGCCTGGCGCAGGGCGTTGACCGACTCATTGCGGTTCAGCTTGTCGACCTTGGTCAGGATGCAGTGGATCGGCTTGCCGGTCGGCGCGAACCATTCCAGCATCTGGATGTCGAGATCCGTAAACGGGCGGCGCGAGTCCATGATCAGCACCAGGCCGGCCAGTTGTTCACGGCGCTGCACATAATCGCCCAGCAAACGCTGCCAGTGCAGTTTGGCCGAGCCCGATACTTCCGCATAGCCATAACCGGGCAAGTCGACCAGCAGGCATTCGATCTCTTCGACGATGGTGGCATCCTTGCGGTGCTGGCCCACATGGGCGCCGCCGATCGAGAAATAGTTGATATGCTGGGTACGGCCAGGCGTTTTGGAGGCGAACGCCAGGCCTTTCTGATTGCACAAAATATTGATGGCGGTCGACTTACCGGCATTGGAGCGACCGGCAAAAGCGATTTCCGGCACCGAGGTATCGGGCAGGTCGCGCAGTTGGTTAACGGTCGTAAAGAAACGGGCTTGCCAGAGTTTTGACATGGGAGTAGTAATGCAAGAAAAGGGAGCGATAAGAGAGCAATAACGCCAAGAAGCTATTGTACAATAAGGAGTTGTTAATTGTTGCCGGCGTAGCAGCGATGCGGCTTGCGGCCCTGAAAATAATGCAAAAATCCCAGGGCGCGGCAATGTCCACCACTAATTTCTCACTGTCCCAGGGTGCCTGAATGAATCGTGCATTTTCACCGTTGTTCAAATCCATGTTGCTCGCTTTGCTGGCTGTTTCGGCAACTGTGTCGGCCGCTGAAGCACCGCAGACCGCCGTCAAAGCCGATGCCAGCAAGGGCGCCACCCTGTACGCCGATGGCGACGCCGCACGCGGCTTGCCCGCCTGCGTTTCCTGCCATGGTGCGGCCGGCAATTCGACCATCGCGGCCAATCCCAGGCTGGCCGGTCAGCACGAAAACTATCTGTACAAGCAGCTGGTCGACTTCACCACGCCACAGCGTAACAACGCCGTGATGTCGACCTACGCCAAGATGCTCAGCGATGCTGACAAGAAAAACGTCGCCGCCTACCTGGGCGTGCAGGTGGCCAAGCCGGGCGCGGCCAAGAACAAGGACACCATCGAGCTGGGCAAGAAGATCTACCGTGGTGGTATTGCGGCGAAACAAGTCGCGGCCTGTGCCAGCTGTCATGGCGCGGCGGGCAATGGCATCCCCGTGCAGTATCCGCGCATCGCCGGCCAGCACCAGGATTACACGATTGCCCAGCTGACCCAGTTCCGCAGCACCAAGGCCGATGCGCGCAAGAACAGCGAGCAGATGCACACGATCGCCGCGCGCCTGTCGGATGATGAAATCGCGGCCGTCGCAGATTACATCGCCGGTCTCAAGTAAATTCCATAGCGGCAATCCTTTGCCGGGCACTGCGGTGCGGATGAAAAAGGGCGGCCATGGCAAGGGGCTGCCCTTTTTTTATGGCGCTGTCTGATCTGCGGTATGCTGCCGCCTTGCACAGACGAAACCCTTCCCGTTTTTTAGATTGCCATTTTGTATGAGTAACAACGCATGAGTACCAGCACCACCGGAATCGAACTCAAAACGCAGCGCCGCAGCCTGGCCGAATTCGTCGAGCTGATCTCGTCGATGCGCTTTGCCATCAGCTTGCTGACCCTGATTGCTGTCTCGTCCGTGATCGGCACCGTGCTCAAGCAGAACGAGCCGATGCCCAATTACATCAACCAGTTCGGTCCGTTCTGGTTTTCCGTGTTCGACAAGCTGAGCCTGTATTCGGTCTATTCGGCCTGGTGGTTTTTGCTGATCATGGGTTTCCTGGTCGCCTCGACCTCGCTGTGCATCGTGCGCAACGCGCCGAAGATGCTCAAGGACATGCGCAGCTGGCGCGAAACCGTGCGTGAGCAGTCACTGCGCAATTTCCACCACAAGGCCGAATGGCTGGTGCCGCTGCCGCGCACCGCCGTGGCGCAGCAGATGGTGATGCGCCTGAAAGACGCCGGCTACCAGGCCAGGATCGTGGAAAAGGACAACGCCACGCTGGTGGCGGCCAAGCGCGGCGCGGCCAACAAATGGGGCTATATCTTTGCCCACGGCGCCATCGTGATTATCTGCGTGGGCGGCTTGCTGGACTCGGAAATGCCGATCAGGGTGCAACAATGGTTCTTCGGCAAGACCCCGTTTGCGGGCAGCGGCGTGATTGCCGAGATTCCCGCCCAGCATCGCTTGAGCCTGTCTAACCCCACTTTCCGCGGCAATACCATGATCCCGGAGGGGTCGAGCAGCAGCACCGCCATCATTCCGCAAGCCGATGGCGTGCTGATCCAGGACTTGCCGATCACCATCTTGCTGAAAAAATTCCATATCGATTTCTACAGCACCGGCATGCCCAAGCTGTTCGCCAGCGACGTGGTGGTCACCAACCATGAAACGGGCAAGAGTTTTCCTGCCACCATCAAGGTCAACCAGCCGCTGCTGTACAAAGGCCTGGCCCTGTACCAGTCCAGCTTTGAAGATGGCGGCAGCAAGCTCAAGCTCACCGGTTTTCCGATGGCCGGCAAGACGGACAAACGTTTCGATATCGGCGGCGAAGTGGGCGGCAGCACGCCGCTTGAACGCAGCGATGGCAATTCGTACAGCGTCGAATGGTCGGGTTTCCGTCCCTTCAACGTGGAAAACATGAGTTCCGGCCAGGATGTGCGCGCCGTCAGCAAAGCTGAGAGTTTTAATGAGAAATTCGCCGTCGGCCTCGACAAGCGCCTGGGTTCGGCCGCCAAGAACGCCAATAACAAGGACCTGAAAAACGTCGGCCCGAGCGTGCTCTACAAACTGCGCGACAAGACCGGCCAAGCGCGCGAGTACCAGAACTACATGCAGCCGGTAACGGTCGACGGCGCGTTGGTCTTCCTGGCCGGCATGCGCGTCAACCCCAGCGATGCCTTCAGCTACCTGCGCATTCCGGCCGATGACAATTACACGGTGAAGGAATGGATGCGCTTGCGCGCCGCGCTGCAGGACCCGGAATTGCGCGAGCAGGCCGCCGCCCGCTATGCCGAGCGCGCCATGCCGAGCGCCAGCGCGCAGGCGCTGCGCGGCCAGCTGCAGGAATCGGCCGCGAAAAGCCTGGCCATCTTTGCCGGCAATGGGCAAGACGGCGGCTTCCTGGCGATTTCGCGCTTCCTGGAAAAAGTCCCCAAGGCCGAGCAGGAAAAGGCAGCCGATATCTTCATGAAGATCCTCAACGGCAGCCTGTGGGACTTGTGGCAGGCGGCGCGCGCCAAGGGCGGCCTGCCGCCGATCGAAGCCGATGAAAAGCATGGCCGTTTCCTGCAACTGGCGACCAATGCCCTGTCCGACAGCTTTTTCTACGGCGCACCGGTGTATTTGCAGCTCGACGAATTTACCGAAATCAAGGCTTCCGTGCTGCAAGTGACGCGCTCGCCGGGCAAGGGCGTGGTCTACCTGGGTTGCCTGTTCCTGGTGATCGGCGTGTTTTCCATGTTTTATATCCGCGAGCGCCGCGTGTGGGTATGGATCAAGGATGACGCCAACAACCCCGGCGACAGCAGCGCGCTGATGGCCATGAGCACCCAGCGCAAGACGCTGGACTTTGAAAAAGAATTTGAGAACCTGAAGGCAAAATTGCCGCAATCGGCGTAAGCTGCGCCTGAGCTGGCGTCACGCCGTGCAGGCAATGGAGAAAAACATGGAATTGGCAAATAAACAGATTTACACGCAGGATGCGGGTTTTTTCAAGCGCCTGAGCCTGGTTGACTGGCTGTACGGCGCCGGCCTGCTGGCCGCTTCGCTGTATGGCCTGGTGCACTTCGGCGCCTTCATGGACATCTATGAAAAAGCCATTTTGCTGGCGGCGGCGCCCACCTTTGCCTGGCTGGGCTGGTACTGGAAGCCGGTGCGCTGGCTGATTCCGCTGGCCGCCGTGCTGTCGCTGTTCGCCATCGAACTCTACAATGGCCAGCTGGACATGGCAAACCAGAAATTCTTCCTGAAGTATATGTTGTCCAGCCAGTCCGCGATTCTGTGGATGGGTACCTTGTTCGTGCTGTCGACCCTGTTCTACTGGATCGGCCTGGTGGCACGCTCGGATTTCGGTTCCTCGGTCGGTTCTCTGCTGTGCTGGGCCGGCGTGGTGCTAGGCCTGACCGGCATGCTGGTGCGCTGGTATGAATCGTACCTGATCGGCGCCGACGTCGGCCATATTCCCGTGTCGAACCTGTATGAAGTGTTCATCCTGTTCTCCTTGATCACGGCCATGTTCTATCTGTACTACGAGCAGCACTATGCGACGCGCCAGCTGGGCGCCTTTGTCATGCTGGTGATCTCCGCCGCCGTGGTGTTTTTGCTGTGGTACACCGTCACGCGCGACGCGGCCGATATCCAGCCGCTGGTGCCAGCCCTGCAAAGCTGGTGGATGAAGATCCATGTGCCGGCCAACTTTATCGGCTACGGCACCTTTTCGCTGTCGGCCATGGTCGCCTCGGCCTACCTGCTCAAATCGAGCGGCTACCTGGTCGACCGCCTGCCGTCGCTGGAAGTGCTCGATGACGTGATGTACAAGGCGATTTCGGTCGGCTTCGCTTTCTTCACGGTAGCGACCATCCTCGGGGCGCTGTGGGCGGCCGAAGCGTGGGGGGGCTACTGGTCGTGGGATCCGAAGGAGACCTGGGCCCTGATCGTCTGGCTCAACTATGCGGCCTGGCTGCACATGCGCCTGATGACGGGCTTGCGCGGCCGTGTCGCCGCCTGGTGGGCGCTGGTGGGCTTGCTGGTGACGACGTTTGCTTTCCTGGGCGTTAATATGTTCCTCTCTGGCCTGCATTCTTACGGCAAACTTTAAAGAAGTGCACGAGAAAAAGCCCATGGCGGCGTTGCTTTGCCTGGTCGTACAGTCGTACTGCCTGCGGCAAAGCGCCTTGCCCTGAACTTTTTTCGAGCACTTCAGGTAGATGACGCAACCGTCATGAATGGCTTCGGAAACTGGTGTAAGGTACATACAATCACCACTTTTCCGGAGCCGCCATGTTGATCAAGCGCAGTCCCAACGGTATTGAATTGCCGTTCTCATCCGAAATCACGCCGCGCGCCGTATTCGAAGCGCGCCGCAGCTTTATCAAGCAGGCGGCCATCGGCGCCGTCTCCAGCGCGGCCCTGCTGGAAATGATGAACCGCGAAGCGTTCGCGCAGGGCACCCATCCCAAGCTGGCTGCCAAACTCAATCCCGCCTATTCCGGGCTGGACAAGCAGACGGCGTATAAAGACGCCACCACTTACAATAATTTCTACGAGTTCGGCACCGACAAGAGCGATCCGGCGCAAAACGCGGGCACCTTGCGCACGCGGCCATGGACGGTCACCATCGAAGGCGAAGTCAAGAAGCCGATGACGCTCGACCTCGATGCACTGCTCAAGCTGGCGCCACTCGAAGAGCGGGTGTACCGGCTGCGCTGCGTGGAAGGCTGGTCGATGGTGATCCCGTGGGTCGGCTACTCGTTTTCCGAGATCATCAAGAAGGTCGAGCCGACCGGCAACGCCAAATACGTGGAATTCATTTCGCTGGCCGACAACAAGCAGATGCCAGGCGTGGGCAGCCGCGTGCTGCAGTGGCCGTACACCGAAGGCCTGCGCATCGATGAAGCGAATCATCCGCTGGCGCTGTTGACCTTGGGCATGTATGGCGAAACCCTGCCGAACCAGAATGGCGCACCGGTGCGCATGGTGCTGCCGTGGAAATATGGCTTCAAATCGGCCAAGTCCATCGTCAAGATCCGCTTCGTCAAGGAACAGCCACGCACCTCGTGGAACTTGTCGGCGCCGTCCGAATACGGTTTTTACTCGAACGTGAACCCGAACGTTGACCATCCGCGCTGGTCGCAGGCCAGCGAGCGCCGCATCGGCGAAGATAGTTTCCTGGCGCGCAAGCGCAAGACCCTGATGTACAACGGTTACAACGACGTGGCTTCGCTGTACGCGGGCATGGACCTGAAGAAGTTCTTTTAACGAAAGTACAGCATGGCTTCTCATCCCGCGCCGCGGCAACTGTCGCTGATCAAGGCCGTCATTTTCGTGCTGGCGCTGCTGCCGCTCGGCCGCATGGTGTGGCTGACGTATACCGGCCAGCTGGTCGAGCCGCTGGAATTCATCACGCGCGGCACCGGCGACTGGACTTTGTACTTCCTGTGCATCGGCCTGGGCGTCACGCCCTTGCGCCGCCTTACGCAGTGGAACTGGCTGATCAAGCTGCGCCGTATGCTGGGACTGTTTGCGTTTTTCTATGCCACCTTGCACTTCACCACTTTCCTGTGGTTCGACCACTTCTTTGATCTGGCGGAAATGTGGAAGGATGTGCTGAAACGGCCTTTCATCACGGTCGGCTTTATCGCCTTCGTGTTGTTGATACCGCTGGCCGTGACCAGTAGCAACGGCATGGTCAAGCGCCTGGGCGGCAAGCGCTGGCAGTGGTTGCACCGGCTGGTGTATCTGATCGCACCGCTGGGTATTTTGCACTACTGGTGGATGAAGGCGGGCAAGAACAACTTTGCCCAGCCCATCCTGTTTGGCAGCATCGTCGCGCTGCTGTTGTTAATTCGCGTCTATTTCGCCTGGAGCAAGCGGGTGCAAAACGCGGAACTGGTGCGCCAGTAGCCGGGGCTCAGGTCACCGGCACGATTACCGGTGGCGGTGGTACCGGGGCCGGTTCGAGCGGGCCCTTGGCGGGCGCCGGCTTGGCCGCTGGCGGCTTGGGCAGGTACAGGGCGCCGGGCTGGCCGCAGCCGGCCAAAACGCTGGAGACCACAATGGCAATGCCGATATAAAACGCTGAGTATGACTTCACGATTAGAATCACGGTTTGATTAAGATATTTGGAGTGTAGCATGAGCGAATCGGAATTCCTGGCCCAGGCCGAAGCCACCCTGACCCAGATCGCGGCAGCGCTGGACCGGCTGAACGATGAAGACGTGCTCGACGTCGAATGCAGCCGCAGCGGCAATGTGCTGGAAATCGAGTTTATCGACAACGGCAGCAAAATCATCGTCAACAGCCAGGCGCCCATGCGTGAAATGTGGGTGGCGGCCCGTTCCGGCGGTTTCCACTACAAGCGCGTCGGTGACGAGTGGATCAATACGCGTGACGGTTCGGAGCTTTTCGCGGCCTTGTCCGGCATGGCAAGCGAGCAGGCCGGCGCGACGGTGGTATTGAAGTAATCGCCGTTAGCGGTATATAAAAAAAGGGCAGACTGTGCAGTCTGCCCTTTAGTTTTAGAACAACTCGTTCTTCACGGCTTCCTTGGCTTTTTCTTCTTCCGGCGTGCCGCGCGCCGCGCCTTCCAGGCTGCCCACGCCCGTACCCGGCGGATTTTCCGCATAGTAGTACTCGTCGCCGACACGGATCAGGCCATCCGGTACCGCGCGTTCCTCGACCGGGATGCCTTTCAGGGCTTTCGCCATGTAGTTGATCCAGATCGGCAAGGCCAGGCCGCCGCCCGTTTCGCGGTTGCCCAGGTTGCGCGGCTGGTCGTAGCCGATCCAGGCGATGCCCACCAGCTTGGCCTGGTAACCTGCAAACCAGGCGTCGATCGAATCGTTGGTGGTGCCCGTTTTGCCGGCCAGGTCAGGGCGCTTCAGGGACATCGCCTTGGTGGCCGTGCCGAAGCGCACCACGTCGTTGAGCATGCTGTTCATCATGAAGGCATTGCGCTCGTCGATCACGCGGTTGCGGTCTTCGCCCGCCTTGTCGGGGTTCGCTTCCGACAAGACCTTGCCGTCGCTGTCAGTCACCTTGGCGATCAGGTAGGGGTTGATCTTGTAGCCGCCATTGGCAAACACGGCGTAGGCGCCCGCCATCTGCAGCGGCGTGACGTTGCCCGCGCCCAGCGCCAGGGTCAGGTAGGGCGGGTTCTTGTCGGCGTCGAAGCCGAAGCGCGTCGCGTATTCCTGGCCGTACTTGGCGCCGATCTTGTGCAGGATGCGGATCGAAATCATGTTTTTCGATTTCATCAAGCCCTTGCGCATCGTCATCGGACCGTCGTATTTGCTGTCGTAGTTCTTCGGTTCCCACGCCTGGCCACCCGTCTGGCCGGCGTCGAACGAGATCGGCGCGTCATTGATGATGGTGGCCGGCGACAGGCCCCGTTCCAGCGAGGCAGAATAGATGAAGGGCTTGAAGGCCGAACCGGGCTGGCGCCACGCCTGCGTCACGTGGTTGAACTTGTTGCGGTTGTAATCGAAGCCGCCCACCATGGCGCGAATCGCCCCGTCGGTGGTGCTGGCCGAAACAAACGCCGACTGCACTTCCGGCATCTGCGTCAGCACCCAGCCGTCGCCTTCGCGCATGACGCGGATCACGGCGCCGCGGCGGATGCGGCGGTTTGGCGCCGCTTTTTCCGACAGCCAGGCCGCGCCAAAAGTCAGGCCCGGGCCGGTGATGCTGATTTCCTCGCCGGCCGAGGTGACCGCCTGCAAGGATTTGGGCGAAGCCTGCAGCACCATGGCGCCAATGATGTCGTCGCTGTCAGGGTGGTCGGCCAGTTCCGTTTCGATCGCATCGTCCGCTTCGGCCTTGGTATTCGGAATCTCGATATACGCTTCCGGGCCACGGTAGCCATGGCGTTTTTCGTAGTCCATCACGCCCTTGCGCAGGGCGATATAGGCGGCGTCCTGGTCGGCCTTGGTAATCGTCGTGTAGACGTTCAGGCCGCGCGTGTAGGTGTCTTCCTTGAATTGCTCGTAGACCAGCTGGCGCGCCATTTCCGACACATATTCGGCATGCACGCCAAAGGCACTGCTGTCGGTCTTGACCTTCAGCTCTTCATGCTTGGCTTCCTCGAACTGGGCCGGCGTGATGTAGCCCAGCTGCGCCATGCGCTGCAGGATGTATTGCTGGCGCAGGCGGGCGCGTTTCGGATTGACCACCGGATTGTAGGCCGATGGTGCTTTAGGCAGGCCGGCCAGCATGGCCGCTTCGGCCACGGTCAGGTCGCGGATATTCTTGCCGAAATAGATTTGCGCGGCCGAGGCAAAGCCATAGGCGCGCTGGCCCAGGTAGATCTGGTTCATATAGACTTCCAGGATCTGGTCCTTGCTGAGGTTTTTCTCGATCTTCCAGGCCAGCAGCACTTCATAGGCCTTGCGCTTCAGGGTCTGCTCGCTGGACAGGAAGAAATTGCGCGCCACCTGCTGCGTGATGGTCGAGGCACCTTGCTTGGCGCCGCCCGTCAGGTTGTGCAAGGCCGCACGCGTGATGCCCAGGTAGTCGACGCCGCCGTGCTCATAGAAGCGGTCATCCTCGATGGCCAGCACAGCTTTCTTCATGACATCGGGAATGTCCTTGATGTGCACCATATTGCGCCGCTCTTCGCCAAACTCGCCGATCAGCACGCCGTCGCTGGTAAAGATGCGTAGCGGCATCTTCGGCCGGTAATCGGTCAGGGTGTCGAGCGCCGGCAGGTTCGGGTACGCCATCGCCAGGCCGAACACCACCAGCAAGACGCCGCCCACGCCCACCCCCACCAGTGTTACCAGGGCCATCAGCAAAAAGCGTTTGGGTTTGCCGCCCTTCTTGGGCGGCTTCGGGCCAGCGTTGCCAGCGGAGGTGGAAGATGTCATGCGCGTTATGTCTTTCAGTTAATTATGCGGGCAATTATAAGCGAGCTTGCCGAGGGGGCGGCGCGCCAGGCGGGCTGCGGAACTCTTGTCGGTACTCTATATAAGCGTGTCTGTGCTGGCTGGCAACAAGGATTTGGTAACAATTGCCCTGCGCCAGATCAGCTTCCAGGCAGATAGGCGTACTGTGCCGCAGACGCAGGCGGAAAAGTGGTTGTCATCCGGGCACGGCCAGGACTAGCATTTTGGCAGGCGCTGGAATGGGAGCCACCATGTTTTCCTTGAATAAACCCGGTTTGCTGGGCATCGATATCGGCGACGACGCCGTGCGCGTGGTCGAACTCGGGCGGCGGCGCGGCGCCTTGCAACACTGGCATAGCGGCATGGCGGCCTTGCCGCCCGGCGTGATGTTTGAAGGCAATGTCGATGATATCGATGCGCTGGCCAGCCTGCTGCGCCAGGCTTGCCAGGCCAGCGGCAGCCGCTGTTCACAGGTGGCGCTGGCCATGCCCATCAGCAGCCTGATCACGCAGACGGTGCGCTTGCCGGCCGGTTTGCCGGACGAGCAGCTGGAAATCCTGGTAGAACTGGAGGCGGCGCAATACATGCCGTTCAGCGTGGAAGAAGCCTGCCTCGACTTTTGCGTCATGGGGCGCGATCAGGACAGTGGCGAACTTGACGTGCTGCTGGTGGTGGCACGGCGTTCAGAGGTGCAGCGCCGGCTCGAGGCGGCGGCAAAGGCTGGCCTGGAGGTCGTGATCATGGATAGCGAGGCGCTGGCCTTGCAGGCAGGCATGGCTCATGGCGGCTGGCAAGCCATGCCCGATGGTACGGCGTTCCAGCTGGCCTGGGGCCTGGCCCTGCACGGGTTTGCCCGATGAATGCGTACGCGAGTGCCAATGCGCCGGCGATGGTATTTATAAACCTGTTGCCGCACCGGCCGGCAGCGCGCCGCCAGCGTGAGCGCCAACTGTTACGCCAGTTGGCCGGTGGCGTGCTGCTGGGTGCGGCGCTGGCCTTGATGGCCGGTCTTGCCCTCGGTATCGCCATTAATAAGCAAACGCGGCAGCAGGCGCACTGGCAGGCGGCCATGCATGAGCACGATGGCGCGATTGCGGCCGCGCAACTGGCGCAGCGCGAAACGGCCGTGCTGGCCGCGCGCCGGCAGGCAGTCCATCTGTTGCAGGCGCAGCGCAATGATGCCGTGATCGTGCTTGACGCACTTGCCCGCGCCGTGCCCGCAGGCGTCATCCTGCACAGCCTGCGCCAGGATGGTTCGCGCCTGGTGCTGGCGGGCAGGGCGCCGTCGCAGCAGGCGGTCTCGGCGTTGTTGCTGGCGCTGGCGCAAGCCTTGCCGGGTTCCACGCCGCAATTGCAGGAAGTGCGCACGCCGGTGCCCATGTCTGGTGGTGCGGTGGAATTGAGCGTGCACTGGGCCTTGCCGCCCAGCTTGTCACCGGGAGACTGACCATGTTCAGCCTGAAACAGATGGCGTTGTGGCCACGCTACATGCGCCTGGCTTGCGCGGCGTTGCTGGCGGCCTTGTTGCTGGCGTCGGCCTGGCTGGCGCAGCTGGGCGAGCTGGTGGCGCGCTGGCAGGCGGCACAGGCGCAAACCGAGGCGCTGCGTGCCGCTTACAGCCAGGCGCAAGCCAGGGCCGGCCAATTGCCACGGCTGCGCGCGCGACGAAGCGAGGCAGCCGCCACGCTGGCCAGTCTGGAGCAGCAATTGCCGCGCCAGCAAGAGATGGCCGCCTTGCTGTCTGCTATCAACCAGGCTGGCCTGGCGCGCGGCCTGCAGTTCGAGTTGTTCAAGCCGGGTGTGGCGGTGCCGCAAGCGCATTACGTGGCCATGCCGATCACTGTCAGGGTGCGCGGCGGCTACCACGCCATCGGCGCTTTCATGGCCGACCTGGCCGGCTTGCCGCGCATCGTGACCGTGCATGGCTTGGCCGTCAGCGCCGGCAAGGACGGGCCGCCGACCCTGGACGCCGTGCTGCGCGCCTATCGCTTGCCCGATGCGCAGGAGCAGCAGGCAATGGTTAACAGGAAGCCGGCCAGCAAGCCTGCCCGGGCGGCACCGCAGCCGGGGTCGTTCGCTCCCTTCGTTCCACGCAACTACAACGCCAGCGACTTGCCCGATCCGTTTGGCGCTGCCGGCAGGGAACGGCCAGCCACCGCCGGCGTGGCCGCACCCGATCCGCGCCGCGTGCGTGAACCGCTGGAAAGCGTGGCCCTGGCCGGCATGGCGATGGTCGGCAGCCTGCGCCAGCGCGGCCGCCTCGACGCCTTGCTGCAGGCAAACGGGCGCCTGTACCGGGTGGCGGCAGGCCAGTACCTGGGGCCGGACCATGGCCTGGTGACGGCGATTTCCGAGCAAGCCATCGCTTACCGTGAACTGGCGCAGGACGCCGGCGGCGCCTGGCGCGAGCGGCGCGGCAGCCTGGCCCTGCAGGTGGCGGGCGCTGCAGCAAAGGAGGCGGACAAATGAAGGCACACGCCTGGTGCTTGATGATTGCGCTGGCCTTGCCCACCGGTGGCGGCGCGCAGGACGTGCAGGCGCAGCCTGTGCCTGCACCGCGCCTGTATGTGGGCGAACCCATTTCCATCGACTTCCAGAACGTCTCGGTGCGCGCGGCGCTGCACATGCTGGCCGACGCCTCCGGGCAGAACATCATCGCCAGCGACAGCGTGGCCGGTAATATCACCTTGCGCCTGCGCGAACTGCCGTGGGACCAGGCGCTCGACGTGGTGCTGCAGGCGAAGGGACTGGACCTGCGGCGCAATGGCAATGTGCTGTGGATCGCGCCGCGCGAGGAAATCCTGGCGCGCGAAAAGCTGGAACTGGAACAGCGTGCCCAGATCGCCGAACTCGAACCGCTGCAGTCGGCCGTGTTCCAGCTGAACTACCAGAAGGCCGAATCGTTTCGCACCGTGTTTGGCCTGGATGCAGGGGAAGGGCGCAGCCGCCTGCTGTCGCGCCGGGGCAGCGTGCTGATCGAGCCGCGTACCAACCAGTTGTTTGTCAGCGACGTGCCGGCGCGCCTGGAACAGATCCGCCTGTTGATCGCCAGGACCGACGTGGCAACCCGGCAGGTGCTGATCGAGGCGCGCATTGTCGAGGCCAACGACAGCTTCAGCCGCAACCTGGGCGCACGCCTGGGCTTTGCCGACCTGCGCCTGGCGCAAGGCGGCCAGCCCGGCTTTGCCATCGGCGGCGGCCGGCGCGCCACCGTTGGCGGCACCTACGAGGGCGTGGGCGAGGCGACCGGGCAGGCGGTGGCGGGCGCCGGCGCGTATGTGCCGAACACGCAATTGGTCAACCTGCCTGCCGCCAGCATCAACGGTCTGGCGCCGGCCAGCTTTGCCTTGAGCCTGTTTTCGGCCGCCGCCAACCGCTTCCTGAACCTGGAACTGTCGGCGCTGGAAGCGGACGGCAAGGGCAAGATCATTTCCAGCCCGCGCGTGGTAACGGCCGACAAGGTGCTGGCGCTGATCGAGCAGGGCATCGAATTGCCGTACCAGGTGGCCACCAGCAGCGGCGCCACCTCGATCACCTTTCGCAAGGCCAATTTGCGCCTGGAAGTGACGCCCCAGATCACGCCTGACGGCAACGTGGTGCTGGAAGTGGACGTCAACAAGGACAGCGTCGGCCAGGAAACGCGCTCGGGCTTCGCCATCGACACCAAGCACGTCAAGACGCAGGTGATGGTGGAAGATGGCGGCACGGTGGTGCTGGGCGGCATTTATCAGCAGTCGGAACGGGGCACGCAAAGCAAGGTGCCGCTGCTGGGCGACATCCCGCTGCTCGGTGTTTTTTTCCGCAGTACGGGCCGCAGTCAAGAAAAAACCGAGCTGATGGTGTTTATTACGCCGAAAATAGTGGCAGAGAGGCCCTCAACACGTTAATGTCACATCTTTACGTTTAAGTAACAATGCTGACGAAAGCGGATTGATGGCGACTATGCGGAATATTTCTTTAAGCAACACTTATTGGAGCCGGGCATTTAGCTGGCTATCAGCGCTGGCCATTGGCCTGCTGTTGGCTGCCTGTGGCGGTGGCGGCGGCGATCCGACGCTTGATGGAGGCAGTGGCGGCGTGGTGAACAGAGTACCTGCTGCAGTGAGTGTGGCTCTGGTCGATGCCACTGACAAGGCGAGCAGTGCATTGAGCAGCGGCACGCCGCTGACGGCCAAGGCACTGGTGGTTGACAGTAGCGGTACGCCGGTAGTCAATGTGCTTGTCACGTTCGCCTCCGATCCGGCCCTGGTATTGTTGTCATCAACCAACGGTACAGCGCTCACTGACGCCAAGGGAGTAGCCAGCATCACCGTGTCGGTGCTGAACGCCAGCGTCAGCGGTGCTGGCAGGGTGACGGCAACTGTTGCAACCGCGACCACGCCGGTCAGTGGTGAAGCAAGCTATGCCATCAAGGCAGCGCAGGCTGCGGGTGCCCGAATGACGCTGTCCCTGTTGAGTGGCGGCAGCGCCAGCAACGCCTTGTCGAACGCCACGCCACTGACTGCACGTGCGCTGGTCACCGACCTGACTGGCCAGCCGCTCAGCAATGTTCTGGTGGCGTTTTCCACCAATAATGCCCTTGCGATCATGTCGCCATCGACAGGCACTGCGTTGACGAACAGCAGCGGCACGGCCAGTGTGGTACTGCGTCCGTTCAGCCTGGCGGCCAGTGGCGCGTCCACCTTGCAGGCCACCGCCACCGTGCCTACGGGTGCCGTCGCCAGCGGCCAGATTAATTATGTGCTGGGTGCAACGGATCTGCTCCCTGCCAATATGCAGTTTTCGCCCGCCAGCATCGCCGCTTACGGCACCACCAACGTCACGGTCGATGTGCTGGCAGGCAGCAGCCCATACCTTGGTTCGGGACTGACGGTCGATTTCAGTTCGGCTTGCGTGCTTGCAGGCAAAGCCAGCGTGAGCAGCGGTGTGCCAGTGCTCAACGGCAGGGCCACTGCAGTTTTCCGCGATCTCGGCTGCAATGATGCCGATATCGTCACTGCCACCGTCACGGGCAGTGCCAGCAGCTATCGCGCCACTCTGCCGATCGGCAAGGTGGCACCTGCCTCGATACAGTTTTCCGCAGTCAGCCCGGTGGGCAGATCGATCGTGATCAAAGGGCAGGGCGGCCTGCAGCGCACAGAAACAGCGACTCTGACATTCCGCGTCTTCGATACCTTCGGCAGGGCGCTTGCAGGACAACCGGTGACGTTCGAGCTGCTCAATGGCCCCGACATGACGCTCAACAAGGCCAATGATACGACCGATGCCAATGGCGACGTCATCACCACCGTCAATTCCGGTATCACGCCCACTACTTTCCGTGTCCGCGCCAGCCTCCCTTCCGGAGTCTCGACCTTGTCCGACACCGTGCTCGTGTCTACCGGCTTGCCGATACAGGCGGCATTCTCCCTCAGCTCGCAGCGCTCCAGCGTGGAAGGCTGGTCGTATGACAGTCCGCTCGGCACGCCTGCCACCATTGTGACGGTCTTGTTGGCCGACCAGGCTGGCAATCCGGTGGCCGATGGCACGCCGGTGTCCTTCCAGAGCAATCTTGGCGTGGTCGGATCTTCCAGCATGGGTGGCTGCAATACCGTGAATGGCGGCTGCTCGGTGGATTTCCGCAGCCAGAACCCGCGTACGGCGAGCGATCCTGCTGTACCCACCCCTTGCAATGACCTTAGAAATGCTGGCGCTACAAAAGACAGCCCTCGGCTTGGCCTGGCTACCATCTGCGCCAGTACCACCGATGGCACCAAGCCATTGTTTGCCAAGATCGGTATTTTTCTCAGCGATAGTCATCCCGCAAATGCGACGCTGTTCGATCGCGGGTCAGTCCGGAATTTGAATGGCGGAACGTATGATCTGGGAGAAGAGCCCAATGCGGGAGTGCATCAATTCAGCGTGCGCTTCAGTGATTTGCATCTGAATCCGATGCCATCCGGAACCACCGTCGCGATCACGAATGTCGCCAACGCAATCGCATCGATCACACCGAGCAGCATACAAAATGTCTATCCGCACAACCTGCTTGGCGTGGATGATCGTACGGGAGTTAACATCGACGGTGACCAGGGAGTCCTGCATGCCGTTACAATTAGCAGTCTGACCCCCACTGTTTGTACAGTACCGGTGGTCAGTACATTTAATGTGACGGTGACAACGCCACTGGGCAACGCCACCAGTTATCCGTTCAGACTGACATTCTCTTGTCCTTGATGCAGGGAGGAACGGGCGCTGTAAAGGCGGCGCCCGCTAGCGACGTTCCTTATTTTTGATTGATATGAAAATTGGCTGAAATATCCAACCGTAACATCTTCCTTGTCGGCCTCATGGGCGCAGGCAAAACCACCATCGGGCGCATCCTGGCCCGCAAGCTGGGCCTGCGCTTTGTCGATTCCGACCACGAGATCGAAGCCCGTACCGGGGCCTCGATCCCTTTGATTTTTGAAATCGAGGGAGAGCCGAGCTTTCGCCGGCGCGAGGCCGAGGTGATCCGTGACCTGTGCGCGCAGGAGGGGCTGGTAATGGCCACTGGTGGCGGTGCCGTGTTGAATGCGGAGAGCCGCGCCTTTTTGAAAGAGCGCGGCACGGTGATTTACCTGCGCGCCAGCGTCAGCAACATCCTGGCGCGCACCAGCCACGACAAGAACCGCCCGCTGCTGCAGACGGCGGACCCGCGCAAGGTGCTGGAAAACCTGACGGCCCAGCGCGAGCCGCATTACCTGGAAGTGGCCGACATTGTGATCGATACCGGCCGTCCTAACGTACAATCGATGGTCCAGACTATCCTGATGCAGCTGGCCAGCCTCGAATGCGAGGCCTCGCCCAACTGCGTCATTCACGCAGAGCCTTCGATGAACGAGCAATCCAAAATGTTGTTGAGCGTAGAGCTCGACGAACGCAGCTACCCGATCGCCATTGGCCCTGGCCTGCTGGCCGACGCCGACGCGCTGCTGCGCCATGTCAGCGGCCACAAGGTGGCCATCGTTACCAATACCACCGTCGCGCCGCTGTACCTGGGCCGCTTGCAGGCGGCGCTGGCCAGCGATGGCCGCGAAGTGATCAGCATCGTGCTGCCGGACGGCGAAGAATATAAAAACTGGGCCAGCCTGATGCAGATCTTCGATGCGCTGCTGGCCAACAAATGCGACCGCAAGACCACCCTGGTGGCGCTGGGCGGCGGCGTGATCGGCGACCTGACCGGCTATGCGGCCGCCAGCTATATGCGCGGCATCGGCTTTGTTCAGGTGCCAACCACCTTGCTGGCGCAGGTCGATTCATCGGTTGGCGGCAAGACCGGCATCAATCATCCGCTGGGCAAGAACATGATAGGCGCCTTTTACCAGCCGCGCGCCGTGATCGCCGATACTTCGACCCTGGAAACCCTGCCGGCGCGCGAGCTGTCGGCCGGCCTGGCCGAAGTGATCAAGCATGGCGCCATCATCGATGCAGCGTTTTTCGACTGGATCGAAGCGAACATGGGCAAGCTGATGGCGCGCGACAAGGGTGCGCTGGCGTATGCCATCGCCCGCTCGTGCGAAATCAAGGCCGACGTGGTACGCCAGGACGAACGCGAAGGCGGCCTGCGCGCGATTCTCAATTTCGGCCATACCTTCGGCCACGCCATCGAAGCGGGCATGGGCTACGGCCAGTGGCTGCACGGCGAAGCCGTCGGCTGCGGCATGGTGATGGCGGCCGACCTGTCGTGCCGCATGGGTTATATCGATGAAGCTGCGGTGGAGCGCGTGCGCAAGGTGGTGGCCGCCGCCGGCCTGCCCGTCAGGGCGCCGGACCTGGGCGTGGTGCGCTGGCTGGAACTGATGGAAGTGGACAAGAAGAACGAGGGCGGCGCCATCAAGTTCATCCTGTTGAAACCGCTGGGCAGCCCTTGCATCACGGCCGCCCCGCATGAACTGGTGCTGGCCACGCTGGCTGCGGCAGTCGCCTGAGCATGACGCCCGAAGACTTCCTGGCTCCTTATGCAGCCCGTTCCGCACAGGGGCTGGGACGCCTGTTTGCCGAGGCGCCGCACGCCTCGCGCAGCCAGTTCCAGCGCGACCGTGACCGCATCATCCATTCCTCGGCGTTTCGCCGCCTCGAATACAAGACGCAGGTGTTTCTCAATCACGAGGGCGACCTGTTTCGCACGCGGCTGACGCACAGCCTGGAAGTGGCGCAGATCGGCCGGTCGATCGCGCGCAACCTGCGCCTGAACGAAGACCTGGTCGAAGCGATCGCGCTGGCGCATGACCTGGGCCATACGCCGTTCGGCCACGTGGGCCAGGACGTGCTCAATGAATGCATGGCGCAGCACGGTGGTTTCGAACACAATCTGCAAAGCCTGCGCGTGGTTGACACCCTGGAAGAACATTATGGCGCCTTCGATGGCCTGAACCTGATGTTCGAAACGCGCGAAGGCATATTAAAACACTGCTCGCTGGCGCATGCGCGCGAGCTGGGGCCCGTAGCCCAGCGCTTTATCGACCGCACCCAGCCAAGCCTGGAAGCGCAGCTGACCAACCTGGCCGATGAAATCGCCTACAACAGCCACGATATCGACGATGGCCTGCGTTCCGGCCTGATCACCATTGAGCAGCTGGAACAGGTGGAGTTTTTCGGCCGTTTGTGGCGCGAAGTGCAGCTCGCCTATCCGGGCCTGTCGGGCCGGCGCGCCATCTATGAAACCTTGCGCCGCCTGATCACGGCGCTGGCCGACGACCTGATCATCACCTCGACGCAGCTGCTTGCCGACGCGGCCCCGCGCGACGTCAACGAAGTGCGCGCCAGCGCGCCGCTGATCCGTTTTTCAGATGGCATGCGCCGCGATGCCACGGAACTGAAACGCTTCTTGCGCGTCAACCTGTACCGTCATTATCAGGTGAACCGCATGCGTGTCAAAGCGAGCCGCATCGTGCGCGAACTGTATGACAGCTTTATGGCCGAACCGGCGTTGCTGCCGCCCGACTACCAGCTGAAAGACGGCAGCACGACCCAGCAGGCGCGCCAGATTGCCGACTATATCGCCGGCATGACGGACCGCTATGCGATCCGCGAGCACCGGCGGCTGTATTCCCTCGACGAACTGTAAAAAATACCAAAATCAGAACATGCTGCGCTGCGCCGCGCGCGGATCGCCAAACAGGTCCAGCAGCAGTTTTTTCACCGGCGCCGGCAGTGGCGCATCCGCCACCTTGTCGCCGTCCAGCCACACATGGCCCGCTTCCGCCGCCATCGGGTGGCGCTGTGCCAAGGTGATGCGACAGGGCACGATATGCAGCTTGTAATGGGTAAATACGTGGACGATCGGCAGCAGCAACTCCTGCGTCTCGATCTCGCCGAACGGCGCCACCGCGCGCTGCAAAGCCGTCTGATCGATCAGGCGTGGCAGTTCACCATCGCTCAGCACATGGCCATCGAGTTCTGGCAACGATAGCAATCCTCCCCAGATGCCGGCGCCGGGGCGCTGCTGCAGCAGCACCTGGCCCTGGTCGACGATGACCAGCATCACGGCGTGCTTTTCCGGGCTGGTTTTTTTCGGCTTGCGCACTGGCAGTTCTTTGGTGCGGCCGGTGGCGTACGCCACGCAGCGTGGCTGCAAGGGGCAGCGGGCGCAATCGGGGTTGCTGCGCGTGCACAGGGTGGCGCCCAAGTCCATCAAGCCCTGAGTGTAACTCTCGATGCCCGAGTTTATGTCACCTGCGGGCAGCAACGCTTCGGCGCGCTGCCACATGGCTTGCTCGACCTTTTTTTCACCGGGATAGGCGTCGATGCCGAACACACGTGCAAACACGCGCTTGACGTTGCCGTCCATGATGGCCGCCCGCTTGCCGCTGGAAAAAGCCGAGATGGCGGCCGCCGTCGAGCGGCCGATGCCGGGCAGTTCGGCCAGCAATGCGGGATCGCTGGGAAACACGCCATCGTATTCAGCCACCACGCGCTGCGCGCACTTGTGCAGGTTGCGCGCACGCGTGTAGTAGCCCAGGCCACTCCACTGCGCCATCACGTCTTCCACCGGCGCTTGCGCAAGGTCGCGCAGGGTGGGGAAGCGCGTCAGGAAGCGCGCGTAATAGGCCAGCACGGCAGCGACTTGGGTTTGCTGCAGCATGATTTCGGACAGCCAGATCAGATAGGCGTCGCGCGTGTTTTGCCACGGCAGCGCATGGCGGCCATGCTGCTGTTGCCAGGCGATGACGGTGGCGGAGAAAGTGGGGTCGACGTAGTTTTCAATCGGCGCCATCGCCGTTGCGGGCGACAGCGGATGCAGCAGACGTTTCATGCAGGATTCCGGTAATGTTTCAATATTCAATATTCAATCTTCAGTCGGCGATGGCCGCGCGCAGCGACTCAAGCAGTTGCGCCAGTTGCGCCTTGTCGTGTTCGAGCACCGCCAGCGATGCTTCGAAGCCGGCGATTTTCTGCTCCAGGCTGTCGGTGGCGTCGTGGATGCGCTGGATCGAGGCCAGGCGCAGTTTCAGCTGTTCCTTGTATTCGACGATCTGCGCTTCGAGCGGCGCCATGATCACCTTCAGCCAGGCGCTGGCGTCGTCATTGGCTGCCGTGAAGCTGCGCCGCACGCGCGAGGCGATGGTGTCGAAGAATTTTTCCATCAGCACCACGCGGCTGGTGGTGAGCAGGGTGGCGGTGCCGAACTGCTTGTGATATACCGCTTCGATATCGTCGATCTCCTGGCGGTAGCGCACCAGCGAAAACGGCATCGGCAGGGCCAGCGCCAGGCCATGTTCGGTGGCGAAGCGGCGGTACATCACCTGCATCATTTCGGTGATCTCGGCTGTCTTGCGTTCGGAGCGGTCGAGGTTCTGGCCGATGCGTTCGAAGTACTGGCGCATGGCGTCGCGCAGGCCCGTGAAAAAGCGGCTGCGCTGCATCGCCAGGCGCACCGCGTCGATATCGTCGCGCACGATTTCCATGCCCAGGCTGGTGTACAGCTCGGTCGACAAGCGGGTAAATACGGCCCTGGTCGCCTGCAGCTTGAACAGGCTGCTGTCGAATTCCTTTTTCTCGATATCGATGCGGCGCATCATGTGTGCGATCACGCTCTGGTTCTTGCCGCGCAGGCTGTGCAGCTCGTGCAACTGCTCGGCGATGCCGCGTGCGCGCGCACCGTATTGCACCTGTTGTGCGGCTTCAATCGCGTCGAGGTCGAACACCAACTGGTGCCGGATAATGTTTTTGCGGGCCGGGATCAGCTCATTGAACAGGGCCGCTTCCAGCGGCAGCAAGCGGCTTTTTTCCAGCAGCGCGGCATCGTGATTGATCTTCCCCACCAGCGCCTTTTGCGCCGAGACGGGAAACACCTGGCCCGCATCGAGCGCCAGCAGGTGCGCCACGCTGGCCTGCTGGCGCGCGATGGCTTGAGCGACCTCGTCTTCGCCGCGCAGCTCGTCCCACATGCTGTCGATTTTATTGAGCACCACCAGGCGGCCGCTGCCGCCATCGGCGCCGATATGGTTGCGCCACACTTCGATATCGCTGCGCGTAACCCCCGTGTCGGCCGCCAGGATAAACAGCACCGCGTGCGCGTTCGGGATCAGGTTCAGGGTCAGTTCGGGCTCGGTACCGATCGCGTTCAGGCCGGGCGTGTCGAGGATCACCAGGCCCTGTTTCAACAGCGGATGCGGGAAGTTGATGATGGCGTGGCGCCACATCGAAATTTCCACCAGGCCGTTTTCATCGAGCATGGATTGTGCGTCGGCATCCTCAAGGTCGTACAGGCCGTAGTGCGCCGCTTCCTCCACACTGACCTTGCGCGTCAGGCTCACCTGGCGGATGGCGTCCTGCATGGCGTCGCCTGCCTCCAGGTTCAGCGGCAGCACCGTCCAGGCGCCGGGCAGTTCGCGGTAGTCGCTGGTCGACAGGTTCTGCGCCCGCGTTTCGATCGGCAGCAGGCGGATGGACGGCTCCCATTGCGCGTCGTACAGCAGTTCGGTCGGGCACATGGTGGTGCGCCCGGCGCCCGAGGGCAGGATGCGCTGGCCGTAGTCGGCAAAGAAAATGGCGTTGATCAGTTCGGACTTGCCGCGCGAGAACTCCGCCACAAAGGCGACCGACAGGCGGTCGTCCGCCAGGCGTGACACGCAGCGCGCCAGGCGCAGCGCCGATGCGCCGTCGACCAGGCCGGCCGCTTGCGCCGCCTGCTGGTAGCCGCGCAGGGCTGCCAGCACATCCTGGCGCCAGGCGCTGTATTGTTCCAAGTCCCTGACCATGCACGCTTCCTTATTTTTGACAATTCACGCAATAAAACGTGGAACGCTGTCCCTGCACGATTTGCCGGATCGGCGCGCCGCACACGCGGCAGGGCTTGCCGGTCCGGTTGTAAGTGAAATACGTCTGCTGGAAGTACCCGGACTGGCCGTTGACGTGCAGGAAGTCGCGCAAGGTACTGCCGCCCTGGATGATGGCTTCGGCCAGTACGTCGCGAATCGCCTGCGCCAGTTTCTCGTAGCGCGCGAGACTGATGCGCCCAGCCTGCGTCTTCGGGTTGATGCCGGCGCGAAACAGGCTTTCGGAACAATAGATATTGCCTACACCGACCACGATATCACCGGCCAGCAGCACCTGCTTGATATTCGTGCTGCGCTTGCGCGTCTTTTCAAACAGCAGCTGGCCCGTAAATGCCCCTTCGAGCGGCTCCACGCCAAGCCCGCGCAGCAGCGCGTGCGTATCGAGCGGGCCGTCGGCCAGGTCATGCCACAGCACGGCGCCAAAGCGGCGCGGATCGCTCAGGCGCAGCACCTGCTCGCCGTCGACGCCGGACACCACCAGATCGAAATGGTCGTGCTTGAGCGCTTCGGTGCCGGGCGGCAGGACGCGCAAATGGCCCGACATGCCCAGGTGGATGATCAGGGTGCCGTGCTGGAAGTGGATCAGCAGGTATTTGCCGCGCCGACCTGTCAGGCCGATGGTCTGGCCGGACAGCTGTGCGCCGAGCGCGGCGGGGAAGGGCCAGCGCAGGCCATCGCGGCGCAGCACCACCGCGCGCACGGTGCGCCCTTCGATATGGGGCGCAACACCGCGCCGCGTGACTTCGACTTCTGGCAATTCTGGCATAGGGCTCGCTGGTGAAAACAGATCGACAGGCCGGCTGGCGCAACGCCCGGCATGGCGTGACTTTCCGCATGAATATATTTCGTTACATGCGTGAAGTACGCAAAGCACGGGTTGGGCGTAGAATCAAACTTTGCCGTTCAGCCAGGATCAGCCTTTGAAAAACGCTTTCGCCATTGTAACCTTGTCCGCCCTGATGGCTACGCATGCCATGGCGCAAACGCCCGCCGTCCCCGTGGATGCCCCGGCGGCCCCCGCTGCCGCCGAAAGTCCGCCCGACGCCAAGGCGGGAGCCAAGCCGGAAGCCAAGCCATCAAACTTGCCCAACGTGGAGCTGAACAGTGAACTGCTGTATAAGCTGACGAAGGCCGAGATGGAATTCAAGAACGGCCAGTGGCAGGGGCCGTACGTGACCATGATGATGGCGGCCCAGCAGACGCGCGACCCGCGCCTGGCGCGCCGTGCCTCCGAGATGGCGTTGGCGGCAAAGCAGGGCGGCGAAGCGCTGGCGGCGATCCGCCTGTGGCGCGAGCTGGCGCCGGAGTCGGACGAAGCCACCCAGTTCTTCCTCGGTTTCGTGGTGCTGACCGACAAGATCGAGGAGGCCGAGCCGATTTTTGCCCAGCGCATCGAAGCGGCGCCACCGGGTTCGCGCGGCGTGGCCCTGTTCCAGACCCAGCAGATCCTGGCTCGCGCCAACGACAAGCTGTATGCCTATGCCATGCTGGTGCGCCTGATGGAACCATACAAGGACCTATTCGAAACGCATCTGGTGCTGTCGCAGGGTGCGCTGTCGATCGGCGAGCGCGACCGCGCGATAGCCGAGGCGAACAAGGCGCTGCAGATGAAACCGGCTTCCGAGCTGGCCGTGCTGACCCTGGCGCAAGTGGTGGGCGAGCCGCAGGCCGCCAACAAGGTCTTGGCTGATTTCCTCGCAAAGAACCCGGATGCGGTAGAAGTGCGCGCCGCCTATGCACGCCTGCTGGTTGAACAGAAGCAGCTGGAAGCGGCCCGCACGCAATTCCTGGCCCTGCTCAAGAGCCAGCCCGATAACGCGGCAGGCCTGTATGCGCTGGGGATTGTTTCGCTGCAACTGGAAGACGCCAAGGGCGCCGAGCAGTATTTCAAGCGTTTCCTGGCCGTGCTCGACAAGAATCCCGGCGACGAGCGCGATCCGTTCAAGGCGCTGATGCTGCTGTCGCAGATCGCCGAGTCGCGCGGTGACATACCGGGCGCCATCGCCTGGCTGGACAAGGTCGACAGCCGTGAGTCGGCCGGCTACCTGGACGCCCGCTTGCGCCGCGCGCAATTATTGGCCCGTAGCGGCAATCTCGATGGCGCGCGCAAATCGCTGGCCGAAACGCAGGTCGACGACCCCGCCGCCCAGGGCCAGATCGCGCTGGTCGACGCGCAATTGCTGCGCGACGCAGGCTATGTGCAAAGCGCCTACACGGTACTGGAAAACGCCCTGGTACGTTTCCCCGATAATCCTGAACTGCTGTACGACTATGCCTTGTTGGCCGAGCGCCTCGACAAGCTTGAGCAGATGGAAGCGAGCCTGCGCCGCGTGATGCAGATCGCGCCCGACAACCAGCATGCCTACAACGCGCTTGGCTACTCGCTGGCCGAACGCAATATCCGCCTGCCCGAAGCGCTGGCGCTGATCGAGCGCGCGCTGCAGATGGCGCCGGGCGACCCGTTCATCATGGACAGCATGGGCTGGGTGCAGTTCCGCATGGGTAACTTGCCGGCCGCCGAAGATACCCTGCGCCGCGCCTACGCCGTGCGCCCCGACCCGGAAATCGCCGTCCACCTGGGCGAAGTGCTGTGGCAGAAGGGTGACAAGGACGGCGCGCAAGCACTGTGGCGCGAGGCGAAAACCAAAGACCCGAAAAACGATGCGCTGAAAAGCACGCTGGCGCGGTTGAATGTCAGTTTGTAATTAATTAACCAGCCATCAGCAGAAACCAGGGGTCAGACCCGCCGGGACTTGGCGTCCCCGTCTGACCCCTGCTCTACGCTGCTGGTTCTATATCCTGCACATGCCCAAAAATCTTATTCCCCTCACAGCCCTCTGCCTGGCCCTCTCCGCCTGCACCACGGTCCCTTTCAGTGCCGGCCAGGCGCCTTCGTCGCAGTCAGTCGCGCCCTACCGCGACCAGATCGAACTGGCCGGCCGCCTGAACGTGGTGTACCAGAAAAATGACAAGCCCGAATCGGCCACCGTCAATTTCACCTGGCAGCAAACGGCGCAGCGCACCGACGTGACCCTGTTTTCGCCGGTCGGCAGCACCTTGGCCACGATCGCCGTCACGCCGCAGGAAGCGGTGTTGACGCAAAGCGGCAAGCCGCCGCGCAGCGCGCCCGATGTCGATACTCTGAGTTCGCGCCTGCTGGGCTGGTCGCTGCCCGTGTCGGGCCTGCGCGACTGGCTGCAAGGCCATGCGCTGGCGCAGGACGGCCAGCGTTTTGTCGCCTCCCCGCAAAATGACCAGGTCACCACCAAGGATGGCTGGCGCCTGCGCTTTGTGTCGTGGCAAGATGGCAGCGATACTGCTGCCGGCGCGCCACCCCGGCCGCGGCGCATCGATGCCGAACGCAATGCCAGCGCCCAGGCCGATGCCGTCTCGCTGCGCATCGTGCTCGATCCCGTGACTTCCGCTTCCGCACCATGACCTTGCCTCCACTGCCTGTTACCCTCGACAATTGCCCGGCCCCCGCCAAGCTGAATCTTTTCCTGCACGTCAATGGCCGCCGCGATGACGGCTATCATTTGTTGCAGACCGTGTTCCAGTTGGTCGACCATGGCGACACCCTGCATTTTGCGCTGCGCGACGATGAGCAGATCTTGCGCGTAACCGACTTGCCCGGCGTGCCGCAAGAGCAGGACCTGATTATCCGCGCTGCAAAACTACTGCAGGCCGAAGTTGTGCGCCGCACGGGCGCCATGCCACGCGGTGTCGATATCGCCATCGACAAGGTGCTGCCGATGGGCGGTGGCCTCGGTGGCGGTTCGTCCGACGCCGCCACCACGCTGATGGCACTGAACAAGTTGTGGCAGGGTGGTTTGAGCCGCGAAGAACTGATGGCGCTGGGCCTGCCGCTGGGTGCCGACATTCCGTTTTTTATCTTTGGCGAGAACGCCTTTGCCGAAGGCGTAGGGGAAGATCTGCAGCCCGTCAGCACGCCCGATTGCTGGTACGTGGTGATCGAGCCTGGCGTGCAAGTACCGACTGCGGCAATTTTTTGCGCGGAAGGCTTGACGAGGGATACCGAAGCCGTCACAATAGCGGACTTTTCCAGGCACCTCGCAGAAAGCAACAGCGCGAACGGGTTTGGAAAAAATGACTTACAGCAAGTAGCATGCAGTCTTTTCAAGCCGGTAGCAGATGCGGTAGAATGGCTCGGTGCTTACGGTGAGGCCAGGATGACTGGTTCCGGTGCTTGTGTGTTTGGCGCGTTTTCCACTGAGGAAGAAGCAGATGAAGTGCTCAGCAATGTGCCTGTCGTCTGGTCTGCCTGGAAGGCAAAAGCGTTGAGCTACCATCCACTGATCACGGTGTTGTAAGTAGCAAAAAAGATTTTGCTTAGCTTCAAAAAGTCGGTATAATACCGGCCAACATGACAGCAAGCAGTCAGTTGCGTAGGGGAGTCGCCAAGTTGGTTAAGGCACTGGATTTTGATTCCAGCATGCGAAGGTTCGAATCCTTCTTCCCCTGCCACCCGTTTCACCGTAGTCTGTCGATGCGAAGTTGGCGTCCAGTGCGGGAAGCAAGCCGTTAAACGGCACATGCATAACACAGACTGACCGGGCGCATGCCCGGTTAGTTCTTTTCAAGACTTCTATATCACCTCCTGGGACTCCCATGGCTTACGAAAACCTGATGGTTTTTACCGGCAACGCGAATCCAGCGTTAGCAGAAGGGGTCGCAAAAAATCTCGGCATCCCTCTCGGTAAGGCAAACGTTTCGAAATTCTCCGACGGCGAAGTAATGGTCGAGATTAACGAAAACGTTCGCGGCAAGGATGTTTTTGTTTTGCAATCCACCTGCGCACCGACCAACGACAGCCTGATGGAAATCATCCTGATGGTCGACGCCCTGAAACGCGCATCTGCCGGCCGTATCACCGCAGCGATTCCGTATTTTGGTTATGCCCGCCAGGATCGCCGTCCACGCTCCGCGCGTGTGGCCATTTCGGCCAAGGTGGTTGCCAACATGCTGGAAAAAGCCGGTGTCGAGCGCGTCCTGATCATGGACTTGCACGCCGACCAGATCCAGGGCTTCTTTGATATCCCAGTCGACAATATCTACGCCTCGCCTATCCTGCTTGGTGACCTGCAAAAGAAAAACTACCAGGATCTGCTGGTGGTCTCGCCGGACGTCGGCGGTGTGGTACGTGCGCGCGCCCTGGCAAAACGCCTGGGCTGCGACCTGGCCATCATCGACAAGCGCCGTCCAAAAGCGAACGTCTCCGAAGTGATGAACATCATCGGTGAAGTCGAAGGCCGCAACTGCGTGATCATGGATGACATGGTCGACACCGCAGGCACCCTGACCAAGGCCGCCGAAGTGCTCAAGGAGCGCGGCGCCAAGAAAGTGGTGGCGTATTGCACCCATGCAGTGCTGTCCGGCCCGGCGATCGACCGTATTTCGGCCTCGTCGCTCGATGAACTGGTGGTCACCGACACGATCCCCCTGTCTGAAGCGGCCCTGGCCTGCGGCAAGATCCGTCAACTGACGTGCGCGCCGCTGTTGGCCGAGACGTTCAAGCGCATCATCAAGGGTGACTCGGTCATCTCGCTGTTCATCGACTGATACGGGCAGCAGCAACAGACGTAAAAAAGAACGTAACATCGGCGGCGCGGCCGGTTTTCAGAACCGGCCGCGCCGCTGTTTTAGTGGTTTTCGGGGTGCATCCGCACCCATTTTCGAAGATTCCTGGTCGCGGGAGTCTTCATCACACAAGACGTGAGTCTTGTTCTTATTGGAGTTTCACATGAAAGTTATCGCATTCAAACGCGAATTGCAAGGTTCCGGAGCGAGCCGCCGCCTGCGCATTTCCGGCCAAACCCCTGGTATCGTCTACGGCGGCACTGAAGCCCCGGTCCTGATCTCGCTGGACCACAACGCGCTGTACCACGCGCTGAAAAAAGAAGTGTTCCACTCGTCGATCCTGGAACTGGAAATCGACGGCGTTTCCCAGCAAGTGCTGCTGCGTGACTTCCAGGTCCACGCATACAAACAACTGGTCCTGCACGCTGACTTCCAGCGCGTTGATGCCAAGCAAGCTATCCACGTGAAAGTGGCGCTGCACTTTGAAAACGCCGACGTTTCGCCAGCAGTCAAGCTGAGCGGCGCTACCATCAGCCACGTTGCCAACGAAATCGAAGTATCGTGCCTGCCAGGCAAGCTGCCAGAATTCATCACCGTTGACCTGTCGAACATGGAAGTTGGCCACTCGCTGCACGTGAGCGACCTGGTCCTGCCAGAAGGCGTGACCGTCATTGGCCAGGGCGATGACCAGACCATCGCTACCGCTGCGATCCCGGCTGGCGCGATTGCCGAAGAAGCTGAAGAAGCTGCTGCCGCTGCTGCCGCTGCTGAAGCCGACAAGAAGTAATTGTGCCGCCGCCGCAAGGCGGTCGTTGCAAGGAAAAACCCGCCTGGCTCGCTCCGGCGGGTTTTTTTCTGCCTGTTTTCACCGATAATCGTTCTTTTTACTGCAGATATCGCCATGCCCATACGCCTGATCGTCGGCCTCGGCAACCCGGGACCCGAATACGAACAAACGCGCCACAATGCCGGCTTCTGGCTGGTCGACAACCTGGCCAACAGCCTGCCCGGCACGCGCTTGCAGCGCGATTCGCGCTATAACGCCATGCTGGCCAAGACCTCGATCAACGGCCAGGACGTGTGGCTGCTCGAACCGCTGACCTTCATGAACCGCTCGGGCCAGTCGGTCGGCGCGCTGGCGCGCTTTTTCAAGATTGCCGCTGACGAAGTGCTGGTGGTGCATGATGAACTCGACCTGATGCCCGGCATCGCGCGCCTGAAAAAAGGCGGCTCGGCCGGCGGCCACAATGGCTTGAAAGACATCACGGCTGCGCTCGGCACCCAGGATTACTGGCGCTTGCGCCTGGGCATCGGCCATCCGCGCAGCCTGAACCTGCAGCAGCAGGTGGCCGATTTCGTGCTGCACCGTCCGCGCCGCGAAGACCAGGAGCTGATCGAGCAGGCAATCGACAAGTCGCTGCTGGTGATGCCGCAGATCGTCGACGGCAAGTTCGAGGCCGCTACCATGAAGCTGCATACGGCCTGATGTTGTGTTGCCAGATGGTGGCTGGCGCGGCAAGCCGGTGCAGCAAAGCTGTTGCCGCGTGGCGGGCAGGGGTACAATGACGTCCTGAATGTCGTTGTCCAAACCATCGGAATCGTCGCACGACCACCATTTTTCCTAACAGCACCGCCAGCATGCCGATCGACGGCTGCTTTGATAACTGTGCTTTGATAATTAAAGGTTTTTCATGAGTCTCCAATGCGGTATCGTCGGCTTGCCGAACGTCGGCAAGTCCACCCTGTTCAATGCGCTGACGAAAGCCGGCATCCCGGCTGAAAACTATCCTTTCTGCACCATCGAGCCGAATGTCGGCGTGGTCGAAGTGCCGGATCCGCGCATGGATGCGCTGGCCGCCATCGTCAAGCCGGAACGCATGGTCAACGCCATCGTCGAGTTCGTCGACATTGCCGGCCTGGTGGCTGGCGCGTCGAAAGGCGAGGGCCTGGGCAACCAGTTCCTGTCGCACATCCGCGAAACCGACGCCATCGTCAACGTCGTGCGCTGCTTCGAAGATGACAACGTGATCCATGTGGCCGGCAAGATCAACCCGCTCGACGATATCGAAGTCATCCAGACCGAACTGGCGCTGGCCGACATGGGCACCGTGGAAAAAGCGATCCACCGCGAAAACAAGAAAGCCCGTTCGGGCGACAAGGACGCGGCCAAGCTGCTGGCCATCATGGAACGCATGATGCCGTACCTGAACGACGCCAAGCCGGTACGCGCGATGGGTCTCGATGCCGACGAAATGCTGCTGATCAAGCCGCTGTGCCTGATCACCGCCAAACCGGCCATGTTCGTCGCCAACGTGTCGGACAGCGGTTTCACCGACAACCCGCTGCTGGACCAGCTGACCGCCTACGCGAAATCGCAAAACGCCCCGATCGTCGCCATCTGCGCCTCGATGGAAGCGGAAATCGCCGACCTGGACGCCGCCGACAAGGGTGCTTTCCTGGCCGACATGGGCATGGAAGAGCCAGGCCTGGATCGCCTGATCCGCGCCGCCTACAAGCTGCTGGGCCTGCAAACCTACTTCACCGCCGGCGTCAAGGAAGTACGTGCCTGGACCATCCCGGTCGGTGCCACCGGCCCGCAAGCGGCAGGCGTGATCCACACCGACTTCGAACGCGGCTTTATCCGCGCGCAAACCATCGCCTATGACGACTTCATCACCTACAAAGGTGAAGCCGGCGCCAAGGAAGCGGGCAAGATGCGCGCCGAGGGCAAGGAATATGTGGTCAAGGATGGCGATGTGCTGAATTTCTTGTTCAACGTCTGATGACGACGGTGTCTGGCACCACCTGACACCAGCCTGGTTTTCCCCATGCCTGCCCGCGCCTTGCGCCGGCAGGCATTGTTATGTTTGTACGGTGTGACCTTTCGATGGGCAATGAGTTTATAGTCAATCAACCCACTTACACTGACAGGCCGCCCAGCGCGGCCGGGAGAACCATGATGATCCATACTGATACCGATATTGCCGGACTGTCGTCCGCCGAACACGCCACCGGCAACCTTCAAGCCAGAGTGACCCTGGTCGAATACGGCGACTTCGAATGCCCGCGCTGCGCACAAGCCGAGCCGCTGACGCGCCACCTGGTGGAAACCTATGGCGACCGCTTGCGCTTTGTGTTCCGCCATTTTCCCGATAGCGCCGCCCATCCGCATGCGGAGCTGGCGGCCGAAGCGTCCGAGGCGGCGGCCGCTCAAGGCAAGTTCTGGGCGATGCACGCGGCGCTGTATGGCCAGCCCCAGCATCTGAAGGAAGCGGCGCTGACCCGCTATGCCGAGGAAATCGAGCTCGACATGACGCGCTACCATGCCGACATGAATGACCATCTGTATCTGCAGCGCGTGCGCGAGCACCATGCGGCGGCCGTGCAGCTGGGGCTGCGTGGCACGCCGAGCTTTTTTCTCAATGATCAGCCGGTCGATGTGTCGTTCGGGTTTGACCACCTGGAGCAGGCGGTGCGCGCCGCTTTGGGCGAGCATTGAAAGAAGCTTGCATTGATGGCTGGAGATGGCTAGACTAATTAAACTTAGTCTAGCTTGGATGGAATATGTTAACAGTCAATATACATGAGGCCAAGACGCATTTGTCCAGGCTTATCGAACAGGCAGCCAATGGCGAGTCTTTCATTATCGCCAAAGCCGGCCGCCCCTTGGTCAAGGTGATGGCACTCGATGCGCCGGCGGCAGGACAGAAGAAGCGGCTCGGTTTTCTTGCCGGCCAGATCACCGTGCCCGATGATTTCGACACGATGGGAAGCGTGGAAATTGCCGCCCTGTTCGGCGGTGATGCGTGAAGTTGTTGCTCGACACGCATTTGCTTCTGTGGGCGGCCGGCGATCCAGGCCGCTTGAGTCCGGTTTCGCGGGCTCTGATCGAAGATGCGGGCAATGAGCTGTTTTTCAGTCCCGCCAGTCTGTGGGAAATCTCGATCAAACACGGCCTGGGCCGTGTCGACTTTCAGGCTGACCCCCGGGTATTGCGCCGCGCGCTGCTGGACAATGGCTATAGCGAGTTGCCCGTCACCAGTGAACACGCCGTTGCCATTGAGGGTTTGCCACCTATTCATAAAGACCCGTTCGATCGCATGCTGGTAGCCCAGGCAACGGTCGAAGGCATCACCTTGCTGACGGCTGATGCCTTGCTTGCGCAATATCCAGGACCTGTGCGCAGGGTGTGAAGCATCCGTATTATTTTGGTATCAGTGCGCTGGCGATGCCAGGCTGATGCACCAAGTGCTTTTCAGACGACCTCGCGGCTGGCGAGGTTTTTTTGTTTCTGGCGTATCTCGATCACGCTATAGTGCAGCCGTCACGCTGAGCGCCGTGTCGAGCGCTTCCATGAACTCGGGTACGTTGATCGGCTTGGTCAGGTAGCGCAGGAAGCCGGCGTCGAGGCCTTTGCGCACGTCGCGCGGCAGGGCGTTGGCCGACAGGGCGATGATGGGGATGTGCGCCGTCAGCGGATCGGCGCGCAACAGGCCCAGCACTTCGGTGCCGCTGAGGCCGGGCAGGTTGATGTCCATCAGAATCAGGTCGGGCTGGTGCTGGCGCGCCAGCGTGATGCCGAGCTGGCCCTCGATGGCGCTGAGCATGCCCAGGTCACTGCGGCGGGCGATCAGTTGCTCGACCAGGATCAGGTTGGCTGGGTTGTCCTCCACATACAGCACCTTGCGCCGCGGTGCATCGTGCGGCGTGTCAGCCGATGGTTCCCGGCCCATATTCCCGGTATGCTCACCGAGCTGCAGTTCGGGAGCCGATGAGGCCGCCAGTTCGATCCAGAACTGCGTACCGACTCCGACTTCACTTTCCACGCCCATCGTGCCGCCCATCAGTTCCACCAGTTGCTTCGTCACGACCAGGCCGATGCCGGTGCCTTCCTCGGTGCCGGCTTCCTGCCCCAGCCGGTTAAACGGCTGGAATAATTGTTGCAGTTGCTCGGCGCTCAGGCCCTTGCCCGTGTCGCGCACGCTCAGGCGCACCCGGTCGCCATGCTGTTGGCATTCCACCAGCACGCTGCCGCCAGTACGGTTGTATTTGATCGCGTTCGACAGCAGGTTGATGACCACCTGTTTGACCCGCGTCAGGTCGGCATGCACGTAGAACGGCTGGGCGAGTGTAGGGAAGGTCAGCGTGAGTTGGCGCTTTTGCGCCTGCGGCGTGATCATCGCGCGGCAGTCGCGCAAGACCTCGGTAAGCGCCATCGCTTCGCGCGACATGGCGACCCGGCCCGATTCGATCATCGACAGGTCGAGAATTTCATTGATCAGGCGCAGCAGATACCAGCCGCCATTGAGGATCTGGTCCAGCGAGCGTTGCTGTGAGGCGCTGGGCGGCGGCGTATCCGACGCCATCAGCTGGGCAAAGCCCAGCACCGCGTTGAGCGGCGTGCGCAATTCATGGCTCATGCTCGACAAAAATTCGGACTTGGCGAGGTTGGCCTTGTCCGCTTGCGCGCGTGCTTTTTCCAGCTCGACGCTATTGTCGCTCAGCACGCGATTGAGCAGTTCGCGCTCCTGTTCCGCATGCTTGCGCACGGTATTGTCGGTGCCGACCAGCAGATAGCCGATGATGGCGTCGTCCGCATCGCGCAGCGCCGTGACCGACACGATGGCCGGGAAGCGGCTGCCATCCTTGCGCACATACGTCAGCTCATAGTTGTCTTCGATACCGCGCGACGCCTTGTAGACCAGTGCCTCGAAACCGGCAGTGATCGGCGTATCGAATTCCAGCGAGAGGGCAGCGGCGCGGACAACGGCCTCGGCCGGGTCGGAAATGGCGGCCGGCGTAATCCGGTTGATCACATCGTCTGCCTGGTAGCCCAGCATGCGCTCGGCGCCGACGTTGAATAACTGGATCACGCCCTGTGCATCGGTGGCGATGCAGGAAAAATAAGTGCTGTTAAAAATGGCTTCTTGCAACACTCCCGCCTGCAGCAGCGCAGGCTGGGCTGCGTGTGCTGCGGTGCCGGCACGGTAAATCTGGTTCATGCTTACTGCCCTTGGTTCGCAACGGCCGTTTCTGGTCAGATAGACGGGTTGCACATTGTTGAGCGACAGGCGCTGTGGTCTGGTGAACACGCTGCTAACTGTGTTGCTGAATTACACGACAAGCTCCATTTTAGCAAAATTTCTTCCCGCATCCGTGCGCATCTTGCATGGCTGAGAACGCCAACTGGCCTCATTCTGCAGCTTTTTTACATGCAAAAGACGTTTCTTATGTGCGGTAGCAGACGGAGAAAGTGCGTGCTAAATGGCAATATTGGTTATGGGAATTTAAAACATTGCCAATACATTCAAATATAACCAAGGCAAGCATGTCCCAAATCAAAGTTTTACCGTTCGTCATGTTGGCGCTTACGCAAAGTATTGCCCTGGCGCAGCAGGTCCCCAGCGCTGGCAGCCAGATGCACCAAATTCCGCCATCGCCGGCGCCACAGCCGGTTCAGCCGCGCCTGCAGGTGGAGCAAGTCGCCGAGCCAGTGGCCGCCGTGCCTGCTTCCAGCGCCAGCATGCAGGTCAATCAACTGCGCGTCAGCGGCGCCAGCGCCTACCCGGAAGCAGTGCTGCTGGCCCTGACGGGGTTTCAGCCGGGTAGCAGCTTGAGCCTGGCGCAGCTCGATGCAATGGCCTCAATCATCGAACAGCAATACCGCCGCGACGGCTATGTGGTGGCCCAGGCCTATCTGCCAGCGCAGGACATCAAGGATGGCATCGTCACCATTGCGGTGCTGGAAGGGCGCTACGGTCAGATTGGCCTGAAGAACGGGACCAATATGTCCGATGGCCGCGTGGGCGCCTTGTTGTCTGGCCTCGACGCCGGTGACACGGTGATGCGCGAGCCGCTGGAAAACCGCCTGCTGCTGCTGTCCGATTTGCCTGGCGTGAACGTCAAGTCCACGCTGGCGCCGGGCGTGGTGCCTGGCACGACCGACCTGCTGGTCGATGTGCTGCCCGGCCAGCGCGTCACCGGCAGCATCGACGCC
Organism: Janthinobacterium longum; assembly: GCF_051380735.1. Lineage (NCBI taxonomy): Bacteria > Pseudomonadati > Pseudomonadota > Betaproteobacteria > Burkholderiales > Oxalobacteraceae > Janthinobacterium > Janthinobacterium longum. The sequence continues at coordinate 368,784 of NZ_JBNYXQ010000002.1, forward strand.
GATAATGCAGGCAGCCGCTATACGGGCGTCAACCGGATTGGCGCCACCGTCAACCTGAATCAGCCGTTCGGCCTCGGTGATGTGGCGAGCCTGCGCGTGCTGACCTCGGGCGATGGCTTGAAATATGCACGCGCCTCTTACCAGCTGCAAGTGGGCCGTGCCACGGTGGGGGCCGCGTACAGCCACCTCGACTACAAGCTGGGCAAGGAATTCGACAGCCTCGACGCGCGCGGCACGGCGAAGATCGCCGGCATCTATGGCAGCTATCCGCTGATACGCTCGCGCGACACCAATCTGTATGCGCAAATGTCGTATGACGACAAAACCTTCCAGGACAAGGTACAGGTGGCATCCATTGTCAACGATAAAAAAGTGCGCGTGGCAACAGTGGGACTGTACGGCGACCATCGCGACAGTTTTGGTGGCGGCGGCGTCAATGGCTACTCGGTGTTCGTGGCCAGCGGCGACCTCGATATCGAGACGGCCGATGTGCGCGTTTTTGACGCCCTGACGGCGCGCAGCAATGGCAGCTACCACAAGCTTGGCTTCAGCGCGACACGCCTGCAAAGCGTCAGCGACAGCGTGTCGGTGTATGCGGCGATCAATGGCCAGCTGGCATCGAAAAACCTCGACGTTTCCGAGCGCATGGAACTCGGTGGCGTCAATGGCGTGCGCGCCTATCCGGAAGGCGAAGCGTATGCCGACCAGGGGTATGTGCTGAATCTGGAAGCGCGTTGGCAACTGCCGCCGCTGCCGTCCAGCGTGCCTGGCCAGATACAACTGATCGGCTTTGTCGATACGGGCAAAGTCACGCTGAACAAGAATCAGTGGGCGGCCGGCGACAACAAGCGCACCCTGAGCGGCGCAGGCCTTGGCCTGAGCTGGGCCAGTAACAACGATTTCGTGGTGCGTGCCTATTACGCGCACAAGCTCGGCAATGCCGTGGCCACCTCGGCCCCGGACAAGGGTGGGCGCTTCTGGGTCCAGGCGGTCAAGTATTTCTAAGCCGACGACCATACCCGCATAGTTCGCATCAGCACGCCCATCACAGTACAGAGAGACACCATGAATCACATTTATCGTTCGATATGGAATGAAAAAACCGGCGCCTACGCCGCCGTTTCCGAAAACGCCAGCAGCGCCGGCAAACCATCCTCGTCCGTGCGCGGCGGCGCGTCCGGCAGCGCGTTTTTTGCATTGAAAGCACTGTCGGTGTCGCTGATGCTGGCGCTCGGCGCGAATGTGTACGCATTGCCGCCCACCGGCGTGGTGACGGCGGGCAGCGCCACCATCAACAATACCAAGCCGGGCAGCATGGTGATCAACCAGGCGACGCAGAACGTGGCGATCAACTGGCAAAGTTTTAATATCGCCGCCGGCGAAAGCGTGCAGTTCGTGCAGCCGAACAGCAACTCGGTGGCCCTCAACCGCGTCATCGGCGCCGATCCGTCCAGCATCCTGGGCAATCTGAGCGCCAACGGCAAGGTGTTCCTGATCAATCCGAACGGCATCCTGTTCGGCAAGGGCGCGTCTGTCAATGTGGGCGGCCTGGTCGGCTCGACCCTGGGCCTGAGCGACAGCGACTTCATGGCCGGGCGCTATCAGTTCAGCGGCGCGGGCAAGGCCGCCGTCGTGAACCAGGGCGCGATCAATGCCAATGGCGGCTATGTGGCGCTGGTGGGCGGCAAGGTCGATAACCAGGGCAGCATCGTGGCCAACCGCGGCATGGTGGCGCTGGCCGCCGGCAGCGCCGTCACGCTCGATGTGCTGGGCGGCCAGTTGCTCAACGTGACGGTCGATCGCGGCGCGCTCGGCGCGCTGGCGCAGAACGGTGGCCTGATCCAGGCTGACGGCGGCCAGGTGCTGCTGACCGCACAAGGCGCCAGTAGCGTGCTGGGCAGCGCCGTCAACAATACCGGCGTGATACGCGCCCGTACGCTGGACAATCAGAACGGCGTGATCCGCCTGCTCGGTGACACCGCAGGCGGCAGCGTCACGGTGGCCGGCACGCTTGATGCCTCGGGCCGCAGTGCAGGCGAGCGCGGTGGCAAGGTCACCGTGCTCGGCCAGCAGATTGCATTGACGGGCCAGGCAGCCATCGACGCATCCGGCGATGCCGGCGGCGGCACGGTGCTGGTTGGCGGCAATTACCAAGGCAAGGGCGTGGAAGCGCACGCTACGACGACTACCATCGAGCGCGGTGCGGTGATTCATGCCGATGCAGTTACGGCCGGCAACGGTGGCCAGATTGTTGCCTGGTCAGACGGCGCCACCACCTTCGACGGCACGCTGACGGCGCGCGGTGGCGCAGTGTCAGGCAACGGCGGCCTGATCGAAACCTCCGGCAAGACCGTGGTGCGCGGCGCCAATTCGTACGTCGACACGCTGGCGCCGCATGGCAAGACGGGCACCTGGCTGCTCGACCCGGTCAACTATACGATCGCGCTGGCCGGCGGCGATGAAACGCCGTCACAGGTGGCGCTGAGCCTGGCCAGCAGCAACCGCGTGATCACGGCCACCAACGACATCACGGTGGGCAGTGCGCTGACCTGGACGACGCCACAAACGCTGGAACTGAACGCCGGCCATGACGTGCTGGTCAATGCCGCAATTACCGCCAGCACCGCAGGTTCGGGCCTGCGCCTGATCGCCTTGAACGATGTGGTGCTGAACGCGGCCGCAGCCATCACGGCCAGCGGCAGCGGCTCGCTGGTGAGTGTGGATGCGGGACGCAATATCGTCATCGATGGTGCACTGACGACCGATGGCGGCGGCTCGACCGCCATGCGTGCGGGCAATAATATCAATGTCAATGGCGCCCTGAGCGCCAATGGCGGCGGCTCGTTGAGCATGATTGCCAATAACAGCATCACCATCAACAGCGCGGTCAGCGCCGATGGCGGCCAGGTCACCTTGCGCGCCGACAATGACGGCACCGGCCCCGGCGTGTCCGGCGGTACGGTGGTGTTTGCCGGTATCGGCGCGGTCACTGGCGCCAATACGGTCATCCTGTTCAATCCGAACGGTTATGCCAACACGGCGGCCGAGATCGCTGCCTATGGCACCAAGGTGGTTGGAGCACTCGATGCGCGTGCATGGGTGTTTGCCCGTGCCGACAATAAAATCTATGACGCCAGCAATGCCGCCAGCCTGGGCTTCATCAGCGATCCGCGCGCCGGTGGCGACGTCACCCTGGTACCCGGCCTTGCCACTTTCACCGACAAGAACGTCGGCGTGGGCAAGGCCGTCACCTACAGCGGCTACAACCTGGGCGGCGCCAACGTGGCGCGCTTCGCGCTGTTCGGCAACGGCAGCGGCAGCAGTTCGGCCAATATTACGGCGCTGGCCATTCTCGGCTCGATCAGCGCGGCCAACAAGGTCTATGACGGCAAGCAGAGTGCAGACATTACCAGCCGCAGCCTGAATGGCGTGCTGGCTGCCGATGCGGCGACCGTCAGCTACACCGGCGGCTCGGCCACCTTCGACAGCCAGAATGTCGGCAACAACCGGGCGGTGCTGGGCACGGGCCTGGGATTGACCGGGGCCGAGGCCGGCAACTACACGGTCAACGCGACCGCATCGACCAACGCCAGCATTACGCCGGCCGCGCTGATCATCACGGCTGCCAACGTCAGCAAAGTGTATGGCCAGACGCCGACCCTGTCCGAATTTAACTCGACCCCGCTGCAAAACGGCGAGAGCATCGGCAGCGTGACAGAAATCAGTGACGGCACGCGTGCCAACGCGCAGGTACCGGGACCGTACGCGATTATTCCAAGCAATGCGACCGGTGGCACGTTCACGGCGTCAAACTATGCGATTACCTATATCAATGGCGCGCTGACGGTCACCCCGGCGCCCTTGACCATTACGGCCAAGAACGTCACCAAAGCATATGGCGAGACGCCGGACTTGAGCGGCTTCACGTCGAGCGCGCTGCAGAACGGCGAGAGTATCGGCAGCGTGACCGGCAGCAGCCCCGGCGCCGCTGCGAACGCCGCGGCGCCCGGACCCTATGCAATTACATCCAGCAACGCAGCAGGTGGCAGCTTCACGCCGTCGAACTATGCGATTACCTATGTCAGTGGCGCGCTGATCGTTACCCCGGCGGTGGTGGTGCCGCCGGTGGTTGTCGCACCGCCAGTGGTCGTGCCGCCAGTTGTGATCGATCCGCCCGTCGTCGTGCCACCGGTAGTGGTGACGCCCCCTGTTGTCGTGCCGCCGGCAGTGGTCACGCCACCTGTCGTCGTGCCACCGGTAGTGGTGACGCCTCCTGTCGTCGTGCCGCCAGTGGTGGTGACACCCCCTGTCGTCGTGCCGCCGGTAGTGGTGACGCCTCCTGTCGTCGTGCCACCGGTAGTGGTCACGCCTCCTGTCGTCGTGCCACCGGTGGTGGTCACGCCTCCTGTCGTCGTGCCACCGGTGGTGGTGACGCCTCCTGTCGTCGTGCCGCCGGTAGTGGTGACGCCACCTGTGGTCGTGCCACCGGTGGTGGTAACGCCTCCTGTCGTCGTGCCGCCAGTAGTGGTGACGCCGCCTGTCGTCGTGCCGCCAGTGGTGGTGACGCCTCCTGTTGTCGTGCCGCCGGTAGTGGTCACGCCTCCTGTTGTCGTGCCGCCGGTAGTGGTGACGCCTCCTGTTGTCGTGCCGCCGGTAGTGGTGACGCCACCTGTCGTCGTGCCGCCGGTGGTAGTGACGCCGCCAGTCGTGGTGCCTGTGAACAGCTTCCAGCCAGCACCACCGCCGGTCGTGGGCTTGCTGGTGTTGCCGCCAGCCACACCACCTGGTGCGCCGTTCGCGTTTCCACCAGTCGCACCGCCGGTCGCACCACCAGTGCCGGCCGCAGAAGTACCTGCGCCACCGGTCGCACCGGTGGAAGCCGTGCCCCGGCCGTACGTGCCTGCCGCGCATCCGCGCAAGCAGGATCGTAACTGATGAGTGTCAAATGGTGGCTTGCCCTGTGCGCCCTGGCTGTTGCGCCATGGGCGCTGGCAGAGGGCGGACGGGCTGACTTCAAGCTTGAACCGGCATCTGCCGAGGCCAGCAGTCTGGCCGACTGGATCGTCGGCTCGGGCGACAATCATAGCCTGCCTTTCGTGATCGTCGACAAGCGCGGTGCGAAGGTGTTCGTGTTCGACGTCGATGGCAGCTTGCGCGGCGCGTCGGCCGCCTTGCTGGGACAGTCCTCGGGAGACGACTCGGCGCCCGGTATCGGCACGCGCAAGCTGGCCGACATCAAGCCTGAAGAGCGCACTACGCCAGCCGGGCGGTTTGTCGCTTCGCTGGGCCACAACCTGCATGGTGGCGAAATCCTGTGGGTCGATTACGACGCCGCCATTTCCCTGCACCCGGTGGTCACCAGCAATCCGCGCGAGCAGCGGCTGCAGCGACTGGCCAGTGCCACGATCAGCGATAATCGTATTTCGTATGGCTGTATCAATGTGCCGCTCAAGTTCTACCAGGCTGTCGTCAGTCCGGCCTTCCGGCAATCCGATGGCATCGTCTATATCCTTCCTGAAACACGGCCTGCCAGCGCGGTTTTCGCCGGCTACCGGTAGTCATTCCACCGGCAGACGATTATCTGCAGGCTATTCTTGCCCATCCCGGGCTGGCCGGTCTGAACGTTGCCATGTCCACATCAGCCCGATGCCGGCCGAGGTGCCGCTGTTCTGGCGCAGCAGCGGGCTGTCCCGGTTGGCGGCACTGGCGTAGTTGTCGTAGCGTAAAAAGGCAAACGTGCGCCAGTCGCGGTGCAGCAGATACGAGCCGGCCAGGCCCAGGCGCGTGAGCATCAGCCCGCTTTTTGCCGTGTAGGCAGGACGCCCGGCGGTAGCAAACTGCTGCTCGACGCCATAAAAATAGTCATTGATGCCACGATTGCCCAGCACGGCGGAGAGGGCCGTATCGACATGCCAGCGCCCCTGCGGGTCAAACAGAGTGTAGGCCAGGCGCGGCTCGAACGTGGCGCCCTGGCGATGCAGGCCGCCGCGCGCTTCGATCACGGCGCGCAGCGGCAGCTCCAGCCGCACACGGCTAGTTGGCGACGGTTCGGCCAGCTTGATTTTCAGGCGCGGGCCAAATTCCACCAGCGTGCCCAGGTCCGGCATGCCGCGCCGGGCCGGTACCTCATCTGATTTGGCCGGCAGCGACAGGGCAAAGCCGACGTCAAATTCAGTTTTATCGGTATTGACCAGCCGCGCGCCCACGCCCTCGCGATCGGCGCGCAGCACTTTTCCCCGATAAACAAGATAGGGCAGGGCCAGCGTGCGTGTCGAGCGCTCGCTTGAACCCGGATAGGCGGGCGTGACGGCGGTACCGCCGAAGACGCCCGCTTCCCACAGTGGCAGTGCCGGTTCTGCGGCCGTGGCGGGGATTGCAGCCAGCGCTGCAAGCAGGCCGGCATTTATTGGCAGGAAATACAGGGATGCCATCGATTGCTCCAGTCGCAGGAAATGCGACCACTGTACTGCATCGCCGCCGGTGCACAAAATCGTCCTGCGATAACAGACTGATGGCATATAATTTAACTGCCACTTTGTCACTTTTTCCCTATCACCAACAGGAGCACCATGTTTTCACGCAAATTCCAATCTTGTGCACAGCTGATGCTGGCCACCTTGATGATGAGTTTTGTCGCCGCCGCGCCCGCGCGTGCGCAGCAGGCAGCCGTCAAACTGCCGAATGTAGTGATCCTGGCCACCGGCGGCACCATTGCCGGCAGCGGCGCCGATAGCACCACCACCGTCGGCTACACCTCGGCCACCGTCGGCGTCGAACGCCTGATCGCGGCGGTGCCGGAACTGAAAAAAGTGGCCAACGTCAGAGGCGAGCAAGTGTTCCAGATCGCCAGCGAAAGCATGACCAATGGACACTGGCTGACCCTGGCCAAGCGCATCAATGTGCTGCTCGCTTCGCCAGACGTCGATGGCGTGGTGGTCACGCACGGCACCGACACCATCGAAGAAACCGCGTATTTCCTGAACCTGACCGTCAAAAGCAACAAGCCGGTAGTGGTGGTAGGTGCCATGCGCCCATCAACGGCGATCTCGGCCGATGGCCCGATCAACCTGTACAACGCGGTGATGCTGGCCGGCAGCCGCGAAGCCGTCGGCAAGGGCGTGCTGGTGGCCCTGAACGACCAGATCAATGCGGCGCGGGAAGTCACCAAGACCAACACCTCGACCACCGACACCTTCAAGTCGACCGAACTGGGCATGCTCGGCTATATCCAGGGCAGCAAGCCGTTCTTTTACCGCCAGTCGACGCGCAAGCACACACTGGAATCGGAATTTGACATCAGCAAGCTCGATTCCCTGCCACAAGTGGACATCGTGTATGGCTACGCGAATATGAACCGTATCGGCATGGATGCCTTTATCGCCGCTGGCGCCAAGGGCATCATCCACGCCGGCGTGGGCGATGGCAGCGTGGCCGCGCAAATGAAGCCGGCGCTGGTCGAAGCGCGCCAGAAGGGTGTGCTGATCGTGCGTTCGAGCCGCGTGGGACAGGGCATCGTGGCGCGCAACGGCGAAGCCAATGACGATGAACTCGACAGTGTCGTGTCGGACACCCTGAACCCGCAAAAAGCCCGCATCCTGCTGATGCTGGCGTTGACCAAGACCAACAGCACACAGGAAATCCAGCGTATTTTCTACACCTATTGATGGCCCGCCGGGCCGGCGCCACATTTGCCGCATCAGGCAGATTTACGCTGGCCCGCTTTGCTGCCATACTTCGCCCCTGAACAATCAATCGGCAGCGGCTGCGGCGCTGCCCGTGGCGCATGGCTATCCTGTCCGAGATTACCCTTTACCCGATCAAATCGTGCGCCGGCATCGCCCTGCGCGAGGCCGTGCTGACTGATTGTGGCCTGATGAGCGAACAGGTGTATGACCGCGAGTGGATGGTGGTCGATGCCGAGGGCCGTTTCCTGACCCAGCGCGACTATCCGCGCATGGCGCTGATCGTGCCCACCATCAAGGCCACTACCATGGAACTGCGCGCGCCGGGCATGTTGCGCCTGGAAATTGAACTGGGTCTGCCGCATCCGCAACTGGCGCCCATGCTGGAAGTCCAGTTGTGGGATGAGCAGGTACGCGCCTATGATTGCGACGCCGTGACGGCGGCCTGGTTTTCCAACGCCATCGGCGTGCCATGCCGGCTGGCGCGTTTCCACCCGGACGTGGTGCGCACCACCGGCACCAAATGGACCGCCGGGATTGCCGCGCCCACCCTGTTTTCCGATGGTTATCCGTTGCTGGTGGCGAGCAGGGCCTCGCTCGACGATGTGAACGAGAAGCTGCGCGCGGCCGGCCGCACGCCGTTGCCGATGAACCGCTTTCGGCCCAACCTGGTACTCGACGGCATCGGCGCTTTCGAGGAAGATTATGCCGACACGCTGCAGTTTGGCGCCACCACCCTGAAACCCGTCAAGCCCTGCCCGCGCTGTCCGATTCCCTCGGTCGATCAGGCCACGGGCGTGCCGGGACCGGACCCGCTCGATGTCATGCATTATCGTGCCAAACCCGGGCTCGACGGCGCAATCTGCTTCGGCATGAACGCCATCGTCACCAGTGGCGGCGACGAAGCCATCGTGGTGGGCCAGGAAGTCGGTTTCGAACTGGCGTTTTAAGCGTTGTGGCCGCACAGAAGGGTTTGAGGTTTATATATGATTCAACCGATATCGCCGGCATCAGACCAGCAGGGCAGCGATGCCAGCAGCCTGGCCGCATCGATCGCCCGCCTGGAAGCGGAAAACCAGGCCTTGCGCGTGCGCATGGGGTATTTGCACGAGCAACTCGAACGCAACCACGACATCATGGGCCGCCACCAGGCGTTTGACCTGGAAATCGTCGGCGCCGCCACCTTTCCCGAACTGATCGGTACCATCTTTCGTACCTTGCCGGTGGTCTCCGAACTCGACGGCGTTACCCTCAGCCTGGTTGACGAGGGCGACGATATCCTGGTGGTGATGGAAAAGTTGGGCGTCGATTTCAGCGACTTTCCGCAAATGTTGTTCGTGCAGCATCCTGAAGAGCTCGGTTTCATGCCGGCTGGCGAAGGCGCGCCACAGTTGCCGCTGCTGGGGCCATTCGATGCGACCGTGCACGGCGCCCGCTTTCCGGCCAGCGCGACCGCTGGCAAGCTGGTACTGCGCAGCGTGGCGCTGGTGCCCTTGCTGCGCAACAAGCGGCTGATCGGCAGCCTGAACCTGGCCAGCAGCGACAGCGCGCGCTTTACACCGGCGCTGGGCACTGACTTCGTCAAGCACATGGCGTCGATTATCGCGATCTGCCTGGAAAACGTGATCAGCAATGAAATGCTGAAATATATTGGCCTGACTGATGCGCTGACCGGCGTCTACAACCGCCGTTATATCGACCGGCGCATGCTGGAAGAAATCGCCCGTGCGCGGCGCCAGCAATATTGCATCGCCTGCATGTATATCGATATCGACCACTTCAAGAAGGTCAACGATACTCATGGCCACCAGGGTGGCGACGAAGTCCTGCGCGAAGTGGCGGCGCGCATCCGCCAGGAATTGCGCCGCTCCGACGCGCTGGGGCGCTTCGGCGGCGAGGAATTCGTCGTGCTGTTGATTGATGCCGACCTCGACAGTGCTACGTTTGTGGCCGAGCGCATCCGCGCCAGCATCGCCGGCACGCCGTTCGATTTGCCCGGTGCCGGGCAAGCGGGCGCCGTGCAGGCGTCGGTCAGCGTGTCGATCGGCGTGGCCAGCCTGCCGTCGCAATCGGAGCAGTTGGCCATCGAAGTGGTGGCGCAGCAACTGGTGGCGCACGCCGACCAGGCCCTGTACCAGGCCAAGGCGAATGGCCGCAACCTGGTGGTCAGCGCCTCGGCAAGCTGATTTACTTCAGCAGCAAGCTTTCCGCCCTGGCGACGGCATCGGCGCTGCCGCGCAGTACCACCACGTCGCCGCCGGCCAGCTGCGTTTCGGGCGTGACTGCAAGCCGGCTACGTCCGCGGCGGATGGTGGTAACCAGCGCGCCACAAGCGCTCATGTCGATGCTGCTCAAAGGAACACCAATGCAGTGCGCGCCATCGCCGACGGTTACCGAATGCAGGCGTTCGAGTTCGGCGTCGTCGCCGGCGTCGCTGGCGCCGTGGAAATAGCCGCGCAGCGAGGCATAGCGTTCTTCGCGCGCCGCCTGCACCCGGTGCACCACGCGGCGCAGCGGCACGCCCATCATGATCAGGGCGTGCGAGGCCAGCATTAAACTGCCTTCCATCAGTTCCGGCACCACTTCGGTGGCGCCCGCATCGCGCAGCAGGTCCAGGTCGCTGTCGTCGTAGCTGCGCACGATGACGGGCAGGGTGGGCGCCAGTTCAGTAACCAGATGCAGCAGCCGCAGGGCCGCCGGCGTGTTGGCATAGGTAATCACGATGGCGCTGGCCCGGTAAATCCCGGCTGCCACCAGGCTTTCGCGCCGACCGGCGTCGCCATACGACACATGGGCGCCGGCCAGCTGCGCTTCCTGCACCCGCTCCGGGTCCAGGTCCAGCGCATGGTATTCAATCTTTTCTTCCGTCAGCAGGGTGGCCAGGCTTTGCCCGCTGCGCCCGAAGCCGGCGATCAGCACGTGTTTCTGGGCCGCCATGGTACGGGTGGCAATTTTCGTCAGCGCCAGCGACTGCATCATCCAGTCATTGGCGGCCAGCTTGATGACGATCGCATCCGATTTTGCGATCAGCAGGGGCGCGATCAGCATCGACAGCACCATCGCCGCCAGTACCACCTGCACCACGAACGGGTCCATCAATTTGATGCCACCGGCCAGGTTGAGCAGCACGAAGCCGAATTCGCCGGCCTGGGCCAGTCCCAGCCCGGTGCGCAGGGCCACGCCGTTGCTGGCGCCGAACAGCCTGGCCAGGCCGGCGATCAGGGCAAATTTCAGCAGCACCGGCGCGCACAGCAGCAACAGCACCAGCCACCAGTTGTCGATCACCACGCGGATATTGAGCAGCATGCCGACCGTGATGAAAAACAGGCCCAGCAGCACATCGCGGAAAGGTTTGATATCCTCTTCGACCTGGTGCTTGAACTCGGTTTCGGAGATCAGCATGCCGGCCACGAAAGCGCCCAGGGCTAGCGACAGGCCCGCGCGTTCGGTGATCCAGGCCGCGCCCAGGGTAATTAACAGCAGGTTGAGCATGAATAGTTCCTGCGAACGGCGCTTGGCGACGATGGTGAGCCAGCCGCGCACCATTTTTTGTCCCAGGAACAACAGCAGGATCAGCACCACCACCGCCTTGGCGCCGGCCCAGGCCAGCGTTTCGGCCAGGTTGTCCGAGTCTTTCGTCAGCGCCGGGATCAGGATCAGCAGCGGCACCACGGCCAGGTCCTGGAACAGCAGGATGCCGATGATCTTGCGGCCGTGTTCGCTTTCGAGTTCGAGCCGTTCCGTCAGCATTTTCGACACGATGGCGGTCGACGACATGGCCAGCGCGCCGCCGAGCGCAAATGCGGCCTGCCAGCTGAGGTGCAAATAGGCCGACAGATAGCGCCCAACCAGCCAGCCAAAGACGACGGTGGCAACAATGGTGGTGACCACCTGCGCCATGCCGAGTCCGAAGACGATGCGCCGCATGGCAAGAAACTTGGGAAGGGAAAACTCGAGCCCGATCGAAAACATCAGGAAGACGACGCCGAATTCGGCCAGGGTATGGCTCGCTTCATTCTCGGCGGCCAGCCCCAGCGCATGAGGGCCGATGACGATGCCGACCGCCAGGTAGCCCAGCATGGGGGGCAAGTGCAACATTCTGAAAGCCACCACGCCAAGCACGGCGCTGCCGAGTAACATCAGGGTCAATTCTAGCGAGGAAAACATGGGTTGCCCGGGGTGGTCAGTGGAAATCGTAGTTTGTTGTGACTGGCAAGTTTTTTGCTTTCCTAATTCGTTTATACTTTGGGCATGAGTGTAACCCATGAAAAAACAATGCAGAAAGCTTTTGATCGAAGTGACATGAATGCCACAAGCGCGCGCGCCGTGGCGCTGGCCCGCACTACCTTGCAGATCGAAGCCGACGCCATCATTGCGCTGCATGCGCGCCTGGCGCACGACGACAGCGTCGGCCGCGCGGTGGCCATGCTGCTTGAATGCAAGGGCCGCGTGGTGGTGTCCGGCATCGGCAAGTCCGGCCATATCGCGCGCAAGATCGCTGCCACCCTGGCCTCGACCGGCACGCCGGCCATGTTCGTGCATCCGGCCGAAGCGGCGCATGGCGACCTGGGCATGGTCACCTCGGACGACGCCTTTATCGCCATCTCGTATTCGGGCGAATCGGCCGAACTGATGGCCATCATGCCGGTCGTCAAGCGTATGGGCGGCGTACTGATCGCCATGACTGGCAAGCCGCAATCGAGCCTGGCGCGACTGGCCGACGTGCACCTCGATATTTCGGTGGAAAAAGAAGCCTGTCCGCTGAACCTGGCGCCGACCGCCAGCACCACTGTCACGCTGGCGCTGGGCGATGCGCTGGCCGTGGCGCTGCTGGACTTGCGCGGTTTCAAGGAAGAAGATTTTGCCCGTTCGCATCCCGGTGGCGCCCTGGGCCGCCGCCTGCTGACGCACGTGCATGACGTGATGCGCAGCGGCGAGCGGGTGCCGAAAGTACCGGTGCACGCCTCGCTGCTGCAGGCACTGGAAGAAATGACGAAGAAGGGCATGGGCATGACGGCCATCGTCGATCCCGATAATCGTCCGGTGGGTGTGTTTACGGATGGCGACCTGCGCCGCATGTTCGAGCGCGTGCAGGATTTCACGCAAGTGGCGATCCGCGACGTGATGCATGCGCAGCCGCGCAGCATCGCACCCGACCGCCTGGCTGTCGACGCGGTGGCCGTGATGGAGCAGCACCGCATCAACCAGATGCTGGTGGTCGACGCTGACGGCAAGCTGGTCGGCGCCTTGCATATCCATGACCTGACCCAGGCAAAGGTCATCTGATGCCGGCGTGCTGCTCCTGCGCGGCAGGCCTATTTTTGAGAGTGAAACACTATGCGTAAGCCAGAAGGCGCCCATCGCTGGCGCTTGATTTTTACCGTGCTGGGCGCCGTCGCGGTGGCGCTGGGCAGCTTCTGGCTGCTTGAAGTGATGAACAAGAGCAGCCAGGATGTGAGTGCCAACAAGAAATTGGACGAGCCCGATTATTTCGTCACCAATTTCAGCCTGGTGCGCATGGACTTGCAGGGCAAGCCCAGCTATATCGTCTCTGGCGCCAAGCTCACGCATTACCCGGCCGATGACTCATCCGATATCGACCAGCCTTTCGTGCGCAAGATCAGCCCGGGCGTGCCGCCCATGAACATGACGGCCGAGCTGGCCCATATCGATCAGGGAAATTCACGTTTGCAATTGTCGCGCAATGTCGTGATCGACCGCGTGGCCGGTCCGAAAACGCAGAACATGACGCTGAAAACCGAGGCGCTGACGATTTTTCCTGATGAAGAGCGGATGGAGTCGGCGGTGCCGGTCGACCTGCTCTCGGGGCGTTCGCATGTGACCGGCGTGGGCCTGAAGGCCAACAATGCCACCAGCGTGGTGGAAGTACCGGGTTCGGTGCGCATCGTGATACCGCCGCGCAAAGCCGTGCCGGCCAAATAAATAAAGAGGACCAAATCAAAATGAAAAAAATCTTGCTGTTGAGCTTGTTTTCCCTGGCGGTAATGGGCAGTGCCCATGCCGAAAAGGCCGACTCGGAAAAAGAAGCCGTCATCACCGCCCGCAGCGGCCAGGTCGATGACATCAAGCAGACCCGCACCCTGACCGGCGACGTGGTACTGGTGAAGGGCACCCTGACCATGAAGGCGGGGCGTGCCCTGATCACCGAAGATCCGCAGGGCTACCAGTTCATCACCTTCTGGGGCGAAGCGGGCAAGCTGGCTACCTTCCGCCAGAAGCGCGACGGTGAAGGTGACCTGTGGGTGGAAGGCGAAGCGGAACGGGTGGAATACAACAACAAGACGGAAGTCGTGAAATTGTTTTCCAGGGCCAAGCTCACGCGCCTGCAAGGCACCAAACCGACCGATGTGGCCAATGGCGCCTTCATTTCGTATGACAGCCGCAATGAGTTGTTCAATATGGAAAACAGCGACAGCGGCACCAGCACACCTGGCGCCGGCAGCGTGCGCATGGTGATACAGCCGAAGAACAAGCCGGCGGCAGACCAAGCACCGGCCGCGCCCACGCCAGGGAAGAAATAATGGACAAGAATGAACGTTGCGGCAGCACCCTGATCGTGCGGGGACTGCAGAAAACCTATGGCAAGCGGCAGGTGGTGCATGATGTATCGCTGCAAGTCGAGTGCGGCGAAGTGGTGGGCCTGCTGGGCCCGAACGGCGCCGGCAAGACCACCTCGTTCTACATGATCGTGGGCCTGGTGCCGTCCGATGGCGGCACCATCGATATCAGCGGTGTCGATATCTCCAGCCTGCCGATCCACCGCCGCGCACAGATGGGCCTGTCCTACCTGCCGCAGGAAGCATCGGTGTTTCGCAAGCTGACGGTGGAAGACAATATCCGCGCCGTGCTGGAAATCCAGACGGTCGACGGCCGCCCGCTTAAAAAGCCCGAAATCGAGGAACGCCTCGACAAATTGCTGGCCGACCTGCAAATTGAAAAGCTGCGCGAAAACCAGGCCTTGTCGCTGTCGGGCGGCGAGCGCCGCCGCGTGGAAATCGCCCGCGCGCTGGCTACCGACCCGCGTTTCGTGCTGCTCGACGAGCCGTTCGCCGGCGTCGATCCGATTGCCGTGATCGAGATCCAGCGCATTGTGCGGTTTTTGAAGGAACGCAATATCGGCGTGCTGATCACCGACCATAATGTGCGCGAAACGCTGGGCATCTGCGACCGCGCCTATATCATCAATCAGGGTTCGGTACTGGCGTCGGGGCGGCCCGACGACATCATCGCCAACGAGTCGGTACGCCGCGTGTATCTGGGCGAACACTTCCGCATGTAAGCCAATGAAACAATCACTGCAGCTGCGCACCTCGCAGCACCTGGCACTGACGCCGCAATTACAGCAATCGATACGTCTGCTGCAACTGTCCACGCTGGAATTGCACCAGGAGCTGGAGCAGTTGCTGACCGATAATCCCTTGCTGGAACGGCTGGACGATCCGCTCGACCGCTCGCTGCGCCTGTTGTCCGACGGTGCCCTGAGTTCGACGGCGGCGCCCGCTGAAGCGCCGCCTGCGCCACCGGGCCAGGAAGCGCCTGCACCGGCGGCAGAAGCGGAAACGTTCGATGGCGATGGCGGCGAGAGCACGGCCGCGCCAGAGGGCGGCGACAGCGACTGGAACGAGGCCAGCCGCGGCAAGGCGCCCGATGACGAGGATTCTCGTCCGCAACTGGAGGCCCATCACTGCACCTTGCGCGAGCACCTGATGGAGCAGATGCGCGTGACGGTACTGGAACTGCGCGACCGTGCACTGGTGGAATTGATCATTGATGCGCTTGACGACAACGGCTACCTGGAAGAGCCGCTCGACGATATCCTGGCGCGCCTGCCGGAAGAGCTGGAAGTCGATGCCGACGAACTGCGCACGGCGCTGGCGCTGCTGCAAAGTTTCGATCCGCCCGGCGTCGGCGCGCGCAACGCGTCCGAATGCCTGGCGCTGCAGATCAAACGCTTGCCGCAGGTGGCGCTGGTGACGCGCCGCATGGCCCTGACCATCGTTGAAAAACACCTGGCCTGGTTTGCCCAGCGCGACTTCAACAAGCTCAAGAAAGCCCTCGACTGCGATGACGAAGACCTGCGCGAGGCGCAGACCGTGATTCGCTTGTGCAACCCGCACCCGGGCGCCGTGTTCGCTTCGGATGTGTCCGACTACGTGGTACCCGATGTGGTGGTCAAGCGCGCCCGCAACGGCTGGCAGGTTTCGCTGAACAATGACGTGATGCCGCGCCTGCGCGTGAACGCCATGTATGCCAATCTGCTCAAGCAGGGCAAGGGCGAAGGCGGCATGGGCGCACAGCTGCAGGAAGCCAAATGGCTGATCAAGAACATGCGCCAGCGTTTCGACACCATCCTGCGCGTGGCGCAGGCGATAGTGGAACGGCAAAAGGATTTTTTCTCGCACGGCGCAGTTGCCATGCGGCCACTTGTGCTTCGCGAAATAGCTGATACACTGGGTTTACACGAGAGTACTATCTCGCGCGTAACAACCCAAAAGTACATGCTGACCCCGCATGGAATGTTTGAGTTGAAGTATTTCTTTGGCAGCCACGTCGCCACCGAAGCAGGAGGGGAGGCGTCATCGACGGCGATACGGGCCTTGATCGTGCAATTGACAGGAGCAGAGAACCCTAAAAATCCTTTATCCGACAGTAAGATTGCGGACATGCTGGGGGAACAAGGCATGGTAATTGCGCGACGTACTGTTGCCAAATACCGGGAAGCGTTGAAAATTCCGCCAGTGAGTCTGCGTAAGTCTTTGTAGTTTTTTCGGTTCCTCTGCGGGCCGGATCGATGGACACCGCACGAACCCGATCATCTTTAGGAGTGTGTATGAATCTCACCATCAGCGGACATCATCTCGAAGTGACACCAGCCATCCGTGAATACGTACAAACCAAACTGGAGCGCGTGAAACGCCATTTCGATCACGTTATCGATATTGCCGTGATTCTGACCGTCGACAACCTCAAAGAGAAAGAAAAACGCCAGAAGGCCGAAGTGAATCTGCGACTGAGCGGCAAGACCGTCTACGTGGAAAGCCTGGCGCATGACCTGTATGCCGCAATTGACAGCCTGATCGACAAGCTCGACCGGCAAGTGATGAAGTACAAAACCAAAGTGCAAGAGCACGGTAAAGAGGCGATCAAGCATCTGCCAGACAACACTGCTGAAGAAGCCGCCGCCGTCTAGGCCTGCCGCTCCAGATTGTTGTGATCAACTAAGGGCGCGCTGTTTTATCATCGCGCCCTTTTTTGCGTCCGTTTTTCCGCCTCAGTGACGCTCGCGGTGGCGCAGCACGACCCGTTCGCGGTCGGCAAAATACTGCGCCAGGTGTTCCGCCATATACACCGAACGGTGTTGCCCACCCGTGCAGCCGAGCGCCACCGTCAGATAACTGCGGTTGTCGGACTTGAACGATGGCAGCCACTTTTCCACGAAATTGCGGATATCGGCAAACAATTCCAGCGCGCTGGGCTGGGCGTCCAGAAAAGCGATCACGGGCGCGTCGCGGCCATCGAGCGGCCGCAGCGCCAGGTCGTAATACGGATTGGGCAGGGCCCGCACGTCAAACACGAAATCGGCGTCCAGCGGCACGCCCAGCTTGAAAGCGAACGACTCGAAGAACAGAGTCAGCGGTGCGCGCTCGGAGGCGACGATATCCTTGACCCAGGCACGCAGTTTGTTGGCGCTCAGTTCCGACGTATCGATCACATGGCCCAGTTGCTGGATTGCCGACAGCCGTTCGCGCTCTTCCGAGATGCATTCGATCAGCGTGCGGCGGCTGGCGGGATTGTGATGGGGCCGCAATTCATGCGACAGCGGATGGCTGCGCCGGGTTTCCGAAAAACGCGCCACCAGCGAGTGTGTATTTGCCGTCAGGAACATGACCTTGACGTCATGCCCCTGGTCGCGCAGCAGCGCCACATTGTCCGGCAGACTGGCCAACGACTCGGCGCTGCGCGCATCGACGGCCACGCCCAGGCGGTCCGTGCCCTCCTCCAGCAAGGTTCGCACCAAACTCGGCAGCAAGGCCGGCGGCAGGTTGTCAACGCAGTAATAACCGGAGTCTTCCAGCACATTGAGTGCCACGGATTTGCCGGAGCCGGATATACCGGTAATAAGGACGATATGCATGCGGCAATCATACAATAAAGGCCGCAGCTACGCTCCGTGGCAATTTCATTTACAAATTATTGCAATTGATTGTGTGGTGTTGATTGGACAAAGCTGGGGTCAGACCCTCAATGCCGCTAAGTCAGAGGCTTGAGCTGACGGCTGCGGGGGTCTGACCCCGGCCTTAATCGCCACTCATTGCCAATCTCTGACGCTCCATGAATTCCTGCAAGGTATCGATGCCGCGCAGCTGCAAGATCGTATTGCGCACGGCCGCTTCCAGCAGCACGGCGATATTGCGGCCGGCGGCGACGGGGATGACGACCTTGCGTATCGGCAGGCCCAGCACGTCTTCGGTGGGGAACAGGAAGGGCAGGCGCTCGACTTCTTCTTCCAGCGCGTTGCGGCGCACCAGGTGCACGATCAGTTTCAGGCGCATTTTGCGGCGCACCGCCGTTTCGCCGAAGATGGCCTTGATGTCGAGCAGGCCCAGACCGCGTACTTCAAGCAGGTTCTGCAGCAGTGGCGGACAGCGCCCTTCTATCATGTTCGGGGCGATGCGCGAAAACTCGACGGCGTCGTCGGCCACCAGGCCGTGGCTGCGTGAAATCAGCTCCAGTCCCAGTTCGCTCTTGCCCAGACCCGAATCGCCTGTGATCAGGACACCCACCCCCAGCACATCCATGAACACGCCGTGCATGATAATGCGCTGCGCCAGCTTTTTCGACAGGTAGACGCGCAGGAAATCGATCACCTGCGCGGCCGGCAAGGGCGTGGAAAACAGGGGAATATTCTGCTCGTCGCAGATGGCGAGGATGTCGGGCGGCGTTTCCAGGCCTTGCGCGATGATCAGCGCGGGTGGGCCGCCGGCTATCAGTTCGCCGATCACGTGGGTACGCGTATTGACCTTCAGGCGCTGGTAGTAATTGATTTCCTGGTGGCCAAACACCTGGATGCGGCCCGGGTGGATCAAATTCAAGTGGCCGACTTGGTCGGCGGCCGACGAGACGTCGCCCGAGATCAGGCGCTCGCCGCCGGGAAAACCGGCGAACCAGCCCAGTTGCAGACTTTCGCGATTGTCGTCGTACAGGCGTTGTATCGTCAGCGGCGTTTGCAACATGGCAGTTTTCTTCAGGAGTGGATCAATACCTGAAGTTTAACCCGCCGCTTGCAGACTGGGTTGCCAATTGACGATGCGCGAATGCACGGATTTCGGTTCCGGATCGGTGGCCAGCGCCGTACGGAAGGCGTCGTCGGAAAACATTTCGGCGATTTCCGACAGGATTTCCAGGTGTTGCTGGGTCACATGGTCGGGGATCAGCAGGAAAAACAGCAGGCTGACAGGCTTGCCGTCCGGCGACTCGAACGGGATCGGTTCGGCCAGGCGCACAAACGCACCCAGCGGTGCTTTCAAGGTCTTGGTGCCCTTGATGCGGCCATGCGGCACGGCAACGCCATGACCGAGGCCGGTCGAACCCAGGCGTTCACGGGCAAACAGATTGTCCGACACGGTAGAGCGGGCGATGCCATAGTTGTTTTCGAAGATCAGGCCGGCTTGCTCGAAAGCGCGCTTTTTGCTGGAGACTTCCAGGTCCAGAAGGACGTTTTCGAGGGATAATATTTTGCTAAGATTAGTCATGACACTCAATGAAATGGTGCAATGCGCAGAGGGCTTGCGAGCCGAATTATAGGCCTGTTTGGGTGGCCTGTAACGCCAATTCTCAACAGTATATGCTCGCTGCCGGCGCAGTGGACACTATGGCGGGACAAGCAAACATTTTATCAAAAAAATAACGTCAAGGGGAATTAGCTATTTCTTGATTGAAAACGAATCTCCTGCCGGTTTTTCCGTCGCTGAATGCCGATTTTCCGACTTTTCGGCGTTTTATGTTGCTTGCGTCAGCAACGCTGGCGTTGTTTTAGAACACAGCCAGCGTTCCGATCAGCATTATTCTGCGCGCTTCCGGCAAACCTGACCAGTACTTATTGGCGCGCGTTGCGCAGATTGTCGGGCATATGCCCGGTGCTGAAGTTGCTGCGCCAGGGGTTGATGTCCAGCCCGCCGCGGCGCGTGTAGCGTGCGTAGACCGACAGTTTTTGTGGCTTGCACTGGCGCAATATATCGACAAAGATGCGCTCGACGCACTGTTCATGGAATTCATTGTGCTCGCGGAAACCGATCAGGTAGCGCAGCAGACTTTCCTGGTCGATCTGCGGCCCCGCATACTCGATCTGCACGCTACCCCAGTCCGGCTGGCCGGTCACCAGGCAATTCGATTTGAGCAGGTGCGAGACCAGTTTTTCTTCCACCGGCGCCTCGGCCAGCGCCGCTTTCAACAACTGCGGCGAGGGCGTGTAGTCAGTGATTTCCAGGTCCAGGCGGTCGAGCAGCACGCCGTCGAATTCGCCCATCTTCAGCTTGCCGAAGTCTTCCTGCAAGGTCAGTTCCACCTGTACCGGTGCGCCAAAGCCGTTCGACAGATCCTGTTTCAGCAGGGCCAGCAGCGCTTCTGGACTGTCCAGTTTGGTCTGGTTGAAGGAGTTCAGGTACAGCTTGAACGACTTCGATTCGATGATATTGGGCGAGTTGGCCGGCGCGCTGACCTTGGCCACGGCCACTTGCGGCTTGCCGCGCAGGTTCAGCCACGACAATTCGTAGGCGTTCCAGATATCGAGGCCAAAGAAGGGCAGCGTGCCGTGCAGTTCCAGCTCGTCGCGCTTGCCCTGGCGCGGAATCGGAAACAGCAGTTCCGGCGCGTAGTCGCTGCGGTAGGCCGAGCTTTTGCCCAGAGGTGACAATTCGGCGAGGTCGTTGGTAGTGGTCATTGTGATGGCGTCAATTCGGTCAAGCACGAATGGTAGCCTATTTCGGGGTCAGACCCGTCTGGGGAATGCGCCCCAGTGGGGCACATTCCGATTCCGAAGGAACTGACCTTCTGACTTACCCCAAGAATAACTTATACACCGGATTACTCGTCTCGTCCCAATACCGGTACCCGAGCGTATCGAGGAAACGTGCAAACTCGACCATCTCGTCGGGCGGCACTTGCAGGCCGATCAGGATGCGCCCCACGTCGCCGCCCTGGCTGCGGTAATGGCACAGCGAAATATTCCAGTTCGGCGCCATGCTGTCGAGGAAGCGCATCAGCGCACCCGGACGTTCCGGGAATTCGAAGCGGTACAGCAGCTCGTCCTGCGCCAGCTGGCTCTTGCCGCCCACCAGGTGGCGGATATGCGACTTGGCCAGCTCGTCGTGGGTCAGGTCCAGGGTGCGGAAATCATGCTCCTCGAAACGCTTGGCCAGCGCGCCCGACTCATGGCGGTCGGCGATCTGGATGCCGACAAACACGTGGGCGTCTTTTTCGTCGCTGATGCGGTAATTGAATTCGGTCACGTTGCGTGCGCCGATCAGCGAGCAGAAGCGCTTGAAGCTGCCGCGCTGCTCGCGCATGGTGACGGCGAATACGGCTTCGCGGAACTCGCCCAGTTCGGCCCGTTCGGCCACGAAACGCAAACGGTCGAAATTCATGTTGGCGCCACAGGCTATCGTCACCAGGGTCTGGTTGATGATCGGGTGCTTGGTCAGGCTGGCCCGTTCCACATAGGCCTTGGCACCGGCAATGGCCAGCGCGCCGGCAGGCTCCAGAATCGAGCGCGTATCGGTAAACACGTCCTTGATGGCGGCGCAGATGGCGTCGGTGTCGACGATAATGACTTCATCCACATACTGCTGGGCCAGGCGGAAGGTTTCCTCGCCCACCAGGCGCACCGCCGTGCCATCCGAAAACAGGCCGACGTCGGGCAGGGTGACCCGCTCCTTTGCTTTCAGGGAGCGCGCCATGGCGTCCGAGTCGACCGTCTGCACGCCGATGATTTTGATGTCGGGACGAATCTGTTTTACATAGGCGGCCACGCCGGCGATCAGGCCGCCACCGCCGATGGCGATGAAAATAGCGTGGATAGGGCCCGCATGCTGGCGCAGGATTTCCATGCCGATGGTGCCTTGGCCGGCGATCACGTCCGGGTCGTCAAACGGGTGCACGAAGGTGAGTTTTTGTTCCTGTTCCAGCGTCAGCGCATGGTTGTAGGCGTCGGTATAGGAGTCGCCATGCAGCACGATTTCCACGCTGCTGCCACCGCGTGCCCTGACCGCTTCGATTTTCAAGGGCGGCGTAGTGGTTGGCATGACGATCAGCGCGCGGCAACCGAGGCGCGCCGCCGACAGCGCCACGCCTTGCGCATGGTTGCCGGCCGAGGCGCAAATGACGCCGCGCTTCAGTTGCGCTTCGCTCAGGTGGGCCATCTTGTTGTAGGCGCCGCGCACCTTGAAGCTGAACACGCTTTGCATGTCCTCGCGTTTGAAGTAAATCTGGTTGCCGATACGCTGGGACAGGTTAGGCGCCAGTTCCAGCGGCGTTTCGGAGGCAACGTCATAGACGCGGGCGGTCAGGATTTTCTTGAGGTAGTCGATGTTCATAGTCTGCAAGCGAGTGATTCTGGGCCAGGAAGTGCACTGGAGCGTGTACGTCGGCATGCCTTGCCCGAGGCGGATAGCGGGGCGGCAAACATGCTCTGTGGAACTGCGGGCCGGTGAGCCCTTGCGCGCCGCACGGTTCGTGCGGCGCGCAAGCTGCGCTTCATTATAATGGAGAGCCTTACCGCATCGTGAAGTGTTCAATGATCGAATCCGCAATCACCTGGCTGCTGCAACTGATCGCAGCGCCCGAGGTAGGGCTGACATCGGTCTTTCTGATCAGCTTTATTTCAGCAACCTTGCTGCCGCTCGGCTCCGAACCGGCCGTGTTCGCCGTCATCAAGGCCAATCCCGCCCTGTTCTGGTCCGCCATTTTTGTCGCTACCGTCGGCAATACGCTGGGCGGCGCCGTCGATTACTGGATGGGCTACCGCGCCAAGCAGGCGTTTGCCAAGGAGCGCGACACGCGCTGGTTCCGCTGGCTGGCCCGCTACGGTGCCAAGACCATGCTGCTGGCCTGGCTGCCCGGCGTCGGTGACCCGCTGTGCACGCTGGCCGGCTGGCTCAAGTTGCCGTTCTGGCCCAGCGTCGCCTATATGGCGGTCGGCAAGTGCGCGCGCTACCTGACCATGACCACCTTGCTGCTGTATGTGCCCGATGGCGTATGGCACCGGATTGGACAAATGCTGTCCTGATGCGTGCCATCGTGGGGCGGTTTGCAACGCCGGTTTGCCCCATCATGGCGCGGCGCGATAATTTGCAGCCTTCCACAAAAGTTGATATTTTTCGGTGGAAAACGGTTCCCTGTGGAAATTTTATTCAGAAAATGGCGGGCACCGCCGTATTTGCTTTTGTGGCGAGCATGCTGCTTAAACCTTGCCCTTGCTAAGGCTGTTCCCGCGTGGTGCGGCGCAATAAGATAAAATGGCCCTTTAGGGTCCAGTCCTCATCGTCACCATACTCCATGAACGCTCCCGCACATATCCAAGCTTTATTGGCAGAAACGCCCAATGGTCCCGCAGCCAGCCGCCTGCGCGAAATCCCGTATAACTACACGTCGTTTTCCGATCGCGAGATCGTCATACGCCTGTTGGGAGAGGACTCGTGGCGCCTGCTCGACGAGCTGCGTGGCGCGCGCCAGACGGGCCGCTCGGCGCGCATGCTGTATGAGGTGCTCGGTGATATCTGGGTAGTGCGCCGCAATCCCTATCTGCAGGATGACCTGCTCGATAATCCCAAGCGCCGCCAGGGCCTGATCGATGCCCTGCATCACCGGCTGGCCGAAGTTGACAAGCGCCGCCTGTCGATCGACGCGGCCGGCGGCGACGCGGCAGCTTCCGGCGAATCGCCCGAAGTGGCGCAGGCGCGCAGCCACAATGTCGAATTGCTGTTGAAAGCGGCCAGCAAGGCGGTGGCCGATTTTGGCGACGAATTCCGCAAGACCTATGACTTGCGCAAGCGCACCGTCAGGGTGCTGGGCCGCTACACGGAAAAACACAATGTGCGTTTCGACGGCATGACGCGCGTCTCGCACGTGACCGACGCCACCGACTGGCGCGTGGAATATCCGTTCGTGGTGCTGACTCCGGACACCGAAGAGGAAATGGCCGGCCTGGTGAAAGGCTGCATCGAGCTGGGGCTGACCATTATCCCGCGCGGCGGCGGCACCGGCTACACGGGTGGCGCAATTCCCCTGACACCGATGTCGGCCGTGATCAACACCGAAAAACTGATCACCCTGGGCGCCGTCGAAATGACGGTCTTGCCTGGCCTCACGCATGAATACGCGACGATTTATTCGGGCGCTGGCGTGATCACCAATAAAGTCTCGGAAGCGGCCGAAAAAGCCGGTTTCGTGTTTGCGGTCGACCCGACCTCGGCGCACGCCTCGTGTATCGGCGGCAACGTCGCCATGAATGCGGGCGGCAAGAAGGCCGTGCTGTGGGGCACGGCGCTCGACAACCTGGCCTCTTGGCGCATGGTCGACCCGAATGGCGACTGGCTCGACGTGACGCGCCTCGACCATAACCTGGGCAAGATCCACGATATCGCGCTGGCGCGTTTCCAGCTGGAATGGCGCCACCCGAGCACGCGCGACGCGACCAAACCTAACGCGCCGTTCAAGACAGAAATCCTGGAAATTCCCGGCCGTAAATTCCGCAAGGAAGGCTTGGGCAAGGACGTGACCGACAAATTCCTGGCTGGCTTGCCTGGCATCCAGAAAGAAGGCTGCGACGGCCTGATCACGTCGGCGCGCTGGATCCTGCACAAGATGCCGAAGTTTGCCCGCACCGTCTGCCTGGAATTCTTCGGCCAGGCGCGCGATGCGATTCCGTCGATCGTGGAAATCAAGGACTACCTGGACGGCTTGCCGGCCAAGGGCGAGCAATACACGACTATCCGCCTGGCGGGCCTGGAGCACCTGGACGAGCGCTATCTGCGCGCGGTCGGCTACGCCACCAAGTCGAAACGCGGCGTGCTGCCGAAGATGGCGCTGTTCGGCGACATCGTCGGCGACGATGAAAACGCGGTTGCGCAGGCAGCCTCGGAAGTGGTGCGTATTGCCAACACCCGCGTCGGCGAAGGCTTTGTGGCCGTCAGCCCGGAAGCGCGCAAGAAATTCTGGCTCGATCGCGCCCGTACGGCCGCGATCGCCAAGCACACCAACGCCTTCAAGATCAATGAAGACGTGGTCATTCCGCTCAACCGCATGGGCGAATATACGGACGGCATCGAGCGCATCAATATCGAGCTGTCGATCAAGAACAAGCTGCAACTGGCCGCAGCCCTGACCGGGTTCCTTGGCAAGGGTAACCTGCCGATCGGCAAGAGCGATGACGCCTCCGACGACCGCGTGGACGACGCCGAAATGCTGGGCGACCGCGCCGAGCAGGCGCAGCAGTTGCTGGCGCAAGTCACCCGCCGCTGGACGTATCTGCTGGCCCAGCTGGACCGTCCGCTGGCTGACGTCAAGCATGAGCTGGCCGAACTGGGCATGGAGCGTTTGCTGCCGGTGTTCGATGCGCGCCTGGAAACCCAGCCGCAAGCGACCCTGTTCGACGTGGTACAGGACCGCACCGTGCGCATTACCTGGAAGCAGGAAATGCGAGCCCAGCTGCGCCAGATCTTCAACGGCGCCGCCTTCAAGCTGATACTCGATGAAGCAACGGCCATCCACGCGCGCATTTTGCGTAGCCGCGTGTTCGTGGCGCTGCATATGCATGCCGGCGACGGCAATGTGCACACCAACTTGCCGGTCAACTCGGACAACTACGAAATGCTGCAGGACGCCCACGAAGCCGTGGGCCGCATCATGATTTTGGCGCGCTCGCTGAACGGCGTGATTTCCGGCGAGCATGGTATCGGCATTACCAAGCTGGAATTTTTGACGGAAGAAGAGATCGGCGACTTCCGCAGCTACAAACTGCGCATCGATCCGGAAGGCCGTTTCAACAAGGGCAAACTGCTGAACCTGCCTGGCATGGGCGCCGACTTGCGTAACGCCTATACGCCGTCGTTCGGCCTGATGGGGCATGAGTCCCTGATCATGCAGCAAAGCGATATCGGCGCGATTGCCGACAGCGTCAAGGACTGCCTGCGCTGCGGCAAGTGCAAGCCTGTCTGCTCGACCCACGTGCCGCGCGCCAATATGCTGTATTCGCCGCGCGACAAGATCCTGGCGACCTCGTCGCTGATCGAAGCGTTTTTGTACGAAGAGCAGACGCGGCGCGGCATTTCCATCAAACATTGGGAAGAGTTCGAAGACGTGGCCGACCATTGCACCGTGTGCCACAAATGCGTCACGCCTTGCCCTGTCAATATCGATTTCGGCGACGTGTCGATGAATATGCGCAATCTGCTGCGCAAGATGGAAAAGAAGAGTTTCAATCCGGGCACCAAGGCGACCATGCTGTTCCTGAACGCCACCGATCCGGTGACGATCAACGCCACGCGCCAGGTCATGATCGGCTGGGGCTACAAGGCGCAGCGCCTGGGCCACGACTTGCTGAAGAAATTTGCCAAGAAGCAGACCAAGGCGCCGCCGCCTACCACCGGCAAGCCGCCGGTCAAGGCGCAGGTGATTCACTTCATCAATAAAAAGATGCCGGGCAACCTGCCGAAGAAAACCGCGCGCGCGCTGCTCGATATCGAGGACGATAAAGTCATTCCCATCATCCGCAATCCGAAGACCACCACGGCCGATACGGAAGCCGTGTTCTACTTCCCAGGCTGCGGCTCGGAACGTCTGTTCTCGCAAGTGGGCCTGGCCACGCAAGCCATGTTGTGGGAAGTGGGCGTGCAGACGGTCTTGCCGCCTGGTTACCTGTGCTGCGGTTATCCGCAGCGCGGTGCCGGCGAGTTCGACAAGGCCGAAAAGATGATGACGGATAACCGCGTGCTGTTCCACCGCATGGCCAACACGCTCAATTACCTCGATATCAAAACGGTGCTGGTGTCGTGCGGCACCTGTTACGACCAGCTGGCCACGTATCAGTTCGAGAAGATCTTCCCGGGCTGCCGCATTATGGATATCCATGAATACCTGCTGGAAAAACAGGTCAAGCTGGAGGGCGTAAACGGCACGCGCTATATGTACCACGAGCCTTGCCACAATCCGATGAAGCTGCAGGAGTCAAGCAAGACCATCAATTCGCTGATCAGCACGGTGGATAACGTCAAGATCGAAAAGAATGACCGTTGCTGCGGCGAATCCGGTTCGCTGGCCGTCACGCGCCCCGATATTTCCACGCAAGTGCGTTTCCGCAAGGAAGAAGAAATGGTCAAGGGCGCCGACAAGCTGCGCGGCGACGGTTTTACGGGCGACGTCAAAATCCTCACCAGCTGCCCGTCCTGCCTGCAAGGCCTGTCGCGCTACAATGATGATTCGGGCACCACCGCCGACTATATCGTCGTCGAGATCGCCAAACACTTGCTGGGAGAGAACTGGATGCCGGACTACGTGAAACGCGCCAACGATGGCGGTATCGAGCGGGTGCTGGTGTAATGGCCACGCCTTGTGACCTGTGCACTTTGCTCGACGGTTTTTCCGGCAAGCAGGGCCTTGACGCCTTGCTGTGGCGCAGCGAGCGCCTGTCGGTGGTGGCCGTCGATGACCCTGCCTACCCGGGCTTTTGCCGCGTCATCTGGAACCGCCACGTCAGGGAAATGACGGATCTGACACCAGGCGAGCGCAACTATGTCATGGAAGTGGTGTGGCAGGTCGAGCTGGCTGTGCGCGAAGTGATGCAGCCGGAAAAGGTCAACGTGGCCAGCTTCGGCAACATGACGCCGCACGTGCACTGGCATGTGATACCACGCTACCTGGACGACGCGCATTTCCCGAACCCGAGCTGGGCCGTGGTCCAGCGCAGTACGCCACCCGAGGTGCTGGCCGCGCGCCGCGCCTTGTTGCCGGCACTGCGTACCGCCATCATCGAACGTCTGACCGCATAAAGAATTTATCAATGAGCACAACTACCCCCCAGCCGACCGGCATCACCGTACGCAACCAGTCGCGCGTGCTGGAAATTACCTTTGACGATGGCGCCGCCTTTTCGCTGCCCTTCGAATACCTGCGCGTGTACTCGCCGTCGGCCGAAGTGCAAGGCCATGGCAAGGGCCAGGAAACCCTGCAGCTGGGCAAGCGCCTGGTAGGCCTGAACAGCCTCGACCCGGTCGGCAACTACGCCGTCCAGCCCACCTTCAGCGACGGCCACAATTCCGGCCTGTACACCTGGACCTATCTGTACAAGCTGGGCGCCGAGCAGGCGACCCTTTGGCAGCAATACCTGGACAAGCTGACGGCGGCCGGTTTTCCGGGCGACAGCGGGCGCGACGCCAAGGCCGACATGACGATCAAGCAGTCGTCGGGCCATGTGCATGGACCAAGCTGCGGCCACAAGCACTGAGTGTGACGCTATAGCGGCGCGTGTGTACGGCAAACGGCTGGCCGCTTGTATAATGCAGCCAAATCAACAGGGCTGCCTACCATGACCAATACGACACATTTCGGATACAAAACCGTTGCAGAAGAAGATAAAGTGCGCGAAGTCGCCAAGGTGTTCCATTCCGTCGCTGCCAAATATGACGTGATGAACGACCTGATGTCGGGCGGCCTGCATCGCTTGTGGAAGACCTTTACGATTGCCAACGCGGGTGTACGCCCCGGCTTCAAGGTGCTCGATATTGCCGGTGGCACGGGTGACTTGTCCAAGGCCTTTGCAAAACAAGCCGGCCCGACCGGCGAAGTCTGGCTGACCGATATCAACGAGTCGATGCTGCGCGTGGGGCGCGACCGCCTCTTGAATCGCGGCCTGTTGACCCCCACCATGTTGTGCGACGCGGAAAAACTGCCGTTCCCCGATAATTATTTTGACCGTGTCAGCGTGGCCTTTGGCCTGCGCAACATGACGCACAAGGATGTGGCACTGGCCGAAATGCGCCGCGTGCTCAAACCAGGCGGCAAGTTGCTGGTGCTGGAGTTTTCCAAAGTGGCGGCGCCGCTGCAAAAACCGTACGACCTGTATTCGTTTTCGGTGCTGCCGTGGTTCGGGCAAAAGATCGCCGGCGACGCGGAAAGCTATCGCTACCTGGCTGAATCGATCCGCATGCATCCGGACCAGGAAACCCTGAAAACGATGATGGAAACGGCCGGCCTCGAACGCGTGCAGTACTACAATTTGACGGCAGGCATCGCCGCTTTGCACACCGGCATCAAGATGTAACTGAAGTTTGCAGCAAAACCAGGAGATGGAATGAAACTGAAAAAATTTATGGTCGGCATGATGTTGGCCGCTACCACCGTATCCATGCTGGGCGAGGCGCTGGCCCGCCCGATGGGCGGTGGCCGCTCCATCGGCCGCCAGTCGCAAAGCGTCAGCCGCCAGGCGCCTGCGCCCGCACCGGCCCCTGCGCCGGCGGCCGCACAACGCCAGGCACAGCCGGCGCCAGCTGCGCCGGCCCCGGCCGCCGCTGCCAAACCGCCTAGCCGCTGGAAGGGTATTCTGGGCGGCGCCTTGCTGGGCCTGGGACTGGGCGCGCTGCTGTCGCATTTTGGCCTGGGGGGCGCCATGGCCAGCATGCTCAGCAGCTTGCTGATGGTGGCCTTGCTGGCTGCAGCAGCCTATTTCATCTACCGCATGGTGCGCGGCAAGCGCGAAAGCAATGGTAATTCCGGCAACGCGCCGTTTGCCGGTTTTGGTGGCAACACGCCTGCGCCGGCTGGCAATACGCCGGACATCGGTTCGCGCATTGCGCCGCTGCCGCCGCTGCAGCCCGTCTCGTCCGGCGTCGGCCTGGACAAACCGGTGGAACCGGTAGCGCCCGCGCAATGGGGCGTGCCAGCCGATTTCGACCAGGCAGCCTTTTTACGCCATGCGAAAAGCAACTTCATTCGCCTGCAGGCTGCCTGGGACAAGGCCGACGTCAACGATATCCGCGAGTTCACCACGCCGGAAGTGTATGCCGAACTACGCATGCAGATCCAGGAACGTGGCGCGCAAGCGGACTTTACCGACGTGGTTACCATCGAGGCCGAGCTGCTGGGCATCGAGACCAGCGCCAACGATTACCTGGCCAGCGTGAAGTTTATCGGCCAGATCCGTTCCGCGCCGGGCGCTGCCGCCGAGCCATTTTCGGAAGTGTGGAATATGTCGAAACCGCTCAGCGGCAGCAGCGGCTGGGTGCTGGCAGGTATCCAGCAATTGTAAGAAACTTGCTGAAGTTGGGCTTAAGCTGGTGCGCACTGCGCGACGCTTGACGAAGTTTGCCTGATGAAATGTTAAGATCAAGACCGCCCGCAGGTATTTCGGGCGGTCTTTTCTTTTTAAGGGCGCGCCTGGCGCGCAAGCATATGATTGCACCTATTCCAGATATCTCCCCGACAGCCGCCGTCAGCGCCGCTGCCGTGGCCACCATCAACCACCTGCTGGCGCAGGAACCATGGGCGCGCAAGCAACTGGCCGTGCATGCCGGCAAGCTGGCCGCGATCGACACGGGTGCCATCGCTGTGCGCCTGCGCGTGGACGGCATCGGCATGCTGGAAACTGCACCCGCTGATGTGCCGGCCAACGTCACCATCCGGGTAAAGTTGTCGGATCTGCCCTTGATTGCGCAAAACCGCGAACGCGCGTTTTCCTATGTGAAAATCGACGGTGACGCCGAGTTCGCCAATGCCATCTCGCAACTGAGCAAGGGCTTGCGCTGGGATGCCGAACACGACCTGGAAAAAGTGCTGGGCCCTATCCTCGCCACGCGCGTGACCAGTGGCGCGCGCGACGCTGTCGCCTTTATGCGCACCAGCCAGCAAAAACTGGCGGAAAACGTGGCCGAGTATTTCGTCGAAGAACAGCCGTTGTTGATCCGCCCAGCCAACCTGATTGACTATTCTTCTAGCGTTACGCGCATGCGCGACGATGTTGAACGCCTTGCCAAGCGCCTTGCCCGGCTGGAAAAGGCGTACGCCGCCGTCCAGCCTTTGCCACCCTCACCGGATGTTGCTACATGATCTTGAAATTTTTGCGCCTGTTGAAAATCATCCGGGTATCGATCAAATACGGTCTCGATGAAATCGCCATCTCCGGCTTGAAAGTCCCGCGTACCGCCAAGCTGATCGACACCGTCATCTTCTGGCGCGACCTGTCGTCGCCGCGCGGCTTGCGCCTGCGCCTGGCGCTGGAAGAGCTGGGGCCCATCTTCGTCAAATTCGGCCAGGTATTGTCGACCCGGCGCGACCTGATGCCGCCCGATATCGCCGAAGAGCTGGCCCATTTGCAAGACCGGGTGCCGCCGTTCGACTCCGACCTGGCGATCGCGCAGATCACCAGGTCCCTGGGTGCGCATCCCGACCAGTTGTTCGCGCATTTCGAGCGCGACCCAGTGGCCTCGGCTTCGATTGCCCAGGTTCACTTTGCAACCTTGAAAAATGGTAAGGAAGTGGCTGTCAAGGTCTTGCGTCCGGGCATGAAAAAGCTGATCGACGAAGACGTGGCGCTGATGCATATCGCCGCCGACTGGACCAGCCGTCTGTGGGCCGACAGCAAGCGATTGAAGCCGCGTGAAGTGGTGGGCGAATTCGACAAATACCTGCACGACGAGCTGGACCTGATGCGCGAGGCGGCCAACGCCAGCCAGCTGCGCCGCAATTTTGCCGATTCGAACTTGCTGCTGGTGCCGGAAATGCACTGGGATTACTGCTCCAGCAGCGTGATCGTGATGGAGCGCATGAACGGCATCCCCGTGTCGCAGATCGACCGCCTGGTGGCGGCTGGCGTGGATTTGCGCAAGCTGTCTACCGATGGCGTGGAGATTTTCTTCACGCAAGTATTCCGCGACGGCTTTTTCCATGCCGATATGCACCCGGGTAATATCCTGGTGTCGATCGCGCCCGAGTCGTTCGGCCGCTATATCGCGCTTGACTTCGGCATCGTCGGCACCCTCAACGACTACGACAAGGATTATCTGTCGCAGAACTTCCTGGCGTTTTTCCGCCGCGACTACAAGCGCGTGGCCGAAGCCCATATCGAATCGGGCTGGGCGCCCAAGGAAACCCGTGTCGACGAGCTGGAAGCGGCCGTGCGTGCCTGCTGCGAACCGATCTTCGACCGTCCCCTGAAGGATATTTCCTTCGGCCAGGTGCTGCTGCGCCTGTTCCAGACTTCGCGCCGCTTCAACGTGGAAGTGCAGCCGCAACTGGTGCTGCTGCAAAAGACGCTGCTCAATATCGAAGGCCTGGGCCGCCAGCTGGATCCGGAACTGGACCTGTGGCAGACCGCCAAGCCGTATCTGGAAAAATGGATGAGCAAGCAGGTGGGGCCGCAGGGCTTCATGGAGCGCATGAGGGCTGAGGCGCCACGCTATGCGCATATTTTCCCGCAACTGCCGCGCCTGGTGCACCAAGCGCTGGTGGTAGCCGGCGAGCCGCGCGACAACGATACGGAATTGCTGAAAACCCTGCTGGCCGAACAGCGCCACACCAATCGACTGCTGAGCTTTATCGTGTATTTCGTCGGCGCCTTTGCGCTCGGTGCATTCGGCTTCCAGCTCTATATGCGCTGGCATCAACTGCCATTTTAAGCGCCTGTGAAGGAGAGTGATGGCTGACTTTCAAACCCGCGATCCGCTCTCGCCCGCCTTCTGGGACGAGCGTTTCAGCCGCCAATTCACGCCCTGGGACCAGGGCGGCGTGCCACGGCGCATGGCGCAATTTGTCGCCGGCAGCCCGGCGCCGCTGCGCTGCCTGATCCCCGGCTGCGGCTCGGCGTATGAGCTGGCCTTGATGCTCGACCATGGCTGGAACGCCACCGCGATCGATTTTTCGCCGGGCGCCGTGGCGGCGGCCCAGGCTGTGCTCGGTGAGCGGGCAGGCCAGGTAGAGCTGGCCGATTTCTTTGCCTGGCAGCCGCCAGCACCGCTGGACCTGGTCTACGAGCGCGCGTTTCTGTGCGCCATGCCGCGCGCCATGTGGCCGCAAGTGGCCGAGCGCTGGGCGCAGTTGCTGGCACCGGGCGCCATGCTGGCCGGCTATTTTTTCTTTGACGACAATCCCAAAGGGCCGCCATTTGGCATCGCCCGCGAGCAACTGTTATCCTTGCTGACGCCGCATTTTGACTGCCTGGCCGATGAAAGCGTAGACGATTCGATTCCCGTGTTTACCGGCAAGGAGCACTGGATGGTGTGGCGTCGCCGGGCCAGCTGAAGGCGCCCCGGCTATTTCTGCTAAGACCCAAGGAAAAGCTTTATAATTCAGGGTTTTTGATGATTTTTGCGGAGTTCTGATGCCGATTTACGCTTACCGCTGTGAAGAGTGTGGTTTTGCCAAGGATGTCTTGCAAAAGATGTCTGACCCCGTGCTGACGGTGTGCCTGTCTTGCGGCAAACCCAGTTTCAAGAAGCAATTGACCGCCGCCGGTTTCCAGTTGAAGGGCACCGGCTGGTACGCCACCGATTTCCGTGGCGGCACGCCGCCGACCACTGCCATCCCGACCGGGCCGGCCGACAGCGCCAAGCCTGCCGCCGACAGCGCCGCGGCCCCAGCCACCCCAGCAGCGACGCCAGCGCCAGCCGCCGCGCCTACGGCGGACTGATGAAGCACTGCGGCGCAAGCCCCAGCCTGTGGCCCTAACCGAGAAACCGATGCGCAAATACTTTATTACCGGATTACTGATTCTAGTCCCGCTGGCCATCACGCTGTGGGTACTCAATCTGGTGATCGGCACCTTGGACCAGTCGCTGTTGCTGTTGCCCAAGTCTTACCGCCCGTCGTTGTCGCTATTCGGCTTTGAAATTCCCGGCCTGGGCACGATACTGACGATAGGCGTCGTGTTTCTGACCGGTTTGTTGACCAACAACCTGGTCGGCAACTACGTGGTGAGACTGTGGGAGCGCCTGCTGCAACGCATTCCCATCGTCAACTCCCTGTATTCGAGCGTCAAGCAGGTGTCGGACACGCTGTTTTCTTCGTCGGGCAATGCGTTCCGCAAGGCCGTGCTGGTGCCGTATCCGCACCAGAACTCGTGGACCATCGCCTTTTTGACGGGTGTACCGGGCGGCGATGCGGCCAATCACCTGGTGGGCGACTATGTCAGCGTGTATGTGCCGACGACGCCCAACCCGACATCGGGTTTTTTCCTGATGATGAAACGCAGCGATGTCGTCGAGCTTGACATGAGCGTCGATGCGGCGCTCAAGTACATCGTCTCGATGGGCGTGGTGGCGCCGGCGGAAGTTGTCGCTGTACTTGCCCCGACCCCTGCCCCGGGACCGGCAGTCAAAGAATAAAGGCAGACGTCCCATGCGGGGCGTGGCCGGATTGAACACTCACTAACCTGAACTGAGAATTTTTATGTCTATGCGTACTGAATATTGCGGCCTCGTTACCGAAGCCATGCTGGGACAAACCGTCAGCCTGTGCGGCTGGGTACATCGCCGCCGCGACCACGGCAGCCTGATCTTCATCGACCTGCGCGACCGCGAAGGCCTGGTGCAAATCGTCTGCAACCCGGAACAGGCCGAGATGTTCAAGGTCGCCGAAGCGGTGCGCAATGAATTCTGCCTGCGCGTGACGGGCGTGGTGACCAACCGTATCGAGGGCACGGTCAACAACAACCTGAAATCGGGCAAGATCGAAGTCGTGTGCTCGGAACTGGAAGTGCTGAACCCTTCGGTGCCGGTACCGTTCCAACTGGACGACGACAACCTGTCGGAAACGACGCGCCTGACGCACCGCGTGCTGGACCTGCGCCGCCCGCAAATGCAGAACAACCTGCGCCTGCGCTACAAGGTGACGATGGAAGTGCGCAAGTACCTCGACAACCTGGGCTTTATCGACATCGAAACGCCGATGCTGACCAAGTCGACCCCGGAAGGCGCGCGCGACTACCTGGTGCCGTCGCGTGTCAACGCCGGCAGCTTCTTCGCGCTGCCGCAGTCGCCACAGCTGTTCAAGCAACTGCTGATGGTCGCCAACTTCGACCGTTACTACCAGATCACCAAATGCTTCCGCGACGAAGATCTGCGCGCCGACCGCCAGCCTGAATTTACCCAGATCGACTGCGAAACCTCGTTCCTGACGGAGCAGGAAATCCGCGACCTGTTCGAAGACATGATTCGTGTCGTATTCAAGAACACCCTGAACATCGACCTGCCGAACCCGTTCCCGGTGATGGACTTTGCCGAAGCGATGGGCCTGTACGGTTCCGACAAGCCGGACATGCGCGTCAAGCTGGCGTTTACCGACCTGACCGAAGTGATGAAAGCGGTCGAGTTCAAGGTATTCAACGCTGCTGCCAACATGAAGGGCGGCCGCGTGGTGGGCCTGCGCATTCCAGGCGGGGGCAGCATGCCGCGTTCGGAAATCGACGCCTACACCCAGTTCGTCGCCATCTACGGCGCCAAGGGCCTGGCCTACATCAAGGTCAACGAGAAAGCCAAGGGTCCTGAAGGCCTGCAGTCGCCGATCGTCAAGTTCCTGCCAGCCGACGTGCTCGCCACCATTCTGGAGCAGACCGGCGCGCAAGACGGCGACCTGATCTTCTTCGGCGCCGACAAGGCCAAGGTTGTCAACGACGCCATCGGCGCACTGCGCGTGAAAATCGGCCACAGCGAATTCGGCAAGAAAGCCGGCCTGTTCGACGACGTGTGGAAGCCATTGTGGGTAGTCGACTTCCCGATGTTCGAGCACGACGAAGAAGCGGACCGCTGGACCGCCACCCACCATCCGTTCACGGCGCCGAAAGACGGCCATGAAGACATGCTGGAAAGCGATCCGGGCGCCTGCATCGCCAAGGCCTACGATATGGTCCTGAATGGCTGGGAACTGGGTGGCGGTTCGATCCGTATCCATCGCGAAGAAGTGCAGTCGAAAGTGTTCCGCGCGCTGAAGATCGACGCCGAAGAAGCCCAGCTCAAATTCGGCTTCCTGCTCGATGCCCTGCAATACGGCGCGCCGCCGCACGGTGGCCTGGCATTCGGCCTGGACCGTATCGTGACCATGATGACCGGTTCCGAATCGATTCGCGACGTGATCGCCTTCCCGAAAACCCAGCGCGCGCAAGATTTGCTGACCCATGCGCCGTCGGAAGTGGACGAGAAGCAACTGCGCGAGCTGCATATCCGTTTGCGCAGCGCCGATCCTAAAGTGGCCTAAGGCGCTGGCTAATCCCATGCCCGTTGAAGGCTGGGGTCAGACCCGACGGGTCTGACCCCTTTTTATTGCTGCCATGACTTATAAAATTCCCGTTTCCGTGCTGGTTGTCATTCATACGGCCGACCTTGACGTGCTGCTGATCGAGCGCGCGGGGCAGCCCGGTTTCTGGCAGTCGGTCACCGGCTCGATCGACGCCGTCGACGAGCCGCTGCTGCAGGCGGCCACGCGCGAGCTGTTCGAAGAGACCGGCATCGTCGCCGACGGCCAGCTGATCACGCTGCAGGACTGGCAGTTGTCGAATGTGTATGAGATCTATCCCTTGTGGCGCCACCGTTATGCGCCTGGCGTAATCCACAATACGGAGCACGTCTTCAGCGTGCGCGTGCCGCGCGACTGCGTCGTCACAGTCAATCCGCGCGAACACCTGCGCTATACCTGGCTGCCGTACCTGGCGGCGGCCGACCAGTGTTTTTCCTCTTCCAATGCGGAAGCGATTCTGCAACTGCCAGCCATTACGGGCCTCCACCCGGGCCTGGCGCCACAAGAAAGTACCTGATGCTGAACTGGAATTATTTGACTTTGCGGCAGAAAGTGGGCGGTACGCTCGGTGTTGTACTCTGCCTACTGGTGATCCTGATGCTGTTCCGTTATACGACACCCGACAAGACACCACCGATCGGCGTGCCACTGGTCATCTTGGGCTGGTTGCTGCATCCGGCTATCTTCACTTACGGCAAACAAAAGGTCACCTGGCGCGGCGCACCGCTGCTGGTGAAAATCGTCTGGGCCGCTGCCATTACTGCCTTGCTGGTCAGTGTGACGGCCGGTGTAGGGCGCATGCTGGGCTGAGGCAACTTCTGCCTTGGCGCGCGCACTATTGAAAGCAGCGAAATGCGCCCGTCTCAGGGTAGAATCAAGGCATGAAAATCCGCGTAGCAACTTATAATATACACAAGGGCGTGTCCTCCGTGCGGGGATTGCCCCGTGTGCATGCCCTCAAGCAGGCGATTGCCCTGTTCGATGCCGACGTCGTGTTCCTGCAGGAAGTGCAGGGCAAGCACGATCGCAATGCGGCCCGCTACGGCGCAGAAGCCCAGGGCCACAAGCATTGGCCCGAGGCGTCGCAGCACGAATTCTTTGCCGGCCCCGAACATCATACGGCCTACGGCATGAATGCCGTGTACGACCATGGCCACCACGGCAACGCCTTGCTGAGCCGATATCCGATCGGCTCGCAGATCAACCACGACGTGTCCGACCATGCGTATGAGCAGCGCGGCATCCTGCATTGCGTGCTGCAAACGCCGCAGGCCGACGTGCACTGCTATGTGGTGCACCTGGGCCTGTTCGAGTCCGGCAGGGGCCGCCAGACGCAGGCGCTGATCGACGCGGTGAACGCCTCGGCGCCGAATGGCGAGCCGGTGATTATTGCCGGCGACTTCAACGACTGGCGCAATACGCTCAGCGACAAGCTGCGCAATGCGCTGGGCGTGGTGGAAGTGTTCGACCAGCGTGCCTCCAATTCCGCCCTGGGTGACCTGGTGCGTACCCTGGCGCGCCGCAAGGTCCGTACGCCCGTGCCGGTACCGGCGCGCACCTTTCCGGCCGCCTTGCCGTGGTTCCGCCTCGACCGCATCTATGTGCGCGGCTTCCAGGTGGAAAGTGCGCAAGTGATGCACGGTACCTTGTGGGCAAAATTGTCGGACCATGCGCCGATTGTTGCCGCCTTGAAGCTGGCCTAGAGTCGCGCATGCGTTCAGTCCATTACACCGCCCACAACGACATCAAACTGCTGTATTGCGGCACCGACTACTTTCCTGCGCTGATAGACGCCATCGACAGCGCAAAGAAAGAAGTCTATTTCGAGACCTATATCTTTGCCGACGACGCCACCGGCGCGCTGGTGCTCGACGCGCTGAAACGGGCGGCCGCACGCGGCGTCATGGTGTGCATGATTACCGACTGGTTCGGCACAGGGCGCCGTCGCGTCAAGGCCATGCATGTCGAGCTCGAAGCGGCGGGCGTGCATCACCGCGTGTTCAATCCCTGGTTTTTGCGCGGCATTACGCGCACCCACCGGAAAATTTGCGTGGTCGATTTTGAAGTGGCGCTGGTGGGCGGCATCAATATCAACGACGACATGTTCTGCGACTACGACCACACTATCAGCCTGGAAGCGCCGCGCTGGGACTTTGCCGTGCAGGTCCGGGGGCCGCTGGTCGACGCCATCCATATGGAAGCGCAGGCACAGTGGGCGCGGCTGGGCAAGATGAACCTGGTGCGCCGCATCAAGCTGTATCGCAAGATGCGCGTGATCGGCAAGGAGCTGGCAAAGAACCCGGTGGTGGCCGGTTTCGTGGTACGCGACAACCTGCGCAACCGCCGCACCATCCAGCGCGCCTATCTGCAGGCGCTGGGCCAGGCGCGCAAAAGCGTGATGCTGGCCAACCCGTATTTCGCGCCCGGCCACCAGTTGCGCCGGGCGCTGGCGCGCGCTGCCCAGCGCGGTGTCGACGTGGTGCTCCTGATCGGCGTGGGTGAATTCAAGATGCAAGATGCGGTCGCCCATTCGTTTTATCCGAAACTGCTGGCGGCCGGCGTGAAAATCGTCGAGTACCGCAAGACCCAGCTGCACGCCAAGGTGGCGGTGGTCGACGATGACTGGGCCACGGTCGGTTCAAGCAATATCGATGCGCTGAGCCTGTTTTTGAACCAGGAAGCCAATGTGGTAATCAAGGACGTGGCGTTTGCGACGTCGCTGCGCCAGCATATCGAGCAGGGCATTGCCGATGGCAAGGTGATCCACCAGGACGACTTCAAGCATATCGGCCGCGTACAGCGCATCGGCTATGAACTGGCGTTCTGGACTTATCGCCTGGTGATGCGCATATTTTCAGTAGGGAAATACGCATGAACGACACAAGCACGCTGCGCATCGACAAATGGCTGTGGGCGGCACGTTTTTTCAAGACGCGCAGCCTGGCCAGTGTAGCCGTCGATACAGGCAAGGTAAAAGTCGCTGGCGAGCGCGTCAAACCGGCGCGCGGCCTGCGCATCGGCGATGAGCTGGCGATCGACAATGGTTCCGACACCTGGGAGGTGGCAGTGCTGGGCTTGTCCGACAAGCGCGGCGCCGCGCCCGTGGCGCGCTTGCTGTATGCGGAAACGCCGGCCAGCATCGCCCGCCGCGAGCAATCGCAGGAAGAGCGCAAGTTGTTCCGCGAGCCGGGCAGCACCATCAAAGGGCGGCCGACCAAGCGCGACCGCCGCCAACTGAGCAAGGCAGGCGAGCTCGCCTGAGCTGCATCAATACGCTGTCTTCCCGGCCGTGCTACGGCGGCCAGGAATTGCCGCATCGCACTAATAGAACGCCCGCTCTAAATTTCGTGTTTGACTTTTGCAGCTCGCTGGATAATAGTACGAGCGTTCGGATTTTTTCGCGGCGTGCTTTTTTTTGCTTCCGAGGAAAAATCCACCAGACCGGCACCATCACTTCAGAACGGACATCTTGAATACTTCAGTCAAATTCATGCGCAAGGGCGAACTGACGCGGGCCGCCATACTCGACGTGGCACTGGACTTGTCCAGCCGCGACGGCCTCGAAGGGCTGACCATCGGGCTGCTGGCCGACAAGATGAACATGAGCAAGTCTGGCGTATTTGCCCATTTCGGCTCGCGTGAAGACCTGCAGATGGAGGTGCTCAAGCTCTACCACCATCGTTTCGAGCAGGAAGTATTTTTCCCGAGCATGAAAGAGCCGCGCGGCATCGCCCGTTTGCAATCGATGTTTGCACGCTGGGTCAAGCGCGTCAGCGTGGAAATTGCTTCGGGCTGCATCTATATCAGCGGCGCCGTCGAGTACGACGACCGCCCCGGCCCGATCCGCGAATCGCTCGTCGCCATGGTGCAAGCCTGGCAGGGCGCCTTGCTGCGCAGCGTACAGCAGTCGATCGCTTCGGGCGACCTGAAGCCTGACACTGACGCGCAGCAAATGGTGTACGAGATGTATGGCCTGATCCTGGCCCTGCATCACGACGCGCGCTTTCTGCGCGTGCCGGGCAGCATCGAACGGGCGCAGCGCGGCTTCGAACGCCTGATCGAGTCGTCCCAGAATCACACCAGCATCACAGAATAAGTAGTTCAGAATCATCCGCAACACCGAACACAAACAAACACTTAGCTAATGCCTTGAGGAGAAAATAATGGGTCAATACGTCGCGCCTATCCGTGATATGCAATTCGTGCTGCATGAATTCCTGAACGTCGAAGAAGAACTGAAAGCGATGCCCGATTACGCCGAGGTCGATGCCGACATCATCAACCAGGTACTGGAAGAGGGCGCCAAATTTACCTCTGAAGTGCTGTTCCCGCTGAACCACTCGGGCGACCGCGAAGGCTGCAAGCACGATGCCGCCACCCACTCCGTCACCACGCCAAAAGGCTTCAAGGAAGCGTACAAGCAGTACGTCGACGGCGGCTGGGCGGCGCTGGCCTGCGATCCGGAATACGGCGGCCAGGGCCTGCCGGTGGTGCTGAATAACTCGTTCTATGAAATGCTCAATTCGGCCAACCAGGCCTGGTCGATGTATCCGGGCCTGTCGCATGGCGCCTACGAGTGCCTGAAAGAACACGGCACCGACCATCAGAAACAAGTCTACCTGCCGAAACTGGTGTCGGGCGAATGGACCGGCACCATGTGCCTGACCGAACCGCATTGCGGCACCGACCTGGGCCTGCTGCGCTCGAAAGCGCTGCCACAGGAAGATGGTTCGTGGCTGATTACCGGCAACAAGATCTTTATCTCGGCCGGTGAGCATGACATGGCCGACAATATCGTGCACCTGGTGCTGGCCCGCGTGCCTGATGCACCGGAAGGCTCGAAAGGCATTTCGCTGTTCCTGGTGCCGAAGTTCCTGCCAAAAGAAGATGGCTCGGTCGGTGAACGCAACCCGATCACCTGCGGCGCCATCGAAGAAAAGATGGGCATCCACGGCAACTCGACCTGCCAGATGAACCTGGACGGCGCAAAAGGCTGGATCATCGGCCAGCCGAACAAGGGCCTGAACGCCATGTTCGTGTTCATGAACGCTGCCCGCCTGGGCGTCGGCATGCAATCGCTGGGCCTGACCGAGATCGCGTTCCAGAACGCGCTGATCTACGCCAAGGACCGCACGCAAATGCGTTCGCTGTCCGGCATCAAGAACCCGGAACTGCCGGCCGACCGCATTATCGTGCACCCTGACGTGCGCCGCATGCTGCTGACCGGCAAAGCCTACGCCGAAGGCGCGCGCGCTTTCACCTCGTACGTGGCGCTGCAGATCGACCGCGAACTGCACCACCCGGACGCCGACGTGCGCAAGGAAGCGGCCGATGAAGTGGCGCTGCTGACGCCAGTGATCAAGGCCTTTATTACCGACAATGCCTGGATCGCCACCTCGGAAGCGATGCAGGTATTCGGCGGCCATGGCTACATCGCCGAATGGGGCATGGAACAGTATGTGCGCGACGCGCGCATCAACATGATCTATGAAGGCACCAACACGATCCAGTCGCTGGATCTGCTGGGTCGCAAGATTTTGGGCGACAACGGCGCCAAGCTGCGCAAGTTCGGCGAGAAGATCAAGGCCTTCGTGGAAGACAACGGCACCGACGAAGCGATGAGCGAATTCGTCACGCCGCTGGGCGACCTGGGCGACAAGGTTACCAAGCTGACCATGGAAATCGGCATGAAGGCATTCCAGAATCCGGACGAAGTGGGCGCGGCCTGCGTGCCTTACCTGCGCGTGGTGGGCCACATGATCTACAGCTACCTGTTCGCGCAGATGGCCAAGATCGCCCTGGAAAAAGAAGGCTCGGGCGATACCTTCTACACGGCCAAGCTGGCCACCGCGCGCTTCTATTTCGCCCGCCTGCAACCTGAAACGGCCACCCTGATCCGCCAGGCGCGCTCCGGTTCGGCCAATCTGATGGCACTCGACGCAGACCTGTTCTAAGACTTGAGGAAAATATGACCAATTTCATCGTTAAAAAAGTAGCCGTCCTCGGCGCCGGCGTGATGGGCGCGCAGATCGCCGCCCATTGCATCAACGCGAAAGTGCCGGTCGTGCTGTTCGACCTGCCGGCCAAGGAAGGTCCAAAGAACGGTATTGTTCTGCGCGCCATCGAGAACCTGAAAAAGCTGTCGCCTGCGCCACTGGGCAACAAGGATGATGCAGCCCTGATCCAGGTTGCCAACTACGAAGACAACCTGGACCTGCTGGCCGGTTGCGACCTGATCATCGAAGCCATCGCCGAGCGCATGGACTGGAAACACGATCTGTACCAGAAAGTCGCGCCGCATATCGGCCCGAACGCAATCTTCGCCTCGAACACCTCCGGCCTGTCGATCACCAAGCTGGCCGAAGGCTTCGATGCCGACCTGAAATCGCGCTACTGCGGCGTGCACTTCTTCAATCCGCCGCGCTATATGCACCTGGTCGAAATCATCCCGACCGAATTTACCAAGCCAGAGATCAGCGACCAGCTGGAAGGCTTTTTGACCACCACCCTGGGCAAGGGCGTGGTCCGCGCCAAGGATACGCCGAACTTCATCGCCAACCGCGTGGGCGTGTTCGGCATCCTGGCCATCGTGCACGAAGCCGAAAAATTCGGCCTGTCGGTCGATGTCGTCGATGACCTGACCGGCGCCAAGCTGGGCCGCGCAAAGTCGGGCACTTTCCGCACCGCCGACGTGGTGGGCCTGGACACCATGGGCCATGTCATCAAGACCATGCAGGACTACCTGCCGAACGACCCGTTCGCCGCCGTCTACAAGACGCCGGAAGTGCTGGCCAAGCTGGTAGAAAAGGGTGCGCTGGGCCAGAAGAGCGGCGCCGGCTTCTATAAAAAGGTCGGCAAGGAAATTCAACGCCTCGACTTCGCCACCGGTGAATACGTCGCTGGCGGCGCCAAGGCGGCTGACATTATTGCCCGCATCCTGAAAGAAAAGGATCCGGTCAAGAAGATGAAGGCGCTGCACGATTCGACCAATCCGCAGGGCCAGTTCCTGTGGGCGATCTTCCGTGACGCCTTCCACTACATCGCGATCCACTTGGACACCGTGGCCGACAATGCGCGCGATATCGACTTCGCCATGCGCTGGGGCTTCGGCTGGAACGTCGGTCCGTTTGAAACGTGGCAGGCTTCGAACTGGCTGCAGGTGGCCAACTGGGTCAAGGAAGATATCGATGCTGGCAAAGCCCTGTGCAATGCACCGTTGCCGGCCTGGGTGTTCGAAGGCCCTGTAGCGGACAAAGGCGGCGTGCATACGGCCGAAGGTTCGTATTCGGCGGTTTCGAACAGCTTCGTGCCACGCTCGACCCTGGCCGTCTATGACCGCCAGCCATTCCGTGCGCCAGTCATTGGCAGCGGCGCGCTGGACGGCAAGACTGCCGGCACCACCGTATTCGAAGACGAATCGGTGCGCGTATGGCACAGCGGCGACGATGTATTGATCATCTCGTTCAAGACCAAGATGCACGTGATCGGCGAAGGCGTGATCAAAGGGCTGAAACTCGCCTTGGCGGAAGCCGAGAAGAACTTCAAGGGCCTGGTGATCTGGCACGCAGATGCAGCCGAAGGCGGCGCATTCTCGGCTGGTGCCGATCTGCAGTCGGCCCTGCCGGCATTCATGCAAGGCGGCGTCAAGGCCGTCGATCCGATCATCGCCGAACTGCAGAAAACCTTTATGTCGCTGAAGTACGCGAACGTGCCGGTGATCGCCGCAGT
Source organism: Janthinobacterium longum (assembly GCF_051380735.1). NCBI lineage: Bacteria > Pseudomonadati > Pseudomonadota > Betaproteobacteria > Burkholderiales > Oxalobacteraceae > Janthinobacterium > Janthinobacterium longum. The sequence continues at coordinate 412,487 of NZ_JBNYXQ010000002.1, forward strand.
GGCGGGCCTGGCCCTGGGCGGCGGCTGCGAGCTGGCGCTGCATGCATCCAAGCGTGTCGCCTCGATCGAGTCCTATATCGGCCTGGTGGAAGTGGGCGTGGGCCTGATTCCTGCCGGCGGCGGTTTGAAAGAAGCGGCGCAGCGCGCCTGCAAACAAGCCAACGGCAATGACATTCTGCAGTTCCTGAAGGTCGGCTTTACCAATGCCGCGACCGCGAATGTGTCGAAGTCGGCACTGGAAGCGAAAAAGATGGGCTACCTGAAGGAAGACGACGTGATCGTCTTCAATCCGTACGAGCTGCTGCACGTGGCGAAAGTCGAAGCGCGCGCCATGTTCGACGCCGGCTTCCGTCCGCAACTGCCATCGCTGATCCAGGTCACGGGCCGTTACGGCTGGGGCACCATCAAGGCGCAACTGGTCAATATGCGCGACGGCGGCTTTATCTCCGCACACGACTTCAAGCTGGGCGAAATGATCGCCGAGATCGTCTCGGGCGGCGACATCGACCAGGGCAGTTTTGTCAGCGAACAGTGGCTGCTGGACATGGAACGCAAGGCCTTCCTGGAATTGCTGAACCATCCGAAAACGCAGGAACGCATCATGGGCATGATGCAGACCGGCAAGCCAGTGCGTAACTAATCGATAAGCGAAAGCAGACTATGAGCAAACAACTTCAAGACGCCTATATCGTCTCCGCCACCCGCACGCCGATCGGCAAGGCGCCGCGCGGCATGTTCCGCAACACCCGTCCCGACGACCTGCTGGTGCGCGTGCTGCAATCAGCCCTGGCGCAAGCGCCTGGCCTCGATCCGGCACTGATTACCGACGCGATTATCGGCTGCTCGTTTCCGGAAGCGGAACAGGGCTTCAATATCGCCCGCCAGTCGGTACTGCTGGCCGGCATGCCGAAAAGCGTCGGCGGCGTGACCATCAACCGTTACTGCGCATCGGGCATTACCGCGATCGCCATGGCGGCTGACCGCATTCGCGTCGGCGAAGCCGATGTGATGATCGCCGGCGGCATCGAATCGATGTCGATGGTGCCGATGATGGGCCACCACCCGTCGATGAACCTGGACATGTTCAGCGATGAAAACATCGGCATGGCCTACGGCATGGGCCTGACGGCCGAAAAAGTGGCGCAGCAATGGAAAGTGACGCGCGAGCAGCAGGACGCGTTCTCGGTCGAATCGCACCGCCGCGCCATCGCCGCCCAGCAAGCTGGCTTCTTCAAGGCCGAAACCACGCCGGTCGAGATCATCACGCGTACGCCTAACCTGGCCACCGGCCAGGTTGATGTGTCGCGCCGCACGGTCGACACCGACGAAGGCGCACGTGCCGATTCGACCATGGAGTCGCTGGCCAAACTGAAACCGGTATTTGCCGCCAAGGGCAGCGTGACCGCCGCGAACAGCTCGCAGATGTCGGACGGCGCCGGTGCGCTCTTGATCGTTTCCGAAAAAATCCTGCGCGAGCATAACCTGACGCCGCTGGCCAAATTCTCGTCGTTCGCCGTGCGCGGCGTGCCGCCTGAAATCATGGGCATCGGTCCGAAGTTCGCCATTCCTGCCGCCTGCGCTGCCGCCGGCATCACGCAGGACCAGCTGGACTGGATCGAACTGAACGAAGCGTTTGCCGCGCAAGCGCTGGCCGTGATCGGCGACCTGGGCCTGGACCCGTCGAAAGTGAACCCGATGGGCGGCGCGATTGCCCTCGGCCACCCGCTGGGCGCGACCGGTGCCATCCGCGCCGCCACCGTGATCCACGCGCTGCAGCGCACCAAGCAGAAGTACGGCATGGTGACGATGTGCGTGGGCGCCGGCATGGGTGCAGCAGGAATCTTCGAACGCGTTTGATGACACCTGGCATAAGCTACTGCGCGTTGCGATTTGCGGCCTGCGATGCTCACTGTGCCTTCGCACAGCTGCGCTTCTCGGCCACAACTCGCGGCCGCTCGCTACGCTTCTGCCAGGCGTCGTGACGCAAGAGGTCAGATTGGCTTGGTCAAAACTTGGGCGCTGGGGATACCTCGGCGCCCTTTATTTTTTTGGAGACACCATGGATATTTTGTGCAGCAAGAGCGATGGCATATTGACGCTGGAATTCAACCGCCTGGAACGCAAGAACGCCATCACCGGCGCCATGTACCAGACCCTGGCCGACGCGCTGGTGGCGGCCGAAACCGACACCGACGTACGCGCCATTTTAATCACCGGCAAGCGCGAGATTTTCACGGCCGGCAATGACCTCGACGACTTCATGAAGACGGCGCGCCCACAAGACGGCTCGGTCGACATTGATCGCCCGGTATTCCAGTTCATGCGCGCGCTGTATGGCTGCAGCAAACCGGTGGTGGCGGCCGTTTCCGGCCCGGCCATCGGCATCGGCACCACCATGCTGATGCACTGCGACCTGGTCTACGCGGCCGACAACGCCAGCTTCTCGATGCCGTTCACCCAGCTGGGCCTGTGCCCGGAATTTGCCTCCAGCCTGTTGTTCACGCAGCTGGCCGGCTACCCGCGCGCAGCAGAAAAACTGATGCTCGGCGAAGCGTTCCCGGCCCAGGAAGCGCTGGAGATGGGCCTGGTATCGAAAGTGCTGCCACTGTATGAACTGATCCCGTTCGCGCAAGCGCAGGTGGCCAAGCTGGTGGCCCTGCCAGCGGCCTCGATCCGCGCCACCAAGCGCCTGATGAAGCAAAGCCGCATGGAGCCGATCAAGGCGGCCATCGCCGACGAAAACGCGCTGTTTGGCGCCATGCTGGGTGGGCCGGAAGCGAAGGAAGCGTTTACGGCGTTCTTTGAAAAGAGGAAGCCGGATTTCAAGAAGTTTGCCTGATCAGGTCTGCCTGGTTCTTGGGCGTAGAGTGACACTATCCAGAAAACCAGGCTTTCTCAGATAGTCATGCCAGCATGCCATGCGTCCTGGCATGCTCCAATAACACATCATTCATCCGCGTCTGCCATCCGTCACCGGTGGATTTGAATGCGAGAACGACTGCAGGGTCGAGCCGCAGGTTCATCGCGATTTTTGTCACTGGCAAAGCAGGGCGGCCGCGTGGCCGACGCGCAGCCGGCTGGAACTGTGCCAACTGCTCATCCGTCAGTGGCAGCGCGTCAGGGTCAGCTAACGCGGCCGACATGATTGCTGCCTCTTCCTCCGGGGTATTCATCCTGATTTCAGGTCGCATCGACATATTTTTTACCTCCTTGTTGGTCGCTCTTCGCATGCTGATCATGCGAGTTTCCTCACCTCGCTCACAGAAAGCAGCGTAATAAAGTGTGTTTCCGATACTGCCTAACGCGACGTGGCGATCTTCGCCATAATCCTCGCGCCCGTCGAACCATATCAGGGCATTGTCCCAATCCATGAATTCCGCTTCGGCTAACGAGACGCCGTGATTTCTGATGTTCAGAATATTTTTGTTGGGATCAAAAGTAATCAGCATCAATATATTGTAGATACAGAAAATAATGATGTCAAATATTTTCCGTATCTACATTTATTTCTTGCTCTGCCATGGTCCAATTTGCCCGGATGCCGTCAGGCCGGCTCAGTGTCAGTTACCGATCTGCGCCGCCAGCTCCAGCCAGGCGCGCGCTGCCGGCGGCAGGTACGCTTGCCGGCGCCAGGCCAGTGTCATGTGCCAGTCGGTGTGCGGTTCATCGAGTGGCGCGCGCCAGATGCCGGCGTGCGTGTATTTTTCCGCCAGCATGCGCGGGAAGAATGCCACGCCCAAGCCTGCTGCCACCAGGTCGACGATAAAGTCGATCTGGGCGCTGCGCGCGGTGATCTTCGGCTGCACGCCGCGGCGCGCGCAGGCGTCGAGAATGATGCGGTTCAGCGCGAAGCCGCCTTCGAACAGGATGAACGGGGTGGCGGCCAGTTGCGTGAAGTCGACGCGCTCGCTGCCCGCCAGCGGATGGCTGGCCGACATCAGCGCTACCAGTGGTTCCACCCGCACTTCCTGGAAATCAAAGTCGGCATGCACGGGGGCCAGGATGGCCGCCACGTCGATCTCGCCGTCGTGCAGGCACTGGTTGAGTTTCTGGCCGCCGTGTTCCAGCATTGCGATCTCGATATCGGGATAGCGGCTGCGGTAAGCGGCGAACATGGCGGCAAACACCACGCCGCTGCCAACTGGTGGAATGCCGATTCTCAGCACGCCCCGTTGCAAGCCCTTCAGTTCATCGAGCTCGACCAACAGGTCCTGGCGTTCGGCCAGCATCGTTTGCGCGCGGCGATAGGTGATGTCACCGGCCGGCGTCAGTTCGATGCGGTGGCCGAGGCGGTTCAGCAGGGGCAGGCCCAGTTCGTCTTCGAGCGTCCTGACGGCCTTGCTGACAGCCGACTGGGTCAGCGACACCGTCGCTGCCGCCTGCGAAAAACCGCCCTGGCGCACGACTTCGACAAAGATGCGCAGCGTTCGTAGATTCATCGGTATTCCATTTGCGACTGGATATTAGAAGAATAATTTGTTTGCATCATAACAAAGGCAAGCTTATCCTGTTCATCTCCAAACACCGGCCTGGCTTTCCATCATGATCATCTCGTCCGCCTCCGATTACCGCGCAGCGGCACGCCGCAAGCTGCCGCGCTTCCTGTTCGACTATATCGACGGCGGCGCCTACGCCGAGCGCACCCTGGCTGCCAACTGCGCCGACCTGGCATCGGTCAGCCTGCGCCAGCGAATACTGAAAAACGTCGGCCAGCTGAGCCTGGAAACGCAATTGTTCGGCCAGAAGCTGGCCATGCCGGTGATTTTGAGTCCGGTGGGTTTGACGGGCATGTTTGCGCGCCGTGGCGAAGTCCAGGTGGCGCAGGCAGCGGCCAGCAAGGGCGTGCCGTATTGCCTGTCCACCGTGTCGGTATGCCCGATCGAAGAGGTCGCGTCGCAAAGCAGCGCGCCGATCTGGTTCCAGCTGTATGTGCTGAAAGATCGCGGTTTCATGCGCAATGCGCTGGAACGGGCGCAGGCGGCCGGCGTCACCAACCTGGTGTTCACGGTCGACATGCCGACGCCGGGTGCGCGCTACCGCGATGCGCATTCGGGCATGTCCGGGCCGTATGCCGCACCGCGCCGCATGCTGCAGGCGATAAGCAAGCCGGCCTGGGCATACGATGTCGGGCTGATGGGGCGGCCCCACGACCTGGGCAATATCTCCAAATACCTGGGCAAGGCGATTACGCTGGAAGACTATATCGGCTGGCTGGCGAACAACTTCGATCCGTCGATCAGCTGGAGCGACCTGGAATGGATACGCGACTTCTGGAAAGGCCCGATGATCATCAAGGGCATACTCGATGCGCAGGACGCCAGGGATGCGGTCAGTTTCGGCGCCGACGGCATCGTCGTGTCGAACCACGGCGGGCGCCAGCTCGACGGCGTGCCGTCCACCGCCCACGCGCTGCCGGCGATTGCGCAGGCGGTCGGCAGCGACCTGACGGTGCTGGCCGATTCGGGCGTGCGTTCCGGGCTCGATGTGGTGCGCATGCTGGCGCTGGGCGCCCGCGCCGTGCTGCTGGGACGCTCGTCGGCCTATGCGCTGGCGGCCGATGGGCGCCATGGCGTGGAAAACCTGCTCGACATTTTTGCCCGCGAAATGCGAGTGGCCATGACGCTGACCGGCGTGACCTCGATCGACCAGATCGATGAGTCTATCCTGGTGGGCGGACGTGGACTTTAACCGGCTGTACGCGCGCTGCCGGTTTCATCTCATGCATGGCCGCCGCAGATCTTCTTGTTTTGCAAACCACCACAATCTGGTAGTCTGATTGCCGAGGTGCTTCAGATTCGCTCCTGCGGCCCTGGCACCTGTCAAACCGAATGGATGCAAGATGAAAGTGGCAGCATTGATCAGTGGCTTGTGCCTGGCCTTCCCGGTCTGGGCGCAAGGTGCCCAAGGCACGTCCGAAGACGTCATGGCCTTCCTCAGGCAGAAGATGGTCCAGCAGAAGATTCCTGCGCTACAAGTGGCTGTCATCCAGCATGGCAAGGTCGTCGAACTGGCCGCTGCCGGCATCGCCAACGTGGAAAACGGCGTGCCGGCCACCAACGACAGCATTTTTTCGATCAACTCCTGCACCAAGGCGTTTACCGGCGTGGCTGTCATGCAGCTGGTGGAGGAGGGCAAGCTCAAGCTCAACGATCCCATCTCGCTGTATCTGGACGACTTGCCGCCTTCCTGGCGCGCGTTGACGATACGCCAGTTGATGACGCACACGTCCGGCCTGCCCAATATCATCGACGAAAAGGAAAACCTGCTGGGTGGCGACGATGAGGCGCTGAGCTGGAGCAGGGTCAAGGCCTTGCCGTTCGAGTTTACGCCGGGAGAGCGCTACAGCTATAACCAGACCGGGTATGTCATCATCGGCAGGATCATTGAAAAGCTCACGGGCGTAAGCTTCGTGCACTTCGTGGAAAACCGGCAGTTCAAGCCTGCCGGGCTGATGCATACACGTTTCGGTGATTCCTCCGATGTGATTCCGCATTCGGCGGGAGCGTACACTTATTTGCATAACGAGGGCGGAAAATGGCTCACAGGCAAGCGCCTCTCTACCGCGTATGTCACTTTTCCCGTCTACTTCCGTACCGCCGCCGGCATAGTCTCCAACGCTGGCGATATCGCGCAATGGCTGCTCGCCCTGCAAAACGGAAAGCTGTTGAAACACAAGTCCAGCCTGCAAGCCATGTGGAGTCCATACGTACTCAACAATGGCAAGACACAAGGACCGAATGACTTGCTCAATGGTTCGGCGCTGGGCTGGCCCGTGACGGCGCGTAGTGCGCATCGCGCGGCAGGCCCTATTGGCGGCATGCGCTCGGCTTTCTTCGTGTATCCCGAGGATGATCTGTCGGTGGTAGTGCTGACCAATCTGCAGGGCGTCAATCCGGAGCTGTTTATCGATGAAATCGCGGGCTTCTATGTGCCGGCGATGCATCCGTCGACAGGCTTCGGCTTGCCGCCGGCAGTGCTGCCCCTGCGTAAGTTGCTGTTGCAGCGCGGCTTCGAACAGGCGCCGCAGGCGTGGGCAAAATTGCAGGCACACGATGCAGCCGCCTTGCCCGATGAAGAGGCGCTCAACGTCTGGGGCTACAAATTGAGCACCCAGGAGCAAGTGCCTCAGGCCCTGGCCATCCTGCGCCTGAATGCCAGCCTGCATCCGGCCAGCGCGAATGCCTACGACAGCCTGGCCGAAATCCTCGAACTGGCAGGCGACAAGCCGGGCGCCATCGCCAACTACACGCGCTCGCTGGCGCTCGATGCCGGCAATGGCCATGCCAGAGAACGTCTGCAAGTGCTGCAGGTGCACTGAAGCTGCTGTCGCCGACGCATGGCAGGCAACGGCATTAAATTGTAGACGACTGGTCTAATCGTGCTATACTTTGTTTCATGAAAGCCGAATACACCGACGTTCGCCAGCACATCCTCGACCAGGGCAAGGTCATTATCACGCGCAAGGGTTTTGCCGGCGTGGGCCTGAATGAGATACTGTCGGCCGCTGCCGTGCCGAAGGGCTCGTTCTACCATTACTTCAAGTCCAAGGAATTGTTTGGCGAAGCGATGCTGGCCGATTACGTGCAGGGCTACCTGGCAGACATGGAAGTTGTGCTGACCCGGCCTGGCCAGAGCGCGGCGCAGTCGCTGATGGATTACTGGGCCACGTGGACCAGCGCAAGCCTCGATGGCAGCGGGTGTGACTGCCGTTGCCTGGTAGTCAAGCTGAGCAGCGAAGTGGCGGACATGTCCGAGCCGATGCGCATGACCTTGCTCGATGGCACGAGCCGCATTATCGCCAGGCTGGCGCTGGCCATCGCCCAGGGCAGGGTGGACGATTCCCTGCCATCGGTGGAAGATCCGGCGCATATGGCCTCGACCCTGTACCAATTGTGGCTGGGCGCGGCCATGCTGACCAAGCTGCGGCGCGACGACAGCGCCTTGAAGACAGCATGGCAATCGACGCTGGCGATGCTGGCACTGCCTTTGGCAAGTGAGCAATAAAGGCAGGCGGATGTACGTCATCCGCTTTTTTTGACACCGAACATAGACGACCAGTCTAATAATAAAGGAAAAATCATGAAGAATTTTGAATTCCATAACCCGACGAAAATCGTTTTCGGCGCCGGCACGGTCGAAAAACTGTCCACCCTGGTGCCGCAGGACGCGCGCGTGCTGATTCTGTACGGCGGCGCCAGCGCCGAGAAGACCGGTACCCTGGCCGAAGTGCGCGCCGCGCTGGGCCAGCGCAGCGTGCAGGAGTTTGGCGGTATCGAACCGAATCCCAGCTATGAAACCCTGATGCGCGCGGTGGAACAGGTGCGTAGCGAAAAACGTGACTTCCTGCTGGCCGTCGGCGGTGGCTCGGTAATCGATGGCACCAAGTTCGTTGCCGCCGCTGCCCTGTATGACGGCGAGCCCTGGGAAATTGCCGAACGCGGCGGCGCCAATATCGGGCAAGCCCTGCCGTTTGGCGCGGTGCTGACCCTGCCGGCCACCGGTTCGGAAATGAACAGTGGCGGCGTGGTCACCAAAAAAGCCACGCACGACAAACTGAGCGTTCGCAGCCCGCTGCTGTACCCGCAGTTTTCCGTGCTCGACCCGGGCAAGACGTTTACCTTGCCGGCCAAACAGGTCGCCAATGGCCTGGTCGACGCCTTTGTGCATACCACCGAACAGTATCTGACCTATTCGGTGCAGGCACGGGTGCAGGACCGCTTTGCCGAAGGGCTGCTGCAAACCCTGGTCGAGATCGCGCCGCAGGCGATTGCCTCGCCCGACGATTACGAGACCCGCGCCAACCTGATGTGGACCGCCACCCTGGCCCTGAATGGCCTGATCGGCGCTGGCGTGCCGCAGGACTGGGCCACCCACATGATCGGCCATGAACTGACGGCCCTGTACGACATCGACCATGCGCGCACCCTGGCGCTGGTGCTGCCCGCACTGCTGGACGTGCAGCGCGAACAGAAACGCGGCAAGTTGCTACAGTATGGCGAGCGCGTGTGGAACATCACCGAAGGCAGCGACGAAGAACGCATAGACGCAGCCATCGCCCGCACCCGCGCCTTCTTTGAAGGCCTTGGTATTCCGACCCGCCTGGCCGCGTATGACCTGGGCCAGGAGGCGGTGGAAGCGGTATTGAAGCAACTTGAAGCACATGGCATGACGGCACTGGGCGAGCATCGCGATATCGACCTCGCACGCAGCCGCCGCATACTCGAAGCAGCACTGTAATCCCTTATTGCAATCTCACTCGCAAGCTCACTGAAAAGGAAACAACATGAACATCCTGATGGTAATGACCTCGCACGACAAACTGGGCGACACTGGCAAAAAAACCGGCTTCTGGCTGGAGGAATTCGCCGCGCCTTACTACGCGCTGAAAGAAGCGGGCGCCACGCTGACGGTGGTCTCGCCACTGGGCGGCCAGCCGCCGCTCGATCCGAAAAGCGATGAAGCCGATGCGCAAACGGACGCCACCCGCCGTTTCAAGGCCGACCCTGCCGCCCAGGGCGTACTGGCCAATACCGGCAAGCTGGCCGACGTGAAAGTGGCCGATTTTGACGCCGTGTTTTACCCGGGCGGCCACGGTCCGTTGTGGGACCTGGCCGAAGACCAGCATTCGATCGCGCTGATCGAGCAGATGATCGCCGCCGGCAAACCGGTCGCTGCTGTCTGCCACGCGCCTGGCGTGCTGCGCCATGTAAAAGGCGTCGACGGCAAGCCGCTGGTCAACGGCAAGCGCGTGACCGGCTTTACCAACACCGAGGAAGAGGCGGTAGGCCTGACCAATATCGTGCCTTTCCTGGTCGAGGACATGCTCAAGGCAAACGGCGGCGACTACTCCAAGCTGGGTGACTGGCAGCCATACGCGATCACCGATGGCTTGCTGATCACCGGCCAGAATCCGGCATCGTCGGAAGCGGCGGCAGAAGCGCTGATCAAGCTGCTGGGCTGATATTTATGTCGTAAGCTCGATGATCATGCCGGGATTGAACTGTTGATTTTCCGGCGTGCCGTCGAATCGCTGATAGCCGCAGGGATTGCAGACCACGCGGCAAGCCTTGATGCGGTAATCGAGCGACGCATGCATATGGCCATGCACCCACAGGTCGGCCTGCGCCACCAGTTCGTCGAGCCGCGAAGCAAACGCGGGCGAGCCGAGATTGGTGGCGTAGCGCTGTTCCACCGAGTGCATTGACGGCGCCATATGCGTGATCACCACGGTCGGCCCGTCGAATGGCTGCGCCAGTTGCTCTGACAGCCATGCCCTGTGCCGCGCGTGCAGGGCGGCCGTATCCTGCGCGCACAGCAGGCGCGGTGTATTTCCGCCGGTGCTGATGTGCTGGTAGTCGGGCATATATGCTTGCGCCGCGTTCAATGCCTCTTCAAGACGATCCTCGCCGAACAGCAAAAAATCCGTCCACAAGGTGGCACCCAGAAAGCGCACGCCATTCAACTCCACCGTATCACCATCAAGCAAGCGAATATTGGCGCCATCCGCATTGGCGCTGGTGCAGGCGTCCTGAATCGCCGCCTGCATCCGTTCCAGCTGGTGGCCATAGCCCTCGTGATTGCCATGCACATACAGCACCGGCAGAGCGCCGAAAGTGCGTACAGCCCAAGTGATCGCATTGCTGCCCGTGTCGATATCGCCAGCCAGGATTACCGCATCGGGACGGCCGGACAGGTCGATGGCAGGCGCGTTCTCGCGCCACATTTCCAGGTGCAGGTCGGACAGGATCAGCAAACGCATGGCAAACAGGCGCAGGCTCAGGGTGCGCGGCAGTGGACAAGCGTCCATCCTAACGCAAGCTTGACCGGCAGGCGATGGCAACGGTACTCTGTGTTTCCTGAAAAAAATTATCTGACTGGAGCCGCATGCCGCCTTTCGCCTTTTCCACATTGCTGATCGCGCTGGCCATGCTGCCGCTGTCATCGTCTGCCCTGGCGCGGGCCGCCGACGATCCCCTGACCCGCGCCATCGCCTCGCCCTATGCCGAGCAGTGGAACCGGCCGCAGCAGCCGGTACGCATCCATGGCGACACGTATTACGTGGGCGTTGGTGGCCTCAGTGTCGTGCTGATCCATACGCGCGATGGCCTGATCCTGATCGACGGCGCGCTGCCGCAATCGGTGGCGGCCATCAAGGAGCATATCCTTGAACTGGGTTTTCGCATCGAGGACATCAAGTTCATCCTGAACACGGAAGCGCATTTCGACCATTCGGGCGGCATCGCTGCGCTGGCCCGTGACAGCGGTGCGCAAGTCGTTGCCAGTCCCCTCGGTGCGCAGGCCTTGCGCGCGGGCGCGGTGCTGAGCGACGATCCGCAAGCCGGCGAAATCGACGGCATGCCGGCCGTGGAAAACGTGCGAGAGATTGCCGACGGCGAGGTGCTGCAACTGGGAGAAGTGAGCGTCACGGCGCGCCATACGCCCGGCCACACACCGGGCAGCACCAGCTGGACCTGGGTATCGTGCGAGGATGAAGCGCGCACCGACTGCCTGAACGTGGTGTTTGGTGCCAGCCTGACGCCGGTGGCGGCCGACGATTTTCATTACCTGGCCGACGAGCGCCATGCCGACCTGACACCGGCCTTTCGCCGCGTGATGCAGGACTTCGCGCGCCTGCCATGCGACATCCTTATTTCCGCCCATCCCGATCATTCCGGCGCCGACCAGAAGCTTGCGCAACTGGTGATGGGCGTGTCGCCCAATCCCATGATCGATGCGCAGGCTTGCCGCAGCTATGCGGCCAAAAATGAAGCCAAACTGGATGCGCGCATCGCCAAGGAACAGGCTGCAGAAAAAGTGCAGACCGGGCAGGGCGGAGAAGCTGGGCAAGCGCCTGGCGGGGCTCGCTGATGGCGTGATGGCGTGCGCGATATTTAGTGTAAAGCCGCTGACTGCTCGTCCAGGCGCTGCTTGAGGCAAGCACGGTCCTTGTCGGGACATGCGGCGATTTTTTCCAGGAACGCCGCGTGCTCCTCGCTCAGCTTGTCGGCTGCGGCGGCATTCCCCGCCACGTCTTCCAGGCGCGATTGCCATCGCCGCAGCAAGGTCTCGTAGTCGCCGACGAGTTTTTCCGCACACAGGCGCTGTTCCTCGGGACGCTCCATCCCGGGCGCACATTGCAGGCGCGGTTGCAGCTGCCCGGTCCGCAAGGTTGACGCGATGTCGGCGTTGGGCACCATGCCCAGCGAGTCTTCAACATAGTGGCCGCCAGCGCCGTCGCCGGCGAGCACCTCAAGCCCGGCCGGCCTGGGGATCACGATGAGCGATCCGGTCGACTGCCCGGCGTCCTTGACGCTCCATCGCTTTGGAAACAGGTAGGGCGCCTTGAACCTGGCCGTGGCGCCGTAAGCAAACAGGTCCAGTTCGCGCGGCGTGTTGAACAGCGCAGCCATGTCGCGCCGCACGCCGGAGCGTGCGTCATACAAGACATATGCCGTGTCATCGTAACTTCGGTGCAGGGGCGCCATCGTCGATGAAGAAAAACGCACGACGACAAAACCGCGCGCAAAGCTTGCCAATTGCGCCCTCGAGATCATTTCGCCGTAGTAAAGGGTTTTGCTGCCTTGTTCGTCCCTCACTTCCGGCTCAATCGTGCCGTCGGTCGCGCCGGCAACAGTCCTGGCAATGTCCGCATTGATCTTGCGCGCCGCTTCAGCGGGCAGGCCTTTCAAAATCTCGATCGTTTCATTCGTCACCACCGGGTTGCGGCCCCTGGGCCCCTGCGTTTGCGTGATACGCCGGAACTGCAGGCCGTCCTGCCCGGTCGCCTCGCCCTTGACAGTGCGGCTCAGGATGGCGGGGAATTTGATCGGAGGGGCGTTGCGCTCGGCCAGCCATGCGGTGGGCTCGCCCTCCTCGAAAGACTTGCCGTTCCACTGCAAGGTTTTGCTGGTCGGGGCGCGCGTGGAAATGGCAGTGCCTGACACGAGGGAGGCGACGTTTGCAGCATCGGTGGTCCGGCACTTCTCGATGATTTTCGGCAGGTCGTTGTCTGGCGCGGGCGCCAGCTGCAACAGGCACTTCCTCCAGAACCAGGTCTTGTTCTGCGTATCGTAGGCGATCACCTCGCGCTGGCTTTGCAGCAGCAGTCGGCCGGCGCCGTCGACTCGCCCAAGCAGCTCGAAGTACAGCGTCGACGCCTGCTTCGTCAGAAAAGCCGTCAATGATCCGAAGGCGCGGCCGGCCTTGTTCATCTCGTAGGGGGCGAAGTCGAAACCGAAAAAATAGCCGTTCAGCGGCACCGACGAAGTCAACTCGGCCTTCTTGCCGTTTTTCGGCATGCGCAGATAGGTCAGCGCCGAATCGGACGACTCGGTATAGCTGGCGACGAACCAGTCGCCTCGACCATCCTGCATAAAAAAATTCTTGTACGGAGCCTTGCCAAGGTAAGCCAATTCGACCGGCCACTTCCATTGCGCAGCTGCCGGCACGCGCGCGGTACACGCCGCCAGGGCCGCATTGAATTGCTCGCGTGAAGGCTGGACGCTGGCATTGAGCTCGGGCATCCTGGCGCGTATCCAGTGCTGTCCCGCCTCATAGCAGGCGTTGAAAGTGGCCGGCTGCGCCGGAAACAGCTCGTCGGCGCGCGCCGCAGAACTCGTTACCAGCATGAACATTATCAGTGTCGCCAAACGCGTCGTCATCATCACTCCAGCATCCCGGGAAACGCAGAACGCGTAGCACAAGCTCAGGTCATCAACAATATATAGAAATACCCATGAAAAATGAAGCAAGGCAAGATCATGTTTTTTACGACAGCGTGTCGTTTTATCATGTGCCCGATTGACAGGGCCTGCGTCAGTGGCGCAGAATCGCAGCTCGGTCAGTTCATCCACCCAACAATGAAAGGAAACAGCATGCAACACCAGGCTAGCCACAATTTGAATCACCACTAGCCCCGTGCATGCTGCTCGGGGTCATCGATCCCGAGCCGGCGTTCCTTCGAACCCCGGTGAGGAAACTCGCCGGGGTTTTGTTTTTTGGCGCGCGTTTTTCATGCGCGGCAGGCAAGGCCGGTTGGACGCAAGCCGTCGAAAGGAAGCACCATGAAACTGAAACTGAAAAAACCCAAGCCACGCAACCCGCTGGTGGCGGCCGCGAAACTGCGCGGCGGCGCCGGCGCGCATCAATCCGAGGCCTCGCCACGCGCGGCGCGGCGGGCCGGCAAGCATCACTTGCAGCAGTTGCTGGCGGGACGGGTGAAGGAGGGTAGCTGAAGGGCAAATCGGCTATAGTGGCAGCGCTGCTCCGCCCCTCACCGCAAAGGAAAACCGCTTGACTGCCCCGCTCGAAATTGCCGCCAATGTGCTGATGACCGCTTCCATTATCCTGGCCGGCCGCAATAACATTCATTCCTGGTGGATCGGCATGGTCGGCTGTGTGCTGTTTGCCGTGCTGTTCTACCAGGTTAACCTGTATGCAGACGTGATGCTGCAACTGTTCTTTATCGTTACCTGCGCCATCGGCTGGCTGCAGTGGCGGCGCGGCGCAGCTGGCAAGCCCTTGCCGATCACGCGCACCGGCTGGCGCAGCCTCGCGTGGATCGTGCCGGCTGGCGTCGTCGCGGTCGCCATCTACGGCATGCTGCTGCATACGTTTACCAATGCCTACGCGCCGTTCATCGATTCGGCAGTGCTGGTGTTCAGCATCATTGCGCAGTTCCTGCTGATGAGCCGGCGCCTGGAAACCTGGGGCTTCTGGCTGCTGGTCAATACAGTCTCCGTACCCTTGTATTACAGCCGCGGCCTGTACCTGACGGCCGTGCTGTATGCGGCTTACTGGATCAATGCGCTGGTGTCGTGGTACTGGTGGCATGTGCAGGCAAGGCGTGCCAGCGCTTTGCCCGATGCAATCTGAGTGACCGGCAAGTAGTGGCGGCTCAGTGTCGCACGGAGCTTTTGGACGGCCGGTTGCGCTGTTCCAGCAGGCCCTGGCGGTAGGCGGTGGGTGTGACGCCCATGCGTTCGCGAAAGGCAGTGGCAAAATTGCCTGCGTTGTTAAACCCGATCAGCAGCGCGATATCCTGCACATCGATGTCGGTCTGCTGCAGCAGTTCCACGCCGCGCGCGATGCGCGCTTCGCGGATAAACGCAAACACGGTCATGCCCGTGTGCTTGCGGAACATCAGGGACAGTTTTTCGCGGTAGGTACCGACGCTGCGGGCGATTTCGGCCAGGCTGGGCATGCTGCCTAAATTGTCGAGTATCAGCTGCTTGACGGCGTTGACGAACACCAGGTCGGGATGCTGCGGCTGCTTTCGGTGTTCCGCCGTATCGCCCGGCGCGCTGCTGCTGGTGCGCCGCACCAGGCCCAGGTGGACATGGATGCGCGCGGCCAGTTCGGCTGGCGTGAATGGTTTCGAAATAAAGTCAACCCCGCCCACCTGCAGTCCTCTCACACGCTCATCGGCGGCATCTGCGCCACTGAGAAAAATCACGGGAATATGTTCGGTCTCGGGATTGGCCTTGAGCAATCGGCAGGCTGTGTAGCCATCCATTTCGGGCATGCGCACATCGAGCAATATCAGATCGGGATGCGTGGCCAGCGCCAGCTGGTAACCCTGGTAGCCATTGTAGGCCACGCTGAAACGATAGGGTTCGTCACTCAGCAGCTCCGTCAGCATGCGCTGTTCGAAGGCGGAGTCGTCCACGATCAGGATGTTTTTCTTGCCGTTTTCACTGGTCATAAGCATGGCATGGATGGCTTGGCATAAAAACAATTGGTTCTTTATTATGCACTGCATTCAAATTATTTTCTGTTTTTCTCGCGATTCAAAAGATGTTTCGCCGCCAGAAGAAGCAGCTTTTCCAAGGATAACGAATAATCGAGACATACATTGATTAAAAGCAATGTCGCTGACGAAAAAACTGTTTGCCATTCAGGCGAGGCTGCTCGATGCCCGGCAGCCCTGAATGCCAGCTGTAGTAATGTTGTCCTGGTTTGCGTGCCCCAAAAAACGCCACCAATACCGTGACTATCCTCAGGCCTCTCCACAAGAGCGGCTGTTCATTGATGCCGAAACATCAGGAGGTGCCATGTTACGTGCTGAACTTTCCCCTTTCGCTGCCGCTGCCTGCCTGCCCGTGACCGGCAAGGCAGCAACGGGCCTGCACGGTTCGAACACCACCACCATCAACGTAACGCCCGGCATGGCCGCCAAAGGTGCGTGCCATGCAGATTTCTCCCGTCACCATCACCATGCGCACCAGACAATTTTTGGTGGAGTAATTTAGTTGTTGTTCAGTCACCATGTGAGGAATGATCATGAAACATACCAACTTCAATAATTTACCCTGCCCGATTGCGCGCAGCCTGGGCAAGGTCGGCGAGTGGTGGAGCATCCTTATCCTGCGCGAAGCGTTTTATGGCAAGACGCGCTTCGACGAGTTTGAAAAAAGCCTCAAGATCGCCCCCACCATTCTGACCCGGCGCCTGGCCGACCTGGTGGAAGGGGGATTGATGACGCGCCGCCTGTACTGCGCCAAGCCGCCGCGCTACGACTATGTGCTGACCAAGTCGGGCCGCGCCTTCAAGCCGGTGCTGCTGGCATTTATCGCCTGGGGCAACGAGAACTTCGCGCCCGAAGGCGCCAGCCTGGTGATCGCCAGCCGCGATACCGGCCTGGCCGCCGACCCGGTGCTGGTCGACGCGATGACGGGCCTGCCCATCAACGATGAGTACTACGCGTTCGCGCCCGGCCCGGCTGCCAGCGATACCATGCGCAGCATTATCGAACAGGCCGAAAAGAGCAGCGGCATCCCCCAGAAGCCGAAGGCGACGGTTGCCAATCGCGGCTGGGTGACGCAAAGCCATCTGGCCTGAGCTGCTTGCCCGGACAGGGCCGGAACTTCCGGTTGACTCCTTACCTCCTTGGGCCGCGCAAGCGGCCTTTTTTTGCAAGTGTCAGGGCCGCTCCAGTGCGCTGAGGTACTGGCTGGTTTTCCATTTTCCTTCCAGGCGCGTGATGGCAATTTCGATGCCGACGATGGCTTTGAGCAGCTTGTCGATATACGCGGCGGGTGCATCGCCGACCTGCCACGGCTGTGCCTGGGCCGCTTCATGGCGGTCGGTGAGGCGATTCAAAAAGGCCAGCAGCCAGGCCGGCTCATCGATCACGCGCAGTTTGCCGTGCGCATGGACCGCTGCATAATCAAACGTCGGCACCACCTCGCCGCTGCGCTGTTTTTCCGCAAACCAGGCCGGCGTGATGTACGCATGCGCCCCCTGGAAGATCGCCAGCGTATCCAGGCCGCCGGTGCGCCACAGTGGATTGGCGCGCGCCACATGGGCGCGCAGAATCCCGAACGGTGCCTCGGGCGTGGGCGGCGCGATCTCGAACGGCAGATGGTCGGCGATCAAACCGTCCTTTCCCACGCGCACCAGCGCACCGAGCGGATGGGCCGCCATCAGGCCATGCAGCACCTCCAGGCGCGTTTCGCGAAAGCGGTTCGGCGTGTACATCAGCGCGCCTCCACCACCACGTCGGCCTTCAGCGAACTGGCGATATGGCAGCGTTCATGGGCGAACTGCCAGGCGTGAGCGCGGCTGTAGCGCTGGCCGCCGAAATCCTGGCCGTCGCGCTGCCAGGCAACGGTGGCGAAAAATTGCTGCATATGGCTCTCCGGACGGAACAAGAATGCATTATTGTAGTGATACGGTTGGCTATTTAAAACAGCCAATAAAGACTAAATTGAAGCTACCAATTTCCATCATGAACGCCTTCCTTGTCATTGCCGCGCTACCGCTCGACCGCACGCTGGCCACGCCGCTGTTCCGCCAGCTGTATGCGGCCATGAAAACTGCCATCCTCGACGGCAGCCTGGCGCCGGGCACGCAACTGCCGCCGACGCGCGCGTTTTGCGCCTTGTTACCGGTGTCGCGACAGACCGTGCTCAATGCCTATGCGCTGCTGATGGCCGAAGGCTATCTGGCTGGGGCGGTGGGCAAGGGGACGTTTGTCAGCCACGCTGTACCGGTGCCGGTGGCGCAGGCGCGGCCAGCCCGGCCTGGCCTGCTGCGCCCCTTGTCGTCACGCGGGCAGGGCGTGGTGACAGCGATGGAGACGGTGGCGTTTCACCGCAGTCCCTTGCGCGCGTTTCGGGTCGGCATGCCGCGCATCGACCACTTTCCGTTCGACGTATGGAACCGGCTCGAAGCACGGCGCTGGCGCCGGCCCGACCACCGCTTCGGCTATGGCGACCCGGCCGGCTTTTTGCCGCTGCGCGAACTGCTGTGCGTCTACCTGCAGGCGTCGCGCGGGGTGCGCTGCACGCCGCAGCAGATCGTCATCACCTCGGGCTCGCAGCAGGCGCTGTTCCTGCTGTCGACCATATTATTGGCGCCCGGCGATGCGGCGTGGATGGAGTCGCCCGGCTACCGTGGCGCCAGCGCCACCTTGCGCGCCGCCGGGGCCCAGGTGTTTCCGGTGCCGGTCGATGGCGAAGGGCTGGACGTGGCGTATGGTGCGGCGCACTGCCCGCATGCGAAGCTGGCGTACGTGACGCCGTCGCACCAGTTGCCGCTGGGTGTGAGCATGAGCCTGCCGCGCCGTCTGGCCCTGCTGGACTGGGCCGCGCGCCACAAGGCCTGGGTGGTGGAAGACGATTACGACAGCGAATACCGCTACACCGGTGCGCCGCTGGCCTCGCTGCAAAGCCAGGACCGGGCCGGTTGCGTGATCTATGTGGGCACGTTGTCGAAAGTGCTGTTTCCGGGGCTGCGGCTGGGTTATATGGTGGCGCCGCCGGCGCTGGCCGAAGCGCTGGTGCAGGCCAAGGCAGTGGTCGACCGCCACACGGCCATCGTGCCGCAGATGGCGCTGGCCGACTTTATCGCCGAAGGGCATTTTGCGCGTCATATCCGCCGCACGCGCGACAGCAATGCCGGGCGGCGCGACGTGCTGCTGCGCGGCCTGGCGCGTGAACTCGACGACCAGCTGTATTGCGGCCCGGCTGACAGCGGCCTGGAACTGTGCGCCTATTTTCGCGGCACGCACGATGAAGATACGGTCTCGCGCGGCGGTCTTGAGCGGGGCATCGAACTGCGCCCGCTGGGCCACTATGCCGACCCCTGCGCCAGCGCCGCCTGCGCCACGCCGGCCGGTTTGCTGCTGGGGTTTGCGGCGCTCGCTGCCGATGAAATCAATGATGGTTTGCGCGTGCTGGGCCAACTGCTGCACGGCCGATAAACTATACTGATACTTGCTCCCCTCCAAGAAATAGACATGACCATCACCGTCGAGCGCTGCTCCTGGGCCAACCCGGCCAATCCCCGCTACCTGGCCTACCACGACACGGAGTGGGGCGTGCCTTGCCACGACGAGCGCACGCTGTTCGAGATGCTCAATCTGGAAGGCGCGCAGGCGGGGCTGAGCTGGGAGACCATCCTCAACAAGCGCGACACTTACCGCGCCGCCTTCGACGGCTGGGATGCGCAAAAAATCGCCGCGTATGGCCCGGACAAGGTGGCCTCCCTGCTGGCTGACCCCGGCATCGTGCGCAACCGCCTGAAAGTGGCGGCCGCCATCACCAACGCGCAAGCCTATCTGCGCCTGCTGGAAGAAGGGCAGACGCTGGACAGTTTTCTGTGGGCGTATGTCGGCAACCAGCCCATCGTCAACCACTTCCAGCCGGGCCAGTTTCCCGCCAAAACAGCGTTGTCGGACCGGTTGTCCAGGGACCTGGCCAAGCGTGGTTTCAAGTTTGTCGGCTCGACCATTATCTACGCCTACATGCAGGGCATCGGCATGATCGACGACCATGCGCCCACCTGTTTTTGCCGTACGGGGCGCAAATGACGGGCGCTGCGATGGTCGTGCTCGACACCGATTTCGATGGCGCGCGGTTTCTGGCCGCCTGCATCACTCATGGCGCAAGGCGGCTGCACTATATCGCGCTGGCGCCACGCCCGGTCAACGCCGGCCAGCTGCCTTCGCCGTGGCGCGAGCAGTGGCCGCCACATGTGCGCGGCCTGCACCGCATGGTGTCGCGCGATGGCCAGGTCACGCTGGATCTGCTGATCGGCGAACCGGGCGCCAGCCTGGCGCAGCTGGCGGTGCGCGTCGACGAGGTTGTGCTGGCATGGGTGCCGCCGTCGATGGCGGTGCTGGCGCGGCTGATGAGCGATGGCGCGCGCATGCAGGCGCTGCAGCTCGATGACGCCCAACGCATGGCGCTCGGCAGACTAGGCTTTGCGTTTGACGACAGCCGCTTGCGCGCCGTGTTCCGTGCAGGTCAAAAGCCGGTCGAGGCCGTACCCGTCATCGAGCGGCGCGCCATCGTGATCGGCGCGGGCGTGGCCGGCAGCGCCGCCTGCGAACGGCTGGCCGCACGCGGCTGGCAAGTAACCCTGGTCGAACGCCATGCGCAGCCGGCCAGCGAGGCGTCGGGCAACCTGGCCGGCATCTTCATGCCGCTGCTGTCGAGCGACGACAATATCCCCACGCGCCTGGTGCGCGCCGCCTATCTGTACGCGTTGCGCTACTGGGCCACCCTGGGCGGCGTCGGCACCGCGTTCGACGGCGCCAGTTGTGGCGTGCTGCACCTGGCGCGTGACAGCGAGCATGCGCAGGTGCAGCGCCGCATCGCCGCCAGCGGCGATTACCCGCCCGAATTTGCGCGCTGGCTGGAAGCGGACGAAGCGAGTGCCATGCTGGGCGCCAACGCGCCGGACGGCGCCTGGTGGTTTGCGCAGGGCGGCTGGGCGCGCCCTTCTTCTGCCTGCGCCGCCATGCTGGACGCCTGCGGCGAGCGCCTGACGCGGCTTTTTTCCAGCAGCGCGCTGACCCTGGTGCGGGTTGACCATCAATGGCTGGTGCTCGATGCAGCCGGTGTGGTGATCGCCACCGCACCGACCGTGATTCTGGCTGCCGGCACGGGCGCCGTGCATTTCACGCAGGCTGCCGGCTTGCCCTTGTATGCCGTGCGCGGCCAGGTCACGCACCTGGATCAGGCCAGCCTGCCGACGCACCCCTTTGTCGTCTGCCGCGAGTCATACATGACGCCGCCGCATGAGGGCGTGGTCTGCGTCGGCGCCACTTACGATGCGCAAGATGACGACGCCAGCCTGCGGCCATCGAGCCAGCAGGACAATCTCGACAAGACCGCCGCCATCCTCGGCGTGCCGCCGTTCGAGGCGCCGCTGGCCGGGCGCACGGGCTTTCGCTGCATGGCGCCGGACCGCATGCCGCTGGTGGGTGCCTTGCCCGACCCCGGCGTGCCGCGCCGCTGCGAGCAGTTGCGCGACGTGCCGCGCTGGCCCGGCCTGTTCGGCTTGCTGGGCTATGCTTCGCGCGGTTTGACTTGGGCACCGCTGGCAGCCGAACTGCTGGCCTGCCAGCTTGAGGGCGAGCCGCTGCCGCTGGAAAGCCAGTTGCTGGCGGCGATCGATCCCGGCCGTTTTGTGCTCAAGGAGCGACGGCGCGCGCAGTAGTGGCGCATGCGGCGGCGGGCGGTATAATTTGCCGGTGGCAAGCTAGCCGCGGCGCCTTGCCGCCGGCGCCCGAGGAGAGATGCAGTGGAAGACCAACACAGCACGCCCGAGCTGTTCCTGTTCCTGGCGTCGACCGTCCATGACATGAAAAATTCCATCAGCGTGGTCAGCGGCACGCTGGAATCCCTGCTGGCGGCCGAGCAGGCCAAGGCCAGTGACCAGGTCACTGCCGATCCGGCTTTTTTGCAGATGGCGCAGATGCTGTACCAGACCAAGCGCCTCAACGACAACCTGATCCAGTTGCTGGCGCTGTACAAGCAGGTGGGCAAGCCCGGCTACCCCTTCGATGTGCAGCCGCAACTGGTGGGGCAATTGGTGGGGCAGGTGGTGGACCAGGAAAAAATCCTGCTCGCCTCCAAGGGTATCGCCATGGAGACGGATTTTCCGCCAGAGTTGATCTGGACCCTCGACGAGGACCTGGTGATCGGCGTGCTGGCCCATGCCATCAACAACGCCATCCGCTATACGAAAGACACGATACGCCTGTCTGCGCGCGAGCACCAGGGCCTGCTGGAACTGCGCGTGGAAGATAACGGCGACGGCTATACACAGGCGCTGCTCGACGCGGGCGGGGCGGCCATGGATGGCTTGTTGGCCGGCGTCAATTTTTCCACCAACAGCACCGGCCTGGGACTGTATTTTTCCAGCGAAGTGGCGAAGATGCACAAACACCGGGGGCAAAGCGGCAGCATCGCCCTTGAAAATGGCGGTGTGCTCGGCGGCGGCTGCTTTATCCTGCGCCTGCCGTGAACCGGGCACTCACGATGGACCAGACCTCCCGCCCCAACGAAGCCGGCACCACCGACTGGGCCGACAAGCATTATCTGCTGGTCGACGATTTTGTCGGCATCCGCATCCTGCTGCGTGAATCGCTGCGCAACCTGGGTGCCCGCCATATCGACCAGGCTGCCAGCGGCAGCGAAGCGATGAAGCTGCTGGCCAAGACGCGCTACGACGTGGTGCTGTGCGACTACAACCTGGGTGAAGGCAAGAACGGCCAGCAAGTGCTGGAAGAGACGCGCGTGCGCAACCTGACGGCGCCGTCCAGCGTGTGGCTGATGGTGTCGGCCGAGAAAAGCGTGGAGTCGGTGATGGGCGCAGCCGAGCACCAGCCCGACGCCTACCTGATCAAGCCGATCACCGAAGGCGTGCTGCTGACGCGATTGAACCGCGTGTGGCATAAAAAACAGGTGTTTCGCGAGATCGACCAGGCCTGCCTGGAAAAGGATTACCTGCGCGCGGCCAAACTCTGCGACGCGCAGATCGCACAGAACAAGCTGCACGAACTCGATTTGCTGCGCATGAAGGCCAGCCTGCTGCTGAAAAGCGGCGAGCCGGAAAAGGCGCGCGCCATCTATGAAAAAGTGCTGGCCGAGCGCGACTACAGCTGGGCCCGGGCGGGGCTGGGCAAGATACGCATGAATAACGGCGAACACGAAGCGGCACGGCAGATATTCCAGGGCGTGATCGTCGAAAACCGCTATTACATCGACGCCTACGACCAGATGGCGGTGGCCTACCAGTTGATGGGCCAGCATGAAGAGGCCTGCGGCGTACTGGAAAAAGCGGCGCGGCTGTCGCCCAATTCGGTGCCACGCCAGCGCAACCTGGGCCAGGCGGCGCTGAAGATCGGCAATGTCGGCCTGGCCGAAAAGGCGTTTCGCAAATGCGTGGCGATCGGCGAATTTTCCGTGATGAAGACGGCAGACGCCTATCTTGGCCTGGCGCGCGTGTGCGGCCTGAAGAAAGAGGCAAAAGAAGCGCTGCTGTGGCTGATGCTGGCGCGGCGCGAGTTTCCACCCGAAGAGATCGGCCTGCGCGCCAAGATCACCGAGGGCATGGTGCACCATGAAACGGGCGATTACCGGCACGCGCGCAAATGTGGCGACGAACTCGAGGCGATGCTGCTGGAAGACCCGGCGCGGCCCGACAAGGCCGTTTGCATGGAACTGGCCACCTTGCTGTTTGCCGTCGGCGTGAAGGACGCGCCGGCCAATTTGCTGTGCTACGTGGTGAAGAACAACCACGACAACCAGGTGGTGCAGGATGAAGTGCAGAAAATCTTCGACAAGGCCAAGATGGGCGACGAAGGCACCAGCCTGATCATTGCCTCGCGCAAGGAAGCGTCGGACCTGATGAACAAGGGCGTGCTGCTGTGGAAGACCGACAAGCTGGACGAGGCGGTGGCGTGGATGCGCGCGGCGCGCGACAAGCTGCCGAACAACCTGCGCATTCTGTTCAACTCGGCGCAGATCATTGTTTCCTGCTTGCAGCAGCGTGGCTATCACGCGGAGCTGGCGGCGGAAGCCATCGACGTCTTGCTGTATGTAGACAAAATTGCACCAGGCCAGCAGCGCTTTGCGCAACTGATGGAGCAGTTGATGCAGCTGACACCGGCAGCGCCTGCGGAAGGCGAAGCGGCCGCGCCGGTGGTGGAAAAGGTAGCGCCGGTGCCCGAAAAAGCCGTAAAAAACATGCGCGGGCGTGCCGGATGATAAACTACGCGCCAGCGTGGTGCAGGCAACAGCCTGCTCCGTGCTGGAGTTGCTTTACAACAATAAGGAAGAAACTATGCGTGATGTGGTCAATGAAGTCTACAAAAAAATGAAGGTCGGCAGCATCGCCTGGGTACGCCCGGTCGCCGCCAAGGGAGACACACTGGAAACTTTCCAGTCCTCGTACGAGCACGCCAAGGCGCTGGCCGACGAAGGCTTGATCACGATCGGCGACGTCAAGCGCCAGGACGACAATATGATCGAGGCGATCCGCATTCATCGTATCGCCTGATCCATCGCATGACCGGGTTCGCCGCGCGAACTTTGAAATACTTGGGTCAGACCCTAATTCCGTTCAGTTAAGCTGTCTAATGCATTGAATGCGTAAGGCGTAAAAACCTAGAAACGGCGGGCCGGAGACGCGAGCCCGAGAAAACGCCGATGGCTGCGTTGCAGCTTCTAGCCGTACTAGCGTACTGTCGTCGTCGCTGCGCCTTGCCCTCGACATTTTTCGGACCCGCTTGGCCCGATAGGCCTGTGCGGGAGACTGGCGCCTCAATCCGTTTTGCCGGTTTACTGGCAGTGTAGGGGCACTAACTGAACGGCATTAGGCTCAGACCCTCAATGCCGCCAACTCGGAGGCTTGAGCTGACGGTCGTGGGGGTCTGACCCTGACTGTTCAGAAGAATCCCTTACAGCTTGCCTTTGGGGGCCGCGCGTTTGGCCGGTGCCCTGGCCTTGACTGGCGCCTTGGTCCTGGTGGCCGTTTCCGCCGCAGCTGGCTTGGCGCGTGGCTTGGGCTTGGCCGCAGCGTCTGGTTTGTCCTTGGCCGGCTCCGGCGTCATGGCGGTCGACACCGCCTGCTTGAACTGATCCTGCAGCAAATTCCACCAGGCCGCTGGATTGGCCAGCTGGGCCGCCGGGTCGGCCGCCGGGCTCGCTTGCTGGGCTGGCGCCGCTGGCGCTTCCTGTGGCGGCGGTGGTGGCGGTGGCGCTTTCTCGGCCGGCTTGGCCGCTGGTGGCGTCTGCTGGAAGAAGGCTGAAGCGTAAGGCACGGAATCGAACAGATTTTTCTCGCTGGCGCCCGGCTGCGTGATGGCGGCGGCCATTGAGGCCCCCATCGATTTCAGTGTGGCAATGGTGCCGCGCTGCACTTCCAGCGCCTGGATGCTGCCACGCAGCATGCTGATATTCAGGTTCAGCCACGCTTCGACGGCTTTCAGATCACTGATTTTCTTGTCCAGTTCTTCGACCGACATGCTGGGCGCTGTCATGCCGGGAACACCCATGCCAGGCACGCTCATGCTGCCCCACAGGTTCTTGACGAAGTCGAGCGTATCGGTCATTGCTGCTGCGCCCGGAATAGGGGGCATTTGCGGATTTGCCATGCGAGAGTCTCCTGGTAGGTCGATGGTCCTAGCGTAGCAGATATCAGCTTGCTGCTGACGAAATCACGGTGACATTTTTCGCCGTCATTTTCAGGCAATCGCGAGGATGTTGATCTGCAGCAAGAAAGCGCATATCGGGTGCAGGCGTTACACTAGAGGCCATGACGTCCGCCTCTTTTTTCGTGCCGCCGCGCCGCCGCACCGTGCTCTTTGTCGCCGTAATCGGCGTGCTGCATGTGCTTGCGCTGCACTGGCTGGGCGGGCAGGCGGGCAGGGCGCCCGTGCACGAGCAGGCGCAGCTGGTCAGCCTGGCCATCGTGCCCGACGTGCCGTCTCCCCAGGCTGAGCCGGCAGCGCCGGTGCCCTTGCCGCCACCGCCCGCGCCGCCAATACCGGCCTTGCCGGTGATCGATTTGCCGCAAGTGGTTGTGCCCGATGCGCCCTTGCCGCTGCAGGTTGCGCCACCGCCATCGTCCATGCCGGAAAGCCCGGCGCCGGCGTTGGCGCAATTGCCGGCCATGGCGCCGGCTGCTGAAACCGCTGCGCCAGCGCCGCCACCGGTGGTGGAGCAAGTGCGGCGCTACAAGACCAATGTGCCCGCGTCGGCCGAATTCGACCTGCAGGTGGACCGCCGCGATGCCGATGGTACCAAGTGGACGGGCGTGGCGGCCATGTCGTGGCAGAATAAGGGTGACAGTTATCGCTTGAACCTGGAAGTGGGCCTGAGCATGCTGATTACCCGCATCAACCTGCTGGTGCTGAGCAGCGAAGGAGCGATCGACGCCACCGGCGTGGTGCCCATCAAGGCGACGGAAAAGCGCCGCGGCCGCGCACAAACGGCCACGCATTTCGATGCAGCCGGCAAGACCATCCGCTTTTCCGCCACTACCGCCACCGCGCCCTGGCAGGAAGGGGCGCAAGACAAAGCCAGTCTGCCGTTCCAGCTGGCCGCCATCGGCCGCGCCGACGTCAATCAGCTGGCCGGCAATATCGACATCCTGGTCGGCGAAGAGAAGGAAGCGACCGTGTTCCGCTTCCAGTTGGTCGGCGAGGAAACGCTGGACACCAGCATGGGCCGCTTGCAGACCTGGCATCTGCGTCGGCCGCCCAAGCGGGGCAGCTATTCGTCGCAGCTCGATATCTGGCTGGCGCCGTCGCTGCAATGGTATCCGGTACAAATACGCAATACAGAAGCGAACGGCGCGCTCACCACGCAGACCGTTTCCAAAATCACTGTGACAGGATCATGAGATGACTTTTACATCCCCCAAGCATTTACTTGCCGCCGGCCTGCTGGCCGCCACTTTTTCGTCCGCGATCGCCGCCAGCGACGCTGACGAACATCCCGTTATCAAGCGCCCCTTCCAGCTGGCGCCATCAGCCGACCTGGTGTATTCGATCAAGGCCAAACAGAAGGGCATCTCGCTGTCCGGCGAGTCCGTCAGCAACTGGCGCGCCGGCGACGGCAAGTATTCGCTGCTGGCCGAAACGAAAGCGTCCCTGTTCGGCAAGATCCTCGAGCAGCGCAGCGACGGCACGGTCGATGAATATGGCCTGGCGCCAGCCCAATTCGTGGAAAAACGCTTCCGCAAGGCGGCGGTCACCACCACCTTCAAGCGCGACAGCAAGACCATAGTTTTCAGCGAAGGCGACAAAAGCTATGCGCTCAAGGGCGGCGAGCAAGACCGCAACAGCGCCGTCTGGCAGCTGACGGCCGTGGCCCGCGCCGCGCCTGAAAAATTCGTGCCCGGCTCCCAGTGGGCTTTCTTTGTGGCCGGCCGCCACGACGCCGAGCCGTGGATCTTCAAGGTTGTCAAGCAGGAGATCATCGGCACCGGCCAGGGCCTGGTGGAAGCCGTGCACCTGACCAAGGCGCCGCCGACCGACAAGAAGGGCCAGCAAGTGGACCTGTGGCTGTCGCCGTCGCTGGACTGGTATCCGGTCAAGGTGACGTTCGAGGATGAGGACGGCGATTATGTGGAGCAGACTTTGCAGAGAATCACCAAGAAGTAAGCGCTGTTGCATTTGTGGCCAGCGCTGCCTGGCCCGGCCTGCCATCGGTCAAATTGCATATCAGAACTGATATACTGACGCCCCCGCCCCGCAGCGTCCTCCTGGCCCGCTGCGCCGCCCGCTGAACACTCATCCGGAATAGAATGATTGAAATAATGGCAAGTGCAGCCGTGGCTGCGGATGCAAATCAGACCGAGCAGGAGCACCACGATTCCTTGCAAGCGCATTTCCAGCCGAATATTTCGGCTGACGAGATCGAACAAGTCTTTCATCTGAAACGCGCGCAGCCCCTGCTGCAGGTGTTTACGGCGCTGTTCCACGGCGGTTTCGACGGCGTGCTGGTACGCCTGCTGGTGCTGCGCGAACTGGCGGCCGACGCCGCCACCTCGTCCTACACGCGCGCCGATATCAATACGCGCCTGGCCTACCTGTTGCCGGAAAGCCTGGAAACGGTGCTGCTGCGCCTGCGCAGCAACCAGCTGCTGGCCTGGGATGCGCAGCAAGGGGTGTATCGCGTGACGCCGATGGCCCGCAATGTGTTGTCCGCCATCGACAGCCTGCTGGGCCTGGGACAAACCGAAGACGAAGCCGAGATGGGCTTTCTGCTGTCACAGGTGGCCGGTGCGCAAGCCGTTGGCGGTGTGTCTGTGGAGCAATTGCAACATCTGCTGGGCCGCCTGGTCGACCTGACGGACGAGTTTTCCGACGCCATCGCCTCCGGTTCCGAGTTCCGTCTGCGCACGGCGCAGGCGAAATGGAATATGGCTTGCGACTGGGTTGAAAAAGGCTCCGAGATCCTGGTGGCGATCACGTCGGACGAAAACGCCGACGGCGCCACGCACAAGGCGGCCCAAGCCATTGGCCGCGCGCAAAGCAAATTGCTGAACATGCAGGGCATGTTCTCGCGTGCGCTGAACCAGATCGAGCGCCAGCGCGTGCACCTGGGCCAGTCGGGCCTGTCGACTACCGACATCAAGCGCTGGCTGCTGCAGCACGAAGACCTGGCCAGCCTGGCCGAAGGCGCCATCGACCAGCCGGTGGTGCCGCTGTTTGCCACGCCGGCCGAAATGATCGACGTGGCCGAAACGGAATTGCTGTCCGAACGTGCGGCCGGCGTGGCCCAGACCGGCCTGCCGAGCGGCGAAGACGCCCCCACCACCATCAGCGACGGACCTGCCATGCAACTCGAACTCGATGACCTTTTGGAGCGCTTATCGAACTTTGCCAGCCTGGGCAACTTCCCCAGCATCGGTGAAGAAGGGCCAAAGTCGGTGCCGGTGCAGGATTCGCTGCTGCCGGCCAGCTTTGCCGTGGCGTCGTACCGCGCCTCGATGCTGCCGCTTTTGGGCGATGTGTCCGAAGCGAGCTTGCAGGGCGCGACGGCCGAACTGGCCCGGCTGCCGATCACCTTTACGCCGACCGACGAGATGGTCCAATTGAACGACCCGCATGTGGCGGCCATGTCGATCGCCTCGTTGTCACTGAATATATCCCTTGATTTAGATAGCAGCCCTGCCGATGAATGACGATTCCCAAATCCTGATTGCGCGCCTGCTCACGCATCAGACCCTGCGCCGCGACGACAAGCTGGTCAAGCGCGTGCTGTCGGACGAACTGTTCCGCGCCGAGATCGATGCGCGCCTGCTGGCCTGCGGCCTGAAACTGCTCGACAACGTGTATGCCGACCATGTCACGCTGGCCCTGTCGCGCACCATCGAGCCGAAAATTTTCGGCGCGCGCGACGTGTGGCAGAACAATAATTTTGGCCTGGCGCGCGATGGCGTGGCCCTGCTGGTTGTGCTGTGGGCGCAGATCATTTTGCCCAAGCGCGAACGCCAGGAAACCCACCAGCACGCGGACGACGACCAGAATGACATGTTCGGCACCGACAAGCCGCTGCCGCGCGCGGAAGACGCCTCGATCGGTATCGCTTACAAGGCCCTGTTGGCCGACTTCGGCGACAAGCTGGGCAAGAAAACGCGCATGGACATGAACCTGGGCACGCTGGCCAAGCTGGGCTTTATCGAGCGGCGCGGCGACTTTATCGTCGAAGGCCCCTTGCTGGACCTGATGATGGATACCGATGTCCTGAAAGAGCGCATCATCAATGGCGCGCTGGCCGACGTCTTCAAGCGCGCGCCGTCGCGGCTGGTCGCGCTGGGCCTGGAAGACGACCTGCTCGCTGGCAGCGGCGACGAGCCTGCGCCCGAACTCCCACACTGAAAGCAGCCATGTTTCATATCAAATCACTTGAACTGGTGCACTGGGATTACTGGCAGCGCATCAAGAATATTCCGCTCGACGCCAAGATCATCACGATTGCCGGCCAGAACGGTTCCGGCAAGACCACCTTGCTCGACGCGCTGCGCACCCTGTTCGGCCTCGACTGTTCGATGGGCCGCACCTACAAACATTATGCGCGCCACTCGGGCCAGCAGACGGCCTGGCTGCGCGCCGTGGTCGACAACCGCAATGTGGGCAAGCAATTGTCGAACCGGCCGTTTCGCAGTTCGGGCTTTTTCAGCGATGATGAAGTCACGCTGTTCTGCCAGATACAGAAAAACGGCGGCGACTGGAAGCGCCAGTACCTGATGCGTCCGGGTAATGTGCAGATCGAAGATATTTCCGACGCGAATGACTGGCTCGGCGTGGAAAACTACCGCAAGCGCCTGGCCAATGCCGGCCTGTCGCCGGCCATGTCGAAAGTGCTGGCACTGGAGCAGGGCGAGACCGACAAATTATGCGAATACGCGCCGCGCCAGTTGCTTGACCTGGTATTCCAGGTGTTCGGTGACAAGGAAGTGCTGGACGCCTACGACGAAGCCAAGCGCCACCAGCGCGACACGGAAGTGGAACTGAAGCGTTTCGAAACGGAACTGGAAGCGTCGAAAACCAACCTGGAAGGTTTGCGCCTGCGCGTGGCCAACTACCATCAGTGGGAAAGCCTGCACAAGGAGCGCCGCAACCTGCTCGAGGAAGTGCTACCCAGCCTGCAGTACCACGAGGCGCGCGAAAAAGCAGCCGCCGCCAGCCGGCAATTGCGCGATGCGCGCAAACCGATGGTGCTGAACGATCCGCTGTTGATGGATAAGCGCAATGCCCTGGCGGCGCAGGCGAAAGCCCTGTCCGATGCGCAGATGAACGAAACCTTGCTGGAACAGGAATCGATCGGCCTGCAGAGCCGCCTCGGGATGATCAACGCGAAGCTCAAACCGCTCGACAGCCTGCTGGAACAGAAAGAGCGCCTGCAAAAGCTGGCGGCCGATTCGGGCAGCGATATCGCCGCCGTGGCCGCCCAGCTGGAACAGCAGGAAGCGGCCTTGCTGGCTCAGCGCCAGCAGCGCGACGCGCTGTCGGCACGGATTGCCGGCGAGCAGGCGACGATCGCCGCGCTGCAGGGCAAGACCGCCATGCCGGAGCCGGACAATGTACGCGGCATGCGCCGTGCGCTGCGCGACGCGGGCATCGGCCACGCCATGCTGTCCGATATCGTCGAAGTGACTGACAGCCGCTGGCAGGGCGCCGTCGAAGGCGTGCTCGGTGGTTATGCCTCGGTGGTGCTGCTGGACAAGGCCAAGGACGGCCCGGCCGCCTACCGCCTGGCCGAAAAAGAACGCTATCGCCACTTTATCGTGCCCGAGCTGGTCACCGCGCCCACCACCAAGGACGACAGCCTGCTGGCGGTGGTGAAGTTTTCCGCACCGGTGCCAAACTGGCTGATCGAACAGCTGTCGCGCATTACGCGTGTCGACTCGGTCGAAGCCGGTTTCAAACTGGGCAACCATGACGAGTGGATCACGCCCGAGGCCTATCACCGCGAACGCCGTGGCGGCCGCTCGCTATTTGTCGAAGCATCGCGCTACCGCTTCGGCCAGGCCGGCCGCAGCGGCCGCCTGGAAGCGCTGCTGCGCTCGCTGCCTGGCCTGGAAGCACAGGAAGATACGCTGACATTGGGTATCTCGAAACTGGCGGCCGAAGTGGGTGCCTTGAAAGCGCGTATCGCCGGCGTCGACGCGGCCAAGGAACTCAGTGCCCGCCAGGAAGAATTTGCCGAAGCACTGCGCAATATGAAACCGCTCAAGGAAGAACGGCTGGAGGTAGGTGGGCGCCTGGGCGAATTGCAGAACCTGACCAAGAACGCGACTGTCGCGCGCACCCGCGCCGACACCGTCTGGCAGAACGCGCGCCAGGCCCTGGCGGAAGCGGAAGCCGGTTCGCGCCTGGGCTACAAGAAACAGATCGAACAGCGCGCCGACCATGCGCGCGCCCTGCTGGCGCTGCGCCGCGCCTGGCGCCACTTGCCGCGTAGCTGGCGCCGCCCGGCACGCCGCGCCGCGCTGGTGGCCGAACACCAGAATGCGCACCAGGTCGACCTTCGCGTGGCCAGCCTGCAAAACAGCCTGGCGCGCGACGACTGGGAACTCGATGCCACCGTGATCGACCAGCATCACCGGCTGTCCGAGCAACTCAATGGGCGCCAGTCGGAAACCGATGAACGCCGCTACCAGAACAACCGCGCCATCGAAGCGACCGGCAACGCGCGCGGCGCCTATATGGAGCGGCTGCGCTACACCATCAAGACCTACAGCAAGAACATCAAGGAGCTGGGCGAGCTGGCCGGCATCGAAGTGCATGCCGATCCGGTGCGCCTGGAAAACGACGACGTGCAACTGTCGCAGGCGGGCCTGCATGTGCGCTTCAAGTTCGACGGCAAGGGCATTATCGGCATGAACGATGGTGAAGCGTCAGGCGGCCAGCAGGTGATGAAGTCGCTGGTACTGCTGATCGGCTTGCTGAAATCGGAAGGCGGTTCGGGCGGCTTCGTGTTTATCGACGAACCGTTTGCCCACCTCGATATCCGCAATATCCAGCTGGTCGGCGAGTTCCTGAAAAACACCGAAGCACAGTACCTGATGACCACGCCGCTGACGCACAATACCGACGTCTACGATCCATCCGAACTGACTTTGATTACCAGCAAAAAGAAAAAGGACATGCAATGGGCGCAACCGATTTTCGTACTGCAGCGGCGCCAGGAACCGGCCGCCGGCAAGCAGGCTTGATCAAGCTCGCTTTGGTGCTGGCGCTGGCTGCATCAGTGCCGGCGATGGCCAATGACGGCATCGGCTCGGTCAGCGCCGGCGGCATTGTCGTCGGCAAGACCGACGCCGTGGCGATGAAAAAGGAAGTGCTGACCGTCAGCCCGGACCTGATCAAGGTCGAATACGAATTCCTCAACGAATCGGCCAGCGACGTCGAAGAGACGATCTTCTTCCCGCTGCCCGCCTACGAGGCCGGCTACCATCCGTCACCCACTTATTACGGCCAGCCGCAGCAGTTTTCGATCGAGGTTGACGGCAAGCGCCGCGACTACCAGACCATGGTTGCGGCGCTAATCGGTGGCAAGGATGTGACGGCGCGCCTGAAAGCGCTGGGCCTGTCCGAGGCGCAGATCGCCTACTTCCCCTTGTTCACATTGTTCGACAAGAAGGTCGCACCACTCACTGCCACGCAGCAAAAAGCCATGATAGGCGAAGGTTTGCTGGCCAAGCTGTACGATGAGGAAAGCTGGGTGCCTGCCTGGAGCGTGAAGATCAGCTATGTGTGGCAGCAGAAATTTCCGGCCGGTAAAACGGTACGCGTGCGCCATCAATATGCGCCGTTCGTGGCGGCTGGCCCGGGTGCGTCCTACCTGGGCGATGGCAACGATTTCGAGAAAAAATACTGCGGCGACAAAGCCTTCTATGCGAGCTGGAACAAGCTCGCCAGGAAGCAGGGCGAGAGTGGCTTCGTCAATGCCAGATGGGTCTCGTACATTTTGAAGACTGGCAACACCTGGAAAAACGGCATTGAAGACTTTACCCTGAACCTGGTCAAGGGCAAGCCGGACGAACTGATCAGCCTGTGCTTCCCCGGTACGTTTACCAAGATCAATCCGACCACCTTGCAGGTCAAGCTGCGCAATTTCCGTCCCAAGCAGAATCTCGAGGTGTATTTCGGCAATGTCGAAGGCATGTCCGAAAATACCGGCGAGGCGCCTGTCTTGCGCGGCAGTTATCAGCTGAAGAAATAGCCGATGCGGATTACTCCACGCTTGCCAAAGGCTTGCTGCGCTGGCGCCAGCGCAGCAGGCCCCATGCATAGGCGGCGTAGTAGCCGGTGACCATGCCATAGGCGGCCATGGTCAGCGGGCTCTGGCCGAACGGGGGCGGCGGCACCGGCACGTCGAGGCGCGTGTTCAGGTAGATCTCCATGCCGCGGTACAGCAGGCGGGCGATAAACAGCATGGTAACGGCCAGGCCCAAGTAGCGGTGCTGGGTGAAATAATAATCCTTGCCGACCTGTTCGAAGCGCGTCAGCCTGATGCCCAGCACGCCCAGCCAGCCGCCGGCCAGCACGCCGGCGCCCAGGCTCGACAGCGGCAGGATCTCGAATTTTGTCGTTGTCGCCAGGAACACGATCAGCGCGGGCACGCCGAACGCCACCAGGCGGTGCCGCCACAGCTGCGACTTCTGGCGCGCCACCAGTTTTTTCAGGCGCGAATAAATGCGCCAGACCAGCAGCGGGGCCAGGCACAGCAGGGCAAGGGTGGTGGTTTCCATGGATGATAAGCAAGCGGTAAAACAACGATTGTAAGCCAGATCGCCATGGCCATGGCCGGTGATGAAATGTTGCTTATTGACATTTTGATGGCAGGTCAGCACTATGCCCTGTCCCGGTGCGCCGTCACGAGCGCGCGCGCTGGTCCACAGCCTCTCTTTATCGACCCTCATTGGAGCGCCATGTCCCCCCGTTTTCCCTTGCTGCCTGTTACCGTTGGCCTGATTGCCGCTTCCTCCATGGCCACCGCCCAGCCAAGCGGCTATCAACAGCCACCGGCCGCCCTGCAAGCCATCGTCGACGCGCCGCACGCGCCCACCCTGAGCCTGAGCCCGAAGCGCAACCTGGCTGCCATGCTACCGACGCCATCCTTGCCGAGCATCAGCGAAGTGGCGCAGCCCGAGCTGAAACTGGCTGGCCTGCGCATCAACCCGCGCACTTATTCGGCAAGCCGCTTCAGTTTTTACACGGGGCTGGGCCTGCTCGACATCGATACGCAAAAAGAATTCAAGGTCAGTGGCCTGCCAGCCTCGCCGCGTATTGCCGACCTGGCCTGGTCGCCCGATCAGCGCTACCTGGCGTTCAGCAATGTGGTGTATGCCGATGCCGGCAAGGGTATCAAGGAGTCCGGCGTGGAACTGTGGCTGCTCGACGTGCAGAGCAAGCTTGCGCGCAAGTTGTCGAGCCAGCCTTTGTCGGGCGTGTCCGGCCGCGGTTTTTCGTGGATGCCAGACAGCAAGACCTTGCTGGTGCAGCTGAAACCGGCCAAGCTGGGCGCGCCACCTGCCGTGAACGGCATTCCGACCGGCCCGGCCATCCAGGACAGCCTGCCCGGCGGCGCCGTCAAGCAATTGCGCACCTATCCCGACCTGCTGAAAAATGAGCAGGACGCGCAGCTGTTCGAACACTACATCACGGTGCAACTGGCCTTGCTGGACGTTACCGGCAAGCAGCGCCTGGTGGGCCAGCCAGCAGCGTTTTCGCGCGCCACCGTGGCGCCGGGCGGCAAGTTTCTGCTGACGGAGACCATCGAGCGCCCGTATTCGTATATCGTGCCGGCGCGCGACTTCGGCAGCAAGATCGAAGTGCGCGACCTGGCGGGCAAGGTGGTACATGTGGTGGCCACCCTGCCGCTGGAAGAAGGCCTGCCACCAGGCAATGACGCCGTCTCGCCCGGCGTGCGCAATGTCAGCTGGCGCGTCGATGCGCCAGCTACTTTGGTGTGGGCCGAAGCGCAGGACGGCGGCGACCCTGCCAGGAGCGCCGAGATCCGCGATATTGTCTATACCCAGGCCGCGCCGTTTACAGCCAAGCCGGCCGTGCTGGCCAGGCTCGCCACGCGCTACAGCGGCATTGCCTGGGGTCGTGGCGACCTGGCCCTGTTGAGCGAAGCGTGGTACAAGACGCGCGCCGTCAAGCAGTGGCGCATTTACCCGGACCAACTCGCCGACCAGAGCGCTGACCTGATCTATGAAGGCTCGTTCGAAGACCGCTACAACGATCCCGGCCAGCCCGTGATGCGGCCCGATGCGGCCGGCTTGCCGCGCATCCAGATCGGGCTGGACAACACCATCCTGCTCGACGGCGCCGGCGCCTCGAAGGACGGCGACCGCCCCTTTATCGACCGCCTGAACCTGGTGACGAAGAAAAAGGAACGCCTGTTCCAGAGCGCCGCACCGTACTATGAAAACGTGGTGGCCGTGCTGGACGAAGACGGCGGCCGTTTCCTGTCGACGCGCGAGTCGCCGACCGAGCAGCCGAACTACTATGTGCGCAATCTGAAACCGGGCGCCACCGCGTTGACGCCGCTGACGCATTTCCCGCATCCGCTGCCGCAACTGAAAGACGTGCAGAAAGAGCTGATACGCTACAAGCGCGCCGACGGCGTCGACCTGACGGCGACCCTGATGCTGCCGCCGAACTATGACGCCAAGCGCGACGGACCGCTGCCAACCCTGATGTGGGCCTACCCGCAGGAATTCAAGACGGCCAGCGCCGCCAGCCAGACCAAGGGCTCGCCGTACAAATTCAATGCCGTCAGCTACTGGGGCCCGGCCGCCTTCCTGTCGATGGGCTACGCCGTGCTCGACAATCCGTCCTTCCCCATCGTCGGCAATGGCGAACAGGAGCCGAACGACACCTATCTGCCGCAACTGGTGGCGGACGCCGAAGCGGCTGTCGACGAAGTAGTGCGCCGTGGCGTGGCCGACCGTGACCGCATCGCCATCGGCGGGCATTCCTACGGCGCCTTCATGACCGGCAACCTGCTGGCCCATACGCGGCTGTTTCGTGCCGGCATTGCCCGCAGCGGCGCCTACAACCGCACCCTGACGCCGTTCGGCTTCCAGTCCGAAGACCGGCCGTTCTGGCAGGCGCAGACGGTGTACCAGGCCATGTCGCCATTTAATTATGCCGACAAGATCAAGGATGCGCTGCTGATGATCCATGGCGAGCAGGACAACAACTCGGGCACCTTCCCGATCCAGAGCGAGCGCATGTTCCAGGCCATCAAGGGCCTGGGCGGCACGGCCCGCCTGGTGATGCTGCCCAACGAAAGCCACGCCTACCGCGCGCGCGAATCGATCATGCACATGCTGTATGAAAGCAACAACTGGCTGGAAAAATACGTGAAAAACGCCCCTCCGCGCACGCCAGTGGCGGCCAAAAGCGGCCAATAAGGCGTGAGTGCGGGCATCTCGTGGTATGGTCGTTCTTTGTCTTCAGGCAAAGCGCCGCCACGGATGCCTGTTGCGCCTGATTTTCACCGTAGCGTATTTCGTCAGAAAGGCTGTTCCAGATGGCAGTAATCAAGGAAAACTACACCCGCAAAGTCAGCGGGGAATCGTTCGACTATGAACTCGAGTACACGCCCGGCAGCGACGTCGGCTGGATCGCCCGCGTCTACCACGATGGTGTATTGAAAGGCTCGCCGCACGGCGCGCTGACGGCCAATGTGCTGTCCGGCCCCGCGCTGGAACAGTATCTGCGCGCGTATGTCGAAGGCATGATCGAGCGCGGGCTCGATGTCGCCGAGTAAGCGGTAGAAAACAGCAGCAACAGAAAAGGGCGCCGAGGCGCCCTTTGTGTTTTCAGCTACAGCATGCGGTCAATCAAACGCCCACGTATACAAGATGTCCAGCGCATTGTTGGTGCCGGTCTGGAACTGCAGGGTAAAGCGGCGGTTCAGCTTGTAGCGCAGCTTGACCAGGCTCGACGCCGTGCTGGCGCCTTGCTCGAACGTCAGGTAGGCGCGCGAGGACAGGCGCTTGCCGACCGTGACGACGGTGCTTTCCAGGCCGGCCGCTTGCGACAGGCCCACTTCATCGAGGCCCAGCGAGCTGGCCAGCTTGCCTTGCATGCCGCCGCCCGAGCCGCCGAAGAGGGCGCCTGCGGCCGTGGTCAACAGGGCCATCTCATCGCCGGCCGCCGTTTCCGCGCCGTGGCCCAGGATCAGCCAGGCCAGCTTGTCGCTGTCCGACACGTTCGGCGTCGACACCAGCTTGGCTGTTGGCGCCTGCGCCGTGCCGCGTACTTCCACGCCCGCTTCCACATTGGTTTCCGACAGCGCTTCGCCTTCCGGACGCTTGCGCACGGCCAGGATATTGAGCGAAGGATTGTCGTAGGCGCCCGTAAAATTGATCACACCCCGGTCGATCGACAGCTTCTGTCCATACGCCGCATACAGGCCGTTGTTGACGCGGATGCTGCCGGTGACGCGCGGCGCATTGCGGTTCTGCACGCGGGCGCGGATATTGCCGGCCAGGTTGGCATCGATGCCCATGCCGCGCAGGTGGAAGGCGTTGCCAAGATCAAACTCCACGTCAACATTCAGGGGCAGTTCGGGCGCCCCCTTGGTGGCGCGGCTGTTCTTGCCCAGCACCACCACGTCATCGCTTTGCGTCGGCGTGCCTTCCGGCGCCAGTTCGATCAGCGCGCGGTTGGCCTTGAACTTGCCTTCCAGGCTGAACAGCTTGTCGCTGCGCAGCACGGTGGCGTTGCCCGACAGGATCAGGGTGCGGTCCGGACGCGACAGCGCCGTCAGGCGGTCAGCCAGCAATTTCAGTTCCATCGTCGCTTCGCCATTCGCAAAGCGTACCCAGCCATCGAGCTGCGCCTTGCCGTTGCCGCCGTCAAAGCTCAGGCGCTGCAGTTGCAGCTGGTCGCCGGCCAGTTTCGCCTGCAGCACGCCATTGCGCAGTTTCAGGCCTTGCTCGGCCCAGTTGACCACCAGGCCGGTGCCGGCGATATCGCCGTTCAGCGATGGCGCGCCGATGGTGCCGCTACCGGTCAGCGCCACTTTCAGGGCGCCGCCCAGTTCCAGTCCAGGCTGGCCGGCCAG
The DNA here is from genome assembly GCF_051380735.1 of Janthinobacterium longum. Classification (NCBI taxonomy): domain Bacteria; kingdom Pseudomonadati; phylum Pseudomonadota; class Betaproteobacteria; order Burkholderiales; family Oxalobacteraceae; genus Janthinobacterium; species Janthinobacterium longum. The sequence goes on from NZ_JBNYXQ010000002.1 coordinate 450,829, forward strand.
TGGCGCCACCCACGCCAGCGAGGCGATATTGGTCGTGCCCGTCAGGCTGAGCGCACTGCTGTTGCTGATGCGTCCGCCCAGCATTTGCACGGTGGCGTTGATATCGCTCTGGCCGGCGCGCGTGCCGTCCAGTTTCACGGCCAGGCGCAATTGCTGATTGGCGACATCAACCCGCGCGTCCAGCGTGCGCAGGCCCAGGGTCAGTGGCTGGTCAACGCCGACTGTCACGTCGCCTTTTTCACGGAACACGTGCAGCATGCCGGCCAGCGCCGGTTCTTTCTGGCTGGCGGTGGCGGCCTGCATGTCGAGCGACCATTGCGCGCCCAGGGTCAGGTCGCCACGCGCGTTTTCGCGCAGGGCAGGCGCAAACTGCGCCAGGTAGTTCAAGGCCACGCCGGTAGCCTGGCCGGCGCTGGTCCAGCGCGGGCCATTCTTGGCCAGGCTTTGCATGGTGATGCTGCCGGCTGGCAGCTTGATGACGGTATTGCCCACGCTGATCTGGTCAGGATTGGCTAGCCCGGCCACGCCGCCGCCGGCGGGGCCTGCAACCTTGACCGGCACCGGTGCTTGCAGGGCCAAGGCATAGCGGCCCTTGTTCTGCAGGCTGTCGATGCTGCCGGTCCAGCTGGCGCCGCTCTGGCTGCCCCTGGCGGCAATGGTGGCGTCGAAGTCGTCATTGCGCGCCGCCAGATTGATCGTGTGGCTGCCACGCGTGCCGGTGCTGGCCAGGCGGGCGGTGGCCAGCTTGAAAGTGGGCGTGCTGTAGCCGGTGATTTCCAGGGTGCCCGCTACCGGGTCCTGCGCACCCTGGCCGGAGCCGACGCTGGCGCTGCCCTTGATGACCTGCAGGCGCTGGTCGCCGAAGAAGGTCAGGTTGTTGCCGTCCAGGCTCAGTTGTGCGGCAGCCGCGTCCATCTTGCCCGAGACCACGCCTGACGCATGCAGCACGCCGCCAAATTGCGGGCCCAGAGTGGCCAACTGCGGCGCATCGAGTTTCCAGTTCAGCTTGTCGGTAGCGCCGCCCAGCGCACCCTTGGCGACCAGGCTGTTCGGGCCCAGGCGCAGTTCCACGTCGGCGTTGTCGACGCGTTTTGCTGTCGCTGTCAGCCTGGCGTAGCCTGCCAGTGGCGCATTCTGCAGCGTCGATTCGCGCAGCGCCAGGTTCAACGCCATGCGCCAGTCCGCGCTCAGATTGCCGCTGCCGTTGAAGTCCGCATTGATATTGCCAACAGGCAAGTCACCAAACGCTGCCGGGTTGAGCTTTTGCACCGTGCCTGCCATTTTTACTTCCGGCGACTGCTTCGGCCCCGTCAGGCCGATGTCGCCGCTGGCGTGGATCACGCTGTCGGGCGCCGGGCGCTTGCTGCTGGACAAGCCCAGGCCTTTCGCATCGGCCACGAAGGTGGTGCGCGGCTCTTTCATCGTGCCTTGCACCACGCCGCTGGCCAATATCGCGCCGACCAGGTTGCCCTGCACGGCAGACAATTGCCGCGCATCGACATTCCAGTTCAGTTTTTCGCCGGCGCCGCCAAAGTTGCCCTTGGCCGCGATGGTGTTCTTGCCCAGCGCCAGCTGCACGTCGATGCCGCTGAAGTGCTGCGCATCGGCCGTCAGCTTGCCCTTGCCCGACAAAGGCTGGTCGAGCAGCTTGCTGGGGCGTACCGTGAAGTCGGCGTTGGCCAGCCACTGCGGCGCAGGGGAGCCATTAATGCGGCCATTCGCGCGGATGTCGAGGTTCAGGTCGGCGACGGGAAAGGCGCCAAAGTCGGCCGGGTTCAGGCGGCTGGTGGTGGCGACGGCCTTGAACGGCTGATCGTCCTTCAGGCTGAGCTGGCCGGTGGCGTTGATGCTGCTTTTGCCCGCTTGCAAGGTGGCTTTGCTCAGACTCACCAGCGAATCGGCCAGGCTTGCTTCCAGGTCCAGGCGCAGCTTGGCTTCGCCCAGTTTGGCGCGCACGGTCTGCGTCTTGCCGTCGCTGTCGAGCGTGATGTCGCCGGCGATGCTGGTGCTGTTGATGCTGCTGTAGATTTGCTGCAGGTCGATCTTGTCGGTATGCAGCGCCACTTTCGCCTGGCCGATGCCGGCGTCGGGCGCGTCGCGGTCGATCTTGCCGCTACCGGTGAATTTGCCGGCCTTGCCGAAGTCGATGATGGCGGAATCGAGGGTGGTAGCCGTCAGCGTGCCGCCAAGGCGCGCGTCGAATTGACGTAGCGGCAGCTTTTGCTGGTCCAGCGGGCCCGGCGTGGCATGGTTCACGATGGCCAGCTTGCCCGACACACTTTGATTGGAGCCGATGGCCGCGTCCAGCTCCAGGCTCAGATCGGCCTGTGGCAAGGTCGCATCGAACTTGCCCGGATTGATATTGCTGCCCTTGACCTTGGCCGAGCGCAGGATGATCACGGGGTCGAACGGCGCCAGCGCCAGTTGCGCGTCGGCCGTGGCCGGTCCGGCGCTGCCCTTGGCAGTGATGTTCAGCAGGTTCAGGTCGCCACCGAGCGCCAGGTTCAGGGCCGCCGGTTTTTCGCCGGCCGGTGCCACCGCCTGGGTCAGGCTGGCCGTGCCCTTGAGTTTGAACGGCTTCACGGCAGCGATGGTGGCGTCGGCTTTCGCCAGGCCAAACGGCGTCACGCCCGACGCTTCTTTCAGCTGCCATTCGGTCTTGTCACCGGACAAGGCAAAGCGGATCTTTTCAAATACGGTATTGCCGGCGTCGCCGATCAGGGTGACCTTGTCGAGGCGCGCTTCGCTGATGGCGATCTTGAATGGCGAGGCCAGGCTGTCGGGCATGGTCGACGGCTCGTCGGACTTGGCCAGCGTCTGTACGGTCAGGCTGGTGACATGCAGTTCGGAAATCGCGATGCCTTCCGAAAAATACTGGAACGGTGACCAGTTGATGTCGATATTGTCGGCCGTGATGTGCTGCGTCTTGTTGCGGTAGCTGACATGGCCCAGGTGCATGCGGTCATACAGCGAGCCGGACACGCCGGACACTTCAATTTCGCCGCCGCTGGCGCTGGCCACTTTCTGTACCAGCAGTTGCAGGGTCGATTCGCGCCCCAGGAACCAGTAGGCGCCGCCCAGCAGCACGGCCAGGCTGGCGACGGCGATCAACAGGTAGCGCGGCCAGCGCCGTTTCTTGAGCGCAGGCGGTGGTGGTGGCGAGGCGGAGGAGGACTCGTTGGTAAGATCGGACATCAGAAAGTGAATCCCAGAGAAAAGTGCAAACGGTAAGCTTGAACAGCGTGGCCATACGCCACGTCGACATTGATGGGGCCGACGGGGCTCTTGTAGCGCCCGCCCAGGCCATAGCCTGATTTCAGTTCCAGTGCATCCTTGAAACTGTCGGCCGCATTGCCGGCGTCATAGAAGGCGGCAATCGCCCATTTGGGCTTGAACCAGTACTGGTATTCGGCGCTGGCGGTAGCCAGGTAGCGCCCGCCGACAATCGCGTCGCCTTCCCTGACGCCCAGTTCCTGGTAGGCATAGCCGCGCACAGACTGGTCGCCGCCGGCGCGGAACAGGTAGACAGCAGGCACGCCTTGTTTCTCTTTCGAGCCCAGTGCGCCCATTTCGCCGCGCACGATCAGCTCGCCTTTTTCACCGAGCGGCTTGTAATACACGCCCTTGCCGGACACGCGCACGAAGCGCTCGTCGGTCAGCACCGGCAGCAGCGCGCCGCCGACCTGGGCGTTGATCACATAGCCCTTGGTAGGGAACAGCAGGCTGTCGAGGCTGCGCTTGGTAATGGCATAGGTCAGCGGCAAGCTCTTGCTGCGCGTCTGTTCCAGGCCGACCACGGTTTTATCTTCACTCAGGAATTCGAACGTCAGGCTGCGTTCCAGATTGGTGCCGCCCCAGTTGCGCTTGGCGGCAATCGTCGATACGGCCGTAATTTCGTTGGAAATATCGCTGCGCTCGAACGAGGCGCCGATGCTGTCGTTGTAGCCGCGCTCGGTGGTGGGGAAGTAGAAATTGGTGTGCGCCGCCTGCTTCTTGGTTTCCATCGTGATCGCGCTCTTGAAGCGCGTGCCCCAGACATTCAGGTTGTCATAGTTGAGCTGGGCACGATTTCCCGTATTGGTACTGAAACCGATACCGGCGCTGACATTCTGCTGCTTGTTTTCCGTCACGCGCACGACCAGTGGCAGTTGCGGCGCGGGGCCATGCTGACCCTGGGCGCTGGCCACGCTTTCGCCTTCCTGTACTGCCTGGCCCGCCTCGATCTGCTCGCCGAGGATGCTGCTCATGTCGGCGCTTACTTCCACGCTGGCAAAGTAGCCGGTGTCCTGCAGGCGCGCCTGGTACAGCTGCAGCGCCGATTCGCTGTAGTACTCTCCCGGGGTGATCTTGTTCAGGTTGCGGATAATGCTCGCATCGTAGCGTTTCAGGCCTTCGATGCGCAGCTCGCCAAAGCGCAGCTCGGGGCCGCTGCTGAGGATCACCAGCAGCGACACCTTGTGCGTTTCCGGATCGACTACCGCTTGCGTATCGACCAGTTGGGCGCGCGGGTAGCGTGTCTGCACCACTTCGCGCAGCAGCGCGCGCTTGGCCGACTCCCATTCGGCCTGGCGGAAGGTGGCGCCCGTTTTCAGGGGCCAGCTGCGTTTCAGGCCTTCAGTATCGAATGGCACGCTGGCCGCCAGTGGCGGGGTTGCGTCGAAACCGCGCAGTTCCAGTTCGACCTTGTCGATCACCACCGCTTCACCCGGCTCGACATTGACCGTCACCACGGGCCGGCTGCCGCCCATGTCGACATTCACCGTGACGACGGGGGTATAGAAGCCGGCCGTGGCGACCAGGTTTTTTACTTGCTCGGGCGCATCGCGCACCAGGCGCTGCAACTGTTCGCGGTCCATGCGCGGATTGCCGCGAAAGCGTTCCAGGTCGAGATTTTTTTCCAGCAGCTCTTCCAGGTCGCCCGGTGCATTGACGCGCACATCATATTGCAGCGCGGGGGCGACCGGTGTGGTGTCGGCAACTGGCTCGGCGACAGCGTCCTGCGCGACGGGCACGGCAGCTGGCAGCTCGTCCTGTGCGCGCGCATGGGCCATGGGAAAGGCCAGCATGGCGCTGCCGGCAGCAGCCAATGTCAGTTGTCCCATCACTTTTGTCAGCAGTTGTGCCAAAATTCGTGGTTGTATCGACTTGCCGGTGGCTGTAAGCCTTAGGGGACGTGCAGAAAACATGGTGCTCCAGATAAGTGTATGGCCGGTAAATGCCGACCGTATGTTACCGGAATAGGGGAAGCGATGGCGTACGAATAAGGCTCGCTGGCGGCAGTTTCCTGCGCCCAACACAGCTTGGTCAAGCTTGTAACCAATTGAGAAAGAATATTATGTTAGCAACTGATACGGCACTGGTGCTGTTTAGCGGTGGCCAGGATTCCACCACCTGCCTGGCCTGGGCCCTGGAACACTATAGTCGTGTGGAAACTATCGGCTTTGATTACGGCCAGCGCCATGCGATCGAGCTGACCGTGCGCCCGGGCCTGCTGGCCAAAATGCGCGAGCACTCGCCGCAGTGGCGCGACCGTCTTGGCGACGATCACATGATCGACCTGTCGCTGATATCGGCCATTTCCGACACTGCGATGACGCAGGACGTGGAAATCGTGATGCAGGAAAACGGCTTGCCAAACACCTTTGTTCCTGGCCGCAACCTGCTGTTCATGACGGTGGCGGCCACCGTGGCCTATCGCCGCGGCCTGACGGTGCTGGTGGGCGGCATGTGCGAAACGGATTTCTCGGGCTACCCCGACTGCCGCGATGACACCATGAAGGCGCTGCAGGTGGCCCTGAACCTGGGCATGGCCACCCGCCTGAAGCTGGAAACGCCGCTGATGTGGCTGGACAAGGCGCAAAGCTGGGACCTGGCGGAAAGCCTCGGTGGCAAGGCCCTGGTCGACCTGATCCGCAGCGACACGCATACCTGCTACCTGGGCGAACGGGGCCAGCTGCATGACTGGGGCTATGGCTGCGGGACCTGCCCGGCCTGCGCGCTGCGCGCCAATGGATACCGGCAGTATGCCGCTGCCAGGGCCGGACTGGCGGTGCCCTGACGGCCTGGTTTTGTCTGATAAATTGTGGTCTTTTTGATACAAAATGACGTTTGCAAGGCATTGGTAACGTACTATCATTCTTATCCACTACTGATGGTAGGACGTCATGGTGCCAGGTGAGGCGCCTGCTGGCTTGAGGTGGCGGGATGCCCGATCAGCTACCACCAGCGAGCCATGGACAAACGTGCGTTGCCGTCGTCATTTTTTACCCGCCTTTCCCGCCGCACGGGGCCACGCCTGCTGGCGCTGCTGGTGCTGCTGCTGGGCCTGGGCCTGACGTATGGCGCCTGGCGCAATGCCAGCGACGCCAGCGAGCAGCAGGTGCGCGCCGATTTCGATTTTCGCGTGCGCGAACTGATCGGCAGCATCAACAGCCGCATGCGCACCTATACCGAAGTGCTGCGAGGCGTGCAGGGCCTGTACGCCGGCTCCAAGACTGTCAGCTCCGAAGAATTCCATGCCTACCTTGCAGTACAGGACATCACGCGTCACTTTCCCGGCATCCAGGGCATCGGCTACCTGCCGCTGTTGCCCGCCGCGCCCGGCGCCATGCGCGCACCGATCACCTTCCTGGAGCCGCCCAGCGAACAGAATGTGCGCGTGATCGGCCGCGATCTGCTGGCTGAACCGGTGCGCCGTGCAGCGCTCGAGCAGGCGCGGGATACGGGCCAGGTGGCCATGACGGGCAAGATCAGGTTGCTGCAGGATGGCGGCGAGCAGGGGAAGATCGACGGTTTTTTGCTGGCCCTGCCGCTCTTCGAGTCTGGCCGTGCCTACACCAGCGTGCAGCAGCGCCGCGCCGCCCTGCATGCCTGGGTCTACGCGGCATTTCGCATGAACGACCTGATGCAGGGCGTGGGGGGCGAGTCGTCGCGCCTGTTGAAGCTGGAAATCTACGACGGCCAGCGGCTCGACGAAAGTGCCCTGCTGCATGACAGCATGCCCGGCGCAAAGGTGGTGTCGGAAGGGCTGTCGGCCACGCAGGCCCTGACCATCGCCGGCCATGTCTGGAGCGTGCGCGTGCGTGCGTTGCCAGGTTTTGATCGCGACCTGCTGGCGCGCCCGCGCGTGGTGGCCTGGACCGGCCTGTGCGCCAGCCTGGTGCTGGCGCTGGCCACCTGGCTGCTGGCGGCCAGCCGCTACCAGGCGCAGCGCTCGCTGGCACGCGCCAGCGAACTGGCCGGCCAGCTCGAGCAGGGCCAGGCCAGCGTGCTGGCGATGGCCGAGGCGGCGCAGCGTAGCCAGGCGATGCTGCGCAACATCCTCGATTCCACCCTCGACGGCATCCTGGTCGACAACGCCGATGGCCGCATCTTCACGTCGAACCGGCGCTTTCGCGACCTGTGGCAAGTACCCGACACACTCGACTGGCAGGCCGATGACGTGGCGCTGGTGCTGCATATGCAAGGGCAGCTGGAGCAGGCCACGCCTTTTCTCGACGCGCGCCGCGAGGCGCCGCACGACCACTGCGAACAGCGCGACCTGCTGCATTTGCGCGACGGCCGGGTGATCGAACAATATATCCGCAGCATGCAGCTCGGTAATGAGCAGGCCAGGCTGTGGACCTTCCGCGATATCAGCGAGCGCAGCCTGGCCGAGCGGCGCGAAACGACGCGGCGCCAGGTGCTGGAAATGCTGGCCATCGGCGCGCCGCTTGATCGGATACTGGAAAGCGTGGTGCTGGGCGTGCAGGCCGATCATCCGGCCATGCTTTGCAGCATCCTGCTGTTCGACGAGCAGCGGCGTCGCCTGGTGCTGGGCGCGGCCCCCACGCTGCCGGCGTTTTTCAACCTGTCCAGCCATGGCCATGGCGTCGACATGCAGCGCGGCGTGCATGGCGTGGCGGCGCTGGCGGTGCGCAGCGGCCAGCGCGTCAGCGTACCCGACCTGCGTGCGGCCGAAAAATTGCCCGGCGAGATGGAACTGGCCGAGCAGGCCGGCCTCCAGTCGTGCTGGGCCGAACCGGTGCGCGGCGGTTCGGGCAAGCTGCTGGGGGTGCTGATGGCCTACCACCGCCAGCCGCTGGCGCCGGGTGCCTCGCACCTGGCGCGGTTGAGCGAAGCGGCGCACCTGGCCGGCATGGCGATCGAACAGGCGCAGGTGGCGCAGGCGCTGCGTGCCGGCGAAGCGCGTTTTCGCAGCCTGTACGACCATGCGCCGGTGGCTTTGTGGGAACAGGACTGGTCGGCCGTGCGCGAGGCGCTCAACGTGATCAAACAGTCGGGCGTGCAGGATTTGCCCGCTTACTTCCAGCAGCATCCGGAGGAACTCAAGCGCCTGGCCAGACTGGTGCGCATTATCGACGCCAATGGCGCGGCGCTGGCGCAGGTGCGGGCCAAGCTTGACGACCAGCGGCGCGGCAAGCTGGGCCTGGCGCAAAATTTTGACGAGGCCGCCTTGCCCGCGTTTGGTGCAGCACTGCTGGCGCTGGCCGGAGGCGCCCATCTATACGAATGCGAGAGCAGTTTTTTACGCCTCGATGGGGCGGTGCGGCAAAACGCACTGAGCCTGCTGGTGATGCCCGGCCACGCAGACAGCCTGGACTTCGTGATGGTGTCCTCGCTCGATATCACCGAGCGCAAGCGCATGAATGCCGAGCTATTGCAGCTGGCCACCACCGATTTCCTGACCGGGCTGCCGAACCGCCGCCATTTCATGACGACCCTGGCCAACGAACACGCGCGCTTGCAGCGCGAACTGTCCAGCGTGGCCACTGTGCTGATGCTCGACATCGATCATTTCAAGCGCGTCAACGATGAATATGGCCACGCGGTGGGCGACGTGGTGCTGCGCCACTTGGGTTCGCTACTGTGCCAGGCGCTGCGCAAGGTTGACGTGCCGGGCAGGGTGGGCGGCGAGGAATTCGCCATCCTGTTGCCGGGCACCGACATGGCGTCGGCGGCGGTGTTTGCCGAACGGTTGCGCGCCCGAGTGGCCGACAGTTCGGTCAGCATCGACGGTGGCGCGTTGCTGTATGTGACGGTAAGCATCGGCATGGCGGCCATGAGTGGCACCGATGCCGATTGCGATGCGGTGCTGGTGCGCGCCGATGAAGCGCTGTACCGTGCCAAGCGGGGTGGCCGCAACCGGGTGGAGCATCATGACGGCGCCGGCTCCGGGGGCGTGCTGAGCCAGTTCATGTCCAGCTGATCACAGGCCTGCGCGCCGCGCCCGCGCCTGCTTGCGGCTGCGGTTCGACAACAACCAGATCATGGCGGCAATCACCAGCAGCGGCAGCAGCACCGGCGCGCTGCAGGCCAGCAGTACCAGCACCAGCGCGCCCCCGCCGATAACGATGCCGGCAACCATGAACAGGCCAACGCTTGCTACCACCACGCCCGCCACCACGGCGGCGCAGACCAGCGCGATCAGGGCGATCAGCAGGCCACCGCCGGCAAATACCAGGCCGAACAGCGATTCGAGCGGACCGTCGAAGTCGTCGCCGTTGAACTGCATGTGCATGTCGCTGCCACCGATCTTGTCGAGGAATAAACAGGCCAGCATCAAGACCAGGACGAAGGTAAGAAATTTTTTCATGGCAGGCCTCTTTGAAGATGGGTTGTGAAGAAACATGTGGCTACTGTAGCGGCGCACCTTGCCGGTCGCCAGCCACGTGCGACAGGCGGTCGTTTTCGCGGCATGGATGGCATGCACGGCGCTGCGATAGTGGTATCGGACAAGATTTCTTTTCTTGTAATACGCGCATGGCGACCTATACTGAACACTCACATTTGCAAGGAGGGCACCATGCTTGTGACTGCAGCGAACGGGGATCAATCGCTATCCCTGCCACACCATCGAATTACGCGCCAGCGTAGCGCCGTCAAGTCTTGCGCCGAGCCTGTCGGTGCGCCATCGGCGATACCGCCGATCATCATCAATCCATACAATTACCGCGTGCCGTTGCCGGCCATCGACCCGCGCTGGACCCCGCCGGGGCCACCTTTGACCTGGCCGGCGCGGCCCGCCATGTCGATGTGCTGAGCGGGGTGTGAAAAGGTGGGGCGGCACGCTGTTCGCAGTGTGCCAAACGCGGCACGGGCGGGCGATTTCGTCTATCATGCATGCCCCACCTTCCATCACGAGCACCGCCATGAGTACCGATCTTCCCGAGTTTTCCGAGCCAGATGAGCAAGACAGCGACGCGCCCATTCAGGAGCCGCGCCTGTGGACCGGCAACGGCTGGACCGCGCGCGTAATCAAGAACGAGGAAGACGAAGGCTGGGCGGTGGCCATGATCAAGGATGGCGAACCGGAGCCGGCTCTGGTCGGCCCGTGGACCATGGGCCGCGACAAGAAAAACCCCAAGCCGCTCGACGTCAACGCCTTCAACACGCTGGTGAAAACCGCGTCCGAAGTGCTGCGCCGCCACGAGCAGCAGTTGCACGCGCAATTGCACAAGAGCCTGTATGTGGCTACCGACGAAGGCCAGGTCAAGGTCATGTTCGACATCGTGCCCGACGAAGAGCACCCGTATGCCGAGCTGAGCGCGTATGACGCCGACGGCGAACAGATCGCCAAGGTCCGCGCCCCGGCCGCGTTCAAGTTCAACGCGACCGCGGCGGCCAACTGGATCGAAGGCGGTTACCGGAAACCGTGATCTAAACCCCGGTCCTTAGCGGTTTTCAGCTTTCCTGTAAGCAAGCCGGTACAACAACGGCAACACCAGCAAGGTCAATACCGTCGACGACAAGATGCCGCCGATCACCACCGTGGCCAGCGGGCGCTGCACTTCGGCGCCGGTGCCGGTGGCAATCGCCATCGGCACGAAACCCAGCGAGGCCACCAGCGCCGTCATCAGCACCGGCCGCAAGCGCGACAGGGCGCCGTCGCGGATCGCATCCTGCAGCGGCAAGCCCTGGTCGCGCAACTGGCGGATAAACGCGATCATCACCAGTCCGTTCAGCACGGCCACGCCAGACAGGGCGATAAAGCCCACCGCCGCCGAAATCGACAGCGGTATGTCGCGCAGCCACAGCGCGATGATGCCGCCCGTCAGCGCAAACGGAATGCCGCTAAATACCAGCAAGCCATCCTTTACATTGCCGAACATGGCAAACAGCATGATGAACACCAGACCCAAGGCCAGTGGCACCACCAGTTGCAAGCGCGTGGTGGCCGACTGCAGCTGTTCGAACTGGCCGCCCCAGCTGGTCCAGTAGCCGGCCGGAATGCTGACCTGCTCTTGCAACTGCTGCGTCGCTTCGGCCACGAACGAGCCGATATCGCGCCCGCGCACATTGGCGCTGATGACGATGCGGCGCTTGCCGTCTTCGCGGCTGATCTGGTTCGGCCCCGGCGCCACTTGCAGGCTGGCCACTTCACCGAGCGGAATAAAGCGCGCGCGGCCTTCCGTACTGGTGCCCTGGGGCAGGGCGATCGGCAGGCGGCGCAACTGCTCGAGGTCGCTGCGCAGGCTGTCGGGCAAGCGCACCACGATGTCGAAACGGCGGTCGCCCTGGAACACGGTGCCGGCCTGCTGGCCGCCGATGGCGGTCGAGATCGCCGCCTGCACGTCGGCCATGTTCAAGCCATAGCGCGCCGTCTGTTCGCGGTCGATCTGCACCGTCAGCATCGGCAGGCCGCTGGTCTGCTCGACTTTGACTTCGGTGGCGCCGGCCACCTTGCCCAGCACGCCGGCAATGCTGGCCGCCGTCTTGTCGAGCACGGCCATGTCGTCGCCGTACAGTTTCACCGCCACGTCGCTGCGCACGCCGGAAATGAGCTCATTGAAACGCAGCTGTATCGGCTGCGAAAACTCATAGTTGCTGCCTGGCAGGCTGCTGGCCGTCGCCTCGATTTCTGCCAGCAATTGCGCGTGCGGTTTCTTCGGTTGTGGCCACTGCCCACGCGGTTTCAGCATGATATAGCCGTCCGAGATATTCGGCGGCATCGGGTCGGACGCGATTTCGGCCGTTCCCGTGCGGGCAAACACGCGCTCGATTTCCTTGTGCCTGGCCATCAGCGTGGTTTCCAGCTGCTGCTGCATCGCCAGCGATTGCGAGAGGCTGGTGCCGGGAATGCGCAGCGCCTGGATGGCGATATCGCCCTCGTTCAGGCTGGGCACGAATTCGCTGCCCATGCGCGTTGCCAGCAGGCCCGACAGCAGCACGGCCACCGCCGCGAACACCAGTACCACCGGCGTGTTGGCCATGACTTTATCGAGCGCCGGTGCATACCAGCGCCTGGCGGCGCGCATGATGGCGTTTTCCTTTTCTGCCACCTTGTCGCCGATAAACAGCGCCACCGCAGCGGGAATAAAGGTGATCGACAGGAGCATCGCGCCCAGCAGCGCAATCACCACCGTGAACGCCATCGGCGTAAACATCCGTCCTTCCACGCCCGTCAGGGCAAAGATCGGCAGATACACCACCATGATGATCAACTGGCCGTACAGCAGCGGCCGGCGCGCTTCCTGCGAGGCGGCAAAGACTTCCTCGTAACGCTCCTGCAGGGTGAGGCGCCGGCCCAGCTTTTGCTGCGTGTGGGCCAGGCGGCGCACGCAGTTTTCCACGATCACCACGGCGCCATCGATAATAATGCCGAAGTCCAGCGCGCCCAGGCTCATCAGGTTGGCGCTGACGTGGTACTGCACCATGCCCGTAAACGTGAACAGCATGGCCAGTGGAATCACCATCGCCGTGATCAATGCGGCCCTTATGTTCCCCAGGAACATAAAGAGGATGGCGATCACCAACACTGCCCCTTCCAGCAGGTTTTTTTTCACCGTATTGATGGCTTTGTCGACCAGCACCGTGCGGTCATACACCGTGACGGCATGCACGCCTTGCGGCAGGCTGCGGTTGATCTCGAGCATTTTTTTATTGACCGCCTGCGACACGGCGCGGCTGTTCTGGCCGATCAGCATGAAGACGGTGCCCAGCACCACCTCACGCCCGTTCTCGGTGGCCGCGCCGGTGCGCAGTTCGCGTCCGATGACGACCTCGGCCACGTCGCGGATGCGGATCGCCACGCCTTCGCGGTTGGCCACCACGATATTGGCGATATCGTCGCCGCTGCCCACCTGGCCCGGCGCGCGTATCAGCAGTTGTTCGCCCTGGCGTTCGATATAGCCGGCGCCCACATTGCTGTTGTTGCGCTCCAGCGCCGCCACGATTTCTTGCAGGCTGATGCCGTAGGAACCCAGCTTGTCCGGATGCGGCGCCACCTGGTATTGCTTGGCATAGCCGCCGATGGCGTTAATTTCTGTTACGCCTGGCACATTGCGCAACTGTGGCTTGATGATCCAGTCCTGGATTTCACGCAGGTCGGTCGGCGTGTACTGCGTGCCATCGGGTTTTTTGGCGCCCGGTTTGGTTTCCACCGTCCACAAATAGATTTCACCGAGGCCGGTGGAGACCGGTCCCATTTTCGGCGTGATGCCATCCGGCAGGCTTTCTTTCGCTTCCTGCAGGCGCTCGTTGATCATCTGGCGCGCAAAATAGATGTCGGTGCCGTCCTTGAAAATCACCGTGACTTGCGACAGCCCGTAGCGCGACAGCGAACGGGTTTCTTCGAGCTTCGGCAGGCCGGCCATCACCGTTTCGATCGGAAAGGTGATGCGCTGCTCGGTTTCCAGCGGCGAGTAGCCGGGGGCAGCGGTATTGATTTGTACCTGCACATTGGTGATATCGGGCACGGCGTCGATCGGCAGCTGTTGATAACTGTAGATGCCAAAAGCGGTCATGGCGGCCACGGCCAGCATCACCAGCGACCGCTGCGCGATGGCAAAGCGGATCAAACGTTCAAACATAATGGTTTCCTTTGTCGGCGGCGATCAGTGCTCGTGGCCGGCGGACGCCTTGCCCAGCTCGGATTTCAAGGTAAAGCTGCCCTGCGCCGCGTAGGGCGTGCCCACCGCCAGTCCCTTGGTGATTTCCGTCAACTGGCCGTCGCTGCGGCCCACCGTCACCGGCGTGGCCTGGTAGCCTTGCTTGAGCTGCACGAACACGGAAGGCTGGTCTTCCACCGACTGGATCGCCGTGCTCTGCACCGTGACCGGTGCGTCGCGCTCGCCAGCGATCACTTCCACGCTGACGAACAGGCCCGGGCGCCAGGCCATGTCGGGGTTTTGCAGGCTGATGCGCGCCTTGGCCGTGCGCGTCTGTTCACCGAGCAGCGCGCCGACATAGGTGATGGTGCCCCTGGCGCTGGCATTGAAGGCCGAAGCTTTTACCAGTACTTTTCCGCCAACGCGCACGGTGGCCAGGTCCTTGGCCGGCACGGCGATTTCCGCCCATACGATCGACAGGTCGGACAGCACAAAGATATTCGCGTCTTCCTTGACGGCTTCACCGAGTGTGATGTGCTTTTCCAGCACCATGGCGTCGAACGGCGCACGGATTTCGTAGCGGTTCAGTGGGCCTTTGCTGTTGCCTGCGGCGCCCAGCGCCTGCAGTTTCTGCTGGGCGTTCTGCACCGCGATTTCCGCTTCGCGCCATGCCTGCTGGGCTTGCAGGTAATCGAGTTCTGCCGAGATCTTTTCCTGCCACAGCATCTTTTCGCGCTCGTAGGTGGCGCGTGCCAGCGACAAGCGCCGCTGTGCAGACAACAGTGCGCTGCGCTGTTCGGACAATTCGGTGCTGGCGATCACGGCCAGTACCTGCCCTTTTTTCACCAGTTGGCCCAGGTCCGCATGCACGGCCTCGACCACGCCGGCCAGGCGCGGCACCACGTGCGCCGTGCGGTCTTCATTGAAGCGGATTTCGCCGGGCAGGGCGACGCTGGTCTGGATGCGGCCCGGCGCGGCGGTGGCGATCACCACGCCGGCCGCCCTGGCTTGTTCTTTACTAAGCAGCAACAGGCCTTCGACCGGCGGCGTGGTTTTCGCTTCGGCATGGCCGTGTTCTGCTTGTTCTTCTTCATCGTGCGCGTGTTCTTCCTTGCCAGCGCCGCCGGTGCCAAGGATCATGAATGCCAGCACGATGCCGGCAATCACGATGGCGGCAATCGCCAGCAGCTGTTTTTTGTTCAGTTGGATATGCATGGTCGCTTTCTTACGGAGTCACGGGGGCGCCCAGCAGGCGCTCGAGTTCGGCGGCCGCGTGGTGCGCTTCGGTCAGTGCGCGCAGGGTCTGGTTTTTCGCTTGCAGCAAGGTGCGCTGGGCATCGAGCACATCGAGAAAGGCGAACTTGCCGAACTCGAAACCCTTGCTGGCCGCGTCGTAGGCGCTTTGCGCGCCGGGCACGATCTCGTTTTGCAGGCTGTCCACGTCCAGCCTTGCCGTGGCCAGCCGCTCGCGCGCCTGCGCCAGCGCCGCTTGCAGCTGCACCTGGGCGGCAGCCAGTTCATCGCCGGCCTTGTCGCTGCGGCGCAGGGCTTCGAGCTGGTTGCCGGCGTTGCGGTCGAACAGCGGCAACGGCAAGGCCAGGCCGATGATCGCCTGGTTGCGGCCCAGTTCCTCCGAGCGTTTCATGCCGATGCTGACGGTGACGTCGGGCGTGGCGCGCCGCCGTTCCACGTCCAGCATGGCTTGCTGCTGCGCCAGATGGCTGCGCGCCTGTTGCACGCCCGGCGAGGCATGCAAACGCGCCGCCAGCTCGGCCGTCGAGGGCAGCGGCGGCAGCATATCGAGCCGGCCATCTGCCTCGGTAAAGCGCGGCGTGCCGGCGCCCCACAGTGCGGCCAGGCGCTGGCGTGCCTGTGCCAGGTTGCTGCGCGCCAGATTGCCTTCCAGCCGTACACTGGCATCGTGAACCCTGGCCCGCGTCGCTTCCACCGGCGAAGCCTTGCCGGCCGCCACGCGGCGCGCCGTGATCTCGCTGGCGCGCGCTGCCAGCGCCTGCGCGCTGTCGGCCAGGCGCAAGCTTTCCTGGGCGGCCAGCACGTCGACAAACGCGGTGCTGACAGCGGCGCGCGTGTCGGCCATTTGCGTGGCCAGGGCTGCTTGCGCCAGGTCCTGGCCGCGCAGGGCGGCGGTAGCGCGCGCGCCGCGCTTGCCGCCCAGTTCGATCAGCTGATTCAATTGCACGGTGGTGCTGCGCGTGGCGCGGCGCGTATCTTCGAGCACGCTTTGCAGTTCAGGGTTGGGCAGGGCTTGCGCCTGTTGCAGCGCGCCGCCCTGGGCCGCCAGCTCGTGGCGCGCGGCCGACAGGGTGGGGTTGCCAGCCTCGGCCAGTTGCAGGGCGGCAGACAGGGTCAGGGGCGCGGGCGCTTCCTGCTGCGCCTCGGCATGGAGGTGGGCGGGCACGGTGATGCCCAGCAATAAGCAATAGATAAGTCGGTACATCGAATTCTCCTAAAAACAGGATGACAATTCGACGGGAGGCGCCGCCATGCACACGCATCAAGCGGGGTGCATGCGGTAACAGTGAAACAATCCCGCCGGTCTAGACGAAGACCGGCGACCAGTCGGGCCGCTTGGGCCCATCTGGAATATGCGAGATGTACAGGAAAGAGGAAGTATCGATGGCCAACGAGGCCGCGTCGAACACGGGCATGCTGGCGCCGGGCGGCAGCCAGGCGTGGCCGATGCCATGGCAGACATTGCAGTCGCTGTGGGCCTTGGTCTTGGCTTTCAGGTCCTTGCCGGCGTCAAGCTGCTGTGCGTCGTCGGCGCTGGCCTTGTGCTGGTGGCTGTGGTGGCCCAGGTGCTGGGCCGCCTTGCCTTCTTCGTGCAGGCAATAGGCGCTCGCCGCAGCCCAGGACATCTGGAGCGGAAGCACGAACAGCAGCAGGATCAGGAAGAATTTTTTCATGGCTGCAGGCATTGTACCGAATTTAACGGGGCTGGTCGCGCCAGTTTTTCAGTTGCCGGGCGATCTCCTTGCCCTGGTAGATTTGCGGTTCGGAGTGTTCCTCTTCGCCTTCGCTGCTGTCCTTGAAGTCTTGTGCTTCGCGTGCGCGCACCAGGGTTTTGGCCTTCTCGAACGCCTCGGCAAAGCCTGCGCTTTTGGGCAAGGCTTGCTTGAAATACGCTTCGCTGAAGTAGGTGAAATCGGCTTGATCGTCGCAGCCGAACGAAGTGCGGTCTGGCCGCGCGGCCGTGATGATCAGGGTATGGTCGTCTTTCAGGGGAGCGATAAAGCCGCCCGAGTAGCAGGCCGAGACGACGATCACGCGCCATTTGACGCCGCTGTGTTTCAGCATGCCGGCCAGCTCCTGCGCGGGCAGGCTGTGCAGGTCCATGCCGTTTTGCGCCAGCGCCAACTGGTGGTCGGCCGAGCCGTGGCTGGTCAGGAACAGAAACAGCACGTCGTTGTTCTTGTCCATTTTGGCGCCCAGCGCGTCGAGGCTGGCGCGGATGCTGGTGCGGGTAGCCATCGGCTGCTGCGCCACCGTATTGCGGCTGTTGACCAGCACCATCGAACGCCCGGCCGTACCATAGTCGCGGTCGAACTGGTGCTGCACGAAGTCGGTTTCGCGTCGGAACACTTCCTGCGCGCCATCACCGCCGACACCGAGGAAATACAGATTGATCTTTTTCGCCGGGTCGTGCGGCAGCACGCTGTTCAGGGTTTTTTCCAGCAGGGCCGGCTGGTTATACAAGGCCAGTTCGATATTGTCGCGCGTGAGCTTCTCAAGCACGGGGTCGTCTAGCTGGCCTTCGGTCCAGCTGCCGCTGTCACTGGTGCGCCCGTCGGGCTGGGCATGCGCATAGCGCAGCGTGCCGGCGCCGTCAAACAGGCCATTGCTGAAGTGGCCTTTGTATTCATCACCTTCAGCGGTACGCAGTATACCCTCGCCATCGAACTTCCAGTCCTTCAGTTCACCTTCATAGATGATGCCGTCCGGTGTGCTGACCTGCATCTTGCCTTGCGGCTGGCCCTGCACGAAGTTTCCCTGGAATACCATGCCTTCGCTGTCGGTCAGTACTCCCGCGCCGTGCGGCTTCCAGTTGCGAAACGCGCCGACATAGCTGCCGTCAACGCCCTGGTAGCTGCCCTGTCCTTCGAAATTGCCCTTGGTGAAATGGCCGTTGTACACCTCTCCCTTGGGCGAGGTGTAGCGTCCCTGGCCCTCAAACGCACCGAGGCGGAACTGGCCCTCGTAGCGCACGCCGGAAGGCTGGCGCAAGACACCCTGGCCGCTGAACACGCCGCGCTCGAAGCCGCCTTCATAGTAGGCGCCGCTTGCGTATTCGAGCCGGCCGTGGCCCTGCATCTTGCCGTCGACCAGCGGGCCGAAATAGCGTCCGCCATCGGCCGTCTGCGCTGCGGGCACGCGCTCCGGTGCGGCGCACAGGGGCGGCATGCCAAAGGCGGAAAACAACATCAGGCCGGCAAGTGTGTAAGGGCGGATTGCGGCGCGTAGCGGTGTGGTCATGGGGAAACCGTGCGTGGAAGAGTCGCCAGTCTGCCACTGTCTGTTCATGCTTGCAAATCCTTGCCTGTTTAGCGTGCCAAGGGGCAATTGAACTGCTAACATTGATTTTTGGAATTATTTCAGCAGTAGTCAGGGAATCCTATGGAAAGTCGTCTCACCCGCCTGGAAGCGGTACAAACCATATTGCTGGAAATCGGCCAGCGTTCCAGCACCTGCAGCGATATCGCCGACTTCCTGCAAGCCGTGCATGCGGCGCTGGGGCGTATCATGTATGCCGCCAATTTTTACGTGGCCTTGAGCGACCGCGACGAAGGCACCGTGCGCTTTCCTTATTTTGTCGACGAATTCGACAGTGCGCCCGATGTCGGCCAGGCGGTGCGGCTGGCCAGGGCAGAGCAGTCGCCCACGGCCTGGGTGATTCTGAACGGCAAGCAGCTGGTGATGACGGCAGGCGACGCGGCCATGCACGTGGACGGCGGCGCCTCCTGGGGCGGCGGCACTGCGGCCGAACACTGGGTAGGCTGCCCGCTGCTGGACCAGCAGCACCAGGTGCTGGGCGCCATCGTGATCCAGAGTTATGACGTCGAACATCGCTTCAGCCAGGAAGACCAGGCCCTGTTCGCGCTGATCGCCACCCATGTGTCGAGCGCGCTGCAAGGCCTGCAAAGCATGGACCGGCTGGAAAAGGCGGTGCAGGAGCGCACGGCCTTGCTGGCCCATGAAGTGGCCGAACGGCGCCGCGCGGAAAACCTGCAGCATGCGCTGTTTGAAATCGCCAACCTGTCGGCCCAGGCGGCCGACGCCACCACCCTGTACACGCGCCTGCATGCCATCATCAGCGAGCTGGTGACGGCCAGGAACTTCCTGATCGCCCTGTACCACCCGGATAGTGCCGAGATCACCATCCCGTATTTTGTCGATGAAAAAGATGCGCAGGCGCCCGTCAAGCGCTTTCATTATGGCGTCGGCATGAGTTCCTATATCCTCGCGCGGCGCCAGCCTTGCTTGCTCGATGCCGACAGCTATGCGGCGCTGGTGGCCAGCGGCCAAATGAACGAGCCACTGGGCAGCGTGGATATCGCCAGCTGGATGGGGGCGCCGATGCTGCTCGGTGAGCGCGCGTATGGCGTGATCATCGTGCAAAGCTATGATAATTCAGTGGTGTACGGCCAGGCCGAACTGGACGTGCTGGCCTTTATGGCCAGCCATGTGGCAGTGGCGATCGCACGCATGCAGGCCGACCGCGCCATGCGCCAGGCCAAGGAAGCGCTGGAAGAGCAGAATGCGGCCCTGAACAGCGCGCTGGAAGCCTTGAAGCAAGCGCAGTCGGAACTGGTGCGCCAGGAAAAACTGGCCTCGCTGGGCCGCCTGGTGGCCGGCGTGGCGCATGAGATCAATACCCCGCTGGGCATCTGCGTAACGGCCACCAGCCACCTGGTGCAGGAACTGAAACTGACGCGCGAAGACCTGGAAGCAGGCCAGCTCAATGAAGACGGCTTGCAGGAGTTTTTCGGCATTATCGACCAGACCCTGCGCATCATGACCACCAACACCCAGCGCGCCGCCGCGCTTGTGCGCAGCTTCAAGCAGGTGGCCGTCGACCAGTCCTCGGACGACATGCGCAGCTTCAACCTGCGCAAATACCTCGATGAAATCCTGCTGTCGCTGCAGCCCAAGCTGAAGGGCAAGCCGATCAAGGTGGAAGTCGAGTGCGCACCCGAACTGCAACTGCGCAGCTACCCGGGCGCGATCTCGCAGATCGTCACCAATATGGTGGTCAACTCACTCGTTCACGGTTTTGTGGAAGGCGAACCGGGCAATATCAGGATCAGTGCCAGGAGCGAGGGCGAGATGCTGGTGCTGGACTACAGCGACGATGGCATGGGCATGGATGGTGCCACCCTGGGGCATCTGTTTGACCCGTTCTTCACGACCAAGAGGGGTTCCGGCGGCAGCGGGCTGGGGGCGCATATTTTGTATAACCTGGTGACGGGGCCGCTGGGCGGTACGGTCAAGGTCAGCAGTGCGCCAGGAATGGGGTTGCACTACACGATCCGTTTTCCGCTTGAACCGAAGAGTGTTTGAAATACGTTGAACAGCGGGGCGGTGACGCGAACCTGAGAAAATGCCGATGGCGGCGTTGCGGCTGCTGGCCGACCATTCGTACTGTCGTCGTCGCGCGCCTTGCCCTGGACATTTTTCAGGCCCGCTTGGCCCGAA
This sequence comes from Janthinobacterium longum, assembly GCF_051380735.1. NCBI lineage: Bacteria > Pseudomonadati > Pseudomonadota > Betaproteobacteria > Burkholderiales > Oxalobacteraceae > Janthinobacterium > Janthinobacterium longum. The sequence continues at coordinate 471,372 of NZ_JBNYXQ010000002.1, forward strand.
GCGCCCGTGTTGGGGCTTGGGCCAAAGCATGTTTTGCTGGAGTATTGCTCAGGGGGCACTTGGCTATTTTATGAGTGACTGCTGTTGACCGTTACTCGTCTGTGGTGTGCATCATAATTGAGTAAGGCTCAGCGACGCGTTCGACGGTGATTCCATTTCGTTGTTCCATGGCCAGTGGGTGTTCCGTGGGTTGAAGCTCGATGCAGGGACGAAGGCCGTTATCTCGAATGTGGACCATCGTCTTGTCATTTGTACGCGCTCTCAGCCTTGTCCCTCTTGGTCAGCAGCAACTTGTAGCGGCATCGCTGGGCTTGTGTCGGAATGGCGGACTTGACCCCGGATTCCTGCTGCTTGCTGTTGGATTCAGCCGATCTACGCAATGTCAACTTAAACCGGCAAGCCAGCCCGCAGAACGGGTCTGCGGATTTCTGCTTTACGCCTCGGCACGAGGTGGTTGTTGAACAGTGCGCGAATCTGCGCCGATTCGTGTGAACAATCAATTTAAGCGATTAATTCTCACTTCTTGCATGGGCGGCGTGCCGAACATTCGTCTGTATTCTCGACTGAACTGAGACACGCTTTGGTAACCGACTGAAAATGCAGCTGCACTCACGGTTGTCGGTTCGGTCAGAAGCAAACGCCGCGCTTCGCATAGCCGAATATTTTTTTGATACTGTAGTGGAGCTACGCCAGTTGCAGCTTTAAAGCGGCGGTGAAAGGCGGAGTAACTCATGCCGACTAATCGCGCAATGTCCTCTATCATCAAGGGAAGGGCATGGTTCTGTCTGATAAAGGCCAACGCCTTTCTGATTTGCGACATCCGATTGTCGGTCGCAGCGAGTTGCCTTAGCACCGCGCCCTGCGGGCCGCGCAATAGCCGGTACACAATCTCTCGCTCCAGCAGTGGGGCCATGACAGGCACCTCGTCGGCCCGGCCAATCAGACCCAGCATCCGGCTCCAGGCATCGAGCAGATCCCGGCTGGCTGGATCGACGCCATACCCTTTTTGATCAGCTGTTCGTGCAAGATCAGGCATGCGGAATGCCAGCTCCGAGACGATTTCCGGATCAACATCGAGTCGTATCGCGAGATATGGTAGCTCAGCACTCGCTTGGGTAATTACGCCCAGCGCTGGAATATCCAGCGCCGTTGTAAAGGTGTGCCCCGCACTATAGGTCAGAACCTCACTCCCAATCGACAATTGCTTTTCGCCCTGAAGTATAAGACTGACCACCGGCTGATAGATTTCCGGTACCAGTTCCACGCATTGGCTGACCTTGTACAAACTGACATTCGGCATGGCGGTTGGCGTCAGGCCTTCTTTAGCGTTGGCGGCAACTGTAGCGGCCAAATATGAAATGATCCTGTCCATCGCCTTAATATCTCATGTCGAGCGCAACCGATCAATCAATCATTTCGCCAGAAATAGGCAAAGGTGAAGCAGGATTTGGCTCGCGTGCAGGGCGATGTGTCCCTACCATTTGAACTCGTTTAAATGGAGATCATATGAACCACAAAGAAAACACGATTTTTATTACCGGTGGGGCTACCGGCATCGGTCGGGCGCTGGCGCATCGCTGGCATGATCTTGGTAATACCGTAATCATTGCGGGCCGACGACGCGAGGCACTGGAGGAAGCGGTGGCGGGACGGCCAGGCATGAAGTTCTACGTGTTGGACGTCACGAACCGCGAAGAGATTGCGGCTGTGACCGCCCAACTGATCGCCGAGCATCCGGATTTCAATGTGCTGGTCAATTGCGCCGGGGTTTCGGGAGCGGAAGATGTGACCATCGCTCGCGATCTTTCGCACGGGGAAAAGATAGTCGAAACCAATTTTTTGGGCCCTGTTCGCATGATCGACGCGCTGGTGGACCATTTGAAGGGCCGCCCCGCAGCCGCCATCGTGGTTGTCTCCTCTGGCACTGGCTTTGTGCCTTATCCCGCCGCGCCCACCTATTCGGCGAGCAAAGCGGCTTTGCATTCTTATACACTCTCGCTGCGCGCCCTCTTGAGAGACGCCGTGCAGGTTATCGAAATCGTCCCTCCGCAAGTGGCGACTGACCTGATGGCTGGCCTGAAGGACTCGCCCTACAGCGTTCCGCTGGAAAAATTTGCCGACGACGTGATGGCCCAACTTATCGCTCATGAATCGGAGGACGAGATTATCGTCGACGAGGTGAAACCGTTCCGCTTCGCCGAACGAGACGGCACCGTAAGAGATCTCTTGACAGCAATGGCAGAGGGAAGCTGAGCGTAAATGGCGGCCAGGGTCAGGTCCGTCATCCGTACATGCTCTCAGGCGGCTCCTGGCCGACCATTCATACTGTCGTCGCCGCCGCGCCTTGCCCTCGACATTTTTCAGGCCCGCTTGGCCCGAAGCGCCCAAGCGTGGACAGGGCCAGATCCGTCATTCGTACACGCTCTCAGCTTTGGCCGTCTCGATCTGCAGCAAGCTGTATTGGCAACGCTGTACTTGTGTCGGAATGGCGGACCTGATCCTAGGCGGCCCTAGGCGGCCTAGGCGGCTAGGCCCCGAAGCAGAAAGATTTTGAGCAGCAGCTCCTGACACAGAGGCGATTTGCGAGGCATCAGACGCGTTGTATGACCCCCTCTGTCGTTGTGCTTGCCTATCGCCCACGTTTACTGCAATCCAGGCTAATCCGGAAACCGCTTGTTCAGTTCCAGAGCTTCGTCCAGATTGGCAATCAGCAGTTCCACATATTGCGGGTCGAGGTGGCTGCCGCTCACTTCGCGCAGGTAGCTGACTACGCGCTCCAGGGGCCAGGCTTCCTTGTAGCAGCGTTTGTGCATCAGGGCGTCGAAGACGTCGGCGACGGCGGCGATGCGGGCGTATTTGTGGATATGCTCGCCGGCCAGGCCTTGCGGGTAGCCGCTGCCGTCGTATTTTTCATGGTGCTGGTGGGCGATCACGGCGGCGGCTTTCAATAGCGGGCGCTGCGAGCCGTCGAGGATGGACATGCCGACCGACGGGTGCTGTTTCATGATTTCCCATTCGGCGGCGTCGAGCTTGCCCGGTTTTAGCAGCACTGCGTCGGGGGTCGAGATCTTGCCGATGTCGTGCATCGGTGCGGCGTGGCGCAGCACCATGGTTTCTTCTTCCGACATGCCCGACGCCTGCGCCAGCAACTGGCATACCTCGGCCATGCGGCGCACGTGGTTGCCGCCTTCGTGCGAGCGCGACTCGACCACGTCGCCCAGGCGCAATATCAGTTCGGCCTGGGTGTCGGTGATTTCCTGAGTCAGCAGGATGTTGTCGAAGGCGATAGCCACGCCCGAGCAGAACACTTCCAGCAACTTCGCATCGAGGTCGGAAATTTCTTCCACGCCTTTCAGCACCAGCAGCGAGGCCTTGCCGCTGCTGTTGGGGAAGTAGCCGACATAGGTGTCGCCGTGCAAACGTGAAATCTTGTTGCTCTTGGCCTCGTCCAGCTGTGACAGCAGGGCCGGGCTCAGCATGGCGTCGTCGGTGTCGCCGATCTGCGCCAGCACTTCATAGTCTTGCTGGCCGGTGATGGCGCTGGCGCCGCGCAGGCGCAGCAGCATGCTCGTTTCCAGGCGCAGCAGGGCAACCACTTGCTGCAGCAGGCCGCTGGCAAAGTCGCGCAGGTTGCGCTGCTTGAAAATATGCGCCGAGGCGGCGATCACGCGCTCCAGGCCTTCGCGGTAATACTGCTGCGAACGGCGCGCTTCTTCGACCTGCATGATGTCGCGGTAGGCGCGCAGGGCGGCAAAGGTGGTAGTGAACAGCTTGGTGCGGTCGAGCTCGGTTTTTTCCTTGTAATCGTTGATATCGTAGTTGACGATCACGCGCTCTTCCGGTGCCTGGCCCGGCTGCCCGGTGCGCAGCACGATGCGGGTAAATTGGTTTCCCAGGTCTTCGCGCATCCAGCGCGCCACTTCCAGGCCGCTGTCTTCGCGCTCCATCACTACGTCCAGAAACACCAATGCAATATCGGCCTCGCGGGCCAGCACCTGCTTGGCTTCGGCGCCGCTGTAGGCATGCACGAAACTGAGGGCACGGCCTTCCAGGCGGAAGCGGGACAAGGTCAGCTTGGTGATGTCGTGGATGTCGGGTTCATCGTCGACAAGCAAGACTTTCCACGGCGGTAACTTGGGCGAGGCTGAAGACAAAAATGACATAAGGGCGAGTTCCGCTAAAGGGCATGACAGATCGCCATGCGCCAGGCATCCCTGGGCGCCACCACTGGCGTTGCGCGTTTTCCGGGCGCATTCTGTCGATTGTAGACTGAGTGCATGGCATTAACAACAGGCAAGATTAATTGTCCTGTTTCAGTGCAACAATGTTTCAAGAGGCTGGAAACATTGTCATCCATACTTTATTTCCCGGGCAATCATATTTTCAGGACAATACTTTGTTTTGCACGGAAATTCTGGCAAAAGGCCCGGAACAGGGCGCCGGTCGCACCCTGGCGCAGCCGTGCAACTTCGTAACAAGGTATGAATTGTGGTGGCCGTGAAGGAACATGCGCGTATATTCGATACCGATGTTTTTCGAAAGGAATGATCATGAAAAAGAGAATCGCGCGTCTGTTCCTGGCCGGAACTGTCGTGCTGGCAGGCGGCGCTGCGTGGGCGCAAGCTCCCGTCGCATCCACGGTGGGCAATACCGAAGTGCTGTATGACAAGCCGGACCAGTTCACCGATATATCGTTCGACCCGCGCAAGCGCGAAGAGGCATTGACCGAACTGACGCGCCACTTCGACAAACTGGGCGTGTCCTTGCCGGCTGGCCAGCGCTTGAAGATCGTTGTTACCGATGTCGACCTGGCGGGCCGCGAAGATCCGCGCGTGCGATCCGCGAACGAGATCCGCGTGCTGACGGGTGGCGCCGACTGGCCGCGCATCAGCCTGTCGTATGAGCTGGAACAGGACGGCAAGGTGATCAGGAGCGACAAGGCGCAGTTGTCCGACATGTCTTACCTGACGCACATGAACCGTTATGCCACCGGCGAGCGGCTGCGCTATGAAAAGCTGATGATCGACGAGTGGTTCAGCAAGACCTTCAATATACCGGTGAACAAGCTTAATCGATCCAGTTAACCTGGGTAAATTTGTTGCCGAACTCTTCCGGCATGGGCACGACCTGGCTGCGCTTGTAGTTGAAAAATACAAAGCCGGACTTGGCCATTGCGATCAGGGTATTGTCGCGTGGCCGCGTGATGCGGAAGGTGATGTCGCCGCCATATTTGTTAAAGTCCATCACGCCCACTTCGAACAGCAGCTGGTCGCGCGCATGGGCCTCGGCGCGGTAGGTGGTAGCCAGGTCGGTGACGATGATGCCGGTGCCGTCGGCTTCGATGTCGCGCACGCCGTATTCGAACAGGAAGCGGGCGCGCGCCTCCGAAATCATGGAGATCATGGAATCGTTGCCGAGATGGTTGCCGGCATTGATGTCGGTGGTGCGCACCGTCAATTGCGAAGAATAGCAGTATTGGTCTTCGGGAAATTCAAGTATCAAACGGGCCATGGGTCTCTCTATGCAGATGCGCCAGACGCGGCGGGAAAGGCAATTTTAGTCGCTTCCCCCGCCATGCGTCGCAAAAAACACCTGCGCGATCACTTGCGCACGATGCGGTAAACCTTGCCGCTGCTGCTGAGCATGTACAGCTCTTTCTGCGCATCCTGGCCAAACGACACAATATTGCCCACGTTGGCGATACTCCAGTCCGTTACGGCCGACGCGCTGCCATTGCTGTAGGTAAAACTCTTCAGCCAGCCGCTGCAATAGTCCGAATATAAGTAGTGGCCGGCCAGTTCCGGCAGCGCCGTGCCACGATACACATAACCTCCCGTAATCGAGCAGCCGCCCGCGCTGTCATGGCCGTATTCGAGCTTGGGCAGCACCAGCCCCGTTTGATTGCAATTGGCGCTGTTATAGCACTGCGTACCCTCCATAATGTTCCAGCCGTAGTTGTTGCCAGCCATGCCGATGGATGCCACATTGACCTCTTCGCGCTGGCCCTGGCCCACGTCGGCGATATACAGCAGTTGCGCGGTGGTATCGAAGGCATAGCGCCAAGGATTGCGCAGGCCATACGCCCAGATTTCAGCGCGCTTGCCGGCCATATGGACAAACGGGTTGCCGGCCGGGATGGCGTATGGTTGCGCGCTGCTGCTGGCATTGACGTCCAGGCGCAGCATTTTGCCCAGCAACAGGTTGGTGTTTTGCGCATTGCCCGATGGGTCGCCGGCGCCGCCGCCGTCACCGGTGGCCGCATACAGATAGCCGTCCGGGCCAAAGCTGAGCAGGCCGCCGTTGTGGTTGCTGAAACCCGGGTGGGGAATCGAGATGATCTGTACGCTGGCCTGCGCATCGGCGACATTCGGGTTGCCGGCCGAGACCTGGCGCCGCTCGATCACGATATTGCCGTTCAGGTCGGTGTAGTACAGGAAAAAGTAGCCGTTGCTGGCGTACTGCGGATGAAACGCCATCGACAGCAGGCCCCGTTCGCCATCGGTACTGATACTGCTGCTGATGTCGAGGAACGGCGTGGCCAGCAGGTTGCCATTGTCGACGATGCGGATGCGCCCGGCGCGCTCGACGATAAAGAGGCGGCTGTCGCCTGCCGGCGCGGTCAGGAATGTCGGTGCCTGCAAGCCGCTGGCGACCTCCTGCAAGGCCAGCGCCAGCGGCGCCGTGGCCGCGTAGGCGACGCTGGCGCTGGTGGCGGCGCCGGCGGCAACTTGCACTTGCTGGGTGGCCGGCGTGGCTGCCAGGCTGCCCGTACCGTTGGCCACATTGGCGGCGGCAAGGGCATAGGCGCCGGGCGCCAGGTCGTTCAAGGTGGTCGAGGCCGTCAGCAGCTTGCTGTACGACGCCGGCCCGGTGACGGTAACGGCGCCATTCACGCCGGTGGGCAGGCCGTTGATGGTCACGACCAGGCTGCCGGTGGTGGGGCCGGGCGCCGGATCGTTGTCATCGTCATGGCCGCCACATGAGGCCAGCAGGCCCAGGGTGAACAGCAACAGCAGCGTCAGCAACGATTGTTTGAATGCAGCGAGGGAAGTTCGATTGCGCATGTCAGTCTCCAGGGATGGAACGACGCAGCCGCCTGTCAAGGGATGGGACGGCGTTAGAATACAATCATTCATTTTTCGCTGGCAGACTTGATGCTTCGCAAGCGAGCGTGAACTGTCACGAGCATACGCCTGCCGCAAACCGCTACCGTTCGTTGCCGCACGATCGGACAACGGCGCGGCGTTTTCAGACAATTTTGCCACGTGCCTTTCCGCGCGTGGTGCTGGCAGGCCATAATGCACCATCTGAAACCGAGCAGGAGCAAACCATGAAAACCAAAGCAGCCGTGGCCTGGAAGGCCGGCGCCCCCTTGACCATCGAAGAAGTCGACCTGGCAGGCCCGCGCGAAGGCGAAGTGCTGATCGAACTGAAAGCCACCGGCATCTGCCATACCGATTACTACACCTTGTCCGGCGCCGACCCGGAAGGCATTTTCCCGGCCATCCTTGGCCATGAAGGCGCCGGCATCGTGGTCGAGGTGGGCCCTGGCGTGAAAACGCTGAAAAAGGACGACCATGTAATTCCGCTGTACACGCCGGAATGCCGCGAGTGCAAGTTCTGCCTGTCGCAAAAAACCAACCTGTGCCAGAAAATCCGCAGTACCCAGGGCCGTGGCCTGATGCCGGACGCCACCAGCCGTTTTTCGCTGGACGGCAAGCCGCTGTTCCATTACATGGGCACGTCCACCTTCTCGAACTATATCGTGGTGCCGGAAATTGCCCTGGCGAAGATCCGTGAAGATGCGCCGTTCGACAAGGTCTGCTATATCGGTTGCGGCGTGACCACTGGCGTGGGTGCGGTGCTGTTCTCGGCCAAGGTCGAGGCAGGCGCCAATGTGGCCGTGTTCGGCTTGGGCGGCATCGGCCTGAACGTGATCCAGGCGGCAAAAATGGTTGGCGCCGATAAAATCATCGGCATCGACATCAACCCGGCGCGCCAGGCAATTGCGCGCAAATTCGGCATGACGCACTTTATCAACCCGAACGAGGTGGAAAACGTGGTCGATGCCATCGTGCAACTGACTGACGGCGGCGCCGATTACAGTTTTGAGTGTGTCGGCAACACCACCCTGATGCGCCAGGCGCTCGAATGCACGCACAAGGGCTGGGGCAAGTCCTTTATTATCGGCGTGGCGGCGGCCGGCCAGGAAATTTCGACCCGTCCGTTCCAGCTGGTGACTGGCCGCGAGTGGCGCGGTTCGGCCTTTGGCGGCGCGCGCGGCCGTACCGATGTGCCGAAGATCGTCGACTGGTATATGGAAGGCAAGCTCAATATTGACGATTTGATCACCCACCGCTTGCCGCTCGAACGCATCAATGAAGGCTTCGATTTGATGAAGAGCGGCGAGTCGATCCGTTCGGTGGTGCTGTACTAAAGCCGCAACACTTGCGGCGGGCAAGGGGCGGCGCGCTGTACTTCGGCGTCCACCCCTGCTAATGTCAGGGCGTCGCTGCATAAATCTTGATGCCGGGAGCCCTGATGTTCGCCACTGCCTATCTGCTTACTTTACGGCGCATGTTGCCCGTATTGCTGGGCGCGAGCCTGTCCGCCGTGCTGGCCTTGTGGTGGCGCGACGCCGCCATTCTCGCTGCGCCCGCCCTCTGGCTGGGGTTGCTTGCCACCTGGCTGTTGTGCGCACTGGTATTTACACCGCTGCAATGGCATCGCCAGGAACTGGCGGCGCGCCATGTACGCCTGGACAGTTCGGGCAAGTCGCGTTAACAGTTAGCGGTTAGCCTCTGGTGCTGGAAAAGCGCTCGCGATAGTCGCGCGGCGTGACGCCCAGTTTCTTCTGGAACAGCCGGCGCAGCCTTTCCTCGCTGTGCAAACCCGTCTGCGCGGCCACCTGTTTCAACGACGATACATTCTCTTCCAGCAGCCGGCGCGCCACTTCAAAGCGCGCCGTTTCGATAAATTCGGTGGGATTGGTCTGCGTTTCGCGCTGGAACACGCGCGTGAAGTTACGCTCGCTCATGGCCAGCCGTTCTGCCAGTTGCGGCACGCTCAGGTCGTCGGCCAGGTGATCCATGATCCAGGCCTGCAACTGGCGGATGGTCGGGTGCGTTGTCATCTGGCTCGACAGATGGACGGAAAACTGCGATTGGCCGCCGGGGCGTTTCAGATACACCACCAGGTCGCGGGCCACCTCCAGCGCGATTTCGCGGCTGAAATCTTCTTCGACCAGTGCCAGCGCCAGGTCAATGCCGGCCGTCACGCCAGCCGAGGTCCATACATTGCCTTCCCGCACAAAGATCGCATCGGCATTGACGTTGACCCGCGGATAGCGGCTGCGCAGGCTGTCCACCGCACTCCAGTGCGTGGCGGCAGTTTTGCCATCAAGCACACCCGCTTCGGCCAGGAAAAAGCAGCCCGTGCACAGCGCCGCCAGCGTATCGATGCGCGGCGCGGCCTGCGCCACCCAGGCGGCAATCGCCGGGATATCGTCCAGCACCTGCTCGACATGGTGGCAGCCGACAATCACCGCCAGGTCGGGCAAGTTGGTGTTCGACAAGGCTTTGCTGGCATGCAAGCTCATCAGCGTATCGGATTCCACCGGACCGATGGCGGTGGACGCGATGCGCATGTCATAGCCACCTGGCAAATTGCGCAGGCGCAGATGCGTGTTGGCATAATCAAACACCTTCATGGCACCGATGGCTTCGAGGGCCTTGAAGCCGGGGTAGATGATGATATCGACCGTGCGTAAGGGGAGTTGCTGGATGGATTGCGGCTTCATGCGATCGCGCTGGAGGTATAAATGCTGCCATAATGCAGCAACATGCGTGTTGCTGCCTGCTTAATATCTGTATTCGCCTATCGCCCAGCCTTCCTTACATGAGACTACCGACCATCGTGCGTATTCCGCCTGCTCTTGTTGGCCTGCTTTTTCTGCTGAGCACCAGCCTGCTCCAGGCTGCCACACTCAATTTCAACGGCAGCGCCGTTACCGGCTGCTCCAATAGCGGCGCAGTCTATACCTGCGCGTCGCTGCAGATGGGCAGTACCGATGTTGCCGTGATTGCCAGCGGCGCGCGCGTCACCGTCAACCGGGACGTGACTATCGAGTATAACCAGGGCCTGACGATGAGCGGCACCGCCATGCTGACAGTCAGGGGCAATCTCGACGTGAGCAATACCTATCCGCCCAATCTGAACATCAGTGGCGGCACTCTGGTGAGCACGGCTGGCTTTTTCGCCGGCGCTCAGGGCAATCAGGTGATCGTGGCCGATATCACGGCCGAATCGATGAGGCTTGGCGGCAGCCCGAGCCAGGCATGGGCCAGTCCGGTCCAGATACGCGGCAATCTGACTGCCACCAATGACATCAGCATTGCGTCGAGGTCGAACATTACCGGCAGTATTTCCGCCAGAAATGTGGTTACCGATTCGTCAGTCGTTATCAATGGCGATGTCGACGTGAGCAGTAATCTGATCCTTGCATCGGCCAGCACCCTCAATGGCAACGTGGAAGGCGGTTCGGTCACTCTGAAGGCCAGCGAAACTACCATTACAGGCAACGCGCTTGTCGATTTCCTCACGCTCGAATGGCACGGACGGGTGCAGCAGACCATTACTTGCAAATCTCCCTTGTCATGGATTATTCCATGTATCTGCGTTGCCAATGGCAGCGGCTACCTGTTTGGTTCCAACAGTCCTCAATGCGGCGCCAGACCGCCCTCAGGCCCCCATCATTTCCAGATTGCCCATCCCGCCGAAGCATTGAGCTGCGCACCGGAAAAAGTCACGGTGACCGCCTGCTCCAACGCCGACTGCAGCAGCGCGTACACCAGCGGCGCGCAAGTAGTTGTGGCGCCAGGCGCGGTGCAGGCATCTACCGGCAGCAGTGGCAGTGCTGACCTGTACGTATCGAATACGGCTGGCGGTACCTCTACCCTCAGCCTGACCAGCACGCCGGGCGCCAGCAATGCGCTGGTGTGCAAGAACAGCAGTACCGGCAGCGTCAGCAATTGCCAGATTCAATTCAAGCCGAGCGGCCTGCAGGTCAGCGGCAATCCGCGTTATGCGGAAGACAGCGCGGCCATCACCATCAGTTCCTTGCAGGCGTCTCCCAGCAATCCCAGCGCCTGCGTGCCGCTGTTCAAGAACCAAGTCAAAACCATCAAGCTCAAGTGCAACTATGCCGATCCTGGTACTGGCACGCTGCCGGCGCGCATACAGAACACGGCTGGCGCTTACGTGGCGCTGGCTGGCAACGCGACCAGCGCCTGCACCACGGCAGGCGCCGATGTCGCGCTGCAATTCGATGCCAACGGCGAAGCCAGGCCGTTGATGCTGTATGCCGATGTCGGCCTGCTGGGACTGAACGCCACCTACAGCTCGCCTGGCGGCAGCGACAGCGGCCTGGTAATGAGTGGTAGCGGCAGCGTCATCGTGGCGCCGAAAGCATTTCTGTTCTCGGCCATCGCGCCAACCCAGCGCGCCGGCTTGCCGGCCTTGCCGGCGGCGTCGGCTACCAGCATCACGGTGTCGGCCGTGAATGCCAGCAATGTCGTGACACGCAATTTCGGGCGCGAAAGCAAAGAGCAGAAAGTGCTGTTGGGAAGGACGCTGGTAGAGCCGATTTTTAGCGGCAGCGCCAATCCTGCCGCCAGCGGCAGCGTCAGTTTTCTCAGCAGCAATAGCGGGCCCAGCAATGGCGTGGCGACGGCCAGTTCCATGATCTGGCCCGAGGTGGGGCAAATCAAGTTTACCGCCACCTTGCAAACTGGCTATATGGACAGCGCCTTGCAGAGCACCGGCAGCAGTGCGCCAGTCACCTTCGTGCCGCATCATTTTGTCACCGAACTGGTCGATGCGGCCAGTAACCAGCCACCGTTTCCCTATACCTGCGTGGCGCCGCTGGTGTGTCCGAGCACGCGGGCGGTGTATTCGCGCCAGCCATTTCCGCTACGCGTGACGGCCAGGAAAGCCGATGACACCACCACCGTCAATTTCGATGCCCGCTATGCGGCCATCAATGCTACGCAGGTAGCGCTGCGCGGCTACGATGCAGCGACCGGGCTGGTCGACTCGCCGCCGGCCACTCCGGCAGGCAGCAGCCTGACCGATGGCCCTGCCACGCCTGCCGCAGTAACCGGCATTGGCCTGGCAAATTTCACCAGTGGTGTGGGTACGCGCAATCTCGCCTACAGCTTTCCCGGCGCGTTCTCGCTGACGCCAGGCGGGACTGCGCTGGCGCCGCCAACTGACTTGCTGTTGCGCGCCAGCTATAGTTATGCCGGCAGCGTCCTCGTTACGTCGCTGCCTGCCGAGTTGGGCAAAGAAGCGCAAGTGACGGTGCTGACCGGTCGCATCTTTGTACCCAACAGCTTTGGTGCGTACCAGTTGCCGGCCCGCCTGAGCCTGCAGTCGCAGTACTGGACAAGTGCCGGCTGGCGCGTCAACCTGGGCGACCGCGCCAGCAGCTTCAGCCGCGCGCAGGTGATGCTGGCCAATTGCCTCAAATCGCTGGTATGCAGCGCCTTGCAGGTCAATGGCCAGAGTTTTATCTTCAGTGGCGGCGAGTTGGTCGGCAGCGGCCGCCTGGTACTGCAGGCGCCGGGCGCAGCCGGCAGCGTCGATGTGTCGGTGACAGGCTTGCCGTATTTGCCCAGCACCGTGGGCCGCGTCGTATTCGGCATTTCAAGGTCCGGTCCGGTGCTGTATATGCGCGAAATGTATTGATAGGCCATTGTCGCCTGTCACAAGATAAAATGAAAAAATTCTCCTATAACGAAAATATTGATGCATTTGAAATATCGGAACATTTCTTCCTGGAGGGTTTAAAGCAGGCACAAAAAAAAGGCTATAGAAATATCAGAATCATGAGAGATAACTCTGTCGCCAGTTCAACCGCACTGGACTTGAGTCCACTCGCGCTTAGTGAATCAGTAGAAACTCTTAATATCTCGCAAGACATCAACCTTAAAAATGTTGATTTCTCACCACTCTATACATGCTCCTCTTTAAAAGCGTTAACAACTCCTTATCTGAAAGATGCGTTAGACTTTACAAAGCTTACTTCGCTGAAAACGCTATACTTTACGAAAGTACACGACAAAATAGAAAGCTTGCCTATTGACAATGTTAGTGACTTATTACTCGCCGGTATAAAAAATGTGGACCTGAACTTCCTTTTGGCGCCCAAACTCGAAACGCTAAGGCTGAGTGGAGGCAATCTAGAGTCATTCGAAGGTCTACAAGCAAGTAAAACTCTTGGCGATGTTGAGATAAGTCACTGTGCCAAACTTATTGACATCAGCCAATTAAGCGAACTCACAGAACTAAAAAAATTTTCCATAGAAAAATGCAAACACATCAGGGATTATTCGTTTCTCTCTGGTAATAATAATCTGGAAACGTTTTTTGCATCAGAATTAGATTCACTCAATTTCATCCCAAGCCTTAAGAAAATTCAGTTCGTAAAGTTCTGGGAAGTAAAAGACGGTGATTTACAGCCATTGCTAGACTCGAAGACGCTAAAGCGTGTTGATTTTTTCCCGCAGAAGAAAAATTATACGCATACCAAAGAAGAAATTAACAATCTACTTCAACGCTAGACCCAAACGTGCATACTACTATTTCTATATAGGTAAGAAGCGTCGGATTTGCTTTATCGCACTTTCAGACACTGTGATCCAATCAACACAACCATACATTGGTACGGCAGTCTGGGTAGGCGAGTCGCCAAACAGTCGGCGGGGCAGGGCGGGCGCAGAAAGTGGAAAAAACCAGTAAGATGCTTTTCTGTTTTTCTTTCCCTCACAGAACTGGAGTCTTCATGAGCATCACTACGCAGTGGATCGATATCACCGGCGCCGACGGCGCCACCTTCCAGGCCTACCTGGCCGTGCCGCATCTCGGCAAGGGCCCGGGCATCGTGCTGTTGCAGGAAATTTTTGGCGTCAATGAACATATCCGCACGGTGGCCGAGCAATACGCGGCCGACGGCTATGTGGTGCTGGTACCCGACCTGTTCTGGCGTGACGGCGCGCATATCGAACTGGGCTACGACGAGGCGGGCTGGAAGCGCGCTGTCGAGCTGATGCAATCGAACGACAATGAACACGCGCTGGCCGATATCACCGCCACCGTGGCCGTGCTGCGCGCGCGTCCTGAAGTTGACGGCAAGCTTGCCTCGCTCGGCTTTTGCATGGGCGGTCGCCTGGCATACCAGGCAGCAGCTGCAGGCCTGGTCGACACTGCGGTCGCCTACTACGGCGGCGGGATCCAGAACAAGCTCGACCTGGCCGACGAAATCAAAGTGCCGCTGCTGATGCATTTTGGCGGCAAGGACAGCCATATTCCGACCGATGCCGTGCAAGCGATTGCCGAGCGCTTTGAGCAGCGCGAGGAAGTGGAAATCCATATTTATCCGGATGCCGAGCACGGTTTCAACTGCAACTACCGCGACAGCTATGACATGCGTTCGTCGGTGCAGGCGCATGGCAATACCCTGGTTTTCCTGTCAGAAAATCTGTAGTCGCTTCGGCAGCAAAGCGGCACGGGCGCTAAAATAGCGCCCGTGCCGGGCATTCCGGCCGGCCCGGCCCGACTCGGCGCCCGGCAAACCTGGATGAGGAACCGAATCAAAGATGGCCCAAGTAACTGTTTCTGTAACACTGGCGGCAAGTGCCGAACGCGTGTGGGATTTTATCGGCGGCTTTCAGTCGCTGGCGGAGTGGTCGAGTTCGATCAAGACCAGTTTGCCGGAACAGGGCGGTCGTGTGCGCCGCCTGAAAACCACCGACGGCGCCATCATTGCCGAACGCCTGCAAAGCTTCAGCGAGGCGGACAAAAGCTACAGCTACACCATCGTCTCGGGCCCGATTCCCGTCAAAAACTACCGTTCCACCCTGCGCGTCACCGGCGAGCCGGGTGCTTCATCGTGCGTGGCCGAATGGTCAAGTCAGTTCGACGCCGCCGAAGGCGTGGAAGACGTCATGGTCGGTGCCTTCCAGCATCTGTATGAAACGGCGTTTGCCGACTTGAAACGGATTATGGCGATTTGAGCGTTTATAACTCGTAATTGCCGATCATACCCTTGGCGCGCGCTTGCTTCAGCCACGCCGGGAACTCTTTCATCATGCGGTCGTACAGCTCGGCTTCCGAGATCTGGCGCAAGTCGTCGACGGCGAAGAAGTTGGCGTTGTCGATATGGCGGCCCGTCATCTCGTCCAGCTTTTCCAGCGCGCCATAGCCGGATCCGCCGATACCGATAAACTGCCAGAAAATCGGCAAAGTGCTGGCCCAGCGGATCAGGAACTGAATCTCGTCGTTGTGCGACACGCCGCCGTCCGAAATGAACAGCACGAAGACCGGCGTCTTGTCGGCGATGGCGGGAGCAAAGCCCTTCGGAAATACTTTTTTCGCCGAAAAAAAGCCTTTCTTTTCGGCGTCGGGGCCGGGCGGCGTCAGGCCGGAAAAATGCTCGATCACTTGCCGGATGACCACCGGTTCATTGTTGTACTGGGACTGCAGGTCGCTCATCCATTTCTGCCAGCCACCTTTGTCTTTCTTGATATAGTCCTTGAAGTTGCCGAACGTAACATTCGACAACTGCTTGCTCTTGAGCGCAAAGGCCCAGGTTTCCAGCTCCTCGTCGTTATCGAAATGCACGCCCAGCGGAAACACACGGTTGACCACTTCCTGTACCTGGCCGCGTTCATACTGCGTGTACATCGAGCCGGACGCGTCGATGACAAACGCCACTTTGGCGCGCACCCGCTCCAGCTGGTTCCTGGCCAGCGAGACGCCGGCAATTTTTGCCAGCGAGACCAGTTGCGGCGCTTTTTGTTCGAAACGTTTTTCCAGCGAGACCCTGGCGGGTGCTGAGGGCGCTGCTGTGGCTGGTGGCGCTGTTGCCGGCGCGGGAACGGCACTGGCAGGCGCCACGGCGCCGCCGAAGTGCACCAGCAGGGCGTCGAGGCCGCCACTGAAACCCTGGCCGTTGACGCCAAGGCGCCAGTCGCCATCTTTCCGGTACAGCTCGGCGATCATAATGGCTTTTTCGCCGCTGAAATCACCGCCGCTCAAGAGGAGCACATGCTCGCCCAGGCGAAACTCCAGGCTGCCCAGGTCGCGCATGGTCTGGCTGTGCGCGGGATCGATGGCGGCGGCAAATACCAGCTTGTCGATCTGCGCCGGCAGGCTGGCCAGTTTGAGCATGAACTGGCTGTCGGGCACATCGGCAACGAGGCGGATTTCTTCCCTGGGCGAGGCGGTCTGGTTGTAGAACACCATATACGCCTCGTCGGACAATTTACCGTTTGCATCGAGGCCAAAACAGCTGACGTCGATATGGAAGGGGGCCTTGACGGTACACCGGACAGCGAGGTCTGCCGCCGTCACGTTGCTGTCGAGTTTGAGTTTCTGGCCTTTTTGTAATGACATGCTTGTCCTTGTCAGATAATCGATGGGTCTGCTTTTAGCGCTTGACCTTGCCAAACGCCTCGTCCTTGTTCCATACCGGCATGGTCTTGTCGTTCGCCACTTCGTAGCCCAGGTTCAGGGTGAACTGCGCCTGCTGTACCATGCCCGACAGATCCCAGGAGGGGCTATATTCATCCGTTACCTGATGGTAATCTTTCTTGAATGCCACAAGGCGCGCGCTTGATTCCTTCGGATTCGTGACGAAGTCGAACGAGCCGTCACCCGAGAACACGGCCGAGCCGACGTTAAAGGCGGGAATCCCGGCCTTGGCAAAGGCAAAGTGGTCGGCGCGGTAAAAGGCGCCAGACAAATCGGGAATGGCCGGCGCCAGGCGCAGGCCCATGCGTTTGGCCACCTTGGCGGCGCTGGCGTACAGGCTGCTGCGCTCGGCGCCGGCGACGCCGATGTCATGCGTCTTGCCGACAAAATTCATGCTGTCCAGGTTCAGGTCGGCAGCGGTCTTTGCCAGCGGCCACAACGGTGCGCGCACCCAGGCGTTGGCGCCCAGCATGCCGGTTTCCTCGCCGGCCGGCCACAGGAAGATCTGCGTGCGCCGCGCCGGCTGCTTGACGGCCACTTGCGCCATCGCCAGCAACGCTGCCGCGCCCGAGGCGTTGTCGATTGCGCCGTTATAGATATGGTCGCTGCCGGCAGCTGACTTGTCATTGCCCTCGTCATCCTTGCCCAGGTGATCCCAGTGCGCCGAATAAATCACCGCCTCGTCTTTCAGCTTCGGATCGGTGCCGGGCACGATGCCGGCCACATTGAACTGCTCGATGCTGCGGATGGCGCTGTTCAGCTTGACCTTGACGGTGGCGTTCAGGGCCACTGGCTGGAACTCGCGCGTTTCGGCCCTGGCGCGCAGTGCGTCCAGGTCCTGGCCGGCGGCCTGGAACAGGGCGCGCGCCGTGTCTTCCTGCAACCAGCCCTCCATTGCATTGCCGGTGCCGGCCAGATTGAAACGTTCATGGCCGAAGCCGTTGGCCGGTACCGACCAGGGGTAGGAGGCCGACTCCGTCGTGTGGATCAGCAGTACGCCGGCCGCCCCCTGGCGCAGCGCTTCTTCGTATTTGTAAACCCAGCGGCCATACCAGGTCAGCGACTTGCCGGCAAAGCGCTTCGGTTCAGCGGCGCTCGGTTGCGGATCGTTGACCATCATGATCACCAGCTTGCCTTTCAGGTCTACGCCCTTGAAGTCGTTCCATTTTTCATCGGGCGCGTCGATGCCGTAGCCGGCAAATACCACCGGCGCCTCGAACGCCACTTTTTCCTGTCCATTTGACGCGCCAAACACGATGCCCTCGCCAAGCTTGGGTGCGATGGTTTTGCCGCCGGCGTTGAACGTCACCGTGCTGTCTGGCAAGAGCTTGCTGCCGACGATCTTCAGCCCTTGGCGATACGTGCCATTCTTCAAAGGCTGCAAGCCGGCCAGCGCCGCCTGGGTTTCCAGGTAGCGTACTGCCAGGTCGCCGCCGCGCTGGCCCGTGCCGCGTCCTTCGAGCAGGTCGTCGGCAAGAAAGGACAGGTGGGCGCGCAGCGGCGCCTCGGCGACGACTGGCAATTTCTGGGCGCTGGCAGCCGTACTGATCAGGGCAAGGCTGGCGGCGAGGGCAAGGGGCGGAAAGGTACGCATAAAACTCCAAAATTTGAACGAGGACGTGGCATGACGATGATGCATTGGCAGCAATCTTACTCTACGGATCATATTTCCTGAGCGTAGCGCGTGGCGTGCAGAAGGCGAATCGGGCCACAATGGCCGCGAGGGCTGCCAACCGGCAGCCCAAAGACAAGGACAAGGAGGCCGGCATGACCGACGCACGCAGCACGACCGGGCAGGCAGTCGCGGGCAATACCCTGCGCACCGCTGACGGTACGACGATCTACTACAAGGACTGGGGCAGCGGCGCGCCCGTGGTGTTCAGCCATGGCTGGCCGCTGTCGGCCGACGCCTGGGAAGACCAGATGTTTTTCCTCGCTTCCCATGGCTACCGTGTGATCGCCCACGACCGGCGCGGCCATGGCCGTTCCAGCCAGCCTTTCGACGGCAACGACATGGATACCTATGCCGACGACCTGGCCGAACTGATCGAGGCGCTCGATCTGAAAGGTGCTACCCTGGTCGGCCACTCCACCGGTGGCGGCGAGGTGGCGCGCTATATCGGCCGTCACGGCACGGCGCGCTTGTCCGGCGCCGTGCTGGTGGGCGCCGTGCCGCCGCTGATGCTGCAGACGCCGGACAATCCGCTGGGCTTGCCGATCGACGCGTTTGACGATATCCGCAGCGGCGTGCAAGCCGACCGCAGCCAGTTCTTCCGCGACCTGAGCGAGGCCTTCTATGGCTATAACCGGCCCGGCGCCAAGCCGTCGCAAGGCGTGCGCGACGCGTTCTGGCGGCTGGGCATGCAAGCCGGCATGCCGGCCGCTTATCTGTGCATCAAGCAGTTTTCGGAAACGGATTTTACGCAAGACCTGGCGAAATTCGACCTTCCGACCCTGGTCATCCACGGTGACGACGACCAGATCGTGCCGATTGCCGCCTCCGCGCGGCGCACGGCCGAGCTGATCATTGGCAGCCGGCTGCTGGTGTATCCGGGCGCGCCGCATGGCCTGGCGACCACCCACAAGGATCAGCTCAATACGGACTTGCTGGAGTTCCTGCGCCATGCGGCTGAGGCGCCAACACTTTCTCCCGAGCATCTGTAGCAAGGCCTGAATATATTGCAAAATAGGTAAGATTGCTTGGTATTTGCACCAATTGCGTGCGGATCGCCGATTTTTCTGCGTTTTGGATGGCAAAAATTGGCGATCTGCGCTGCTGTTCCACCCGGTACGGGCCAGTAAAGAGTAAACTAGCAGATACACTCTTTCGCATTGGGCGATTCGAGCGAACTTGTGAGCAATTTTATGTCTGATACACCAATTTCCTTATTTTCCGATCTGAACCTGAGCGAGCCGCTGATACGCGCGCTCAAGGACGTCGGTTACGAAACACCGTCGCCTATCCAGGCGGCGACGATTCCATTGTTGCTCGCCAACCGCGACGTGCTGGGCCAGGCGCAAACGGGTACCGGTAAAACCGCTGCCTTCGCCCTGCCTATCCTGTCGCGCATCGATCTGAAACAAAATTCACCCCAGGCCCTGGTGCTGGCGCCGACGCGCGAACTGGCCATCCAGGTTGCCGAAGCGTTCCAGGTCTACGCTGCCCATATCCCGGGTTTCCACGTGCTGCCAATCTACGGCGGCCAAAGCTATGGCCCGCAGCTGTCGGCATTGCGCCGCGGCGTGCACGTGATTGTCGGTACGCCTGGCCGCGTCATCGATCACCTCGACAAGGGTTCGCTCGACCTGTCGAAGCTGAAAACGCTGGTGCTCGACGAAGCCGATGAAATGCTGCGCATGGGCTTTATCGACGATGTCGAACGCATCCTGAAAGAAACGCCGGACGGCCATCAAACAGCGCTGTTCTCGGCCACCATGCCGTCCGTCATCAAGCGCATCGCCACCACTTACCTGCTCAATCCGGCTGAAGTGACGGTAGCTGCCAAGACCGGCACGGCCGACAATATTCGCCAGCGCTACTGGCTGGTGTCGGGCATGCACAAGCTCGACGCGCTGACCCGCATCCTGGAAGCGGAAGTATTTGACGGCATGATCATCTTTGCCCGCACCAAGCTGGGCACGGAAGAGCTGGCAGGCAAATTGCTCGCGCGCGGTTTCTCGGCTGCCGCCATCAATGGCGACATCCAGCAGGCACAGCGCGAGCGCACCATCCAGCAACTGAAAGACGGCAAGATCGACATCCTGGTCGCCACCGACGTGGCCGCGCGCGGCCTGGACGTCGAACGCATCAGCCATGTGGTCAACTACGACGTGCCGCACGACCCGGAAAGCTATACCCACCGTATCGGCCGCACCGGCCGCGCCGGCCGTAGCGGCGAAGCAATTCTGTTTATTACCCCGCGTGAAAAGAACTTGCTGAAAGCCATCGAACGCTCGACCCGCCAGCCGATCGGCATGCTCGAACTGCCGACCATCCAGGCCGTCAACGACGTGCGCATCGCCAAGTTCAAGGAACAGATCAGCGAAACGCTGGCGCTGGGCGAACTGGAACAATTCCAGTCGCTGATCGAAGACCTGGAACGCGAAAAAAATATTCCGGCCATCGAAATTGCCGCTGCCCTGGCGAAAATGGCGCGTGGCAACGTGCCGCTGCTGCTGGACAAGAACAAGGCGCGCGAACAGGCGACCTGGCAGGATGACCGTCCGGTACGCCAGGAGCGTTTCGAACGCAACGACCGTCCTGAACGCGGTGACCGCTTCGAGCGTCCCGAGCGTGGCGAGCGCAGCGAACGCCCGGCCTTCCCGAAAAAGGAACGCGTCCAACGCCCGGCTGACGCCGGCATGCAAACTTTCCGTATCGAAGTGGGCCATCAGCATGGCGTGAAACCGGGCAATATCGTCGGCGCCATCGCCAACGAAGCGGGTATCGATTCGAAAAATATCGGCCGCATCGAAATCTACGACGACTACAGCGTCCTTGATTTGCCGGACAGCATGCCGAAAGAATTGCTGGACCAGCTGAAAACTGTGTGGGTCGCCGGCCAGCAACTGCGCATCAGCCGCGATGGCGATGCACCTGACGTGGCGCCTGCGGCTGCAGCACGCAAGCCGTTTGCCGCCAAGGCCACGCCTGCCTTCAAGGACAGCGCGCCAGAAGCGCCAGCTGCTGATGTGCCTGTTCGGGCGCCGAAGAAAGAGCGTCCACGTCCGGGTGTGACGGCCTACCGTATCGAAGTGGGCCGCGATCATATGGTAACGCCTAGCAATATCGTCGGCGCCATCGCCAATGAAGCCAACCTGGAAGCCAAGCATATCGGCCGCATCGATATCTTTGACAAGCACAGCGTGCTGGACTTGCCGGAAGGCATGCCGCCGGAAATCCTCGACCACCTGAAATCGGTCTGGGTGGCTGGCCAGCAACTGCGCATCTCGCTCGACGACGGCACCTCGGAGCGCAAGCCCGCGCCACCGCGTCCGAAAGCACCACGCAAGACTTACAAGTAATCTTGCAGCAACACATGCAGTGACCAGAGGCGCCTTCGGGCGCCTTTTTTTTCGTCTGACACCTGCTTGAATATTGATGATTTATATGCAATCATGTTCGCGTTATTTATTAATATTTTATATGTTAATAAAGTCAATTTAATTAATTAAAAGAAAATATAAATAACTACCTGTTGTATATTTATGTTATTTTTAAGATTGCATCATAACCGGACTTTCGTTATGTTTGCCAAGCCTGATGTGGTATATTGTTTTTATAATTTGGCTATGCTATTAAAAAAACAAAGGAGCGAGAATGCGCTTGAATATGCCTGTCACGCAGACGGAAACTATTTTAAATGACGGCATGACGATTGTTTCCACGACGGATTTACAGGGAAACATTAATTATGCCAATCAGTATTTTATTGAAATCAGCGGATATTCCGAATCGGAATTGCTTGGTGCGCCGCAAAATATCCTGCGCCACCCCGATATGCCAGCCGAAGCCTTTGCCGACCTGTGGAGCACCATCCATAGTGGCATGCCATGGACCGGCATGGTCAAGAACCGCTGCAAGAACGGCGACTATTACTGGGTGCTCGCCAATATCACGCCGGTAATCGAAAACGGCCGGCCGGTCGGCTATATGTCGGTACGCACCAAGCCCACGCGCGAGCAGGTGGCCGAAGCGGCAGCGCTGTACAAGGGCTTCAAGGATGGCAACCAGGCCAGGCTGGCTATACGCAAGGGCCGCGTGGTTGGCCAGGGTCTGGGCGCCAGACTGAAAGCCTTGAGCCAGCCCAGCCTGTCGCAAGGCATGGCCGTCAACGCCATCTTTTTCTGCTTGTCCATGTTTGTACTGGGCGGCGCCGTGTGGAATATCGACAGCAATACCCATGCCGCCACGCGCGGCTGGCTGATCGCGCTGGCCGCCATGGCCTCGGTGATCATGCTGGTGTTCTGGGCGTATCTGCACAAATCGGTGGTGCAGCCTTTGGGCGAGGCGGTGATGGTGGCGCGCAAGATGGCCGGTGGCGACCTGACCGGTGTGATCGACAAGGTGCGCGATGACGACATGGGTCAGTTGATGGCGGCCTTGCGCCAGACCAATATCAATCTGCACAGCATTATCGGCGACGTGCGCGCCAATTTCGAAGATATCCGCGTTACCACGGCCGAGATCGCGTCCGGCAATATGGACCTGTCCGGCCGCACCGAATCGCAGGCCTCCAGCCTCGAGCAGACGGCGGCCAGCATGGAAGAACTGACCTCGACGGTACAGAACAGCGCCGCGCATGTGGCCACGGCTACCGGCCTGGCCGAGCAGGCCTCCACGGTGGCTGCAAAGGGCGGCACGATTGTCACGGAAGTGGTCAGCACCATGGATGAAATCAGCGGCTCGTCGCGCAAGATTCTCGATATTATCGGCCTGATCGACGGGATTGCTTTTCAGACCAATATCCTGGCCCTGAATGCGGCCGTGGAAGCCGCGCGCGCCGGTGAACACGGCCGTGGTTTTGCGGTAGTGGCTGGCGAAGTGCGCAGCCTGGCGCAACGCTCGGCTACCGCTGCCAGGGAAGTCAAGCATCTGATCGACCATTCGATCGCCACCGTCACTGCCGGCACCGTGCTGACCAGCAATGCCGGCGCCACCATGCAGGAAGTAATCGCCTCGGTGGCGCGCGTCACGGAAGTGATGAATGAGATCTCGTCGACCACGCGCGAGCAGACACAGGGCATAGGCCAGGTCAACCAGGCCGTGATTCAACTGGACGGCATCACGCAGCAGAATGCGGCGCTGGTCGAACAGTCGGCTGCTGCCGCCGCCAGCCTGGCGCAGCGTACTGACAGCGTGGCACGGTCGATGTTTGTATTCAAGCTCAAGCCGTCGCCAAGGCGCAGGGCCAGTGGCGGTGCGGTGAGGGCGCTGGCAGTGCGTTAAACTGATTCGACTACGCAACAAAAATCAGGGGTCAGTCGCTTCGCGATCGGAATAAGTCCCATTGGGACTTATTCCCCCGGCGGTTCTCGGCGACCCCGTCTGACCCCAATTTTCTGCTGCGAGCCACTGGCTTACTTTGGCAACTTATAAACCACACCCCTGCGCACCTTCTTCACCACCCCATCCGCGCCAAACAGAATCACAAATTCCCCACCACCGTCAGAGCTATCCGGGTAGGTGTACATCCACACCTCATTGCCATTATCAAAGCGTATCGAGGTGCTGTCACCGAGCGCGGCGCGCACCTGTTCGCGGGTGCTGCTGCCAGGCTGCACGGTTTGCTCCAGAGTGGCTTGCGGCACGGATTTGCTCGCTTGCAGGGCGCGCGTACCGGAGCAGGCGGCCAGGGACAGCAGCAGCGGCAATGTCAACCACCTAGGCCACCTCATGGTGCCACCTCATCCATATAATCGAACTCCAGCAAGGTATCGTCGGGCCAGGCCTGGTCCCATAGCGGCGCGTAATACGTGCGGTCCAGCAATACCTGGCAATCGCAATACGGCAGCGAAGCGGGTGTCTGTTCGCCGCCCGCATACAGCATCTTGAAGGGCAGGGCCAGGCGGCGCTCGCCGTGCACGAGAGTGACGCCCAGCAGGGGGCGGTCGGCAAAGAACAGGTAGTTGCCGTCCGGCACGGAGCAAACTTTGTCGGTGCTGTACAGCATGCTGGACAGCCAGGAAATAATCACAGGATCATTCGAGATCAGGCCCGAATCCATGCCGGCCCGGCATTCCAGGCGCAAATCGCCCAGGCGCCGCGTGCCGGGCGGCATGCCCGGCGTGATGACCTGGGCGCGCCAGCTCATGGTGGTGGCCTTGCGGTTGGCGATCAGCACCGCGTCTTCGCGCAGGGCCTGTTGGTTGCGCACGGGCACAAAGCTGTTGTCTTCAAGCAAGGGCAGCGGCACGCTGACAGTGTCGCCGGCGATGCGCAATTTCACTCCCTGCATGTCGACTCCGGGCTGGCGTGGCAGCAGGCGAAAGCGCAGGCTGGCCTGCGGCGCCAGCGCATGGTCGCGCTCGAAGCGGTCCACGCCCTGCATCATCTTGCGGTAGGACTTGTCGACCGGGTCGCGCGTGGCGTCGACCTTGACTTGTTGCACAGGTGGCGTTTGCGCCACTGCGGGCACGCAGGGCAGCAGGGCGATCAGGAGCAGGGAAGCAAGTATACGCATGCCATGATGCTACGCCAATTCGCACATCGGCCACGCACGCTAGTAGTCGGAATATTTGCGGGCATCGCCGCGCACCTGTCCGGCCGGATATTTCAAGGCGTTCAGTTCCATCTTTTCCAGCACCGCCGCGTGCAGGTCGACACCGCTCTTGTCGGCCAGGCGCACCAGATACATCAGCACGTCGGCCAGTTCATGGCGGATGCCGCTGCGTTTTGCATCGTCGAGTTCGGCGTCCGCGCCGGTCGGCAGCCACTGATAGTGCTCGGCCAGTTCGGCCACTTCCACCGACAGCGCCATGGCCAGGTTTTTCGGCGTATGGAACTGGTCCCAGTCGCGCTCTTGCGCAAAGGCGGCCAGGCGCAGACGAATATCGATCAGGCTGTCGTTCATGATGGTGGCAAGGTGATAAGGTGGCAAGGTGACACAATAGCCGATGGTATCACTGCGGTGGCGCCAGACGCAGCGACAGGCCCACCGGCGACATCACAAAACCCATCAGCTCCTGCGCTTCGCCGCCATCCGGGGTATCGACGCCGGCGATATCGAAACTACCCAGCAGCATGGCCATGGCGATCTTGATTTCCAGCAATGCCAGGTAGCGGCCCGGGCAGGTGCGCAGGCCGGAGCCGAAGGGCATGGCGGCACGCTTGTTGTTGGCCTCTCGCTGGCCTTCCCGCCCTTGCTCCAGCCCTTGCTCCAGCCAGCGTTCCGGCTTGAAGGCCTGGGCGTCGGGGAAGTGCGCGTCGGACACCGTATCGTGGCGCAACACGCACCATACCAGGCTGCCGGCCGGCACGGCGATATCGCCCACGACAGTATCGCGCAGTGCTTCCAGTGGCAGGAAAGGCGCTACCGGTTTCAGGCGCATCGCTTCGCTGGCGCAGGCACCGAGATAGTCCAGCTGGTCCATCTGCTCGATGGTAAAACCGGCCACGTCGGGCGCCACCCTGCGTACTTCCTCGCGCGCCCGCGCCAGTGACTGCGGATGTCGCTGCAGCAAGTAGATCATCCAGGAAATCGTGTTGGCCGTCGTGTCTTCGCCGGCCAGCAGCATGGTCAGCACATTGCCGGCCACGGCGCGGTCATTGACGCCACTGTCTTTCTCGTCGGCAGCGGCAATCATCGCCTCTAACAAATTGGGCGGGCGCACGCGGCGCGCCGGGTCCTGCTCCATGCGGCTGCGAGCCTGGCGTACCAGGTCCGATACTGCCACATCCAGCGCCGCCACATCGCGGTCCAGTTGCTTGTCAGCAGGTAATTTGAAGTGGCGCCAGTAGGGGAGCAGCGACAGGCTGCGCCGCGCCACGGCCGGCAAGATCGCATCCATATGGCGCTGGATCACGTCCTCGCCCGCTTCCAGCGTGTTGACTTCGGTGCCAAAGGCCAGGCCGGCGATAATGTCCACCGTATAGCGCTTCAGGTCGCCGTCGAGACTGATCGCCTGGCCTTGCAGGGCCGCAGCCTGCCAGCGCCGCTGCAAGCGCTGCGCCACCGTGACCAGCGACGGAAAATACGCCTTGATGGCGCCGGGCGCCATGCCGGCCATGACCATGCGGCGCTGGTTGCGCCATTCGCTGCCTTCGGCCAGGAACAGGCCGGGAATGCCGCCCATTTCCTCGGACACGATATAGCTCGACAGCGGGCGCCGGAAACCATCGGGGCGGTCGCGCATGATGGCCGAGACCGCCTCGCTGTCGGCCACCACCAGCACCAGGGTGCGGCCGAACCAGGCGCGCATATAAGGGCCGTAGCGGCGTACCCAGCCTTCCACGTCGCGGTGGATGCGCGTCAGTTTCAACTGCAAGCTGTTGCCGAAGAAGGGCAGGGCCAAGGGGCCGGGCAGGTTGCGTATCTGGCGCAGTTTGCGCGTGGCGGCAACGGTGGCCGGTGTTGCGGTTTGGTCGAGTGGTGGCATGGCAAATTCCTCGTGGCAAGAGACAATGACATGACTGTAGCGCGCTTGAATGGGCAAGTCTTGAACGTATACGACATCGTGCAAGCAGTCCGATTTTCGTTACAATCGTTGCCATGTCCACTGCCACCACCCCTGTCACGCGCCTGATCGCGCCGCGCCTGGCGCTCGCTTCATGCGTGCGCGCCTTTCTCGTGCGCGACACCACGGCTTGCGCACCGCTGCCGCCGGCGCAGCGCCTCAATCGCTTTCCGGCCGCACCGATGTGCAGCATCGCCTGGACCATCTCGGGTGAGCTGGAAGCGGCTGCGCCCGGCTTGAGCTTGGCTGACGTACGCATGCCATCGGCGCTGTTTGGCGGCCCCCGTTCGTATCCTCTGGTCAGCTACAATCCCGGCCCCGTGCACTCGTTTATCGTCATGTTTTATCCGGCCGCCCTGCATGCCTTGACGGGCGTGGCCATGTCGCCGCTGCTGGACCAGTTCCGTCCATTCGACGAGCTGTTCGACGCCGACTGGCAGGCGTTGTCGCAGGCCGTGCTGGCCGCGCCCAGCGATGAGGCAAGGGTGGCGCTGGTGGAAAGCTTCCTGGCGCCGCGCTGGCAACTGGCGCGCCAGCAGGACGACCATCCAGCCAGCGCCGTCCAAGACTGGGTGCGGCGCCTTGGTGTGCAGGCGACGTCGAATGGATTGGCCAGCGGCGCGCGCAATATCGAGCGTCGCATCAAGACCTGGGCTGGCCAGCCCATGCGCACCCTGCGCCGCATGCGCCGCGCCGAGCAGCTGTTTCTGGACGAGCGAGATGCCATGCTGGAAGGCAAGGTTTCGTGGTCTGATCTGGCGGCCCAGGGCGGCTATGCCGACCAGGCGCATTTTTGCCGCGAGACGCGCGAGATTACGGGCTTGAGCCCGACCGAGCTGGCGCTGGCGAGCAGGAACGACGAAAGTTACTGGATTTATCGGATATGGACCTGATGCCAGGGTCCGTACGATAGAAAATCACTTGCATGCAGGCACTACCGCCGGTATCTTGTGGTTCAGCCATGGCTGTGTTGCCTGGCATTTCAGGAGGATCGCGAGTGACCAGTTTCCGCAACAATACCGACCGCCTGCTTGAAGTAAGGCTGCAGGACGAGAAAGTGCTGGCGATCGCCGGCGCCATGGTCGCCTACACGGGCAGCATCAAGTTTGAAAAATCCCTGCTCGGTGGCGAAGGCATTTTTGGCGCACTCAAGCGCAAGGTGACCAATGAAGGCATGCAGCTGATGCAGGCCTCCGGCAACGGCACCGTGTTCTTTGCGCAGAATGCGTTCGAGATCACCGTGCTGGCGCTGGCCGGCGAAAAGCTGACCATTGAAAGCAGCAGCCTGCTGGCCTACGACACCAGCTTGAAAACCGGCACCAGCTTTGCCGGCCTGCGCGGCGCCAGCTCGGGCCAGGGCCTGTTTTCCACCACGGTGGAGGGCAACGGCAATATCGCCGTCATTTCGCAGGGCAACCTGATCATGCTGGAAGTGACGCCGTCGACACCACTGCGCGTGGACCCGGACGCCTTTGTCGGCTTCAAGGGCGATATCCGCCAGGAATTCGTGTTCGACGTCAACTGGCGCACGATGATAGGACAAAGCTCGGGCGAGTCCTACCAGCACAAATTCACCGGCCAGGGCGTGGTGTATATCCAGCCCGCCGAACGTTAAGCAGCCAGGAGCCACGCGATGCCGGTTTATCAGCAGATCAATGAAAAGATGCTCGAGGTCAAACTCAGCAACGAAGAAGTATTCGCACGCAAGGGCGCCATGGTGTCCTACCAGGGCGACGTGCAATTCAGCCGTTCCTTCCTGGCGGGCCAGGGCGTGCAAAGCCTGGCCATGCGCGCCGTCACCAATGAAGGCTATGCCATGATGGCCGCCAAGGGCAGCGGCAGCGTGTACTACGCGCACGCCGGCCTGTTCGTCACCATTATTCCCGTGCGCGGCGAAACCCTGTACGTGGAAAGCGATACGCTGCTGGCGTTCGACGCACGCCTGACGGCAGGTACCATGTTCCTCGGCAACCAGGGTGGCATCCAGGGCGTGGTGCGTGGTGCGGTCTCGGGCCAGGGCCTGTTTACCACCACCTTGCAAGGCACGGGCGAAGTGGCGATTTTGTCCGACGGCAATACCATCGGCCTGCCGGTGACGCCCGACGTGCCAGTGTTTGTCGACCCGCAAGCCTATATCGGCCATACGGGGCAACTGAGTTCGACCATCGTCACAGACCTGAACTGGAAAACCTTCGTGGGGCAAGCTTCGGGCGAATCGTACCAGGTGAAATTTACGGGCCAGGGAACGGTCTATATCCAAGCGAGCGAAAGGTAAGCCATGACGATCTACAATCCCTCCACCTTGCCGAAAAACGATAACCTGAATCGCTTCTCGTACGTGATCGATGTCAAGGAACAGATCTTCATTCGCAAGGGCAAGATGATCGCCTTTTATGGCGAGCTGCGTTTCGAAGCCATGGGTAGCAGCGTGCTTGATCTGATCGTGCGCACCGCCTTCAATGCGCCCAAGTATGTACACCATTTCGTGGTCGCGAACGGACAAGGCCAGCTGATCCTGGGCGACAACGGCAATGACCTGGCCTGCTACGACCTCGACAACGCCAACATGACCATCCGCGCCAAGAACCTGCTGGGTTTTACCAAGGACGTGATCTGCCAGGAATCGACTCTGCCCGGCTATCTGACCATGATAGGCACAGGCAAAGTCATCGCTTCCTCGAATGGCCCGGTGCATTTCCTGGAATTGCCGTGCCGGGTCGACGAGCAGGCCGTGCTGGGTTGGGCCGATTGCCCCAGCCCGTCGTATCACTACGATTATGCCCACGTGCAGGGCTGGGCCTCGGCGGCCGGCGCGCTGACGGGCTTTACCCTGTCGGGCGAAGAAAAGCAGATCGATTTCACGGGCGCCGGCACGGTGCTGGTGCAGTCGTCGGAACTGGACATGGAGGGCAGTTCAACGCTGTCGCACCTGCTGTCGCAACTGCCGATGCTGGGGCCGGACGACCTGAACAAGCTCAGTGTCTCGGCGCAGCAGCAGATGAAGGAAAACCGTTAGTCAGCCGCCTGCGCTCGCCAGTTCGGCGAGCGCTTCTCCAGGAAGGCATTGATGCCTTCATTGGCGTCTTCCTCCATCATGTTTTTCGCCATCACGTCACCCGCATACGCATAGGCATCGGCCAGCGCCATCTGGCGCTGGCGGTAAAACATTGCCTTGCCGTGGCGTACGGCAGCAGGGCTTTTGTCCATGATGCTTTGCGCCAGCAGCGCTACCTGCTCGTCGAGCGCTTCGTCGGGCACGGCGGTATTGATGAGGCCCCAGTGGGCGGCCGTGATCGCATCGACAAAGCGGCCCGTCATCAGCATCTCGAAGGCGCGCTTGGCCGACACATTGCGCGACAGTGCCACCGATGGCGTGGCGCAGAACAGGCCCACATTGATGCCGGATACGGCAAAGCGCGCCGATGCGCCCGCTACCGCCAGGTCGCAGCTGGCTACCAGCTGGCAGCCGGCCGCCGTGGCGATGCCATGCACGCGCGCAATCACCGGTACCGGCAACTCCTGTATCGAGCGCATCACCTGCGAGCATTGCGCAAACAACGCCTGGTAATACGCCAGCTCGCGCGTGGCCTGCATTTCGCGCAGGTCGTGGCCGGCGCAAAACGCCTTGCCATCGGCGGCCAGTATCACGCAGCGTACCTCGGGCTGGTTGGCGATGATGTCCAGTTCAGCTTGCAGTGCCGCCAGCATGGCTTCCGACAAGGCATTCAATTGCAGCGGCCGGTTCAGGCGCAGGGTGACCAGGCCAGCGGCGTTGTCGCGCAGTACCAGTGGCCCGTACTCATCGGTGTTCATGCTGTCTCCTTCGTATGGTGGTTGTTCGAAGATGATAGCGCATTGTCACTACCGTATTGCTTCTGGCAACGGGGGCAAAAAAAACTGCGCCGCTGGGTCTTGCCAAGGTAGGCCTTGTGCAGCGCAATATGGCAGCGCGGGCAGATTTTTTTGGCATGGGCGAGCCAGTGCGCCTTGAGCGTGAATTCCTTTTTCCACTGCAAGAAATCGAAGCTGTATTGCCGCGCCTCTTCGACCAGTGCGCGCAGCTTGGGGGCGGGCAGGGCGCCGATGGTGGATAAAGGATGGACGCGGATGCGGAACAGCACTTCGTTCTTGATGATATTGCCGACGCCGGCAAACAATTCCTGGTCCAGCAATGCGTCACAGACCAGCATGTCGGGCCGGGCGCGCAGCTTCTTGCGCGCAAGCGCCGCATCCCAGGCGTCGTTCATCACGTCGACGCGCCAGTCATATTCAGCGTCGAGATCCTCGCCAATTTCCTTGATGGAGCAGGCGTAGAAATTGAGTTCGTCGCCATCATCGAAAATCAGTTGCAGGCGCGCGACGGCATCCTTGCGCTCGTTGATGCGGTAGCTGCCGAACAGCAGGAAGTGGATGCGCAGCGAGCGGTCCGCCAGCCGCAGCAGAAAGTGCTTGCCCCAACTGGCGACGCCCAGCAGCGGCTGGCCTTCCAGTTCATCGATATGGACGGTTTTACTGTTGCCGCTGGCGTGCGCGATGGTCTTGCCTTCAAACGGCATGGCCAGTTCGCGCAGGATGACGATAGACGGTCCTTCGGGCATGGTGTCCTCCATGAATGGCGCGGCGCAATGCCGGACCCTTCCATGGAGTGTGGTGAAAAATCAGCGATGGCGGCGCACCGCAGGAAGCTGGCTGCGGCTTATTTTGCGGCGCTGACGCTGCCGATGCCGGCTACCGATTTATGCACCACCTTCGGCTTGCCGTAGTACACCAGTTCGCCCATGCCGCGTACCACGGCGTTCAGTTCGCCCGAGGAATAGACCTTGACCGAACCGATGCCATCGAAATTGACATCAACGTTTTTTGCCAGCAAGGCCTGTGTATCGACTTCGCCCACGCCCTGCGCTTTCAGGCGCAGCCAGTCGATCTTGCCGTCGGCCAGGAGGCGCCCCGCACCCTGGTAGCTGATATCGACGCGCGGGCCATTGAGCTTGGTCAGTATCTTTTCACCGGCGCCATCGGCGATCAACTTGCGCAGTTGCGGCATGGTGACGATCACGCGCGGATCGCCCTCGGTTTTCTTGATGTTCTTGTCCTTCATGGAAATTTTCAGCTCGCCGTTGACCACTTCCGTGATCACGCCACTGAGAAATTTCTGGTCGCCGCGCAATAGCAGGCTGTGCTCCTTGCCCGATTCCACCTCGATGCTGATCGGGCCACGGATATCGATTGCGTTGAACGCCGTAACTGGTCTGGTTTGCTCGTCAGCATGGACGAGCGGGCTGGCAACGAGGGCGGCGAACAGCAGTAAGTGGCGCATGGCGTTCCTTGGAAGGTTGATCCATGTATTCTAGGTTGCAATTTGAGCAAATGGGAAAATTTGCGACGAATGGCAAGAATTGTGGTTTCAGCTGCGCGCCCGGCAGCTACTGTTGGGCTATGCTGGAGGCTGACGAGTCCAGGAGCTGCCATGAAAAATTATCACAAAGAAGATTACCCCGTCGACAATATCCGCCGCTTTCTGGAACCAGGGCCGGTGGTGCTGGTCAGCTCCACCTGGAAGGGCGAAAGCGACATCATGACCATGGGCTGGCACATGATGATGGAATTTACGCCCTCGCTATTGGGTTGCTTTATTTCCGATGCCAACCACAGCTACGAGATGATCAAGCGCAGCATGGAATGCGTGATCAACCTGCCGACCGCCGACATGGTCGACCAAGTGGTGGCGATCGGCAACTGCAGCGGTGAAGACACCGATAAATTCACCGCCTTCGGCATGACGGCGCAAGCTGCCGAGAAAGTCGGCGCGCCTCTCATCGCCGAATGCTACGCCAACTTCGAATGCAAACTGGCGCAAGTGGCGGGCAACCCGAGAGGCGGATTTTTCATTTTTGAATGCGTGAAAGCCCACGTGGCGACCTCGCCCAAGCTGCCCGAAACCCTGCATTACCGGGGCAATGGCGAGTTCATGGTGTCGGGCCGGACCATCAGCCGCAAGAGCTTGATGAAGCCGGAAATGTTGTAGGTCAGCTCATCAAACCTGCTGCGCCCCCGCTCACGGCTTGCATAGCGCGCCGCTCACCGAACCGCCGATGCTCAGCCCGGTCGACAAATCAAAACCGAATTCACAGCGGTAGCCATCATGCAAGCGATGGCGGCACAGCAGCATATCGCGGTTGCGCAGGCGAATTGTCGGGTCGGCACAGCCGTCGGCCATATCGGGACCCATGGCGTCGAACATGTTTTTTGCGGCCGTTCCTGTCAAACGAAAGGCTACCTTGTTATCGCCGGGAGCAGGTGGCACGGGTGCATCGAGATACGCACCGTAAATAGTCCAGGAGCCAGAAATATCTTTCTGGACATAGTCCCAGACTGCGTGAGCATGCTGTGCGAGCAGCAGGCATAGCGTTGCGGCTAACAGCAGGCTGGCGCGTTTCAGCATACCGAGCCACCGACGCTGCGCCCTGTCAGCAAATCAAAACCGAAGTCGCAATGATAGCCATCTCCGGGATAGTAAGTACAGCTCACTTCGGCCCGTTGCCGCACCCGATAATCGCCGTCCGCTCCGCACGTATTGCGCAAGTCCGGACCCATGGCATCGAATAGCTGTTTTGCGGCTTTGCCTTCAATCCAGAAAGCGATGCGCTTGTCTTTGCTGGTCGGTGGTAAAGGATCAGCCAGCCCCCCACCGTAGATCAAATAGCGCCCTTTGACAGGCTGATAAGAAAATATCCACTTGTGTGCCGTTTGAGCGGTGGCAACGCCGAGGACGAGGAAAGAGATAACAACGAAGATGCGCTTCATGTCACCCTCTCGGCGATTTAATCGAGACATGAAAATGATCATCGTGTCGTATCAGTGGCCTGATCCGTGGGATCGTACGATCATTAAAATAAATAATCTCGATGTCGCTGAACTCAAAAAAAATGCTGATTAACTGAGCAGTCGCATCACGGTCATATTGTGCGTCAAACCTGGTCACGGCAATTTCTTTTCTATCTTTGCGCAGCAAGCGAACGTCGATATCACGCCCACTTCTGTGGCTGTTATGGCCGCTATATCTTACCCCACCGGCCAAGCTGATATTTCCAAAACCGATTTTCCGGCTATCGATACTTTGCCATTGACGTTCAACCATGAAGAGCAGGGAAAGCAACTGTGGATGAGCATACTGGCCGGCTCCCAGTGGTGGGGTGCCATAGGTGTAATAAGCTGCACCTTCAGGTAATTGTGGAAGGTTAAAGTAACCGCGCGAATCTTTGGGCTGCAGTTCCAGCATGGTTCCTCCTGAAAAAGAGGTCAATATGTTCTGCAATTGTGCCGGTTTGCCTATCTAACGTATGACGAGAAATCAAAAGTGGCGTTGATGACTGCGTGACCGCTTGAGTTTTGCGCTCGGCGGCTTGCACATTGCGTTGTGAAGCCGGGCCGGTCCAGCAGATCAAAGCCGCAGTCGCAATATGACAGGCAGCCCTTGGGCTGCCTGTGGAATAAGTCACGCGCCAAGGTCAGGCGGCCATCGCGCGCAGTATCAGGCCCGTGATATAGGCGCCGTAGGTGCCCAGCGCGTAGCCGAGCACGGCCAGCAGTACGCCTACCGGCGCCAGTGCCGGATGGAAGGCGCTGGCGATCACGGGGGCCGATGCGGCGCCGCCGATATTGGCTTGCGAGCCCACCGCCATAAAGAACAAAGGCGCGCGGATCAGTTTGGCGACCAGCAGCATCAGGCCGCCGTGGACGGCGATCCAGATCAGGCCCAGCAGGAACAGGAAAGGCTTGTCGAGCAGGGCTTTCAAGTCCATGTGCATGCCGATGGTGGCTACCAGCACGTACAGCATGGCCGAACCGATGGTCGAGGCACCGGCGCCTTCCAGGCTGCGCGCCCGGGTAAAGCTCAGCAGCAGGCCGAAGGTGGTGGCGAACACCACGATCCAGAAAAAGTTCGAGGTCAGGCTGTAATCCTGCAAGCGCCATTCAGCGGGCAGGGTAGTGATCCAGGCAATGGTGGGGCTGGCCATGAAGTGCGACAGCCCGGTCACGCCCAGGCCCACGCCGAGGATGATCATCACATCGGTCAGGGTGGCGATGCGCGCGTGCTGGGCGCGGTAGCTTTCAATGCTGTCCTTGAGTGCATTGATGGCGGACAGGTCGGCGCCCGTCCAGCGGTCAAAGGCGCCGGCACGGCCGGCCAGGAACAGCAGCACGGCAGTCCAGACATTGGCCACCAGCACATCGACGGCGACAAACTGGCCGAACAGGGTGGCGTCTACCTCGAACACTTCTTTCATCGCCGCCTGGTTGGCGCCGCCGCCTATCCACGAGCCGGCCACGGTGGTCATGCCGCGCCAGGTGTCGCCGGCCACCGTTTCCGGGTGAATCAAACGCATGGCTTCGAACGATACCAGGGCGCCCAACATCACGCCCAGCGTGCCGGTCAGAAACATGATAATGGCTTTGGGTCCCAGGCGGATGATGCCACCGAAATCGATGGCCACGCACAGCAGTACCAGCGCGCTGGGCAGCAGGTAGTCGCGCGCCATGGCATACAGGCCAGAGGCGTTGCCGTCGATAATGCCGAAGGTGTTGAGCAGCGCCGGTATCAGGTAGCACATCAGCAGCGACGGCACATAGGCATAGAATTTTTTCCAGAAGCCTGAGGTGCGCGAGGCAGACCAGAATACGGGCCCCAGGGTCATGGCAAGCAGGCCGAGGACAACGGCGTCGTTGGTGATCAGGGCTGGTGTGGCAGGTGGCATCGGCGATTCCGGTGGACGTGTCAGGGACGACCGGGATGCGGATAGCGGCCCCGGGCGTGGCTTGGCCGTATCGTATAACAATGTTGCTGCTGCTCTTATATTTTCAGGCCTGCCACCGCACTTGCAATGCACTTACATGTAACGCGCCAGCAAAGCCCGTTCCAGCGCCCCGTCGAGCTCGATGCGCACGAAGTGTCCGCTGCCCGGCGCCACGCCGATGTCTTCACCGGCATCGTTCAGCATGCGCGCAATGGTGATATCGCGGTTGCCCGACGGATGCATAACCTCGATGCGGTCGCCGACGGCAAAGCGGTTTTTCACGTCGACTCTGGCCCAGCCTTTTTCCACTTTCAATACATCGCCCACGTACTGGCTGCGGTCTGTCTCGGAGGCGCCGCGCATATAGTTCTGGTGAGTCTGCGTATGGTGGCGCTGGTAAAAACCGTCGGTGTAGCCGCGGTTGGCCAGCCCTTGCAATTGCCCCAGCAGAGAGATGTCGAACGGACGGCCGGCCACGGCGTCGTCGATTGCCTGGCGATACACTTGCGCGGTGCGCGCCGCGTAGTACAGCGACTTGGTGCGCCCTTCGACCTTCAGCGAGTCGACGCCGATTTTCACCAGGCGTTCGATATGCTCGACGGCGCGCAAGTCCTTCGAATTCATGATGTAGGTGCCGTGCTCGTCTTCCAGGATCGGCATCAGCTGGCCCGGGCGCTGCGCTTCTTCGATCAGGTAGGGCTGGTCGGCCAGCGGGTGGCGCGGCTGCTGGTGCAGGGCGGAAAATCCATTCGCCTGTTCCAGTGCCTGTTCAAATTTCAGCGTTATCACCTGCATCGCGCCCAGGTCGCCGCTGGCATCCTCGCTGGCGTTTTTCACCTTGTAATCCCAGCGGCAGGAATTGGTGCAGGTGCCCTGGTTCGGATCGCGGTGATTGAAGTAGCCCGACAGCAGGCAACGTCCAGAATAGGCGATGCACAGCGCGCCGTGGACGAATACTTCCAGTTCCATTTCCGGGCAGCGCTGGCGGATTTCCTCGATCTCGTCGAGCGACAGTTCGCGCGACAAAATCACGCGCGTCAGGCCCATGCGGTGCCAGAATTTCACATCAGCCCAGTTGACGGCATTGGCCTGCACCGACAGGTGCACGGGGACTTCCGGCCACTTGTCACGCACCATCATGATCAGGCCGGGGTCGGCCATGATCAACGCATCGGGGCGCATGGCGATCACCGGTTCCATATCGCGCAAATACGTTTTCAGCTTGGCGTTATGGGCGAAGATATTGCTGGCAACAAAAAACTGCTTGCCGCGCGCATGCGCGCCGTCGATACCTTCCTGCAGCGCCTGCAAGGTGGAAAAGTCGTTATTGCGCACGCGCAGGCTGTAGCGCGGCTGACCCGCGTAGACGGCGTCGGCGCCGTAATCGAAGGCGGCGTGCATCTTGTCCAGCGAGCCGGCAGGCAGGAGTAATTCGGGAGCGTGGCGCATGGTGGAATCGGCAAAGCCGACGATTGTAGGCCGGTGCCGGCGTCAGTGCTTTGCCTTGGATCAATGAATTGCTATTGCATTTCGTGGCCAGGAAGTGACAAGTGGTAAACGAAAGCTTGTGACAGCCTCAGTTTTAAATGATAATAGTTCTCATTTAATGGCGGAGGGTGTCGGGTGGAGGTCAGTTATGAGAGTCTGTATCGTGAGCACAACGGCTGGCTCAATGGCTGGCTGCGCGTGCGGCTAGGGCATTGCTCGCATCGCGCCGCCGATTTTGTGCAGGACACTTTCGTACGCCTTTTGCAGTCCGGTACCAAAGCTGCCGAGATCACGCAACCGAAATCTTACCTGGCCACTATTGCGCGCGGGCTGATGGTCGACCATTTCCGCCGCAGCGATCTGGAACAGGCTTACCTGGCCGAACTGGCGCTGATGCCCGAAGCGCTGCAGCCGTCACCTGAAGAGCGCGCCATCCTGCTGGAAACCTTGCTGGCCATCGACCGCATGCTGGCCGGGCTGGGGCCGAAAGTACGGCAGGCCTTTTTGCTGGCGCAGATCGACGGCCTTGACTATGCGACCATTGCCCTGGAGCTTGATGTATCGGTCAGCAGCGTCAAACAATATATGCGCAAGGCAGTGCTGCAATGTCTGAAATGTCTTTAGTCCCGGCGGACGTCGACGAGCGGCACCTGGAAGCGGCGGCGGACTGGTTTGTGACGCTGGCCGAAGACGGCGGTGCCGATGCGCTGCGCCGCTGGCAGCTGTGGATTGACGCGGCGCCCGCGCATCAGCAGGCGTGGGCAAAAGTCGAGCGGCTGCAAAGCCTGCTTGCCGGTGCGCCCTTGCAGGCCGCCCATATTCTGCGTACGCCTGTGCATGAATCGCGCAAAAGAAAACCTGAACGTCAATCACGGCGCCAGTTGATGGCTTGCATCGGCGTGGCCTTCACCACCGGCATGGGCTGGGCCTTGCTGCCGGCCGCACCCGAGCGCGCGCCGATACGCTGGCTGGCCAGCGCGCGCGGCGAGCGCCGCCTGGTGACCTTGCCGGACGGCGCTCGTGCCTGGCTCGGTTCCAACACACGCGTGGGCCTGGACTACGATGGTGACAAACGCACTATCTACCTGGCCCAGGGTGTGCTGCAGCTGACCACCGGCAGCGATGCGAAAAAGCGGCCCTTGCGTATTATTTCGCGCGATGGCGTGGTGCGGCCGCTGGGCACGCGTTTGACGATCAGCCAGTTTGCCGCGCATACCATGCTGACGGTGCAGCAGCATGCGGCCCAGGTGCAAACGCCCGGCGGCCCGGTGGTGACGGTGAACGCCGGCCAGCGCGTGCGCTTTGCCAGCAGCGGCTGCGGCCGAGTACAGCGCTCGCCGGTGGCCGACGACGCCTGGACCAAAGGTTTGCTGATGGCGCTCGATACGCCACTGCCCGAGTTTGCGGCCCAGTTTGCCCTGCATTCGGGGCAGGCGGTCGAGGTGGCGCCGCTACTTGCCAGCCGCCGTGTTTCCGGAACCTACCAGATCGATGCGCCGGAAGTGTCGCTGCAAACGCTGGCCGAGGTGCTGGCGATCCGCGCCGAACGCAGTGGGGCTGGCTGGCGATTGCGTCCCCGCTAAAATATTCTTGGCTATGTCACCATCAAGTGTGGAAAGGATCCCATGGTGGCTTTTAGCAAGCTTTCCGGGGACAAGATTCTCCTGGCGTCGAGTATCCACCGCCAGCCCAGATAACTGGGCAGATAGCGTGTTGCTACGCCATGAAATGGGCGCAGCCATCCGCGCAGGCGGCTGTGATACGCATTGACGTTTTGCACATGGATCGTGCCACGCACACGGATGCCGGCCCGTAAGTTCACTGCGGCGTGCATGACGCCAATTTCCCGGGCAAACACGGGATACGCCGGATGGCCATCGCTGACCAGCAGAATCTCTCGGTCGATCACTGCGGGCAGGCAGGCATGCAATTTTGCCTTGCTGAGCTGGCCACGGCCGGCCACGAAATCAACGGTTTGCCCGGTGCGGTCGCGTGCCACCAGGATGCAGACATGTTCATTCGATATTCCGCGCTGGCGTGCTGTACCTCCACGCCGCCGTGCCGGACGGGTCAAGTGCCGCGATCCTTTCTGTGATTCAAGCAGATACATCTCATCGGCTTCGGCAATGCCGTGCAGGCAGCGCGGCCGGTCGTTTTTTGCCAGCGCAAGAAAACGATGGCGCCAGCGGAAGCTGGTGTTGCGATGGATCTGCAGTTGGTCGGCCGCCTTGCGCACGGAAAACGATTCGAGCAGGCAACTGGCGTAGGCCAGCCAGCGTGTCTTGTGGTGCAGATGCGCCAGCGGCGTGCCGCTCAAGGCATTGAATGTTTTCCGGCAGGACACGCAACGATAACGCTGCAAGCCATGGGCAGGGCCGTGCCGGTGGACACGCGTGGCGCCACAGGCCGGGCAATGCAGGTGTGCCAGCGCCGTCTGCTCGATCAGGGCGATGGCCGCATCCTGCCCGGTGCTGCCCTGCAACAGCGCGATGCCAGCCAGGCGCTGGCGCTGCGACAATTGCGAGAACTGTCCGATCAACGTGTGCCATTGAACTGCGTCCATGATCGTCTCCTGAAAGAAGAATTCTGATCAGTTAGACGTCGGCAATTTCAGATGGTTTCCACTCTTTTCGGTGACATAGCCAATATTCTTTGCCAGCGACTGTACTTTTTCGCTGCTGCTACGGCCTACAGATAAGCCCATTATTTGTAGACGAAAAATGAATCCTGTTGCCGATAGCGCTGTCCCCGTTTCTTTTCCTGTACGCAAACTACGTCCCCTGCTGGCGGCCCTGCTCAGCGCTGGCGTGATCCTGCCTGCCTTTGCTACCGACCCGGTCGCCGCCAACGTGCGTGCGGCGCCGGCGAAAACCTATGCGCTGGGCTCTGCACCGCTGGCCGATGTGCTGAACCGTTTTGCTGCCGAGTCCGGCGTCATCCTGGTGTTTGACGCTGCCTTGCTGCAGGGTGTGCAGTCGAAGGGCTTGCAAGGCAAATATAATGTGCCGTCGGGCTTCCAGTCCCTGCTGGCCGACTCGAAATTTGAAGTGGTGATGGGGGCCTCGGGCGGCTATATCCTGCGCGCCCGTGCCGCTGCCTCCGCCGGCGATGCGCGCTCGGCCGCCGAAAAGCGCCCGGCCCACACTTTGTCTGGCATTACCGTTGAAGCGACGACCTTGCCGACGGTCGAGCGCATGGACCGCGAAATGATCCGCAATATGCCGGCCATCAATGGCGACATGACCAGCCAGCTGAAACTCAATCCGAATATCCAGTACGCCGAAGCGTCGCTGTCGTCGGCCACCGGCGGTGAAATCGCGCCAGCCGAAATCAGCATCCACGGCGCCAAACCGTACCAGAATGAAATACTGGTCGATGGCATTTCGATTGCCAATGATCTCGATCCCGGCAACAAGGTCACCACCACCAGCGTCGACCAGATCCCGGGCGGCGCGCAGGCGCTGGCCATCGACGGCAGCATTTTGTGCGAGATCGACGTCAAGGACTCCAATGTCTCGGCCGAATATGGCCGTTTTACGGGCGGCGTGGTCAGCGCTACCGTCTGTTCGGCGCGCAAGAAATTCGGCGGCAATGTGTCGGTCGGTTATTCGTCTTCGAGCTGGAGCAAGCTGTTTATCGATCCGGCCCGCCAGGAAGAATTTGAAGACTCAAGCAATGCCGACTTGCAGCCGCGTTTCAAAAAATGGACCTATAAAACCACGGTGGAAGCGCGGCCGGGCGATAGCTGGGGTGTGCTGATGAATGTGATGCGCAGGAAGTCCGAAATTCCGCTCAAGCGCTTTACAACCGAAAACAGCGGCACCACCGCCAGCCGCGAAGTCACGCAGACCCGCCAGCAAGACACCTTGCTGCTGAAAGCCGACTACTCGCCGGCCGGCAGCCGCCACAAGGGCGAAGTGACGGTGGTGTATGCGCCATCGTCGAATACCTATTTCATGGAAAACTACCGCGACAGCAACTACACCATCGATAGCGGCGGCCTGAACCTGAGCGGCAAGTGGGAATCGCGCTACGACCTGGCCAGGCTGACGCACCAGCTCTCGTATTCGAAAAACGAACAGTCGCGCCGCAGCGATGTCGATTATTACCGCGCCTGGCGCTGGTCGACCGACAAGAACTGGGGCGACCCGGCTGGCAGCACCAACCCCACCAGTGGCGAGGGTGCGCGCGGCGATATCGACCAGGAAATCCAGACCATGCAGTACAAGCTGCGCGCTGCATTCGAGCCATTCAGCCTTGGCCAGACCCGGCATCGCTCAACGGTGGGCGCCGAACTGCGCCATCAGGAAGCCAATTACGAGCGCCTGAAAGACCATTTTTACTATCTGACGCCCACCAACCTGCCCACTACCGGCGCTGCCTCGCGCTGCACCCTGGCAGACGGCACCGTCGATACCGAAGCGTGTTCGGCCACCAGGACCTTGCGCTACAACGCCGGCCAGTATTTCAACCGCTTGATGCTCTATCATGCAGGCAAGTTCGACGTCACCAGCAATTCTTGGGCTGCCTATGCGGAAGACGAAGCAAGCTGGCGCAGCTTGAGCTTGCGCGTCGGCGTGCGCGGTGACAAGGACAGCCTGGCGGGCGGCGCCAACTTCGCGCCACGCCTCAAGCTGGGCTGGCAGGTCAGCGATCCCTTGTACCTCGATGTGGGCGCCAACCGCTATTACGGCCGCAATCTGTTTGCCTATGCGCTGCAGGAAAAAGCCAATACCCTGCTGACCACGCAAACGCGCACCAGCAATCTGGCGTGGGGCGCAGCCACCACCAGCAAGCCCCTGAACCGCCTGGAAGACATGAAGTCGCCATATGACGACGAGTTGACCGCCGGCGCCACGTACGAATCGGACCTGCTGGCCGGCCCCCTGAGCGTGCGCTTCACGCACCGTGACGGCAAGGATCAGGTAGTGCGTTTGCTGCGCTCGGGCCAGACCGATTGCAACAGCAACAGCTGCTATATCTTCAGCAATGACGGCGGCAGCGTCACCAGAGACGTCACCATCAGCTGGTCCAATGCGCGCGCCTTCAAGATCGGCGATGTGGCCAACCGGCTGTGGGTGGCGTTCAACAAAAGCGATGTCAAATCGAACTATGCAAGCTATGCCGAAAACTACAGCAGCGCCATGCTGCGCGACGATCTGATCCGCTACGATGGCAAGGTCATCCGCTACTCGGACCAGCCAGCGCAAAATTACAACCGTCCGTGGACCTTGCGCATCGGCGCCATGAGCACCTGGCCTGCGCACAGCCTGACCATCAGCAATATCCTGCGTCTGCGCGGCGGCTACGAGCAG
The DNA here is from genome assembly GCF_051380735.1 of Janthinobacterium longum. Classification (NCBI taxonomy): domain Bacteria; kingdom Pseudomonadati; phylum Pseudomonadota; class Betaproteobacteria; order Burkholderiales; family Oxalobacteraceae; genus Janthinobacterium; species Janthinobacterium longum. The sequence goes on from NZ_JBNYXQ010000002.1 coordinate 513,679, forward strand.
ATCTTGCGCAACGGTACTTTCGTCTACGAGGGCGCCACCCTGGAAAACTACGAGAAGACCCGGCTGCCGCAGGCCAATGCCATCGATACCGTCATCAACTGGAATCCGCGCGTGGTGCGCAACCAGCGCCTCGATGTGAAACTGACCATCGAAAACCTGACCAATGCCAAAAACAAGATGACCGTCAACGACACCTACGCTACCTATGAACGGGGCCGTACCTTTGCGCTGGAGATCGGCTATGGTTTCTAACATGATCACGAAGCGCAAAAAGCTGCACGGCATCGCTTTCTTTGCATTATGCATCGCCGTCGTGGCGCCAGCCATCGCCGCCACCGCCGAAGCATTCCGCTGGGACAGCAAGGTGCAGCGCGGCCAGCTGGCCAATGGGCTGAACTATTACATCGTCGATGGCGATGGGGGGGCAGACCAGCAGGCCAGCAAGCAGGTAGCGCTGCAATTGCTGGTGCGGGTCGGCTCGCTCGACGAGAAAGATGACCAGTCCGGTGTGGCGCATATGGTCGAGCATATGGTGTTTCATGCCACCAGGGCGCATCCGGAAGGTCTGAAGACTTATATGGAAAGCCTGGGCTGGCGCATCGGCACGCATTACAACGCGCAGACCAATTTCGAGCGCACGCTGTACTTCCTGACGGCGCCGCAAAGCCGCGTCGACGCAGGCCTGGGCGTATTGGCCGAGATTGCCGGCGGTGCGCAAATTCCCGCTGACGGTCTTGAACGCGAGCGCCAGATTATTCTCGAGGAGTGGCGCACCAAGCTCGGCGTGCGCGAACGGATGGACCGCCAGCGCCGCGCCATGCTGCGCGAGGGTTCCTTGTATCCGCAGCGCCCGACCATTGGCACGGAGGCGAGTATTCGCCAGCAGCCGGCGGAAAACCTGCGCAAGTTCTATGGCGACTGGTATCGTCCCGGCAATATGGCCCTGCTGATCGTCGGCAAGGTCGATGCGCAGGCACTGAAGCCGGCCATCGAACGCCACTTTGGCGCCTTGGTGCCGGCCGCTTTGCCGGCGCGCAATTCACCCGATCCCGCGCTGCGCGACCAGTTGCGCATCACGCGCTTGCAAGATGCCGAAAGCGGCACCAGCCAGGTGGGCTGGGTCACGCGCTTTACGGTCGACCAGCGCCAGGACGAGGACGGCTTGCGCGCACGCATTATCGACCGCATTGCCGAGCGCAGCCTGCGTGCGCTGGTGCGTGATTGCGCCGACAGCCTGCCGGCAGGCGTGTCGTCGCTGAACGTCAGCAAGGGCGAGCTAGGCGCCTCGACGGCGTCGCTGGGCTTTGCCGCCAGCGTGGCGGTCGATGCCCACCGGGCCGGCATGCAGCAGATCCTGCTGCTGCAGGAAAGGGTACGGCGCAATGGCCTCGATGCTGCCGTGATTGCGCGCGAAATCGCCGATGTGCAGCGCCTGAACGACAAGGGACCGCAGCAACGCGCAGCGCGCGACCTCGCTGGCTGGCTGCAATTGCTGGGTGAAGCCGTGCAGGCCGGGCGGGCGCTGCAGGACCCGCTGCAAAAGCAGGCACAGATCAGCCGCATACTGGCTGGCCTGCGCCCCGCCGATATCAATGCACGTGTGCTGCAATGGGTCAACGCACCGGACCGCGCGCTGTTCATGCTGGCCCCTGGCCTCAGTGCGCTGGCGCTGCCATCGCAGCAAGAGGTGCTGGCGGTTCAGAAAAAAATTGCCACGGAACCTTTGCCAGCCTTGTTGAAAGCAGCGCCAGCAGCGACAACTGCCAGCCTGCCGCAGTTGTCGTCGGATGGCGACATCGTGCGCCAGGACGAACTGGGTAGCGGCGTGCAGCGCTGGACCCTGGGCAACGGCGACGTGCTGGTATGGCAGCAAACTGCGCAAGAGCAGAAGGAACAACTGGTGCGCTTTGCTGCCCATGCGCCGGCAGGCTACCGCATGCCCGGTGCGCCGGCGTGGCAATGGCAGCTGGCGGCCCAGCTGGGCCGCGATGCCGACTTGCCCGGCCAGGCGCCGGGCGAGCTTGCGCGCTGGGCAGCGCAGCACAAGGTGAAATTGTCGCAGCAGCAAACCGCTACCCAGCTCAGCTACACCGCGCAAGTGCCTGCGGCGCAACTGGAAGACTTGCTGCGCTTGTATGCGGCGCGCCAGCTGCAAAGCGAGATCGGCCTTGACGCCTTGGGCAGCGCTGGCCAGCAACTGGCGCGCCAGGCGGCACGCCGTCCGGACAGTGCCGGCGAACGCGCCGGCCGCGAAATGAGTTCGCTGCGCTATGGCGAATTGCCGCTGGACGGCTATCCCGACCTGGACGCCCTGAAGCAACTGATGACAGAGCAGGGTCTGCAGACGGTGCGCGGGCAATGGCTGCAGTTGCGCCGCCAGCCGGTGACGTATTTTGTCAGTGGCCCGCTCGAGGCGGCGCAGGTGCAGGAACTGGCCGGGCGCTACCTGGCCGGCATTCCGCGCCAGGCAGCGGCACAGGCACCAAAGGCGCTGGTGCAGCGCCCCGGCTATCGGGAAAGCCGTTTGGCCATCGGCATCGAACCACAAGGCAGCGTGCGCGCCGAAGGCAGCCAGGCGATGCAATGGTCACCGGAACGTGCCATGCGCACGGCGATCGTGTCGCGCATCATCTATCGCAGTCTGCGCCAGGAGCTGCGCGAAAAAGAGGCCGGCATCTATCGCCTCAACTACAAGCTGAGCCTGGATCCGCAGCACCATGCCAACAGCGAACTGTCGTTTACCGCCGCACCAGAACGCCTGGACGTCTTGTGGGCGTCGGCCAGGCGCGTGCTTGAGCGCTTGCCGCAGCAACTGGATACGGCCATGCTGCAGGAAGAAATCGCCAGGATGCGCAGCGACGAAGCCAAACGGGTCAGCGACAGCGCCACGCAATTTAACCGCTTGCAGTTGAGCTATACGCAATTTGGCGACGCGCGCTACCTGGCAGACAGCCAGCAGCTGGCCAGTGCGTTGACGGTAGACAGCATGCGTGCATTTGCCAGCGAGTTCAGGCTGGCGCGGGACATGGCGGTGGTCAAGGTGTTGCCGAAGGGAGAAGGCAAGGGCCGCTGAGATGGCAGGCCAGCGGCGCCGGCTGGCGCAAGGTATGATAATCACCTGACCAACCCGGACGGCGCTGGTGCCATTTGTCGGAAGGACTTCATGCGCATGCGAAAAAAATCTGATTTGCCAAGCAAGCTGTGCCAGCAATGCCAGCTGCCCTTTACCTGGCGGAAAAAATGGGAAAAGGTGTGGCAGGAAGTGAAATACTGTTCGGATCGCTGTCGCCAGGACAGCAAGCGCAAAGCATGAGCGCCGCACCAGGGCCTAACACCCATATTTACTGGTTCCGCAACGATCTGCGCGTCGAGGATAATCCGGCCCTGATCGAGGCTTGCCGGCAAGCGCAGCATTTGTTGCTGGTGTACTGCCACGGCAATACCGCCACGCCCGCAGAGCCGTGGCATGTGCCGCGCTGCGCCAGCCATCGCCAGCAGTTCCTGGCGGCCAGCCTGGCCGACCTGACGCAGCAACTACAATCGTGCGGTAGCCAGTTGCTGGAGCTGCAGGGCGACCCCGTGCAGTTGCTGCCGGCACTGGCTGAGGCGGTTGGCGCGACCACAGTGCATTGCGAAGAGGTAGCCGCTCCTGAAGAACAGCAGCAAGTTGCCGCCTTGCGGGCCAGCGGCCTGCACGTCAGCACGGTGTGGCAATCGACCTTGCTCGATCCGGCCAGCCTGCCTTTTGCGCCGCACGACTTGCCCGACGTCTTTACCACCTTTCGCCAGCTGGTCGAACGCGCCCAGGTGCTGCCGCCGGCGCCGCTGCCAAGGCCCGCGCAGCTACCGGCCTTGCCGCCGCAGTTTGCACGGCTGGCAGAAACCTGGCCGGTGCCGCCTGCCTTCCGGGCCGACCCTGCGGTGCAACTGCACGCGCTGGGCCGCTCTTCGTTTCCGTATTATTTGCCGGCGTTTTCCGGCGGTGCCAGCGCTGCCGCCGGCCATCTGCAGCGTTATTTCGGCACGCAGCTGGCGCATGCCTACAAGCTCACGCGCAACGGCCTTTCCGGCACCGATTATTCCACCAAGTTTTCACCGTGGCTGGCCTGCGGCGCCATGTCGGCACGCCAGGCCCATGCTGCGCTGAAGGATTTCGAGGCGGCGCATGGCGCCAGCGACAGCAGCTACTGGATCTGGTTCGAGCTGCTGTGGCGCGACTATTTCCGCCTGCTGCACCTGAAGTACGGCGTACGGCTGTACCGCGCACAGGGCCTGACGAGCTTGCCCCGGCCGCCCCACGATGCGCGCCGCTTCGAGGCGTGGTGCCAGGCCGGCACCGGCGAGCCGCTGGTCGATGCAGCGATGGCGGAACTGCGCGCCACCGGTTATCTGTCAAACCGCCTGCGCCAGGTGGTTGCCAGTTACCTGATCCATGACCTGCACTGCGACTGGCGCGCCGGGGCCGCCTGGTTCGAGGCGCAACTGATCGATTACGACGTCTACAGCAATCAGGGAAACTGGCTGTATATTGCCGGCCGTGGCACCGACCCGCGCAATGGGCGGCGCTTCAATATTCAGAAGCAAGTGCATGACCACGACCGCGACGGTGCCTACCGGCAGTTGTGGAAGCAGCCGCACGAACAGGTGCGCCAGGCTTGAACGCGCGCGGTGAGTGGCCTTCCTTGAAACGTTGCTGCCGCGCATAAACGACACAATCTGATTCCTCTGTGGCATTTCGCCGCGATTCTCAGATTATGCTGGTGTAGCTATCAAATATGCATCAATATTAGTTCATATCGGCAACTGGCGACAACCGTCCGCCAGCGCATACCCGCGACGATAGGGAGACGAATATGAACATGCAGTTGAGCATAGCCGCGCGCGCAGTCTTGTTGTTCAGTAGCTGTCTGTGGAGCCTTCAGGCGCCTGCGGCCGAAGTGGGCGCCGAGGATGACCAGATCGCCACTGACCGGCCCGATTTCGTCGAATCGAGCGCGGTGGTCGGCAAGTATCGCTTCCAGATTGAAACGAGCGTGGCCACCGAGCGCAACAAAGCTGATGGTGTCAGGGAACGCACGTTCAGCACGCCTACCTTGCTGCGCTACGGCATCAGCGATACGTTCGAGTTGCGTGCCGAGACCGATGGCCGCCTGATTGCCAGGACTGACGATTTGGGTGCCGGCACGCGGTCCACCGAACGCGGCTACGGCGACCTGTCGCTGGGCGTCAAATGGCACGCCATCGATCAAGCTGGCCTGACGCCGTCGATGGGGGTGCTGGGCCATGTCGATCTCGACTCCGGCTCGGCCCGTTTCCGCGGCAACGGTGCGCGCCCCTCGCTGCGCGTGGTGGCGGAGTGGGAGCTGCCGCAAGACATGTCGCTGGGCATTATGCCCGGCGTACTGTTCGACAAGAACGATACAGGACGCCGTTATACGGCAGGCATTCTGGGCGTGGTGGTAGGTAAAGAATGGAATGAGCGCTGGCGCAGTTTTGTCGAAGTGGCTGCACCGCAAATCGCACGCGCCCGCAACGGCGGCAACGTCGTCACGCTCGATGTCGGGGCCGCTTACTTGCTGACCAAGCAGTGCCAGCTGGACACGGCCATTTCGCGCGGGCTGAACCGCAATACGGCCGACTGGAGCTGGACCATCGGCCTGTCACTCAAGCTCTAACTCGCTGGCCCATTCCCCGGCTACCTGACATTGATCCCACCTGCGAGCGCGCCATGAATCTGACCATCAAGAAAAAACTGCTGTTTTCCAACCTCGCGAACCTGGTCTTTGTCGCCCTGGTAGGCGTGATCGGCTATGCTGCCATGCAGACGTTGAACGACTCGATGGACGCTCTCCAGTCCAACGGCGCGGCGCTCAAGAACCAGTTGCAGGCCGATATGGCCCATGACGCCTTGCGCGCCGACGTGCTGGCCGCCTTTCTTGCCAGCGCGCGCCAGGACCCCAAGGAAATGCAGCAAGTACGCGAGGACACGCAGGAACATATGGCCTTGCTGCGCAGCCGCATCAAGGAGCTGGAAAGCGGCATCTCCGATCCGGCCATACTCAAGGCCATCGAGCACGTAAGGCCCGATATCGTCACCTACCTTGATGCCTGTGCCAGCATCGTGCCGGCGGCGCTGGCCGACGCCACCGCTGCGCAGGCGCGCTTCGGCACCTTCATGACGTCCTTTCGTACGCTGGAGAAAAGCATGGCCGAGCTGAGCGAACTGATCGAAAAAAATTCCGATGCTGCGCAAGCAGAGGGCGACGCCACAGACATCAGCTCCCGCCGCAATATGCTGCTGGCAGCCTTGCTGTCCGGCGTGCTCGGCTTGGGCATGGGTTACATGATCTCGCGTTCGATCACACAGCCGCTGGACCAGGCCATCGTCTTTGCGGCCAGTATTGCCGACGGTGATCTTGGTACCCGGTTGTCGCAGCAGTCCGGTGACGAGACCGAAATCGGCCGCCTGAGGCAAGCGCTGCAGGACATGCAGGACAGCTTGCGCAAGATCGTCGCCGAGGTGCGCAGCAGCACCGACACGATTGCCACCGGCTCGGCGGAAATTGCCAACGGCAACCTGAACCTGTCGGCACGCACCGAGCAGCAGGCCAGCTCGCTCGAGGAAACGGCTGCCTCGATGGAGCAGCTGACGTCCACTGTCAAGAACAATGGCGACAGCGCGCGCCAGGCCAACGAGCTGGTGCAGTCGGCGGCGCAGGTGGCGGTGCGCGGTGGCCAGGTGGTGGCGCAAGTGGTGGGCACCATGGCCGAGATCAATGCTTCGTCGTCCAAGATTGTCGAGATCATCAGCGTGATTGACGGCATCGCCTTCCAGACCAATATCCTGGCGCTGAACGCCGCCGTCGAAGCGGCGCGCGCCGGCGACCAGGGGCGCGGCTTTGCCGTCGTCGCCTCGGAAGTGCGCGCGCTGGCGCAGCGCTCGGCTGCTGCGGCCAGGGAAATCAAGACCCTGATCGACGCCTCGGTCGAACGGGTAGGGGCGGGCAGCCGCCTGGTGGCGCAGGCCGGCAGCACGATGGACGAGGTGGTCAGCAGCGTGCAGCAGGTCAGCAGCATGATGGGTAATATCGCCGCCGCAGGGCTGGAGCAGGAATCAGGCATCGAGCAGATCAATCAGGCCATCGGCGCGATGGACGGCGTGACCCAGCAAAATGCCGCGCTGGTCGAAGAGGCCGCCGCCGTGGCCGCCTCATTGCAGGAACAATCGGCCCAGCTGTTGCAGCTTGTCAGCGTGTTCCGCTTCGAGCGCTAGCGCGGCAGCGCTGCTGGTGGCGCGCTGGGATCCGTTACACTGGCGCCATCGCAAATTACTGTCGGGGCCGCAATGCGTAGTATGGATTTCAGTTCCTGGGAAGCCGCCATGACCACCATCGTCGGCCTGGCGGTGTTCACCCTGCTGGGCGTGGGCATCCGCATGCTGATGATGCAGACCATCCAGCAGCGCCGCGAACGGATGAACCGGCAGATCAATGAGCGCGTGAAAACCCTGATGGCTGCCTACCGCACCCTTGGCGGCTCGTTTACCGGCCAGCTGACGGTCGACCCGACCCATTTGCGCGACATGCGCGAGCGTGCGCCAACCGGGGAAGGGCAGCAGGAAAGCGCGGCAGCCACTTCCGAACGCGCGCGCCGCATCCGTGACGCGGTCGAAGCGGCGCTGGCAGACATACTGCTGCTCGGCACCGAAGAACACTGCCGGCTGGCCGGGCAAGCTGCCAGTGACCTGGCGGCGGGCCGCCCTATTCATACAGCCGAACTGGTCGTCAGCCTGCGCAGCTTTATCCGCAGCGCACTTGACCTTGGACCGATGCCGGACGATGTGGTAATTCCGCTGCAGGGGCCGACACGCACGCAGGGCAGTGCCGGGCGCGGCAAGGCGGATGCTGACAGGTCGGGCAATAAGGGCGGGGGTGGTGGCAATGGCGGGGGTGGTGGCGGCATGGGGATGGGCGCCGATACTGTGCATGGGGCGGAGGTTGTGCCGCCGCATGCTACGTGAGTCAGATGGTAAAAACGCAACCGAAAAGCGTAAAAACCTAAAAATGGCGGGCCGGATACGCGAGCCCGAGAAAATGCCGATGGCTGCGTTGCAGCTCCTGGCCGTACATGCGTACTGTCGTCGTCGCTGCGCCTTGCCCTCGACATTTTTCGGACCCGCTTGGCCCGGTGGGCCTGTGCAGGCGATTGTGGCTTAATCCGTTTTGCATATTCTGGCGCCCACGCTCTGCAAACAGGCCAGAGTTGAGACGCGAATCCCGCAAACGACAACGCCCACTAGCATGAGTGGGCGTTGCGTGAACTATATTCTTGGTGGCCCGGGGCGGAATCGAACCACCGACACAAGGATTTTCAATCCTCTGCTCTACCGACTGAGCTACCAGGCCAAGGCGGCGAATTATAGCAGAAAGAGTTTCTACCTGACCAGTGCATCCTGTGTTCAAATGCAACAGATGGCCAAAACATGGTGTTTTGGCATCCCTGTGTGACCTGAAGGGATACGGCGATGCAGTTACGTTGTGGTTGGCAATGCCTGGCTGCGGCCGGGCTGTTGAGTGGGGTTTGCGGCGCGGCGCGGGCTGATGGGCTGGGCGATATGAAAGCGGCGCTGGCCAGGTTGCAGGGGCAGTCGCCCGTGAAAGCACAGGTGGAGTCAAGCACCTGGCGCAGGGAAGGCGAGGGCAAGGATGCCGAGGAGGACAGCGGTCAGGCCAGCGTGTTGGTCGACAGCGGTGCGGCGGGATTGCAGGTGTTGTACAGCAAGGAGTTGCTGGCGAAGGTGGAGGCCGAGCAGCGCGCCAAGGCCAGGGACCCGAAGGCCAAGACTTCCAACGATTTCGCCTTGGGCGAGCTGAAAGGGACGGAATTGCGCGGCATGGTGTCGGCGGCGGGCGCCTTGTCGCGCGAGCTGGACGAGGCCGTGTTCAGCGGCGAGAAGATGGACAGCTACAAGGGCAAGCCGGCGCGCAAGCTGAGCTTTACCTTGTCGATCGACAAGGTGCCCGAAAAAGACCGCAAGTACGTGAAGAAGTTCGACGGTGGCATCGACGTGTGGATCGCGGCCGATGGCACGCCACTGGCCAGCAGCTTCCGCGTCGATGTCAGCGGGCGCGCCTTTGTGGTGGTCAACTTTGCGCAAAAGACGGACGAGACGCGCCAGTATGGCGTTTCTGGCGACCATCTGCTGTTGCTGCGCAAGGAAAGCAGGAATGCGATCTCTGGTGCGGGCGAGAAAGTGGAAACCAAGCTCGTCAAGGTCTTGCAGGTGCAGTCCTGACCCGTGGCGAGGTCCGCGTGGATTTTGGCGGCGTAATTTGATAGGCCAGCGGATCGAATTCGGGTGTGTTCACCCGCCACCGGATCAGCCAGGCTGTTGCCTTGGTCACCAAGGTTACACGCACGATACAACAGGTAACAGTTTCAATGGCACGAGCCTGCTACTCTTCCATCCATGCTTTCAACAAGTAAGGATGTGGATCATGGGTGCTCATGCCATGCGTTTCAAAACAGCGGTGTCGTCGTCATTGATGCTGAGCTTGCTGGTGCTTGCCGGTTGCAACAAGCCTACCGGCGTGCCGCAGCAAACTGGCGCGGTCGCCACCACGCCCCCGCAACCGGCTCAGCCCCCGCAGCCGGCCCCGTACACGCCGCCGAGCGCCGATCAGCTGGCGCAGATGGTCGCGCCGATCGCCCTGTTTCCCGATAAACTGGTGGGCCAGGTGCTTGCCGGCGCCACGTATCCGGAGCAGATCTCGGCTGCCAATCAGTGGCTGGGCCAGAACCCGTCGTTGAAAGGGGCGGCGCTGCAAAATGCCGAAGCCGGCCAGCCTTGGGACGTCAGTGTCAAGTCGCTGACCACCTTTCCCACCGTGCTGGGCCAGATGGCCAACAACCTCCAGTGGACCACGGCGCTTGGTACGGCCTACGTCAACGATCCCATGGATGTGATGAATGCCATACAGCTTTTGCGCTCGCGCGCCCAGCAGTCGGGCAACCTGAAAACTTCGCAGCACCTGCGGGTGTCGACGGTGGCGCGTTCTGCGCAACCCGACCCTGCCTATGTCACGCGTTCGACGTCGTATCCGCCGGTCTACGATGGTCCGGCGGTCATCGCGCCGCCGCAGCAGACCATCGTGATCGAGCCGGCAGCGCCCGATATCGTCTATGTGCCGCATTACAATCCGACCGTGGTCTACGGGGCGCCGGTGCCGGTGTATCCGGGCTGGGTCGAGTCTAGGCCGGCGTACAGCACCGAAACGCTGGTGACGGCCGGCGCGCTGTCGTTCGGCATCGGCGTGCTGGTGGGGGCAGCGGTTAGCCATCACCATGACCCAGGCTGGAATGCGTGGGGCGTCAATTGGGGCGGACCGGGGCCGTATTCCGGCTACGGTGGCGGCTGGCATCGTCCTGCGGTGGTCTACAACAATGCGACGTATGTTTCGAAGTCCGTCACCGTCGTCAATCATGTCAACAATATCAACAATATCAACGTCAGCAATAACAACTACCACACCGTCAACAACATCAACAACGTGGTCAATCACAACGAGGTCAATCGCTCGCAGAATATGCTCGTCAACAATGGCGTGCCGCGCGTGCCGGCGATGATGAGCATGCCGCACTTCACGCCGCGCGACGCGGTTCCCGGCGCACGTCCCTTGCCTGCGGCAGCGGCACAGCCGGTGCACCTGGCCACCGCACCGCAGATGCATGCATTCGCGGCGCAACAGCACAATCTGCCGGCGCAGCATGAGCTTCAGTTGCAGAATCAGCAGCACCAGGACCCGCACCAGTCACCGCAGCAGCATGCCTTGCAGGCGGCAAGAATGGCGCCGCCTGAAGCCGTGCAGAGCGCACATGAACAGCGCGGCGTTGAGCGGATGCCGGTGCAGATGCAGATGCAGCGCCAGCATGCCGACGCCATGGCTGCTCGCATGGAGCAGGACAGAAGCAGTGCCCCTGTACACATGGCGCCAGCCATGCCGCAGGCGCCGTCAAGGCACGGCGAAGCCGATCCTGCCCATGACCAGGCCCAGGCCCAGCGCAACCATCAGGACATGCAGGCCATGCGCGTCGCGCAAGCCCATGCGGCCGCGCAACACGCGGATCACCATGGGGAAAAACACGAGCAAGGCGCCCATGCTCATCAGGATCACCAGGCTCATCAGGAGCGCGAGCGGCACGAGGCGCACGAAAGGCACGGCTGAATGACGGATCAGGGCCGCTGCGCCAGCCACTTCAGCAGGTCGTCCATCGGCATCGGCCGCGCATACAGATAGCCCTGCAAGCCGTCGCAGTCGTGGTCGATCAGGAAATCGGCCTGCTGCTGCGTTTCTACCCCTTCGGCCACCACCCGCAAGCCCAGGTGGCCGGCCATGCCCAGGATTGCCTGCACGATGGCCGTGCTGCTGGCGTCATGCGGGGTAGCGTCAATGAAGCTCTTGTCGATTTTCAGTTCGTACAGCGGCATCGAGGTGAGATAAGCCAGACTGGAATAGCCGGTGCCGAAATCATCGATGGAAAAACGGATGCCCAGCGCGGCCAGTTCGCGCATGCGCGCCAGCGCTGCGTCGCGCTTGTCGACCAGCAGCCCTTCCGTCAGTTCCAGCACCAGAGCGCCGGCTGGCGCACCCGATTCGCTCAGCGCGGCACGCACGCGGGCGGCAAAATCTGGTTGGCGAAACTGCGCCGGGCTGACATTGACCGACAGCGCGAAGTGGTGGCCGGCCTGCGCCAGCTGCACCACCGCCTTGCATGCCTGCCGCAGCGCCCAGTTGCCCAACTTGACGATCAGGCCCGTTTCTTCGGCAATCGGGATGAACAGCGACGGCGCGATCATGCTGCCGTCTGCCTGTGGCCAGCGCATCAGCATCTCGGCGCCCGTCACCTGGCCGTGACGGTCCAGCTGCGGCTGCACATGCATGCGCAGTTCGCTGGCATCGAGCGCGTGTGCCAATGCTCGCTCTATGGTCAGGCGGTGCTCCACGCCAGCCTGCATGGTCACTTCAAAAAAGGCAATGCCGTTGCGCCCCTCGGCCTTGGCGCGGTACATGGCGATGTCGGCTTCGCGCAGCAAATCGTGGGCCTGCTGGCCGCGCTTGGGCAGCAAGGTGACGCCGATGCTGGCCGAGCAGTGGTAAGAATGGTCGTCGATGTCGAAATCGCGCGCGATGGCGGCGCGGATTTTTTCCGCCACCAGGCCGGCCGCCTGGGCGGCAGCTTCCATTTCCGGCGCCAGGTGCGCCAGCAACACCACGAATTCGTCGCCACCGATGCGCGCCACCGTGTCGGCCTTGCGCATCAGCTGCGCCAGGCGCTCGCCGGCGATCCGCAGCAGCGCGTCGCCGGTAGCGTGGCCACGCGCGTCGTTGATATGCTTGAAGTGATCGAGGTCGATGAACATCAGCGCGCTGACTGTATGTTCACGCTGCGCTGCTGCCAGCAACTGGCCGATGCGGTCCATCAGCAGGCGCCGGTTCGGCAATGCTGTCAGCACATCATAAAACGCCAGTTGGTGGATATCCTGTTCCGATTTCTTGCGCTCGGCAATTTCGCGTTCCAGCAACAGCGTGCTGGCATGCAGTCGGTTGAGCGACTGCTCCAGGTGGCGCAGCAAAAAAGCGGTTGACAAGGTCAGCACGGCGGCAATGAACAGAAAGTTCAGGGCCACGATCAGCGAGCGCAGCAGCAGTGACGCGGGCACGCCCGCAAGCTGCAGGCTGATGTCCGGATGCAGGCCGAGCAGGAACAGGGACGTGGTGGTCAAAGCCAGCATATACAAGGCCGGCTGCAAACCCAGCAGCAATGCGGCGAGCACGGGAATAACCATCATGTAGATCTGGCTGACTGGCCCGATTTTCAGCAGCAGGCCGATACCGACAATGTAGGTAACACCAAGAAACTGCGAAACGCGCCAGCGGTAGCGAACATTGCTGCGCTGCCATAGGACGATGATCCAGGCAATCGAGCCGATATCGATTGCGACGATAGCCCAGATACCTTCGCGGGCCGCCAGCAGGGCGCTGGGTATTGCCGTCACGATGCCCAATACCACGACTACCTGCAGCAGGCGGGAAAAAATCTGGCCGCGCCAGTGCGCGAGATCGTTCGATGACGCCACGCTGCCATCCTTCACATGAGGGGTGTTTGTTGCTGGATAAATACTACGCGTGAATGGAATGCATGTCATCCTGATCATGAAAAAAGCCAGCCCGATGGCTGGCTTCGTGGTGGCACCGGCGCGCTTATTTCTTGGGTGCGCTCAGGCACGACTTCATGAAAGCCTTGCGCTCATCGCCCTTCATGTCCTTGGCGTCGGCATTGCAGGTTTTCATCTTGTTTTGCTGTGCCGTACCGGTAGCAGGCGCTGGCGCCGGCTTGGCACTCAGACACACCTTCATGAACGCCTTGCGTTCGTCACCTTTCTTGCCAGCAGCATCAGCATTGCAGGTGGTCATCTTGTTTTGTTGCGCCGTCTTGGCGGCCGGAGCCGCATCCTGCGCGAGGGCAAACCCCGTGCTGGCAAACGAGGCGGCGATACACAGAGCGATCAGTTGTTTCATGGCAGGTCCTTGCAAGAAGGCGGTAAGTGAATGCGGCTTGAGTGTACGCATTGATATGCGGTACGTAACTAACTATATGACATTTATCAACAACTTTGGCGGGTAAAGTGGTCTATTTTGTTTCTTTTTGTTAGCCGGCCGTTTGTCCTGCGCTATGCTTACGCCTTTGCGCTGGCCAATGCCGACGCATCTTCAATACGGAGTAGTCATCATGGTTTCGTTGCAAGAGCAGTTTTTAAAGGCCGGCCTGGTCGACAAGAAAAAGGTCAAGCTGGCCAATCAGGACAAGAGCAAGCAGAAGAAGGAGGAGCGCAAGAGTGGCACGCAAAGCGTCGATGAAGTGCGGCTCGCCGCGCTGGAAACCCAGCGCAAGAATGCCGAGCGCGCGCGTGAACTGAACGCCCAGCGCGACGCGGCGGCCAACCAGAAAGCCATCGTGGCGCAGATCGCCGAGATGGTGAAGAAAAATCGCCAGAGCAAGGGCAACCATGCCGAACTGCCATACAACTTCACTTTCAACAACAAGATCGAGCGCATCTACGTGACACCGGCCGTGCAGGCGCATCTGGTGGCAGGGCGCCTGGTAATCGTCTGCCTGGCGGGCGCGGTGGAACTGGTGCCGCGCGTGATTGCCGACAAGATCGCCGAGCGCGACCCGGCCATCGTGGTGCGCGTCAAGCAGGCCGGCACGCAGGTGGAAGAAGACGATCCGTATGCGGCGTTCCAGATTCCTGATGATTTGATGTGGTAGTGGCGGGGCTGCCCGATGAAACTGGCTGCCTGATATTCCGTTTGCATCGCTGAACCAGGCAGCAAGCAGTTCAATGCGCTGATCAAGAAAATCGAGGCCCGAGGTTTGCTGTCAATAACGGATAGCATTGTTTCATGCAGCCCGTAGCTGTTTGCTGAAATTTTGAGCAAATAGCGCGGGTGGCGCCACTGGCGCTTATCAGTGCTTCCGATGTACTTGTGGGATGTCCTGGCGACCTTGTGCGGTAAGCCGCAGTCCACGCTGGCCGACATCCTTGTCATCAAGCCGGCGGCGAGATCAGCCAGGAATCGTATTGCTCGGCGTATTCAGATTGTTAGTTGCTCGAAGGGGAATATGCCATAATCTGCTTAATTTCTTTTTGCTAACACCTTGGAGAGGGAGATCGCAGGTTGCTCGAACTCGCGATCCTGGTCGAAACACGCATCAGCCTCCCAACCTGAGCCATTGAACGATGACCCACGAGATTCCCCCACACATTCACCCGAAGCTGGTTCCCTTCGTCTATCGCTCGACGAAAGTCGCTTGTCAAACTATCACCAAGTTCGAAACACGCACCGTTCCCGGCACCGTGACGGCTGTTGTTGGCCCCATGAGCAGCGTCACGGTGCACCAGCAGACCCACAGCGTGCTTGAACAGGTTGACGGTGGAATCGTCACTTTTTTTACCGCATTGTTCGAAGCGCCGGACGGCCATACCGTTGGATTCAGTTTGGCCGAAGACCAGATCGTCTTGCCGGGTACGGTCATCTATCTCGGCATCGAAGCCGAATACTGGGTATTCCAGTACGAGCGCATGGCCAGGCCGCAAGTGGTCATCAGCGCACCTCCCGGCGGCGAGGCCGCCCCCTCGCTCCCGTGGTCTGGAACAGGCGCTGACCTGCAGTCTGCGGAAGCGCAACTGGACCTGCGCGCCGCCAACTACCCGATCCGCTCCTACCTGGACAGGATAGGCAAGAATACGCCGCGCACGCTGCTTTCTGCCGCGCGGCTTGGCGTCCTCATGGCCGATGCGCAGACAGCAACTGGCCAGCGCTACAACTGGACGCCCTGGCCGCGCAACAAAAAGGATTTGCCCGGCGACGCCTCGTTCCTTGAGCGTCTCCTGTGGCCGATTACGAAATACAAGCCAGTCAAGACCGACGACTATTTCGGCATGCCGCAGAAGGTAAGCGGCGAGGTCAACAAGGCGTGGCTGGGCGGCGGCATCGCGCTGGGCACGCTTGCCAACTTTTTCGTCAGTGGCACGCTGCTCGTCGATATTCTGCGCACGCTTCATCTCAACCAGTGGTTCTACATGGGTACCATTGCAGGCGTGCTTGTCCGCTGGTTGTTCTTCACCTTCTGTGCGCTGGCCATTCTGAGCAGGTTCTTGAAGCCTGCCATCAAAAAGCCCTTCAAGTTCGACGAAGATGCTTTCTTCAAGGTGATCAATACCCCGTATCACCCGCGTACCAGGCTGGGTTTATGGTACGGAAAGTCCCTGTATCTTCGTCGTTATATGCCAGAAACCACGCTGATGAGCGATGCGCAAATGGAAGATCATGTCCTGCTGTGCGCCCATCAGGACACAGCCTTCGTCTTCACTTCGTACGCCTGCCTGGTCAAGCAGCTCGATGACACGAAACTCTCGCCGCAAGAGCGCCAGACCCTGCTGGATGAAATCGCGGCGACAACCCCTGCTTACTAAAGGACTACCATGGAAAAGTCACTGTTCGAAACCTTCGTTCAACTGCGAGAACTGTCAACGCTGAACAAGCGGCGCTCCAGGGTCAACAAGCCCCTGCTGATCGCTGCCGTCGTGCTCGGCGCATTGGCAGTGTTCTTCAGCGCGCTGTACATCCTGATACTTCCGGCCTTCGTCCTGCTCATCCTGAGCTTCGTCGTCAGTGCGGTGCGCAAGCCGAAAGAGCAGCGCGTCGCGCGACGGCAAATGGTGCTGCTCAAGCAGGCAACCATCGAGATGCTCGAGGTTAGAGGGATGTCAGTGGAACGGGCCAAGGAGCTCACGGACAACTTCCCGGCACGATGCAGGGAGCTGCCCTTCGATCAAAATCTCCGTGACCGTTTCATCGCGCTGTGCCACAAGGAAGGCATGAGGAGCGGCGGCATTCTGATCGACGAACGTTTGCTGTAATCCGTATCAACAACACTATAGGAATCGAGCCATGTATCCAACTCCCGCGAAGGCCCTTTTCACGTGCGTCCTGCTGTTTGCAACTAACTTTGCGCAGGCGCAGTCGAGTCAGATGGCGGACCCCGACGTACTAGGGATGAAGCTGGGCATGAAACGTTCAGAGGCCATGGCCCTGATCAAGTCGAAATTTCCTGGCTCCAGGACGACCGCGACGCAACGCGAAGTCATGCTCGGCGACGCGGATCTGCTCTACGACGCGCAGCTCAAGATCGTCATTACCCAGAAAAATCAGGCGAATGTCGAGCAGGATGTCCTGACCTTGGTCTTCTTGCCGGACGATACACTTCTGGGCATCCGGCGTCAGCTCCGCTACGTGCCGCAAAAGCAGAAGTCCTTTGATCTCGATAATACCTTGACGGCGAAATACGGCAATCCCGTGTATTACGTCTCCGATCACAATAGCCGCTTCGCGAACCAGAGCATGTGGTCGAACACCATGCTGCCGGGGCTTTCGCTGGTCGGCACTCAATATGTGCAAGGTGGGACGACCAGGCTGACCGACTTCGGTACTACCGCGCCGTATCCGGAATGCTGGGGCCAGATGCTGTCTTACCTTGGCGAGCAGTTCGATCCGCGCCAGATGTACTATCAGCTCACGGACCGCAGCGGCTTCGCCCTGAATCGCGCGAAGCAGTGGAAGGCCTGCGGCAAAGCCTTGTGGGTGGAAAACAATCTCGATCACAAGCTGTATTACAACCTCACCCAGACAGATTTGATGCTGATGGATCTTGCGCGGGCGCCAGATGCCATCCTCGCCATGCCGCAGATGCTGAAGGAAAACACGAAGACCACGTATACCATCCCGGCCACCGAGGTGCCGAAAGTGTCCGCCGGTACGCCCAGCTTCTGATGGCATGAACCTCGCCTGGAGCGCCGCCGGCTGAAGTGACAGGTAATTGAGCAGGCAGTTGAGCTGCTCGATTCGTTCAGCCGCGAGCCGGAGCGAGACTTGCCGCTGCGGCGTGCTGCCAGCACTGATCATTGAACCGATTTTGTCTCAATATATTTACATAAGCGGTGCATTTGCTTGTGGTTTGAGCGATATAATGAAGAATCATCGGTTCAATATCGGGTCATTTTATGTCGCACTCCTCACTTCCCGCCCACGATGGGCAACCCCAGGCAGCACACTATCGCAGCGGCGTCGCCGCCAGGCTGGCCGGCTTGCCGGTTGAAACGCTGCGGGTGTGGGAGCGGCGCTACGCCATTTCGGACACGGGCCGCAGCGCGCGCGGTCAGCGCCTGTATTCGGAGGCGCAAGTGCGTCGCCTGCGGCTGATGAAGCAGTTGGTGGACCAGGGCCACCCGATCGGCGCGCTGGCGCGTTTGTCGCTGGAACAACTGTCCCAGCTGGCAATCGTGCCGGTGCCCGGAAACGCTTCGCAGCCACCGCGCGTGGCGCTGGTGGGAACGGCGCTTGCCCGCCGCCTGGCCCCTGGCGGGCGCGAACTGCTGGCGCTCGATATCGTTGCCCGCATCCCCCACCTCGATGGCGCGGGTGCCGCCGTGGCAGGGAGCGGCGCGCAGCTGGTGCTGCTGGAAATGTCCGAACTCGATGACGGCATGGTGCCGGCCATTTGCGCACTGCGCGCGCAGTCGGGTGTGGCGGTGGTGGTGCTGTACCGTTTCTGCGCCAGCGCCACCATCCGCCAGTTGCGCACGCAAGGCTGCCTGGTGGCCCGCGCTCCTGCCGATGTGGCTGAAATCGTGCTGTTATGCCATTCCGCGCTGCCGCAACTGCCCCAGGTACCGGTGCAGGCGCAGCAGGCGGCGCCATCGCCATCACCTGCGCCGCGCCGCTTCGACGACCAGGCGCTGGCCGAGCTGGCGGCCGCGAGCAGCAGCATTTATTGCGAGTGTCCGCGCCACCTGTCGGAAATCCTGCTGATGCTCAACAGTTTCGAACGCTACAGCCAGCAATGTGCGGCCCGCGATGCTGCCGACGCCTTGCTGCATGAGCAACTGAGCCATGCTGCGGGCAGCGCCCGCGTGTTGCTGGAAGAAGCGCTGGAACGCCTGGCGCGCGCCGAAGCCCTGCCTTTGCCCGCTGGCATGTAAGGAGTACATCAGAATGACTGCCACGCCCCATATCGCCGTGATCGGTGCCGGCATCGCCGGTGCTGCCTGTGCTTCGGCACTGCAACAGGCACGCTTGCATGTGAGCGTGTTCGACAAAAGCCGCGGCGCCGGCGGGCGCATGAGCACGCGCCGCGGCGAAGACTGGCAATGCGACCATGGCGCGCAGTATTTCACTGCGCGCGCACCGGCATTTCGCGCCGAAGTGGCGCGCTGGGAGGAGGCCGGCGTGGCGGCGCAGTGGCAGCCGGCACTGCGCAGCGTGGACGCCGATGGCGCCAGCGTCGGCTCGCCCGGCGACAGCGGCACCGAGCGTTTCGTCGGCGCCCCACGCATGTCGTCGGTTGCTGCCTGGCTGGCGTCGTCGCTGGCGCTGTACACCGGCACCACCATCAGCGCCTTGCGCCGTGAAGAAGCCGGCTGGCGCCTGCATGTGCAGGACGCGGCGCCGCTGGCCCAGCACTTTGATGCGGTAGTACTGGCAGTGCCGGCGCCGCAGGCGGCGCCATTGCTGCGCGACATTGCGCCGGAGCAGGCCGCACTGGCTTGCGCAACGGCCATGGAAGGGTGCTGGTCGCTGATGCTTGAGTATGCCACGCCGCTGTCACTGGGGTTTGACGCCGCGTTCGTCAATGACGGTCCGCTGCGCTGGGTGGCGCGCAACAGCGCCAAGCCTGGCCGCGCCGGTCGCGAAAGCTGGCTGCTGCACGCCAGCGCGCAATGGAGCGAGGCGCATATTGAACTCGACAGCGACAGCGTGGCCGCACTGATGCTGGCCGCATTTGCCCGCCTGGGCGGGCCGGCACCGCAGCGCTGGAGCGCGCACCGCTGGCGTTATGCCAGCACGCCACAGTCATGCACACAGGTGTTCTGTTGGGATGCAAACCAGCAACTGGGCTTGTGCGGCGACTGGCTCAATGGTGGGACCGTCGAGGCCGCCTGGCTGAGCGGCCATGAATTGGCGCGGCAGATTATCGCGCAACGCGCCTGAGGGCGTGCGCCCTCCGCTTACCAGGGCAGGCTGGCGCCGTCGTAGCTGCGAAACGAGCCGGTGTCGTTTGGTGTCAGTTTGTCGAGTACGTCCAGCATGTCGCGCGCGGCCACGTGAGCGGGGCGGCCAATTACTTCGCCGTGAAACGGCCGTGACAGGCGCGAGTTGACGGTACCCGGATGCAGTGCCACCAGCACGCTGTTTTTCTGGCTGCGCGCCAGTTCGATGGCCGCCGTCCTGACCAGCATATTGAGCGCGCTCTTCGATGCGCGGTAGCTGTACCAGCCACCGAGGCGATTGTCGCCGATGCTGCCGACCTTGGCCGACAGCATCGCCATGATCGCGCGTTCGCCATCGAGCAGCGGCAGGAAATGCCGCATCAACAGCGCCGGCCCGATGGTGTTGGCCTGGAACAGCGCCTGCATGTTTGCATAGCTGAGGTCTGCCAGACGTTTTTCCGGCTTGATCGTGCCGTCGTGCAAGATACCGGTGGCATTGATAATCAGGTGAAAGCGCGGGCCGCCGGCCAGTGCCTGTGCCGCTTCGGCTATGGTGTTTTCGTCGGCGAAATCAAGCCTTATGCTGCTGTTGCGGTGCAATCCCTGCACCGAAGCGCAATGTGGAGTATCGCGCAGCAAGTCGACAAACGCTGCGCCCAGAGCACCGGAAGCGCCGATCACCAGGGCGTGAAATTGCTCGGGAAGGCTGTCCATCATGGCATGCGGCTCCAGTCAAATGCGTGGCGTTGGTCTGCGCCGGCTGCGCGCTGGCGCGATTGCAACGCCAGCGCGCAGTGCGCAGTGTGGCGAGGGCCGGCTTACATCTTCGGCATCAGCACCGTGTCGATCACATGGATCACGCCATTGTCGGCGGCGATATCAGTCTGGGTGACTTGTGCTTTGTCAACCATGACCTTGCCTTTGGCTGCCTTGACCGTCAGCGACGCGCCTTCGACCGTCTTGACCATGCCTGGCTTGACATCGGCGGCCATCACTTTGCCCGATACCACGTGGTAGGTCAGCACCTTGGTCAGTGCTGCCTTGTCTTTCAACAGCGCATCGAGCTTGGCTTTCGGGATCTTGGCGAACGCTGCGTCGGTCGGCGCGAAGACGGTGAATGGGCCCGGGCCTTTCAGGGTGTCGACCAGGCCTGCCGCCTCGACCGCCGTGACGAGCGTGTTGAAGCTGCCGGCTGCCTTGGCCGTGTCGACGATATCGGCTGCGCTGGCGATGCCGAAGGTCATGCTGCATGCAACTGCCATGATCAATTTTTTCATAGTCTGCTCCAGTAGTGGTTATGCCGTCGCACCATGCGCCGGCGATGTGGTGTGAACCGATATTGAACTGCTGAAGTGTTAGACTATAGCGAACAATTCACTATGTCTAGCGTGTTCGCTTCGATATTCGAGATAAAAACGGTTCAGTAGCGGTTCATTTTGCTGCTGTCGCGAACCGGACATGAACCGTAAATAGCCTGCATGCGGGCTCGGTGTTCTGGCTAGAATCGGGGCGCGGGCAGCTTGCGGCGAATAGGCGGCGCAATGTGCGTACAGGGAGAAATAATGCAAGAGAAGGCTGACAGCGCTGCACCAGCAAGCGCGCCGCGCACGGTGGCGTGGCTGGGCTATGGCGGCTTGCTGCCATTTGTCGTGCTGGCGGGGGCGAGCGTCATCGATGCGTTGCATGGCGCGCTGTGGCAGCGCATGTTGCTCAATTATGGCGCCGTGATCCTCAGTTTCGTCGGTGCGCTGCATTGGGGCGTGGCCATGAGCCTGCCCGCGCTCAGTGCGCGCAAGCGCCAGGTCTGCTTTATCTGGAGCGTGATCCCCGCCTTGCTGGGCTGGCTGGCACTGGCGCTTGGACATGGGGCTGGCAGCGCATTGCTGGTGCTGGGCTTTGCCGCGCACTACCTGCAGGACTGGCGTTTGCTGCGCGATGCTGGTGTGCCTGGCTGGTACTTGCCGCTGCGCCGCAGGCTGTCGGTGGTTGCCGTGCTCAGCCTGTTGGCCAGCAATCTTGCCGGCCTCGTCTGACATGCACAAGCATGGCCCGAAAACAAAAACGCCCGCTTGTAGAAGCGGGCGTTTCGTCAAACATATTCTTGGTGGCCCGGGGCGGAATCGAACCACCGACACAAGGATTTTCAATAATCGTGCTTATTTGGGCGTTGCAAATTCATCAGGTGCTGGCTTCATGTATTCTATGATGCCGTGATGACTGACAACGATTGTTGTGCCAGTGGCTTTTGCCAGTTCATGCGCACGCTGCGCAGCCCTTTGCATCGCAACCTCGGAAAGACGTAAATCACGATCTTGAGCTTGATCAATGGGTTGTTTGTTCATGGTCGTTCGCTCCAGTCGATGAGAGCCGGCGTGGAGCCGGCGTTGTCATACAAGGCCCAAGCATCTACGACGGGCGCATAGAACTGCTCAAAATTACGTTTGCCAGCAGCAAAGCGGCGGCGAATTACGTCGTCGGGAATATGGTGCCCACCTTGCTTGACCCTTTGCGCCACGCGTGCGATGGCTTCTTCGGCGCTCGCTAATTGCAGGAAAATAAGCTTAACGCGATATCCAGCTTTTTGCCATTCACCAATCTGGCGCAGATAGCCTCGACCTGAAAGCGTGGTTTCAAAGGCAAAACTGGTGCGAGCAGCAAAGTGACGTTTTAGTTCTTGCAACATCAGGCGTCCGGCTTGTAGTGAGGCGGTTTCTGGTGCGAAAGGAGCGAGTCCTGCTGCGATCAGATCGGCATTGACGAACACTGGGCACGCCACCTCGCTCGTGAGGAATTCACGTGCAAAAGTCGTCTTTCCAGCGCCATTAGGGCCGGCGATGATGATGATGCGTGGCGCTAATTCCATGCTCAACACTCCAACTTCGGATGTAACTCGCAACTAGAACGATGCCGGAAATAGACCGTACGTGAGGACTGGGTAGTCCGCAAACAAAGACGCCAATCACTAAGGATTGGCGTCGATACAAAACGTTCTTGGTGGCCCGGGGCGGAATCGAACCACCGACACAAGGATTTTCAATCCTCTGCTCTACCGACTGAGCTACCAGGCCAAGGTGGCGAATTATAGCAGACCAAAAAATGAATGCAAGGGCTCGTACTGAATTTAGCTGTTTTTTTCATGTCGCAGCCGTATCCGTTGCCGCTGCTGCGTCCCGGCTTGGGGCCTGATCGGCCGCAATGGCTTGTGGGGTCAGGGGTGTTGCTGGATAATTAACTTTTTATCTTGAAAGTGATGCCATGGCGGTTTGGAGCAGGGGCGTGCAGGCAGCGCTGGCATGTTGGTTGTTGACCGGTCCTGCACAAGCAGGCGAGCATGATGTGCTGGCGCTGGCACGCTTGTGGAGCGAGGTACGCGCTATTCATCCGGCGCTTGCCGACGGCGCCGTCGACTGGGATCGCGCGCTGGTAACGGCCTTGCCGCACTTGAAAGGCGAGGATAGTGAAGCCAGCTTGCGCGCGGCAGCTGCCACCCTGATGGAACCCTTGCACGATACTGCGCTGCGCATCGGCATGCCGGCACCGTCATTTGTCCGCTGGCCGGCGGATGGCGAAGTGCTTGAGTGGCTGCCCGGTGACACGGCGCTGCTGCACCTGCACCCCGGCATGCGCGAAAGGCCGACGCCGTTGGTGTTGCCGGCCCGCGCCAGGCGCGTGATCCTTGATCTGCGTCCGATTGCCGGCGTGCCCTATCTGTCATCGCCGGCCATGCTGCACGCCGTGCTGGCGCAACTGATTGTGCAGCCGCTGATGCTGCCCGCGCCGCGCTATCGCTTTTCCACCGGGCCGCGCCCGCAGGATGCCGAACAATGGGAAGGTATCCTGCCCGGCTTTATGCAGATGGAAATGCAGCCAGTGCTGCCAGCGCCAGGTGCGCGCTTGCTGCCGCTGGCGGTCATCGTCAACGATACGCAAGCGGTGCCTGCCGCTGTGCTGGCGCTGCAGCGCAGCGGTCGCGCGGGCATCGTGGCAGAAGAGGGGAGGGGCGGCAGCCGTATCGATCCGTGGCAAACGCTGTGGCTCGATGAGGATTTGACGGTGGAGTTTGCGTCTGGCCAGCTGGTATGGGCAGACGGCAGTGCCGTGCGCTGGCAAGCCGACCGACGTTTGCCGCAGGATCGCGCCACCGGGCCGGCCAGCGCGCCGGTGATGGAGGCGCTGGCGCTGCTGGCGCACAAACAGCGGCTGCAGAAAGCTGCGCCAACGCCGGCCATGTATCCGGTGCGCCAGGACGATGCAGCCTATCGCGACATGCGCTTTCCAGCGCGCGAGTGGCGCATGCTGGCCGCGATCAAGCTGTGGGCCACCATGGACAAGTATTTTCCGGCCAGGCGCCTGATGGACAGTTCCTGGGAGGAAGCCCTTCTTGACTGCCTGCGGCGCATGGGGGACGTGACGGATGCGCGCGAATATGGCCAGGCGCTCGAAGCAATGGCGGTGCACCTGGACGACAGCCATGTCATCACTGGCAGCCGTGCCCTGGGCTGGAACGAACGCACGCATGGCATCGGCGTGCAGCTGGCGAGGATCGGCGGGCGGATATATGTCGCAGGCGTGACCGACCCTGCGCTCGAAGGCGGCGGCGTGCTGCGCGTGGGCGACGAGCTTGTCGGCATCGATGGTGAAGCCGTTGACAGCCGCCTGGCGCGCCTGGCTGGTACGGTGGCGGCATCGACCGAGGCGGGACGCTGGCGCAACGCGCTGTTCGAGATGACCATGGCGCCCAGGGACGCCAGCGTACAGCTGCTGCTTGCTGGCGCCGATGGGGAGCAGCGCAGCGTGACCTTGCAGCCAGGACCCCTCGAGAACACGCTGCCGCTGCGCCATGCGCTGCCCGTCGTCAGCGTGGACGACGGCGTAGCCTATGTCGACCTCAATCGCCTGCAGCCGGGCGAGGTCGATGCCATGTTCGCCACCATCTTCTGCGCGAGTATCAGCACTAGGCAAGATGGCCGGCGCCGCTTCTGGCTCCCCCGTTGGCGATCGTGCGAAGAAAAAGAAGGCAAACGCTATAATGACTGCATGAACAGTCCATCCTCCCCCACCATGCGGCGCTTCATGCACAGCCACAGCGACGTGTGCATCGTCGGCGACGGCGCCATTGCGAAAACCACGGCGCTGGCGTTTGCCCAGGCCGGGCAAAGCGTTACGCTGTTAAGTCCGGCGAAACCGAGTGCGCCGCCTGACGACGCCAGCTGGGATGTGCGCGTGTTTGCGCTCAACCACACGGCCCACCAGTTGCTGTCGTCGCTGAAAGTGTGGGGCGCGCTCGACGCGGCCCGCGTGGCGCCGGTCGACGCGATGCTGGTCAACGGCGATGGCGCGCAGGCGGGGGCGCTGGGTTTTGATGCCTATGGCGCCCACGTTGGCACGCTGGCGTGGATTATCGAAGACCGTAACCTGGGCCAGGCGCTGGACGCGGCTTTGCGGTTTGCGCAGAACGTCACCGTGGTGCAGGGCCTGGCCAGCCGCATCGAGTGGACGGCGGACGCCGCCATCTTGTACCTGGACGGTGGCGACACCATCACCGCAGCGCTGGTAGTGGGCGCCGACGGTGCGCAGTCGTGGGTACGCGGCCAGTGCGATATCGGCCTTGATTACCGCTCGTACGGCCAGCGCGGCGTGGTCAGCAACTTTGCCTGCGAAAAGCCGCACCATGGCGCTGCCCACCAGTGGTTCACCGGCGCTGACGGGATTATCGCGCTGCTGCCCCTGCCGGGCGACCGCGTCTCGCTGGTGTGGTCGGCGCCCGATGCGCTGGCCGATACCTTGCAGGACGAATCGGCCGGTGAGTTGGCCGTGCGTCTGTCCGCCTGGTGCCACGACAAGCTCGGTGCGCTCACGCCCTTGCAGCCCGAACTGATACGCGCCTTTCCGCTGCGCCTGATCCGCCCGCACACGATGGTGGCGCCGCGCGTGGCGCTGGTCGGCGACGCCGCCCATGTGGTCCATCCGATGGCCGGCCACGGCATGAATCTGGGCTTTGCCGATGTGGCGCAACTGGTGAAAACCATTAATGAACGCGAAGCGCATCGCGGCATAGGCGACGAGCGCGTGCTGGCCCGCTATGCGCGCGCGCGCAAGGAAGACGTGATGCTGATGCTGCTGGCCACCGATGGCCTGGCGCGCTTGTTCGGCGCCGATCTGGAGCCGCTGCGCATGGTTCGCAATTTGGGATTAAACTTGCTCGACAAATTGCCGGCGTTGAAGCGAAAAATGATTTCGCACGCTCTCGGTAATCAAACCTAGGCAGTACGCCGGAATTCATGGTCGCCGCAGCGATGCCTGCGGCGATTGTTTTGTGATCAAGTGGAGAAGTGATAGTGATTAAAATGAGCAAACTGGCATTGTTTGTGGCCTCCGGCCTGATGATGTCGTGCGCAGGCGCCGAGACCCAGACCGAAGCGGCCATCAAGAAGCTGGTCGAGCCACGCCTTGGTGATGGCGTGAAGGTTGATTCGGTCAAGGAAACGCCGTACGCCGGCCTGTATGAAATCAGTACCGGCGGCGATATTCTCTACACTGACAAAAATGCGCAGTATCTGTTCGTGGGCAACGTGTTCGACGCGAAAACTTCGCAGAACCTGACCAAGGAGCGTGTCAGTGACATCAACCGCATCAAGTTCTCGGACCTGCCGCTGGCGTCTGCGCTGAAAACCGTCAAGGGCAACGGCAAGCGCGTGATCGCCGT
Source organism: Janthinobacterium longum (assembly GCF_051380735.1). Taxonomy (NCBI): domain Bacteria; kingdom Pseudomonadati; phylum Pseudomonadota; class Betaproteobacteria; order Burkholderiales; family Oxalobacteraceae; genus Janthinobacterium; species Janthinobacterium longum. Next base: position 539,997 of record NZ_JBNYXQ010000002.1, read on the forward strand.
GTTCGAAGATCCTAACTGCGGCTATTGCAAGCGTTTCCGCCAGAACGCGCTGAAGGAAATCGACAACGTTACCGTCTACACCTTTATGTACAACATCCTGTCGCCCGACTCGATCACCAAATCGCGCAATATCTGGTGCGCACCAGACCGCAACAAGGCCTGGGACGACTGGATGCTGAACGGTAAAGTGCCGGCCACCGTGGCCGCCACGTGCGCCAACCCGCACGACAAAATCCTGGCGCTGGGCCAGCAATTGCGCGTTTCGGGCACGCCGGCGATCTTCTTTGCCGACGGCAGCCGCATTCCCGGCGCGATCGATACCAAGACGCTGGAACAGAAACTGTCGACCGTCAAGTAAGCAACGGTTGGCAGAACCGACAGGCGCGCCCTTGCAGGCGCGCTTTTTTTGTACTTTTTTAGGTATCATGGAGTGTTGGCGCCATGCCATCCCGATAAAGAGCCAGAGCCGCAGATGATCACCTTGAATATCAATGGCCGCGACATGCAGGTCGATGCTGATCCGTCCACCCCCGTGCTGTGGGCGCTGCGCGACAACCTGAACCTGACCGGTACCAAGTTTGGCTGCGGCGCGGCGCTGTGCGGCGCCTGCACGGTGCACCTGGACGGCCAGCCGATCCGCGCGTGCATCACGCCGATATCGGCGGTGGGCGGGCAAAAAATCACCACGATCGAAGCGATGGAAACCGACCAGGTGGGCAGCGCAGTGCAGGCGGCCTGGGTGCGCCACGACGTGCCGCAATGCGGCTACTGTCAAAGCGGCCAGGTGATGAGCGCGACGGCGCTGCTGCGCGCCAACCAGTCGCCCAGCGACGCCGATATCGACAGCGCCATGAGCGGCAATATCTGCCGCTGCGGCACGTATCAAAGAATCCGCGCCGCCATCAAGGATGCCGCCACCACGCTGGCGCAAGCATGATCGGCATTTTGCTGGCGGCGGGCAGGGGGCGGCGTTTCGATCCCTCCGGCGTGCAGAACAAATTGCTGCAGCCGCTGGCCGAAGGTCCGCATGCGGGCCAGGCCGTGGTGGCGGCGGCGGCCAGCAACTTGCTGGCGGTGCTGCCGCGCGTGATAGCCGTGGTCCGGCCTGACGATACGGCGGTCGCGCGCCTGCTGGGCTCCCTGGGTTGCGAAGTGCGCGTCTGCATGGACGCGGACACCGGCATGGCCGCCTCGCTGACCTGCGCCATCGATTACGCGCGCGGTGCACCGGGCTGGGTAATTGCGCTGGGCGACATGCCGTATGTGGAAGCTGCAACGATTACCGCCCTGTCGCAGGCGATAGGCGACGGCGCGCAGATCGCCGTGCCGGTATTCCAGGGCCGGCACGGCAATCCGGTGGCGTTCAGTGCCTTCCACTTGCCGCTGCTGCTGGCGCTGGACGGCGACCAGGGCGCGCGTGCCATCGTGCACAGCCATATGGCGCGCGAAGTGGCGGTGACCGATAATGGCGTCTTGCGCGACATCGACACGCCAGACGATTTGTAATCACGAGGAAAACATGAAAAAAGCACCGATCAAGAAAGCCGTCGCCAGGGCGCCCGCCGCCGGCATTATCTACACCATCGCCGCGCTGGACCTGGCCGGTCATATGTTCCGCGTGAGCCTGACGGTCAAACAGCCGGCCGCCATCGGCCAGGTGCTGTCGCTGCCGGCCTGGATCCCGGGCAGCTACATGATCCGTGAATTTTCGCGCAATATTGTCAGCATCCGCGCCGAGTGCGGCGGCCGCGCCGTGGCTTTGAGCAAGCTCGACAAGCATTCCTGGCAGGCCGCGCCCTGCGACGGCGCCCTGGTAGTGGAATATGACGTCTACGCCTGGGACCTGTCGGTACGTGCCGCCCACCTGGACCAGAACCACGGCTTTTTCAACGGTACCAGCGTGTTCCTGAGCGTGCTGGGGCAGGAGTCGGCGCCGCATGAAGTCAATATCGTGCAGCCGCAGGACGCCGCCTGCAAGAACTGGCGCGTGGCCACCACCTTGCCGGAACTGAAGGCAAAGCGCTATGGCTTCGGTAGCTACCAGGCCGCCAATTACGATGAGCTGATCGATCATCCGGTGGAAATGGGCGACTTCGCGCTGGCCACTTTCAAGGCGCATGGCGTGCCGCACGATATCGTCGTCACCGGCAAAGTGCCGAACCTGGACCTCGCCCGTTTGTGCCGCGACCTGAAAGCCATCTGCGAAACCCAGATCGCCTTTTTTGAGCCGAAAAGCAAAAAAGCACCGATGGACCGCTATGTGTTCATGACCATGGCTGTGGGCGATGGCTATGGCGGGCTGGAGCACCGCGCCTCGACCGCGCTGATCTGCGCGCGCGCCGACCTGCCGACCACGGCATCGAACAGTACCGAGATCGGCGAGGGCTACCTGAAGTTCCTCGGCCTGTGCAGCCACGAGTACTTCCATACCTGGAACGTCAAGCGCATCAAGCCGGCCGCGTTCGCGCCTTACCAGTTGCAGGCGGAAAGCTATACGCCGCTGCTGTGGCTGTTCGAAGGCTTTACCAGCTATTACGATGACCTGATGCTGGTGCGCGCCGGACTGATCGACGAAGCGGCCTACTTCAAGCTGCTGGGCAAGACCGTCAACAGTGTCTTGCGCGGCAGTGGCCGCACCAGGCAAAGCGTGGCCGATTCCAGCTTTGATGCCTGGGGCAAGTACTACCGCCAGGATGAAAATGCGCCGAACGCCATCGTCAGCTACTACACCAAGGGTTCGCTGATCGCGCTGGCGCTGGACCTGACGTTGCGCAGCAAATCCGGCGGCGAGACGTCGCTGGACGACGTGATGCTGGTGCTGTGGCAGCGCTATGGCCGCGATTTCTACCAGGGCAAACCAATTGGCGTAACGCCTGCCGAAGTCGAAGCGCTGTTCGATGAAATCAGCGGCACGCGCATGAAACCATTCTTCGAGCGCTATATCCGCGGCACTGACGACGTGCCGCTGGCGCGCCTGCTGGCGCCGTTCGGCGTCAAGTACAGCGACGTGCGCAAAGGCGACAAGCCCAGCCTCGATATCAATCTGGCCAGCGACGCAAAACTGGCGCAAGTACACCAGGGCGGGGCCGCCCACCAGGCCGGCTTGTCTGCCGGCGATGTGCTGGTGGCCCTGGACGGCTTGCGCGTGACGGGCACCAACCTGGACGCCTTGCTGTCGCGCTATGCGGTCGGTGCCGAAGTGGTCATCCATGCCTTCCGCCGCGACGAGCTGATGACTTTTACGGTGCAACTGCAGGGCGACCGCGTACCGGCCGTCAGCCTTGCGCTGTTGCCTGCATCGAAAAAATCACCGGCGGTGAAACGGCCAACTGCGCAGCCGTGATAAGCGTTATGATCCTTGGGAACCAATGTAATTGAACTAATATCACGTCAATTCAATATAGGTTTTCTCTGACCGTGGAAAAACTCGACCCGCGCACCATCATGCTGATGGCCACACTGATGTGTGCTGCCATGAGCATCGTCATGTTTTCCGTGTATCGCAGCTTCCGGCGCGAAGTCGATGGCCTGGGCCATTGGTCGGCCGGCTTGCTGCTGCTGGTCTGCGCTTCTGTGCTGTTCGGCACGCGTGACATGGTTCCCGATGCGATCTCGCTGCTGAGCGCCAACGCCAGCCTGTTGCTGGGCATCGGCCTGTCGATGCTGGGCACGGAAAAATTTTATGGCCAGAAGCCCAGCCTGCGCTTTTATGCGCTGGCCTGTTGCCTGAGCATGGCAGGCCTGGTTTGGTGGCGGCTGGCGGATGTGAATTTTTCCATGCGCGTGGCGATCTTTTCGCTGACCGTATTCCTGTTCTATGCGCGCCAGGCGCAGCTGGTGTGGAAGTATGGCGAGCGGCATTTTTCCAGTTTCTTCTTTGGCGGCCTGATGGCCGTGCAGGCCTGCGTGGTGCTGGTGCGCGGCGTGTCGGCCCTGCTGTATGGTGGCGCGCATGTGGATTTGCTGGCAGCGGGCACGCGCGCCAGCATTTACCTGGCGACCGCCAATTTCATGGCGCTGCTGCTGACGGTGGGATTCATGACGGTCGCCACGCGCCGTCTGCAAACCATACTCGAACGCCGCTCCACTCACGATCCGCTGACGCAGGTGCTGAACCGGCGCGGCTTTGGCGATGCCTATGCACGCGAAAAGGCAAACTTGCGGCGCTACCGCCGTCCGCTGACCTTGCTCAGTATCGATCTCGATTATTTCAAGCTGGTCAATGACCGCCATGGCCATGCCGTGGGTGACCGGGTATTGGCGCATGTGGCCATGGTCATCAGCGGTGCGCTGCGCGAATCGGATTGCGTGGCGCGCTTTGGTGGTGAAGAATTCGTCGTGCTGATGCCCGACATGGCGCCGCACCACGCGCTCGGCGCGGCCGAACGCATCCGCACCCTGTTGTGCGCACCGAATGGCAAGGGACTGCCGCCTTGCACCGTGAGTATCGGCGTGGCCTGCCAGGCGTCGGAACACGAAGATCTGGAGCAGTTGCTGGCGCGCGCCGACGCGGCGCTGTACCAGGCCAAGGAAAATGGCCGTGACCGTATCGAATTCGATATCGTTGGCGTTACCGGCGCCTGCGCCCCAAGCGCCAGCCTGGTCAGCTGAACAGGCGCGCCAGTTCCACGCCGGGGTCCGGTGCGCGCATGAAGGCTTCACCGACCAGGAAGCTGTGCACGTTGGCCGCGCGCATGCGTGCGACATCGTCGGTCGTCAGGATGCCCGACTCGGTGATGATCAGTCTGTCTTGCGGAACGCGCGGCAGCAGGCCGATGGTGGTATCGAGCGAGGTCTCGAAGGTGCGCAGGTTGCGGTTGTTGATGCCGATCAGCGCGCTCTTGAGTTTCAGTGCCGCATCGAGTTCGTCGCCGTCATGGCTTTCGATCAGCACGCCCATGCCCAGTTCGTGGGCGCACGCTTCCATCTCGGCCATCAGGCCATGGTCCAGCGCGGCGACGATCAGCAGGATGCAGTCGGCGCCCATCGCGCGCGCTGCATAGATCTGGTACAGGTCGACCATGAAATCCTTGCGCAGCACGGGAATGGCGCAGGCTGCGCGCGCCTGTTGCAGGTAGGCGTCCGCACCCTGGAAGAACTGCACATCGGTCAGTACCGACAGGCAGGCCGCGCCATGCTGCGCATAGCTGGCGGCGATCTCGGACGGGTGGAAGTCGGCGCGGATCACGCCTTTTGATGGCGAGGCCTTTTTCACTTCGGCGATGATGCCGGGCTTTCCATCGGCGATATGCTGGCGCAGGCTCGCTTCAAAGTCACGTAAATTGGCGCGCAGGTCAAGATCGCTTTCCACTTCGCTGCACAGGCTGGCCAGGCTGCGGTGGGACTTGGCCCTGGCCACTTCGTCGGCTTTCACTGCCAGGATTTTATTGAGGATATCGGACATGTTGGTCGCTGCCTTATAGAAGGTGAAGGGTTGCGTGGAAATTACGCTTGTGCCGGCCGGCCCAGTTGCTGTGTCACTTGCACGAATTGGTCGAGCTTTGCCAGCGCCGCGCCCGAGCTGACGGCCGTGCGCGCACGCGCCAGGCCGTCTTCGATCGAGCTGGCCACGCCGGCAGCATACAGCGCTGTGCCCGCGTTCAGGGCCACGATGTCGGCAGCCGCCCCAGGCTCGCCGCGCAGCGCTTCCATCATTTTTGCTTTCGATTCGACGGAATCGGCCACCTTCAGGTTGCGGCTGGCGATCATCTGCAGGCCGAAGTCTTCCGGATGGATTTCATATTCGCGGATCTCGCCGTTGATCAACTCACCCACCATGGTACCGGCGCCGAGCGACACTTCGTCCATATTGTCGCGACCATAGACGACGATGGCGTGCTGCGCACCGAGGCGCTGCAGAACGCGCACCTGGATGCCGACCAGGTCGGCATGAAATACGCCCATCAGAATGTTCGGTGCGCCGGCCGGATTGGTCAAGGGCCCCAGGATATTGAAAATCGTGCGCACGCCCAGTTCGCGGCGCACCGGCGCCGCATGCTTCATGGCCGCGTGGTGATTCGGCGCATACATGAAGCCGATGCCGGTCTGCGCGATCGACTGGGCGATCTGCTCGGGCTGCAGGTTGATGTTGACGCCCAGGGAGTCGAGCACGTCGGCGCTGCCCGAGGACGACGAGACGCTGCGCCCGCCATGCTTGGCCACGCGCGCGCCGGCGGCCGCCGCCACGAACATCGAGGCGGTAGAAATATTGAAGGTGTGCGCGCCGTCGCCACCGGTGCCGACGATATCGAGCAGATTGGTGGTGTCGGCCATCGGCACCTTGGTGGAAAACTCGCGCATCACTTGCGCGGCGGCGGCGATCTCGCCGATGGTTTCCTTTTTTACGCGCAGGCCCATGGTCAGCGCGGCGATCATGGTGGGCGACATTTCGCCGGACATGATCTGACGAAACAGGTACAGCATTTCGTCGTGAAAAATCTCGCGGTGTTCGATACAGCGCAGCAGCGCTTCTTGTGGGGTGATCGGCATGATGCTTCTTTCTTCAATGATGGCGCAGGAGGACACTGAGGGCACGCTGGCGCGTGCTCACCTCAGCGCTCGAGGAAATTTTTCAGCAGGGCGTGGCCGTGCTCCGACAGGATCGATTCGGGGTGGAACTGCACGCCCTCGATATCGAATTGCCGGTGGCGCACGCCCATGATTTCGCCGTCGTCCGTCCATGCTGTGACTTCCAGGCAGGCCGGCAGTGAGGCGCGCTCGATCGCCAGCGAGTGGTAGCGGATCACCGTGAAGGGGCTGGGAATATTCTTGAAGACGCCGACACCGGTATGGGCGATGACGGAAGTCTTGCCGTGCATGACCTCTTTGGCACGCACCACCTTGCCGCCGAACGCTTCGCCGATGGCCTGGTGGCCCAGGCATACGCCGAGGATGGGTTTCTTGCCTGCGAAGTGTTTCAACACCTCAATGGAAATACCGGCCTGCTTTGGCGCTTTCGGGCCGGGCGAAATGCAGATACGATCCGGGTTCAGTGCTTCGATCTGTGCGATCGTGATTTCGTCATTGCGGTACACGCGCACGTCCTCGCCGAGTTCGCCGAAATACTGCACGATGTTGTAGGTGAAGGAGTCGTAGTTGTCGATCATCAGCAGCATGTTGGTGCCTAACCTGGTTGAATTGGGTGACTGGTTTTCCGTGCACGACCGCAAATTTTCCAATTTGGCAGTGTCGTAGCACAGTTTGTTTTTGCTGCCCGCGCAATTGCGCAGGCGATAGGGGGAGTTGTGGTCAGGCTTGACGCCAGCACCAGCAAGGGAAGGACAGGAAGCGGATCGGGAATTGTTGCATGACCTAATATTACACCAATATCCGGCCATGCAGTAACACCGCGCAGGCGATTTTTATGCGTGTCCATCTGGCCTGGCCGGGCGCAGTGCCGGCAGCAGTGCGGCCAAGGCGACGAGGGCCATCGCGCCGTGCAGCAGATAGGTGACGCTGTAGCCGTAGTGCGTCACCAGGTAGCCGGCCACCATATTGCTTGACGCCGCGCCGACCCCTTGCACCACCATCACCGCCGCCAGCGCCAGGTTGAAGTGGCCGCTGCCGCGCGTCAGGCGCTCGACCAGGAACGGCGTCAAGATGCCCAGCAGGCCGACGCCCAGGCCATCGAGCAGCTGCACCGGATAGATCATGCCGAAGCTGGAAAATGACCAGGCGATCACGCCGCGCAATGGCAGCGTCAGCATGGCCAGCACGCTTGCGATGCGTACCCAGTCGCGGCGGATAATGAAAGGTGCGGCCAGCGCCGCCGCCAGTGCCGCCGTTTGCGAGACGATGGTGATGATGGCAGTCGTCTCGAAGGGCCGCTGCATTTGCAGGGCAAACTGCTGGGAGATCAGGCGCGCCAGAGGGGCGTTACCGAAGTGAAACAGCAGCAAGGCCACGCTCAGCAGCAACAGCGGGCGGTTGTGGACCAGCATGCGCCAGGTCGAAGCGGGCGGACTTTCACCGCGCGCGCTACCGTGCTCGCTACCGCGCTCGCCGCCGCGCGCCACCACATGATCGATGGCGCGGGGATCGATGGCCAGCGTCGCGGCCACCGTGGCGATGGTGGTGGCGATCATCAGCGTGGCCACGCCGGGCAGGCCGAACCAGGCGCTGGCGCCCCAGGTGGCCCCCAGCAGCACCATATTGCCACCATGGTTGTACGCTTCGTTCCTGCCCAGTTGCTCGCCGAAGCGCTTTGGCCCTACCAGGCCCAGAGTGATGCCCGACAAGGCAGGCATGATCAGCACGCCGGCCAGCGCCGCCAGGGTCTGCGTCGAAAACACCACGGCGCGCCCGGGAAAGGCGATGCACAGCATGCTCATCACCGTGATCAGCGTGACCGGCGCGATGATCATCAATCGCTTGTGGTGACTGCGGTCGGCCAGTGCACCGGCCGGGATGCCTGCCCCCAGCCCCAGGACGCCGCCGATGGTGGCCAGCAGCCCCAGGTCCATCGGGCGCCAGCCCTGCGTGGTGAGATAGGCGTCGAGGAAGGGGCCCAGGCCATCGCGTGAATCGGCCAGGAAGAAATTCAACAGCGCCAGCGCTATCAGCTTGCCGCCCAGCGGCACAGGCACGGATGCGGCCCGGTCCAGCGTGCGTGGCGCGCTCATGATTGCGCCCACAGCAGCAGCAAGGCCGCCAGCAGGCTCGCCGGCATGACCAGTGCGCCCAGTTTCAGGAAGGTCCAGGCACCGACCTGCAAGCCTTCGCGCTTGAGCGTCGTCAGCCACAGCAGGGTGGCCAGCGAGCCGCTGACCGACAGGTTAGGTCCCAGGTCGATGCCGATCATGGCCGCCGCGCGCAGCGGTGCCGGTGCGGCCACATGGTCCAGGGTGGCCGCGCCAAGCAGGCCGGCAGGCAGGTTGTTGAACAGATTGCAGGCAAACGCCAGCACCGCACCGACCACGCTGTCGGCCATGGCCGGCGCCTGCGCCTGCAGCGCGTGCAGCGCGCTGGCCAGAATGGCCACCACGCCATGCTGCTGCAGCGCCTGGATCAGCACGAACAGGCCGGCCACCATCAGCAGCACATCCCACGAAACGGCGCGCAGCAGCACGATCGGTGAGCTGCGCGCAACCAGGCATGTGAGCAGCATCGCCAGCGCCGCGGCGCCCAATGTGACGGCGCCCAGTTCCATGCCGCGTGCCGACGCCCAGCCCAGCAGCAGCGCCGTGGCGCCCAGTGCGGCGATCGTCAAACGCCCGGCCGGCGCCAGGCGCGGCACCGCGACGTCGGTACGAATGACAACTTCAAAGGTGGCGCGCAGGCGCAGGTGCAGCACCAGGTAAGTGACAACGATGGCGCCCAGCGAAGGCAGCAAAAACAGCATCAGCCAGTTGCCCAGGCTGGGCATGTGGGCGCCGAACATCACCAGGTTGGCGGGGTTCGATACAGGCAGCACGAAGCTGGCGGCATTGGCGACAAAGGCGCACACCAGCAGGTAGGGCAGCGGCGGCGCGTCGACCGCGCGCGCCACCGCATACACGGCAGGCGTGAGCACCACGGCGGTGGCGTCATTCGACAGGAAGACGGTGACCAGGGTACCGGCCAGGTAAATCAGCAAGAACAGGCGGCTGCCCGAACCGCCCGCTGCGCGCGCGGCGTGCGCCGCCAGCCAGTCGAAGACGCCATGGCGCCGGCCCATTTCGGCCAGCAGCATCATGCCGCCCAAAAACAGATACACGTCGACGCCGCGCGCCGCGCCCACCAGTACGTCGTGCGGCACGATCAGGCGCAGCAACAGCAGCGCCGCCACCGCCATGGTGGCCCACAGGGCTTCGGGCAAGCCGCCCGGGCGCAGCACGATGCCGGCCATGGTCAGGCCGGTAATGATCCACAATAGAATTTCAGTCGACATGCGTGGTGCGCTCCGGGCGTTGGTTCAGGGGAGGGGTGGTGGTGCATGTATCGCTGCGCGTGCTTGTTCCAGGTCGGCGCCGACCGCCACCGCTTCGAGCGCCGGGCCCCAGCTGCTGCGCGTGCCGATGCCGATCGCCGCGAATGGCTGCTGGCGCGCCAGCGGTATCTTGATCAGATCGGGGCGGAAATACACCACCGCGCCCTCCTGGAGGAGCACCGCATTGGCTTCGCCGCGCGGTCCGCGCAGCACCAGGTCGATGGTGCCGGCTGTTTCAAGGCGCTCGAGCGTGGCCAGTTGACGATTCGTGGGTGGTGATGGCGGCGCTGGCGGCATGTCGGCCACCGTCCTGCGCGTCGTCAGATTGACCAGGCTGGTCGCGCGTAGTACGCCATCGGCGCCGCCATGCCCGCTCAGCCGCACCTGGTCGCCAACGGTGGTCGACTCGAAAAAACGCTGGGCCAGGTGCGGCGCAAACAGGGCCAGCGTGCCATTGTCCAGGCGCAGGCCATTGACCTCGCCGTAGGGCGTGGTCAGGTAGCGCGCCACCACACCCTCGGCGCCAGGTGGCGCCTGGGCGATGGCCAGACCCGTGCAGGCAAGGAGCACCACCAGCAAGGCAGCATGCAGTTTCATTGCGCCCGCTCTTACAGCTGGCTGCTGCCGGCAGGTGGCGCAGGTGGTGGCGGTGGTGCTTCACCTGCCGGTGGGGCAGGCGGCGGTGGCGGCGGTGGTGCATCGGTACCGGGTGCCGGTGGGCGCGGTGCCCGTGGCTTGCGCGCCGGCGGTTGTGGCGGCGGCATATCCGCAACGGGCGCCGGTGGTGGCGGCAGCGCGCGGTCTGCCGGTGGTGGTGGCGGCGGCTCGGCTTGCGCCAGTGTCACGGGACGCACCGGTACTGCCGCCGAGAAGGCGCTGGCGGTCAGGGTCGACAGGGCAAATGCAAGCACCAGCATGGAAGGTTTCAGTACCGTCATGACTAACTCCTTGGTTCGGATTGAAAGGGTGGTAGTCATGACTATGCAGATTGCGTGCCAGCGCCAGAGAGCGCTATTTTGCGTGCCTGGCGTGGGCATCGACGAAGGTAGTGTCCGCTCTGGTGACACGCTGCTGTCACTGGAACGGACAGCTGTCCGCCCGGCATGCAGCCGGTGGCTTTACTCCATGCCGTATTGCGCCAGCTTGCGATACAGCTGCTGGCGCGACAGGCCCAGCCGGCGCGCGGCCTGGCTGCGATTGCCAGCGGATGCTTGCAGGGCGCGCAACAGCATGACCACTTCGAGCCGTGCCACGGCGGCGTCGAGCGGGCCGTCCCAGTCGATCATGTCGACCACTGCGGCGCTGGCTGTCGTCGGCACACTGGTGCTCCTGGCGGCGTTCAAACCCAGGTGTTCGAGGTCGATCAGCTCACCTTCGCTCAGCGCAATAGCGCGCTGCATGGTATTGCGCAGTTCACGCACATTGCCCGGCCATCCGTGCGCGCGCAGCGCAGCCAGCGCTGCGCCAGACAGGCGCTTGGCACGACCACTGGCGCCCTGCTGCAGGAAGTGCGCCGCCAGCAGGTCGATATCTTCCGGGCGCTCGCGCAGCGGCGGCAGGTTGATCGTGATCACCTGCAGGCGGTACCACAGATCGGCGCGAAATTCGCCGGCCTCGACATCCGCTTCCAAGTCGCGGTGGGTGGCGGCGACGATGCGCAGGTCGACTGGCAGTGCGTGACACCCGCCGAGCGGCGTGACCTGCCGTTCCTGCAGCACGCGCAGGATCTTGGCCTGGGTCGGCAGCGCCATGTCGCCGATTTCGTCGAGGAACAGGGTGCCGCCATCGGCTTCGCGAAAGCGCCCGGCGCGCTCGGCCGTGGCGCCGGAAAACGCGCCTTTGACATGGCCGAACAATTCGCTTTCCAGCAGGTCGGCCGGAATCGCTGCGCAGTTGACGGCGATAAAAGGGCCGGCGTGCCTGGCGCTGTTGGCATGCAGGGCTTGCGCCACCAGTTCCTTGCCGGTGCCGGTCTCGCCCAGCACCAGCACCGAATTGTCGCTGTCGGCCACCAGGCCGATGCGCTTGAAGATGGCGCGCATCACTTCGCTGTTGCTGAGCATCTGTTCCCCGGCCTGGCTGGTATCGACCGCCGTGCTGGTCCCGGCGACGTCGTGCTCTTTGGCGCGCAGGGCGCGCGCCAGCGTCTGCTCCAGCGTCTCGCGGCCGATCGGTTTGGTCAGGTGGTCGAACGCGCCCAGGCGCATGGCCTCGATGGTGTTCGAGCCCACCGCATAGGCGGTCAGCATGATGCACGGCACACCTGGCGCCAGGCGCGGCGCGGCGCGCAAGAATTCCAGGCCGTCGTCGCCGGGCAGGCGCAGGTCGACGATGGCCAGGTCGATGTCACCCGCTTCCAGCCACCGCAGCCCTGCCTCGCAGCTGGCTGCTTGGCTGACCTGGTAGCCCAGGTCGCCCAACGCCTCGGCCAGCGTGTCGCGAAAAACGGTGTCGTCGTCGACGATCAGGATCATGGCCATGGCAGCTCCAGTACGATACGGGTTCCGTGAGTGTGGATTGGATCGAGCGCGACGCTGCCGCCGTGCGCCTGCACCACTTCGCGCACCACCGCCAGGCCCAGGCCCGTGCCGCCGACCCTGCCCGTGACCAGCGGATCGAACAGGGTGGCGCGCAAGGGGGGCGGCACGCCGCTGCCGTCGTCGCTGACCGACAGCTGCAGGCAAGCGTCGCCGCGCGCCGCACCCAGCACGATATGGCCGCCGGCGTGCGCATGCGCCAGCGCGTTGAGCAGCAGGTTGTCGATCACGCGTTCCATATGGGTGGCATCGAACAGGGCGATGTCTCGGGTGGCGTCGTCCAGCCCCGCTTCGACGTCCAGCGTGATGGTCACGCCCATTTCGTCCGCCGCTTCGGCATGCGTGAGCCGGCAGTGTTCCAGCCAGCCGGCCAGCGCTACCGGGGCGCGGCTGGGGTGAAACGACTGGGTCAGCGCCAGCAGGCTCGATACCAGGGTTTCCAGGCGCTGCACCTGGCCCAGGGTGGTTTGCAAGGCGGCTTCCATGCGCTCCTGGCGTTTGGCCGGCGGCGCGAGCAGGGCGTTTTCGGCCTTCATGCGGATGGTGCCGAGGGGGTTGCGGATTTCGTGGGCCAGTCCGGCGGCCAGGCCGCCCAAGGCTGCCATGCGTTCGCTGGCGACCAGCAGTTCGGACAGGCGCTGCGCCTCGCGGCCCCAGCGCATCAGCAGGAAGGCGAACCAGGCACCGGCCATGACCAGTGAGCCGAGCAGCAGGCTGACGGCCAGGATCAGGTGATTGAGTGCGCTGTCGGCGATGGTGGCCACACGGGTCATGGTCCAGCCGGCCATGCCGTTTGCAACCGGGCAGGCGGTGTAGACCACCGCTTCACGCAGGCCGGGCCGCACTTCGTCAACGCCGGCACCCAGGGCCAGGGTGCGCCGCGCCAGGGCGGTGATGCGCGCAAGTTCGGCCGCCGGCGCATCGTCCTTCACGCCGCTGCCGTCATAGGTGGGAAAGGCATAGGCGAACACGCCGCGTTCCTCGCTCCACAGGCCGCCTTCGACACCGGCGTCCTCGCGCAGGGCCATGTCGACCACGGCGCGTTCGACTGCCTCGCCCATGGCGTCATTGTTACCGTTGAGTGTCATCTTGCCGCTGCCGGCGCGCATGATCTGGCAGATGGCGCTGGCGCGCGTGCGCGCTGCAACGATCTGCGCGTCCGCGCCCTGGCGGCCCAGCTGCAGCAGCAGCCAGATCAGCAGCGCGACCATGGCCGCGATGGCGGCCCATGACCACAGCAGGTCGCGTTTCAACATTGCGTTCAACGCCACGTGCTATCCCCCGGTCGGTGTTGGTTCAGGCGCTCGTGGTCATGGCGCGGGCAGGTTCAGCGCCCGGCACTGGCATCAGAAGTCGCCGTCCAGGCCGTCTTGCACCTGTTCGGCGGCGCGCAATACGGCGCGCGCCTTGTTTTCGGTTTCCTGCCATTCCATTTCGGGGATCGAGTCGGCGACGATGCCAGCCGCGGCCTGCACGTACAGCATGCCGTCCTTGATCACGCCGGTGCGGATCGCGATCGCCACATCCATTTCGCCGCCAAACGAGAGGTAGCCGCAGGCGCCGCCGTAAATGCCACGCTTGGTGATTTCCAGTTCATCGATCACTTCCATTGCGCGCACTTTGGGCGCCCCGGTCAGGGTGCCGGCCGGGAAAGTGGCGCGCAGCACGTCGAGGTTCGACAAGCCATCCTTCAGCGTGCCTTCCACGTTCGAGACGATGTGCTGCACGTGCGAGTATTTTTCGATCACCATGCGGTCGGTCACCTGCACGCTACCGGTGGTGGCGATGCGGCCGATATCGTTGCGCGCCAGGTCGATCAGCATCACATGTTCGGCGATCTCTTTTGGATCGGCCAGCAGTTCGGCAGACAGTTCCGCGTCGCGTTCTGGCGTGGCGCCGCGCGGACGCGTGCCGGCGATCGGACGAAGCGTCACTTTCTTGCTGCCGTCAGCGAGGTTTTCATTGCGCACCAGGATCTCGGGCGAAGCGCCGATGATCTGCATGTCGCCGAAGTTATAGAAGTACATATACGGCGACGGGTTCAGCGAACGCAGCGCGCGGTACAGGCTCAGTGGCGAGTCGACATACGGTTTGCGGATGCGCTGGCCGATCTGCACCTGCATCAGGTCGCCGGCCATCACATACTCATGCGCCTTGGCGACGGCCTGCAGATAATCTTCTTTTGAAAAGTCGCGGATCGTTTCAGTGCGGACCGAGGCACTGGTCACAGGCGCATCGATGCCACGGCGCAGCAGCATGCGCAGGTCCTTCAGGCGCTGGCGCGCTTTCGAAAATGACTCGGGCACGGTGGTGTCGGCATACACGATCAGATACAACTTGCCGGACAGGTTATCGATTACGGCCAGTTCTTCGGTCACCATCAGCTGGATATCGGGCAGGCCCAGGTCATCCTTCGGCGCGCCGCCGGCCAGTTTTTTCTCGATATGGCGCACCGTGTCGTAGCCGAAGTAGCCGGCCAGGCCGCCGCAGAAACGCGGCATGCCGGGGCGCAGCGCCACCTTGAAACGCGACTGGTATTGCTCGATGAAGTCGAGCGGATTGCCTTCGTGTTCCTCGATCACCGCGCCATTTTTCACGATCTCGGTGCGGCTGCCAAAGGTGCGCAGCACGGTGGTGGCAGGCAGGCCGATAAACGAGAAGCGGCCGAAGCGCTCGCCACCGACTACCGATTCAAGCAGAAAGGTGTTCTTCCCGCCTTGCTGGGTTTGCGCCAGTTTCAGGTATAGCGTGAGCGGGGTTTCCAGGTCGGCGAAGGCTTCGGCGATCAGGGGGATGCGGTTATAGCCTTGCTGGGCCAGCGATTTGAATTCGAGTTCGGTCATGTGTCTCTCCATGCCGCAGGGGTGCAAATGTGCACCGACCCTGCGGTGGGTTATCAAAAAACCTGTCGCATGCGGGTGCGCAAGCGACAGCAATCAGCGTACGGCTCGGCCTTAAGCCTGCCAGGATTGCCAGCGTCGCCAAAGCCAGGCCTCAATCGAGCCGGTTTGGGTGACATTGTGTTTTTTGATGAGAAACGTGTTCACGATAAGATGTGGTCCGGGTCAGTATGCGAGAAAGTAGTGAAATCAGTAGACGATTCAATTTTGCATGCTGATGGCATGAGCCGCGTCAAGCAGCGTATTTACTATACCATCGGAATCGGTATCGTGTATAGAGTGTCCGTGGTTGTACCCGTACGGCACCGTCAGCACGGGGCAACCCGCAGCGCGGGCCGCTTGCGCGTCATTCGAGGAGTCGCCGATGGCCACCACGTTGGCCGGCGCCAGGTCGAAGTCCGCGCACACTTGCAGCAAGGGCAGCGGGTCCGGTTTCTTCTTCGCCAGCGAGTCGCCGCCGTAGACGATCTCAAAATACTGATCGAGGTTTTTCAGCTTCAGCAGCGGCAGCGCGAACGCGATCGGCTTGTTGGTAACGCAGGCCAGGCGCAGCCCTGCCGCCTTCATCGCAGCCAGGCCCGCTTCCACCTCCGGGTACAGGGTGCTGTGCTGGCCATTGATGGTCAGGTAGTGACGCTGGTAGCCATCCATCGCCGCTTCGAAACGCTGCGCCACGCCGGCAGGATCAAAATCGAGCGCCAGTACCGTGCGGATCAGGTTTTCCGAGCCTTTGCCCACCATCAGCTTGATCGCTTCGGCGCTGATGGGCGGCAGGTCGAACTCGCCGCGCATGCCGTTGATGGCGACATGAAAGTCGGGCACGGTGTCGAGCATCGTGCCATCAAGATCGATAATGGCGGCACGTACGCCGGCCAGCACTGCATGGTTCACCGCGCCCGCGCCCATTATTTGCCCACCACGCTGGCCAGCTCTGCGCGCATGGCGTCGATCACTGCTTTATAGTCAGGCTTGCCGAAGATGGCCGAGCCGGCGACAAAGGTGTCGGCGCCGGCTGCTGCTGCTGCTGCGATATTGTCGATCTTGATGCCGCCATCGACTTCGAGCATGATGTCGCGGCCCGATTCATCGATCATGCGGCGCGCTTCGGCGATTTTTTTCAACGCTTGTGGAATGAAGGACTGGCCGCCGAAACCGGGGTTGACCGACATGATCAGGATGATGTCGATCTTGTCCATCACGTGTTCCAGGTAGTGCAGCGGCGTGCCCGGGTTGAAGACCAGGCCGGCCTTGCAGCCGTTGTCGCGGATCAGCTGCAGCGAGCGGTCCAGGTGTTCCGACGCTTCCGGGTGGAAGGTGATGATGTTCGCACCGGCTTTGGCGAAATCCGGGATAATGCGATCGACAGGCTTGACCATCAGGTGCACGTCAATGGGCACTTGCACATGCGGGCGGATGGCTTCGCACACCAGCGGGCCGATCGTCAGGTTTGGCACATAATGGTTATCCATCACGTCGAAGTGAATGATGTCGGCGCCGGCGGTGACGACGTTGCGTACTTCCTCGCCCAGGCGGGCGAAGTCGGCGGACAGGATGCTGGGAGCGATGCGAAATGATGTCATGGTGATCAGGGCCAAAGGGTAGAAGATGCAAAGTTGCGCTATTTTACGCTTGACGCCGTTGCCATGTCCTTTAGAAACACAGAATACCTCTTGCGCACCAGCCGGCAAGGCGGTGGCGCGACACCTCATGAACCAGACAAGGACGACGATGGCGACTTATGAATTTACGGTAACGGTCAAGACACAGTATTTGCCCGATCAATCGGCACCCGACCAGGGCCGCCACGTATTCAGCTACACCATCCGCGTGGTCAACAGCGGCACGGTCGGCGCGCAACTGATTTCGCGCCACTGGGTGATCACGGACGCCAACAACAAGGTGGAGGAAGTGCGTGGCCTGGGCGCCGTCGGCCACCAGCCGCTGCTGCAGCCGGGCGAACAGTTTGAATACACCAGCGGCACCGTGCTGGCCACGCCGCAAGGCACGATGCTGGGCGAGTATTTCTGCGTGGCCGAAGATGGTCACCGTTTCGAGGCGCAGATTCCCGAGTTCGTGTTGTCGCTGCCGCGCACACTGCACTAAACTACCGCGCTTATTTCAATTTTTCGGTGGCGTCCTTGTCGGTTGCCACCTGTTTCTGCGTTGGCGGCGTGCGATTCTTGCCCGCATACATGGTCCACCAGACGATGAACGCCAGCAGGAAGAACGCCACCATCGCTTCAATTACCAAGATCCACATACGCTCTCCTATGTCTTTACGCCTCAGTCTACTCGTTTCAAGCGTCGCCGTCGCGCTGGCGTTATCTGCCTGTACCAGCACGGCGCCGCTGAAGCCCGCGCCCGCCAGGCCGCCGGCCATTACGCCATCTGTCGTCAAGCCGGTGCCTGCCAAACCGGCCGCGCCTGACGCCAGCGACGTCCAGGCGCCCACTTTTGTGCCGGTCAGCTTTGCCGCCTTGCCCGGCTGGGGTCGCGACGACGTGCGTGCGGCCTGGCCCGCCTTCATGGCCTCGTGCGGCGTGCTGGTCAAGCGGCCCGACTGGAAGGAGCCGTGCACGATCGCGCGCCAGGTCAATGCCGACAGCGATCAGGCGATTCGCCAGTTCTTCGAAGCGTTTTTCGTGCCGAACCAGATAGTCGCCGCCGATGGCGCCAGTTCCGGCCTGGTGACAGGCTATTACGAACCGCTGTTGCATGGCGCGCGCAAACGTGGCGGGCCGTACCAGACACCGCTGTACAAGGTGCCGGACGACCTGGTGTCGGTGGATTTGTCCAGTGTGTATCCCGAGCTGAAAAACATGCGCTTGCGCGGCAAGCTGGTCGGCAAGAAAGTAGTGCCGTATGCCACCCGTGCCGAGATCGAGCGCGCCCCGGCAATGGCTGGCAAGGAGCTGATGTGGGTCGACGACGAGGTGGAAGCGTTTTTCCTGCAGGTGCAAGGCAGCGGCAGGGTGCAGCTGACCGATACCCAGGAAACCGTGCGCCTTGCCTATGCGGATCAGAATGGCCACCCCTACCAGTCGATCGGCCGCTACCTGGTCGACAAGGGTGAATTGACCATGAGCCAGGCGTCTGCGCAGGGCATCAAGGCCTGGATCGCCGGTCACCCGACGCGCAAGGATGAGCTGTTCAACGCCAATCCCAGCTATGTGTTCTTCAAGGAAGAGCGCTTGCCGGACCCGAAAGTGGGGCCGAAAGGCGCGCTGGGCGTACCGCTCACGCCGCAGCGCTCGGTTGCCATCGACTCACGCTACGTGCCGCTGGGCGTGCCCGTGTTTTTATCGACCACGCAGGCCAACAGCGATATCCCGATGCAGCGCCTGGTGATGGCGCAGGACACGGGCGGCGCCATCCGCGGGCCGATCCGGGTTGACTATTTCTTTGGCTTTGGTGCGGAAGCGGCCGAAAACGCAGGCCGCATGAAGCAGAGCGGCATGGTGTGGGTGCTGCTGCCGAAGCAGCCGCACTAGTGGCTCTTGCTTAACGCAATACCATCACCGGTAAATGCGTGTGGGCCAGCACTTTTTGCGTTTCGCTGCCCACAAACAGCTTGTTGAGACCCTTGCGGCCATGCGAGGCCATCAGGATGATGTCGCACTGACACGCTTGCGCCGTATTGACGATTTCTTCATGCGGGCTCGGCGACACGGCGACCACGCCTTCAAACGCGACGTTGGCGGCGCGTGCGGCCTCGCCGATTTTATCGACTGCGTGCTGCGCCGATTCATTCATCTGTTGCTCGTACAGGCTGGCGTCTAGCACGATGCCGCCGTCGGCCATCGGCGAAAACGGAAACGGTTGCACCACGCTCAGGACCACCAGCTTGGCCTGGTTCAGTTTGGCAAATGCGATGGCGGTCTGGGCAGCCTGGTCAGACAAGGGGGAACCGTCAGTCGGAAATAAGATCGATGTAAACATTGCGTGCTCCCTGATAATAATTGGACAGCTTATGGATTTACCTCAGGCAAAACTTTGATGCAGATCAAAGTTGCCATGCTTCGCTGGCAATAGCTTCGCCGAGGCACGTTTCCAGTGTAAGCATGTTTGCCGAGTTATGCCGCAACGCTGCCCAGCTCTGCCATTAGCCGCTACAATCGCGAGTACCCCCAAGCGAGGAGACACCATGCACTATGAAGATCTGATCATTGAAATCCAGGACAAAGTCGCGCTGATACGCCTGAATCGCCCCAAGGCGCTGAATGCCCTGAACGAGCGCATGATGAACGAACTGGGCGACGCGCTGCTCAAGTTCGACGCCGACGACAGCATCGGCTGCATCGTGCTGACCGGCAGTGAGAAAGCGTTTGCCGCCGGTGCCGACATCGCCGCCATGGCCGACTACACCTATCCCGACACGTTTACGCAAGGCTATATCAGCCGCAACTGGGAGCATATCCTGCGCGTGCGCAAACCGGTGGTCGGTGCGGTGGCCGGCTATGCGCTGGGCGGCGGGTGCGAACTGGCCATGATGTGCGACTTTTTGATCGCCGCCGACAGCGCCAAATTCGGCCAGCCGGAAATCAAGGTCGGCGTCACGCCAGGCGCGGGTGGTACGCAGCGTTTGCCGCGCGCCATTGGCAAGGCCAAGGCGATGGACTTGCTGCTGACGGCGCGCACCATCGATGCTGCCGAAGCAGAACGTATCGGCCTGGTGTCGCGCGTGGTGCCGGCCGATAAATTGCTGGAAGAAACCCTGGCCGCCGCTCAAACCATCGCCGCCATGCCGACCTCGGTCGCCATGATGATCAAGGATTGCGTCAACCGCGCCTTTGAAACCACGCTGACCGATGGCGTGGCGTATGAGCGCCGTTTGTTCCAGGCCGCGTTCGGCACGCCGGCGCAGAAAGAGGGCATGCACGCCTTTTTGGAAAAGCGCTTGCCAAACTTCGACGGCCTTTGATATGATTCGGCTCCCCGCAAAACAACGCACACAAAACAAGGTGTTGCAGAGCAAAACGGGGTAGAAAAGAAGGTTGACGAAATGCTGAAAAAGCTTCATACTCTTCCTTCTTCGCAGCTGACAAACACAACGCTTTGTCGATAGCGCGAAAGTAGCACCGAATACAGTTCTTTAACAATTAACAGTCGATAAGTGTGGGCATTTGATGAAGTGCAGCAGTGATTTTCGGATCGCTGTAAAACTTAAAATATCAAATGTTCACAAGAAATAATGAAATAGGCGCTACGAAAGTAGTGGCCTGTCAGTTTTTTGAGTGAGCGACCCATCAGCAATGATGGTGCCTGTAACAGGGCAAAGTAACAGAGATTAAACTGAAGAGTTTGATCCTGGCTCAGATTGAACGCTGGCGGCAT
>NZ_JBNYXQ010000003.1:0-437914 GCF_051380735.1 Janthinobacterium longum
GGGCAGGACCTGTCCGGATTTGGATGCGGAACTTTTCTTCGACCCCGATGAGATTCAAGCAGCCTACCTGCTGCGCAAAAAGACACCGCCAGACAAACCCCGCTTGAACGAGGTTCTGCGCCAAGTGGCCTGCATTGGCGGCTTCCTCGCCCGCAAGGGCGATGGCGAACCGGGCGTCAAGACGATCTGGCTTGGTTTGAAGGATGTTCATGTGGCGGCGCAAACAATACGCACCCTACGTGAAATGGGGGCGCTCAACAGTTGTGTATAACGAGGTGGGATCAACCCTGAGCGCCAAATTAATAACTCCTTTAGCTTCTCGAATTGTAATTCTAGGGCCGACCACTTGGACGTCCCAATGATTAGATCTAGCAATCCATTCGTTGTCTTTAACCTGAAGAGATACTACCCCAGCTGAGTCTGTAAAAGTACCAGATATTAAAAATGGTTCACCTTCTGTTTCTGGCCGACGGATACTAAAAACCGGATAACCCTGTACCTGTATCGGAACCGGACAATTTTTTAGGATCATTCCACCGAAGTGCAATTCAGGAAAACCTTCACAAAAATCCCAAAACTCGCGTGTATAACCAACTTGCAAACATTTTGGACTTTTCATTGCGAGAAGTACGCGCGCTTTAGACCACTGCTTCGTTGTGACCTTCGTATGACACTGCGGGCACAAAAGAGCGATGCCATCTACAGTATGCGCTTTGGCATTATGATACTCAGGATCAACATGCTCATATTGAACAATTCCGAGTCCACATATTACACAGCCGAATCCACATTTTTTCCTAACCAATCGCTTCACGTCAGCGGGTATATCACGACTCAATCCAAACTTGTTTCTCATAGCCCCCCAGTACACAGTTTAAAAAAGTGACAATGCAAAGAATTATTGCACCTAAAGGGGCGGCAGTGCAGCAATATCTAAATAGAATGATCATTTGCCGGTTTAGCAGGTGCGGCGAGGCAGGACTTTGCCGTGTCTACAACCACTGTTGCCTACAATTTCCCCTTATACGATGTAAAGACCCCATACTTGCTCAAGCGCTACGATTTTCCAGTATAAGTCAGCAGGCGCACTTGCCAGGCGGCGCTGCGCGCCAGCGTGGCCAGTGCCGACTGCAGCGCTGCGTCGTCGAGCGCCGGCGCCTGCAGCACGGCGACCAGGGCGTCGGCCGCGCCATGCAGGCCCAGCGTGGTGCAGCCCAGGTGCAGGCGTTCGATCTGCTGGCGCGCCTGGGACGGCTCGCCGCGTGCCAGCAACGCTTCGATATGGCTGGCACTGGCTGCGGCCTGCTCCTGGAAGCCGGCCAGGTAGGCCAGCAGGCGTTCGGCATCGACGCCCAGCCGCTGCAGGGTCAGGCCAGGTGCTTCGGCCGGCGGCGTGCCACCGGCAGCGAAACAGGCATCGAGATGCTGGCGCACCTGCTCCTGCTGGAAGGGCTTGACGATATAGCCGGCGGCGCCGGCCCGCACTGCGTCACGCACGGTGTCCTGGTCATTGGCGGACGACACCAGCACCAGCGGCATGGCGTCGAGCGCGCTGTCGGCGCGCACTTTTTGCAGCAGCTCCATGCCGGACAGGCGCGGCATGCGCAAATCGCAGAAACACAGGGTCGGGCGCAGGCCGCCTTCGAGCTGCTCCCAGGCGGCGGCACCATCCTCCGCTTCCACGATATCGTGCACGCCGCAACTGTCGATCAGGTGCATCAACACCATGCGCGAGACCACATCATCATCGACCACCAGTACTTTCATTGCCGCCTCCTTCGCTGGCGCCTGCAACGCGCCCCGGCCTTATTCTACCGAACTTCGCCGCCGCCACCGCATGAATTGCTTTTTATATATCGGCCTCACCTGGCGGCGATCTCGGCCAGCAAGGCGTGCAGGCGCGGCAGTTCCAGCGCCATGCGCGCCCAGTGACCGCCATCGGCCGCCTCTTCCAGTTCGGTGCACAGCAGGTGCAAGGCGGCTTCGTCGAGATAGGCGGCGCTGCCCTTGAAGCCATGCAGCAATCGCCCGGCGCCATCGCTGTCGCGCGCGGCCATGGCCGCATCGAGTTCGGCCAGCCGGCCGGCCAGGTCCAGTGCAAAGGCGCTGCGCAGGCGGCGCTGCAAATCCTCGTTGCGTGCGCCCTGCCCCGTCGCCGGCCCGGAGGCGGCCGGCGCCACGCCAAACAGCGCATCGAGTTCGGCCTGGCCGCGCGCCAGCAGGCGGGGCGGCTCGGCGGGCAGGCGCGGCAGCAGATGGCCGCGCGCCAGCTGGCGCTCGATCGCGCGCCTCAGCAGGCAGTGCAGCGCCGTCTCGTCGATCGGTTTGCTGAGGAAATCATCCATGCCGGCGCCCAGGTAGCGGCTGCGGTCTTCCTCGCTGGCGTTGGCCGTCAGCGCGA
The DNA here is from genome assembly GCF_051380735.1 of Janthinobacterium longum. Classification (NCBI taxonomy): domain Bacteria; kingdom Pseudomonadati; phylum Pseudomonadota; class Betaproteobacteria; order Burkholderiales; family Oxalobacteraceae; genus Janthinobacterium; species Janthinobacterium longum. The sequence goes on from NZ_JBNYXQ010000003.1 coordinate 2,402, forward strand.
CGATCATCACGTGCTGGTCGCAGACCGGCTGGTCCGGCAGGCCGCCGGCGCGTATCAGCCGCGTGGCTGTGGCGCCGTCCATCTCGGGCATGCGCCCGTCCATCAGCACCAGGTCGTAGCGCGTTTGCGTGCAGGCGGCCACTGCCAGCGCACCGTTGGCCACCACCTCGACCCGGTGTCCGAGGTCTTCAAGCATCACGCGGATAATGATCTGATTGGTCGGAAAATCTTCGGCGCACAGCACGCGCAACTGGTGGCTGTGCGGTGCCAGCACCAGCTGCGGCGCCAAAGGCGGCGCCACGCCGTCGGCCAGTGGCACCGTGAACATAAAGGTGCTGCCCTGCCCTGTCGCGCTGGCGACGGCGATTTCGCCCCCCATCAGCTCGACCAGCTGGCGGCAAATCGCCAGGCCCAGCCCCGTGCCGCCGTAGCGGCGCGTGGTGCTGGCGTCGGCCTGCTCGAATTTCTGGAACAGGCGTTCCATCGCGTCGGCTTCGATGCCGATGCCACTGTCGCTGACAATAAAGCGGATCAGGTTGACCTGGCGCACGCCATCGCCCGCCGGCGCCAGGGCGCTGCGCTCGACGCGCACACGCACAGCGCCACGCTGGGTGAACTTGAAGGCGTTGCCGACCAGGTTGACCAGCACCTGGCGCAAGCGCGTCGGATCACCCACCACGAACTCGGGCAAATCGGGTGCCAGCTCGATGTCAAAACCGATGCTGCGCGCGGCCGCCTGCTCTTCGAACAGGCTGGTCACGTTTTCTATCGCCGCACCGAGCGCGAAGTCGATGTTTTCCATCGACAGCTTGCCCGCTTCGATTTTGGAGAAATCGAGCAGGTCATTGATGATCGCCAGCAGCGACTGGGCATTGGCCTGGCCGCGCAGGATCTGTTCGCGCGTCGCCGGATGCAGCGCGCTGTCGCGCAAGGCAAAGCCCAGCATGCCGATCACGCCGGCCAGCGGGGTGCGCATCTCGTGGCTCATATTGGCCAGAAACTCCGATTTCTGACGCGTCGCGTCTTCCGCCTTGCGCTTGGCCAGGCGCAGGCTTTCCTCGTTCTGCGTCAGGCTGGCGTTGGCCAGCGCCAGCTCGTCGGCCTGGGCCCGCACCTCGATCTCCTTGCCTTGCAGTTCGCGGTTTTTTTGCGATACTTCAGCGGTGCGTGCGCTGACCAGTTTTTCCAGCCGGGCCTGCTGGAGCCGCACGGTGCGCATGCGCTGGCGATAGGCGCCGTAGATGAGGCCCAGCAGCAGCGCCAGGGCCAGGCTGCGGAACCACCACGTCTTCCACATCGGCGGCAGGATGGTGATCGCCAGGGTGGTGCCGGCTTCGTTCCAGATGCCGTCCTTGTTGGCCGCCTTGACGCGGAATACATACTCGCCCGGATCGAGATTGGTGTAGGTGGCAAAGCGCCGGCCGGCGTCCGTCATGACCCAGTCCTGGTCGAAGCCTTCGAGCCGGTAGGCGAACATATTGCGCTGCGGCGCGGCGAAATGCAGGGCTGAAAACTCCAGCGAAAACACGCTGTCGCGGCTGGTCAGGCTCAAGCTGCGCGCGTGGTTGATGGCCGTGTGGAGCAGGTGGGCAAACTCGCCGCGCCCCACCGCCACCGGCTTGTTGAACACTTGCAGCTCGGTGATGGCCACCAGCGGCGGCACGCGGTTGTCGTGGATATCGGCCGGCAGGAACGCCGTCATGCCGTTGAAGCCGCCGAAGTACATGGTGCCGTCATCGGCGCGCATTGCGGCGCCGTCGAAGTAGGAACCCTCGGCGGTGCCGTCGGCGCTGTCGTAATTGCGAAACTGCCCGCTGCGCGTGTCGAGCCGGGTGATGCCGCTATTGGTGCTCAGCCACAGCTGGTCGCGGTCGTCGCCGAGGATGCTGGCAATCGCATCGTCGGCCATGCCATCCTTGCGCAGGAAGCGGCGAAAGCGGATATTGCCCTGCTGGTCGACATCCATGCGGTTCAGGCCATTGGCCGTGCCGACCCACAGCACGCCGTGCCGGTCTTCATGCAGGTAATGCACTTCGTCGTGACTGAGGCTGGCCGCGTCCTTCGCATCGTGGCGGAAATGGCGGAACGTGCCTTTGCTGCGGTCGAACAGGTCCAGGCCGTGGAAGGTGCCGATCCAGATGCGGCCCTGGCGGTCTTCCAGCACCGGGCGCACGGTATTGTCTGACAAGCTGTCGGGATTGGCCGGATCGTGGCGGTAGGTGGTAAATTTGCCGCTGGCCGGGTCGAAATGGTGCACGCCGCCGCGCGTCGAGACCCACAGCATGCCACTGCGCTCGCCGGCCACATTGCGGATGGTGTCGCTGTTCGGGTCGCCAACGCCGAAGCGGGTGGTGGAAAAACGCCGCGTGGCCAGGTCAAACCGGTGCAGGCCCGAACTGCCACCCACCCACAGCGCGCCGTCGCCGCGCGCATACAGGGTCGTGACCTGCTCGTCGCGCGACATGCCGGGCTTGGACCTGAGATCGAACAGCTCGGTGGCGCCGTCGCGCGTGTCATACAGTTTCAGGCCGCGGCTGGTGGCCAGCCACAGCTTGCCGTTGCCGGCGTCGGCCAGCGCGCGCACTTTTTTATCGGCCAGCGCGGCCATGTCGTCGGGCGCGCGCACCATGCGCGAAAAACCGCCGCTGCCCAGGTCGACCCGGCTCACGCCGTTGTACCAGGTACCGACCCACAAGGTGCCGGCGCGGTCGCGGAACAGCGAGGCGAGCTGGTTGTCGGCCACGCTGAGCTTGTCGCCCGTCTGGTGCCGGAACTGCAAAAAGGTGTCGCTGTCGCGCTGCCAGCGCAGCAGGCCGTCGGCATTGCTGCCCAGCCAGACGGTGCCGTCGACGTCCTGGTACAGGCTCGATATGCGCAGGGCCGAAAAACCCTGCTGCGGCCCCAGCCGCTGGCGCAGGACGGGCGGCTGGCCCTTGGCACCCAGGCGCCAGCGTTCGGCGCCGGCGCGCGTGCCGATCCACAGGTTCTGCTCGCGGTCGACCATCAGCGCATGGATCAGATTGTATTTCGAACCCGGCGATGGATCGATCACAAAGTGCTCGAAGCGCGAGCTGCCCGGCGCCAGCATGTCCAGTCCGGTCACCGTGCCTATCCACAGCCGGCCCTGGGCATCCAGCGCCAGGCTCTTGATTTCATTGTCGACCAGGCTGTCGGGGTTGTTTGCTTCATGGTGCCAGCTGCGAAAGGCGCCGGTGCGTCGGTCGAAATGCTGCAGGCCGTCGGCGGTGGCGATCCAGAAACCCTGCGCGCCATCGTCGACGATGGCGTTGATATGCTCGCTGCCGTTGCCGCGCTTGCGCTTGCCCTCGATGCGGTAGTGGACAAAGGTTCCGCTGGCCGAATCGAAACGGTCCAGGCCATTGTCGGTGCCGACCCACAATTGGCCATCGCGGTCGACATGCAGCACGCCGACCCAGTTGTCGGTCAGGCTGGTGGCGTCGCCTTCGATATTCTTGTAGACCACCACCCGGTAGCCGTCGAAGCGGCTCAGACCGGACTGGCTGCCGAACCACATAAAACCCTGCGCATCCTGGGCGATCGCCAGTACCGACTCCTGCGCCAGGCCGTTTTCGACGCTGAGCTGGTCGAAGCGCAAGGTGCGCGCCGGCGCTGCCTGCGCCCAGGCGCCCACCAGCAAGCTCAAACACCACGCTACAGCACAAACCCGTCGAAATACCCGCACGATCGTCCAGTCAGAAAAAACGCGGCAACAGCGCGTCAGGCGGCGAAAAACGCCAGTACATCGTCTTTGCGGGCCTGCGTGTCGCGCTGTCCAAGACGAATCAGCTCGTTAGTATACGTCGATTCGAACAACAAATACGAGGCCAGCGCCGCGCCCCTGGCTTCAGCGGCGCCTATGCCCGACAACATGGTGCGTATCGGCCGCGGCAAGCTGCCGATATGGCGGCTGGCGATGGCGTCGAGGCGATCGGACGGCGCGATCACCAGCAACTCCACCGGCCGCAAGGGAGTTTTGTCCAGCAATTCTGGCGGCAGCACCGACAACGTCAGGTTGATGCGGTTCAGGCGTTCGATGTCGACCGCCAGGCCGTCAAGGAAGATCGACGACAGCGCATGGCCGGCGATCTGCGCCAGGCTCGGATAGCGCGCCGATTCGGCCTTGTTCGGCGCCGGCTCGGTCATACGCCCGGCGCCCACCACCAGCACCTTGTTCGCGCCCAGGTGGATGGCCGGCGAAATCGGCGCCAGCTGGCGCATCGAACCGTCGCCGCAATACTCGCGCTGGCCGCCGATATACAGCGGCACGGCGGGAAAGATGAACGGTATCGCGGCTGACGCCAGCAGGTGCTCGACGCCGATCTGCTCCTGCAGCGCCAGCCGCTGGGTACGCACCCACGGCGCGATCTCGGCGCCGGTCTGGTAGAACGTCATGTGCCGGCTGCCCGAATACGACGAAGCGGTGACGGCCAGCGCATGCAGGCGGCCATCGGCCAGCGCCGCGTCCAGGCGCGGCAGGTCGAGCATGCGGTGCAGCAGGCTGACCAGCGGTGTATTGTCGAGCAGCGAAGTCGGTGGCGTAGCGTGCCATTGGCGCAACAGCCAGCCGAACGACAACAAGGAGAGCCAGCGTGCGCCCGAGCGGATCACGCCCAGCGAATCGGCGCGATACACCTGCTCGACCTCGATATGCTGCCACACGTCGAGCAGCTTTTGCACGCCCTCGCCGAAGTGGTCGGCGCGGCAGGCCAGCGCGGTGGCGTTGATGGCGCCGGCCGAGGTGCCGCAAATAATGTCGAAGGGATTGCGCTCGGGCGCCCAGCCCGCTTCCAGCAGGATCGCCGATATCGATTGCAATACCCCCACCTGGTAGGCCGCGCGCGCCCCGCCGCCGCTCAGAATCAAGCCTGTTTTTTTGTTTTCCGTTCCCATGCCGCAGATTAGCAGGCTAAAGATGCTTTGTGGAACTTCTTATTATGTCAGTCGCCCCGCGCCATGCCTTCACGGCGCGGATCGGCGCCGCCAAACCAGAAGTCGCGGCCGTGCGCGTTCAGGCGCATGCTGCCCTGCAGGCCGGAATTTTGTTCGCTTGCGCGCACCTCGTGGCCCATCGCGCGCAGCGCATCGACTTGGGCGGCCGGGATGCGGCCCTGTTCCAGCTCGGTGCGGCCGTTGCGGCTGCCGAAGTTCGGCAGGCTGATCGCCTGCTGTACGTTCAGGCCCCAGTCCATGGTGCCGACCAATACCTTGGCCACGTAATTGATGATGGACGAGCCGCCTGGAGAGCCGGTGGCCAGCACCAGTTTCTGCGTGCCTTTTTCAAACACCAGCGTCGGCGACATGGCGCTGCGCGGGCGCTTGCCCGCTTCGACCCGGTTGGCGATGGGGCCGCGCGCTGGGCCAGGTAAGTCTTGTCGAGCAAGGAGGCGATGCCCGCGCCCGGCAGCGGCACGAAGTCGGTATCGGCCACATAGCGGTTGCGGTCGGCATACGCCAGGCGACCCGCTTCGGCAAATAAATGAATGGCGCGCGCATCGGGCACGCCGTCAACGGGTGGAAAGCGGCTGATGTCTTTCACCTCCAGCATGCCCAGCATCTGCGCAATCGCGATGCCGCCCGACGACGGCGGTGGCATGCCGCAGACGGTCCAGGCGTTGTAGTCGTTGCAGACGGGCTCGCGCACTTTTGCGCGGTAGGCGGCGATATCGTGCGCCGTCAGCTTGCCCGGATTGGTGGGGTGCGCGGCCACCTTGGCGGCGATGTCGCGCGCGATGCGGCCGTTGTAAAACGCGTAGGCGCCGTCAGCGGCGACCTCGCGCAGGGTGCGCGCCAGCTCCGGGTTCTTCAGCACATGGCCAACCGGCCAGGGCTGGCCAGTCTTGTCATAGAAGTAGCTGGCGGCGACCGGGTCGCGTTTCAGGGCCTGGTCCCATTTCAGCAGGCCGTTCAGGCGCTGGCTGACTGGAAAACCGTCCTGCGACAGCTTGATGGCGGGGCCGAACAGGGTAGCCCAGGCCAGCTTGCCGTGTTCCCTGTGCGCCAGCTCCAGCATGCGCAGCACACGGAACGCCCACCGACCACGCCGGTGCTGCGCGACACGGGGCTGCCGTCGGGATTCTGGAACAGGGTTTCGTCGGCGGCAGCGGGCGCCGTTTCGCGGCCGTCAAATGCCTGCACTTGACGGCCATCGGCGTACAGCAAAAAGGCACCGCCGCCGATGCCCGACGATTGCGGCTCGACCAGCGTCAGTACCAGCTGCGTGGCGATGGCCGCGTCGATTGCGCTGCCGCCTTGTTTCAGCATGCGGTAGCCGGCATCGGCCGCCAGCGGATTGGCAGCCGCCACCATGAATTTGTGCGCCGTCCAGCCCGGCTTTTCCGCATAGGCGGTGGCGATTTCAGGCGCCTTTTGCGGTACCTCGGCAAACCCAGGGCCGGCGCACATGGCGCCCAGCAAGGCAAGGCGCAAGGGCAGCGGCTTGAAACTGTTCATGGATACTCCGATTGCAATACAGCGGGTATCCTACAACACCGGGCCCTGCCAAGGCATACGGTTTATTTTGGCTGCATGCGTATCGCACCGTCGAGACGAATAGTTTCGCCATTAAGCATGACGTTTTCAACGATGGCTTTTACCAGCTGCGCATACTCGCCCGGCTTGCCCAGGCGCGAAGGGAACGGCACCATCTTGCCCAGCGCATCCTGCACTTCTGCCGGCATGCCGAGCAGCATCGGGGTTTCGAAAATGCCGGGCGCCACGGTCATCACGCGGATGCCGCTGCGCGACAGGTCGCGCGCCATCGGCAGGGTCAAGCCCACTACCGCCGCCTTGGACGAAGCGTACGCGGCCTGGCCGATCTGGCCGTCAAAGGCCGCCACCGAAGCCGTATTGATGATAATGCCGCGCTCGCCGTCGCCGGTCGCGTCCAGCTTGCCCATGGCGTCGGCCGCCAGGCGGCACATATTGAAGGTGCCCACCAGGTTGATATTGACCACCTTCTGGAACAGGGCCAGCGGATGCGGGCCATCCTTGCCGACGGTTTTCACGGCCGGCGCCACGCCGGCGCAGTTGACCAGGCCGCGCAAGGTGCCCAGCTTGGTTGCTGCCGCCACCACCGCCAGGCCGTCTTGCTCCGACGTCACGTCGCACTGCACGAACAGGCCACCGAGTTCGGCCGCCAGCGCCTCGCCTGCTTCGACCTGCAGGTCGGCCAGCACGACCTTGCCGCCGGCTTGAGTGAGCATGCGCGCCGTGGCCGCGCCGAGGCCCGAAGCACCGCCGGTGATAATGAATACATTGTCCTGAATTTGCATGAAGTCTCCTGTTGTGTGTAATCGGCCAACTGAATGAATACTGGCTGACGCAATTGACGCGATTGACGTTTACGTAAACGTCATATCGCCGCCAATTGTAGCCAGTTTCTGCTGGCGACGGCAACCACTTGCCGGCTCAGGTCAAAAACATTGCAGGAAGGCGCCGTTGCGATGGCAGACGCGCCCCTTCGCATCGAGCGTGGCGTTGCCGACACCGCCATCGTGGCGCATGCCGGACGCATCGCGGCAACCGCCGCTGTCGCAGGAATTGACCGGCAGCGGCGCGCCCGGCACCGGCGCGTGCGTGGCGGGCGGCATGGTTTGAGGGCGCAACACTGGCGGCGGCGCCTGCATGGCCGGCATGCGGCCGATCACTTGCGGCACGGCGCGGCGCGGCACTATTGGCGGGGCGGTGGCGCATGGCTCGACAGCGAGCCGGGTGGGGTCTTGCGCATCAAGGCGGCAGACCGGCAGCGTTTGGGCGGGCGCGGCAACACTGCCGGCCTGCTGCGCAGCAGCCCAGGCGCTGCTGCCGACGAACAATAACAGTAATGTCAACCGTTTCATGAGGTGCTCCCGCAAGCGACATGCCTGCATTATTGGACTGCGGCACAGCAGATACCAGCCACCAGCCACCAGCCACAGTAGCGCTTTTTTACGATTGCCGGCGCGGGCCTGGGCCGTGCGACGGCAAGCAGCATGTGCCAAATAATCGGGGACGGTGTTTTTTATTCAGCCAGGCACTTTCTTTCTTGCCAGCTTGGCATTACAATAAGAACGATTCTTATTCGCATTAAATAAATGCGGCGACTCTACCCTCTCCAAGCCACCCGCAGGCAGCCAGGAATCAACTTTTCCTGGAAAGTTTCATATGTTCAAACGCAGTACCCTGTTTCCCGCCATGCCTGCCTTGTTACCCTGCTTGCTGTCGCTGGCCGTCAGCAGTGCCTGGGCCGAAAGCACGCCGGCCGCTGCCGACCCTGGCCTGGCCACGGTGGTGGTTACCGCCTCGGGCACGGCGATCGATATCAAGGATGCGCCGGCCAGCATCAGCGTCATCACGCGCGAGGAAATCGAACGCCAGCCCGTACATGACCTCAATACCCTGCTGCGCCGCATTCCGGGCGTGACGGGCGGCACCAGCCCGGTCGGCGAAGAATCGAAAATCAAGCTGCGCGGCCTGCCCGACAAATACACGCTGATCCTGGTCGACGGCAAGCGCATGGGCAGTTCTGCCGACACCGCCTATCGGCCAGACCTGGGCCGCCAGGACCTGAACTGGATTGCACCCGAGATGATCGAGCGCATCGAGGTAGTGCGCGGGCCGATGTCGTCGCTGTACGGTTCGGATGCGATGGGCGGCGTGATCAATATCATTACCCGCAAGGTACCGGGCAAATGGCATGGTTCGGCCACCGCGAACCATACGGAGCCGCAGGACAGCGGCCGCGGCGCGGCGCAGCAGCTGGGCCTGAACCTGGCCGGCCCGTTGTCGGACACCATCGGCATGCGCCTGGGCGTGTCGCAGTCGAAGCAGGATGCCGATGAAAAAATCATGCGCAACGCAGGCGGCATCGGCGGCGAGCGCAACCAGAGCATCACGGGCCAGCTGAACTGGGCGCTGAACAAGCAGCACAGCCTGTCGCTGGACGCCAGCTATGGCCGCCAGCAAGCGTCCGATTCGCCCGCGCTGGACGCCGACGGCGAGCCGCTGTTCTATGCCTGGGGCGCCAGCAAGCTGATACGCAAGAGCATCAGCCTCGGCTATGAAGGCAAGCTGGAGTTCGGCAAGGCAAGGGTCAATCTGTACCACAACGACTACGACAACCAAGTCACCGGCGTGATCGCAAAATCGAAGGACAGCACACTTGACGCCACCCTTGAAAAACGCCTGGGCTGGGGCGTCGAGCAGTTGCTGGTGATGGGCGGCCAGTGGAAACACCAGGAACTGACCAACACCGACACCATCGGCACGATTCCAGTGGACTACCTGGGCAATCCGGTCACGGGCGCGTCGCTGTCGGGCACCACGTCGGCGCTGTTTGCGGAAGACCAGTTGTTCCTGCGCGAAGACCTGACGGCCACGGCCGGCTTGCGGCTCGACCATCACGGCAAGTTCGGCAACCATTACAGCCCGCGCCTGTACCTGGTCTACCACCCGGCTCCGGCCTGGACCATCAAGGGCGGCGTGTCGCAGGGTTTCCGTGCACCTAGCCTGAAAGAAAACTCGCCGTCGGCCGCCACCAATTCGGGCGGACGCGGCTGCACCAGCCTGCGCCCGCTGGGCTATGTCAGCGGCACCTGCTATATGGCCGGCAATGCCGATCTGAAACCGGAAACCAGCACCGCCGGCGAGATCGGCGTGGCATACGACCAGCATGGCTGGGAGTTCGGCCTGACGTATTTCCACACCGACTTCAGGAACAAGATCGACTACGCGCCGCTGGGCAAGTTCCAGGGCATCTGGTGGACGCGGATGACCAATATCCAGAAGGCGCGCACCAGCGGCCTGGAAGGCACGGCCACGCTGGCCATCACGAAAAACCTCAGCTGGCGCAACAACCTCACCTATATGCGCGAAGCGAAAAACCTCACCACCGGCGCCAACCTGCTGTCGACGCCGAAACTGTCGTGGTATTCGGCGCTCGGCTGGCAAGTCAATGACCAGCTGTTCGGCGAAGTGTCGGCCCAGTACACGGGCAAGGAGCTCGACGCCGGTACGCTGGCCAACAAGGCCTACACCATCGTCGATGCGGTGGTGTCGTACAAGGCCACGCCCCACTGGACGGTGCGCGGCGGCGTGGAAAACCTGTTCAAAAAAGGCCCGATGGCCGACGGCCAGGTTAACTACTATGTGCCGGGACGGCGCATGTTCGTCGGCCTGACCTCGCGTTTTTAGGCTAGTTGGGCACCACGACTGCCAGCCAGCCGGTGGCCGGCAGCAGTGGCACCAGCAGCAGCGCGACGATATTGATAATCTTGATCAAGGGATTGACGGCCGGCCCCGCCGTATCCTTGTACGGGTCGCCGACGGTATCGCCGGTGACGGCCGCCTTGTGCGCCTCGGACCCTTTGCCGCCGAAATGGCCATCCTCGATGTATTTCTTGGCATTGTCCCAGGCGCCACCGCCGGTGGTCATGGAAATGGCCACGAACAGGCCCGTCACGATCGTGCCCATCAACAGGCCACCCAGGGCGGCCGGCCCCAGCAGCATGCCGACCACGATGGGCACCACCACCGGCAACAAGGACGGAATGATCATTTCGCGGATCGCCGAGGCCGTCAGCATGTCGACCGCCTTGTCGTATTCGGGCCTGGCAGTGCCTTCCATGATGCCCTTGATATCGCGGAACTGGCGCCGCACTTCGACCACCACGGCGCCGGCCGCGCGCCCTACCGCTTCCATCGCCATCGCACCGAACAGATACGGAATCAGGCCGCCGATAAACAGGCCGACGATCACCATCGGATTCGACAAATCGAAGGTGATGTGCTGGCCCACCGATTCGAGCGCATGCGTGTAGTCGGCAAACAGCACCAGCGCGGCCAGGCCGGCCGAGCCGATGGCATAGCCCTTGGTCACCGCCTTGGTGGTATTGCCGACAGCGTCCAGCGGGTCGGTAATCGCGCGTACCGAATCGGGCAGGCCAGCCATCTCGGCGATGCCGCCCGCGTTGTCGGTGATCGGGCCGTAGGCGTCAAGCGCGACGATAATACCGGCCATCGACAGCATGGCGGTGGCCGCGATCGCAATCCCGTACAGGCCACCCAGCTGGTACGACACCAGGATCGCCACGCAGACAGCCAGCACCGGGTAGGCGGTCGACTTCATCGATACGCCCAGGCCGGCAATAATATTGGTGCCGTGGCCGGTGGTCGACGCTTCGGCAATATGGCGCACCGGCTTGAAATCGGTGCCCGTGTAGTATTCGGTGATGTAGACCATCAAGCCAGTCAGTACGATGCCGACCACGGCCGCGCCCATCATCTTGTAGCGCATCGCGTCGTCGGGCCACAGCTGCCACGTGACGACCGCAAAGCCCACCAGCGACAGCCCGGCCGCCCACCACAAGCCGGTGTACAGGGCCGACATGATTTTCTTGCCCGGCGCAGTTTTCACCATCGAGCAGCCGACGATCGAGGCCAGGATAGACACCGCCCCCAGCAGCAGCGGATAGACGATGGCCGTGCTGCTCGCCTCGCCCAGCAGCAAGGCGCCCAGCAGCATGGTGGCGATCAGGGTCACCACATAGGTTTCGAACAGGTCGGCCGCCATGCCGGCGCAGTCGCCCACATTGTCGCCGACGTTGTCGGCAATCACGGCCGGGTTGCGCGGATCGTCTTCGGGTATGCCCGCCTCGACCTTGCCGACCAGGTCCGCCCCCACGTCGGCGCCCTTGGTAAAGATGCCGCCGCCCAGGCGCGCGAAGATGGAGATCAGCGAGGCGCCAAAGGCCAGGCCGATCAGGGGCTTGATCAGGTCATGCTGCGACAGGCCGGCCGCGCCGGTCGACGCCAGCAGCCAGTAGAACAGGGTCACGCCCAGCAGCCCCAGGCCGACCACCAGCATGCCGGTGATCGCACCGCCCTTGAAAGCCACGTTCAGGGCCTGGTTCAGGCCCAGGGTGGCCGCCTGCGCCGTGCGCACATTGGCGCGCACCGAAACGTTCATGCCGATAAAGCCGCAGGCGCCCGACAGCACGGCGCCGATCAGGAAACCGAGGGCCGTGTGCACGCCCAGCAAGGCATAGATGGCGATCAGCAGGACCATCCCGACGATGGCGATGGTGCGGTACTGGCGCGCCAGGTAGGCGGCTGCGCCCTGCTCAATGGCCAGCGCAATTTCCTGCATGCGCGCATTGCCCGGGTCCTGGCGCAAGATCCAGCTGCGCGAGAGCAAACCGTAAATAACTGCGACCACGCCGCAGGCCACCGCAAACCACAGACTGGCTGCCATATCGTCTCCTTCTGTTTTTATACTTCGTTATTGCCTACAGCTGCGGGCAAGACCCGCAGCCAGGAAAACACGAACTGCAAAAAAACACTGCTGAAACGCGATGGCAGCAACGCAATGCCGATAAAAAAAGCGGACAATCGTGTCCGCTTTTTGTGCTGCCTTATTCCGCCAGGGCGGCAAATGCGCTGTCGCGTATCTGCTCGACCGGGCCGACGCCGGCGATGCGGCGGTATTTAGGTGCACCGGGCAGGCCAGACTGCGCCCAGTCGTTGTAATAGCCGAGCAGGACCTTGGTCTGGTTGTGATACACGTCCAGGCGTTTCTTGACGGTTTCCGCCTTGTCGTCGTCGCGCTGTATCAACGCTTCGCCGGTGACGTCATCGACGCCTTCTACCTTCGGCGGGTTGAACTTGATGTGGTAGACACGGCCCGAACCGGGATGGCTGCGGCGGCCATCCATGCGCTCGATGATGGACTCGTCCGGTACATCGATTTCCAGCACGTAGTCGACATTGATGCCGGCGTCTTTCATGGCGTCTGCCTGCGCGATGGTGCGCGGGAAGCCGTCGAACAGATAGCCATTGGCGCAATCGGCGTCCTGCAGCCGGTTCTTGACCAGGCCGATCATGATGTCGTCCGACACCAGGCCGCCCGCATCCATGACTTTTTTCGCAGCCAGGCCCAGTTCGGTGCCGGCCTTGATCGCCGCGCGCAACATGTCGCCCGTGGAGATTTGCGGAATATTGTATTTTTCTTTGATGAAGTTAGCCTGGGTGCCCTTGCCGGCACCGGGTGCTCCTAACAGTATGAGACGCATTGAAGTTCCTAAAAAACAGATTTTGGATGGGTACGTGTAATTATTTTTAGATGGTGCAGTATTGACTATCTTTCCCCACGAAACTTACCACAAAAAATCGCCGGAACGCCAGTTTGGTGTCGATCTGGCATCGGCCGATTGATCAAAGCCAGCAATTATGAAAGGCTGGCGTTTGAAAATGTGGTATTTGGCACAAACACACAAATTATATTTGCACGCCTGTCCATTTGCGGGTAGCACTCGAACACAACTCAAGCAGAACGATAGTGGGCCTGCACGCGCGCCAGGTCTTCCGGCGTGTCGACGCCGGCTGCCGGTGCAGCGTCCGTCACATGCACGGCGATCGCATGGCCATGCCACAGCACGCGCAATTGCTCCAGCGCTTCGATCTGTTCCAGCGGCGACGCTTCGAGCGCGGGATAAGCCTGCAAAAAGGCATTGCTGTAGGCATACAAGCCGATATGGCGCAGCGGCGCGTAATCGGGTGGCAAGGCCTCGCGCGAGCGTGCAAAACCGTCGCGGTGCCAGGGGATGGTGGCGCGCGAAAAATACAGCGCACGGCCGGCCTTGTCGAGCACCACTTTCACCACGTTCGGGTTGAACGCATCGGCCACGTCGTGCAGGCGATGGGCGCAGGTGGCCATCGGCACGCCGGGGCGTATCTGCGCGGCGCAGGCAGCCAGCAGGCCTGGCTCGATCAGCGGTTCGTCGCCCTGCAGGTTGACCACCACGGCGTCCATCGGCAAGCGCAGCACCTGTGCCACTTCGGCGATGCGGTCGGTGCCCGACGGATGGTCGCCACGCGTCATGCACGCCTCCACCCCATGCGCGGCGCAGGCGGCGCGGATGTCTTCATGGTCGGTGGCGACGATCACGCGCGAGGCGCCCGACAACAGCGCCTGCTCGGCCACGCGCACCACCATCGGCTTGCCGCCAAGATCGGCCAACGGCTTGTTGGGCAGCCGTGTCGAGGCCAGGCGGGCCGGGATGATGACGACGAAGGACATCGTTTATTCCACGGCGTCTTGCAGGGTGCGCGCTTCGTCGGCCCACATGATGGGGATGCCGTCACGGATGGGATAGGCAAGGCGGTCGGGGCGGCAGATCAGTTCCTGCGCCTTTTTATCGTGTTCAAGCGGGCCCTTGCAAACAGGGCAGACCAGGATATCAAGCAGTCGAGCGTCCACGACATTTCTCCACAATTTGTTGGGCCAGCGCGCTGTCTATTTGCGCGCTGACCGGGACAACCCACAGTCTCGGGTCATCTTTGAGATATTCAATTTGCGCACATTTTACTGCATCCTTCTCGGTGATCAAGATCACATCCGTGTCGAGCGCGGCAAAGGGCTGGTCGAGGAAATCATGATGGTCGGGCAAGGCCAGCTCGTCAAAACGCAAACCGGCGCCGCGCAGCATGCTGAAAAAGCGCTGCGGATTGCCGATGCCGGCCGCCGCCACGATGCGCTGGTTATTGTTTGCCAGCTGTGCCAGCGGCAGTTGTTCGCGGCGGTCGAGCAGCCGTTCGGCCACGCCGCCGGCCAGGCGCATCTGCACCACCAGGCCCTTGCCCGGTGCCACGGTGGCCACCAGTGCCGGTGCGATCTCGGCTGCATTGATCACCGTTACGTCGCGGCGCCGGCGCGGCGGCTCGCGCAAGGGGCCGGCCGGCAGCAGCCAGCCGTTGCCCACGCCACGGCCGTCGAACAGCACGATCTCCACGTCGCGCTGCAAGGCGTAATGCTGCAGGCCGTCGTCGGTCACCAGCACGTCGACCTCGGGATGCGCCGCCAGCAGCGCCCGGCCCGCCCCGGCGCGGTCGCGCCCCACCATCACCGGGCAGCCGCCATGCTGGAAGATCAGCAGCGGCTCGTCGCCGACCTGCTGCGGGGTCGAGCTGGCGCTGACGGCGCGCGGTGAACGGTCGGCGCTGCCATGGCCGCGCGAAATCACGCCCGGACGCATGCCAGCTTCGCGCAAGGCCTGCACCAGCCAGATCGTCAGCGGCGTCTTGCCGGTGCCGCCAATAAAAATATTCCCGACCACCACGACGGGCACGGGCAGGCGTTGCGATTTCAGGATATGGCTGCGGTACAGGGCGCGCCGCAGCGAACCCAAGGCGCCGAACAGCAGCGAAACGGGCCAAAGCGCGCAGGCCAGCGGGCCGCGGCGCAGCCAGGCGCGGGTAATGGTGGTTTCCAGCATGCGGCCTACTTGTTGCCGCCAGCCTGGGCCGCAAACGTCAGCTTTTCATAGCCGGCCAGGCGCGCCGCTTCCATCACATGGATCACCATCTGGTGCATGGCAAGCTGGTCGGCATTGACCACCACCACCGGCGTTTGCGCGGGCGGCTTGCCGCCGTTGGCGGCCTTGGCGGCATCCTGCAGCGCGTCGGCCAGGCCGGCCACGTCGCGGAACGACACCGGCTGCAGGTTGACCGTGTAATTGCCCTTGGCGTCGATGGTGACGTCGATCTGCTGCGGCTTGTCCCTGGCCTGCTCGGCGTTGGCCGTCGGCAAGGTGATCTGCAGTTCCGTAAATTTGCTGTAAGTGGTACTGACCATCAAAAAGATCAGGATCACCAGCAGCACGTCGATAAACGGAATCAGATTGATTTCGGGGTCTTCCCTCCCCTTGCCTTTACGAAAGTTCATTGGCGGCCACTGTGTACGAGGTCGACGAACTTGACCGCTTGCTGCTCCATGTCGATGACAAAACTGTCGACCAGGGCGCGGAAGTGGCGGTAGAAGATCAGCGCCGGCATGGCGATGGCCAGGCCGAAGGCGGTGTTATACAGAGCTACGGAAATACCGTGCGACAAGGCCGCATTCGAGGCGGTGGCGCCGGGCGAAGCAAAAATCTCGATCATGCCGATCACCGTGCCGAACAGGCCCATCAGCGGCGCCAGGGTTGCAATCGTGCCAAGGGTGGTGAGGAAGCGTTCCAGCGTGTGCGCCACGCCGCTGCCGGCCTCTTCGATCGATTCCTTCATCACCTCGCGCGGTGCATCGACATTGCGCAGCGCGGCGGCCAGCACCACGCCCAGCGGCGAATTGGCTTCCAGCTTGGCTATCGTGTCAGGGGTGATCTTGCCGCTGCGATACACCTGCACCACTTCATCGAACAGCTTGCGCGGCAGGATGCGCGGACGGCGCAGGTACAGTAATCGCTCGATGATCAGGGCCAGCGCGACGATGGAAGCGATCAACAACAGCCAGATGGGCCAGCCGGCGGCTTGGAATAGTGCGAGCAAAAGGAACTCCCGTAATAATGAAAGGCGAAACGCCTGCGACGAATGGCGCAATGTAGCGCGTTGCAGCGCTGGCGGCAAGGGGCGCTCGCCGCATCGTACCAGCGACCAGCGAAGCGCAGTGCCGGACAACTGCTCGGGTTTTGCACAGTTTGTGTGGATAAGATTGTGCGCAAGCGGCCTCAACGAATGACAAGTCATTGATTTCATTGATGATTGCCACCATGCGCAAATTAAAGGCATAGCAGCTATTCACAGGGAGTCAATGTCAAATACATCACAAAACCAAAGTTCTGCACAATTACTGTGGACAAGATTGTGCGCAAACCCACGAACGAAGATCAAGTCATTGATTTTAAAGGAAAACTTGTCAATGCACAAAAATGTGGCAACAGTCATCAAAAAAGGACAAACTGCCGCCAATAAGTTCTGCACACAATCTGTGGACAAGATTGTGCGCAAGCGCACGGTTAGGCCCCAAGTACATTGATTTATATCGTTTTTATGTCACTGATTAAAATTCAGGCAGCAGCAGGAAAGCCAGCTTTTCGGGGGCTGAAAAGGGCCGCACGCTGCGGTTTTCCACAACCCAGGCAGTTCCGCACAAAAAATGTGGATAAGATTGTGAGCAAGCGTCTTGACTCCACGCAAGCACCTTGATTTTAAAGGGATTTTTACCAATGCTTAAAAATAGAGCAGCCAATTACCCCTGTGCAATGTCAAAAAAACGCCATATACATGGAAACAATTTACACGGTTCTCCCCATATTCTGTGGATAAGATTGTGCGCAAGCAGGCAGCGCGGTTTTTATGTCCTTGTTTTGTAAGACTATTCTTACAGTGCGCAAAAAGCAGGCAGGGGCAGGGCAGCGTGCGCCGGTGGATAAAATAGCCAGCTTGTACAAGTTCTGCACATTTTTTGTGGATAAGATTGTGCGCAAGGCCATGTATGCTATCGCAAGTCCTTGATTTATAATGATTTAAGGTCCATGGTCAAAAATACGGCAGCAGCGTTTTTACGCTACCGCAGGGGTGTTTATCCCCAGCAAATAGTTCCGCACAATTTCAGTGGATAACTTTGTGCGTAAGTGCCCCCGGTATTGCTGATGTGCTTGATCCATAAGGACTTTTTCCTGCTGCACGCAAATCAGGCATCGGTAAAACCATCATCAAATCAATGACTTGGAAATAAAACTTGTTGTTTTGCCTGATATATGACATAAGCATGACCTCGCCGATAATATGTGGACAGCTACCCTTCTTCCCACCGTGGAACGCCCGACATGATGAACGACACTGCTGTAGACAGCGGCTTTGCAGCCCCGCCCGTACTGACCGTGACAGCCCTGAACCAGGCCGTTGCGCGTCTGCTCGAGCGCTCGTTTCCACTGACCTGGATCGCGGGCGAGATCTCCAACTTCACGCGTGCCAGTTCCGGCCACTGGTATTTCACCCTCAAGGATGACGCCGCCCAGGTGCGCGCCGTGATGTTCCGTGGCCGCGCCCAGTACGCCGGTTTCACCCCGCGCGAAGGCGACAAGGTCGAAGTGCGCGCGCTGGTCACCCTGTACGGTGCGCGCGGCGACTACCAGATCAATGTGGAGGCGATCCGCCGCGCCGGCGTGGGCGCCCTGTACGAAGCCTTCCAGCGCCTGAAAGACAAACTGTCGGCACAAGGCCTGTTCGATGCCGAACGCAAGCGCGCCATCCCGATGTTCGCGCGCACCATCGGTATCGTCACCAGCCCCCAGGCAGCGGCCCTGCGCGATGTGCTGACAGCCTTGCAGCGGCGCGCGCCACATGTCGCCATCATCCTGTATCCGACGCCGGTACAGGGCCAGCAGGCGCCGGAAAAAATCGCCCATGCCATCCGCACCGCCTCGCAGCGCGCCGAATGCGACGTGCTGCTGGTATGCCGCGGTGGCGGCAGCATCGAGGATTTATGGTCGTTCAACGACGAAGGCGTCGCCCATGCAATCGCAGGTTGCAGCATGCCGGTGATCAGCGGCGTCGGCCACGAGACCGACTTCACGATAGCCGACTTCGCAGCCGACCTGCGCGCCGCCACGCCGACGGCCGCCGCCGAACTGGCCGCCACGCCGCGCGCCGACTGGCTGGCCTCGCTGCGTGCCGACACCAACGATTTGCGCCGCGCCATGCGCCGCCGCCTGGACGACGCGGCGCAAACGCTGGACCGCCACAGCCGCCGCCTGCTCAACCCGAAAGCGCAGCTGCAGCAACAGCGCTTGCAGCTGCTGGCCCTGTCGACCGCCATGACGCACGCCGCGCGCGCGCCGCTGAACCAGTCGATGTATGCACTGGACCGCTTGCGCCACCGCTGGGCCGCGCTGCGCCCCGACGTGACGGTGCCGCGCGCGCGGCTGCAGGAAGCGCAGCGCAGAAGCGGCGCAGCGATGGAACAACTGCTGACGCGGCGGCGCCATCAGCTCGGCGCCCTGGCCGCGCAGCTGGAACTGCTGAACCCGCAGCGCACCCTGGAACGCGGCTACGCCATCGTGCGCGACGAAAAAGGCCATATCGTGCGTTCGCCAGCGCAATTGCAGGCACGCCAGCACTTGCACCTGCGCCTGGCCGATGGCAGCGCCGAGGTCGGCATCGCCAGCGTGCAGACGGTAATGGAATAAAAAAGGCCGGGTGTCGCCACCCGGCCAAAACATGCTACTGAGACCTTACAGCCCTGCTGCTTAAAACTTCATCGATACCCGTGCACCAAACGTGCGCGGCGCGTTGTAAAAGGCGCCGTAGATCTGCTGCGTCGGCTGGCATGGCATGCCCACATCGGTGCAGATTTCATTGACATCGAGCTTGACCGCCTTGTCGGTGGCGTTCTGCACGAACGCTTCGACCGTGTAAGCCTTGTTGGCCGGCTGGTAGCGCAGGCTCAGGTCCAGCGTGGTATAGGCTTGCTGGCGCTTGACGCCGGCGTGGCCCGGCACGTCGCCGTTGAACGCGCCGGCGCCGACATAGCTCATGGTTTCGTAATGCACCGACGCGCGCGGCGTCAGCTGGCCGCCGGCGACTGCAAAGTCATGCTCGTACTGCACCGTGGTGGAGAACTTCGGCGCGTGCTTCATGGTGCTGCCGCCCACGTTCACCAGCGGTGCGGTGCTGCCGCAAGCCTGGCCATTGGCGCGCGCCGCATCGACGTCGCACGACAGAAAATCGTCGTACACGGCTTTCAGCCAGGTGGCGTTGCCGGTCAGGCGATCAACCGCAGTCGGCCGCCAGACCCACTCCGCTTCCAGGCCCTTGACGGTGGCGCCCGCCGCATTGAAGTTGGCCAGTACGCTGTTGACCACTTGCGATTCGAGCTTGTCCTTGTATTTCATCAAAAAGGCGTCGAGGTTCAGGGTCAGCTGGCGATTGAGCAAATCGGATTTGAAACCGATTTCATAACTGGTCAATTTTTCAGGCTTGGTGGTGGCGCCACCGTCGCCGATGGCCGGCGAGTGGAAGCCGGTGGTCACCGAACCGAACAGCAAGATATCGGGCCGCAGCTTGTACTCGATGCGGCCCAGCCAGGTTGCCTGGCCATATTTCAGGTCCGCCGTGTTGTCGCCCGGTGTATTGCCGCAGGACGCTGCCGTGATCGCGCCACCCGGTCCGATATTGTGCGTGTTGGCCAGGCCCGTGCCGGGCTTGACCAGCTGCGCCAGTTGGTCCGGCGTCAGCACGGTGGTGCCCAGCGGCGTGTTGGCGGGCCAGTTCGGGCAGGCCCAGTTCTGGCCGCCGATATCGAATTTATGGTCTTTGGTGTAGCGCGCGCCGGCCGTCAGCTTGATCTGGTCCGTCACTTGCTGGCTGACCTGGCCGAACACGGCTTTCGATTTCAGCTGGCGATTGCCCTGGATGAAAGACATCGACGAAGCATACTGGCCGACGGTCGGCTGCACGAAAATCACGGCGCCGTTGGCGATATCCTGCTGCACTGCGGCCTGCGAGATCTGGCTGCGGTCGATATCGAAGCGCACCTTGTTCTTCTCATTGAACAGGAACAGGCCGGCCACCCACTGGAACGGCGCCTCGTCGTCCGAACGCGCCTGCAGCTCGTGCGAATAGCTGTCGAACTGCGCCCAGTCGGTGCGGTTTTCCGACTTGAAACCTGGGAACAGGCCGGCGTCGGCGTCGTTGCTGTTCTGGCGCTTGTAGCGGCTCCAGCTGCCCAGGTAAGCAAAGTCGAGCGAGTCGGTCGGCTTGTAATTGAGCTTGCCCTTGTAAGTCAGGATCGATTGATCGAGCGTGCCCGGCGTGTCGATCAGGGCCGAGCGCAGTTTTTCACCCGCTTTCGGTTCGGCCGCCAGGTAGACATTGCCGGAACCCTGGTCGAGGAAGTAGTCGGCGATAAACGTGCCGCGCAAGTGCGGCGTGATCTTCCACAGCAGCGAGGCGCGCACGCCCATCTGGTCGCCGGCGCCATACTTGGCCGCACCCGGCATCACGTTCGAGCCGCGGCGGAAATCGACCGTACCATCGTGGCTGTCCTTGATGGCAGCGATGCGCAGCGCCACGTCGTCGGAAAGCGGGATATTGAGCATGCCCTGCGTCTGCAGGTGACGGTAGTCGCCAACGGTGATGCCGGCCGAGCCCATGAATTTGGTCGTGTTCGGCGCGGCCGACACCAGATTGACGGCGCCGGCGGTGGAATTGCGGCCGTTCAGCGTGCCCTGCGGACCACGCGCCACCTCGACGTGCGACAAGTCGTACATCAGCGCGGTGGCGCCTTGCGGCCGTGGCGAATACACGCCGTCGACATAGAACGCCACGGCCGGGTCGCCCAGTTCGGTATGGTTGGCCGAACCGACGCCGCGCATATAGACGTGTACGCCGCCCGAGTCGCCATGCTGTTCAACCACCAGGCTGGGCACCATGGTGGCCAGCGAAGCAAGGTCCTTGACCTGGTTGTTCTGCAGGGTGTCCTGGTTGAAGGCGGTGACGGCCAGCGGCGTGTCCTGCACAAAGGTGTTGCGACGCGTGGCCGTGACGACGATGCGGTCCATCGGCGCCGCCGCAGCGCCATCCGTTGCCGCTGCGTCTGGTGCTGGTGCTGGTGCAGCCGTATCGGCCTGCTGCGCCATGGCGGCGCCGCTGCCCAGCAGGATCAGCTGGGCAAATGTGACGTGGGCCAGGCTGCTGGCGATGGTGTTACGTACTGGTTGTTTCATGATGTGTCTCCTCTACCTGCCACTGGTTGGATAATGATGGCATGGCTCTGCGGCCATGGCCTTGCTTTTCAACGCCGCTACTCAGCTTGAATTCATGATGCCTCCGTCGCTTCAATGCCTGGCCACGGCACGGCCACCGGCATCGAACAGAAAGGCGTGTCCCTCTTCCGGCGCAAAGCCGATGCGGCTGCCCGGCGCCAGTGCGTGCTGCGTCTCGCCATGCAGCTTGATCGCCAGCGCATGCGCGCTGTTGTCGAGCATGGCGTGGATGATCTGGGCGTCACCCAGCTGCTCGATCAGCGTGACGTTGGCACCATAGCCTTCGCCTTGTGATACCAGGCGCAGATGCTCGGGACGGATGCCGACCAGCATGCCAGGCTCGCCGCCCAGCTGCGCGGCCAAGGCCGGCACCGCAGCGCATGGCAAAAAGTTCATGCGCAGCGCGCCGATAAAGCCGGCCACGAACTGGCTGGCCGGATGGCGGTACAGTTCCAGGGGCGCGCCCACCTGCTCCAGGTGGCCGCCGTGGAATACGGCCACGCGGTCACCCAGGGTCATCGCTTCGACCTGGTCATGCGTCACGTAGATCATGGTCGTGCCCAGTTCCTGGTGCAGCTTGGCCAGCTCGATGCGGGTCTGCACGCGCAGCGAGGCATCGAGGTTAGACAGCGGTTCGTCGAACAGGAACACCTTGGGCTGGCGCACGATGGAGCGGCCGATCGCCACGCGCTGGCGCTCGCCGCCCGACAGCGCCTTCGGTTTGCGCTCGAGCAGGTGCGTGATCTGCAAAATCTCGGCCACCTTGCCAACGGCGGCGCGCACTTCGGCGTCCGGCTTGCCAGCGAGCTTGAGCGCAAAACCCATGTTCTCGCGCGCCGTCATGTGCGGGTACAGCGCATAGCTCTGGAACACCATGGCGATGCCCCGTTCGGCCGGCGGCACGTCGTTGGCCAGCAGGTCGCCGATGCGCAGCTGGCCCGCGCTGATGTCTTCCAGTCCGGCGATCATGCGCAGCAGGGTCGACTTGCCACAGCCGGACGGCCCGACGAAGACCATGAATTCGCCGTCATGGATATCGAGGTCGAGGCCCTTGACGATTTCCGGGCCGTCGCCATACGTCTTGCGGATGCCGCGCAGCGAGATGGCGGCCATCTCAGCGCCCTCCTGCCGTCGCCAGCTGCGGCGCATCTGCATGCAGCGCGCGCTGGGCGGCGATAAAGTCGCGGTACCACAGGGCGCTGTCTTTCAGGCTGCGCTGCTGGGTGGCGTAATCGACATACACCATGCCGAAGCGCTTGGCATAGCCCGAATTCCACTCGAAGTTGTCCATCAGGCTCCAGTAAAAATAGCCGCGCACATCGATACCCTGGGCGATCACGGCGCGCAAGGCGTCCAGGTGCAGCTGCACATACTCGATGCGCGGCTGGTCATGGACTGCGCCGCCATCGAGCTTGTCGGCCACTGCCATGCCGTTTTCGGTGATGTAGACCGGCGGCAGCGGGTATTCGCGGTGCAGGCCGACCAGCAGTTCCGTCAGCCCCTGCGGATAGGTTTCCCAGCCCATGTCGTTGA
Organism: Janthinobacterium longum; assembly: GCF_051380735.1. Classification (NCBI taxonomy): domain Bacteria; kingdom Pseudomonadati; phylum Pseudomonadota; class Betaproteobacteria; order Burkholderiales; family Oxalobacteraceae; genus Janthinobacterium; species Janthinobacterium longum. The sequence goes on from NZ_JBNYXQ010000003.1 coordinate 25,471, forward strand.
CGCCCAGCTTGCATTCGGGCTTGCGCGGCGGCGTCTCGCCGCTGACAAAAGCACGCGTGTAATAGTTCACGCCGAGGAAATCGATGGGCTGCTTGATATCTATGAAATCGTTTTCAAAGATCGACAAAGCTGAAGCATCGACGTGTTTCAGGGCCAGTGCCGGATAGCGGCCCTTGAAAATGGCGTCCATATACCACTGCACCGAGCGCGCATATTCGAGTTCGGCGAGTTCCTTGTCACGGGCGCTGTCGGTGGCCGGCGTGGCCGTCCATTGATTGAGCACGATGCCCAGTTTTGCCGACGGCGCCACGGCGCGCATCGCCTGCATCGCCAGACCGTGCGACAGCAGCAGATGGTGCGATACCTGCACCGCGGCGGCAGGGTCGGCCATGCCCGGCGCGAACTGGCCCGTGCCGTGGCCCAGCACCGCCGTGCACCATGGCTCGTTATGGGTGGCGATGCTGGTCACGCGGTGGCCGAAGCGGCGCGCCACTTCAGCGGCGTAGGCGGCAAAGTGGTAGCAGGTAGCGCGATTGAGCCAGCCGCCTTCGTCCTGCAGGGCTTGCGGCAAATCCCAGTGGTACAGGGTCAGGTGGGCGTCTAGCCCTTTTGTGGCCAGCGCATCGAGCAGGCGTGCATAGAAATCGAAGCCGGCCTCGTTCCAGGCACCCGAACCTGTTGGCTGCACGCGCGACCAGGACATCGAAAAACGGTAGGCATTGACGCCCAGGTTGGCGATCAGCTCGACGTCATCGGCATAGCGGTGGTAATGGTCGCAAGCGACGTCGCCATTGCTGCCGTCGGTGATCTTGCCCTCGGTGTGGCTGAAGGTATCCCAGATCGACGGCCCGCGGCCATCGATGGCGGCAGCGCCCTCGATCTGGTAGGCGCTGGTGGCCACGCCCCAGGTAAAGGTGGCAGGAAAGTTGGTGTCGAAGGTAGTATCGAAGTCGTCGTTATGCATGGTCGTTGGTGTCTTGTTGGTGGTGGTGGAAGGTGTGGATCAGCCTTTGACGGCGCCCTGGGTAAGGCCTTCGATCAGGCGTTTTGAAGCGACAAAGAACATCAGCAGCAATGGCAGCACGGCGATCGCCGCACCCGTCATCAGGGCGCCCCACTCCGTGTTGTTCGGCGCCTGCATGCTGCGCAGCGCGAGCGGTATGGTGTAGTTCTCGACCGAGCGCATCACCACCAGCGGCGTGATGAAGTTGTTCCACGAATTGATAAACGTGATCAGGCCCAGGGTGCCCATGGCCGGCCCGATCAGCGGCAGCACCACGCGCCAGTAGATGGCGAATTCGCCGCAACCGTCGATGCGCGCCGCCTCGATCAGGTCTTTCGGAATCGCCGTGCCGATATACTGGCGCATCAGGAAGATGCCCAGCGCGCCGGCCGCACCGGGCACGTACAGAGCGCGCGGCTGGTCCAGCCAGCCGAGGAAATCCATCAGCATGAAGGTCGGGATCATGTTCATGAACGACGGAATGATCATCGACGCCATCACCAGCGTGAACAGCGGGCGCTTGAAGCGGAACTCGTACATGGCAAACGCATAGCCGGCCAGCGAACAGAAAAACAGGGTCAGCGCGGTGGTCATCAGGGCCACGTACAGGCTGATGCCGATATTGCGCCAGAACGGCAGGCGCTGCTGCAGCAGGTCCAGGTTGTTCAGCAGCGCCGTGCCGAACCAGCGCGGCGGCGGCAGGCTGTAGATCTCGGCGCTGGTATGCGTGGCGAACACGAACATGAAGTAGAACGGCGCGATCATGATCATGGCGCCGATACCCACCATGGCATAGGCCGACCAGCGCGCACTGGTGGCGGCAGAATGGACTGTAGCGCTCATCGGTTTGCCTCTTTGCGTTCATTGCGGCTGAAGATGCGGTTATTGACCCAGGTGGTGCTGGCGATAATCAAAAACAGCAGCCAGGAGATCGCCGACGCCGTGCCGAAGTCGCCCGAGGAAAACGCCGTCTTGTAGACAAAGATGGCGGTCGTCATCACCGACTGGCTGACGCCACTCGATTCGGCCACCAGCACGAAGGGCTCCTCGAACAACTGCAGATTGCCCATGATGGTGAGCGTCACGGCCAGGTAGATCATGGGTTTGAGCTGCGGCAAGGTGATGTACCAGAACTGCTGGCGTTTCGAGGCGCCGTCGATGGTGGCCGCCTCGTACAGGTCCTTCGGTATCACCTGCAGCGCCGACAGGTACAGCACCAGGTTCCAGCCAAGATAGCGCCAGAAAATCACAAAGGCGACGGCTGGCTTGATGAACAGCGAGCTGCCCAGCCAGTCGATCGATTCGGCAGGGAACAAACCACCGATCAGCGGCAAACTGGCGCACCATTGAATCAGCACATTGATCTGGCCATAGTCGCGCGAGAACAGGGTGTTGAACACCATGGCAATGGCCACGCTGGAGGTAATGAACGGTAAAAAGTAGATGCCGATCACCAGGTTGCGCGAGCGCTTGAAGCTGTTGTGGATAAAGGCCGCCAGCGGAATCGCCACAAGATGCTGCGGCACGCCGGAGGCCAGCGCCAGCCACACGGTATTGCCCAGCGAGCGCAAAAACCACGGATCGCTCAGCGCGTATTTGTAGTTGTCCAGCCCGACCCACTCCATCGCCTCGACACCGCTGGCCGCTTCCCACTGGTTGAACGACAGGTAGATGGAAAACAGCAGCGGAAACAGGCTGAAAATGGCGAACAGAATAAAGAAGGGGCTGATGAAAATATACGGCGCCCACTTTTTCATGTTGAAGCGTTTATGCACGGGCCGCGCCGCTGACGGCGCATTGTGCGCCGGCATGGCCGATGAAGTAGGCAGGCTCATGGCGGTTTCCTAGCGGCGCGCGCGGTGCGTGATCAGGGCCTTGGCGTCGGCCAGCGCGGTCTTGATATCCTTGTTCTGCGCCAGCACGCTTTCCAGTTCCATGTTGACGATGTCGCGCGCCACGGCGTCGAACTTGTCGACCCGGATCACGGGGATTTTGGCCGCCGTCTCGCGCGCCAGCAAGCGTGTTTTCTGGCCGCCGAAATACGCTTGCGGTTCGTCCATCATCGGATCAAGGTAGGCTGCTTTGAGGGCCGGAAAGGCGCCGATCTCTTTCAGGGAATGCAGCTGGATATCCTTGTTGACCGTTAGAAATTTGATGAACTCCCAGGCCTGGGTTTTATTCGCCGCTTTTTTCGGAATGCCGTAGAACGAGCCGCCGTAGGAGGCCAGCGCGCCGGCCGGCAGGCTGGCCGCGCGCCACTGGCCGGACGACGCAGGCGCCAGCCACTTGGCCAGGTGGCCGCTGAGCCACGAACCCATCATCTGGCTGGCCACCTTGTCGCGCTTGAAACCTTCGGCCCACTCGCCGGTCCAGGCCACGGTGCGCGCATCGATGCCGGCCACGCGTGCCGCCTTGGCAAGCTCGAAGGCCCTGACGAAACGGGGCGAGTCGACCAGTACCTGGCCCTTGTCGCCAAAATAAATGCCTTCGCCGTCCTTCAAATTGGCGCGGATATAGATATCGGCCAGGTCGCTGGCGCCGGCCAGCAGATAGGTGCCGGTGGCGGCCTTGAGTTTCTTGCCTGCGGCAATATATGACTCCCACGACTGCGTCAGGTCCGCTTCCTTGATGCCGGCCTTGTCCATCAGGTCCTTGCGGTAGAACAGCGTGCCCGGCCCCAGGTCGGCCGGCATGGCGCCCAGGGTGCCTCGCGAACTGGTCGCCTGCACAAACGTGAACGGCACGAACTGGCTGCGGTACTGTCCTGCCCCGTACGGCGGCTGCAACAGGTCTTCCATGCCTTTCGATTCGGCAAAGCTGCCCACATAGCGAAAATCGATCGCCATTACATCAGGCAGGCGCGCGCCGGCCGCAAGCGCCGTCGTCATCGAGTTGTGATGGTCGTCGATCTGCAGGCTGACCAGCTTGACCTTCACTTGCGGGTACAGTTTTTCCCACAGCGGCAAGGCGGTTTTCACGGCGCGGTCCAGGTCGGGAAACGAGGCGACGGTGATGGTGGCGGGTGCCAGCGCGGGCACAGCAGCCGCCTGGGCTGCGGGGGCAGCCGCGATGGCGCAGGTGGCCGACAGTGACGCGGCCAGGGCGGCCACGCCAAGGGTGATTGACTTCATTATTTCGTCTCCGTTTATTGAGCGTCTTCTATCTTGAAAACGTTTTCACAACATGCATCCATTTAACACCGCAAAGAAAATGAAGTCAACCGAAAAAGTTGTCAATTATTTTAAGCTCAATGCCAAGTGCGACGCCGGCACTCCCGCCCGCCCTATGAAAAGCTGCAAAAAAACAGCGCCAATCGGTACTGTGGTTTTTTATGAAAACGTTTTCAAGATGCCGACCGCAATCCGGTCGCAGGTTTATGGTAATCTTTCGCTGAAAAGGTTTTCAGAGCACTGAAAGCCGGCATCTTTGATCCAGGAATGACCTTGAACGACACCTACCACGCCGCCCCTCCCTCCACCTTGCTCGACGTGGCGCGCCAGGCCGGCGTGTCGCCCAGCACCGTTTCGCGCATCCTGAACGGCACGGCCAGGGTCTCGGACGACAAGCGCGACGCCGTGCTGGCGGCGATCGCGCACATGAAGTTTGCCCCCAACCAGATGGCGCAGGGCCTGAAAAAAGGCCGCTCGATGACGATAGGCATCGTGGTGCAGGATATCTCCAGTCCGTTCTTCGACGAGAGCCTGCGCGGCGTCGACGATGGTCTGAAGGGCACCGGCTACGCCTCGGTGATCGTCAGCGGCCACTGGAATGCGCAGGAAGAAGCGGATCGTATCCGCCTGCTGCTGGCGCGCAAGGTCGACGGCATCATCCTGCTGTCGGGTCGCATTTCGGACCAGAGCGTACTCGATTTTGCCCAGCAACGCCCGATCGTCTCGACCGGCCGCCAGATCGTCGCGCACAATGCGATCAGCTTCAAGCTCGATAACGAATACGGCGCGTGGCTGGCAGTACGCCACCTGATCGAACTGGGCCACCGCCGCATCGCGTTTGTGTCGGGCCCGGCCAACAACAGCGATGCTTGCGAACGCCTGACAGGCTACGAAAGAGCGTTGCGCGAAGCCGATATCGCGCTCGACCCGAAACTGATGGCAGAAGGCGATTTTCACGAAGCGAGCGGCATGCTGGCGGTCAACCACCTGTTCGACACGCAGCAGCAATTCACGGCCGTGTTTGCCGCCAACGATCTGTCTGCCTATGGCGTGCGCCTGTGCCTGTACCGCAAGGGCATCCGCGTGCCCGACGATATTTCGCTGGTGGGCTTCGATGACCTGCCTGGTTCGTCCTACACCACGCCGCCTTTGACCACCATCCGCCAGCCGCTCTACGACATCGGCCGCATTGCCACCGAATCGCTGCTGGGCCTGATCAATGGCGAAGCCGTGCAGGCAGCCGTTCCGCCCCTCGAACTTGTTGTGCGCGAAACCACGCGCCGGGTACGCTGACGCACGTTTACCGCCTCGCCGGCAGCAGCAAAGGCGCATCCGCTTTACAATGGTGGTTCGTTCAGCAAGAATAACCGGCTCGACTGTCCGGCTCCGGCCGGATACCTTCGAACAACCACCATAAAGGACATCACATGGAACATACCCTGCCACCACTGCCGTACGCAATGGACGCCCTGGCGCCGCACATTTCGAAAGAAACGCTGGAATACCACTATGCCAAGCACCACCAGGCGTATGTCACCAACTTGAACAACCTGATCAAGGGTACCGAGTTCGAGAACCTGTCGCTGGAAGAAATCATCAAGAAATCGTCGGGCGGCATCTTCAACAATGCAGCCCAAGTATGGAACCACACCTTCTACTGGAACGGCATGAAGCCAGCCGGCGGCGGCGCACCTACCGGTGCCGTGGCTGACGCGATCAACGCAAAATGGTCGTCGTTCGACAAATTCAAGGAAGAATTCACCAAGTCCTGCGTCGGCAACTTCGGTTCCGGCTGGACCTGGCTGGTACAAAAAGCCGACGGCTCGGTTGACATCGTCAATACCTCGAACGCCGGCTGCCCATTGACCACCGGCGACAAGCCGCTGCTGACCTGCGACGTGTGGGAGCATGCTTACTACATCGACTACCGCAACCTGCGCGCCAAATACGTGGAAACGTTCTGGGGCCTGGTGAACTGGGAATTCGTTGCCGGGAACTTTGCGTAAGCACTGTTGCTGTCAACGTAAGCCCGAGTTAATGGAAAAAGAAGTCACTGCCTTTGGCACTGGCTTCTTTTTTTATGGCTGAAAGCTTGCAAGATTGAAAATAGCGAGCCGGAAGTTTCTTTTTTACCCATAATCCGACCGGCTGCCAGGGTGAGCCTGCTGGAACTGGCGAGGTCGCAACCATCAACTTGCGGGGTTGATGTCGGATTAGCGGATGCGGTCAGGCACTACCGGCGATCCGATCCGCGGCGGGCCGGTGAAGGAGCATAAACACTAGAAATGCTTGATACCGTGTATTCAGGCGTGCGGGTCTGCTCGCGGGAATTGCCTGATTTGATACAACGCCTGCATCAGGCAGTACGGCTCTCGTGTGCCTTGTTCAACGCTGAGGCGCGACGGTCGGCGCCGGCAGCGGTGGCGAGACCGGATGGGCGGATGGATCGCCACCGAGCAGACGCGACTGGGGCAACCACAGCGCCAGGATAGGATTCGTCCGGTCGAACAACTTGACCAGTTTGAGTCCCGACGGAAGCAGCTCGGCCAGCGACGGCTGGCCTTGCAGGGCGTTGAGGGCCAGGTTGACGCCTTCGGCCGGATCCGCCGCTTCATGCTTAGCAGCAACGGTGACGATGGCCACCTGGCGTTCTTCTGGCTGGAACATCAGCCATGCGCTGGACAATCCGCTCGCCTCGGCCTGATCGCGTATGGCAGGCCAGGCTTGCTTGAGCACCTGCTCGACATTGTCGCCTTCAACGCTGAAACGCTCGAAGCGGTTGACGTGGTGGGAGCTGGCCAGCGGTGTAAAGTCATGCGCGCCGGCTACACGCCAGATGTGGCGGTCGACGTTGATGAAGAACGGACGGTCCCAGAATTTTACGCCCGGCTCGAACTCCAGTTCCTCGCTGGTGAAGCGGTTGTAATCAAGCACGTTCTCCCAAGTGTCGAACAGATAGCGGCCGCCGGTGAGCAGGGCGCCGGTCACGCGGTCGTAGCCGAGCGGCATATACTTGTGACGCATGCCGGGGCGCACATCCATGCTGCGCCGCTCGATTTCCTGCATGTTAACCAGCTTCTGAATCTCGACTTGGGCAGCGACGGGGAAATCGGAGGTGAAGGCGGCCTCTGCTTTGATGGGGCCTACTGGGTAGTTAAGAATGCTCATGGGGACTGTCCTTTGTGAGGTGTGTGAGTCCCCATGGTAGGCGTGGAGCGGACCTGGCGGAAGACGGTGCCTTGCTCGGACAGTTTAAATACAATATTATGACTGACCAAACTATTCGAAGTTTATATGCCATCACTGCGCTGTATAGAGGCTTTCGTTAAAGCCGTCGACGGTGGCAGCATCGCCAGTGGTGCCCGCCAATTGGGCATCAGCGCGGCTGCGGCCAGCCAGGCCATCGCGCGCCTGGAAGAAGAGGTAGGCACGCGCCTGCTGCGCCGTAGCACGCGCTCGCTATCGCTGACAGATGAGGGCGAGCGCTACTACACCCGAGTGCGGCCTCTGCTCATGGGCCTGGACGAGGCGCACGCCGAGATCGGCGCCGCGCGCGGCGAGCCGCAGGGGCGCCTCAAGCTCGCTTGCGTGGTCACCTTCGGGCGCCATGTGCTGGCGCCGTGGATACGTGAATTCATCGAGCGCTACCCACGCCTGCTGGTGGAATTGCTGTTGGTAGACCGGCCTGTCGATTTCCAACTCGAGAACATCGACGCCAGTATCCGCTACCGGCAAATGCTGGAGCCGGGTCTGGTAGCGCGGCGCATCGCCACCGCGCCGATCGTGTATTGCGCCGCGCCGGCTTATCTGGCAGCGCATGGCACGCCGATCCTGCCGGAAGAGCTGGCGCGGCACAAATGCCTGGGATATCGGATGGCCATTGACGGCAGGGTGATGAGCTGGCCGTTTCTGCGCGGCGGCGAGCGGGTCGAGGCAGTTATCGAGCCGAGCCTGGTCAGCAGCGATGTCGACGCGCTGGCGCGCATTTGCTGCGACGGTGGCGGCATCGCCCGTCTAGGCGCCTTTGTCGCGCAGCCATTCATCGATGCCGGCCAGCTGGTGCAGTTATTTGCCGGTGGCGAGGATGGCTATAAAGATGGCGCCCAGGCAGTGTCGGAACCGCTGGATTTTTTCTTGTGCTACCGCGACCGCCAGCATTTGCCATCCAAGGTGCGCTTGTTCATTAATGAATTCAGCGCAGCAGTCGGCAACTATCCTGGTATGACCGGTGCGCAGGGGTGAGATGGAGCAATGGAAAGGTGTTGTGTGTCAATGCTGCAGGCAAGACCGATCCGGTAGCGTTAATTAGCGAGAGGCAACGATGACGCAGAAGTTCAATGCCACGTTTGCCTATGACGTCAACGAGCACTGACCAGCGTCAACCAGGGCAAGGGCGACAGCATGCAGCGCAGACCAGGCCGTCAGCTCTTCACGCCTAGTTGCTTCGCAGCAATAAAGAATCGTATTAAACCATTCTCTTCCGGTTCGCTTCGATGGCGTTGTTGATGCTGGTCCGCGTGGCGACCTTGATGCCGCTCCCCTTCGCATCAGTGGCGAACTGGCCCGCCACGGTCGTGATGCGTTCAATCGTTTGGCGAGCCCATGTCTCAGGCAGGTCGGCTGCGGCCGCCAGCTTGAGCAGGTGTTGGCGTCCCGGGTGACGACCTTCCCCACTGACCGTCATCTGGTGCTCACCGCCAACGCCGACGTTGTACGTCAGGTCGTAACACGGCGCCAGCTCCCACTGCATCGATTCGTTCATCACGTAGGCGAAATTCCTGGTGTGGTCGTCACGGTTGTGGAAGACGACATTGAATACGCATCGTTCGAAAGCCTTTTTCACCTGACGCTCGTCCCGGCTCAGGGTTCTTGTCGCTTTCAAAAACACCGTATAGTCTCGTGTCGGCAAGCGGAAATTGTCGTCTAACAAAGCAGCCAGGCTCAGGGTCGGTACCCGCATGCCGCGTTGACGATCAAAGCGTTCGATTCCGAAGCCAGCCAACTTCGGGGTCAGGTCGAAGTATTTCGTGGCGGGCATGTCCAGCGCGCACTTCCGCGCCATGCTGGCGTACAACGTCTCGATAGCACAGACTTCCTTGGCTTCACCTTGGGCCTGGAATTTCACCAGCCATGGCGCGCCAGGCGCAGCGCGGTCGGTACTGACCTGTCCCGTAACTGCGTGGTGCTGAACCAGAACCTTTGGCCGTGCGCCGTGCGGCGAGCCGCCAGTCAGTGCCAGCTGTTCCAGGGTTGCCGTATCCTGGCCTGCCAGTACCGCCTGCGCGCCTTCGGCCAGTACGCGCAATTCCTGATATTCCGGATCATGGCTCAACGCGTCGGGCGGGGTAAATATCAGCGCACCCATCGCACGATCATTGATGAACGCCAGTCGTTCCAACGGTGAAATGCCGGCCGGGTCGCGCCCATCCTTTTGGAAACATCGGTCCATGAGGAGCCGACCCCAGCCGTCAGGCAAGGAATCGGCAATCAACCCCGGCAAGTTTATCTTGGCTGTTCGGAAAATCCGAATAGGCTACTTTGCGCAGTTTCAGGTAAATTGGCGACAGTTCGATACCCCGCTGCAGTGCTTCCTCGGAGTATTCGAACAGGAGAGCACGGCCTTCGTGCGCAAGCGTGCCGAGCTGCCAGTGTTGACCCCATCCGCAAAAATTGACGTTGAGCTTTTTCATGACACCCTTTTATTTTTCCGGGGGACACGTTGCCGAGCCGGCCTGCTGGCCTCTTCCAGTTCCTTGATTGACGCAGGCTTCTGTAAAAAGAGCGATTCGAGTTCTTTTGTCAGGCCCAAGGCGACAACAAGGCGCAACGACGTTTCGAGCGTGGCCTTCCCCGTCTTTTCAAAACCTGACACCGTGCCCAAAGCAACACCCGCGCGCTGCGCCAGTTCGGGCTGAGACAGTTCCAGGCGCATGCGTTGTGCTTTGAGCCGCCGCGCTATCTCCATGCACAATTCGGTGGGCGTAGCGAATGTAAAATCTAACATAATGAAGTTATCTGGCTTAATGAGAAGTAACTTCACTATTTTAGCATTTAAGTATATTTAAACCAATTAAAATTTCTTATAAATTCATATAAATGAAGTTATTTTATATTTTACACCGTTAACTTCAAATAATTGATATAAGCAGCCGCATCCGGACGCAACGAAAACGGGATGATGCACGGTGCCAATTTGGGGCGGCAGTGCGCAGCGCAAAGTCATCCTCCAAAACGGTGCACAAGCAAATGCATAACATGCCGAGCCTGTGTGCTGAACGATATGACCCGAAGCGCATAGGGAAGCAGGAACAAGAACCAGTCGCTCTTAGCTGACAGCGTGGCGACCAGGTATTCCATGTCGTTGTCGCGTCCAACTGCATACAGAATGTCAGACAATTCCGCCGCCTTCGCATTCTCTGGGGAATGCGATTCCAGATGGTCCAAAAATAACCGGCCCATCACTTCCTTCGCACAATGCATCAGCCGTCTGTTGCTCGGATGGTCTGCTTTTGGCCCGGGCCGAAATCAGGTTCGCTTTACACGACGCATCCACTCGTCCGCCACGTCGCCCATGTTCTTCGCATTGCCATTGCGCACCCACGCCATGAATTCACGGTCGAACTTGAAATCTGGTCCGCACTGGTGGCAGAGGAAACGGCGAACATTTTGCGTGTTCCTGTACGCGGAATCGATTTCCGTTGCGCGGGAAATTTCTCCACCATGCCAGTCGAATTTCATGTTCAATGTCTCCGGGTATTGAAATTTCGTGCCGTCGCTACTGGCCGGTACTGTCGCCGAAAGCGGAAGCCATACTGCTATAGTTTCTTGGACATGAATACGCGGCTAATGCCTTCCCGTTCTGAACGTATTTCACCAAAACTTGTCCACCCATTTTTCTCGTAAAAGCCAGGCGCCTGGAAGCTGATGGTGTAAAGCACCGCCGAACTGCAACCTCGCTGGCGTGCTTCGTCTTCAAATGCCTCAAGAATTTTCGTTCCCAAACCGGAGCCACGCATCTGGCTCGGCAGGTGAAACCGATCCAGAAAAGCAAGGCCAAGAGAAGTTCGTCCAACAGCTCCGCCCAGCACTTCGTTGCTGTCGGCATCTCTTACTATGATGTTCAGGGGGCGCCGGTCACTCAAGCCTGCGACCTGTTCGTTGAACTCATCCAAACCTTGAGCAATGACGCGTTCAAAATCAGGTTCTGCACTGTCACTGACAACAATCGCATTCGTCTTCAAGAGTATCCTTTCTATGGCCAGACATCAGCAGCACATGGCTTTCTGCTCATGTCCTGAAACTGCTGCTCGATGATCAGCCAGGGCGTTTTCCTGATTCATCGGCAAACCAGCAACGTACGTCAATGCCCAAGTCGCGAGCCCAGGCTCCCGGCCGACTGAGCCTGAAAAATGTCGAGGGCGGCGTCGCGGTTTCCTTGCGGTACATACATTGCTCGGCCGTACGCTCGAAATGGCCGAGCAAACAGACACTCAAGAACAGGGCGACGACAGCAAGCCAACCGCCCAGAACCTTCGCACATCAAACCGAGACGCCGGTTTCATAGTCAAGGCGGTAGTTGCGATGATTGAAATCGGTCACTACAATATATTCTTCTTCAAGCTTGAAACCTTCCGAAAATATATCAGCACCAGAACTGCTCCATAATATCTTCCCATTTTCGTCGAGACGAGCAACGCCCAACTCTCCGTGCGAAATTAAATGCCCTCGTTTCGGTTCGTAGTAAATACCAAAGCAGGTCGCCTGGTCTACCACAGTCACCCACATAAGCTTAAGGTCGGTTAAATCAAAGCACACGACACTGTCGCCAACTGCCAAAAAGAGCTTTGAACCGAGCACCAGTGCAGAATTTTTATGGACGGTGCTGCATCCTCCTGGCGCACTGAAAACGACGACGGAGGTGCCGTTCAGAAATACTCCATGAACGGATGTGGGCGTATATCCCGATTTCAGGTCCATTTCCTGCATATACCGCCGAGCATTGTCCGCAGAATCAAAGGTGTAATCAGGCTCATCGACAATTTTGACTTCGCCCAGCTGGGAAGCAACAGATATAGAACGCATTGAGACCTCAAAATTTTTGTCAGCTTGTAGCCAGGGAAGGTCAAAATTTCTCAGGCGTATGGTAGAGCATCAACCGTTCAGTTTCTGTTGTACAGACTTCTTTTTAATCCAGGAAAGCCTCAGGCAACGCCACCGCCTCCAGCATCAAATTGCGCGCAGACGCCGCTTTCTCCGATCCGGTCAAAATTTTCTTCATAGTAGGATTTTGCCCACTCAATAAACTCTTGCGCGTTCATCTGCACCATGCCCAGCAGCCAGGCGGAGCCGTCATCCATGTGTTCAGGGATAAGCGCGCGTCCGGCCTGCCAGGATAGGCCGTCGACGCTCCAGCAGCAAAACGTCACGTGCTCGCATTCAACTGCTTCATCCTGCAGCAAACGCAGCAGGTCCGGCGGCAGGCCATCGTAGATTCCGGGCCAGATGCCGTACTCTTCGCGTGCATGGGGGCTGACGCCTGATTCGTGATCAAATCCTTTGAGCACCGCTTTCCCGTCCGCGCCGAAGAAGCCGAAGACATGGTCTCCGGCGCCGTTGTCATATTTCGCCATCGCAATGCCGTCCAGCCAGCCAGATTCATACCAGAATGCCCGCAGCCAGTCTTCCGACGTTAGCGTGGCGTCACACCGGGCCGCGCATTGCCATGCACGCTGTAGTCGGGATGGTGAGAGTGTTGGCAGTTTCATTGATTGATCATCCTTGAAAGTTACAGACAAATACGCGCCAGGCAGGCCAGCACCCGGATCAGCGGAGCTGGCCGGCGCAAGTAGTCCATCGGCGTCAGGAAGGCTTGCGCAACAGCTTGTCGATCAACCGCAGCATGCCGTAAAACAGGGCTGCATAGACGGCGGCGCCTGTGCCCCATACGATAAAGGCCGTAAGCAGATCGACCCATATCCAGGTAACGATAAACAAAATGGGGCTGGTCAGTACCGTCATGCAGCCACAGGTAAACAGGATAAACCCGTTCGCGCCCAGGAAACCGCTGCGTGCGCCGCTGATTTCGATGACGCTCGCCAGCAACAGCATGGCGACAACCACGCAGGCCCAGATGGTCCAGAAAAGCGTCATGTCGGTTCCTTCAACGGTAGGCAGTGACACAAGGCCACGTGCCTTGTCATACGTGCATGATATTGCGTTCTGGAAATGCGAACAAGTCCCTGCATGCCCGGCAATGGCAAGGCGCCAGCATCTTTTTACTCGTCTATAATCTCGCGTTCAACCGCTTTGCGCTACGGCGCCCGTCCATGCTGCGCCCTTCCCTGCTTTATCGCCTGCGCTGCCTGCTTGCCATCCCTCTGGCGGCGCTGCATCTGTTCTGTGCCGCAGCCCAGCCCGCGCCGCTGCTGTCCGACTACACCCATAGCGCCTGGGGCGCCGTGCAGGGTGCGCCGGTCGATGTGCTGAAGTTCGCCCAGGGCAAGGACGGCTGGCTGTGGATCGCCACCGCTACCGGCTTGTACCGCTATGACGGCGTGCGTTTCGAGCGTACCGACAGCGTGTATGGCCACCGGCTGCCGTCGTCGAATGTGCTGGGGCTGGCGATCGCACCGGACGGCGCCATCTGGATCGGCTACCGGCTGGGTGGCGTGACGGTGTTTCGCCCGGAGGGTGCGCGCAACTATGGCCAGGCGGAAGGGCTGCCGACGGGCGCGGTGCTGCATATCGAGCGGGCACCGGACGGCGCTATCTGGGTCGGCACGCGCGACGGTGCGGCGCGGCTGGCGCCGGGGGCGCAGCGCTTCGAAGCGCAAGGCGAGAACGTCGGGCTGCCGACGCGGCGCGTGTATCAGGTGCTGTTCGGCCGCGACGGCACGCAGTGGATGGGCACCATGTATGGTGTGTTTTTTCGCAAGCCGGGCCAGGCGCGTTTTTCGCACGCCTGGCCGCGCACCATGCTCACCAGCATGGCCGAGGCGCCAGACGGCGCCATCTGGGCGGTCGACAACCAGGATCATTATTATCGCGTGCGCACCAGCGAGCCGCCAGGCAAAGGGCCGTTGCAGCCCGACGCCCTCGGCAACGGCATGCGTTTCGACCGCGACGGCACCATGTGGCTGTTCAAACCCGACGGCATCGAGCGCAAGTTCGTGCCGGGCGGGCCCAGCCTGCCGGCGCAGCGATTGACGCGGCAGAACGGCATCAGCGGCCCGCTGCCGCAATCGAGCTTCCAGGACCGCGAAGGCAATCTGTGGTTCGGTACCTCGGCCGGGCTGGACCGCTTGCGGCCGAACCGCCTGAAGACCTTGCCGGTCGACGTGCCCTTCGATCATCCGGGCATGCTGCCGGGGCCGAACAGCGATGTCTGGATCGGCGACTACGTGGGCGACATCCGCAGTTTTACGGCCGATGGCGTGAAAAAGGTCGAGTTGAAGGAACATCTGGCGGCCAGCCACTGGGCAGCCGACGGCACTTTATGGCTGGGCAATGAACTGGGCCTGCATCACCGCGCCGTCAATGGCGGTTTTACCCGCGTCGCCCTGCCGCCTGGTGTCACCGGCCTCGATCCGCAGGCGCTGCAGCAGGACCGCGCGGGCGACTTGTGGGCCTCGTTTTCGGGTGGCGGGCTGTTTCGCCGCACGAAAGGAATTTGGATCAGGAATGGCGGCATGTCCGGCCTGCCCACGGCGCAGGCCACGACCATGGCGATGGATGGGCAAGGCACCGTCTGGCTCGGCCACGCCGACAACAGCATCAGCCTGATTGGCGACGGCCAGCACGACGGCGCCGTCAAACGGCTGGGGGCGCGCGACGGCCTGCAAGTGGGCGCCGTGCTGCAGCTGTACCGCGATGGCGACGCCATGTGGACCGGCGGCGAGCACGGCGTCGCGCTGTACCGCGGCGGCCGCTTTCACAGCCTGCGCGGTGCACGCGGCGAGTCCTTTCGAGGCGTGTCGGGCATGCTGCGCCTGCCTGGTGGCGACCTGTGGCTGCACGGCGCCGACGCCATCTATCACCTCACGGCAAGCAGCGTGGCCGCCTGGCTGGCCGACACCGCCACGGCCGTGGAATTCGAGCGCTTCGACGCGCTCGACGGCCTGCAGGGCCATGCCGCCCAGTTGCGCCCCCTGCCCACGCTGGTACGCTCGCTTGACGGCAAGCTGTGGTTTTCTACCGCCGCCACCATCGCCACCATCGACCCGGCGCATATCCGCCGCAACCCCCTGCCCCCGCCGGTGCAGATCGTTACCGTGCTGGCCGACGGCGCACCCTATCGGCCCGACGCAGGCAAGCCGCTGCAACTGCCACAGGGCAGCCGCAACCTGCAGATCGGTTTTACGGCGCTGAGCCTGTCGATGCCGGAGCGCGTGCGCCTGCGCTACCGCCTCACCGGCGTGGACACCGGCTGGCAGGAGCCGGTGGGCCGGCGCGAGGCGTATTACACCAACCTGGCGCCAGGCAGCTACCGCTTCGCGGTGACGGCGGCCAACGAAGACGGCGTCTGGAACACGCAAGGCGCAACGCTCGATATCGTGATCGCGCCCACTTTCGTGCAAACGCCGTGGTTCAAGGTGCTGCTGGCGCTGGGCGGCGCGCTGCTGCTGTATGGACTCTATGTGCTGCGCATCCGCCGCCTGAAGCGCGGCATGCACGAACGGCTGCAGGAGCGCTTGCAGGAACGCCTGGCCGAGCGCTCGCGCATCGCCCGCTCGCTGCATGACACCCTGCTGCAGAGCGTGCAGGGGCTGATCCTGTCGTTTCACGCGCATGCGCACATGCTGCCGCAGGGCACGCGCGAACGGGCGCGCCTGGACGGCACCCTGAACCTGGCCGACCAGTTGCTGATCGAAGGGCGCGACCAGATCATGGACTTGCGCGCCGTCGCGCCGCCCGACGAACTGCCGCTGGCGCTGCAGCAATTCGGCAAGGGCCTGTCCGAGCATCGCGCCCACACA
Source organism: Janthinobacterium longum (assembly GCF_051380735.1). Lineage (NCBI taxonomy): Bacteria > Pseudomonadati > Pseudomonadota > Betaproteobacteria > Burkholderiales > Oxalobacteraceae > Janthinobacterium > Janthinobacterium longum. Next base: position 41,619 of record NZ_JBNYXQ010000003.1, read on the forward strand.
TTCACGGTGCGCGTGAGCGGTATTTGCCGACGCTTGCTGCCCTGCGTGCATGATGAAATCTACGCGATCGCGCGTGAAGCGCTGTTCAACGCCTCGCGCTATGCCGAAGCGGCAAATATCGTGCTGGAGCTCGATTACGCCGGGCAGGCGTTTGCCTTGCGCGTGCGCGACGACGGTTGCGGCCTCGATGAAGCCGTGGCGCAAGCGGGGCGGCCCGGTCACTGGGGCCTGGTCGGCATGCGCGAGCGCGCCGACAGCATCGGCGCGACCCTGACCGTCAGCAGCCGGCCTGGTGCCGGTACCGAGATCGAAGTGAGCGTGCCGGGCCAGCTGGCCTATTGAATATGGCCTAACGTACACTGTGCAACCGGGAAATATTATAGGATGCGCAAGAGCCAGCTTTGCTCGCTGCAGTCACCCTCCTCTTACGAAAGAACGCCATGAAAAAACTCATGCTTGCCCTGATGCTGTGTGCTTCCGGCTCCGCCTTTGCCAACTCCGCCTGCGATACGCCGCGCAACGATTTCGACGGCCTGTATTGCCTGAACAAGGTGTACCAGGAAGCGGACAAGGAACTGAACGACAACTACAAGAAACTGGCCGCCAAGCTCGACGCCAATGGCAAGCAGACCCTGAAGTCGGGCCAGCTGTCGTGGATCAACGAGCGCAACCAGAGCTGCTCGAAAAAAGACAGCTCCGGCTTCTATGTGAACCTCGATTGCGCCACCAGCACCACCATCAAGCGCGCACAATTCCTGCAAGACCGCTTCCGCGAATGCTCAAGCTCGGGCTGCCAGAACAGCAAGCTGCAATAATCGTAGTCCGATTCAGCCTGGCAGGCGCGCCGCCTTGAAGCGCCGCCAGGCCTGCTCCATGCCGCGCGCGTCGCCCAGCCGTTCTTGGGCGCGCGCCGCCAGATAGCCGCGCACGAAAGCCGCCTGCGATTGCACCTGCGGCTGCTGGCTCGCCAGCGTATTCAGCAAGGTGTCGGCCACCTGCAGGTCATTGAGCATGCCCAGCACGTCCTGCAGCTTTGAAAGCGCTTGCACGTACGCACGCACCTTGCCGGCCTTGAACAGCGAGGCAAAAAATTCAGCCGCATAGCGCGCCTTCTTGGCCGCTATCCTGATTTGGTGGCGTTCATCGGGCGTGCCTTTGAACAGCAGCTTGCCGCGCTTGCGCAGGCGGCGCTGGCGCCGCTGCAGGGCTACGCGCGCAAAACGCAGCAGCGGCCCATCCAGTGCGCGGCGCTGGCGCGGCGTGCTTCCCTCGCGCCAGCCACACGCCAGCAACCAGTGCTGCAATCCCAGCATCAGCCGCGTGTAGCGTGTATCGGCCAGCGCTTCGGCCGCCAGCGCATGGGCGGTGCGGGCTTGCTCGCGCGCCGCCCCGGTCAAGGGCGACAGGATGTCGGCATCAAGTTCGCCCTGGCACGGCGCCAGCGTGTCCAGGGCCAGCACATCCCAGTCGCGCGCGGCGCCCAGTTTGAGCGCCAGCCAGTCCAGGTCGGCCTGCAGGTCTTCGGGCAAGGCCAGCAGCGGCTTGAACAGCGACAAGGCCGAGCGCAGCCGGCGCAAACCGACGCGCATCTGGTGCAGGCTTTCCACATCCTCGCTGCTTGCCACGCCGTCCTGGTTGGCGCTGACCTGTTCCAGGCAATTGGCGGCAATCGCCTGGAAACCCTGCTGCACCGACAGCACATCGCCCAGCACAAGTGGCTGCGCCTTGACGGCTTTCACCGGCAACCCGGCAGCAAGGCGATAACCGCGTTCGGCCTTGCTGGTCTGGCCTATCCACAGCGGCACCTCGGGCTGCAGCGCCAGCGCGATCTCGAACAGGGCGGCCGGACGGCCCGATTTGAGTTCCAGTTCGATCTCGCTCACCGGCACGCTATTGTCGCCGTGTTCGATCACGCCCTGATCCAGCACGCACTCAACCAAATCCCCCTGAGGCGTGGCCAGTTGCCACACCGTGCGCTCGATGCGCGTAGTAAATACCGTGTGAAGATTGGCGCGGATGGCGTCCTTGCGCAGCAGCGCGCGCACCGGCTGCTTGCGACCTGTCAGTGCGTCGAGCGCATCGAGTTCCGGTACCGGGCCCGCTACCTCGCTCTCCCATTCATGACGGCTGTGCAGGCCGCCACTCACGCTGCCGCCCGCTTTCAGTGTCTGCACCCAGGCACCATCGATGTGACGCACGCGCAGGCCGGCATGGTGGCGGCACAGCTGCAAATCAGGCGTATCGACATAGACGTCGTGCATGGACAGCAGCCTTGGTTGCTGCGTCGCATATTGCGCCAGCAAGCGATGCTCGCGCACCCGCGCGGCGTGCTGCGGGTCAAGCAGGAGTTTGAGTTCGACTTCCATGGCGTGGCTCCGTGGTCAGGAAAAGAACCATTGTAAGGCTGGAAACGAGTGCGCACGCTTGGCCGATTTGCGCGAGAATAAGCGCTTCATTACCAGAGGAGACACCATGACCTATCACGCCGCCGAGAACCGTTATGAACAGATGCAATATCGTACCTGCGGGCGCAGTGGACTGAAACTGCCGCTGCTGTCGCTGGGCCTGTGGCACAACTTCGGCGACAGCACCAGCCTGGCCGTCCAGCGCGACATGCTGCGTACCGCATTTGACCTCGGCATTACCCATTTCGACCTGGCCAACAATTACGGTCCGCCTTACGGCAGCGCGGAAAGCAATTTCGGCAAGCTGCTGCGCGACGACTTTCTGCCGTACCGTGATGAGCTGATCATTTCCACCAAGGCCGGCTGGGACATGTGGCCCGGCCCTTACGGCCAGGGCGGCGGCTCGCGCAAATACGTGCTGGCCAGCCTGGACCAGAGCCTCAAGCGCATGGGCCTGGACTATGTCGACATCTTCTATTCGCACCGTTTCGATCCCGACACGCCGCTGGAAGAAGCCATGGGCGCGCTGGCCACCGCCGTGCAGCAGGGCAAGGCGCTGTATGTGGGCCTGTCCTCGTATTCGCCGCAAAAAACGGCCGAAGCGGCGGCCCTGCTGCGCGACTGGAAAGTGCCGTGTCTGATCCACCAGCCGTCGTACAACATGCTCAACCGCTGGATCGAGGACGACGGCCTGCTCGACACGCTTGAACAGGAAGGCATGGGCTGCATCACCTTCACGGCGCTGGCGCAAGGCCTGCTGAGCGACAAATACCTGGACGGCGTGCCGCAGGATGCGCGCATCAACCGCCCCGGCGGCGGCTCGATGACCAAGGAACACCTGAGCGCGGAAAACCTGGCCAGGGTGCGCGGCCTGAACCAGATCGCGGCAGCCCGCGGCCAGAGCCTGGCGCAGATGGCGCTGGCCTGGGTGCTGCGCGATCCGCGCGTCACCACCACCCTGATCGGTGCGAGCAGCAGCGCGCAGATCCGTGAAAACGTGGCGGCGCTGCAGCAGCTGGGCTTTACGGAAGAAGAGCTGCGCGCAATCGATGTGCAGGCGCGCGAAGGGCATATCAATCTGTGGGAAGGGCCGTCGCGGGCCAAATAAGAAAGTAAAGCCTTGAAAAAACGGGCGGCAGACCGGTGTAATGCCGTTCATTTAAGCTGTCCGAGGCATTGAAAGGCTAAAAAACATAACAAAGGCGGGCCGGAGACGCGGGCCCGAGAAAATGCCGATGGCGGCGTTGCAGCTCCTAGCCGTACTAGCGTACTGTCGTCGTCGCTGCGCCTTGCCCTCGACATTTTTCGGACCCGCTTGACCCGGTACACCTTTGCGGGCGACTTGGGCTTTAATCCGTTTTGCAGGTTTACTGGCAGCGTATGGGCGCTAACTGAACGGCATTAGCCGGGTCGACGCCCATTTTTTTACGTTCCTGCATTAGCTACCCAAATGCACTAGCGCATGCCCTATGTGCTGCCACGAATGCTCACGCGACCTGATCTGTTTCAGGCAAGCCGTGTCAATTTCAGTGGGAAACACGCGGTCCTGGCAGGCTTTCGTCTGCAGGGCGTAGCGCTGGTTTTCTGCCGCCGCCAGCGCCAGCGCCAGCCAGAAGGCCAACGCCACCAACACAACGAGCAAGCTCCACGCCAGGTGGTTGGTGGTGCTTTTCTCGCCGATAAACTCGCGCGGCCGCGTCTCGCGGTACATCGACATCAAGGTTTTCTGTTTCTCTTGCTTGTCTTGCGTCATCGCTGCGACTTTCTGGTGAACGGACTAGCCGCCATTTTACGCTCAGTCAGGACGGTCGGGGTCTTCTTCGCCTTCGACGTCGTCAACGGCACGGTCAGGTACCATGCGCTCGATGTGATCGACATCGATATCGCCGCCGTCTGGTGCCGCGTTTTCAGGTTCCACGCCGGCGCGTTCACCGGTGCCCGCGGCATCGCTGTCGCTGTCCAGGCTTTCCTGGTCCTGGCCGGGTATGCCCTGCACATCGCTGCCGCTGTCGGAACTGTCGCTGGGGCCCAGTGCGCCCTTGCCGTGGCCCGTGCCAAGCACGCGGTCCGGCAGGCCGGGCAGGTTGTCTGGATCGAGGCTGCTTGCGCTCATGCTGTTCTCCTGTTAATAAAATATTACTGTACTCCACCCTTCACAAGAACGTCGCACGGCTGCGACGCGCCAGATTTGAAAATAATATTTCACAAATGTACTATTCAGTGATATAGTTCATTCAAGTAAGCACGCTTCTGATCCAGAAACATGTTTTATCGGCAGCAAGGCCCCACCCGCGCCGTGCCGCCGAGCCGACCGGTACGTGGCGATCCGGCCCATCCACCCAGCCATGCCCAAACAGGAGTTCATCATGCAAGTCAAATCAATCGCAGCAGCATTGCTCGTTCTTGCCGCCTCGTCGGCTTTTGCCCAGAGCACAGCGCCAGCCACCAGCACGCAACAGACGCGCGCCGAGGTCACAGCCGAATATATCCGCGCCCGCAACGCCGGCGAAATCGCCACCAGCGAAGTCGACTATCCGAAAACCCCTGTTACCGCCGCCAGCACCGTAACGCACGAACAGGTCATGAGCGAGTTCTACGCCGCCCGCAAGGCTGGCGAAATTCCACAGACGGAAGCCGATTTCGATATCGCGCAGACCCGTCACCATGTCGTCAAATAAAAATCGCCCAGCCGGTTTTTAGTACCACCGTCGTTGCGGCGCAGCATGCCCAGGCCACTCCTGGCAAGCTCACCGCGGCGAGTTTTACCTTGTTACCGATTATTTTCCCTGGAGTTCTGCGCATGTTCCTGCCCCGCCGTCTGCTCGCCGCCAGCCTGGCCCTTGCCCTTGCCGCTTGCGCCGACATGGGCCATATTGCGCCGCAGGCGACGCTGGCCGATGCCCACGCGCTGGACGGCGGCAGGACGAATGACGGCGCCAGCGCCACCATAGACTGGCCGCGCGCCCAGTGGTGGCAAGCATTGCAGGACCCGCAACTCGATCGCCTGATGGAACAGGCACTGGCCGACAGCCCGACCCTGCGCGGCGCCCAGGCGCGCGTGCGCCAGGCCGAAGCGCTGGCCGGCGCGGCCGAAGACAAAACCCGCCCGCAGCTTGATACGAGCGTGTCGATCAACCGCGAACTGTATTCGCAGCATGGCAGCACGCCAGCGCCGCTGGCCGGCAACTACGCGTGGCGCAACCAGGCCACCGTCACCGCCTCGTATGACCTGGACCTGTGGGGCCGCAACCGCGCCGCACTGGCGGCCGCTCTCGGCGACGTGCAACTGGCGTCGGCCGAATCACAGATGGCGCGCCTGGCGCTGGAAACGGCGCTGGTGCGCACCTACATCCAGCTGTCGTATGAATTTACTTTGCAGGACGTGATACAAAACAGCCTGGCGCAGCGCGCACGCATCCTCGACATTACCCAGCGCCGCCGCCAGGCCGGCATCGGTACCGACGTCGATGTGGAACAGATCAAAACCACCTTGCCTGCCGGCCGGCGCCAGCTGGAACAGACCAATGAAGCGCTGGCGCTGCTGCGCAACCAGCTGGCCGCGCTGTCGGGCAAGGGTCCGTCGGCAGGAATCGCGCTCACGCGCCCGGTGCTGCGGCTGGAGCATCCGCTGGCGATTCCCGCAGCCCTGCCGGCCGAGCTGATCGGCCGCCGTCCCGATATCGCCGCCCAGCGCTGGCGCGTGGAAGCGGCCGCCAAACGCATCGATGCGGCCAAGGCAGAGTTTTATCCGAACGTGAATCTGGTGGCGTTTGCCGGTTTCCAGGCATTCGGTTTCAGCCATTTCCTGGACGCCAATTCGCAGCTGCGCGGCGCCTCGCCCGCACTGAGCCTGCCGATCTTTGCCGGCGCCCGCTTGCGCGCCCAGCTGGGCAGCCAGACGGCAGTGTATGACGGCGCCGTCGAGCAGTACAACGCCACCGTGATCAACGCCATGATGGACGTCGCCAATGCGGTGACGAAAGCGCAGTCGCTGCGCAAGCAGCACGAACTGACGCAGCAGGCACTGGCCACGGCGCAACGGGCGCGCGACCTGGCCGAGCAGGCCTACAAGGCTGGCATGAGCGACGCCATCAATATGCTCAACACGCAAGTGGCGCTGCTGGCGGAACAACAGCAGCAGGCACAGAACGGCGCCAGCGAACTCGATCTCTATGTTTCCCTGATGAATGCACTGGGAGGCGGAATCTGAGCCTGGCGAACGCAGGCCAAAATATTAGCGTTGCCATAACACGGCAAGATACAATCAGCGCTTTATTCATACGCAAAGGTACACGACATGACAGCATTTGATGCCACCTCGAAGCGGCTGCAGCATATCCGCACGCGCATGCCGGCGTTCCCCCTGGAACTGATGCGCTTGCTGCGCATGACGTATCACATCCAGAAAGGCATGAAGGACCTGACCAATGCGGCGTTGAAAAAGCACGATCTGGTCGACGCCAGCTATATGGTGCTGGCCGTGTTGTATGGCACCGAAGACGAAACCTCGAGCGCCGCCGTGCTGGGCATGGCCTGCCATGAAAAGCCGGCCAACCTGACGCGCGTCTGCAACGACCTGGAAACGCGCGGCCTGATCCATCGCGGCACGCGCCCCGGCGACCGCCGCTCGGTGATGATTTCGCTGACCGACAAGGGCCGCGCCCTGATCGAAACGGCGCTGCCGGATGTGTACGCCGAAACCTCGTCGTTGTATGAAGGTTTTACTGCGGAAGAACTGCAGGTGCTCGACAAACTGTATGCGCGCCAGTTGCGCAACCTGAACAATCTCAACCACCCGGACTAACAACGCTATCGATGACGCCAGCCACAGTACCCTCACATACAGGCCCCCTGCCACGGGCCGCACGTTGGCTGGTGCAAGCACTGCAAGACTGGCGCGTGACCGAAGGCGAACGCTGGATCTATGTCGCCAAGAACCTGATGGCCGCCTTCTGCGCGCTGTGGCTGGCCTACCGGCTGGGCCTCGACTCGCCCAGCACGGCCATGACCACTACCATCATCCTGGCCATGCCCAGCAGCGGCATGGTGCTGGAAAAAAGCTTTTACCGCCTGTGCGGCACCCTGCTTGGCTGCACTGCGGCGTTGTGCCTGATCGGCTTTTTCCCGCAGCAGCCGGTGCTGCTGTTTGCCGGCCTGGCACTGTGGGTGGGCCTGTGCACGAGCGGCGCAGCACTGCACCGCAACGCCCAGTCGTATGTGTATGTGCTGTCCGGCTATACCGCCTGCATGATCGTGCTGCCGGCCATCGAGCAGCCGATGCAGGTGTTTGCGCTGGCCGTTACCCGCGTGGCTGAAGTGAGCCTGGGCATTATCTGCTCGGCGGTGGTGTCCAGCGTGCTGCTGCCGCGCCACCAGGGCACGCAGGTGATGCGTGCGGTCGAGGCGCGCTACGAAAAATTCCTCGGCTTTTGCCAGGACGTGCTGCAGCAAAAACTGTCGGCCGCCGAGGTGGAAGTGACGCACCTGCGCTTTGCGGCCGATGTCGCCGCGCTGGAACTGGGCCGCTCGGCGGCGCTGTTCGAAGTGAGCGACGCGGTCAGCCATGTACGCGCGCAAAACCGCAAACTGCGCGCCTTCAATGCCACCTTCATGACGGCGCTGACCACCTTCTATACCTTTCACCGCCTGTTCGAGCGGCTGCAGCGCGATGGCCAGACGCAGATCGTCGAGGCCTGCGCCCCGCTGCTCGACATCATTGCCGAAGCGCTGCACTCGCGGCCGTCGCAGGACTCGCTCGATACCATGCAGCTGCATCTGCAGGCGGCGCTGGCGCAGGCCCGCGTGCAGATCGACAAGGCCAGCATCGAGCATGCCCAGCGCATCGATTTCGATACCGTCTGCGAGCTGCTGGAACGCTTTGCACGCGACATGAGCCGCTATCACGAGGTGTATTTCAGCCTGGTCCACGACACGCCGCTCGACGTCAGCACGGCGCAAGCGTATGCGCCGAAAACCCCGCCAGCGCTGGTGATTGCCAGCGGCGCGCGCGCGGCCATCAGTCTGGCCCTGCTGGCGCTGGGCGCCTGGTTCCTGGCCTGGCCCTCGGCCAGCACGGCCATGCTGATGGCAGCGGTGTTCTGCGCGCTGGCTTCGTCGTCGCCGCGCCCGATCGCGATGATACGCCAGGTGCTGACGGGGTTTTTCATCGCCCTGCCGCTGTCGCTGGTCTGCGTGTACTTCGTGCTGGTGCATGGCGACGGCTTTCCGATGCTGGTGCTGAGCTTTGCGCCCTTCCTGGCCGTCGCCCTGTATTTGATGAGCAATCCGGCCAAACTCGGCATCGGGCTGGGCGTGGGCACCTTCATCACCCAGATGGCGCCGACCAATCTGATGCATGTCGACGGCGCCGCGTTTCTCAATACAAGCATGGCGCTGATCGTCGGCCTGGCGCTGGCCGGCCTGGTATTTGCCGTCATCCTGCCAGAGCACACCATGGGTCACAAGGACCATGTGGGGCCGGCCCTGTGGCGCGAAACGCTACGTGCCTGCACCACGCGCCTGGCGCAAGGGTCCGCCAACAAGCACCGTTTCGACAATCGCATGCGCGACCTGCTGAGCCAGCTCAATGCGGCGGCCGGCCCGGCGCCGGGCGAAGAAACACGCGCCGTCGTGCGAGAGGCACTGACCCTGCTGGAGATCGGCCACTCGGTGATCGAAGTGCGCGAACTCGTTGCCACGTCCAAAGCGCCGGGCGCCGCCACCCGTGCACTGGGCCGCTGCGTAGCCAGCATCGCCGCCTGGCTGCGCACGCGCCACGATGCCGATCTGCAGGTGGCCATCAATGCGACCCTGCAAGCCGGCGCCTGCGTGCGTGAAGCGCAAAGTGGCGCCGGCGCCGAACGCCACGTGCGACTGCAAACGGCGCTGGCCGACCTGCACTCGCTGTACACCTCTTTACTCGACCATATGGCGCCTGCCGCCGGAGACTCCCATGCCGCGTGAATTCGCCCTGTTCGGGGTATTGCTGCCCACCCTGCTGCCCCTGTTTATCCTCAGCATCGCGCTGCAAACCGTGCTTGACCGCCTGTTCGGCTGGCTGGGCGTGTACCGGATGGTGTGGCATCCGTCGCTGGCGCGGCTGTGCATTTTCATCGCCATCTTTGGCGCGCTGTCTTTATCGCTGTACAAATAAAAAAAACTGTTCAACCTGATCAAAGAAGGGGTACCTCGATGGTAACCAAACTGACCCGCTACGCAATCACGCTGCTGCTGCTCGCCGCCGCACTCTGGATCGGCAAGACTGTCTGGGACCGCTACATGGAGTCGCCGTGGACACGCGACGGCCGCATCAAGGCCGACGTGATCAATATCAGCGCCGACGTGGCCGGCACCGTGACGCAGGTGCTGGTGCGCGACAACCAGGTCGTGCACAAGGGTGACGTGCTGTTCGTCGTCGACAAGCAGCGCTATGCCAGCGCGCTGGCGCAGGCCGACGCCACCCTGGCCGCGCAGCGCACGGAACAGGGCCGCCGCAGCAAGGAAGCACAGCGCCGCGCCAGCCTGGACGCCAGCATCATCTCGACCGAAAGCCGCGAAACGGCGGCGTTTGCCGCCAGCTCGGCCACCTCGCAGGTGCAGGGCGCACTGGCCGCACGCACGCTGGCGCAACTGAACCTCGAGCGCACCACCGTGCGCGCCCCGGTCGATGGCTACGTCACCAACTTGAACGTGCATACCGGTGACTTTGCCGCCGTCGGCGCACCCAAGCTGGCAGTGATCGACAGCGCCTCGTATTACGTGGTCGGTTATTTTGAAGAGACCAAACTGGCCATGCTGGCGCAGGACGACCAGGCGGAAATGCGGCTGATGAGCGGCGGCACCCTGCACGGCCATATCGAAAGCGTCGCGCGCGGCATTACCGACCGCGACGCCGCCACCGGCCGCGAACTGCTGGCCGACGTGAACCCCACCTTCAACTGGGTACGCCTGGCCCAGCGCGTGCCGGTGCGCATCCATATCGACCAGCAGCCCAAGGGCCAGGTGCTGGTCGCCGGCACCACCTGCACGGTGGTGATCACGCCGCACTCAAAGGCAGTCTAGCGGCCGCCGGACACGTCCAGCAACACCCCCGTCACATAACTGGCGGCAGGGCTGAGCAGGTACAGGATGGCGTCCGCCACTTCCTCGCTCTGGCCGCCGCGCTGCATCGGCACGCCGGAGGCCAGGCGGTCGACCCGGCCCGCCTCGCCACCCGAGGCATGGATCTCGGTGTAGATCAGGCCAGGGCGCACGCCGTTGACGCGGATGCCATCGAGCGCCACCTCTTTCGCCAGGCCGACGGTCAAGGTGTCAATCGCGCCTTTCGAGGCCGCATAGTCGACGTATTCGGCGCTGCCACCGAGGCGCGCGGCCACCGACGACACATTCACGATACGACCACCCTGCCCGCCCGTTGCGGTTGACATGCGCCGCACCGCCTGCTGGCTGCACAGGAAGTAACTGATCACATTGGTACGCAGCACGCGCTCCATGCGCTGCACCGACATGTCGACCAGCCGGCACTTCTGCTCCAGCACGCCGACATTGTTGACCAGCGCGGTGATCGTGCCCAAGCGCGCATCGACCTCGCCAAACAGCCGTTCCACGTCCGCTTCATGGCCGACATCGGCCTGCACCGCGATTGCCTGGCCGCCCTCGCCGTTGATGCGCGCACACAGCAGTTCGGCCGCTTCCTTGTCGCGTACATAGTTGATGCAGACGGCGTAGCCCTGGCGTGCCGCCAGCAAGGCCGTCGCCGCGCCGATACCGCGGCTGCTGCCGGTGATCAGGATGACTTCTTTCATGATTGCTCCAGAATGTTAAAAAGCCCGCACTGGGCGGGCTGGTGGGGTGTTGCTGTTACGGTCAAGGCCGCACATGCGTGAGCGCATAAGTGAGGTGCTGCCACCAGTGTGCGCGCGTATGGGCAGCGGCCAGGCACTGCACGTCGGCTTCGGCACAGGCCTTGCTGGCCAGTGCGTTGCGCTGGTTTTCCACATTGACGACAGCCAGCGCCAGCCAGGCGACAAGCGCCAGCGCGGCTACGCACAAGATCCAGGGCAGCTGTTTCATGGCGCTTACTTCTTCGCCGGCGCAGGCACAGTACCGCGCTCTTTCAGCACGCGCGCCACCAGTTCATCCATCACGCGCAAGGTCGCCTGCTGGGTTTGTGGCTCGGACTGGCCGGGACGCGACAGCTGCGCCGGCGAGGTCACGAAACGGCCGTCGATGACGATGGTCGGCGCACTGTCGATCTTGCTGGCGGCGATCAGCTGCTCGTTGCGTTTGAGCTTGGTCTGGACGCCGAAGGAGTTGAACATTTCCAGGTATTTTGCCTTGTCGATGCCGTTCTTGACCAGCAGGTCGAGAATCGCGCCGTCGGTCATCAGGCGGTTGCGCTCGACGTGGATGGTGCGGAAGATCTTGTCGTGGTACTGCTCCAGCACGCCCATCGCTTCGAGCGTGACGTAGGCATGCGCCTGCGGGTCTTTCGGACCCGAGAAGGCCAGGTGGATGCGGCGGAAAGCGATCTTGTCGCCCTGCTTCTTGACCCAGTCGTGCATCAGCGGATCGAGCGCATTGCAGTGCGGGCACGAGTACATGAAATACTCGACCACTTCCACTTTCTTGCCGGTGTCGGTACGCTGCGGCGTGGCCAGCGTGGTAAAGCCCGTATCGGCAGCCATGGCGCCACCGGTGGCAGCGAGCAGGAAAGTGGCGGCAAGCACCGGGCGCAGCAGGGAACGCAGGAAGCGCGGGAAACGCATAGTCAAATCCTTCATCATAGTGGTCGTGAACAGTGCGAGGTTACCATTTTTTGCGCGCCTGCATCGAGGGCAGCTGTCAAAAAAGGCCGGCAGCAGCCAGTACGCCATGCTGCTTGAGCCCCAATTAAGCCCCATTTAAGCCCCGCTGCACGCCAGCGTCAGAACTGGTAGCGTGCCGACAGGCGCAACTGGCGCGTATCGTTCTGGTAAATGCTCGAGCGGCAAGAGCGCGCATCGCCATAATGGCGGCGGTCGGTCAGGTTGCTGACCGACAGTTCCAGCTGCCAGGCGCCGGCCTTGTAGCCATAGTGGCCATCCACCGTGGCAAACGCCGGCACCTGCGCCAGGCAGCTGTTGTCGAAGTCATTGCCATAGCGCAGGGCACGCAGCCACTGCACGCCCAGGTCGGCACTGCTGCGCCCTGGTGGCGTCCAGTACAGCCGGGCGGCGGCCAGGGTCTTGGGCACCAGTGCGATGTCGGCGCCGTCGTACGGATAGTTTTCATAGCGCGCATGCGCCTGCTGCAGCTGGCCCTCGACGCGCCAGGCCGGCGACAGCACCATGCTCGCCTCGATGGCCATGCCGTCGCGCCGGGCCGGTTCCAGGTTGCCCGCAAAGCCCTGCTGGTTCAGCTCCACCAGGCTCTGGTCGAACACGATACTGGTCAGCAGGCGTTCGCTGAACAGGCGCAGCGATGCGCTGCGGTCCTTGCCGGTCCAGTTCACCCCCACTTCTCGCTGGTAGCGCAACTGCCCCGCCAGCGGCCGGTAGCCGGCGCTGGTATAGCCATCGTCATCGATACGGTAGCTGCGCGCGGTCTTGGCATACACGCTGGTATCGGGACGCAGCAGAAAGCTGCCCTGCAGGTCCCAGGCACGCTGGTTTTCCCAGTCGCTGCCACCGGCCGGCAAGTCCGACGGGTCGAGGTGAAACTGTTCCCGGCGCAGGCCCAGCAGCAGGCGCGGCGCATGCACGCCGCCAAACGCCAGTTCTTCGCGCAGCAGCAGCGCGCGTGCATGCTGGCGGCGCGTCAGGTCGCTGGCGCTGTCTTCGTTCGAACGCGCCGTGCGGCGCTCCCATTGCATCAGGTCGACGCCCAGTTCAGTATCGGTGCCGACCGTGCCCAGCTTGCCATAGTGGCGCAGGCGCGGCGCCAGTTGCAACTGGCGGCTGCGGTACGACGATACATCGCTGCCGGTGTCGCCCGCATAAATGGCTTGCGCGCGTTTTTCGCGCAAGGTCGCTTCCACGCCCAGCTCGATATTGCCGATATAGCGCTGCACGAAAGTACTGGCGCGCGCCACGTCGTAGCGGTAGCGGTCGTCCGGCCAGGCGGCCAGCGGCCAGGCCTGTGCCTTGAACGTGCTGAACGGCGCAGGGTAGCGGGTTTCCTGTTCGACTTTATCGGCGCTGAAGCCGAAGCGGCCCTGGCGCGACTTCCATTCCGCGCCGAGGCTGGCACCCCGTTCAAGAAACACGCTGCCATCGCGGTAGTTACCATTGCGCACCAGGTCCAGCGCGGCATCGAGCGACCAGCCCTGCTGGTCGCGTGCCACGCTGGCATGCCCGCTGCGCTGGCCATGTTCGCCCACTTCGGCCGACAACTCGCCCGAGGTGGCCGGCGCGGCAAGAGTGGCAGGCGCACCATCCTGCGGTGCCTGCTGTGCCAGCGCCGGCATGGACAGCACGGAAAGCACGGAAAGCAACGGTATCGGGAATAAAGCGTGCTTAATCACCAAGGCCTCCTTCATCCGCCAGGAAATCGATAAAGGTGCGCACCTTGGACGATAGGTAGCGGCGGCTGGTGTAGACGGCATGCACCTTGCCGCCGATCAGGGGGTAATCATCGAACAGGCGCACCAGGCGGCCGGCCGCCAGGTCGGCATCGGCCTGCCACGACGGCAGCAGTGCGATACCCATGGCGTCGAGCGCGGCCGCATGCAGCAGGCTTTCATTATTCGATTGCAAGACCGGCTGGAATTTGACGCTGACGCTGCCCTGCGGCCCGTCGAAGCGCAGTTCATTGCCGCTCGCCATCAACGAATAACTGATCATGGCGTGCGCGGCCAGCTCCAGCGGCAGGCGCGGCGTGCCAGCACGGGCCAGATAGGCCGGCGCCGCCACCAGGTAAAATACCACCTTGCCGACCGGCCGGGCGATCAGGGCCGGCGATGGCGCCTGGCCGACGCGCAGGGCCAGGTCGAAACCCTCTTCCACCAGGTTCACCACCCGGCCGCTGAGGTCGATATCGAAGGTGACTTCCGGAAAGCGCTCGCGGTAGGCGGCCAGGGTGCGCGTAAAGATGGGGTTGGCGAACCAGACGGGCGCGCTCAGGCGCAGCATGCCGCGCGGCACCACTGTCGTGCGGCCGACGGTCGCTTCCACTTCGTCGAGATTGTCCAGCATCTCGCGGCACTGCTCGAAATACACCTTGCCGATTTCCGTCAGGCTCAGGTGGCGGCTGCTGCGGTTCAGCAGGCGCGCGTCAAGGTGGCGTTCCAGGTGCATCACGTGCTTGCTGACCATCGCCGGCGAGAGCCCTAGGCGCTCGCTGGCGCGCACGAAACTGTCCAGTTCCACCACGGCGCGAAACACGCGCATGCTGCGCAAGGTATCCATCGGCATCCATCATCAACAAAACGGCAATGATATATCAATATTTGGCGTCTTGATCAACTTCCGGCGCATGACTATAGTGAGAGCCTGTCCCTGCCACTGTTATCGGAGCCGCCATGACCAGCCCTGCTTTCCCCACTTATTTTTTGTCGCACGGCGGCGGCCCGTGGCCGTTCATGAAAGATCAGTTCGGCGGGTGCTACGATGTGCTCGAAGCGTCGCTGCAGGATATTCCGCGCCAGCTCGGCACACGTCCCAAAGCCGTGCTGGTGGTGACGGCGCACTGGGAAGGACCGCAATTTCTGGTCTCGGCCAGCCCTCAGCCCGGCATGATCTACGATTACTCGGGCTTTCCGGCGCACACCTATCAGATCCGGTATCCGGCGCCCGGCGCGCCCGAACTGGCGGCGCAGGTGAAAACCCTGCTCGACGCTGCCGGCCACCCGGCCCGCCTCGACCATGAACGTGGTTTTGATCATGGCACTTTCAGCGCCCTGTTCCCGATCTACCCGCAAGCCGACATGCCTCTGGTGCAACTGTCGCTGAAGCACGGCTACGACGTGCTGACCCACGTCGAGGTGGGGCGCGCCCTGGCCAGCCTGCGCCAGCAGGGCGTGCTGATACTGGGTAGCGGCTTGTCTTACCATAATCTGCGCCAGTTCGGCCCGGCAGGCGCGGTTGCCTCGCAGCAGTTCGACGCCTGGCTGCGCCACGCCATGGCCTTGCCGCCGGCCGAACGGCTGGCGCAATTGCTGGCCTGGGACCAGGCTCCCGCCGCGCGTCAGGCCCATCCGCGCGAAGACCATCTGCTGCCCTTGATGGTGGCGCTGGGCGCGGCCGAGCACGAGATAGCACAGGTGGTGTACCACGAGGATGATTTTTTTGGCGCGCTGGCGGTTTCCAGTTTCAGGTTTGGCCAGGCAGCGTAACGGCCGGGGGGGGGCAGACCATTGGTAAAGCAAGCAACGGCCGGGGTCAGGCCCCCTCGCCCGTTAGCGCAAGCTTCTGAGTTAGCAGCTTTGAGGGCTGACCCCAGACTTCAGGTTCCGCGCTTGCCGCGTGTAGCGTTCTTGGCTTTTTCAGCAGCGATCGCTGCCGCTACCGCCGCTTTTTCGGCCATCTCGGCCGCATGCTGGGCCAACAAGGCCGCGCGCGTGTCCGGCGTTTCCAGCGAGATGCGTCCCAGGATGCCGCTGCGATAGTCCAGCAGCAGGGTGTGCGAGGCTTTTTCGAAATCGTAGTCGCCGCCCTTGATGCGAAAGCCGCGCTTGGCCGCAATGCCTTCGACCACGCCGATGGCGTCGACTTCGCCGGTCCTGGTGCCGTAGCGGGCGGCCAGCAGATCAGGATAGCGCTTCAATAATTCCTCGGCCAGGAATACTGCCACTTCTTCCTCGATCAGCGCGTTCGAGCCGATCGCGTGACTGGCCGCCAGCATCAGGCCGTCGCTGGGGATGGCGATCTTCGGCCACAGCATGCCGGGCGTGTCGACCAGGATGGTGTTCTTGTCGAGGTACAGCTTTTGCTGCATTTTCGTCACAGCCGGCTCATCGCCGACTTTGGCCACGCGTTTTTTCAGCAGCGCATTCATCAGGGTCGACTTGCCCACGTTGGGGATGCCCATGATCATGATGCGCAGCGGCTTCGTCGGCACGCCGCGGTGCGGCGCCAGCGACCTGGCCAGCTCCGGTATGCGCGCCACGTCGCCGGGCTTCTTGGTCGTCATCGCATACGCGGTCACGCCTTCCTGGGCGTTGAAATACGCCACCCAGGCGGCGGTCGCGGCCGGGTCGGCCAGGTCGGTCTTGTTGAGGATCTTCAGGCAAGGACGCTGGCGGAACAGGCGCAGCTCGTCCACCATGGGATTGCAGCTGGCTGCCGGCAGGCGCGCATCGACCACTTCAATCACCAGGTCGGTGTTTTCCATGGTCTCGGCCGCTTTCTTGCGGGCCGCGTTCATATGTCCTGGGTACCATTGTATCGCCATGCTCTTGCCTTCAGAATCGTTCAGTCAATCCGCTATTTTACGTGGTTGACGGCGCAGCGTCCGGTTTACCGGCGCCCACACATGCTATCGGGCGTGAAACGAGACAATTGGTGATAATTCCATGCTAACCATAATGCTACCATCCGCATTCTTGGGCCTGCCGCCCACCTCCCGCCCCTGAGCCCGACCGACCCATGCCATTTGCCCGCCTGCCCTTGCTTGTCCTGTTCGCCGCCTGCCTGCTACCTGCCCATGCGCAAGACGCCAGCACGCCGCAAGACAGTAGCGCCGCGCAGGTCATCGATGTACGCGCCATGCGCGATCCGGACCTGCAACCGTACCGCACCATGGTCAAGGGCCTCGATGCCTACGCCGACCATCAGCGCCTGGCGCCCACCGCGCCGCTGCGTTTCAAGCTGATGGCCGCCACGCCGGCCGTTTCGATGGCGGACGTGGCCTTGCGCCTGGAAGCGGACAATCTGTCGGTCGCCATCCCCCTTGCCAGCGACGGCACGTTTGCCCTGGCGCGTGACAAGACAGCCTATGATGCGAATGCCGACCTGGTCAGCAACAAGAAACGCAGCACGGTGCGCTGGCGCCCGAATATCGTCACGCCTGGCCTGCCGGCCAATGTACGCCGCCTGGGCGACTTGCGCCTGGAATGCGAGGTGCGCTGGGCGGTGGAACAGGACGCCTTGCCGTTCATGCGCCGCAACCTGTTCAAGCTGGCGGGCGGGCCCTGCCATTCGGCCATGATCAACGTGCCGTATCCGGCCGGACGCACCTTGAGCGGCGTGCTGTTGCGCTCGGGGGAACGCAGCGCGAACCTTCCCTTGAGCGAGGACCGCAACCGCTATACGCCGCCCTTGCACGACAGCAGATGGAATGACGATGCCTTGCTGACCTTCAGCTATGTCGACGAGGAACACGCCGCCACGCCACCGCTTAAAACCTTGTAACTAAAGTTCGGCCAGGGCTTTGACGTGCGCGGCCACGCTGCGCCCCAGCGACGACAGGTTGTAGCCGCCCTCCAGGCAGCTGACAATGCGCCCTTCGCCATACTGCTCGGCCACCGCCATCATCTGCTGCGTCAGCCAGCTGTAGTCCGCCTCGACCAGGCCCATGCCGCCCACCTCGTCTTCACGGTGGGCGTCGAAACCGGCGGAAATGAACACCATCTGCGGCCGCTGGCGATGCAATGCCGGCAGCCAGTGATCGAGCACCAGCTGGCGCACCACGTCGCCCTTCGAGCGGGCCGGCACCGGCACGTTGACCCGCGTGTCGGTATAGGACTCGACATCGCTGTAGGGATAAAACGGGTGCTGGAAAAAACTCACCATCAGGATGCGCGGATCGTGCGCCACCGATTCGGCCGTGCCATTGCCATGGTGCACGTCGAAGTCGACGATGGCGACCCGCTCCAGGCCGCGCACGTCGAGCGCATGCTTGGCGGCGATGGCGATATTGTTGAACAGGCAGAAACCCATCGGTTCGCTGGGCCGCGCATGGTGGCCGGGCGGACGGATGGCGCAGAAGGCGTTGGAGATCTCGCCATCGATCACGGCGTCGGTGGCGGAAACGGCCGCACCGGCCGCCGCCAGCGCCGCCTGGTAGCTGTACGCGTTGAGCAGGGTATCGCCGTCAAGCGGATAGTAGTCGCCCGGCGCCGGCAGATTGTCGCGCACCAGGCTGATGGCAGTGGCGCTGTGGTTGCGCTCGATATCGGACAGCTGCGCGCAGGCGCCCGTACGGTGTTCGACCAGGTCGCTGATATGGGCCAGGATCAGTTGGTCGCTGATGGCCTGCAAGCGTGCCGGTGATTCGGGATGCCAGTCACCCATTTCATGGCGCTGGCAATCGGGGTGGGTATAAATAGCTGTGCTCATTCTTTGTACTTGTTCGCTTTGTCTCTGTCCACGCGGGTAAAATCACAGACTGGCCCGCGCCGCCACGGTCTCGATCGCATAATCTACCACGGACAGGCGGCGCGCGGGCGCGGTGACAGGTGCAGGATTTGACCGCAGCTGGCGATTGCACATTAAATAATTACCAGTACCACGACAGGGGTTCCATGTTTTCAACATTACACGAGGCCGCGCGCCAGGTCGGCGAGGTGATTGTCGGCAAGGATTTGCAGATACGCCAGGCGCTGGCCTGCCTGCTGGCCGGCGGCCATTTGCTGATCGAAGATGTGCCCGGCGTCGGCAAGACCACGCTGGCCCACGCGCTGGCCATGTCGCTGGGCCTGCAATGGAAGCGCCAGCAATTTACCAGCGACCTGCTGCCGGCCGACGTGGCCGGCATGTCGATCTACGACCGCGCCAGCGCCAGCTTCGTCTTCCATCCCGGCCCCCTGTTCACGCAAGTGCTGCTGGCCGACGAGATCAACCGCGCCACACCCAAAACCCAGTCCGGCCTGCTTGAAGCGATGGAAGAGCGGCAGGTCAGCCTGGACGGCGTCACCCATGCGCTGCCGCAGCCCTTCTTCGTGATCGCCACGCAGAACAGCCAGCACCAGGCCGGCACTTTTCCACTGCCCGAATCGCAGCTGGACCGTTTCCTGATGTGCCTTACCCTGGGCTACCCGGATGCGGCTGCCGAACGCGCCCTGCTGCTGGGGCTGGACCGGCGCGCCATGCTGCAGTCGATGGCGCCGGTGATGCAGCCTGTGCAACTGCTGGCGATGCAGGCGGCGCTGCGCCAGCTTCACGTTTCCGGCGTGCTGGCCGACTATGTGCTGGCGCTGGTGCACGCCACGCGCAGCGGCGAGCTGTTTGCCGAAGGCCTGAGCCCGCGCGCCGCGCTGGCCCTGCTGCAGGCATCGCGCGCCTGGGCAGCGCTGGCCGGACGCGACCACGTCACGCCCGACGATGTGCAAGCCGTGCTGCTGCCCGTCTGCGCGCACCGGCTGCGGCCAAGGCAAGGCGGCCAGAGCAGCGCTGCGCTGCTGCGGCAATTGCTGCTGGCCACGCCTGCCTGACACGATGCGGCTCGCTTCCCTGTTGCCCACGCGCCCCTGGCTGGGCGCGCACCGCGTGCATATCCGGCCCTCGCGCGCCGGCCTGGCGTTCGCCTTGCTGCTGCTGGCGCTGTGGATCGCCGCCGTCAATTACCAGCTGGCCCTGGGCCATGCGCTGACTTGGTTCGCCGTCGCCTGCGCCATCACCGACATGCTGTTTGCCAGCCGCAACCTGGCCGGCCTGGCGCTGTCGGCCACGCCGGGCGCGATGGTGGCCGCTGGCGGCAATGCCCGCTTCGAACTGCGCCTGGTCAACCGCAGCGCCCGCGCGCGCCATGCAATCGCGGTGGTGGCGGCCCTGCCGCAGGCGGCGCCTGAATTGGTCGACGTCGACGCCGGCGGCGCCGCCAGCGTCAGCGTGCTGCTGCCCGCCGGCGCACGGGGCTGGCTGCAGGCGCCCACCGTGCGACTGTCGAGCAACTTTCCGCTGGGCCTGTTCCACGCCTGGTGCCACTGGCAGCCGGAAGCGCGGGTGCTGGTGTATCCGCGCCCGGAAGCAGCGGCGCCTGCGCTGCCGGCCAGCCTCGCTGCGCCCCACTTGCAGCAAGCGGAACTGACGGGCGTCGCCGCCTACCGGAGCGGCGACCCGCTGCGGCGCCTGGCCTGGCGCCATATCGCCCGCCACGATGACGAACATTTATACAGCAAGCAGTTCCAGGACCTCGATGGCGGCCAGCACCACGATGACTTGCTGCTTGACTACGCCACCCTGCCGCCGCAACTGGATATCGAAGCGCGGCTGTCGCGCCTGTGCGCCTGGGTGCTGGAGGCCGATAGCCTGCACCTGCCGTACGGCCTGCGCCTGGAGCAGACGCTGATCGCGCCTGGCCAGGGTTCGTTTCACCTGGACGCCTGCCTGCGCGCACTGGCGCTGCACGGCCTTTCGCAGCCATCATTGCCGCAGGCTTCATGATGCGCTGGCTGCGTGATTTGCCGCGCGAGCGGGCTGACATATTGTTGCTGCTCCTGGCGGTGGCCATGGTGCTGGCGCCGCATGCCGGGCATTTCCCGCCGTGGCTGTCGGTGGCCATGGCCGTGCCGCTGCTGTGGCGCGCGGCGCTGGCCGTGGGCAACAAGCGCCAGCCGCCGCTGGGCTGGCTGATGCTGCTGGCCATGCTGGCCATCAGTGGCGTGCATCTCAGCTACGGCAGCTTGCTCGGACGCGATCCCGGCGTGGCCATGCTGGCCCTGCTGCTGTCGCTGAAATCGCTGGAAATGCATGGACGGCGCGATGTGTTCGTGCTGGTCTTTATCTGCTTTTTTTTGCTATTGGCCAATTTCTTCCATGCCCAGGGCCTGCTCAGTGCGGTCTGGATGCTGGCCACCTTGATCGTGCTGCTGGCGGCCCTGCTGTCGTTTCACTTTGGCCCCGTCCAACCGCGCTGGCCGGCACGCCTGCGCTTGCTGGGCCGCTTGCTGGCGCTGGCCCTGCCGCTCTCGGCGCTGCTGTTTTTCATGATGCCGCGCCTGGCCAGTCCGCTCTGGGGCAAGGCCGGCATGGGTACCCAAGGCATGACGGGCTTGTCCGACAGCATGCAGCCGGGCGCGATCGCGCAACTGGCCCGCTCCAACGATCCCGTCTTCACGGCGCATTTCACCACGGCGCTGCCGCCGCAAGGCGCGCTGTACTGGCGCGGCGTGGTGTTGGGCGACTACGACGGCGCCACTTGGACCCGCAGCGCCGCGTCCGGGACGCCAGGCAAGATCGATATCGTGCTGGCCGGCGAACGCCTCGACTACCAGGTCGATCTGTTGCCCAGCGGCCAGCGGCGCATCTTTGCGCTGGACTTGCCGCGCAGCATACAGCGCCTGCCCGGCAACCCCTATGTGGTGTCGCCGGCGCTGGAACTGCTGACCGTCCAGCCCATCTCCAGCGCCGTGCGCTACCGCGCCAGTTCGCAGATACGCTACCGGCTGCAGGCGCAGCTGACGCCGCAACAAAAACAACCATGGCTGGCGCTGCCACCGGGCGCCAATCCGCGCAGCCTGGCCTGGGCGCGGCAGTTGCGCGCCGGCCAGCCCACGCAGCAGGCGGCGATTGCCGCCGTGCTGGCCCACTTTCGCCAGGCGCCGTTCCGCTACACCTTGCAGCCACCGCTGCTGGGCAAGGACGGCGTGGACGACTTCCTGTTCCGTACCCGGGCCGGCTTTTGCGAACACTATGCGGGCAGCTTTGTCGTGCTGATGCGCGCCATGGCCATCCCGGCACGCGTGGTGACCGGCTACCAGGGCGGCTTGCGCGACGATACGGCAAGGTCGATCACGGTGCGCCAGTCCGACGCCCATGCCTGGAGCGAAGTCTGGCTGCCGGATCAAGGCTGGGTACGCATCGACCCGACCAGCCAGGTGGCACCGATGCGCACCGAGCGCAACCTGGACGCAGCATTGCCGGCCGCGCCAGCGCAGGCCGGCGGCTGGCGCCCGCTGCAAAGCTTGAACCATGCCTGGCAGCGGGCCGAACAGGGCTGGCAACGCTGGGTAATCGATTACACGCCCGAGCGCCAGCGCGCCCTGTTCGATGCCGTGCTGGCGCTGCAGGCCAGGCAGGTCGCGGCTGCTTGCGCGCTGCTGGCCGCACTGGCAGCGACGGCCGGCGCCCTGCTGTGGTGGCAGCAACGGCCAGGCCGGCATCCGGGCGCCGCGCTCGACCAGTTATATGCGCGCTTTTGCCGCCTGCAGGCGCGTCGCGGACACAGCCGTGCGCCGCACGAAGGGCCGCACGGTTATGCTGCACGACTGGCGGCCAGCCCGGCCTCGCCGCGCGCACACGATGCGATGGCGCGCTTTCTGGCTATCTATGCCGCGATGAAGTATGGTAACGCCAGCCCAGACGAACACACCCGTGCGCGGCGCGAACTGCGCCGCCTGTTAACACTATGCCGATGAGACGCTTCTTGCCTACCACTACCCCGACCACCTCCGCCGCCCTGTCGTCCCTGTTGATGTCCCTGCTGCTGGCCGGCTCTTCCATGACTCATGCGGCGCAAAACAGCCAGATTTCCGCCGCCGACCGTGCGCGGGCGATCCAGGCCGCGAAACAGGGCAGCAACAAAGCTGCCGCCAAAAAGGCGCCCGCCAAGTTTGACTTCGAAGGCGAGTTCGTCAACTACGCCAACTGGACCGAAGTGCGTGCCTTTCTCGATGACATGGCCTCCAGGCACGGTTTTGACCGCGCCGAACTCGATGTCCTGATCGGCAAGGTGCGCTATGTGGACACCACGGTGCAACTGATGAAACCTGCGCCGCCTGGCAAGCCGAAGAACTGGCAAGCCTACAGCGCGCGTTTTATCGAACCGGTGCGCATCAATGCCGGCGTCAGGTTTTGGCAGGAAAATGCCGAAGCGCTGGCGCGCGCCGAACGCGAGTATGGCGTGCCGGCCAATATCATCGTCGGCATTATCGGCGTGGAAACCGTGTATGGCCGCAATACGGGGCGCTTCCGCGTGCTCGACGCGCTGACCACCCTGGCGTTTTCCTACCCGGAAAGCCCGAACCGGACGGCGCGCATGGCCTATTTCAAGGGCGAACTGGAAAACGCACTGCTGTTTGCGCGCAAGGATGGCATCGATCCGCTGACCCTGCTCGGCTCTTATGCAGGCGCCATCGGCCTGCCGCAGTTCATGCCCAGCAGCATCATGAAATATGCGGTGGACTTCGATGGTGATAGTCATATCGACCTGCGCAACTCGACTGCCGACGCGATCGGCAGCGTGGCCCATTTCCTGGTCGAACATGGCTGGAAACGCGGCGACCCGGCCACCAGCGTGTATCCGGTGAGCGTCTCGCCCAACCGCGCCTGGGAAAAATTCCTCGGCCAGGGACTGGAAGCAAAATTCACTCTGGCAGAGCTGCAACAGGCTGGCGTGACCAGCGTGGCGACAGCGCCACAGAACATGTTGTACGGTTTGATCGACTTGCAAAATGGATCAGAAGCAACAGAGTACAGCTTGGCAAGCAATAACTTCTTTGCTATAACTCAATACAACAGAAGTTACTTCTATGCCATGTCTGTCATCGATCTGGGAAGGGCTGTCAGCGAAGCGCGCGCTCGCTAACCTGAACTCCGTGTAAAGTTATAATGTTACTTGTAAGAAAGCGTAAGCGCGATTGTAGCGGCTCCGGAACCGGTTTATGGTGCACCGATCAACATCGCGCTCGCTGAGCTCGCCAGCGATCCGAGAGCACTAAAATTGGAAATGGTTTTTCACTTAACTTTTGTCAAAGTACAATTTTTGGTCTATCATGTAAATGATAAAGAATACATGGCTGTTGCAGCAAGACAACAAAAATCACAGGCGTCACACGATTGTCACACTTTCTAACGTGAAACTAAATCCTGCTGTACAATTGTGTATTCATCATGAAAACCTGTATCCCGGATCGTACCGTGTGTGAATTCGTTCCTTTAAGTAAAGAATGAACATGAACGCAGCAAGAGCGAGCTCCGAGTGTTTTTACTTTGCAGTGCAACTACAGAAGGAACAAACAACATCATGACTAATCAAGTCGGCATTGATATGAACAGCGATTCGGACTCCGACGATCTGTTGCAGTACAACCCAAACAGATTGCTCGACACCCTGATCGAAAACCTGCGCCTGAAAAATGACGCAGCCCTGTCCCGCGCACTTGAAGTGGCGCCGCCAGTCATCAGCAAAATCCGCCACCACCGCCTGCCGGTCGGCGCTTCGCTGCTGATCCGCATGCACGAAGTGAGCGATCTGAGCATTCGTGACCTGCGCTACCTGATGGGTGACCGTCGCAACAAATTCCGCATCAGCGACAAGCAATTCAAGCCGAAAGAAGGCGAAACGCCACAAGGCTGATCCTGCCAGTTCCGCAGGTTTTCCCTCCCCGCCCGGGGAGGGGGTATTTTTACCACCGTATGTCCAGGCCGTTCTGGCCGACCTGAATCACACCTTATGCCGGAAACACGCCCGTCGACAAATATCTGTCTCCTCGGTCGCAGACGACAAACACGATGGTCGCATTCTCTACCGTTTGCGAAATGCGCAGCGCGATTTCGCAGGCGCCAGCCGCTGAAATACCGCAGAACAAGCCCTCTTCCGCCGCCAGGCTGCGCGCCATGCGTTCAGCCACGCCCTGGCTCACGTATTCGATCTGGTCGACGCGCGTCTTGTCGTAGATTTTCGGCAAATACGCTTCCGGCCATTTGCGGATGCCTGGAATTTGCGAGCCCTCTTCCGGCTGCGCGCCGATGATCTGGATCGCCGGGTTCTGTTCCTTCAGATAGCGCGACACGCCCATGATGGTGCCTGTGGTGCCCATCGCGCTCACAAAATGCGTGACCCGTCCTTCCGTGTCGCGCCAGATTTCCGGCCCCGTGCTTTCATAGTGGGCACGCGAATTGTCTTCATTGCCGAACTGGTCGAGAATAATGCCGCGGCCGTCTTTCTGCATCTGCTCGGCCAGGTCGCGCGCATATTCCATGCCGCCGGTCTTGGGGGTGAGCAAGATGCTGGCGCCGTACGCGGCCATGCTCTGGCGGCGCTCGACGCTCAGGTTGTCCGGCATCAGCAGCACCATCTTGTAGCCGCGCAACGCAGCGGCCATGGCCAGCGCAATGCCGGTATTGCCGCTGGTCGCTTCGATCAGGGTGTCGCCCGGCTTGATCTGGCCGCGCTCTTCGGCACGCTTGAGCATGGACATGGCGGCGCGGTCCTTGACGGAACCGGCCGGGTTGTTGCCTTCCAGTTTGCCCAGGATAACGTTGTTGCGCGCAAGCGCGTCAGCGCCGGGCAAACGCGTCAGCTGTACCAGCGGAGTATTGCCTATCGTATCTTCAAGTGTCTTGTAAGCCATCGTGTCGCTTCGCGTAATCAACAAAGACCCATTCTAATATGAGAAGCAGGGCCGCGTGTCGCTGATGGCAGCGAACGGCCAGCAGCGCGGCAGCGGCAGCAAGCACCGCGCCGGGCCGCATGGTTGCTTGCTTTCAGCGATTTTTCGCTGCCGCACGGCAGGCTTTCGGCACGCGGCGCAGGCTTGCGCTAGACTTGCCGGCATCAGTTATTTTTCTTATTTGCTTATTCACTCTCCACCAGACGGATCAGTCATGCACAGCAGCGCACCCGAATTCATCCCCGAAGCCACGCCGGACGATCAGCACCAGGCCAATACCCTGGACCTGCGGGGCCGTAGCCACCAGATTTCGCCCGTCTTCAACGACGCTGAGCTCGAACGCCTGCAGCGCTACGGCAAGGTCAAACACTTTGCCGATGACGCTACCTTGTTCCAGGCGGGCAACAGCAGCTTCGGCATGCTGGTCATTTTGTCGGGACGGGTCGCCGTCACGCGCCATGAAGTCATGGGCCAGGACACGTTGCTGCGCGAGATAGGCCGGGGCCACTTCATCGCCGAGGTGGCGCAGCTGTCGGGACGGCCGACCCTGGTCAACGGCGTGGCCGTGGGCGCGGTGCAATTGCTGGAGGTCAGCTCGGAATCCTTGCGCGCCTTGCTGGTGGCGGAAGCGGAAATGGGCGAACGCATCGTGCGCGCGCTGATCTTGCGCCGCGTCGGCCTGATCGAATCGAACTCGGGTGGGCCGGTGCTGGTGGGGCCACGCGGCAATGCCAATATGTTCCATCTGCAAAGTTTTTTGACCAGCAACGGCCATCCGCACACCGTGCTCGATCCGGACAGCGACACGGCCGCCAGCGCCCTGCGCACGCGCTACCAGCCGACGGCGGAAGAATGGCCGCTGGTAGTCTGCCCCGACGGCAACGTGATGAAAAACCCCGGCATCGCAGAAATAGGCCGCTGCCTGGGCATGCTGCCCGACCTGTCCGGCGACAAGATTTTCGACGTGCTGGTGGTGGGCGCCGGTCCGGCTGGCCTGGCCACGGCCGTGTATGCGGCCTCGGAAGGCTTGTCGGTGCTGGCACTGGAACAGCGCGCCTATGGCGGCCAGGCCGGCGCCAGTGCCCGCATCGAAAACTATCTTGGCTTTCCGACCGGTATCTCTGGCCGCGCACTGGCCGGGCGCGCTTACGTGCAGGCGCAAAAATTCGGCGTCGAAGTGGCCACTCCGGCCAACGCCGCCAGGCTCGATTGCGATGGCTGGCCGCTGCGCCTGACCTTGTCTGATGGCGTCACCGTGCGTGCCCGCACCGTCGTGCTGTCGTGCGGTGCGCGCTACCGCCGCCCTTCACTGGCCAACCTGAAGACCTATGAAGGACGCGGCATCTATTACTGGGCCTCGCCGATCGAAGCCAAGCTGTGCCGCCAGGAGGAAATCGTCCTGGTGGGCGGCGGCAATTCGGCAGGGCAGGCGGCCGTGTTCCTGTCCGGCCACGCCGCCAAGGTCCATATGGTGATCCGTGGCGCCGGGCTCGCTGCCAGCATGTCGACTTATCTGATCGAGCGCATCGCCGCCACGCCGAATATCACCTTGCACACGCACACGGAAATCATCGCGCTCGAAGGCGATGACGATGGCTTGAGCGAAGTGCGCTGGCGCAACAATCAAACGGGCGAGGAAGCCGATTGCGCCGTGCGCCGCGTGTTCCTGTTCGTCGGCGCCGACCCGAATACGGATTGGCTGCAAGACTGCGCGGTGGCGGTCGATGCCCAGGGCTTTATCCGCACCGGCTTCGACGTCACGCGCGCCGAGTGCAGCAAGCTCGGCGACAAACCGATCTCGCCGGCCGAGCTGCCAGACCGGGCCGCACTGGAAACCAGCGTGCCGGGCGTGTTTGCGATTGGCGACGTGCGCGCCGGCTCGACCAAGCGGGTGGCGGCCGCCGTCGGTGAAGGCGCGGCCGTGGTATCGCAGATCCACAGCTTCCTGGCACGCCTGCCGGCAGCCGCCACCGACTGATCAGCGCAGCGGCATCGGGTAGCTAGCCACGCTGACATTGCCATCGCGGTCTATCGCCTGGACGCCAAAGAAGTAGTTATCTTTCGACAGCGCCAGCCGCGCCTGCGTCACATTGCCTACGTCCTGCGCGCCCTGCCACTGGTCGGCCGTGGTGGCGCGCCAGACCACGCGGTAGCCGGCCAGGTCCGGTTCCGTGTTCGCCTGCCACACCAGCGTGGTGGCGTTTTCCAGTTTGTCTGTACGTACCTGCACCTGGGCCGGCGCGGCCGGCGCCAGCGCCAGCGAGGCCAGCGCGGCGGCGTTGACGCGCGCTACTTTGGCCACGTAATCGTAGTCGACGAATTGCGGCAGGTCGCCATACTGCACGCCGTTTTCCACGCGCACATCCTGGTGCTGGTGCGCGAAATCCTCGTTCGGCTCGGTAAAGCGCAGCGCCGCATAGCCTTGCGCCAGAAATGGCATATGGTCGCCGCCGCGCAGGTAGCGGTCGGCGCGCTGTATCACGTTGACCTTGAAACCCGGCACATAGCGTTCCCCGATCTGTTTCACATGGCGCGCCAGCTGGCGCGAAATGGAATCGTTTTCGCCACCGGTGGCCACCAGGCCGCGCACGCCGTCGCTCATTTCCCTGACGGCCGGGATGCCTTCGGCAAACAGGCGCACCTGGCCGCCATCGACGGTACCGTCGTCGGCGCGCGAACTGCCGATGATGTCGTTGTTGAGCATGCCGGCAATATTGAGCTGTTTCATTTTTGCCTGCTGCGCCCAGTGGCCGGAGCCGAGCAGCCCCTGCTCTTCAGCCGCCACCGCCATGAATACCAGCGTTGCATCGAACTGCTGGCGCGCCATCACGCACGCCATTTCGATCACGGCCGCCGTGCCGGAGGCATCGTCGTTGGCGCCCGGCGCCTTGCCGCTGGCGTCCATCACATCGGTGGCACGCGAATCGTAGTGGCCGCTGACTACATAGATGCGCTGCGCCGACTGCGGGTCGCTGCCGGGCAACGTTGCCACCACGTTGACGATCTCGGTCGGGCGCGAGATGCGTTTCGACACCGGCGTCACATGGCTGTCAAACGCCACCTGCAGCCGCCCGCCCGCCTGCGCGCCGCAACGCTCCAGTTCGGCCTTGATCCAGCGCCGCGCCGCGCCGATGCCGCGCGTGTCGGACACGGTATCGGACATGGTATGGCGCGTCTCGAAACTGACCAGCTTATGCACATAGCCTTCGATGCGCTGCGGCGAAATGCCGGCCACGACCTGCGCGATGGCCGGCTGCAGCGGGTCCTGCGCCGCTGCGGCCGTGGCCGGTGCTTCAGCGGCCACCGTCACGCCGCACAGCAAGCTTGCCGCCATGCCTGTCAACATCCTGTTCATTGTGTCTCCTGAAGATAGTTATGGCAGGCATTTTCGCACTGTTCACGCCGCACATGCATTCTTCGGTCAACATAATGTCGGCACGCTTGCCATGGAAGTCGCTCATTGGCCGGCGCAGACAGGACCAGCAGTGGACTATTTCTTCTCGGCCAGCTTCGCATCTTTCTTCACATTGGCTGGTGCCGCTGCACCTTGCTTGCCCTGGCCGTTGATCTGCAAGCCCGCCTCGGACAACTTGATAGCGCTTTTCGGGCCGATGCCCTTGACCCGGGTTTCAAAGTCTGCCCAGTCCTTGTAAGGTCCCTTGGCGCGCTCATCGATGATGGCTTTCGAGGTGGCCGGGCCGATGCCCTTGACACTGTCGAGCGCGGCCTGGTCGGCCTTGTTGACGTCTACCTGGGCCATGGCCAGGCCCATCGTCGCGGCCAGGGTTGCCACGGCCATAACAAGTTGTTTAAACATGGGGAAATCTCCGTAGTGTGGTTGAAGAACACTGAAACGGCTGACACGACAGCGCCTGGCCGTGATGACAGTGTAGCGAACGCGGCATGGCCCGGCGGAGGATGCACAGAGGAAGAGCTGCGCCAGATCAAGCGAACTGGCGCAGATGGTGAGGAAGATTTATTGCGGGAACAGTTCCGCGCGCGTGACGGTGGCCGTGCCCAGCTTGCCCACCACGATGCCGCCGGCGCGGTTGGCCGTGCGCACGGCGTCGCCCAGGTTCATGCCGGCGCCCAGCATGGCGGCCATGGTGGCGATCACGGTGTCACCGGCGCCGGACACATCGAACACTTCGCGCGCGTCGGTCGGCATGTGCAGCACTTCATCGGCGGTGTACAAGCTCATGCCCTCTTCCGAACGGGTCAGCAGCAAGGCGTCCAGGCCCAGCTGCGAGCGCATCTGCTGGGCACGCTCGGTCAGCTGCTCTTCCGTGCTCCAGTTGCCAATGATACGGCGCAGCTCCGATTTGTTCGGAGTCAGCACTGACGCACCCGCGTAGCGCGAAAAATCGTCGCCTTTCGGATCCACCATCACGATCTTGCCGGCCGCACGCGCCGCCTTGATCATGTCCGCCACATTCACCAGGCTGCCCTTGGCGTAGTCGGACAAAATCACCACGTCGCAGTCGGGCAGCAGAGTATTGAACTGCTTGAGCTTGTCGCGCAGCACCGTATCGCTGGGCGCATCCTCGAAATCGATGCGCAGCATCTGCTGCTGGCGGCCGATCACGCGCAGCTTGATGATGGTGGAAATGGCCGCATCGCGCTGCAAGTGGCTGCGTATGCCGTCCTCGCCCAGCAGACGCTCGACCTGGCTGCCGGCCTCGTCGTCGCCGACCACGCCCAGCAAACTGGTCTGCGCACCCAGCGCAGCCGCATTGCGCGCCACGTTGGCCGCGCCACCAAGGCGCTCTTCGCGCTTCTCGATGCGCACGATGGGCACCGGCGCTTCCGGCGAAATGCGGCTGACGTCGCCAAACCAGTAACGGTCCAGCATCACGTCGCCCACCACCATCAGGCGCACTTTGGCCAGGCTGTCGGACGCGGTCAATGCCACCTCGTGCGCGCTCATGCCGGCACCTGGAGCGAGCGGCCGATGCCGTGGTATTCGATGCCGCAGGCCTGCATGATGTCCGGTTCGTACAGGTTGCGGCCGTCAAAGATCACCGGCTGCTTCAGGCGCTTCTTGATCAGCTCGAAGTCGGGACTGCGGAAGGCCTTCCATTCCGTGACGATCACCAGCGCATCGGCGTCCAGCAGGGTGTCGGCCGGGCTGTCGGCATAGCGGATACGGGCCAGTTGCTCCGGCACCAGGTCCAGTTGCAGCACCCGCTGCGCTTCCGCCATCGCCACCGGGTCATACACGGCCACCGTGGCGCCGCGCGAGAGCAGGTCGGCCAGCAGCACGCGCGCCGACGCTTCGCGCATATCATCCGTGTTGGGCTTGAAGGCCAGGCCCCAGATGGCGAAGTGGCGGCCGGCCAGGTCGTTGCCGAAGCGGCTGACGACCTTGCTGCCGAGGATATGCTTTTGCCGGTCGTTCACCGCTTCGACGGCGCGCAGTATCAGCAGCTCCTGGCCGTGGCCGCGCGCCGTGCGCTCGAGCGCCTGCACGTCTTTCGGGAAGCACGAGCCGCCATAGCCGCAGCCAGCGTACAGGAAGCTGTAGCCGATGCGCGGGTCGGAACCGACGCCACGGCGCACCGCTTCGATATCGACACCAACCTTGTCGGCCAGGTTGGCCAGTTCATTCATGAACGAGATGCGCGTGGCCAGCATGGCGTTGGCGGCGTACTTGGTGAACTCGGCCGAGCGCACATCCATCCAGTAAGTGCGTTCGCGGTTGCGGTTGAACGGTGCATACAGGGTGCGCAGCAGGTCACGCGCGCGCTCGCCTTCCGGCGTGGTGTCGACACCGATCACGATGCGGTCGGGCCGCATGAAGTCTTCGACAGCCGCGCCTTCCTTCAGAAATTCCGGGTTCGAGGCGACCGAGAAGGTGGCGTAGGTGGCGCGCAAGTCCAGTTCGGCCTGGATCGCGGCGCGCACTTTTTCTGCGGTGCCGACCGGCACGGTCGACTTGTCGACGATGACCTTGTATTCCTTCATGTACTTGCCAATGCCGCGCGCGGCGGCCAGCACGTATTGCAGGTCGGCCGAGCCATCCTCGTCGGGCGGCGTGCCAACGGCAATGAACTGCAGCACGCCATGGTGGGCGGCCGCTTCCACGTCGGTGGAAAAGGTCAGGCGGCCGGCAGCGCGGTTGCGCGACACGACTTCTTCCAGGCCAGGTTCATGGATGGGGATGCCGCCGTTGTTGAGCAGCTCGACTTTTTTCGCGTCGAGATCGAGGCAAAAAACGTCGTTGCCCAACTCGGCCAGGCAGGCGCCGGTGACAAGGCCGACATAGCCGGTGCCGATAATGGTAATTTTCATGGTTGTACCGTATGGATAAAAAGCAGGTCTTGCATGGAATTACACGCCACATTGCTGTGGGCAAGGTGACGTGTAGGTATCAGTTCATGACGTTCAATTCTTCGGTGCGGCGCGGAGGGTAGGTTTCCCACTTGTTGCAGCCGGGGCAATGCCAGTAGAACTGGCGCGCCTTGAAGCCGCAGTGGCTGCACTGGTAGCGGGCCAGCTTCTGCGTATAGCCGTGCACCAGATTTTTCACCATCGCCAGTTCCGACAGGACGGCTGCCGGCGCATCCATCATGCGTGCTTCGAGCAGCTTGTCCAGGCCCAGCAGGGTTGGCGTGCGGCGCAGTTCGGCGCTCACCAGCAGCTTGGCGGCATCGACGCCGTCCAGGTCCAGCACCGCCTTGAACACCACCTCGATCAGGTCGATCGACGACGCTTCTTCCAGGTAGGAACGCAACAGGTTGATGCCCTCCTGCGGGCGGCCCACCCTGGTGTAGCCATCCATCAGGCGCTGCGCCACCAGCGCGACGTGCGGCACGCTTTGCTGCTCGACCCGGCGCCAGGCCATGATCGCCTCTTCCACATCACCGCGCGCCAGCAACACGTCGCCCGTCAATATCGTGGCGCGCACGCTCTTGCGGTCGGTCTGCAGGGCTTTTTCGAGCAGCGGCATGGCTTCGTCCGGCTTCAGATGCACCAGAGCGTCATGCGCCAGTTCGCAATAGAATTGCGCGATTTCCTTCTGGCGCGCACCGGCGCCCGATTCCTGCAAGCCCAGCGCCGCTTCGATGGCGCGTGGCCATTCCTTTTCACGCTGGAAGATTTCCAGCAGCGCGCGGCGTGCCTGCACCGCGTATTGGGTTTCTACCAGGCCATTGAAGGTTTCTTCGGCACGGTCCAGCAGGCCCGCTTTCAGGTAGTCCATGCCCAGCTCATAGGCGGCGTGCACCTGCTGTTCCTGCGGCAGATCCGGGCGCGCCAGCAGATTCTGGTGGACGCGGATGGCGCGTTCGGTCTCGCCACGGCGGCGAAACAGGTTACCGAGCGCAAAGTGCATATCGGCCGATTCGGGGTCGAGCTTGACGATTTCGATAAACGCGTCGATCGCCTTGTCATGCTGTTCGGTGAGCAGGAAATTCAAGCCCTTGAAATAATTGCGCGGCAGGCTGCGCGATTCCGACACCAGTTGATGGATATCGACGCGTGCGGCGATCCAGCCCAGTGCGAAAAACAGGGGGATGCCCAGGAGCCACCAGAATTCAAATTCCATGCGATAGTTTTTATTCGTATAAGAGGGAAAAACGGAAAGACAGTGGCGCTCAGGATTGGGCGCTGACGCCGTCCGGTTGCGGCTGTACATTGGCAGACGTGCCGACGGCGTGCAGCGCAGCGATCGTGGTTTTTTGCCGGCTCGCTTCACGGCGGTGACGGAACACGGTCGGCGTCAGGGCCAGTACGCCCAGGCTCGCACCTGCGACAAAAAAGCCCAGCAGCATCAGCACCAGCGGGCCACGGATTTCATAATTGAGGAACAGATGCAGGTCGACCACCTGCACATTCTTCAGCGCAAAGCCGAAGAACAGGACGAAAAGAACACAGCCAACGATGGTGGAGATGATTTTCATCGATAGGTCCAGACAGAGAGAAACGGCAATACAAACGGTGTTCGTGCCACATGGCACAGAGCTTCGACATCATAGCAAAAAAAAAGCGGCATCCAAGGATGCCGCTCTTTATTTTCCGCCTTCCAGCAGACGATTAATCCTCGATGATCGGCTGGCCGACCATCGCGTCCACGCGCTCGCGCAACTGTTTGCCCGGCTTGAAGTGGGGTACCCGTTTTTCAGGCACCATCACCTTGTCGCCCGACTTCGGGTTGCGGCCGATGCGCGGTGGCCGGCTGTTCAGGGCAAAACTGCCAAAACCGCGGATCTCGATGCGCTGGCCGGTCGCCAGGGCGTTGGTCATCGCATCGAGAATGGTCTTGACGGCATACTCCGCATCTTTCGCCACCAGCTGAGAATAACGCTCGGCCAGGCGGTTGATCAGCTCGGATTTTGTCATCTGCCGGTTTCCGCAGTCTTAGTTCTTGTTATCGAACTTGGCTTTCAACAAGGCGCCCAGGCTGGTGGTGCCCGAAGCTGCGTTGTTGTCGGTAGCTGCCATCTTCTGCATTGCTTCCTGGGTTTCAACATTGTCTTTCGCTTTGATCGACAGTTGGATACCACGGGCTTTGCGGTCGATGTTCAGCACCATTGCTTCAACGGTGTCGCCGACTTTCAGGTGCGTACCAGCATCTTCAACGCGGTCGCGCGAGATTTCGGAAGCGCGCAGGTAGCCTTCAACTTCTTCGGACAGTTGGATCACGGCGCCTTTAGGCTCAACCGATTTAACGGTACCGGTTACCAGCGAGCCTTTGTCGTTCATGGCTGCGAAGTTGTTGAATGGGTCACCTTCCAGTTGCTTGACACCCAGGGAAACACGCTCGCGCTCAACGTCGATGGCCAGAACGATGGCTTCCAGTTCGTCACCTTTCTTGAAGCGACGCACGGCTTCTTCGCCGGTTTCGGTCCAGGACAGGTCGGACAGGTGCACCAGACCGTCGATGTTGCCGGCCAGGCCGATGAACACGCCGAAGTCGGTGATCGATTTGATCGCGCCGCGGACTTTGTCACCTTTTTTATGGGTAACACCGAAGTCGTCCCATGGATTGGCTTTGCACTGTTTCATGCCCAGCGAAATACGACGACGCTCTTCGTCGATTTCCAGAACCATTACTTCTACTTCGTCGCCCAGTTGGACAACTTTGTTAGGAGCAACGTTTTTGTTCGTCCAGTCCATTTCGGAAACGTGTACCAGACCTTCGATACCTTGTTCCACTTCCACGAATGCGCCGTAGTCGGTCAGGTTCGTTACTTTACCGAACAGACGGGTGCTTTGTGGGTAACGACGGGACAGACCGGTCCAAGGATCGTCGCCCAGTTGTTTTACGCCCAGCGAAACACGGTTTTTCTCTTGATCGTATTTCAGGACTTTGGCGGTGATTTCCTGGCCAACCGTCAGAACTTCCGACGGGTGACGTACACGGCGCCATGCCAGGTCGGTGATGTGCAGCAGACCATCGATACCGCCCAGATCCACGAACGCGCCGTAGTCGGTGATATTTTTGACGACGCCGGTCACGACCGTGCCTTCTTTCAGCGTTTCCATCAGTTTCTGACGCTCTTCGCCCATCGAAGCTTCGATGACAGCGCGACGCGACAGAACCACGTTGTTACGCTTGCGGTCCAGTTTGATGACCTTGAATTCGAGGGTCTTGCCTTCGAATGGGGTGGTATCTTTCACTGGGCGGGTGTCAACCAGCGAACCCGGCAGGAATGCGCGGATGCCGTTGGTCAGGACGGTCAGGCCGCCTTTGACTTTGCCATTGACGGTACCGACGACGATCTCGCCCGATTCCATCGCTTTTTCCAGAGCCAGCCACGAAGCCAGACGCTTGGCTTTATCGCGCGACAGGATGGTATCGCCGAAACCATTTTCCAGCGATTCGATCGCCACGGAAACGAAGTCACCAACTTTGACTTCCAGTTCGCCGTGGTCGTTCTTGAATTCTTCGACAGGGATGAATGCTTCGGATTTGAGGCCGGCGTTAACGATCACGAAATTGTGGTCGAGGCGCACGACTTCAGCGGAAATAACTTCGCCGGAGCGCATATCTTGACGCGACAACGATTCCTCGAAGAGCGCAGCAAAACTTTCCATACCGGTAGATTCGTTAGTTGTAACAGTAGACATAGGGTTTACACAAGTTAGCCAGCAGAGATCGCACCATGCGACTTAAACTGGGTTAGGTTTTTGACACACCCGGACAGGCCAGGAGCCGTCAACGGGCACCACATAGCTGAACATCAGGCTATTTTTGCTGCAGCTGCATACCATTTCAGCACGGTTTCGACAGCAACATCTGCCGTCATGGCCGAGGTATCGAGGATATGCGCCCCTTCTGCGGGAGCCAGAGGCGCAATCGCACGGTGAGTATCACGTTCGTCCCGCGCCTGCAAATCCATCAGAAGGTCTTCCATAGTAGCAGAAAAACCCTTGTCTATCAATTGCTTATATCGGCGTTGCGCACGCGCCTCGGCGCTGGCCGTCAAAAACACTTTCAGCGTGGCATGCGGAAAGATCACCGTGCCCATGTCGCGCCCGTCGGCCACCAGACCCGGCGTCTTGCGAAAACCCAGCTGCAGGCTGACCAGCGCATGGCGCACGGTAGGCAGCACGGCAATCTTCGACGCCGTATTGCCGACCTCTTCGGCGCGGATCTGCTCGGTGACGTTTTCATGCGCCAGCAGGATCTCGCCATTGGCAAAGTGGCAAGGCAGATGTTCGGCCAGCTTGGCCAGCGCGTGCTCGTCGCGCAGGTCGGTACCGCGGCGCAGGGCTGTCAGGGCCGTCAGCCGGTACAAGGCGCCCGAATCGAGATAATGAAAGCCGAGCTTGTCGGCCACGCGGTGGGCCACCGTGCCCTTGCCTGAAGCAGTGGGGCCGTCGATGGTGATGACTGGGATATGGGATGTAGACATAGTTGTATCAATCAGAGTAAAGCTGGGTCAGACCCGGCGGGTCTGACCCCGGAATTTGCCTGCGGTTAGATCAGACTATCCCTGGCTATCCCCGCAAACGTGGCGAAATACTCGGGGAAGGTCTTGGCCACGCATTTCGGGTCATTGATGCGCATGGCGTTGCCGCGCCGGGCGGCGCCGTCGAGCGAGGCCAGCGAAAAGCACATCGCCATGCGGTGGTCGTCATAGGTGTCGATGGTGGCGGCGGCAATTTCAGCCGGCGGCGTCACGCGCAGATAGTCGGCGCCCTCTTCCACTTCTGCACCGAGTTTGCGCAACTCGGTCGCCATAGCCGACAGGCGGTCGGTCTCTTTCACGCGCCAGCTGGCGATATTGCGCAGCGTGCTGGTGCCGTCCGCATACAGCGCGGCCACCGCGATCGTCATGGCGGCATCGGGAATATGGTTGAAGTCCATGTCGACCGCCTTCAAAGGGCCGTTTGAGCGCGCCTCGATCCAGTTTTCGCCCATGGTAATCGTCGCGCCCATCTGCTGCAGCGCTTCAACGAAACGCACGTCGCCCTGGATGCTGTCGCGCCCCACGCCTTCGACCCGTACCGGGCCGCCACCGATGGCACCAGCGGCCAGAAAGTACGACGCCGAGGAAGCATCGCCTTCGACGTGGATGGTGCCCGGGCTTTGATACTGCTGGCCCGGCTGTACCGTGAACGACTGCCAGCCGTCATGCTCGACCGTCACGCCGAAGCGCTGCATCAGGTTCAGGGTGATCTCGATATACGGTTTCGAAATCAGTTCGCCAGTGACATCGATGGTCACCGCATGGTCGCGCGCCATCAAAGGCGCCACCATCAACAGGGCTGTCAGGAACTGGCTCGACACATTGCCGCGCACGGCGATGCGCTGGGCGTGGATATGGCCACGGCGGATGCGCAGCGGCGGAAAGCCGTGCTCGCCCGTGTACTCGATCTGCGTGCCGACAGCGTTCAAGGCGTCGACCAGGTCGCCGATCGGGCGCTCGTGCATGCGCGACACGCCATGCAGCGTGTAATCGCCGCCGATCACGGCCAGCGCCGCCGTCAGCGGGCGGATCGCCGTGCCGGCGTTGCCCATGAACAGATCCGCTTCGTGATTCGGCAACACGCCGCCGCAACCCTGTACATGGTGCACCTGGTGCAAGCTGGCTGCGTCCGCATTCAGATCGAGTTCATTCTGGGTCCATTTCACGCCCAGCGAGGTCAATGCGGTCAGCATGACGAAAGTGTCGTCGGAAGCGAGCAGGTCGACGATTTTGGTCGTGCCCCTGGCCAGCGCGGCCAGCAGCAGCACGCGGTTCGAGATGCTTTTCGAGCCGGGCAGGCGCACCGTGCCCTCGACGTGCATCACCGGTTTCAGATCGATATGGTGGGGATAGTGTTTGGTCTGGGTCATGCGGGTATCCTTTATTTATTGTGTGGGCGCGGCCGGCACTTCGGCCGTCTCGATCGCCTCTATCCATTGCTGGCGCGCGTGCTGGGCGCTGGCGTAGACCTGTTCAATTGCCTTGCCATCATGGGCTGCCAGATGCGCGCGCAAGGCGGCCAGCTGCGCCATATAGGAATCGAGCTCGGCCAGCAGCGCCGGCTGGTTGGCCAGGCTGATATCGCGCCACATTTCGGGCGACGAGCCGGCAATACGCGTGAAGTCGCGAAAGCCGCTGGCCGCGTACTGGAACAGCAAACCGGCGTGCGGCTTGTTGGCGATATCGTCTACCAGCGCAAAGGCCAGCAGATGCGGCAGATGGCTGACGGCGGCAAACACCTTGTCGTGCTCTTCCGGGCTCAGGGTGTGCAAAATGGCGCCGCAGGCGCGCCAGGCGGCAGCCACCTTGTCCACGTCCTGTGCGCGGTTTTCCGCCAGCGGCGTGAGCACCACTTTCTTGCCCTGGTACAGATCGACAATGGCCGCGTCGGGGCCATTCGTTTCGCGCCCGGCGATCGGGTGGCCGGGCACGAACTGCGCCACCTTGCCCTTCAATGCCGCGCGCGCCGCCGCCACCACGTCGCTCTTGGTGCTGCCCGCGTCGGTGACGATGGTGGCCGGTTGCAGATGCGGTGCAATCGACGCCAGGATGGTGCCGGTCTGCGCCACGGGCGCCGCCAGCAGCACCAGGTCGGCACCGTCCAGGGCTTGCGCCATGTCACCGCCCACCACGTCGATAATGCCCAGTTCCAGGGCGCGCGCCATCGACGCCTGCGAGCGGCCGATGCCAACCACCGTGTGCACCGCACCTGCATGCTTCAAGGCACGCGCAAACGAGCCGCCAATCAGCCCCACGCCAAAGATGACAACCTTGTTCAATACAGGCGTCAGCATCTGCTTCAAGCCAGCGCTTTCGTCAGCGCGGCGATAAAGATGGCGTTTTCCTGCGGCAGGCCGATGGAAATGCGCAGCCATTGCGGCAAGCCATAGCTGCCGACCGGGCGCACGATCACGCCCTGCTTCAGCAGCGCAAGGTTGACACGCGCGCCCGCTTCGTCGTCATCACCGACCTTGACCAGCACGAAATTGCCATGCGACGGCACATATTCCAGGCCCAGCGCGTCGAACGCTTGCGTAAACTGCTGGTAGCCGGCGGCGTTGTTGCGCGCGCTTTTTTCCAGGAACTCCTTGTCGTTCAGGGCGGCAATCGCGGCCACCTGCGCCATCGAATTCACGTTAAAGGGCTGGCGGATGCGGTTCATCAGGTCGGTCAGTGCCGGCTGGGCGATGGCAAACCCCACGCGCAGGCCAGCGAGGCCATAGGCTTTCGACAGGGTGCGCGACACCACCAGGTTCGGGTGCTGGCGCACCCAGGCGGTCGATTCGTACTGGTCTTCGGCCGACAGGAACTCGTTATAGGCTTCGTCCAGCACCACCACCAGGTGCTGCGGCACTTTCTGCAAAAACGCTTCGATCTGCGCGGCGGACAGGAAGGTGCCGGTCGGGTTGTTCGGGTTGGCGATAAACAGCAGACGCGTATCGTCGGTAATCGCGGCCGCCATCGCGTCGAGGTCATGGCCATAGGCTTGCGCCGGCACCACAATATGGCGCGCGCCCAGGCCTTGCGTGGCCAGTGCATACACGGCAAACGAGTACTGTGAATAGACCACGGCCTGGCCGTGCTGCACAAAGGCGTGGGCGGCGATTTCCAGGATATCGTTACTGCCGTTGCCCAGTGTGATCCAGTCGGCCGGCACGTCATAACGCTGCGACAGCACGGCTTTCAGGTCAAAGCCGTTGGCGTCCGGGTAGCGGCCCAGGTCATCGATGGCGGCGATCATCGCCTGCTTGGCCGAGTCCGGCATGCCGTACGGGTTTTCATTCGAGGCCAGCTTGACGATGGCCGCTTCGTCGAGGCCGAATTCACGCGCAACTTCGGCGATCGGTTTGCCGCTCTGGTAAGGAGCGATGGCGCGGACGTATTCAGGACCGATATTTTTTGACATGGTGTGATCTTTAAAGTTAAGACCGGGGTCAGACCCGTCGGGTCTGACCCCGGCATTTCAGTATGCTTGCTATAAAGGTGATGCAGAGATAACAGCGGAGCAGCGGAGGGCTGGGGTCAGACCCAGCGGGTCTGACCCCGGGGTCATCCCCCTACAAACTGACCGGATACGACCCCAGCACCTTGAAGAACGCCGCATTGCCCTGCAATTCAGCCAGCGCCTGCGCCACGGCAGGGTTGTGCACATGGCCTTCCACATCGACGTAGAAATAATACTCCCAGCTGCCCATGCGGGCCGGGCGCGACTCGAAACGGGTCATCGACACGCCGTGTTTCGCCAGCGGCGCCAGCAACTGATACACGGCGCCGGCCTTGTTCGGCACGGCCAGCACCAGCGAGGTCTGATCCTTGCCCGATGGCGCGGTCTGTAGCGTTCCCACCACGGCAAAGCGAGTGCGGTTGTGCGGGTCATCCTGGATATGGCCCTTGACCACGCCCAGCTTGTATTGGGCGCCGGCCAGTTCGCTGGCAATCGCCGCCACCGTGCCGTCTTCGCCAGCCAGGCGCGCCGCTTCCGCGTTCGAGGCCACGGCGTGGCGCGCTATGTTCGGATAATGCTGGTTCAGCCACACCTGGCACTGCGCCAGCGCCTGCGAGTGGGCGCAGATCGAGGTCACGCCATCCATATTGCCGCTCTTCGACATCAGGCTGTGGTGTACGGCGATCGCCACTTCGCCGCTGATGATCAAGCTCGTTTGCAGCATCATGTCCAGCGTGCGGTTGACGGCGCCTTCCGAGGAATTCTCGATCGGCACCACGCCGAAGTCCGCCGTGCCGGCTTCGGCCGCGCGGAAGACTTCATCGATGGAGGCACATGGCAGGCCTTCGACGGCACTGCCGAACTGTTGATATACGGCCTGTTCGCTGAAGGTGCCGGCCGGCCCCAGATAGGCGACGGTGACGCGCTTTTCCAGCGAGCGGCAGGACGACATGATTTCGCGGAAAATGGTCTGTACTTCGCGGTTGCCCATCGGACCGGGATTGCGTTCGGCCACGCCGCGCAGCACCTGCGCTTCGCGCTCGGGGCGGAACACGGGTGCCTGTGTTTCGGCTTTCACATGGCCCACTTCCTGGGCAATCAGGGCGCGGCGGTTCAGCAGGTCGAGGATCTGCGCGTCGATCGCATCGATCTGTTCGCGCAAGGGTTTCAGTTTATCGGTCATGGTGTTGTTTCGTCGGCTGTACTTCAATCATGGCCGCGCGGCCTGCGCCGGCGGCGCGCCGGCGCTCGTCGATGCGACGTCAGCGTCCGGCAAACTCGTTCAGATAATTCACTAATGCCTGCACGCCTTCGATCGGCATCGCGTTATAGATCGATGCGCGCATGCCGCCAACGGACTTGTGGCCCTTGAGCTGCAGCAGGCCGCGCTGTTTCGCGCCGGCCAGAAAGGCGTCGTTCAGGCTTTCGTCGCGCAGGTAGAACGGGATCGTCATGCGCGAACGGTATGGTGGTGCGACACGGTTCTGGTAGAAGTCGTCCGCGTCCAGCGCCGCGTATAGCAGCGCCGCTTTCTCAATATTACGCTGTTCCATGGCAGCCACGCCACCCTGCTTTTTCAGCCACTGGAATACCAGGCCGGCGATATAGATGCCATAGGTGGGCGGCGTGTTGTACATGGACTCGTGCGCGGCCACATTGGCCAGGTCAAACGCCGACGGGCAGATCGCCAGCGCATGGCCCAGCAGGTCTTCGCGCACGATCACCACCGTCAGGCCGGCCGGGCCGATATTCTTCTGCGCACCGCCAAAGATCACGCCGTACTGCGACACGTCGATCACGCGCGACAAAATATGCGA
The DNA here is from genome assembly GCF_051380735.1 of Janthinobacterium longum. Taxonomy (NCBI): domain Bacteria; kingdom Pseudomonadati; phylum Pseudomonadota; class Betaproteobacteria; order Burkholderiales; family Oxalobacteraceae; genus Janthinobacterium; species Janthinobacterium longum. Next base: position 83,453 of record NZ_JBNYXQ010000003.1, read on the forward strand.
GGACATGTCGGCCACCACAGTAGTGCCCGACGGCACCTGCGGCGCGTGCTGGAATTCCACGCCGTCGATGGTCTCGTTGGTGCAGATATGCAGATAGGCGGCGCCCGGCGTCAGCTTCCATTCGTCGACCGGCGGCACGCCCGCAAAGCCGCTGGCCTGCGACGAAGCAGCCACATTCACAGTGGCGTATTTCGCCGCTTCCTTGATCGACTTGCCCGACCACGAGCCGGTATGCACGAAGTCGATGGTGGCCGGCTGCGTGGCGGCCAGGCCCACCAGATTCATCGGAATAATCGCGTTCTGCCCCAGGCCACCGCCCTGCAGGAACAGTATCTTGTAGTTGGCGGGCACGGCCAGCAGTTCGCGCAGGTCGCCTTCGGCCTGCTTGTAGATGGAAATGAATTCGGGACCGCGATGGCTCATTTCCATCACCGACATGCCGCTGCCATGCCAGTCAAGCATTTCAGCAGCCGCCTGGGCCAGCACTTCCCTGGGCAAGACGGCCGGGCCGGCGGAGAAATTATAGATGGGGCTCACGATGCTGTCCTTGGCTGATGGTTGGTTCATTGCGACGACAGCATTTTTTTCAGAAGCGGCTGCATCACGGCATCAACACGCGGCATCATCACGCGCTGGCTGATTGCGATCGAATCGACGCTCAGTTGAGGCATAACGCTGATCATCTTTCTCCCCAGTGGCGAAGCATAGAATGCAGTCAGGCCGCGCACTTCATCAAGCGTGTAATAACGCGCATACAAGGGCGCCATTTCCATCCGCATTTCCTTGATCATGGCCGGATCTGTTATCACCTGCCTGAGCGCCACGGCCGCTTCAGGTATGAACTTTTCCAGCAAGCTGTTCACTTTTGCCTCGTCGCTGGCGCTCAGCTGGCGACCCGTTTTGGCAGCCTGCATGGCTGACTGACGCATGATGGTGGGCAACATCTGCGACATCTGATCCATGGTTTTAAGCGCCATGTCATTGAACCGCATGGTATCGAGCAGCTGCTCAACGACCACCCGCATCTCGGGCGTGACATCATCACTGGCCCAGGCAGGCGCAGTAGTAAAAAGCAAAGCGAGCGAGGCAAACGACACTGCGAGAAATTTCTTCATTTTATAGACCATCGATAAGGGTAATCCATAGCAATTGGGGCTCCGCGAGGAGCCCCAATTATCTTACTCCGGCTGCGCCGGGTCGGTTCCGTCGTCGACCACCGGATCGGCTGGCGCCAGCACCGCAGCGGCCTCCGTCGTCAGCTCGACTTCGTCGATATCGGTTTCAACCACGCGTTGCAGGCCAGACAGCTTGGTGCCGTCTTCGACTGCAATCAGGGTCACGCCTTGCGTGGCGCGGCCCATTTCGCGGATCTCCGACACGCGGGTGCGTATCAGCACGCCACCGGTGGTGATCAGCATGATTTCGTCCGTCGTGTTGACCAGAGTGGCGGCAACCACTTTACCGTTGCGCTCGCTGGTCTGGATGGCGATCATGCCCTTCGTGCCACGGCCATGGCGCGTGTACTCGAGAATCGGGGTACGCTTGCCGTAGCCGTTTTCGGTGGCCGTCAGTACCGACTGCTGTTCGTTCTCGGCCACCAGCAGCGCGATCACGTGCTGGCCTTCTTCCAGGTTCATGCCGCGTACGCCACGCGCCGTGCGGCCCATCGGACGCACATCGTTTTCGTCGAAGCGCACTGCCTTGCCCGAATCCGAGAACAGCATCACGTCGTGCTTGCCGTCAGTCAGCGCAGCGCCGATCAGGAAGTCGCCGTCGTCCAGGTCGACCGCGATAATGCCGGCCTTGCGTGGATTGCTGAAGTCTTTCAGAGGCGTTTTCTTGACCGTGCCCAGGCTGGTCGACATGAACACATAATGGTCTTCCGGGAACGTGCGGTTCTCGCCGGACAATGGCAGGATCACGGTGATCTTTTCGTTGTCCTGCAGCGGGAACATGTTGACGATTGGTTTACCGCGCGAATTGCGCGAGCCTTGCGGCACTTCCCACACCTTCAGCCAGTACATGCGGCCACGGTCCGAGAAGCACAGGATGTAGTCGTGCGTGTTCGCAATGAACAGCTGGTCAATCCAATCTTCCTCTTTGGTGGCCATCGCCTGCTTGCCGCGTCCGCCGCGCTTCTGCGCGCGGTATTCGCTGATCGGCTGCGCCTTCATGTAGCCAGTGTGCGACAGCGTCACCACCATGTCCTGTGGCGTAATCAGATCTTCCGTCTCGAGGTCGGTCGCATTGAGTTCGATCTGCGAGCGGCGCACATCCTTTTTGCCGGCGCCGTATTCGTTCATCGCCAGCGTCATTTCGTCGGTGATGATGACCGTCACGCGTTCCGGCTTGGCCAGGATATCGAGCAGGTCGGCGATATGCTCCATCACTTCCTTGTACTCGTTGACGATCTTGTCCTGCTCCAGGCCCGTCAGGCGTTGCAGACGCATCTGCAAAATTTCCTGCGCCTGGTCGTCCGACAGCTTGTACAGGCCGTCGGCCTGCATGCCGTAGTGCTTCGGCAGGTTTTCCGGACGGTAGGCGTCCACGCCGCCCGGCGTCGTGCCGTCGCCGGTACGGGCCAGCATCTCGCGCACTACCGACGAATCCCAAGGACGCGCCATCAGCTCGACCTTGGCGATCGGCGGCGTAGGCGCAGCCTTGATGATGGCGATGAAGTCATCGATATTGGCCAGCGCAACGGCCAGGCCTTCGAGCACATGGCCCCGTTCGCGCGCCTTGCGCAGTTCGAACACGGTACGGCGCGTAACCACTTCGCGGCGGTGCGACAGGAAGCACTGCAACAGCTGTTTCAGGTTCAGCAGCTTCGGCTGGCCATCGACCAGCGCCACCATGTTCATGCCGAAGGTGTCCTGCAACTGGGTCTGCTTGTACAGGTTGTTCAGCACCACTTCCGGCACTTCGCCGCGTTTCAGCTCGATCACCACGCGCATGCCCGATTTGTCGGACTCGTCGCGGATGTCGGAAATGCCTTCGAGCTTTTTGTCGCGCACGTTTTCGGCGATGCGTTCCAGCAAGGACTTTTTATTGACCTGGAATGGCAGCTCGTCGACGATGATCGCGATGCGCCCGCCGTCCTTGCCGTATTCCTCAAAGTGGGTCTTGGCGCGCATTACCACGCGGCCGCGGCCGGTACGGTAGCCATCGCGCACACCCGAGACGCCGTAGATAATGCCGGCGGTCGGGAAATCTGGTGCCGGGATCAGTTCGATCAGCTCGTCGATCGTGCAGTCCGGGTTGCGCAGCACGTGCAGCGCGCCGTGGATCACTTCGGTGATGTTGTGTGGCGGAATGTTGGTTGCCATGCCGACGGCAATACCGGACGAGCCGTTGATCAGCAGGTTGGGGATCTTGGTCGGCAGTACCGACGGTTCCTTTTCCTTGCCATCATAGTTGGGCACGAAGTCGACCGTATCCTTGTCGATATCGGCCAGCAGTTCGCCGGCGATCTTGTCGAGGCGGCACTCGGTGTAACGCATGGCGGCGGCAGCATCGCCGTCGACGGAACCGAAGTTGCCCTGGCCATCGACGAGCGTGTAGCGCAAGGAGAAATCTTGCGCCATGCGCACCAGGGTGTCGTAGATCGAAGCGTCGCCGTGCGGGTGATATTTACCCATGGTATCGCCGACCACGCGGGCGCACTTGACGTAAGGGCGATTCCACACGTAGTTCGATTCATGCATCGCGAACAGGACACGGCGGTGCACTGGCTTCAAGCCATCACGCGCGTCAGGCAAGGCCCGACCGACGATCACGCTCATGGCGTAATCGAGGTAGCTCTTGCGCATCTCTTCTTCGAGGGAAATAGGGATTGTTTCTTTTGCGAATTGATCCATTGGCGGTTCGACTGATCTCAGGCTGTGGTTAACTTACTGCTACGCAATGTAATGACGCAATACTGCATATCCTAGGCGGCTGTCGTCATGGAGTGGCTGGCAAAAGGGGCAGGACGGTTGCAGAAGTGCAGCGCCGCCATGGGCTTTTTGTCAGGCACGCCCAACAGTCAAGCGCACGATTTTAGCATGCGCGCCCCGCCGAAAGTACAAAATGCCGGACTCGCGGAAAAATGCAAACGCCTGGCGATAATGCACCGAGGTCGTGCATGACTGCTTGACAATAGTGTAAATAAGTAACTTTCATGCAGGCAAGCCGCCTGAAAAAGAGACAGTAGATGTAACTGAATGTCACGGACGCGTCATAATTGGGCATTATCGTTGCGCAGTTACAACATGCAGTCTAAAATCGCGGAAGCTTTGATTTGCCCACGGTCGTGCGCTACGGATGCGTGTGGCAAAATGAAGTAGAAGTTAATTGCTAGTTTCGCAATCTGAACGAGCGTTGTGGTCGACATGATAAAATCCCGGCATGTAAGACAAGTAGCGCCGTGTTGTTCTGCGGATATCACCCCCCGAAAGGAAAAAAGAATGAATAAATTTGTATCGCTGTTTTTCGCTGCATCCGCAGTGATTGCCGGCTCGGCTTCGGCTCAAACCCCTACCTCGCCACCGTTCGCTCCAGTGACCACCGACATCAAAGCACCAACGCCAAAGAGCGCCTATGTGCAAGATGCACGCGGCATCATCGTGCGTGACCCATTCGGCCTGTGCTGGCGTACCGGCTACTGGACACCTGCTGACGCGGTGCCAGGTTGCGACGTGCCACTGTGCGTAGAGCCAGAGACCCTGCAAAACGGCAAATGCGTGGCACCACCTCCGCCACCAGCACCAGCGCCTGCTCCAGCACCAGCGCCAGTAGTTGTGCCAGCACCAGCACCGACCTCGGAAAAAGTCAGCTTCGCCGCTGATGCATTCTTCGACTTCGACAAAGCTACCCTGAAACCAGAAGGCAAGTCGAAACTGGATCAGTTGACCACCCAACTGGGCGGCATCAACCTGGAAGTCATCATCGCTGTGGGTCATACCGACTCGGTCGGCACCGATGCTTACAACCAAAAACTGTCGGTACGTCGTGCTGATGCTGTCAAAGCCTACCTGGTCTCCAAAGGCGTTGAAAGCAACCGCGTGTACACCGAAGGCAAAGGCGAGAAACAGCCAGTTGCTGACAACAAAACTGCCGAAGGCCGTGCGAAAAACCGTCGCGTGGAAATCGAAGTTGTCGGTACCCGCAAGTAATTGCCCTGCCGGCTGCGCCTGATCTGCCGGTCAGATCAAGCGCAATCGACAAAAACCCCGCCCCGGCGGGGTTTTTTTTCGTCCGTGGCTGCCCGTTTTGAAAAATGCCGCTATCATTCCACCCATGAACGCCGACCCTCTAGAAATCCAAAAATTCAGTGAGCTGGCCCACCGCTGGTGGGACCCCACTTCCGAGTTTCGTCCCCTGCACGAAATTAACCCCCTGCGCCTGGAGTGGATTAACGCGAAAGTGCCGCTGGCCGGCAAGCGCGTGATCGACATCGGCTGCGGCGGCGGCATCCTGGCCGAATCGATGGCCCGCAAAGGCGCCGACGTGACGGGCATCGACCTGTCCGAAAAAGCCCTGAAGGTGGCCGACCTGCACAGCCTGGAGTCCGGCGTGAACGTGCGCTACAAGCTGATTGCCGCCGAAACCATGGCCGCCGAAGAAGCGGGCCAGTACGACGTGGTGACCTGCATGGAAATGCTCGAGCATGTGCCCGACCCGGCCGCCATCGTCCAGGCCTGCGCGGCGCTGGTCAAACCGGGTGGCCATATCTTCATGTCGACCCTGAACCGCAACCCGAAAGCCTATCTGTTCGCCATTCTGGGCGCTGAATACGTGCTGCGTTTGCTGCCAAAAGGCACCCACGACTACGATAAATTCATCACCCCGGCCGAGCTGTCGCAATACGCGCGCAGCGCCGGGCTAGCCATCAACGGCATGCGCGGCCTGGGCTACAACCCCCTGACCAAGATTTATTCGCTCAATAACGACACCAGCGTGAACTATCTGGTGGCCTGCACCCGCCCTTTGTAACGCAAAAACCACACTCTAGGCGGCTACGGCCGCCATTTTTCATTTTTTACTTATTTTTACCGAGCCTGCGCCCGACATGACTACCGACCACCTGCCAGCCCCGCGCGCCATCCTGTTCGACCTTGACGGCACCCTGGCCGACACCGCACCTGACCTGGCGGCCGCCATCAACCTGATGCGCACCCGCGCCGGCCTGGCACCCACGCCCTACGAGGTATTGCGCCCTACAGCCTCGGCCGGCGCGCGCGGCATGATAGGCGCGTCCTACGGCATCGCCCCCGGTGAAAACGGCTACGAGTCCCTGAAAAACGGTTTCCTCGACAACTACGAAGCCGCCCTGGCCGTGGAAAGCCGCTTGTTCGATGGAGTGCCCGACCTGCTCGACGGCCTGACAGCCCTCGGTCTGCAATGGGGCGTTGTAACCAACAAGGCAGCCCGCTTCACCGACCCGCTGGTGGGCCAGATCGGCCTGGCTTCCGCCGGCTGCGTGATCTCGGGCGACACCATGCCCCACCCGAAACCCCACCCCGCCCCCCTGCTGGAAGCAGCCCGCCGCCTGAACCTGGCTCCCGGGCAATGCTGGTACGTCGGCGACGACCTGCGCGACATCCAGGCCGGCCGCGCCGCCGGCATGCGCACCATCGCCTGCGCCTGGGGCTACTGCGGCCCGGTCGAGCCGCTGACGTGGAGTGCCGATTATTTGCTGGAGACGCCGCAGGCCTTGCTGGAACTGGTGAGCGAGGTGGTGCTGGCCGAGCGGGAAAGGCAGTTGGCGGCTTGATTTGCGGCCGTTCGAGGCCACACGAGATTTTTCGGCCCGCAGCAGAAATCCGGGGTCAGACGGGGTCGCCGAGACCCGTCGGGTCTGACGCCAGCAGTTGCCGTTAGGTTAAAGGTTACGTCCACCACTAGTCTACGAAACATTCATATCGTGAAGCAGTGAATTCTCTCAGCCTGCTGATCGCCTCACTACATCTTCCAGAGACACGCACGAATGCACCATGCAAGACTGTGAAGTTTGCGCTACAATGAACGTTCTGTGGGGACGACCTGGTTTCGACGTGGGTTGCAAAGCAGCGCAGGGCATACCGAGGGCTGGTTACCTCGTAAATACACCCAGAAAAACTTAACTGCAAACGATAACTCGTACGCACTGGCAGCTTAATTGCTGTTAGCTCCTAAACGCTTCTTCCCTGGGGCGGACCGTTAAAAGTCAAGGAGTCATTTACAGGGAATCGCGTTCCAATGGGTCACTTAGCGGAACGTTAAATCTAAGGTGAATCGCTTGTCCATAACGTGCACATCCGTGCTGGGCCGGTTAAATTAAATGATAGTGCTAAGTATGTAGAACTGTCTGTAGAGTGCTTGCGGACGCGGGTTCGATTCCCGCCGTCTCCACCACTGGATTAAAAAATAAAGGCCCCCAAGCGCAAGCGACGGGGCCTTTATTTTTTAATCCAACGACGAAACCGCGGGAACCGATTCCGCGTCCGGCACGGACGCGGGGGTTTTGCGGGACTTCGCCGAGCGCAGCTCGGCGCCGCAAAACCGGGTTGCGCTTGCAAGCGCAACCCCCTCCGATTCTTCTGACCAGGTTTGCGCCGCAGGCGGTTTTTCCTAACGACAAGATCAACTGCTCAGGCGGTGTGCAAATGGCGGACCTGACCCCGGCGTGCTGCGCTGATGGAACAATTTACGGCAAAGCCGACGGCCAGCATTCCCGAGGCCGGCGACAATGGCAGCGAAACCTGTGCGGCCTGGCGTTTTCTTGGCAACGACGAGGCGTCGTGGCAAGACATCCCCGCCCCGCAGTGGGAACGTACCGGAGCCGCGACTCAAGAGCGCCTCGGGCATTTGCACAACAAGGTGCCAAAACCATAAAATTTCCTTTGACTGTAAACGATTCTCATTTAAAATAATTATTAAATGAGAATGGTTCTTATTCCAATAAAAAGGGGATTTGCATGCGTATCAAGGTGATGGTGTTGGCAATGGCGGTGGTGACGGCCGGGTGGCAGGCGAAGGCGGCGGCCGACGAGGCGGCGCCGGTCGAGCAGGTCATCATCTCCGGCGATAAGCTCCAGCGCACGGAGATTGACAGCGCCGCCAGCGTCGGCGCGCGCAACCGGCGCCAGATCGCCGAGTCGGGCGCGGCCACCATTGAGGACGTGGCCGCGCAAATGGCCAACGTCGGCACCGCCGAGGGCCTGTCGATCCGCGGCGTCGGTTTGAGCGGGCCCACCGGCGGCGGCGGGCGCACCATCACGGTTGTCGTCGACGGTGTGGCGCAGGACGGCTTCGGCCAGGATATCGGCGGCATCAGCGTGTGGGACGCCGACCGCCTGGAGGTGCTGCGCGGGCCACAATCGACCAACCAGGGCCGCAACTCGCTGGCCGGCGCAGTGGTGGTCAAGACGCGCGATCCGTCCGATAACGCCGATTTGAGTTACCGCGCCAGCGCCGGCAACCAGAACTCGCACCGCGTGGCGGTGGCCGGCGGCGGCGCAATCGTTGACCAGGTTCTGGCCGGGCGCATCGCATTCGAACAGCGCCGCAACGACGGCGGCACCTATGATCCGACCCGCGACGACCACCGCTTCAACCACGACGACGGCTACACGCTGCGTGCCAAGCTGCGCGTGACGCCGTGGGGCGATCGCTATCAGGCCTTGATCACACTGGTCGACGAAGAGCGCAAGTTCGGCAGCCCGCACGTGGAAGCGGTGAGCTATCCGGCTTCGGCGCGCGTGAACCTGTCGAACGTGGCGCGCGACTCGGACAACCGCGCTCGCTCGGCGGCGCTCGAGCAGACCTTCCGCCTCGGCGCGGCCGACGTCACGCTGTTGTCGACCTATTCCCACAACCGCTACAAGCGCCTGTTCGACTACGATTCGACGGAACTGAACCAGGGCTACCGCACCGGCGAGAACACCACTGGCCAGTGGACCCAGGAGGCGCGCGCCAATATCGAAACGACGCTGTTCGGCCGTCCTCTCAAGGGCGTGGCGGGCCTTTACTACGCCAACCAGCGCTACGACTTCGACAACATGTTCATCGTGCCGCTGTCTTATGTGCTGGGATTGACGGGCCAGTGCAGGGTACAGGCGGCGTGCGACGCACAATACGGCGCGGATTTCATCAATCGCGGCAACACCCAAGCCGACCGCACCCGCACCCGCGCCGTGTTCACGGAGTTCGACTACGTGATCGACAATCTGACCGTGACGGCCGGCCTGCGCTACGATGGCGAAAGCCAGAGCCGCGTGCCGACCAGCGTGACAACCGGCACCTCAGCGCTGGCGCGCACCGTGCTCGCGCGACTGATTTCCGGCGGTGTATTCGCCGCCGACGGCACGCAGCATCTCGGCACCGACACCTCGGTATGGCTGCCCAAGCTGGGCGTGCGCTATGCACTCGCCCCGGCGTGGGTGGCCGGGCTGACGGCGCAGCGCGGCTACCGCACCGGCGGCGTCGATTACAGCTACCAGCGCGGCGCCAAAGCCTTCAATCCCGAGTTCACCAACAACTACGAAGCGTCCCTCAAAGGGGCGCTCGACAACGGCCTGGTAGTCGCGCTCAACGCCTATCGTGTCGACTGGACCGACCAGCAGGTCGATGTCGGCCGCAATTCGCTCGACACGTATTTCGTCAACGCCGGCAAGTCGCGCTTGCAAGGCCTGGAGGCCGAGGTGCGCGGCCGCGTGATCAAAAACCTGGAGCTGTTCGGCGCCGTCGGCGTGGCCAGAACGCGCTACATCGACTTCGTCTCGCCGCAGGGCGACTTCACCGGCAACCGCTTCCCCGACTCGCCGCGCCTGACGCAGTCGATCGGTTTCAGCTGGACCCCCGGCGGCTGGCTGGTGAACGCGAACTTGGTGCACGCCGACGGCAGCTACACCGGCCCCGAGAACGTCGAGCGCAACGACGGCCACACCACCTTGGGCGCCAAGCTGGCCTACACCTTGGCCAACGGCGTGACGCTGTTCGCCAGCGGGACCAACCTGACCGATCGCACCTACATCGCCAACAACCGCATCGCGACAGTGGCGGGCCGTTACAACGTCATACTCGGCAATCCGCGCCAGTTCGCCTTCGGCGTGCAAGGTTCCATCTAAAGAGGCGATCGATGAACTGGATCAGCATTGTGGTGGCCGCGCTGGCCGCGCTGTGTCTTTATTTGGCTTCGCCGCATCAGGCGCTGTGGCCTGCGGCTCTGGCGCGCAAGCACTTGCTGCGCTGGTTGGCGGTGCCGATGGCCACAGGCGCCATCGCTGCGGCGGTACGCGACTATGGTTTTTGGTGCGGCGTGTGCATCGCGCTCTCCGGTTTCATGACGACGCTGGTGCTGCTGCCATACATTGATGCATGGTTGCGCGGCCGCCGCTCGCCGCCGTCAAAACCGGGAGCGCGCCATGTGGGGTAAATCGACCGCCGCTTTTTTCCTCGGACTGCCGCTGGCGGTGGCCGTGGTGGGCTTGTGCGCGCTGCTCAGCGGCGACCAGGCGCGCACCACGCTGCCGTGGCTGTTGGCGTTCTTTCCGGTCTGGATCGCCGTGATGGCGCTGGCCTTCCTGTTTCGCAGCGGCCTGCGCGCGTGGCTGTGGATGGGCGGGGCGACCCTGCTCGGCTACGCGGCGCTGCATGGGGCCAAGCTTGCCGGCCTGTTGAAGGTGGGCGCATGAAATCGTCCACGCTGCGCACCTTTATTGCGGTCCACACCTGGGTGGGGCTGGTGGCGGGCTTTTGCCTGTTTATCGCGTTCTACGCCGGCGCCGTCACGCTGTTCCACAGCGAACTGCACGCGTGGCAGACGCCGCTGCCCCAGTCAACGCCGTCCATGGCCCCGGTGCAACCGCAGGCGCTGGTCGACGCCGTGCTGGCCGCGCATGCGGAAGCGGCCAAGATGTTCGCTTTGCACATGCCGACGAACTACGAACCGGAATTAACGCTGACGGTGGGCGAGCGCCATTTCCGCCTCGACGCCGCCGGCAAACTGGAGGAGTTCGAGGAACGCTCACACTTGATGGATTTCATATACCGCCTGCATTACTCGGCCGGGCTGCCCGACCAGTTTGGCCTGTACACACTGGGCGTGGTCTGCGTGCTGTATGGTCTGGCGCTGGTCAGCGGCGTGGTCATTTACGCACCCGGCTTCTTCAAGGACCTGTTCGCGCTGCGGATAGCCAAGAACCTCAAGCGCATGTGGCGCGACGCGCACAACGCGATCGGCATCCTGTCGCTGCCGTTCCACATCATGTACGCGTGGAGCAGCGCGGTGCTGGCGCTCGGCATCATCCTGCTGGCGCCATTCCAGTACATGGTTTTCGACGGCAAGCTGCTCAAGCTCGTCGGCCCCGACATCAATGCCGCTGCGCCGCCCAAGGCGGTCGGCGTGGCCGCGCCGCTGCTGCCGGTGGCCCAGGTGATGGCCGCCATCGGCCGCGCCGCGCCGGAGATGGAGGTCAAGCGTATCTTCTACCGCGATGCCGGCGATGCCAATGCGCAGGTCCAGGCATATGGCGACGCGCGCCAAGGCACCGTGGCCGCCAACGCGGCGGTGGTTCTCAACGCCAGCAACGGCAAGGTGCTGCGCGTGATCACGCCAGAGAGCTACAGCCCCGGCATGCGCTTTCTGCGCAGTTTGCAGTCGCTCCACTTCGGCAATTTCGGCCATGCAGCGGTGCAGTGGATGTACTTCGTGCTCGGCATCGCCGGCGCCTTCCTGTTCTACAGCGGGAACCTGTTGTGGATCGAGTCTCGGCGCAAGCGCCTCAATCTGGTGCAGCCACGCAGCGGACGGCTGATGGCGCAGGCCACGCTGGGCGTGTGCCTCGGTTGCGTGGCTGGCGTGTCGGCCATGTTCGTCATCAACAAGCTGGCGCCGGCGGCGCCCGGGCATTTGCCGTTGTGGGAGGAGCGCGGCTACTACGTGGTGTTTTGGCTGGTGGTGGCGTGGGCCTTCGCGAGGGCGCCGGCACGCGCGGCATACGAGCTGCTGACGTTGTGCGCGGCGCTAACCCTGGCCATTCCGTGCGCGCACTGGATCGCAACCGGCGTCAGTCCGCTGCTGGCGCTGATGCGTGGTGACGGTGTGACTGTCGGCGTGGCGCTGGTGTCGCTGCTGGCAGCGGCACTGTATTGGAAGATGGCGCGGGCGGTGCTGCGCCGCGGCCTGCACGGCGATCCGCACAGCGTTTGGGCGCTGCGCGTGGCCACCGCCAACTAGGACCTGCTGCGGTTCTGTCACATTAGCGAACGGCAGCAGGTCGTTGGGGGAAACTACGGTTCACGAATCCAGGACGAATCTGGCTGTATTTGGCGACGGTCCTTGATCTGTACTACCGCAAAGTGGTGGGCTGGGCCATAGTGCCGGGTATGCCCGCCCAGCTGGCGTGCGATCCAAGCACACTGTCGTCATAGTAACGCTCCAGCCTGCTCAGCCAACGTAGCTCCTTTTGATACGCCACTCGTAGATGGCGCATGCCGCCGCAGCGATCAACTGACAGCCAGCGGTCAGTGGTGCAGCGAAAAAACAGCCGCCGTCTTCACCACTGGACGCGAAACAGCCGAAACCGAATCCGCGTCCGGCACGGACGTGGGGGTTTTGCGGGACTTCGCCGAGCGCAGCTCGGCGCCGCAAAACCGGGTTGCGCTTGCAAGCGCAACCCCCTCCGATTCTTCTGACCAGGTTTTAGGTCGCAGGCAGTTTTTTCTAACGACAACATCAGCTACTCAGGCCGTGCCTGAATGGCGAACCTGCCCCCGGCGCTCGTGTGACCCCAGTACTGCAGGCCGCGCACCGTTGGTCCAGGTCGACCCAAAACTGAGCAACCGACGACTATTGCCACACAGTTGCATTTGCATTTGCAAATTTGAAAATCCGGTACTATTCCGACAGGACGGCGGCAAGTTCTCGCGGAAGCACGACCGCCGGCCACGCCGAGCCACCTTTTGAGGATCACCTCATGCCAAGCACCTCGCTGGAATCGCCGCTCGCGGCCAACGCCCCCGGCTCCGTTCACGACGCCGGCACCATCGCCGCGCGGCTGGACCGCCTGCCCGCCACCCGAACCGTCTGGCAATTGGTTGCGCTGCTAGCGCTCGGCTACTTTTTTGAGTTGTACGATTTGCTCTATACGGGCTACGTCGCACCCGGCCTGGTCAAAAGTGGCATCCTCACCCCAACCACCGTCGGATTGTTCGGCATGACCGGCGTCGCCAGCTTCATCGCCGCGTTGTTCGCCGGACTGTTCATCGGCACCATGTGCTGCGGATTTCTCGCCGACCGCTATGGCCGGCGTGCGATCTTCACCTGGTCGCTGATCTGGTACGCGGTCGCCAACCTGATCATGGCGACACAGACCACGGCCTTCGGCCTGAACTTCTGGCGCTTCATCGTTGGCCTCGGCCTCGGGGTTGAGATGGTAACCATGGGCACCTACCTGTCCGAGATCGTGCCCAAGCACATACGCGGACGCGCGTTCGCGCTGTCCCAGGCGGTTGGCTTTTGCGCGGTACCGATCGTCGCCTTGCTTTCCTACCAACTGGTACCGCGCACCGTGTTCGGCCTCGACGGCTGGCGCATCGTCGTGGTGATCGGTTGCCACGGCGCGCTGCTGGTCTGGTGGATCCGCCGCCGTCTGCCAGAGAGTCCGCGCTGGCTGGCCATGAAAGGCCGCTACGCCGAGGCCGACCGGGTGCTGTGCGCGCTGGAGGCCGCCGTGCGCAAGGAGCATGGCCGCGAACTACCGCCGCCAGCCGCGCCCGAGCCGGTGGTCGACCGCGGCCGCTTTCGCGATCTGTGGGCTCCGCCCTACGGGAAGCGGATTGCGATGATGACCGTATTTAACATCTGCCAGACCGTTGGCTTTTATGGCTTCGCCAACTGGGTGCCGTCGTTGCTGGTCAAGCAGGGCATCACAGTGACGACCAGCCTGATGTATTCGAGCCTGATCGCCTTGGCCGCGCCGCTCGGTCCACTGATCGGCCTGTTCATCGCCGACCGCTTCGAGCGCAAGCATGTGATCGTCTGCATGGCCGCCGTCAACATCGTTTGCGGCCTGATATTCAGCCAGGCCTCCGGTAGCGTGCTGTTGATCGGCATGGGCGTTTGCCTGACCTTGGCCGGCAATATCATTTCCTACAGCTACCACGCCTACCAAAGCGAGTTGTTTCCCACCGGGATACGGGCCCGCGCCATTGGCTTCGTTTATTCGTGGAGCCGATTCTCGGCGATCTTCACCGCCTTTATTATCGCCAGCGTGCTGCAGGATTTCGGCGTGGGAGCGGTGTTTCTACTCATCAGTGGCGCGATGGGGATGGTGATGGTGTCGATTGGCTTATTCGGGCCGCGCACCCGCAACGTCGCGCTGGAATCGATTTCGCGTTGAGCCGAGCGCCTGCAGGTTGCGCTCGTGCCAGGACGCAGAGACGGGGGCAGATCGTGTACGAATGGCGGACGTGGTCCCGGTTACGCGGCTTATATTTACCCAACAACAAAATAGCCAACATCGATGTCGCAGCCAGAAAATCCACCCAATGCATATACCGCCCGCCCAGCGCTTACAATTTACCAACTACTACAATTCCCAATACGTTATCCTGACCATTCCTCACAGAAAACATTTGCCTCCATGCGCCGTCCGCTCGCCACCGTCCTGTTGCTCGCCCTGTCTGCGCCCGTCTTTGCCGACACCGCTCCTGCAGATACCCCATCCGAAGCAGCCCAGCAGGTGTCGGTCTCCGGCACCAGGGACCCTGACTGGAAGCCTTACCGCAAAATGCTCGCCGGCATGGATGCGTTCGAGCGCTACCATTCGCTGGCCCCCCGGGCTGAACTGAAATTCATCTTGCGCCCGCAACAGGCGAACCTGACAGTGGCAGGGCTGAAGCTGCGCATCGTCGGTGACAATGTCGGCATCGACATTCCGATCGCAGCCGACTATACATTCTCGCTCCCACGCGACGAGTCAGCTGCCAACGACGACGCCGATGTGCAGCTCAGCAGCAAGAAGGGATTGTTTCGCTGGCGGCCCGATATACACACGCCAGGCTTGCCAACCGGCACGCGCCGGCTGGGTGACCTGCGCCTGGAATGTGAGGTGCGCTGGGCTGTAGACAAGTTTGACAGCTCATTTCTCCAGCTCGCTTACCTGATGCCTCTGGGCGGCGCCTGCCATACCTCCAGAAGCAGGATTTTCTACTCGACCACTGCGCCGATTGCTCGCGCCACGCTCGTATCGGATTCCCGTCGCGAAAGCTTGCCGTCCGAACGCCTGAGCTCGAAGGACCGCACGCGCTACGCGCCGCCACTGCATGACACGAGCTGGCCCGATGATACGTTGGTGGAGTTCGAGTTCGCATTGCCCTCTGACGGCACCGCCGATGCAACGGTGAGCAAGTGAATCTGACAGCAGCAACAGCGCATGGCAAGCCGGAGACTTGCCGCCGCCACTGATCCGGCTCACGGCCATTCAATGCCGTCCTGTTGCACGGTGATGCATGAGGAGATGAAGGTGGGTGAAGAGATACTGCTGGTGCCACCCGGCGGCAAAGGACCTTCGCTGTTTGTACGGTATAAATTTCCGCGCTGAAAATCGCGGTCTTAATCAATGGTGCCCTTCCGGGCGTTAATCGGCTCCATCCACTTGGCCAGAACCCTATCCTCACCCATGGCCTCGATCTAGCGAACATTGTGCTGGGTAAGTCATGATGGATCGGCATACCCACTCTTGAGCAAGACCAATCTCCAAAACAACAACTGAACGACAATGGCATACACGGTCGCCATTCGGCAGTGCAGCCGCTCCCAACCACCCTACAGACTGACCGAACCCCGACATGCTGGAACTTCAACCCAGAGATAAACGCGGCTACTTCATGCTGCCGCAGGCGCCAGAAGACTCGGGTTATTACGTCTACGGCCTGTTCAATGACAAAGATATCCCCCGCGTCCAGCATTGGTTAAATCATGACGATCACTTCCACGTCGATATAAGGGCGACACCAAAATGAACCCCCTGCTGCTGATTATCTCGCTCATCGTCCTGCTCCCCACGGCTGACGCCACCGAGAAACGTGAGCACCCCATACAATCCGCCAGAACCAAACCACTGCAGGCCGAGTACACAATCTACTCCGGCGAACTCGGCAACGAGCAAGCGCCAAGCAAGAGCGACCGGAAGCTGGCAATCGAAATCAACGGACCGGCGGCGAAAGATATTTTTGACTCCATCTATCCAGACGCCAAAGTTAATTGCAGCGGTGAGCAAGGCGAACGCTTGCGCAGCAAAGGAAACCTATGGTGCTCGTTTCTTCCCGGCACGGGGTACCGCTGCTTCCTCGGTTATGACCTGAGAACAGGCAAGGATATTCCCGGTGCCAGCTGTTGAACGGGAGCATGAATGAACCGCGGCAGTTTGTCCAAAATGCTGCCTCCCAAGTCCAGCGACCAGAAGGTGGCGTTCATGGTCACAGCCCGCAACGAGCGCAAAGTCGCTCCCTCCCACAGCATCTACAACACATTCATCGCAAAAGTATTGCGCCCATTCGCCTTGGCCCTGTAGAGAGCCGCATCAGCCTGCAGATTCAACAGCTCGGTGCTGAATGGCCCCGCTGCGTGATAGGCGATGCCGATACTGGTCGAGACAAGCCGGCTTTCGCCTTCTATCTGGAACGGCGTGTTGATGCTGGCCAGTATTTTCGATGCGACCAGGGTGGCCTCGGCGTCGCTTTTCAGGCCTTCCAGGATAATGGTGAACTCGTCTCCAGCCAGGCGGCAGACCGTATCGGTGGCCCGTACGGACGACCTGACACGCTGGCCGAATTCCTGCAGGACCAGGTCGCCGCCGGCGTGTCCCAGCGTGTCGTTGACCTGCTTGAAGTGGTCGATATCGAGAAACATCAGGGCAATCGCGCTGTTCTGCCGGGCAGCACGTGCCACCGCCTGCACCAGGCGCTCTTCGTACGATCGGCGGTTCGGCAGCCCGGTCAGTGCATCGGAGCGCGCCAGCCGGCCCAGCTCTTCGACGGCAATATGCAATTGCGCCGTGCGATCCATTACCCGTGCTTCAAGACTGGCGTTAAGCTCAAGCAGCCCACGTTCATTTCGCTGAAGCTTGCTCAACAGCCGGTTCAAGGTCAGGTGCAATATCCGGACCTCGGCAAAGGCATGCGCTATTTGCGGAATCAGATGGCGTTTGTCGGAATTGAGGTCGCCAGCGTACTGGGTAATCTCACGCAGCGGACGGCTGATGGTGCGCGCAAGAAACAGCGCGAGAAACAGCGCTACAACCGAGGCCAGCAGGCCGCCCAGCAAGATCTTGCGCTCCAGCGCGCGCACGGGGCGATACGCGCTTTCCAGTTCCTGGCGCACCAGCACGCTCCAGCCCAGGCCCTTGACGCCGCGATAACCCTTGCTGTGATGATAGCCAACCAGATAGCGCTTGCCATCCGGCCATGTTTCGATCAGCGAGCCCATTTTCCCTGCCCTGGCTTGTTTGAAACTGGGCTGGTCGAGGACCACGCCGGCGTACTGCTTCGGTCCGAGCAGGACCACCCCGGTTTCGCTGACGATCAGCGTATCGACCGATTTGCGGTTTGCCAAAGGCCGCAGGATAGACTGTTCGATTTCTGCCGCCCATTGCCAGCTCAGGTGCGTACCAAGCACGCCCTGGATCTCGCCCTTCACATTTCGGTAGGGAAAAGCGATATCAAAAAAGCGTTTCGGCTCTCCTGCGGGGCCAGGCAGCAGCTTGGCCAGCAATTTGGCTTCGTGCACATCGGAAAGGTGCTGGCCACGCGTGGCCGCACCGAACCATGGCCGCTGCGACACATCGGCTCCCTCCAGCAGGCCGCCGCTGGCAACCTGCACTTTGCCGGCTGTATCTGCCAGCCCTATCCAGGCATACAGCGGATAGGTACGCTGGATTGCATCAAGCACGCGGCGCTTGTCCGCCAGGGCGACGCTGCCTTCGACTATCTCGTAGCGCTCTGCCAGCAAACTGACTTCGCGGTAACGCTCATACATTCCCTGGTCGAGCTTGTCGACAGTCTGGTACGCCAGTTCTGCCAGGCTGTTGCCGATATCTTCTTCGACCTGGGCGGTCGCACTGGAACCGATGAGTTTGGAGGTTGCAAACGTCAGCGACAGCATCAACGCTGCGGTTGCCAGGGCAAGCAGCAGTGCAAGTCGTATCCGGCTTATGTGAAAAAGCTTCTGCATGGACATTGATGTAAAGTTGAAAGCAAGCAACATCGCTTGCTGTGCAGTGTACGGGGAAACGCCACGCCAGGCGAGTATTCTTGCCCGGCCCACTTGCTTATCCTGGCGCGCAGTTCCCCGGTGCCTGCAGGTAAGCCATCGCCCGCCGATACTTTTCCACCCTGTCCAGATCCTTCTGCGAGGGCTGTGCAATGCGCGACAAATCACTGTTTTCCGCCAGGTCCGCCAGCTTGACTGCCCGGCCGACCGGGTCAAGCGCCGCGCGCGCCACGAAAGCCTCGTAGGACTCGCCTTCTACCTTCGTTACGGCACGCAAACCACTGATCACCTGCGCAGAAAATCCTTCACGCGCAAGGTCTTCGAAACTCACGTTGCTGTCCTCGACTACGTCATGCAGCACGGCCACTATCTGCTGCGGCCCCGGCGCCACGCGCAGCATCACGCGCAAGGGGTGCAGGATATACGGCGCGCCGCCCTTGTCTACCTGGCCCGCATGCGCCCTGGCGGCGATTTCAATTGCCCGCTCCAGCGTTCCATGACTTGTTTCCAGATTCATCTTCACTCCTTCACCAGCAAAACCTTGCGCCAGCCACGGCGCTGCAAATGGCAAACGCTAGTGCACAGCAGGGCTGGCACCAATAAATTGAGTACCGGCACCAGCATCAGCAAGCACAGCATCAGCCCCAGGGCAACGATGGCCGGCCCTTGCATACGGCTGGAAGCCTGCCGCTGCTCCTGGTCCAGCACGCCGTCGGCCGCCGCGCCATAGACCAGCCGTACATTCCAGGCCAGCAGCCATGCGATCAGCACACACATGGCCCAGACCGGTATCAGCAGCGACAACAGCAGCAACAGGCGTTTTCCCCATGACGGGCGGGAAACAAGCGAGGACAAATCCGGTGGCGGCTGCCACGATGGGTAGCGGCGCGCCACGACCTTGCGTGCGCGCCCGAGCAACAGCGCACGCAGTGGCAAACGCGCGGTGCTGATGGTGCCGACGATAAACACCAGCACATAAAAGAAGGCGGCCAGCGCCAGCAGGGCCAGCGCGATCTGGCCGATCGACACAAGCGATTTGACAAAACTGCCCAGGCCACCGGTGAGATTGCCCATCTGCGAGATGGTGGCCGGTCCGCTGGCCAGCGTGCCCACGCCATCGAGCACACCCACGCCCAGCAGGCCGGTAACGGACACCAGCGCCAGCATGCCGCTCAGTTCAAGGAAGAACTGGCCAAAATAGCTATACAGCCCCAGCCACAGCAGCAGCACCACCATGCACAGCAAGCTGGAGCGCCACCACATGCCCTCATGGCGCGTGTCGCGCAGCCCGAGGCCGATACAGGCCGATGCTTCACGCAAGGCCTGCGACCACGTGTACAGTGTTTTTTTCAAGTCAGGAATGCTCCGCAATCAAGGGACGGATACGGCGATCCGGGGCTGTCTGTCGTGCGGAACATCCCCGGCAGCCATCAAACAGCTCAGGAAATATTTTGCCGCCGTGCCAGCGGCACGTATTCACCAGGCAGGCTGGCCGTCTCCAGCGCATCGGCAAACGCCAGCAGGAACTTGGCAGGGCCATGCTCCGTCACCAGCAGGGAGGCACCCTTGTGCCGCAACAGCTTCAATACCTCTTGCTGGTGCGCCTGGTATTCGGGCGAATGGCCGTAAAAGGTCTGGTACATTTCCAGCGTTTCCATGGCCTTGGCGGCCAGGATGAATTCGGGTTTGTCCATGATATCTCCTGGTGGTGATGTCGGAAGAACTACCCGATCATCATACGCCTGAACTCAGCCGCCCACCAACACCGCGACACCGCGATACGGCGCGTGCCGTCACGGCCGGTAAGGCTGGCCCGACAGGATGCCTTCATAGGCACTCAGGGTTTCGCCGATATGGATGCCTTCCTGATCGATGTCGTAGAAGCGAATATCCTTGCTGTGGCCGCTGCCACGTACCTTGACCACCGACAGCACGCGCTTGAACTGACCAGCGAGCTCGACATAACGCTGCATGACGATCGCGTCGGCCAGGAAGGCGTTGCCGTAGGAACTGAAGCGCAGCGTCGCGTACTGGTCTTCCAGCTCGGCCGTCATCAGCACCGCCACGCCCATGTCCGTCAGCGCCGCCACCAGCCGGTACAGCGATTCGCGGAAATCCTCGCGGAACATGGAAGCGAGGGCCATTTCAAAACCGGACAGCGAATCGATCACCACCCGCCTGGCCTTCATGCGCGTGATCATGCTGATCAGGTCGTGCAGGATTTCATCGAGCGACAGGTCCAGCGTGCGCGTGTTGACCACGCCGATCTGGCCCGACGTGACCAGACCATCCAGTTGAAGGCTGAGCAACTGGTTCGGGCTCTTTTCAAAAGCGGCGATCACGCCCGGCTCGCCGCAGCGCACGCCTTCGGTCAGGAACTGCGTGGCCAGCACCGTCTTGCCGGAACCGGACGGCCCTACCAGCAGCAGGGAATACCCTGCCGGCAAGCCGCCGCCCATCATGGCGTCAAGTTCGGGCACACCCAGCGACAGGCGCTTGCTGGTATCCAGGCTGGTGCCTTCGGTACCGCTCGCTTTCAGGATGGCGCGCGAAAAAATTTCCACGCCATCGTCATTGATGCGGAAGGTATGCACCCCCAGGCTTTGCGACTGGCCGCGCATCTTGACCACCTGTATCTTGCGCACCATGGCGTCGCGCTGTACCAGTTGCGACAGCCACAGGATGCCGTCAGCGACCGTAAATACGGCGCTGGACTCGGCCTCGGGCGTCAGGTATTCGCCGATCAGGAAGGTGGTGGCCAGCCAGCTGGTCATCTGCGTGCCCAGTTGTTGCACGAAATGCTGCAGTCCGGCCGCGCCCATGTCCATGGTTTTTGCCGACTGTACCACCGAGCGGAAAGAGTCGACAAACACCAGGCTCGGTGCAAACGCTTCCACCTCCTCGGCAATGCGCGCCAGTACGCGCTCGAAATCGCCATCGATCAGTTCGGCCGACAGATTGACGAACCTGATCGAGTCGCTGAGTTTTTCGATATCAAAAAAAGGAAACTGCTGCTGATAGCGCAGCATCTTCAACGGTGGCTCGCCCAATACCGTAAAGAACAGCGCCTTGCGCTCTGGGCTGGCGAGCGAAAACATGATCTGGTGCGCCAAGGTGGTCTTGCCACTGCCCGGCGTGCCAGCGAGCAAGTTGAAGGAAAATTCCGGGAATCCGCCGCCCAGCAGTTCGTCCAGGCCAGGCACTCCGGAGGCCAGGCGTTGGATGGTGACTTTGTTCATTCGTTCGACTCCGTTCCAGCATGATTTACTGCCACATCGCCCCAGGCTTGCCGGAGGATGCTATTCGTTAAAAGTTCGCCGATCAACAAGCTCAGCGTAGTGGTGAAGTGCATCAGCATCACCGTGCTGGCCTCGGCTGCAAGTTCCGCTGGCTGGCCCAGCAAATCGCTGCGCAGCTGCGCCATGGCCGCCTCCAGCGCTTGTGGCGCATGCACCGTCAGCCAGGAAAACTGTTTCTGGCTCTGGTGCAAGCTGCGTGCATAGATCGATTCCACGCCGCGCTCGCCGACAATCTGATTCAAGGCCGCAGCCAGCTGCTGCCACAGGCACAGGCTGACTTCCACCGCCGCATCCGGGTTGCGCAGCAGGGCACCCTCAATCTTGCGCCGTCGCTGTTCATCGACTGTGGCCATCTTTTTTTCTCTACAGAATTGGTGCTGGGACCAGGTTAAACAAAGCACCACGCATGATTCAGCGCGGCTCCTGTGCCAGGATGATTTTCGACAAGGTATCAATATTGATGGGTTTGACCAGATAGTGGTCAAATACCGGATCGCCTGCCCGGTCGAACTCGCTGGCATCGCTGTAGCCGGAAGCGGCCACGAAACATGGCAGCGGCGCGTGCAGCGCGGCGCGTACCGAACCGGCGACCTGGAAGCCATCCATGCCAGGCAAACCGATGTCGCATACTATCACATCATATGGCGCGTCCAAGGCGGTGCGCAAGCCACTGGTGCCGTCCACGCACACGTCGACATGGTGGCCTTCGTACTCGAGCAGGAGGCCCAGCATTTCCGCCGCATCGGCATTGTCTTCGATCAGCAATATCCTGCGCGGTAGAACAGCAATCGGTGCTGGCGGTGCCACGCTGGCGGCGGGCAGCGACAGCGACGACAACGGCAGTTTCAGCATGAACTGGCTACCCCTGCCGACGCCTGCACTGAAGACTTCGACCGTTCCGCCATGCATCTGCGTCAGGCTGCGTACCAGCGACAGGCCAATGCCAAGACCGCCCTGTGCCCGATCGAGAGAACGAAAACCCTGGGTGAACAGATCGAAGACAAACGGCTGCTCATCGCGGGCAATACCGGCCCCATTATCGGTGACGGTAATGCCCACCATGTCGCCGTTGCGCAGGGCCACGATATCGATATGGCCGGCTTCCTGCGTGAATTTGCTGGCGTTGACCAGCAAATTGGTCAACACCTGCGTCATGCGCACCAGGTCGGCTTCGATGACCAAAGGCTCTTTCGGCAAACTGACCCGCAGCATCTGTTGCCGTTTGTCGACGCCCGCCTGGCTGGCCTCCACGGCGCTGTCGATGACGTCGCTCAGCAGCAAAGGGCGTAACTGCAGGTTGATCTTGCCGCTGCTGACACGCGAAGCGTCAAGCAGATCGTCGATCAGGCGCGACATATGCCCTATCTGCCGGCTGATCACGCCATGCACGTGCGCCAGCGTCGGGTCGGGTGCGGCCCGTTTGCACAACAGATCGTTGGCCATCGCCAGCGGCTGCAAGGGCGTGCGCAACTCATGCGCCAGCATGGCAAGAAATTCTGTCTGGCGCAAGGAAGCCGCCTGGGCATAGGCCAGCTTGTCCTGCGCGCCAAAGGTGGCCAGCACCAGGTTCTGGTTGGCCTCGCGCAACTGCGTGACCAACAGGTGAAATGCTTCGGACTTTTCCTTGTCCTGGGCCGGTATGCAGGCCATGGCCAGCAACTGGTCGACAGTTTCGCGCAGCAGCGTGATTTCGCGTTCGTATGCGCCATTCAGGCCCGCAGCAGCAACAGAGGATTCGGCTCCGGCCCGGCCCGGATCGGACGGGCATGTGGTGTTGTACATGACAGGGAAGCGGTTTGTGTGGGCAAACCTCGACAACTACTCTCGCCCATCGGCGCTCACTCAAGCATCGCCGTGCACGTCAGCTAAATTGCTGCATACTATATATGTCCAGGAACCAGCCTACCATACACTCTTTATCACCTTGACTAGCGTTCTTTACAATCTTTCTCTGAATTCCTGACGGCAACACAGGCTCAGCTGGCCATATTGCTCGGTTAAGATAAGTACCTTTGCACTCTCGTTTTCAGGATACTCCATGCCTCATCCCCGTACCGCCCTGCCCTGCCTGCGTGCCCTGGGCTGTACCATCGCGCTGGCCCTGCCGCTCGCTTCGCTGACCGCCTGCGCCAGTCCGCCTGTGCCCGAAACGCTGTTCGTGACCACGGCCCTGACGGCGCCGCATTCGTTTACCAAAGGAATCGAAGGCCCGGCCGTCGATGCAGACGGCAATATCTACGCCGTCAATTTCGCGCGCCAGCAAACCATCGGCAAGGTCAGCCCAAGCGGCCAGGGCGAGGTGTTCGTCACCTTGCCCGGCGCCAGCATCGCCAACGGCATCCGCTTCGGCAGCCGTGGCCAGATGTACTTGGCCGACTATATCGAGCATACGATTTACGTGGTGGACCCGGTCACGCGCGCCATCAGCATCCATGCGCGCGACGCCCGCATGACGCAGCCCAACGATATCGCCATCACGCAGGACGACGTGCTGTATGCGAGCGATCCGAACTGGAAGGAAAACACCGGCCGCGTGTGGCGCATCGCGCGCGACGGCACGGTGACCCTGGCGTTGGACACCATGGGCACGGCGAATGGCATCGAGGTCAGCCCAGACGGCAAGACACTGTATGTCAATGAAAGCGTGCAACGCAATATCTGGGCCTACAACATCGAGATGGACGGCACACTTACCGGCAAACGGCTGCTGAAAACATTTGACGACTTTGGCATGGACGGCATGCGCGTCGATGTCGATGGCAATCTGTATGTGACGCGCTACAGCAAGGGCACGGTGGTCAAGCTGTCGCCGCAGGGAACCGTGCTGCGCGAGATCACGGTACCGGGTGCGAAACCGAGCAACATCAGTTTTGGCGGCCGGGACGGGCGCACCGCGTATGTGACGGAAGTAGTGCAAGGCAGGTTGTTGCAGTTCCGGGTCGACCGGCCAGGGCTGGAGTGGCAGCGGGGGCAGGAGCGCAAGGCGTATCCGCTCGCAGTACCTCCTCAATAACCCAACTGCGTAAAGGCTGGGGTCAGTCGCTTCGCGATCGGAATACGTCCCACTGGGACGTATTCCCCCGGCGGGTCTGACGGGGACGCCGAGTCCCCGGATTTCAGTTGCGTTATTGGGGAATCACGCGCTCCGATTTCAACCGGTCAAACAAGTTGAAAAACGCTTCCGGCGTATCCTGATAATCAAGAAACCCCGCTTTGCGGCTCTTGCCCATGTCGGTCATCACTTCCATCGGCCGGCCCAGGTCGGCGTCGGTATGCCACCATGAAGCGAGCCGCCCGACATCCGCTTCAACCAGGCCATGCTGCTGCGCGATGGCACGCCATTGCTCGGCTGCGCCGTCCATGCGGTCAGCCAGCGGCGAGATGGTAGCGGGCAGCTCCGCCGCTTCGACACCAAAATAAGCGGCCAGGCGCGGCCACAGCCACTTCCAGCGGAACACGTCGCCATTGACGATATTGAAGTCCTGATTCGCTGCCTGCGGACTCTCGGCGGCCCACGCCAGCTGGCGCGCGATCTGGCCGGCGTCGGTCATGTCGGTCAGGCCATGCCACTGCGCGCTTGAGCCCGGAAACACGAACGGCTGGCCGCTGGCCTTGCACAGGTTCGCGTAGACGGCCAGGGTCAGGCCCATGTTCATGGCGTTGCCCAGCGCATAACCGATAATCGTGTGCGGGCGGTGTACGCTCCACGTAAAGCCATATTGTGCAGCCGCGTCGAACAGGCGGTCTTCCTGCTCGTAATAGAAATTCTCGACATCCTGGCGGCCCTGCTCTTCGCGGAACGGCGTGACCGGTACCGAGCCCTTGCCGTAGGCGTCGAACGGTCCCAGGTAGTGCTTCAGGCCCGTCACCAGCGCCGCGTGGCGCAAGTGGCCGCGCGGCCCCAGGGCAGCCAGTACATTGGCGACCATGGCACCGTTGACGCGGATATTCTCTTTTTCATTTTCCTGGCGCGCCCAGGCCGTAAAGAACACGTGGCTGGCGTCGACATTGGCCAGGCCGGCGGCCACGGCCGCGCCATCGGTGGCGTCCAGCTGCAGGGCAGCGCAGCCTGCCGGCACTGGCGTGCGGCCGCGAGAAACGCCCGTCACCTGCCAGCCTTGTGCCAGCAAGTGTGTGGCCAGGTTGCTGCCGATAACGCCGCTGGCGCCGATAATCAATGCATGCTTGTTCATACGCTCTCCAGTATAAAAAACCATGATATACCGGACAGAAATTCTTATCCGCGATAGTATTTCGCATTATTCATGAAAAATATTCTACAATCATGTCCGATCATCTGAAAGGTATCAGCCCTTTTCTCGCCACCGCCGATGCCGGCAGTTTTACCAGGGCGGCCGAGCGGCTGCACCTGAGCAGTTCGGCCGTCAGCAAGAGCGTGGCTCGCCTGGAAGAGCGGCTGGGCGTGATCCTGTTCGAGCGCAGCACGCGCCGCTTGAAACTGAGCAGCGCGGGCCAGGCCTATTACGCCACCTGCAAGCGCGTATTGCAGGAACTGAGCGATGCAGAAAACGTGCTGGCCGAGCAGCAAGGCGAATTGGCCGGCACGGTGCGCATCGGCGTACCGGCCTCGTATGGGCGCATGCGCGTGATGCCGGCGTTGATCGCGCTGTGCGACAAATATCAGCAGTTGCAGCCGTCAATCGCCTTCAGCGACCGCTTTGTCGACCTGTTCGAAGAGCGCATCGATATCGCCGTGCGCATCGGCGCGCCGGGCAACTGGCCGGCAGCGCTGGGGCAGATGCACCTGGGAGACGAGCGGTTGATCTTCTGCGCGGCGCCTGCCTACCTGGCGCGGCGCGGCACGCCGCAGGACATCGCGCAGCTGGAACAGCACGACTGCATCGCCTATGGACGTGGCGACGGCACGGCGGCGCCGTGGCTGTTTGCAGAAGAAAATGGCGTGGAGCGGCGCGTGGTGACGGCGCGGCTGACGGTCGGCGACGCCGAAGCGCAGACGGCCGCCGTGCTGGCCGGCCTGGGTATTGCGCAGCAGGCGACCTGGCTGGTCCAGGAACATCTGGCCAGCGGCGCCATCGTGGAAGTATTGCCCGGCTTTGCCACGCCAGGCTTGCCGCTTTACCTGGCGTGGCCGCTGGCGCGCCAGCTGACCATCAAGACCGGCACGCTGCTGCAGGAACTGAAGCAGCGGCTGTCGATTGCCGATTAATTAATGGACAATTAATACAGCACGTTTTTCGCTTCCGGCAGGTCGACATTGGCCTTGGTAACGATCACCACGCCGGTATTGACGAAAGGCGCGACCTTCTTGCCCTCGATCAGGCTGACCAGGGTTTTCACGCCCAGCGCGCCCATCGAGTACGAGCCCTGCACGGCGGTCGCGTACAAGGTGCCGTCCTTGACGAAGTTTTTCAGGTCTTCATTGCCGTCAAAGCCGACGGCGATCACCTTGCCGGCCTTGCCAGCCTGCGCAATCGCGCGGCCCATGCCGACAGCGGTTGGCTCGTTGGCGCCAAAAATGCCTTTCAGGTCAGGGTTAGAGGCCAGCACGTCGGTGGTCTGGTTCAGGGCGGTGGCCATCTGCGACTGCGAGTAATACGTGCCGACGATCTGCAACTGCGAGTTCTTTTCGATATAGCGCTTGAAGCCGCCCACGCGGCCCGTCTCGGAACCGGCACCGGCCACATACGACATCACGGCGATCTTGCCCGTTTTGCCGACTTGCGAAATGAGCGCCTTGGCGCTGGCCTCGCCGGCCGCTTCATTGTCGGTCGACAGGAAGGACTGGTAGTAGCGCTTGCCGCTGTCGGCCACCAGCGAATCGATCAGCACCACGGGAATCTTCGCCTCCCAGGCTTTTTTCAGCGCCGGCACCAGGGCGTCCGGATCGGACGCGGCCAGCACGATGCCGGCCACTTTGCGCGTGACGGCGTTTTCCACCATGCTGACCTGGTCGGCAATCGCCGACTCCGAAGCCGGCCCCTGGAAGGTCAGGTTGTAACCCTTGGCCTCGGCCGCGCTGGCGGTCGCGCCTTTTTTCACGTTCTGCCAGTAGTTCGAGTTCGTCGTCTTGACGATCACGGCGATCTCTTTCGGCGCGGCGATTGCGGCGCTGGTGCTCAATGCGAATGCTGCGGTCAGCAGACCTAGCGACACGGCTTTGATGGTTTTCATTGTCGTCCTCGTTTAATTATAAGTTTATGGGTTTGACTACTTTCAGCTACTGCTTCAGGCGCGGTTGCGCTTCTGATCGATCCAGACGGTCAGCAGAATGACCAGTCCGATAATGATTTGCTGGATAAAACTCGATACGCCATTCATGTTCAGGCCATTGCGCAGAATGCCGATCACGAAGGAACCGATCACGGTGCCGGAAATGGTGCCGATGCCGCCGATCAGCGAAGCGCCGCCGATCACCGCGCTGGCGATCGCATCGAGTTCATACATCACCCCTTCGTTCGGCTGCGCCGTCACCAGGCGCGACATCAGCACGCAGCCGGTCAGGCCCGACAGGGCGCCAGACAAGGTGTACACCATCAGGGTCACGCGGCCCACCTTGACACCCGACAGGCGCGCCGCTTCGGCGTTCGAACCCACCGCATAGATATGGCGGCCGAAGGTGGTGCGGCTGAGCATGATGGACACCGCCACGGCGATCACCACCATCAGCACCACCGGATACGGAATGCCGGGGAAGATCACTTCAGGGAAGGTGCCGCCCGTGTCGCGCTCGATACGCCACAGCACGCCATTTCCCAGTTCGCCGAACGATTCGCCCAGGCCGGAAATGGCACGCGCACCGGTCACTTGCAGGGCCAGGCCACGGGCGATCAGCATCATGCCCAGGGTCGCAATAAATGGCGGCAGTTTCAATTGCGTGATGCAGAAACCGTTGACGGCGCCGCACATGGCGCCGACCAGAATGCCGCCCAACATGGCGACCGGCACCGGGATGCCGCTCTTGACCAGCAAGGCCGCAGCCACGCCGGCCAGCGCCAGCACCGAGCCGGAACTCAAGTCAATGCCGCCGGTGATAATGACGCAAGTGGCGGCGATGCCCAGGTAGGCAATCGAGGTCACCTGTAGCGCCACGCTCATGCCATTGCTGACCGAGAAAAAGGCATCGCTGGTCAGCGAAAATACCAGCAGCAGCAAGGACAGGCTGCCGAGCGCGGCAAATTTTTGGATCAGTTCTTTATTCATTTTCTTGTGCTTTCTGATGTTAATGCATTGCTGCCTGGCGGCCCGATGCGAGATGCATGATTTCTTCCTGCGACGACTCACGCGTATTGAGAATGCCGCTGATGCGCCCTTCGTGGAATACCGCGACGCGGTCCGTCATGCCCATGATCTCGGGCAGCTCGGAGGTGATCAGGACCACGCCGATGCCTTGCGAGGCCAGCTTGTCGAGCAGTTGATAAATGGCGAACTTGGCGCCCACGTCGATGCCGCGCGTGGGTTCGTCGAAGAAGATAATTTTCGATTCGCGGTACAGCCATTTGCTGATCACGATTTTCTGCTGGTTGCCGCCCGACAGATTGCGCGCAATCTGTTTCGAGCTCGGCGTCTTGATGCCCAGCGCGGCGATATACTGCTTGGCCACCGCCTCTTCTTTCGCAAAATCGATAAAGCCGAAACGGTTGGACAATGCCGAGACATTGGTCAGCGTCAGATTGGCCGCTACCGACATGCGGATCGCCAGGCCATGGCTCTTGCGGTCTTCGGACAGGTAGGCGATGCCGTGGTCGATGGCGTCGATCGGCGAGCCGATCACGACTTCCGTGTCACCGAGATGGATTGCGCCGCCGGTGAGCGGATCGGCGCCGAAAATGGCGCGCGCCACTTCCGTGCGCCCGGCCCCCATCAGCCCCGAAAAGCCGAGGATTTCGCCGCGCCGCAGGTCAAAGCTGAGCGGGCCGAAGACATCCTTGCGGTGCAGATCCGTCACGCGCAGCAGCACGTCGCTGGTTGGCTGCGACACGCGCTCGGGAAATTTTTCATCGAGGGTGCGGCCCACCATTTTCGCCACGATGGCGTCGAGCGAGGTGGCATGAAAGTCGTCGGTGCTGACAAATTTGCCGTCGCGCAGCACCGTCACCCGGTCGATAATATGCTGCATTTCTTCCAGGCGGTGCGAGATATACACCACGCTCACGCCATTGCGTTTGAGTTCATTGATGATCTCGAACAGCTGGCCCGTTTCGCTTTCCGTCAGCGACGACGTGGGCTCGTCCATGATCAGCACTTCCGTGTTCAGCGACAGGGCCTTGGCAATTTCCACCATCTGCTGCTGTGCGCAGGACAGGTTTTTCACCAGCTGGCGCGGGTCGATGCGCAATTTCAGCCGGTCCAGCAGCGCCTGGGCATCAAGGCGCATCTTCTTGCGGTCGATAAAAAAGCCGCGCACCGGTTCACGCGCCAGGAAAATATTCTCGGCCACGCTCAGGTGGGGTATCAGATTGAGTTCCTGGTGGATGATGGCGATGCCGGCCGCTTCCGCGTCGACGCTGCTGCCGAAGCTGCACACCTTGCCCTTGTAGACCAGTTCCCCCTCGTCGGCCTGGTACACGCCGCTCATCACCTTCATCAGGGTGGACTTGCCGGCGCCATTTTCGCCGCACAGCGCATGCGCTTCGCCGCGACGCAGGGTGAAACTGACATTGTCGAGCGCCAGCACGCCGGGAAAGCGTTTGCTGACGCGATTGAGCGCCAGTATCTCTTCGGATTGATTCATGGTGGGTCTCCTCCACTGCACTGCAATGTAAGGGCGCGCCGATGTCTGTGCATCTTGCTTGCGCGCCGGTCCTGCCTTGTTAGCCGTCGATCAGTTCCGGATTCCACGCATGCACGGTCTGCTGCTGTTCACCGAGGCCGGTAATGCCCAGGCGCATGGTGTCGCCCGGCTTCAGGTACACGGCCGATGGCTTCTGGCCCATGCCCACGCCAGGCGGCGTGCCGGTGCTGATAATGTCGCCCGGGTACAGGGTCATGAAACGGCTGATATAGCTGACCAGGTTGGCCACGCCGAATACCATGGTTTTGGTATTGCCGTCCTGGACGCGCTTGCCGTTCACTTCCAGCCACAGGCCCAGGTTTTGCGGGTCGGCCACTTCGTCGGCGGTGACCAGCCACGGGCCTATCGGACCGAAGGTATCGCAGCCCTTGCCCTTGTCCCACTGGCCGCCGCGCTCCAGTTGATATTCGCGCTCGGACAAGTCGTTCACCACGCAGTAGCCGGCCACGTGCGACAGCGCATCGGCTTCAGATACATAGCGCGCGGTGGTGCCGATCACCACGCCGAGCTCCACTTCCCAGTCGCTCTTTTTTGAGTCCTGCGGCATCACCACCGCGTCGTTGGCGCCGATCACGGCGCTGGTGGCCTTCATGAACAGCACCGGTTCCGCCGGTACGGCCATGCCCGATTCGGCCGCATGGTCGGCATAGTTCAGGCCCACGCACAAAAACTTGCCTACGCCCTGCCACGGCGGCGCAATGCGGCCCGGGTTCGCGACGACAGGCAGGCTGTCGATATCGACGGCAGCCAGCATGGCCAGGTTCTCCTTGCTCAGAGACGCGCCAGTAATATCGCTCAGCACGCCGGACAGGTCGCGCACGGCGCCGTTGGAGTCGACCAGTGCAGGTTTTTCAGCGCCCTTGGCGCCATAACGCATCAGTTTCATTGTTGTCTCTCGTTGTTGTAATTAGTTTGTAATTAGTTGGACCAACCGCCGTCAATGACGTGTGTCATGCCGGTGGTGAACGCCGATTCGTCGGAAGCCAGGTAGACCGCCAGCGCGGCGATTTCGTCGCCCTTGCCGACCCGGCCCATCGGCTGGCGCGCAACAAAGGCGGCCTGCACTTCATCGATGCTCACGCCCGTCGCTGCGGCTTGCGCGGCAATACGCTCCTTGAGCGAGGGCGACTCGATGGTGCCGGGGCAGATCGCATTGCAGCGGATGCCGCGCGTGACAAAGTCCGCCGCTACCGACTTGGTCATGCCGACCACGGCCGCCTTCGAGGTGCCATAGATAAAACGGTTGGGCGCGCCCTTCACGCTCGACGCCACCGACGACATATTGACGATGGAGCCGGCGCCCTTGGCCAGCATGCCGGGCAAGACGGCGCGCATCAGGCGGTACATGGAGCGCGCGTTGATCTCGAAAGAGCGGTCCCAGGCCGCGTCGTCGCAGTCGAGGATGGTGCCGCCGTCGACAAAGCCGGCGCAGTTGAACAGGATATCGACCGGGCCGATCTCGTTCACCAGCGCGGTGATGGCTGCGCCGTCGGTGACATCGAGCCGGCGCACGGAGCAGCCGGTCGCTTCTTTCAAGGCATCGAGCTGGGCCTGGTTGATATCGGTGGCGATCACGGTGGCGCCTTCGCGCACGAACGCTTCGGCGGTGGCGCGCCCTATCCCCTGGCCGGCGGCGGTCAGCAGTGCGGTCTTGCCTTGTAGTCTGGCGGTCATTCTTGTCTCCTGTTTTTATTGGCCCTGCACCTTGTACTGCCGGGATCTGCGTCAATCCCTGATGCCGTAAAAGCGCAGTGCATTGAGGCCGAAAATATCGTTCCTGTCTTGTTGGCCCAGATGCGCCAGCAAGGTTGCGCTGGCGTCCAGCCAGGCGCCATAACCGCCGGCCAGATCCACCACCGGCCAGTCGCTGCCCCAGATCACGCGCTGGGCGCCGAATACTTCCAGCACGTGCGACACGTACGGGCGCAGGTCATCGATCGTCCAGCCGGGCTGCGCCTCCGTCACCAGCCCGGACAGCTTGCAATGCACATTCGGCAGCGCGGCCAGTTGCGCCAGGTCTTCACGCCATCGCCCAAAAGCGGCATCGGCGATCGGCGGTTTGGCCGCATGGTCGATCACGATGGCCAGCTGCGGACAGGCACGCGCGCAGGCAAGCAGCACGGGCAGATGGCGCGGCAGCACCAGCGCGTCAAAACGTAAAGCGTGTTCGACCATGGCGTTCAAGGCGGGTGCCAGCGCGGGATTGGCGATCCACTGGTCGTCGTCGATATCCTGCAGCATCGGGCGCAGGCCTTTGAGCTTGCTGTTCGATGCCAGACGTGCAATCGCGGCTGGCGCGTCGGGCGCCAGCAAGTCAGTCCAGCCCACCACGGCGCGCACAAAATCAGCGCGGTCGGCCAGCGCCAGCAGCCAATGGGTATCTTCTTCTGACGGCAGGGACTGCACCAGCACGGTTCCAGCGATACCATGTTCGGCCAGCAGCGGCGCCAGATCGGCAGGCGCAAAATCGCGGTAGATAGCGGCCAGCGATGGCGGCGGCCAGCCACCGCCACGTGCGGCCAGTTGCCAGAAATGCTGGTGGGCGTCGATGACCATCATGCCGCTCCCGCAGGTACAGGCGCGCGCGCATCGATCAGGCCCGCTGTTTGCAAGGCAGGCCACAAGCCGCCTGGTATCGGCGTGGCAAACCATTCCAGGTTTTGCCGCAGCTGCGCCAGGTCCTGGCCACCAGGAATACAGGACACCACGGCCGGATGCGCGAGCGGGAACTGCAAGGCGGCGGCCTGCAAAGGCACCTTGAATTCGCGGCAGATGGCGTCCAGCTGCGCCACGCGCTGCAGGATCTCGGCCGGCGCATCGGCGTAATTGAACTTGCCGTTGCCGGCCAGCACGCCCGAATTGAACGGGCCCCCGATCACGATGGCGTTGCCACGCTCCACGCACAAGTCCAGCAGCGGCGACAGCGTAGCCTGTTCCAATAAAGTGTAGCGGCCGGCGAGCAAGGTGCAATCGAGGTCGAAGTCGGCCATCGCGCGCAGCACGATGTCGGCTTCGTTGACACCGAGGCCCACGGCTTTCACCTGGCCACTGGCGCGCAGCTGGTCCAGCGCGCGAAAGCCGCCACCATCCGTCAGCTGGCGCCAGTACTGTTCGTCATTTTCGCCATGCGTGACGCGGCCGATATCGTGCACGAACAGGATATCGATGCGCTCAAGCCCCAGGCGCTGCAGGCTGTCGTCGTGCGAGCGCAAAATGCCGTCATAGGTGTAATCGTAGTGCGGGCGAAACGGCAGCGGCGCGGCAAAGCCGTCGTCACCGGGCCGCACCGATGCATCGGGACGCATCAGCCGGCCCACCTTGGTGCTGATCACGAACGCATTGCGGGGACGCTCGCGCAGGGCCGCGCCGAGGCGGTGTTCTGACTGCGTATAACCGTAGTAAGGGGCCGTGTCGAAAAAGCGCACGCCGGCGTCCCAGGCGCCATCGAGAGTGGTGCGTGCCTGCGCATCGCTTACCGGCTGGTACAAGCCGCCCAGTGGTGCGCAACCCATGCCGATGCATGGCAGCGACAGGCCGCCACGCGGCAAAGTACGCACTTGTGTGACATCCATGGCGATCGTCCTCACGCTGCGCGCAGCGGGAAACAGCCTGGCCCCACCGCGTCGAATTGTTTATAGGTCAGCACGAATTCCTGGTGACCCAGGTCTTCCGAGCGGCTCAGTGCACCGTTGGCCACGTCCAGCACGGCGGCAACGATTTCAGCACCGACCTCCTCCAGGCTCGCTTCGCCAGTGAGTATCTTGCCCGCGTTGACGTCCATGTCGTCGGACAGGCGCTCGTAGGTTTGCGGGTTGGCGCAGACCTTGATCACGGGCGAAATGGCCGAGCCGACTACCGAGCCGCGGCCTGTGGTAAACAAGGTGATATGGGCGCCGCAGGAAATCAGTTCGACGATTTCCGCATTGTCCGACACGTTCGGAAAGCCGAAGCGCGGTTCGCCGTCCGGCACCACGTCAAGCAGGTACAGGCCGCCGCCGGCCGGCTGGTCGCCCGGTTTCAAGATGCCGACGATCGGCGACGAGCCGCTCTTGGCATAGGCGCCCAGGGACTTTTCTTCCTGCGTGGTCAGGCCGCCATCGGCGTTGCCCGGCGAGAAGCTGCCGTGGCCCATGATGGTGTAGTAGCGCGCGGCCTTGGCCACGGTTTCAACGATGGCATTGCCCAGGGCCGGGCTGACGGCGCGCCGCTGCATATGGTATTCGCAGCCCACCAGTTCGCCCGTCTCCTCAAAAATGCACGGGCTGCCGGCCGCGATCAGGGTATCGAAGGCCACGCCAACGGCCGGGTTGGCGCTGATGCCGCTGGTGCTGTCGGAGCCGCCGCAGATGGTCGCCACCACCAGTTCGTCCAGGCCCATCGGCACGCGTACTTGCTGCGCCAGGTGCTCCAACGCCCAGCTGATCCACTCGACGCCGCTGCTGACACTCGGGCGGGTGCCGCTGTTTTCCTGGATGGTAATCGTGTGCACGGGACGGTCGCTGTCGGCCACTGCGCTAGACAAACCATATTTGTTGAAGCCCTCGCAGCCGAGCGACACCAGCAGCACGGCGCCCACATTCGGATGCGTCAGCAGGCGGCGCATTACCTGGTCCGCGTATTCGTTCGGGAAGCAGCCCGTAAAGCCGATCAGGTGCACCGGCTGGCCGGGAAAGGCATTGACCATCAGGCGCGCCACGTGGTGGGCGCATTCGACCATATACGCCACCACCACGATATTGCGGATGCCCTTGCGGCCATCGGCGCGCAGGTAGCCCGACAGGACCGGGGCGGGCGTTGTCGTTGGAGCGTTCATTGTTTCGCCTCCTTGTCCAGGAAATGGTGGCCGTCCTGGCCCAGGGTAAACGTGGGGATGTAGTCGCTTGCCAGGTTGTGCGTATGGATATGCTCGCCGATGGCGACGGGGGCCGTGATGCTGCCGATCAAGGCGCCATAGCGCAGCACCTTGTCACCGACAGCGAGCGCGCGGCGCGCCACCTTGTGGCCGATCAGGATGTTTTGCGTCAGGGTGACCTGCTGGCCATCGATGGTGACGATGTCGCCCAGGGCCAGCGCGGTGCGGGCGATCATGCAGTTATCTTCAGGCGACATCAGCAGCAGGCTGGAAACCGGGGTGGCGTGGCTCATGGCGCGCCCTCCCCGGCAATGCTGGCAATGCTGAACCCTACGACTGCGTCAGTTTTTCGCGCGTGCCGATCGACGCCAGCATGGTGCTGCGCGAGGAATTGAGGTGCGACTTCATGCCCTCGATCGCTTTCGGTATGTCGTGCTCGGCCAGCGCCCGCAAAATCGCCAGGTGTTCCTGCACCGCGTATTTGTTGCGGCCCTTTTCCTCGCCTTTGTCCCACTGGTAATGATAGTGAAACACGAACGAGACGATATCGTAGAAGCCCTGCGCGAAGCGGTTGTTCAGCAAGCCGATCAGGAAAGTGTGGAACTCGCGGTCCAGCGCCGGAAAGGCATTGTGGCGCGTGTCGATTATGGCCGCCAGCTTCTCGTGCTGGATGATCAGCCGCGCCAGTTCGGCATACGCCGGATCGCCGTGCGGCAGATGGGCAAACTGCTCGACTGCCGCCATTTCGAACATGCGCCGCATGTCTGCCAGCTCGGTGGCAAACGAGCGGTCGAACGCGCACAGGCGCCAGCCGCCGCGCGGCTTCTTTTCGATCAGGCCGAAGCGCGAAAAGCCGATCAGAAATTCGCGCACGCTGACGGTACTGGCGCCGGCCTCGCGCGCCAGCTCGGCTTCCGAAAACTCGGCGCCCGGCGGCATGTCGCGCTGGTAGACCCTCTCCATCAGCACCTGCTGGATGCGCTCCGCGCCCGATTGCAGCTCGGCGATATCGAAGTAATCGCCCGGTATCGGTTTCCTCAGCAGCCGCCGCTCCGCCGGGCTGCTGATCAGGCGCCGCGTCGACAGATACGCGATCGCGCTGCGTATCGCCGTGCGGCTGCCCTGGCAGATGGTGGTCAGGAACTGCTCCGTCGGCAGCATCTCGCCCACTGCGACATTCTCGGCGAGAAATTGCAACAGCAGATTGGTACTGCGCTTGAAGACGGTGGCCGGTTTTGACATGGATGGGGGTGTTCGCTATGTCGGCGACAGCAAAAGTGGGAAAGTGGGCCATTTTAGTCGATATCGTATCAAGTCGGCATGCGCGGCAGCTCATCATTTCTGGCCTCCCGCAGCGATGATGGCGCGCAGCTGCGGCTGGGCCAGGATGGGGCAAAGCTGTTCGGCCAGCGCTACCACGGGCGCCATGCGGCGGCGGATTTTCTCGCCATGGTTCTGCGCGATGTCTGCCAGCCGGTGTGCCAGGAAGGGGTTGTTGAAGCGCTCTTTTACCTGCGCCAGGTAGGCAGCGGCAGCCTCGCCTTCGCGCGTGCCCATGGCAGCAAACACGGGCAGTACTTCGTCTTGCCACAGCGATTCGAGCGCGGCCAGCATGGCTGCATCCTGCATCGCTTGCCTGACCGTCATCGACGCCGGGCTACCTTGGTCGAGCCACAGCTGCGCCAGGAAGGTGTGGCCCAGGTTCAGCAAAAACAGCTTGCGCTGCTCGTATTCGCGAAGGCTGGCGGTGACCACCAGTTGCGGGTGGCTGCACGGCAGCACCATGCCCGCCTGCGCTTCAATGGCCCACAAGGCGTATGGTTCGGCCACCGCACCGATGGGTTCCATGGCTTCCGAAACGATGCGGTCGACCAGGGAATTGATCCACACGCAGCCCGTTTCCAGATACGTGACAAAGGCCGCGTCGCACTGCCATTCGCGTGCCAGCTTGACGATCAGTTCGCGCAGCACCGTGCCATTGTCGACCACCAGTTCGCACGGGTAAATCGTGAGCGGTGCGGCGCCAGCCAGGTAACGGCCATGCAGCAGCACCAGCAGCTTGGCGGGGAAACTGCGCGGCGCCACCTCGCCATCGAGCAGGCCCGCATGGTCGGCGTCAGACAACTGGTAGCCGGTGTCGCCGGTATTCGACAACATCACGCGCGCGGCCACGGCAGCCGCACGTACCTGCGGCCAGTCGCTGCCGGTCTGCCACGCCTGCGTCACGGCGTGCACTCGGCGCTCGTCGTCGACTTGCGCGCCGTCCTGCCAGCCACGAATGCGCACCGGATACCCACCTGGCTGGCGAAACGCCGCCACCCGCGCCGCGCCCTGGGCGCTGCCGGTGGTTTGCACGATGGTGATCTTGCCCAGTGCCTGGCCGGCCTCTGCTGCCTCGCTGACAAACAGGTCGGCATGCGCCTGCAGGAAGCGGCTGGTGCCGAACTGCAGTATCGGATTATGTGTGGTATCGATCATCTCAGACCTCGACGATGGCCTTGATGACACCGGTCGAAGGCTGCATCCAGTGGTCGAGAACATTGGTGAATTCGTCGAGCGTGGTGCGGTGCGTGTTGAGCAGCGCGGTGGGGACCTTGCCCGCCTTCATGGCCGCCACCACTTCCTCGAAATCGTCGACAGTGGCGTTGCGGCTGCCCAGCAAGGTTGTTTCGCGCTTGTGGAATTCCGGGTCGGAGAACGACAGGCGGTCGCGCACGATGGACACCAGCACATAGCTGCCGCCGTGGGCAACAAAATCGAGGCCGCGTTCCATCGCGGCGATATTGCCGGTAGCGTCGAACACCACGTCAAAGAACTCGCCGCCGGTGGCAGTCGACATTTGCTCCTTGTCGCCCTCGCCCAGCTGCACCGTGCGCGTGATGCCCAGCGCGTCACGGCAGAACTGCAGGCGGTCGGCGCGGCCATCGAGCACCGTCACCTCGGCGCCTTTCAACGACGAGAACAGCATCACGGCCATGCCGATCGGGCCGGCGCCCACCACCAGCACGCGCCTGGCGGCATCAACGGCGCCGCGCTTGACGGCATGCGCACCGATGGCGAGAAATTCGATCATGGCCGCGTCGTCGAGCGAAATGCCTTCGGTCTTGAAGACAAA
The DNA here is from genome assembly GCF_051380735.1 of Janthinobacterium longum. Taxonomy (NCBI): domain Bacteria; kingdom Pseudomonadati; phylum Pseudomonadota; class Betaproteobacteria; order Burkholderiales; family Oxalobacteraceae; genus Janthinobacterium; species Janthinobacterium longum. Next base: position 121,727 of record NZ_JBNYXQ010000003.1, read on the forward strand.
GCGTTCCGGCAGCGCCAGGTATTCGGTCATGCCGCCGTCACGGTGCACGCCCAGCACTTCGATGCGTGTACAGCAGTTGGTCTTGCCCTGGCGGCAGGCCACGCAGGTGCCGCACGAGAGGTAGGGCATCACATAGACCTGGTCGCCGACGGCCAGGCGCGAGCCGGCCGGCGCGCTTTCGATATGGCCCGACAATTCATGGCCCATTACGCGCGGATAGCTGAGGAAAGGCTGGGTGCCGCGAAAGATATGCATGTCGGTGCCGCAGATGCCGATGCGGCGTATGCGTACCAGCACTTCGTCACCGGCGGGGACAGGCACGGGCCGCTGCTCCATGCGCAAGCTGCCCGGCGTATCGCAAACGATACTTTTCATCATGGTCGTCTCTCTCGCCAGCCGGTCGTTGCCGGCTGGCATATTATATTTAACGTACAAACCAACTGTGAAAAAAATCCGTCTGCGCGGATTGTCTTTCCAGTCCTGCCGATGGCGCATATTGCTGCGGCGCACAACGATTTTTCCGTGATTGCATGTGGCCCGAACGCGCTTGCAGTACTGCAGTTGCTATTCGGTTTTATAAATATACCGTACAAAAAAATGAAGGTCAACGAATTCTTTTGACAGCTTTTTTAACCCATCTGCTACATTTCCGCTTGACCCTGACGCTACGTCAGGCGCCATCGTGAATGTACGCAACAAAGACCGGGAGAAGACGATGCTGTTGAAAATAGGCGAGCTGGCCAGGCTGACCGGCCTGACCGTGCGCACCCTGCACCACTACGACAGCATCGGCCTGCTCTCGCCTTCGGCGCGCACGCAGGCCGGCTACCGCCTGTACCAGCACGGCGACATGGCCCGGCTGCACCGGATCATGGCGCTGCGCAAGTTCGGGCTGCCGCTGGCCGAGATCGCAACTTCACTGGCCAGTTCCGACTTGCCCCTGTCCGGCATCGTGGCAAAACAGATCGCCATGCTGGACCAGCAACTGGCGCAGGCAAGCCGGCTGCGCACGCGCCTGCTGGTGCTGCAAACGCAGCTGGAACAGGGACAGGAACCGGAACTGGCCGAATGGCTGACCACGATGGAGCAGATGACCATGTACGACAAATATTTTACGCAGGAAGAAGTGCGGCAATTGCCGATGTTGAATGACGCGGCAGCGGAACAGGAATGGCAAACCCTGGTGGCCCGCGTGCGGGCGCTGATGGATACGGGTGCCGCTGCCACCTCGGCCGAAGCGCAGGCGCTGGGTACCGAATGGATGGTCAAGCTGGTGCGCGACACCAGCGCCCACCCCGGCCTGTTTGCGCGCCTCGATACCATGCACGGGCAGGAGCCGGGCATGCAGGCCAGAACCGGCATCGACGCGCAGCTGATGCGCTTCGTGACCAGTGCATTTGGCGCCTCGCGCATCGCCCTGTACCGGCCTTTTCTCGACGACGCCGAGTATGCGTATTTGCAGGCCAATTACGGCAGGCGCGCCAGTCAGTGGCCGGCCCTGATCGCCGCCGTGCGCGCGGCTTTTGACAAGCAGACGCCGGCCGACGATCCGGCGGTGCTGGCACTGGCGCGGCAGTGGCGGGCGTTGTTCCAGTCGTATGCGGGCACGGCCCCCACCACGCAACTGAAATTTCGCCAGGCGCACCAGCAGGAACCGCGCCTGATGGAAGGCAGCTTTGTCACGCCGGCGCTGATAGCCTACCTGGCGCCGGCGATGGCCATCGTGGCGCATGAAAGCCGGGGCACGCTGTAGAATCGGCGCATGTTCAACGCCTGAGGAAAATCGATGCGCCGCCTTGCCCTGTTTTTGCTGTTTCTGCCCGCCATGCCGCCAGCCATGGCGGCCGACGCCTCGCTGCAAGGCGTCTGGCAGGGCACGCTGGGCGGCGCCGGTATCGTAGCCTGTTTCAACCAGCCTGGCAGCGGCTCGGACAGCAGCGGCAGCTACTACTACACCCGCTACAAGGCGCCCATCATGCTGTCCAAGGCACAGGGCAAGACGGCGTGGAAGGAAACCGATGCGGCCAATCAGGTCACGGGCAACTGGAGCCTCAATCCACCCCAGGCGGGCAACCTCACGGGCAGCTGGACGCATCCGAAAACCGGCAAGTCGCTGCCAGTCTCCTTGCACCTGCTGGCGGCGGCCGGCGACCCGGATCACCCCACCTGCGCCAGCGACGCCTATAACGCGGCGCTGGAAGAAATGCCGCCCCTGAAAACGTCGAAACCGAAAACCTTCGAAGGCCACCAGTACCGCAATCTCGGCGTGGCCGATGCCATCACCGTGGAGCTGATGGCGCCAGGCGACGGCGTCACAAAAATCAATGCGCAGTTGCGCGCGGAACTGCCCGGCAACAAGGCCGCGCTGGCCGACTACTTCGAGACGCGCCGCCAGCACCTGGGCCAGAACGGCTGGGCTGCAGAAGCGGAAGTTGACGCCGAACCGACTTACTGGTCATCGCGCTGGATCACGGTCAAGTTCTATCGCTGGCCGGCCGGCTACGGCGCCAGCGGCATCTCGATGAACTACCGCACCTGGGACCTGAAAACAGGACAGGAAGCCGATGTCTGGACCTGGTTCGGCACGCGCGCCAGCAAGGGCGACGGCGCCGCCGACGACAAGAGCGAGCTGCCACCACGTTTGCGCCAGGCGCTGTTCAAGGATGCCGCGACAGACCCCGAGTGCAAGGGCGATTACCCGGGCAAGGGCCGCTACCATCTGTCACTCAAGCGCGAAGGCGTGTCCTTCTGGGAGGATGCACGCGGCAGCGGCTGCGAGCAGGAATTCCTGCTGCCGTATAACAAGGTCGCGCCCTTCCTGACGCCGCAGGGACGCGCCGCGCTCGGCGACCTGCTGCCTGCGCGCTGAGCGTCGAAGATCCGCAGATTATCCCGAAATGCGCGCGATGGCGATGGTATTGCGCTCGCAGTGCGCCATGGCGGCCAGGAACCCGGCAAACCACGACAATTTGTGCCAGTTGGGGCGCGGGTGCAGCAGCAGCGGCGCGGCACGCCTGGCCATCGATTTCAGGGTGTTCAGGATCGTATATCGGTGGTTCCGCACTTCCGCGTGCGAGGCCGACAACTGGCCGCCATTGGCAAACGAGGTTTCCATGGCAGCATAGCCGTGCCGCTCGATCAGGGTCAGGTCCGTGATGCCGGCGCCGATCACGGCCACTTTCGTCATGGCCGCACCTTGCGCACCTCGGTGTCGCTCACCTGCAGCACCGTGCCATCGTGCGCCACCACCTGCATGGGGCGCACAGGCAGGCCGCTCTGCTTTTCCAGCAAGGTCGAATGGGCTTCGCCGGTATCGAACAGCTGGGCCTCGCTCCACTGGCGCAAGCCCACCACCACCGGAAACAGCGCCAGGCCCCTGGGTGTCAGCACATACTCCTGATAGGCCGTGCCGTCGGACGCGGGAGCGATGCTGAAAATGCCCTCTTCCACCAGCCCCTGCAGGCGGTCGGCCAGGATATTGCGCGCCACGCCCAGGCTCTTTTGAAATTCGCCGAAGCGGCGCATGCCGTCAAAGGCGTCGCGCACCACCAGCAGTGCCCAGCGCTCGCCGACGACGTCGAGCGCACGCGCTACCGGGCAGGGATCGGACCGCAAACTCTTGCGCTTGGCCATCAGGGGTCTCCAGGAATGAGTAGTTGCATTTTAAAACTTGTCGACATAAACTCCAACTGGTTTTAATTTGAAACCATATTCAGGACACCTATGCGCGATACCAACTCCCCCACCACCACTGTTTCCAAACCGCTGGTCTGGCTGTTTGCCTGTGCTGCCGCTCTGTCGGTGGCCAATGTGTATTACGCCCAGCCCCTGCTCGACACCCTGGCGCTGGAATTCGGCATGTCTGCGTCCAGCAGCGGCATGGTGATCACGGCCACCCAGGCCGGTTGCGCGCTGGCGCTGCTGCTGGTGGTGCCGCTGGGCGACATGCTGAACCGGCGCGCCCTGACCTTGCTGCAACTGGGGCTGCTGGGCATCAGCCTGGCGGCGCTGTCCTGCGCCACCTCGAGCGCCGCCCTGCTGGCCGGCATGCTGCTGGTGGGGCTGCTCGGTACGGCCATGACCCAGGGGCTGATCGCCTATGCGGCCAGCGTGGCGCCCAGCCATGAGCGTGGCCGCGTGGTCGGTACGGCCCAGGGTGGCGTGGTGATCGGCCTGCTGCTGGCGCGTACTTTGTCGGGCGTGGTGACGGATCTGGCCGGCTGGCGTGCCGTGTACCTGCTGTCGGCCAGCTTGTCGCTGGCCCTGCTGTTGCTGCTGTGGCGCATGCTGCCGCCACCGGTGGCGCCGGCGCGCCGCTTGCCTTACGCCGCCCTGCTGGCCTCGATGCTGGCGTTGTTGAACACCAATCGCGTGCTGCAAGTGCGCGGCGTGCTGGCGCTGCTGCTGTTTGCCGCTTTCAGCATTTTCTGGAGTGCACTGGTATTTCCCTTGAGCGCGCAAGGCTACAGCCATGCGGCCATCGGCGCCTTCGGCCTGGTAGGCGTGGCGGGGGCGCTGGGTGCGGCACGCGCGGGCGCGCTGGCCGACCGTGGCCGTGCGCAAGCGACCACCGGCGCAGCGCTGTTGCTGCTGCTTGCGTCCTGGCTGCCGCTGGCGTTTGCCGGCAACGCGCTGTGGCCTTTAATCGTCGGCATTATCGCGCTGGACCTGGCCGGCCAGGCGATACACGTGACCAACCAAAGCCTGATCTTCAAGGACGACAGCGACGCGCACAGCCGGCTGGTGGCCTGCTATATGCTGTTTTATGCGGTGGGAAGCGGACTGGGAGCGATTGCCGCCACCAGCGTGTATGCGCTGGCGGGCTGGCATGGAGTGTGCACGCTGGGTGCGGTGGTCAGCTTGCTTGCCTTGCTGTTCTGGCGGCTGACCCTGCCGGGACGGTGATTCCAACCCAACGGCAAAAGGGCTGGGGTCAGACCCTCAATGCCGCTCACTCAGAGGCTTGCGCTAACGGGCGCGGGGGTCTGACTCCGGCTGTCACTCAGTTCAACAGCGCCGTGGTGGAACCGTGGCGGTAGGTTTTCAGGGCTTCCGGCTGGATCTGGATCAGCGAGCCGCTGACCTTGATCAGGTGCAGGTCCGTCAGTTGGTGCAGCACGCGCGAGAGGGTGGCCGGGGCCAGGTTCAGGAACGACGCCAGCAGGCTTTTTTTCAGGTCCAGCTTGACTTCGTTCGAGCGCTGCTGGTCCGACGCCTGCAGCAGGTATTCGACCACGCGCTGGGTGGCGTTCTGCACCGAGCAGCGTTCCACGTTGCGGATAAAGCCCATCAGGTGGTGCGACAGGCTGTTCATCATCTGGCGCGCGATGCGCGGCGACTGGTCGAGCAAACGCAGCAGCGCGTGCGGCGGGATGCGCAGCAGCAGGCAGTGCTCGAGCGCTTCGGCGCAGAAAGGATACGGTTCGTCGAGGAAGATCATGGCTTCGCCGAAGCTCTGGCCCGGGCGTATCAATTCCAGCACCTTGTCTGTGCCTTCCATCGAAAAAACGCTCAGCTTGATGAGACCGAAGATGACCACATAAGCGCCTTCTGCCACTTCGCCTTTGCGGAACAGGACCTTGCCTTTTTCCACTTCGACACGCACCACATCCTGGCGCAATTGTTCCAGCTGAGAAGGAGAAATATGGCGAAACAGAGCTTGGCTCGACAACAAGCCGTCGACGTTGACCTTATGCATGACACTCTCTTCATTTGATTAGCGAATAACTAAGTGTAATGGGAGGGCAGCGTCAAGACCATACGTCAAAGGGAGTAGGGGCCAACTAGCCAAAAGCGGCATGCAGATCAATTTTTCCAGGATTGCCTGGTGGCTTTACTTGGCGAGGTTGCGTTCCACTGCATACACGGCGATCTGCACGCGGCTGCTCAGCTTGAGCTTTTTCAGGATATTTTGCACATGGATCTTGACGGTGCTTTCGGCCACGTCCAACTGGCGCGCGATTTCCTTGTTGCTCATCCCTTGCGCCAGGCAGGCCATCGCTTCGCGTTCGCGCGGTGTGAGCTTGTCGTAATCGGCTTCGGGCGCGCTTTGGCCGCTGCGGAACTGCGACACCAGCTTGGCCGTCATGGCGTCGGCGATCACGGACTCGCCGGCGGCGGCGCGCACGATCGCCTGGCCCAGCTGCTCGGCCTCGATATTTTTCAGCAGGTAGCCGCGCGCACCGGCGCGCAGCGCTGCGCCCAGGTCGGCCGCGTTTTCGGACACCGTCAGCATCAGCACCACCATCTCTGGCCACTCGATCAATATCTGCTGCAGCGCTTCCACGCCGGACAGGCCGGGCATGTTCAGGTCCATCAGCACCACGTCGGGCTGCAGCTGGCCCGCCAGCGCCACGCCATCGATTCCGTTGGCGGCCTCGCCCACGACCCGGAACCGGGGATTGCGCTGCAACAGCATCTTGACGCCGCTGCGCAGCAGGGTATGGTCGTCGACCAGCAAGATGGTAATGGGTGCGTTGTCTTGATCGTTCACTGTAATAAGTTACCTGGTTATCTGTTAGGCCGTCTGGCGCCGTGCTTCCGGCAAGGCCAGCGAGATTGTCGTGCCTGCCCCTGGCGTGCTGTCGACGGCAAACCGGGCGCCGAGCCGTTCGGCCCTTTCCTGCATGATGCGCAGGCCGATCTGCACTTCGGTTTTGTTGTCGCGCAAACCGGCGGCAAAGCCTGCGCCGTCATCGCATACCTGCAGCGAAAAATCGCGGCTGTTGTTGACCGTCACCTGCACCGCGCCCGCTTGCGCATGCTTGCGGATATTCGACAGCGCTTCCTGCACGATGAACAGCACCTGCAACTGCTGCTCCGGCGCCAGCGGCGCGCCGTTGCCCGTCATCTGCAAGGTGCTGGCAATACCCGTCTGCAATTCAAATTTGCCCAGCACTTCGGCCAGCTTGCCCTCCAGGTCGCTGCCATGCCAGCGCGTGCGGAAATTGACCAGCAATTCGCGCACATCCTGGTAGCTCTGCTCGACCCCCATGCGCATCAGCGGCAGCACTTCGGCCGCTTCACCGAGCTCGCCGCGGCGCACCGAATCGTCGAGCATCTGCACTTGCAGGCTGATGAAATTGAGGCTTTGCGCGATGCTGTCGTGCAGGCCTTCGGCCAGCAGGCTGCGCTCGCGCGCGACGGCAAATTCCTTTTCGCGTGCGATCAGGCGCTGGTTGTCGATCGCGATGCCCAGGCTCTGGCCCAGTGTTTCAAGCCAGCCGTGCTGCTGGTGCCCAAGCACGGTGGTCTTCACGAAATGCAGGGAAAAACTGCCGATCGCCTGTTCGCGCACAAGGATGGGAAACACGGCAATCGCCGTAAAGCCCTCGTCCTGGCAGCGGAAGCGCTCGATCGCAGCCACCTTGCGAAAGTCGCGGATCTGGATCACCCCCTGCGCTACCGCCGCACCGCACAGGCACTCGTTATTGCGCATGCAGTGTTCTTCTTCGACCATCGCATCCGGGATGCCTTCGTGGACGACGATATGCACCGTGTCGTTGTGCGGATCGAGGATGCGCACGCTGCCGCCCACCGCTTCCGAAAACGACATCACATGGCGCAAAAAGCCACGGCACAATTCGTCGATCGCGTGCTGGCCCGCCAGCAGCGTGGAAATATCGTGCAAGGTCGCCAGTTGCCGCTCCTGCGCGGCGCTCAGGGCAGCCGGCAGCTGCGCCTGGCGGCGCTGGCGCCAGCGCGAGGCGGGCAATTGTTTGCGGGTGGGATGGCTACGTGGCACAGGCATGACAGAATCGACTCTTCCAGAAGGTCCCGGCATGGCGGCACACCGGGACGCACAACATTACAGGCGGATCTCGGTGCCGAGCAGCTTGATGAACTGCGCCAGCCAGGCCGGATGCGCGGGCCAGGCTGGCGCGGTGACGAACTGGCCGTCCGTCACGGCATCGGTCACGGCGATGTCGGCATACTCGCCGCCGGCCAGCTTGACCTCGGGCGCGCAGGCCGGATAGGCGGAAATGCGCTTGCCACGGATAACGTCGGCAGCGGCCAGCAACTGCGCGCCGTGGCAGACGGCGGCCACCGGCTTGCCAGCTTCGGCAAAATGGCGCACGCAAGCGATTACCTTGTCGTTCAGGCGCAGGTATTCGGGCGCGCGTCCGCCGGCGATCATCAGCGCGTCGTAGTCGCCTGGCGACACCTCGTCAAAACTGGCGTTGAGCGCAAACAGGTGGCCCGGCTTTTCGGTGTACGTCTGGTCGCCCTCGAAATCGTGGATGGCCGTCTTGATCGTCTCGCCGCTTTTCTTGCCGGGACAGACGGCGTGCACGGTGTGGCCAAGCATCAGCATGGCCTGGAAAGGCACCATCGTTTCATAATCTTCTGCAAAATCGCCGGTCAAAAACAGAATTTTTTTCGCTGCCATTTGGTTCTCCCATGAAAAAATGTTGCGTTAACCTGCACCAATGCACCACAAACGTGCATCCCACCCGTATCTTACTGCGATCAAGGCTGCTTGCCTGCCTTTTCCAACATGATCAAACAAATTACATTGCACTGCACAACATGCAGCCGCCCTGTCCGCACAAAGCGCGGCAAGTTATGGCAACATCGAGTTCCCTCAATCTTTCAGTGGAAATGCCATGATTTTTGAAATTGCCCATATCCAGGTCAAGACTGGTAGCAACGCCGCCTTCGAAGCGGCCGTCACCAGGGCCGTGCCGCTGTTCCAGGGTGCACAGGGCTGCGAGTCGATGCGCCTGGAACGCTCGATCGAGAATACGGATGCCTATCGCCTGGTGGTGGGCTGGACCACGCTGGAAGACCATACCGTGCATTTCCGCAGCAGCGAAGCGTTCCAGTCATGGCGCGCGCTGGTCGGCGAATTCTTTGCCGCGCCACCACAGGTCGAACACATGAACACGGTGGTGGCGGGCTTCTAGAAAAAACTCAGGCTGCCGGCAGATGAAACACCTGCCGCAAGTAAGCGAGGAAGGTCTCGTCCTTGCACAGCGTCTTGCCCGGCGAGTCCGATAATTTCGCCACCGACTGGCCATTGCAGCGCACCAGCTTCATGACGATATTGAGCGGCGTCAAACCCACATCGTTGGTGAGGTTGGTGCCGATGCCGAAGCCGATCATGATGCGGTCGGCAAAGTGCTGGTACAGCTCGAACGCCTTGTCCAGATTCAGCCCGTCGGAGAACACCAGGCGCTTGGTATTGGCGTCGATGCGCAGCGCCGCGTAGTGGGCCAGCGCTTTTTCACCCCACTCGACCGGATCGCCCGAATCGTGGCGCAGGCCGTCGAACAGTTTCGCAAAATACAGGTCGAAGTCGGCCAGGAAGGCGTCCATGCCGACCACGTCGGTCAGGGCGATGCCCAGGTCGCCACGATATTCCTGCACCCAGTCTTCCAGCGCGGCTTTTTGAAAGTCGCGCAGGCGCACGCCAAACGACTGGAACGACTGCATGTATTCATGCGCCATGGTGCCGATCGGCACAATGCCGAGCTGCTTGGCCAGGTAGACGTTCGAGGTGCCCTTGAAATACTGGGGCACTTCACGCGCCAGGCGCTGCACCACTTCGTCATGCCAGGCGCCGGAAAAACGGCGGCGCACACCGAAGTCGGAAAATTCGAATGGATGCTTGCGGCGCGGCAGTTTGCCGAATTCCTTCAGCGCCGCCACCTTGGCGCTCAGGCGCGCACGGCCTTCAAGCAGTGCTGCGTCGAGATTGAAGCGGCGGAAATACAGCTCGTTGACTATATAAAGCACGAAGATTTCAAAACCCATCACATGCACTTGCGGACCGGCCGCATGCACGATCAACTGGTCGCCATCGGTGCTCACTTCAATGAATTTGCGCTGGAAGCGAAACACCGTCAGGAAGTCGACAAAGTCGCTTTTCATGAAGCGCAGGGTGCGCAGGTAGGCCAGTTCATCGTCGGCAAACGCCATCGAGCACAGGTGGTCGAGCTGCTCCTCGACTTCGTGTTTCAGTTCGGCCAGTGGAAAGGCAGGGGTATTCCTGCAGACGAATTCGTATTCGGTATGGGTGTTCGGATGACCATGCAGCAAGGCCTGCCACATCGTGAATTTGTACAGATCGGTTTCCAGCAAACTGCGTACTATCGGGGTCATGTATTGTTTCTCCACTTTACTGTAGCCAGAATAGTACGCCTTTGCCACGATTTCGGTTGCGCGCGCTTGTGCTGCCCTTCAGGCCGCCTGGTTGGCCAACAGCTCGGGCAGGATTTCCGCTGACGTCGCCAGCCGCGCGCCGCGCGCCTGCATGGCGGCAATAAACGCCTGCTGCTGCGCTTCGAAGCCGGGAACCGGGCTCATGCAGTCGGTCAGCAGCACCAGCCTGGACAGCGCTTCCCTGCCCTGCTGCGCCTGCAGATAGTCGGCGATATGCTCGGTGCTGGCCTTGACGCAATGGCTGCCAGCTTCGCCACAGATGTAAATCCGGTCCGCCGAAACCAAGGTATCGAGAAAGGCAATATTGAGCTGGGTGGCCGGATCTTGCGGGTCCGGCACTTCGGCCATCACGGCCGAATAATGCTCGGTCCACGGGTTGGAACCCTTGGACAGCTTGGCCACCACTTGCAGCTGTGCCACTTCCCAGGCGTTGTAGGCGGCGCGCACGGCGCCATGGATATTCTGGCCCCAGGAACCGATCTCGCAATGCACGGGCCACACCATCAACTGGTAGCGCCCGGCGCTTTCCAGTGCGTCAAGGTAGGCTTGCACGCGCGGCAAGGCTCCAGCAGCGGCGGGCATATACGCGCCGTCGCGCAGCTGCTGCGCGCTGATCTGGGTAAAGGGCGCAACCGCGCCGCCATCGCCGGTGCGCCAGAAAGCCGGGTGGGCGATATCGTAGCGGTGATGGGCGTCGAGCGTAATGCTGATCTGGCTCAGGCCGGCGCCGCCATCACGGATCAGGCTGGCCACGCGCAGCATGTCCTGGTGCGCGCCGGTGACGGGCAGGCTGGGAGCAAAGCCGCTGGGCAGCAGCTCGGCAGGCAGGTCGCAAAAATCGTTTTGCGGGTCGATGATGAGCAGGTGCAACTGGCGTTTCATGGCGATCCTCGTGCATGGCTGGAATATCCATGATAATGGCAACTTCGCCACCACGCCAACTCGCGCGCGCCTATGAAGCTTCCTGCCCGCAATCCCCTGAACGCCAACAAGCTGCTGCACAGCAAATGGACAGCGGCCGCACCCGCCGACAAGGAAAAGCATTTCATGGTCATCAAGGTGCTTGAACCGGACACGCCGGGCGCAGCGGTGACGCATGTGGAACTGCAGGCGGTGCACTCGCAACGCATACAGACCATGTCATGGCGCGCGCTGCGCGACGCGGCCGTATGGCGCCAGGGCTGGGTTTGATCAGGCGCCGGTGACAAATTTGCGCTGGCGCGATTCGACCAGCGCCTGGGCCGCGTCCGCCGCCTGCTCCTGCGCTTCCGCTTCGGTGGCAAACAGGTGGTCAGCCCGGACCCGCTGCTTGCTGGTCACATTGTAGCGATGCATGGGATTGGGCGATTGCGTAAAGATGGCGACATACGCGCCCCAGCTACCGCAGCCACGCAGGCGTTCGGCGGTGTAATCGATTTCATAACAACCATCATATTTGATCGGCACGAGGTTTGCTCCATGAAGGAAAGATGGATTAATTCCGATCGCGCTCACGCAGGAAGTTTACGGAAAATCAAGGCCGTCCAAGATACATTATTTTTGCGGTGCAGCAAAGCGATCTCGTGTAACGAATCTGCGATTACTTGATCTGATGCCGCGAAGTGAAAACAAGGCCGACTATAAGCGGTATGGCGGAAAATGGGCGCCGTGATCACGGCGCCGCATGGGTGCAACGATGAAACGATTAAACGATCAGACGGCCAGCGCTGCGATGGTGCTTCGGCCTTTTGCCAGGGTGGCGGCAATCGCCTCTTCGCCCAGCGCCACGCCTTCGGCTTGCACGAAAGTGATATCGGTAATGCCGATAAAGCCCAATACTGCGCGCAGATAAGTGCTGAGGAAATCATAGCCAGCGCCAGGACCTTCGCTGTACACGCCGCCGCTGGCCGTGACGATATAGGCTTTCTTGCCGGTGGCCAGGCCGACCGGGCCGGTGGCCGTGTACTGGAAGGTGCGCCCGGCGCGCGCCACGTGGTCGATCCACGCCTTGACGGTCGACGGCACGGAAAAATTGTACATCGGCGCGGCCAGCACCAGGATATCGGCAGCCAGCAGTTCATCGACCAGGGTGTCGGAAATCTTGATGTCGGCGGTGGCTTGCTCGCCGCGCTGCTCGGCTGGCGTAAAGAACGCTCCCATCATCGCTTCGGTCAGGTGCGGCACTGGCTGTTCGGCCAGGTCGCGCGTGACGATGGTGTTGCCCTGCGCAGCCAGCCTGGCGACCAGTTCGCCCGACAACTGGCGCGACAAAGAACCGTTGTTGCGTACGCTGCTATTGATGTGAAGTACGTTTGCCATGATGAATTCCTTTAAAACGGTGACGGGATGCGCTGCTGCGCTTGCACTTATCTTAGTACGCATCTACTATCGATGAAACCGTGTAAATTTTGATTGTTATTATCGATTTTATGGATATGGATTAACCATGAGAGAGCCAGGCCAGCCATCGCTGGACCAGTTGCGGGTATTTGTCGCCGTCATCGACGCCGGTGGCTTTGCCCACGCGGCGCGCCAGATGCACCGCACGCAATCGGTGATCAGCTATACCATCGCCAACCTGGAAGAGCAACTCAATGTAGTGCTGCTCGACCGCAGCAAACGCAAGCCGACCCTGACCGACGCCGGCAAGGCCCTGCTGGCCGACGCCCGCACGGTGGCGCTGAAGGTCGACGCGATGCGTGCACGCGCCAAGGCGCTGGCCGGTGGCCTGGAAGCGGAAGTGTCGGTGGTGGTCGACGTGATGTTTCCCACCTGCGTGCTGGTACGCATGCTCGAAGCGTTCCAGGCGCAGTTTCCCACCGTCGCCCTGCGCCTGCGCATCGAAGGCATGGGCATGGTCACGCAGCTGGTGATGGACGGCAGTTGCCATCTGGGCGTGGGCGGCTGGATGTCGTCCAGCGCCGACGCCTTCGAGCGCCTGGCGGTGGGCCATGTGCGCCTGATACCCGTGGCCGCGCCGGCGCATGCGCTGGCACAGATGGCCGGCCCCATCCTGCCCGCCGTGGCGCGCGAACACGTACAGCTGGTGCTCAGCGACCACAGCAGCCTGACCGCAGGCCAGGATTTCGGTGTGCTGGGCCTGCGCAACTGGCGCCTGGGCGACCTTGGCTCCAAGCACGCCCTGCTGCGTGCCGGCCTGGGCTGGGGCAACATGCCAGAATCGATGGTGCGCGAAGACCTGGACTCCAAACGCCTGGTGCAGTTGCACCTGTCGGTCGACAGCGGCGAGGACTATCCGATCTACCTGATACAGCGCACCGACACGCCGCCCGGGCAGGCGGGCAAGTGGCTGATGGAACGCTTTGCAGAGCAGTTGCCGCTGTTGCTGGAACGGGGGTTTTAAGACGGCTCGGCCAGCGGTATGATGCGGCACTCACCTCAACAAGGAAACACCATGGCCGGCATCGACGACTTCGTCAACAAGCAAAAACCAGGCGCGCGCTTTGTGATCACGGCGCCGATGCTGCGCATGACGCCGCAGCAGTTCGACAGCGTGGCGCAGGAATGGATGGAAGACGGCGGGCCCGGCTTCGATATCGCCGGCATCCCGCACCGCGTGGTGATCGACGGCCAGTTTTATATCGCCCGCCTTACCGTGCAGCGGCACGGCGAGGCCCAGTAGCTACTCGACGCCCAGCACATGCAGGCGGCGCCGCAGGCGCGCCACTTCTTCCGACAAATCGACTACCAGCGCCGCCAGCTCGGCGTTGGCATCGAATACCGATTCAATTTCGCGCAGGCGGCGCGCACGCGCCAGGTCGATGCTGGTAAAGCGCCAGCCGCTGGCCTGCACGGGCGGCGGGCCGCCATGCAGCAACACCCCCGTCTGCACGCGCTGTACGACCCAGTCGGGTTCGACGGCGCAGGCGCGCGCCAGTTCTTCCAGGCTCAGGGCCGCGTCTTCAAGCAGTACGCCGATCACATTGTTTTTCACGAGATTTCCCATGCTTATGCTCCCAGCTTCTGGCGTGGATTGAAGGCCATCTCGCGCGCCATGGTTTCATACAGTGCGCGCGCTTTGTCGTCATGCGCGGGCGGCAGCACCACTTCCAGCAGCAGATACAAATCGCCGGCCTGGGTGGCCGGAATGCCGCGACCTTTCAGGCGCAGCTTGCGCCCCGTCTGCGAACCGGCCGGCACCGTCACCGACACCGTGCCCGACGGCGTCGGCACGTCGATCGCGCCACCGAGCGCCGCTTCCCATGGCGCCACCGGCACGGTTTCAAATACATCGCGCCCTTCCACGCGGTAGCGCGCATCGTGCTCGAAGCGGATTTCCAGGTACAGGTCGCCGGCTGGCGCGCCGCCGCTGCCGGGATTGCCCTGGCCTTTCATGCGCAGCTGCTGGCCGTCAAGCACGCCTTTCGGGATCGTCACTTCCAGGGTGCGTTCGCGCGTGACGACACGGCCCTGCGCATCGGCTTCGGGCACGCGCATGACGATGGTGCGCGTGGCGCCATGGTAGCTGTCGCGCAGCGCGATGCTGATCGCCGCATGGCTGTCGTCGCCCTGCATCTGGAAGTTGTTGCTGGCGCGGCGCCGTCCGCCCACATGGGCGAACAGGTCGGCAAAGAAATCGTTGTCGTCGGCACTCGATGATTCGTAGCCCGCACCCCAGTCGGGCGGCGGACGAAAAGCCCCGCCTGGGCCGCCTTGGGCGCTTTGCTGGCGGCCAAGCTCGTCATAGGCGGCGCGTTTTTCCGCATCGCCCAGCACGCCATAGGCCTCGTTCAGGGCCTTGGTGCGCTGGTCGGCATCGGCTTCCTTGCTGACGTCGGGATGGTATTTGCGCACCAGCTTGCGGTACGCCTTCTTGATGTCGGCCTCGCTGGCCGATTTCTCGACCCCGAGTTCCTTGTAGTAGTCCTTGTAATCCACCGTGCTTGCTCCCCATGGTTGAACCGCCTGTCGGGAAGACTACACGAATTGAACCGGACATGCAGTGCGTTTGCATGCCCGGAACAGTGGCAAGTCAAGGATACTTAACGTGCGCGGCGAATAGACGAAATCTTGCGGTCCAGGCCACCGTCGATGCGGTTGTAGCTGCCCGGGCCCATCACCACGCAGCGGCCGCGGAAGTTGGCGTCGGAGCACAGTTCCCAGCGGCCGTAGTTGATGACGATGGACTGGGCGCGGTCGTTGAAACGGATGCGGTTCAGGTCATTGACTTCATTGTCCACGCGCACCGGCTGGCCGCGCATGCCGGCGTCGGGAAACAGCAGCACGGCACCGTTATTGTCGGGACGGCCGCCACCGCCGTAGCCAGGACGGCCTGGCTCGGGACGGCCCGGACCATTGTCGCCACGGCGTACTTCGCGCACCGAGGAAATCGAGTCGTTCATACCCGGCATGCTGGCGTAGCGGCCTGGCTGCAGCACGCGGCAGCCGTTACGGAATTCAGCGTCCTTGCACACTTCCCAGCTGCCCGAACGCACCACGATGCTTGAGGTCTTGTCGTTGAAGTCCATGCGCGACAGGTCGCTGACATCGTTGCGTACGCTGACCGAGCGGCCACGGAAATTATCATCCTGAAACAGGGTCATTTCTCCTGCCTGGGCAGCGGCATGGGCAAACACGGTGGTGGCGCACAGCAGTGCGTAGATTGTTTTTGATTTAATCGATTTTGACATGACTGACTCCGTAGATTGCGTGGGTACCAGTGTAGTCTGGACCGCAAGCACCGAGTGTAACAAATGGCAAGCAAATGTCAGAGCACGTCTGGCAATGAAAAAGCCGCCTGGCAGGATTGCTGGCAGGCGGCTTCACGTGCAGATGTCACGCAAAAGCTCAGCGCACGCGGCGCACCGACGAAATCTTGTTATCGAGCGCATTCAGGCGCGCATATTGTCCCGGCCCGATCACTTCGCAGCGGCCGCGGAAGTCCGCATCGCTGCACACTTCCCACTGCCCTTCGTTGACGACGATGGAGCCGGCGCGGTCGTTGAAGTTCTGGCGCACCAGGTCGTCGGTATTGCGGTCCAGCGCCAAAGGTTCGCCGCGCATGTCAGCATCGGGGAACAGCAGGATGGCGCCGCGCTGCTGGTACTGCTGCTGCGGATACTGCGGGTACTGGTTCTGCTGATTCTGCTGGTACTGCTGCTGTTCATATTGCTGCTGGCGCCGCGCTTCGCGTTCGTCGATCATGCGCGCCGACGACACTCTTCCGTCGAGGCCTCGCCCGAGGTCGTCGTGGCGACCCGGCCCGAACACGCGGCAGGTGCCCTGGTAATTGGCGTCGCTGCACAGCTGCCAGTAGCCGCCTTCGATGGCGATGCCGGTGGTGCGGTCATTGAAGCCAATGGTGGCAAAGTTGCCAGTGTCGCGGTCCAGGCGCGCCGCGCCGCCATTGCGGCCCGCACCCGAATACAGTTCCAGCACCGGCTGGCGGCCGTAGTTGCCGCGATCCGGACGGCCGTCATTGCGTCCGTCGTTGCGTCCATCGTTGCGCCAGTCATTGCGGCCGTCGCGCCCTACTTCGCGCACGGACGAAATGGCGTCGTTCATGCCCGGCATCGAACGGTATTCGCCCGGCGTCAGGGTCTTGCAATTGCCACGAAAACCGGAGTCGGTACATACGTCCCATGTTCCCGAGCGCACCATGATGCTCGATACCTTGTCGTTGAAGCCCACGCGCGACAGGTCGTCGGTGGTGTCGCGCACGGTGAGGGCGCGGCCACGGAAGTTATCGTCTTCGAACAGGGTCAGTTCGCCGGCCTGGACGGCGGCATGGGTCAGGAAGGCGGCTGCGCACAGCAGAGCGTGGGTAAGCGGGCGGTTCATCGGGGTATCTCCAGTGATTGTCAATGCGACTATTTGCCAGTGTAGCGGCCCGGCGAAAAAACGGTGTAACAAAGTATTGAAAAAACACAATGAATTGTTACCAAAGGAAATAGACATGCTGACAAGGTGCGCGGACAAGCACCGCGATATTCAGTAGAATCGCAGGTTCGACTCAGCCAGCACCTGCTTTTACCCCATGCCACACACTACTTCGTTTACCGTTCCCGCCGTGCGCCAGGAAGTTTCCTCCCTGTGGAAGCTGGCCTGGCCCATCCTGATCGGCCAGCTGGCCACGGTCGGCATGGGCGCGGCCGACGTGGCGATGACGGGCCACACCACGCCCGACGAGCTGGCGGCGGTATCACTGGGGGCGGCCATCTGGTCGATCGTGCTGGTCACCGTCAGCGGCATCATGATGGCGATTAATACGCTGGTGGCGCATGAAATCGGCGCCGCGCGCCACGACCGTGTGCCGCACCTGGTGCGCCAGTCGCTGTGGAAGGCGCTGGCAGTCGGCCTGGTGGCCTGCGTGCTGACCAACATGGCGGCGCTGGTGTTCGACCACCTGATGCTCGAACCCTACGTGGCGGGCAAGGCCAAGCTGTTCGTGCACATCATCAGCTGCGCGCTGCCGGCGTTTGCCGCCTACCGCGCGCTGTATGGCTACAGCACCAGCATCAACCAGACCAAGCCGGTGATGGTGATCGCGCTGGCCGCGCTGGCGCTGAATATTTTCGTCAACTACCTGCTGATCTACGGCCATTGGGGCATGCCGAAACTGGGCGGCGTGGGCTGCGCGGTGGCGACCACCTGCTGCGTGTGGATGATGCTGCTGGCGATGCTGGCCTGGATCAAGTACGCGCCGGCCTACCGCGCCACGTATCCGTTCACGCACTGGGAATGGCCGCAGGCGTCGGCCATCGCTCCCATGCTGCGCCTGGGCCTGCCGATCGGCGTGACCTATTTTGCCGAAGTAAGCGCCTTTGGCGTGATCAGCCTGCTGGTGGCGCGCTTTGGCGTGGTGCAGGTGTCGGCGCACCAGATTGCGCTCAATTTTTCTTCCGTGGTGTTCATGGTGCCGCTGACCTTCGGCATTGCGCTGGTGACCCGCGTCGGCCATGCGGTGGGTGAAGCAAACCTGCGCCGCGCACGTTTCATCTCGTGGGTGGGGGTGGCGATGTCGCTGACGGCAGCCATCGTCTCGGCCATCTGCATTACACTGTTTCGCCACCAGATCGCGCAGGCCTATACGTCGGACCCGCAAGTGCAGGCGCTGTGCGCGCAGCTGCTGCTGTTTGCCGCCCTGTTCCAACTCTCCGACGCGACCCAGGTCGCCACCTCGTGCGCGATCCGTGGCTACAAGGTGACGCGCCAGCCGATGCTGATCCAACTGCTGGCGTTCTGGGGCTTTTCGCTGCCGATCGGCTATGTGCTGGGGCTGGCGCCGCAAGGCTTTATCTGGTCGCCAGACGCGCCGATGGCCGCCGCCGGTTTCTGGATAGGCCTGGTGGCCGGCTTGAGCGTGGCGGCCGTGCTGCTGACCTGGTATCTGAACCGGCTGTCACTGGAAAGGCTGCACGCAGCCATATAAAAAACGGAGTTTTCCATGGAATTGCCGAAGGAAAGCCGGCAATCCATGGCGTATTCCGTGGCCGGCCCTATCGCATTGCCCGTCACGCTCTGGTATTGTTTGGCGTCATTGACCTCTTTCACATCACCGAGACATCCATGCGTTTTATTCTTTGTTTTCTGGCCGCCATGGCCAGCGTTCCCGCTTCGGCTGAAAAGCTGACGCTCGAGCGCATCCACGCCGATCCGGCGCTGGCCGGCCCCGGCGTGCGCAACCTGAAGGTATCGCCCGACGGCGAGCGCGTCACGTTCCTGCGCGGACGCGCCGACAACCAGTTCCAGCTCGACCTGTGGGAATTCAAGCTGAAAGACAAAAGCACGCATCGCCTGGTCGACTCCAAGGCGCTGGTGCCGAATGAAACCATCTCGCCGGCCGAACAGGCGCGCCGCGAACGCGAACGCACGGCCAGCCTGGCCGGTATCCTCAATTACAGCTGGTCGCCAGACGGCAAGCAGCTGCTGGTGCCGCTGGCCGGCAATCTGTACCTGGTCGACGCGGCCCATCCTGACAAGGCGCGCCTGGTCGCCAAGGGCAATGTGCTCGATCCGAAGATTTCGCCGAAAGGCCGCTATCTGTCCTTCGTGCGCGAGCAGAACCTGTTCGTGATCGACCTGAAAACAGGTCAGGAACGCCAGCTGACCAGCGACGGCAAGGATACCATCCATAACGGCGAAGCCGAATTCGTGGCGCAGGAAGAAATGGGCCAGAGCACCGGCTACTACTGGGCGCCGGACGACAGCGCCGTCGCCTACAAGCGTTATGATGAAGCGCCGGTGCCGGTGGTGCGCCGCTTCGAGATCTTCGCCGACCGTACCGACGTGGTAGAACAGCGCTACCCTGCCGCCGGCGACGCCAACGTGCTGGTGCAGCTGAAGATCGTGTCGCCGGAAACCGGCGTGCAGCGCCAGGTCGACCTGGGCAGCAACCCCGATATTTACCTGGTGCGCGCCGACTGGAGCGCGGACAGCAAATCGCTGCTGTACCAGCTCCAGTCGCGCGACCAGAAAACCCTGGACCTGGTGGCGGTAGACGCCGCCACCTTGGCGCAGCGCACGGTGCTGACGGAAACCTCGAAAACCTGGGTCAGCATCCATGACGACCTGCGCTTCCTGGCTGACGGCAAATCGTTTTTATGGTCGTCCGAGCGCACCGGCCGCAATCATCTGTACCTGTACGACATCAGCGGCAAGCTGCTGCACCCGGTCACTTCCGGCGAGTGGGGCATCGACAGCCTGCTGGCCGTGAATGAAAAAACCGGCAAGGTGTATGTGGCGTCGAACCGCGACGCGGTGATCGACAAGCAGACCTACGCGCTGGCGCTGGACGGCAGCACGGCCGACCAGCCGCAGCGCGTGACGAAAGCCGACGGCTGGCACGACACCACCTTCTCGCGCAATGGCGCGGTGTTTGTCGACACGTATTCCGATCCGGCCACGCCGCCGCAAGTGAGCATCCGCCAACCTGACGGCGCGATGGTTGGCTGGCTGGAAGAAAACGCACTCAACGCCAGCCACCCATACGGTAAATACAAGGCGGACCACCTGCCGACCGAATACGGCAGCATCAAGTCCGAAGATGGCCAGACCTTGTACTACTCGCTGGTCAAGCCGTCGAACTTCGACGCCTCGAAACGCTATCCGGTGTTCCTGTCGACTTATGGCGGCCCACACTCGCAGCACGTGGCGCGCCGCTGGGGCAACACCTTCGACCAGTACATGGCGCAGCAGGGCTTCGTGGTGTTCCGCCTCGATAACCGTGGCTCATCGCGCCGCGAACGCGCGTTTACCGATGCGATCTACCATAACCTGGGCAAGGCCGAAGTGGCCGACCAGCTGGCCGGCATCGCCTGGCTGGGCCAGCAAAGCTACGTCGATGCCAGGCGCATCGGCGTATTCGGCTGGAGCTATGGCGGTTTCATGAGCTTGCGCTTGCTGTCGGCCGCGTCCGATAAAATTGCCGCTGGCGTGTCGGTGGCACCGGTCACCGACTGGTCGCTGTACGACACCCACTACACGGAACAATTCCTCGGCATGCCGAAAGAAAACGTCGAAGGCTACAAGGGCAGCACGGTGTTCGCGCACCTGGACGGCTTGAAGTCGCCGCTGCTGCTGGTGCACGGCATGGCCGATGATAACGTGCTGTTCTCAAACAGCACCCGTTTGATCGACGCGCTGGTGAACCGTGGCGTGCAGTTCGACCTGATGACCTATCCAGGCGCCAAGCACGGCATCTCGTCGCGCGCCGGGCAGCGCCATGTGTACGCGAAGATCGCCGCCTTCTTCAAGAACAAGCTGAAAGTGGACGACGCGAAATAACTGCGGACGCCCAATAAAAAACCGCCGCACTGTCTTTCGACGGTGCGGCGGTTTTTTTAATTGGCGCTCAGATTATGGCTTGCGCGTAATGGTCTCGACTGCGTCTTTGACGTCGCCGACCTTCTTCTGCACTTGGCCTTCGACCTGGTTTGCCACGCCCTTGGCTTGCTGTTCTTCGCTGCCGACGACCTTGCCAGCCGTTTCCTGGATTTTACCGCCGACTTCTTTCAGTTTGCCTTCAACTTGATCTTTGTTCATGATAAATCCTCACTGTAGTTGGTCCATCTGTTGTCCGGCTCTGGGCCGGTACTGCGGCTCACACGCTGCGTTTTGCTTGCTGCGTGTCGATGAGTTCATACTACGCCTGAGGCAGGAAAAACTATGTACGGTTCCTAACACATGGGAAAATATTGCTATCTTTCACTTATCCTTGCGCCAGACAGTGGCCAGCCATGGCTGCTGCTCGCGCGGCAGGCCCGGTGGTCGGTAGTAATGGTCGAGCAAGGTAAAACCGGCCGCCTGCACATGTGCCGTCCAGGTATCGAGGTCGTAATAGCTGCCATAGCGATCACCGTTCCAGCCTTCCTGGTTCTGGCCGCGCGGATTTGAACTGAACAGCACGCCACCTGGTTTCAAACAGCCATGCAGGGAGCGCAGCACGCCGGCCAGGGCGCTGCCGGGAACATGGAACAGCACGGCATTGGCAAATACGCCGTCAAAACGGCCGGCCGGCAAGTCCAGGTCGAGAAAATCCTGCTGCCAGACGGTGCAGCCGCTGTAGGCCCGCGCCATCTCGACAAAGCGAGCGGAACCATCGACACCGGTGGCATGGTGGCCCAGTTCCGTAAATGCCTTCAGGTCGCGCCCGGGACCGCAGCCCAGGTCGAGAATCTCGAACGGCGCCGCGCCGGCGATGGCGCCGAGCAGTGCGGACATGTTCTGGCGCACGTCGTGCTCGCGCGTGCCTTCAAAAAACTGCTCGGCGCTGGCGTCGTAATGGTCAAGGGTACGGCGGGTGATGACGTGCAGCGGGTCTTGCGGGATATCGGTCATGATGGCGCTTCCGTAAAAGATGCCGCCATTTTAGACGCCCGCAAGCATTCATGCGGCTTTGCGGGCAGTTTGAGGAAACCTGGAAATTATTTTGAATTATTTTCAAAAAAAACCTCAAGTTCTGTCCAAAGTGGTCGTTAATCTGGACAAGCGTAAAACCATTGATAAAAATACAGGTGTGCTCATGAACTCCAACGACGTGCTTTCGATGTATGAAAATATTGCCGGCTTGACCAATAAAATGGTCGCGGCCGCATGCGCGGAGGATTGGGAAAGCTTGAACGCGCTGGAAAATCAATGCGCCAGCGCAGCCAGTGCCACCCTGATCGGCGCCGTGCCTGCCTTGTCCGGTTCCCATCGGGCACGCAAGTTCGACCTGATCAAGCAGATCCTGGCCAATGACCGCGCCATTTGCAATATCACCGAACCATGGATGGCGCAGTTGTCCAGGACCATGCCGGCACCGCGCGCGCACCGATAAACAGTTTGATCAGTACCGAAGTCGACGGCGCCTGCGGGCGCTTTTTTTACGCCTGTCGCAAGCGCTGCAGACCCCTTAGCGCGAAAAAGGCTCCGGTGCCAGAGCCGGCTCCTCGCGTTCAGGCACGGTATCGCCAGGCGGCACCACCGGCGTCGTTTTGCGGCGAAACGGCTTGCGCAGCAAGACCCAGTATTTCGATGGCGGCCTGGTCACGGCTAAAGGACGCCCCCTGCGCTTGCGCAGGATATAGACAACTAGGGCCGTCGCCAGCAGGAACAGCACGATGCCCAGGCCCAGCCACAGCATGCCATTGCCGCCGGCTTTCCTTTCCGCTGCCGCTGCCTTGGCCTTGACATGCGGCGACACCGAGGCGGCTGGCGCAGGGGCCGCAGCAGCGGGCGCAGCCAGCGCCTGCTGCAGCACCGAGACCTTGCCTTCCAGCACCCCGATCTTCTCATTCAAGGCCGTGTTTTGCCGGTCCAGCGCCACACACGCCGCAGCCGGCACACCGGCCGCCTGCGGCGCACAGGCTGCTGCCGGCGCAGCGGCGCGGCGCAGCGGTGGCGGCGAAACCGGCACGAACGCCGGTTTTGGCGCCACCGGTGGCGCAACAAACACGGCCGACGGGCGCAGCATGCCCTCGGCGCGGGCGCGCGCGGCCAGGGCGGCAGCATCCGGCACCGCGATGGGCTTGGGAACAACGACCGGCACGGGTGATTGCGGCATGACCCTGGGCGCGGGCGCAAGAAAAGGGGCAGGGACAGGGACAGGCGCTGGTGGCGCCGGCGTCAGCCAGACGGTGGCCAGGCGCACGATGCTGCGGCTGCCATTGCCCAGCATTAAATACACATGCACATGGCCGGCATTGATCGATTGTCGCGTGCTGAGGCGGACAAAGCGCCGGCCGTCGCGCTCCACCTGGCTGATGGCCAGGGTTTGCAGTGCGGCGTCCATGGCGATGCCGCCGCCTTCGTAGACATTGTTCGACGCGAGGCGCACCGACAGGCCCTGCAGCTCGTCGGGCGCCAGCGCCGTCAATTCGATATCGGCCGACAAGGGCTGGCCCACATGCGACTGCACGCTGATCTCGCCCAGTTCGGCCGCAAAGGCGAGCGGCATGGCCAGGCAGGCGGTGGCGCACAGGATGGCGGTCCAGCGGGAAAAGACTATGCTCGGCATGAAATAATCGCTTTGACAACAGGAACAAGTGACAACGTATCTTGTTAACGGCAGGAAATAGAAAAAATATAGGCGCAAGCGACTGCGCTGTGCATTTTTGGCGCCTGGAGTACACTCGATCAACCAACACAGATGAAAGGGATGCCATGAGCAGCAGAATCGAACGCGACAGTTTTGGCCCGATCGACGTACCCGCCGGTCAATTGTGGGGCGCGCAGACACAGCGCTCGCTTGAGCACTTCCATATTTCCACGGAAAAGATGCCGCCTGAACTGATCGCCGCGCTGGCTACCGTCAAGCGCGCGGCCGCCCACGTCAACCTGGGACTGGGCTTGCTGAGCGGTGAAAAAGCCGTCGCCATTACCAAAGCCGCCGACGAAGTACTGGCCGGCCAGCACCCGACCGAGTTTCCGCTGGCCGTCTGGCAGACCGGATCTGGCACGCAAAGCAATATGAACATGAACGAAGTGCTGGCCAACCGGGGTTCCGAGCTGATGGGTGGACTGCGTGGCGCCGAGCGCCTGCTGCACCCGAACGACGACGTCAACCTGGGCCAGTCCTCGAACGACATCTTCCCCACCGCCATTCACGTGGCTGCCGCGCTGGCCGTCGCCAACACGGTATTGCCGCCACTGCGCCAGCTGCGCGCCACTCTGGAAGGGAAAGCAGCCGCTTTTGCCGACATCGTCAAGATCGGCCGTACTCACCTGCAGGACGCCACGCCACTGACCCTGGGCCAGGAATTCTCGGGCTACGCAGCCCAGCTGGAATTTGCCGAGCACATCATCGAGGCCGCGCTGCCGCCGCTGCTGCAGCTGGCCGCCGGTGGCACGGCGGTGGGCACCGGCCTGAACGCCCATGCCGAATTTGCCGAGCGCATCGCGGCCGAGCTGGCGCACCTGACGGGCCAGCCGTTTGCCAGCGCCAGCAACAAGTTCGCCGCCCTGGCCGCCCATGATGCGCTGGTGGCAGCCCATGGCGCGCTGAAAACCCTGGCAACCGCACTGATGAAAATCGCCAACGACGTGCGCTGGATGGCCTCTGGCCCACGTTCTGGCCTCGGTGAAATCACGATACCCGAAAACGAACCGGGCAGCTCGATCATGCCGGGCAAGGTCAATCCGACCCAGTGCGAAGCGCTGACCATGCTGTGCTGCCAGGTCTTCGGCAATGATGTCGCCATCACGGTGGGCGGCGCCTCGGGCAACTTCGAGCTGAACGTGTTCAAGCCGCTGATCGCGCACAATTTCCTGCAAAGCGCGCGCCTGCTCGGTGACGGCATGCGCAGCTTTGACGAGCATTGCGCACATGGCATCGAACCAAACCGCGAGCGCATCGCCGAACTGATGGAGCGCTCCTTGATGCTGGTCACGGCGCTGGCGCCGCATATCGGCTATGACCGGGCGGCGCAGATCGCCAAGCAGGCACAGCATGAAGGCACGACCTTGAAAGAAGCAGCCTTGAGCCTGGGCTTCGTGACGGAAGAACAATTTGCCGAGTGGATCGTGCCGCTCGACATGACGCGTCCGAACAAAACTTAAGGCAACTTTCGCATACCTGGTTGCAACCATGTAAACTGGCTGTTTGGCCCTTTTTTGGGCTGCACAGTGTTGAAAACACATTATTGTGATTGGGGATAGAATGCAAAAAGTAAGCTTTGATTTGACATCTGAGTTCGTCGAGCTGAACCAGCTGCTCAAGCTGGTCGGCTTGTGCGACAGCGGCGGCGCGGGCAAGGTCATGGTCGACAGCGGCGTGGTCAAGGTCGACGGCAAGAAGGAGTTGCGCAAGACGGCCAAGATCCGCGCCGGGCAGGTTGTCAGCGTGGCCGATATCCGCATTACCGTAGTGGCGCCCGCCTGAGGCCGGTTTAACGCGCTCCTGCGCCAGATCAAAACCTGCCCGGCTGGTTTGCCTATGTTTATATTTTTACCATATATTCATCAACAAGCGGAAGGATGGTCATGGACAATGCCGAACACGGCACGCGCAGCCAGCAGCGATTGATCGCCGATTTGCGCCAGGTCATAGAAAATGCGGAAGATTTATTGCGCAGCACCGACAAATACACCAGCACCTTGTACCAGGGTGCGCGCGCCAAGCTGGAAGTAGCCTTGGTGGCGGCCACCGCCGAACTGGCGCAATTCGAAGACGAACAACTGGCGCGCATGATGGATGCCACCCTGGCGGCCAACGCCAGGTACCACGACCAGACGGGTGAAGCGCGCATCCTGCGCGCCTTTCAATAGCCCTGTTCAGGCGCGAGCACGGCCGTCAGCACCGCATGCTTCAGCCACAGTCGCAATTGCCCGCCAAGATCGAAATCCGCGTCGATTGCGAAGGCGGCGTCCAGCGCCGCGCCAAAATTTTTCCCTTGCATTAACCGCAGCAGCGCCGCATGCGCGGCCGCATCCTGCGCCAGCACCTGCGCCCGCCACCGTGGCCGGCACACCAGGGCATGACTGGTGGCAGCCATCTGCTGTGGAAATACCGCATTTTCATGCTGATGCGCCTGCCATAGCGCCACCACCTGCCAATCGGAACGAATCAATGTGCACGCCGGATGCAGGGTAAAGCGGCAGGCTTCCAGCTGCTCCGGCGGCAGGCTGGCCAGCGCTTCCGCCGGCAAGCCTGGCGCGTCGGGTGCATAATGGGCCAGGTGCAGCGCCCATTCCAGCCGCGCCATATCGGGCAAGTATGGTAATTGCGCCGCTGGCGCAAAGGCAGCAAGAAAAGTGGCAAAACCGTCGCCGAACCGGTTCAGGTCGGCATCTTGCGAGGGGTAGCGCCGGCCGTATTCGCGCGCCAGGCCGGCAAAGAATTCTTCGCCCACCAGCGCCAGCAGCACCGGATACACCTGGCCCAGCACGCGGCGCCAGGTGGCGTTCAGATTGCCGCGATACAAACCCAGCCTTTCTTCGACCAGCGCGCCACGGCATAGCTGGAGCGCTGCGTCCGCCTGCGTCATGTCAAGCAGCGCGTCGGCAAATACTTGCTGGCTGGCCGCCAGGTGCTCATCGATCACTGGCGCCATGGCGGTGATCACCGAACCGCGCCATGACACCGCGTTCTGATGCTGTTGCTGGATGGCGCGCGCACGGTCGGCCTGCGCCAGCAACACAGCCAGCTCGGGCACGTCGGTATCCCATTCGATCAGGGTTGCTACCTGGCCAAAGCGTTGCAGGGCCGCCTGGTACAAGGCCCAAACGGGTTCGGCCACGGCGGCGCCGTGGTGGTCGATTACCGCGCGCGGCGTGACCAGATGGCCACCCAAGTGCATTTCGCCAACGATACCGACGGGAATATCCAGCAAGGCAGCCAGCGCATCTTCACCGTGGTTGCACTGGTTCACATACAGATTATTGACGTCGAGCAGCAGGCCGCAGCCGCTGCGGCGCGCCAGTTCGGCCAGGAACTGGGCTTCGCTCATGGCATCCGCGTGGAAACGCACGCTGGTCGATACATTTTCCAGCAGGATGGGACGGCGCAGGGCATCCTGCACCCGCCCTACCCTGGCGCACAGCAAGTCCAGCGCAGCATGGTCGAGCGCCAGTGGCAGCAGATCGTTGAGTTGCCGCCCTACCACCGCACCCCAGCACAGGTGTTCGGATATCAGCGCCGGCTCGATACGCTGGGCCAGCAGCCGCACCCGCTCCAGATGATCTTCGGAAAAACCGCGCGCCGAACCCAGGCCCAGGCCCACGCCGTGCAGGCTCAGCGCATAATCCTGGCGCACGGCCTGCAGCACATGCCAGTCGCGGCCCGAGCAGGACAGATAATTTTCGGTATGCACTTCCAGCCAGTCCACCTGAGGCCGGCCGTCGAGAAAGTCGCGGTAATGCGCAGCGCGCAGGCCGACGCCCACGCCAGTCAGCGCATGGACGGGCTGCGCCATGGCCTGCCGGTTTATGACTGCTGCTTCGCCGGCGACGCGGTTTTCTTGCCCGCCTTGACAGGCTTCAGGGCGCCGCCTGCCTGCTCGCACGTGCCTTTGGCAACGTAGGCCCACTCGGTCGGCAGCCTGTCGCTGGCGGCCTGGCCGGCGCAGGAGTGCGCACCATCGGACGAGGCGCAGTCATTCTGGCCTGCCTTGGCAACGCCATAGCATTTTTCCTTGTCGCCGGCAGCGGCTGCATCATGGTCTGCGGCGCTGGAAGCCGAAGTGGCGCAAAGGCCAGCCAGGGCGGCGGCAACGAGGGCGTGACGTTTGTTCATGGGAGTCTTTCGTAAAATAGGCGATAGCCGATTCTACGCTGTCGCAGAAAAAGAAGGAAATCCTTCAATGCAGACGCACGCTGCGGCCAGAACGGCGGCAGCGTGAACCGGCCAGGCTGGTCAGGACTCAGGCCGTCGTGTTGATGCGGTTGCCCAAGTGCGACGGCAGGCTGGGCGCGGCTGGCACGGGCGGCAACGCTTCGATCAGGGCGGTTGCGGTCGAGCTCTGGATGTCCTGGGCTTTCTTCAGGACGGCCATGCCCACGGCTTGGCGAGTGCCGGTCTCGGCCATCGTGGTTGACAGTTGTGCAATGCTTCCGACGTCCATGAGTCTCTCCATCCATTAAAGGTCTACCAGGATTAACGACCAGCCGACGCAATACTTTAGCCTTATTTTTCCAGCCGCTTCAATATCCAGCTTAGCACGCCCGCACGATCATTCAAGTCCAGCCAGGCTACGCCGTCGCGCAGATCGGGCGGCGCCGGTGCGTCCGACGCCACCGCGATCACGCTCGCGTCATGCGGGTACAAGGGCGACTGTCCCACTTCCGGCCGAAACACTTCCAGCTTGGCGATGGGATCGGTCTTGAAGCCCTCCACCAGGGTCAGGTCGGCCGGCCCCATGCGGGCCAGTTGCTGTGACAAGCTCGGTTCGGGCGCGCCGCGCAACTCGTGGACGATGGCAAAACGATACGGTGATGCTACCAGCACTTCGGCCGCGCCGGCGATGCGCAGGCGGGCGCTGTCCTTTTGTGGCGGCTCCAGCGCCAGGTCATGGTGGCTGTGCTTGATCAGGTTCACGCGCAGGCCGCGTGCCGCCATCTGTTGCACCACATATTCCAGCAAGGTAGTCTTGCCGCTGCCGGAACGGCCCACCACGCCCAGTACCGGGTGGGCAGGCATAAAAGCGGATGTCGCTTGGTCCATCGTGTGAGTTCCTCGCTAAGATAGCCGCATTATAGCGGCCGGCCGACTGACCCTCAGTACGGCATGCGGTAGCGATAGCCCTTGAAACTGAAGATGGCCGCCTTCGGTTGCAGTTTTTCCAGCACCAGCCCCGGCGCCACTTCTTCGCCCTCATGGCGCAGCACCTTGTCGATCAGCAGCAGCCGGTCGGCCGGATCTTTTGAATAAATGTAGCCGCCCAGGGCGATCGGCGGGATCTGCCGCTGTATCGGCTCGGGCAGATCGCGCAGGCCCGGCGTGATTTCTTCCACCGGCGCCGGAGTCACGACTGGCGCCGCTGGTGGCGCACTGGCCTTGACCACCGGTGGCGGCAGCGCCTTGACGACCAGCGGCGCAGGCAGCGGCGCAATGACCGGCGTAACGGGAGCCGGGGCCGGGGCCGGGGCCGGGACCGGGACCGGGACAGGCGCCACCGCAACCACCGGCGCCGGTGCTGGCGCCACGCCGGTCTTCGCTGGCCACCACCACCAGACGGCTGCCACGGCGCAGGCGGCACCCAGTCCTGCCCACAGCGGCAGGCGTACCGGGCGGCTCGTGTCCGGCGCCGGCTGCAACTGTACCTGCGGCGCATGGATGGACGGCAATTCACCGAGCTGGCGTTCGGCTTGCGATTTTTTCAGTGCTTCAAGAATATACGACATTTATTTCCCCGCCACGGTGGTCGCCACGGGCAGCAGGCGCGGCTCCGTGTTGTCGCCCAGTTGCATCAGGCGCATGAATGTTTTTGGTCCCGCCAGGCCATCGGCCTTCAGGTTCTGGCTGCGCTGGAACTCGCGCAGCAAACGCTGCATCTCCGTGTCCAGCGGCAGGTCGCTGGCAGGCGCAGGCAAGCCATGCAGCTGCGCCAGGCGCGCCGCCAGCCAGTCCACGTCCGGGCCACGCGCGCCCACCGGCACTTCATCGCGCCAGTTGCGTGGCGCGCGCCAGAAAGTAACGAAATCGCCGTCGCTGCGCTGAGCCAGTTCGGCTACTGCCATGGAGACGGGCTTGCCATCGATCTGCACGCTGGCCCTGTCGCCCTGCACGCGGGACAGCAGCGCCAGTTGTTCACCGATGCCATCCTTGCCGCGCAAGACCAGCATGGCGGGACGATCCAGCACACGCAATTCGGCCACGCCGCCACGGCTTTGCAGGCAGCGCAGGCCAGCGCGGGCAGCAGCCTGGCAAGCGTCGCCTGCCGGCAAGTGTTCGCCCCACAGCGTGGCCAGCTGGCGCAGCAAGGCATCGCGGTCCGGTGCAGCGGTGGCCGGAGCCGGCACCGGGACCGGGGCCGATGCAGCGGCCACCGGCTTGCTTGCGGCCGCCATGGGCGCAGCAGATTGCTTCAAGGGCATGAAATGCCAGGCCAGCGCCGCCGTCGCCAGGGCACCGGCCAGCACGCCGCCGGCCAGCTGCGGCCAGCGCCAGCCGCTGGCAGCGGCTGGCGCGGCGGTGCCCGCTTCGGCAAATACTTCGGCAGCCGCGCGGCGCAGGATCTGGCGCGTCACTTGCGGCTGATTTTCCACATATGCCCCCAGCAGCGCGCGGTCGCACAGCAAGTTGATGCGGCGTGGCACGCCATGGCTGAGCTTGTGAATCTGCGCCATCAGTTGCGGCCCGAACGGCGTGCGCGCGGTGCTGCCGGCTACGGCCAGGCGGTGCTGGATATAACTGGCTGTCTCGGGCGCCGACAGCGAGCCCAGGTGGTAGCGCGCGATCACGCGCTGCGCCAGTTGCTCCAGCTCGGGCCGGGCCAGCATGGCGCGCAGTTCCGGCTGGCCGATCAGGATAATCTGCAGCAGCTTGCGCTCGCTCGTTTCCAGGTTGGTCAGCAGGCGCAATTGCTCCAGCACGGCGGCCGACAGGTTTTGCGCCTCGTCAATGATCAGCACATTGTTCTTGCCCTGCGCGTGGCTGGCCAGCAGATGCACATTGATGGCGTCGACATAGCTTTTCACGCTCCCCGCGCCGGCCGGCGGCGCGATGCGGAACTCTTCGCAGATCGACAGCAGCAATTCCTCGACCGACAGCTTGGGATTGAAAATATAGGCCAACTGGCAATTGTCGGGGATCTGCTCCATGAAGCAACGGCAAACGGTAGTCTTGCCGGCGCCGATCTCGCCCGTCAGCAACACGAACCCGCCGCCGCTGCCCACGCCATACAGCAGGTGCGCCAGCGCTTCGCGGTGGCGCTCGCTCATGAACAGATAGCGGGGATCGGGGGCGATCGAAAACGGCGATTGCTTGAGCTGGAAATAATGCGTGTACATGGAGACCCTGCGGTGGGACGATCAAAATGCGCCAAGGCGACTGCACAAGGCCATGCCTAGCGGGTATGAAGCGGCGGCAATGGCTTGTACTTGGCGCAATAGACTTTGGCCTTGGTGCGAAAGTAGACGATTTTACTGCCAGGCTGGGAACCACGGACAGGATGGGCGGAATAATCGAGTTTGTCGAAGCGCATGCCGGACACGGCGCGGATCGCCGGCTCGAGCTTTTCCGGCGTCGAATCGGCCACCACGCCCATGAAGACCAGCGGGCTGGTGTCGTCACTGACGATCACGTCCGTTACCGGCGCGCCCCACAACACGGCCTCGGTGCGGAACCAGTAGGCGCCGCCCTCGTGCTTGTAGGCCGGGCCGAAGGCAGTCAGCAGATACGAATAAAACGACTTGTTGTCGATCTGGTCCAGGCACAGCACGGCGTTGCCCACCACCTGCCCGAAGGTCGATGGTGGCGCCTTGGGCTGCGCCTGCACCAACATGGCCGGCAACAGCAGCGCCAGCACGGCCAGCGGCCGCCGGGCGGGCAGCAAGCAGTGCGCGCGCATGGCTTAATGCTTGCGTTCTTCTTTCTTGACTTTCTTCGCTTCCTTTTTTTCCTTCATGGATTTAGCCGGTTCCTTCTTGGCTTCCTTCTTGCTGTCTTGTGCCTTGCTCATGGTGTACTCCGTACGTGGTTGGGGATGCGTGGACCATTATGACACCGTGCCGTGGAAATGCACGCAATCGGCGTGCAAATCAGCGTGGAAACAATCAGTGCAGGCAAAGGCGGCGCTTGGTCTTTTCGATCAGTGCCGTATCGTAGGGATACAGATTCTCGATAAAGAACAGTTCCGTTTCCGCCTCGTCTTCCAGGCACATCGCAATCATCACTTCGCCATCGCTTTCGCGGCCCAGGAAATCCTTGGGCCAGCGGTTCTTGCGATGCGTGCGCATCAGTTCCATGCCCAGCGCTGCCAGGGGCTTTGATACGCCGGCGGCCAGCGCCGCTTGTTGCCAGTCATCCCAATAGTCGCTTTTTGCTGTCTTGTCGTTCATGTGCTCTTCCAGCTTCAGATGTAAAAGGCGGACTGTACTCCGGACGGCACGCGCTGCCAAGCAGCTATTTGCGCGGCGCGGGTGCCAGCGGGCTTGTGGCATTGAAAAGTGGACTTGAACAAGTCCACATCAATACCATTTTTCAAAACACAAAAATTCCTTTATAAACATATACTTATATTAAACAGAGAGAAAGCCGCAGCTACCAGATACAATACCACTTAAATACCTGTTGACAGCACCGTACACCAACCCTATAGTGCTTTCAGCTTTTTCGCCCCCTCCACCATGGCTGAACTACACATGATCGAATACATAATTGGCGTCGACGGCGGCGGCAGCGGCACCCGGGTACGCCTGGCGCGGCACGACGGACAACAACTGGCGCAGGGTCGCAGCGGGCCGTCCGGTCTCGCGCACGGCATCGCACAGGCATGGACATCGGTGGCGCAGGCGGTCGGGCTGGCCTTTGCCGAGGCAGGCCTGGCGCAAGCGCCCCTGCAGCAGATGGCGATCGGCCTGGGCCTGGCCGGCGTGCACAACAAACAGTGGGCCGCCAGCTTTATCGAACACAATCCCGGCTATGCCCACGTGGCGCTGGAATCGGATGCCCTGACCACCCTGCTCGGCGCCCACGGCGGCCAGGCAGGCGCCATCGTGGCGATCGGCACCGGCAGCGTGGGCGAAGTGCTGCATGCCGACGGCAGCCGCCGGGAAGTGGGCGGCTGGGGCTTTCCTTCCGGCGACGAAGCGGGCGGCGCCTGGATCGGCATGCGCGCAGTCAACCATGCGCAGCAAGCCGTCGACGGCCGCGTGCGCGCCAGCGATTTTTCCACGGCCATTGTCGACACCTGCGGCGGCCACCGCGACGCCATGCAGGCCTGGCTGGCGGCCGCCACGCAAACCACCTATGCGCAACTGGCGCGGGTGGTGCTGGAACACGCCGCCAGCGACGCCATGGCGCATGGCCTGCTGATGGAAGCGGGCCGCCAGGTCGCGCTGATCGCCCAGGCGCTCGATCCGCAAGGCAGCTTGCCGGTGGCGCTGTGCGGCGGCCTGGCCGCGCCCTTGCGCCCCTACCTGCCACAGGCACTGCTGCAAAAAGTGGTACCGGCGCACGGCGATTCGGCGGCTGGCGCCCTGCGCCTGGTGCGCCAGCGCCTGGACGGCAGCGGTGGGGCTGACCCACTCGTATTGCAGCATTAATTATGATGAATTCGTAGCGGAGTCACGCAGATGAGCAGTACTACTATCCAGGGCAATATCCTGACCCCCGCCGGCTGGGTCCACGGCGCCATCGCTTTTGGCGAGCGCGTGGCCAGCATCAACGGCGCATCGCACCGCCCGTCGCAGAACGGCGACGACTATATCCTGCCCGGCTTTATCGACCTGCATGTGCATGGCGGCGCCGGCCGCGACATCATGGAGGGCGGCGACGCGGTACATGATGTCGCCGCCATCCATGCGCGCCACGGCACCACCAGCCTGCTGGCCACCACCATGACGGCGCCGCCCGAAGACATCGACATGGCCTTGAGCGCCATCGGCGCGGCGGCAAAGCAGCGCCGCCCCAACGCGGCGCGTGTGCTGGGCGCCCATCTGGAAGGCCCATACATCAATTCCGGCAAGCTGGGCGCGCAGCCGAACTACGCGCGCGCCGCTACCCTGGCCGAAATCGAACGGCTGCAAACCCTGGCGCAGCTGCGCGTGATCACGGTCGCGCCGGAAATCGACGGCCACCTGGACCTGGTGCGCCAACTGGCGCAGCGTGGCGTGCGCGTGCAGATCGGCCACACCCTGGGCTCTTATGAAGATGGCGTGGCCGCGCTCGAACACGGCGCCTCGGGGTTCACCCACCTGTTCAACGCCATGAGCGGCCTGCACCACCGCGAGCCGGGCATGGTGGGCGCCGCCCTGGCCCATGCGCAATATGCGGAACTGATCCCCGATTTGCTGCACGTGCATCCGGGCGCCATCAAGACGGCGCTGCGCGCAATTCCCCACCTGTACTGCGTCAGCGATTCGACCTCCGCCACCGGCATGCCGGACGGCGAATACATGCTGGGCCGCCAAGCCGTACAAAAGTGCATGGGCGGCGTGCGCCTGCCCGACGGCACCCTGGCGGGCAGCACGTTGACGCTCGACCAGGCGCTGCGCAACCTGGTGGGGCTGGGGCTGGACCTGGCCGACGCCTCGCGGCGCGTCTCGACCAATGCCGCCGATTACCTGGGCCTGCAAGAGCGCGGCCGACTGGCCCCCGGCGCCTACGCCGACATGGTCGTGCTCGACCGTGATCTCAACCTTAAAGCCGTTTATATAGAAGGAGAACTCTGTGACCTCAATGATGCTTGAAGAAGCCGTTTCTGCCGCCGAATGCGTCGCCCTGCAACTGGCCAGCGACGGCGAGCGCTACGCGGAACTGGGCCGCAAATTGAGGAGCACGCAGTTCTCCACCGCGCTGACGATTGCGCGCGGCAGCTCGGACCACGCCTGCAACTACGTGGCCTATCTGATCATGGCGCGCCTGGGACGCGTGGTGGCGTCCTTGCCGATGTCGCTGGTGACCTTGAACAAGTCGCCCTTGAAAACACGCGACACGCTGGCCATCTCGATCTCGCAATCGGGCCAGAGCCCGGACGTGGTCGAACCGATCACGTACTTCCGCGACGGCGGCGCCACCACCGTGGCGCTGGTCAACGATATCGACTCGCCGCTGGCGCACGCCGCCGAATGGGCGATGCCGCTACGGGCAGGCAAGGAAAAAAGCGTCGCTGCCACCAAGAGCTTCATCGCCAGCCTGGTGGCCGGCGCGCGCATGGTGGCGCAGTGGCAGAACGACCCCGAACTGCTGGCCGGCCTGGCAGCGCTGCCCGAGGCACTGCGAGGCGCTGCCCGCATGGACTGGTCGCCGGCGGTCGAGGTGCTTGCGCCGGCGCGCAATATCATGGTGGTCGGACGCGGCATCAGCTTTCCAGTGGCGCTGGAATCGGCATTGAAACTCAAGGAAACCTCGGCCCTGCAGGCCGAAGCGTTTTCCGGCGCCGAGATCGAGCACGGTCCGATGGCGCTGATCGAGGACGGCTATCCGCTGCTGATTTTTGCCACGCGCGGACCGACCCAGGCCGGCTTGCTGCAACTGGCGCTTGATATGCGTGGACGCGGCGCGAAAGTGCTGCTGGCGGCGCCCGACGACGTGCCTGAACGCAACCTGACCCTGCCGGTGGCCGCCACGCCGGACCTCGATCCTGTCGTCGCCATCCAGTCCTTCTACGTGATGGCGGCCCAGCTGGCGGCCGCGCGCGGCATGGATCCGGATGCGCCACGGCATTTGAGCAAAGTCACCAGGACCAGTTAAGCACGCTCAAGCAGGCAGGATATATGGACGCCACGGGCAAGGCCCTGCCGCACACGCCAGGCGCCCCTGCCGCCGCAGTTTATGTGACAATAGCCTTTGTTGACCATGCTGGCACCCTTGGACTTGCGGGGCCAGAATGGCAGAATATGTGTTTTGCCCAGAATCCCTGCCCCAAGCATTGCCGTCGCGCAATCCGCAGCTGTGATTGCCGGGGGCATCTTTTTGTTATTGATTGAAGGATCACCCATGTCCCAATTCCGTCTTGCCCGTATCAGCCTGCTCCTGGCCGCCATCGGTCTCAATGTCCTGCCTGCCCTGTCGCACGCCCAGGACGCCAAGCCCGCCGCCGGTACACCTGCCGCCGCACCGGCCGACACGGTACGCCCTGAAATCTTCAAGCTGCTCGACCCGGCCGCCGTCAAGGCGTCGATGGATGCCAAGAACTACGCCGATGTGCAAAGCCGCATCGACCAGGCCGCCGCCACTCCGGCCCTGACACCGTATGAAACCTTTGTCATCAACCGCCTGCGTGTGGCGCTGGCCTCGACCACCAATAATGCGGCGATGGCCATGCCGGCCCTCGAAGCGGTGATCGAATCGGGCAAGCTCGACAAAAAATCGCAAGGCGACTTTATCCAGGCGCTGGCCAACTACCACTACAACGCCAAGGATTATCCGAACGCGATCAAATGGTTCACGCGCTACCAGACGGAAACCGGCGACGTGGCCAGCGTGCGTCCTTACATTATCCGTGCCTATTATTTCGGCAACGATTTCGCGCGCGCCAAGCAGGAACTGATGGCCGACCTGGCCGCCAAGCAGCAGGCCGGCCAGACGCCGACCCTGGAGGAACTGCAACTGCTGGCCAATACCGGCTCGAAGAGCAAGGAGCCCGCCACCTATCTGGTCGCCATGGAAAACCTGGTGCGCTACTACCCGTCCGATGATTACTGGATCGACCTGCTGGGCCGCGTACAAGGCAAGGCCGGCTACTCGGACCGCTTTGCGCTCGACGTGCTGCGTCTCCAGTACAAGGCCGTCAGCGTCATGCCGGAACGCGATTACAGCGACATGGCAGAAATCGCCCTGACCAACGCCTTCCCGACCGAAGCGAAAAAAGTGCTTGACGACGGCTACGCCAAGGGCGTGCTGGGCAAAGGTGGCAATGCAGCCAAACACAAAAAACTGCGCGACCAGGCCAACAAGGCAGCCGCCGACGATGCGAAAAACATTGCCAGCGGTGAAGCGGCCGCCACCAAGAGCAAGGACGGCACCGGCCTGGTCAACCTGGGCTACGCCTTTGTCACGATGGACCAGTTCGACAAAGGCATCGACCTGATCCAGAAAGGCATCGCCAAAGGCGGCCTGAAGCGCCCTGAAGACGCCAAACTGCGCCTCGGCTATTCGCTGGCAATGGCTGGCAAGAAAGACGAAGCCATCAAGGTACTGGAAAGCGTCCAGGGCGGCGAAGGCGTCAGCGACCTGGCCCGCTACTGGATCCTGTGGCTGAACCGCCCTGCCACGGCAGCGGCGGCACCTGCAGCCAAGTAAGTTTCAGGCATCAGCTGCAAAAAAAAAGCGGCCCCGGCAAAAACCGGCGCCGCTTTTTTCATGGCCAGACTCGACTACATAAACCTGACAATCCAGCACTCTTGCCTATGCTTCGTTATCTGAACGCATAGCCGATTGTCGGAAACGCTTTTTCAGTCTGGGCCTTCAAGCAGATGGCTCTGCTGCAGCCATGTCCTGGTATCGGTCGTCGGGATATTGCGCATGGCGTTGTATGTGGTGTCCTTATCCCACCACATGCCGTCCCCACGTGCAAAACCAAGCCGATAGCGCGCCATCGCGTCGTCCGGACGCCGTGCGGTTTCGTCGATGAGCATGTCCGTAGTCAGCAACTCCCGGCGGTACCGTTGTCCTGTCACCTCTTCGACGACATCAGCCAGCTCACGGTAAGAGAGCGTATCGCTCGCAACATAGACGATCTCGTTTGCGATTCTCGGTCGATCGAGCAAAATGTCGGTCGTCAGCCGGCCGATGTCGTCGGGAGTCGTGACGGTTACTTTCGTATCCCAGCTTCCCAAGCCCCGCACAACTTCCGCAGTCAGATCAACCAGCCCGAAAGCCGGCTCGAAAAGAAAACTTGTAAACATCCCTGTCGATACGATGACCCATTCAGTACGAGTCTGCATTCGCAGCAATGTCCTCACCTCGTACTGTTCATCGAAGACGGGCTGGCCGCTACCCTTGCCGACGATGTCGTAGTTCACGCCGAACTGCCAGGGGAAATACCGTGATACGCCGGCCCGCAGAACCGCACTCGTGAGCCTGAGTTGCGTTCCAGGACCCGCCACGAATCCGGTGCAATTAATCACGGTATGAAATCGGCCTAGCAGTGCTGTCAACTCGTCGTCGGAGCAAGCAACGAGGTCGAAGGGAAGCAGACGTACATTTGAGGCACGCAGTTCATGATAGTTGCGTGCCTGTTCCGGCCCAGGGGCGGCAAGGGAATGTGGCGATACCAGAACTGCAAGGGGAGTGACTGTGCCCGTGCGGCGCAGCACAAGGTGGCGCACAATGGCCATGCCCAGCTCACCAGCACCAAGCACAAGCATGTTGTCGAGTTCCATATGGTTGAGGTCGTTATTCATGCTATTCCTGTTCAGAGAGTTCAATATGGAATGAAGTATAGGGAGTACCGATCACTGCCATAAGCCCCCGGATCATGATTTTCGAGTTGCAAAAAATGGGATAATCAACGTCTTTTTTGTCATTTCAGGAACTTGCTTTGGACAAGATTCGTGCCATGAAGATTTTTTCCCGCGTCGTTGAGGCAGGCAGTTTTGCCGGGGCTGCGAAAACGCTGTCACTCCCGCGCTCAACCGTGAGCAGATCTGTCCAGGAGCTGGAGAAGGCGCTTGGGGTAAGCCTGTTGCAGCGCACAACAAGAAGCTTGCGCCTTACAAGCAATGGCAGCTTTTACCACGACCATTGTCGCCAGATGCTTCAGGAGATCGAAAGCGTGGAGGCGTCGCTGTCCGACAGTACAATGCAGCCCCGTGGCCGGCTGCGTGTCGATATGACTTCGTCGTTCGCCCGCACGGTTGTGTTGCCGACCATTGACGGCTTTCTGACCCGCTACCCGAACCTTGACATCGTTCTCACGCTTGGAGACCGGCCCGTTGACATCATCCAGGAGGGACTCGACTGCGTAGTGCGCTCGGGGACGCCAGAGTCGTCGGCGCTGCTCGTGGCCAAACATATCGGCAGCTTCGACTGGATTACCTGCGCGTCGCCCGACTACCTGGCGCAGCACGGCATGCCACGTTCCCTGGAAGACCTTGGCCATCATCATGTCATTGAGTTTCATTCCGGGCGCACCGGACGCGCTATCGAGTGGTGTTTCGGTGCAGAGAATGGAGAACATCTGTTCAGAAGTCGCGGCCGACTTGCAGTCAATGACACCGACGCCTACATCAGCTGCGGTCTGGAGGGCCTTGGCATAATCCGTATTGCAGGTTTCCTGGCTAGGCCACATTTGAAAGCAGGAAATTTGGTGAGGATTCTTCCAGACGAACATGGGCTTCCGGTTCCACTTTCCGTGCTATACCCGCGCAGCCGGCATCTTTCTCCCGCAGTACGCGCTTTCGTTGACTGGATGACAGTGTTGCTACAGGACACGGACACGCAAGAAGCATAGCAAAGCGTTTTCGGATACTTTAACTTTCGGCGATTGCAGGATCTCCTGAGTGGTTGCGTGGAAGGCAAAAGCCGACGTTCGCTGATGTGCCATTGAGCTTTCCTGCTTCGTCAACACACCTCCGTATCCATGAGTAAAAGGAAGGCCGTGATAATGGATCATAAGGCCCGCGCAGTCGTCAACGTCGGACGAATCTTGAAAGTAAACCACGCAGGTGAGCACGGTGCCGTTCATATTTATGCCGGTCAGATACTGGCCGTACGGCTGAGGGCAAAAGCTCTGGCCAAAGAGCTGGCGGATTTCAAGACACATGAAGAAAATCATCGCGCAATTTTTGCGGGTGAACTACAACGACGAGGCTTGCGGCGGTGTCGCAGCTACTGGTTGTGTGCTACGGGAGGCTACGTTCTTGGCATTGCAAGCGGCCTGCTAGGCGATAAGGCAGTCGCTGCAACGACGATAGCTGTAGAGCGGGTTGTCATTCGCCACCTTCAGCAGCAACTGGCCGACATAGGCAACAGCGATCCAGCGGCTACCTCGGCAATCATGCAGATTCTTAAAGAAGAACAACATCACCACGACCATTCTGCGTCTCGGCTAAGTGATCCGAGGCGACTGGACCGGGCAATTGACACTGTAGTGTCGTGCGCAACGGAAGCGACGATCTGGATGGGCATGAGACTTTGAGCGCCGGCTGGGTGGCAGTGCGCAGCAGCAGGCAAGCGCACTGCGCCGGTAGAGAGATTACTTCGGCGGCAGGAAGCAGGCTTCGACGATCTGCAAATCGTTGTCCTTGGCAAACTCACGCACGAAGTGCAAGGCCAGCGGCTCGATCTCGCGCAGCTTGGTGTTCACGACCACCGACTTGACGCCATTGACGATGGTTGGACGCACGTAGGGAGAGTATTGCAGGTGGGCATTGCGCCCGCCACCCTCGGGATTGAAACAGGACATCACTCCGCACAGGCGTTCGGCCCAATCACTGGGGCGAAATTGCTTGCCATTGCTGGTGAGACCAAGGATGAAGAACTCGTCTGAGAGTTCTCCGTTGTTTTGAGATAACTCGGCCATGTGGCTTGTCGGGACTTGATTGCGTGAATGGCCCCGGCGGGTAAGCCGGGCTGGTAGTTCAGTGCGTCTTGCGGACAGTCAGTATTATATCTTATAGAAGACTTGGGTTCTACCTCCATCTGTCCATACCTGCCGGCCAGATGCCAAAGGGGCCGACACACTTGCGGCGCCAGCCCCTTATTCTAATCGAATTGCGCCTGCTCCATGACGCGTATCAACCGAGGAAAATCGCGCCAGACAACAGCAACAGCAACAGCATCCATAGCAGCAAGGCGCGCCAGACCAGGCCCACCGTGCTTTGCAGGGCGCGCACGCCGGGCTCGTCGCCGGGCAGGACATCGCTTTCGCTGTCGCTGTCGTCGATGGCCATGTCGGGCGTACTCAGCACGCGGGCGGCGGTTTCCGCTGGCGTGCCCAGGCGCACGCCCATGGCGCCGCCGCCGGCTGTCAGGATGATGCCGATCGCTTCGTCGTACCAGCGATGGGCGAAATTGCGCCAGGCGTAGATGGCGTCTTCAAAGTTGCCGACCACGGCAAAGGCGACCGCAGTCAGGCGCACGGGAATCCAGTCTATCCAGTAAAAAGCGCGCGCGGCAAACAGGCCGAACGCTTCATTGCGCATGTGCTCGGGCTCGTTCCAGGCGCGCGCCAGGTATTCGGCCACGCGGTACATCACGGCACCGGCCGGACCGAGCGGCATCATGAACCAGAAGAAAACGCCGAACACATTGCGATGCGTGGTGATCAGGGCTTTTTCGACGGCGATGCGTGAAATTTCATTGCTGTCCATGCCTACCGTGTCGAGCTTGGTCCATTCCGCCAGCAAGGTACGCGCGGCGGGCTCGTCACCGGCGCTCAAGGCCAGCTGTATCGACGTGAAGTAATGGCTGTAGTGGCGAAAACCCAAGGTCAGGTAGACGATCAGCACATTCCAGGCAAACGACACCAGGGTCAGCTCGTAATACTTCAGCACCCAGTGAATGCCGGCCGCGGGGATCATCAGCATGCCCATCATTAAAAACCAGCCGATGCGGCCGTGGCTGGCGTGGCCAGCGTTGAACCAGGTCTCCATGCGCATCGCCATGCTTTTGATTTCGGCGTAGATGATATTGTCCGCGCGCAAAGGCTTGAGCTGCTCTATCAGTAGTGCGCAAAGTATGGAGAAAAATGTCATCGATGGTCCCTTTTGTCTTTTACTGCAATACCGCAATGCCCGCTACGATAACGCAGTGCAGTGCTGGAATCAAACTTATTACAATTGAAGTCGATATATGGACCAGCTTACCCGGCGCGCAAGAGGTGAAACAGGTTCCTCAGCATGCCGGCGGTGGCGCCCCAAATGTAAAATCGCTCGTACGGCATGGCGTAGAAGGAGCGGCGCCCGCCCGGCAATTCCACCGACAGGCGCTGGTGATTCAGGCCATTCATCAGAAACGCCAGCGGCACTTCGAAAATTTCCGCCACTTCGGACGGATCGGCGCGCAGTTCGAACGGCGGCGTGACCAGGCCCACCACGGGCGTGACCTGGTAGCCGGTGCCGGTCAGGTAATCGGGCAGCTGGCCCAGCACTTCCACGTGGGTGCGCGCCAGGCCCACTTCTTCTTCCGTTTCGCGCAGCGCCGTGGCGACCGCCGAGACGTCATACGCTTCGCTGCGGCCACCGGGAAAGCTGACCTGCCCGGCATGGCTGCTCAGGTGATCGGTGCGCATGGTCAGCAGTATCGTCAAGCCTTCGGGGCGCTGCACCAGCGGGATCAGCACGGCAGCCGGCACAGGCTCGGCGCGGGCGGATAAAAAATCTTGGGTGATCTCGGGCTGCCAGTCGGGCGGCGAGGACAGGCGCTGGCGCAAGGCCTCCGGCGTCATGCGCGCGGCGTCCAGCGCGGCTTCGCCGGCAATCGAATCGACAGCCAGTTTTTTCGGGTCAAACGCGATAGTTGCCATGCTAACAGCCTCCAGCTCCAGAAATAAAAAAGGGGCACCCATAGGCACCCCCTCTTCCAAACGCAGACGCTGGTATTACGCGCTTGCTTTCGCCACAACGCGGCGGTTTGGCAATTTTTCTTTGATACGCGCCGATTTACCCGAACGCTCACGCAGATAGTACAGCTTGGCGCGGCGAACATCACCACGGCGTTTCACTTCGATCGAAGCGATCAGCGGCGAGTACAGCTGGAACGTACGCTCGACGCCTTCGCCGGACGAGATCTTGCGAACGATGAAGTTCGAGTTCAGGCCACGGTTACGACGGGAGATAACGACGCCTTCGTATGCCTGGGCGCGCTTGCGCGTACCTTCGACCACGTTGACGCTGACGATGACGGTATCGCCTGGTGCGAAGTCAGGAATCGATTTACCCAGACGGGCGATCTCTTCTTGCTCTAATTGTTGAATCAAGTCCATTTTATAACTCCGAAAGCCATCATGCCGGCGCACTGTGGATAGCTGACTATCCGCCCGGTAGAGGATGGGTACTGCACTATTTGGGCAACATGCCCGGCACTGCAAGGCCACCCTGCTTGCCGTTCTGAAAACGACTTACAGGCTGGCCAGGAATTGTTCGTCGGCACGGCTAAGCAAGCCGGCGGCGCGCGCGCTGATCAACAGATCAGGACGCTTCTTTGCGGTCGCTTCCAGCATGCGCTGGCGACGCCACTTGACGATCTCGGCATGGTTGCCACCCATCAAAACGGGCGGCACGCTCGTGCCTTCATACATTTCCGGCCGCGTATAGTGCGGCGAAT
This sequence comes from Janthinobacterium longum, assembly GCF_051380735.1. Lineage (NCBI taxonomy): Bacteria > Pseudomonadati > Pseudomonadota > Betaproteobacteria > Burkholderiales > Oxalobacteraceae > Janthinobacterium > Janthinobacterium longum. The sequence continues at coordinate 164,682 of NZ_JBNYXQ010000003.1, forward strand.
CGAGCAAGCCATTGACAAAGCTGTCTTCGACCGCCGACGCTTGGGTGTTCAACACACCGGGCAACAGCCGGATCACCGCGTCCATCAGCGCCATGGCGGGCAACTCACCGCCCGACAACACGAAGTCGCCGACGCTGATTTCCTCGTCGACGCAACGGTCCAGCAGGCGCTGGTCCACGGCTTCATAGCGGCCACACAAAATCACCAGGCCAGGTTCGGCCTTCAGTTGCGTGACACGCTCATGCGTCAGGGCGCGGCCTTGCGGCGACATGAACACCACGCGCGGCGCGGCCAGACCGAGGTCGTGCTGGCGCTGCTTTGCGGCATTGATGCTGGCTTCAAGCGGCCTGGCCATCATCACCATGCCGGGGCCGCCGCCATATGGGCGGTCATCCACGGTACGGTGATTGTCAATCGTGAAATCACGGGGATTCCACAAGGACAAACCACATTTTTGCTGCTCGAAGGCACGCCGGGTAACCCCCGACTGCGTCAGCGCGGCAAACATTTCAGGAAACAGGGTTACGACATCAAACTGCATCGCATCCCCACCCAAACATGTTGCCCATCGCGATCAGCGCAGGCGGCTTAATAATCGAGGCCCCAGTCGACCGTGATCTTGCCGGCGACTTTGTCTACATTGATGACAAACTGGCCGACAAACGGGATCAGGCGCTCGGGCGCCTTTTCAACGGACTCATCGGCAGTGGCGACAGGGGTGACGCGCAAGATCGACTGCGGACCATTGCTCATCATGTCGTGCACTGTGCCGAGGCACTCGCCTTGCAAATTCTCGACTGTCAGCCCGATCAGATCGGACCAGTAAAACTCATCGGCATCCAGCGTCGGGAAATGGCTACGCGGAATTTGCACGGATACGCCTTTCAGCGCTTCCGCGGCATCCCGCCCGACCACACCCACCAGCTGGGCCACGACGTCGCCGCCGTGCAACTTCGCCTGCCTGACTTGAACGTCATGCAAGCTCGGTTTATCAATCCACCAGGTTTTGACACTTAACAATGCATCCGCGTCGTCGGAGAAAGGAGTGATCCTGACTCCGCCCGCAATGCCATAGGCACCGGAGACATAGCCTACCTGTACCAGGTCATCGGGGACTTTCACCCCGGATGCAGTGTTGACCGTCAAACCAGTGATCTGAATTAAGCTGCTGCTTTGTTGTTGCTGGCAACCAGGCGAGCAACGGTTGGCGACAATTGTGCGCCAACGCCTTGCCAGTAGGCCAGACGGTCTGCGGTAATACGCAGTGGAACTTCGCCACCTTGCGCCATCGGGTTGTAAAAACCGATACGCTCAATGAAGCGACCATCGCGGCGATTGCGCGAGTCAGTAGCGACGATGTTGAAGAACGGGCGCTTCTTGGCGCCTCCACGAGCTAAACGAATAACGACCATAATATTTCCAAAAAGTGTGCTGAGGCGGAAAAAGCCGCAAATTATAGCGCGCTTTACCGCCAGGCAGCAAGCGTTATGATGACGGGCGTGTAATTTGGGCTAATCAAACATTATGACCATTCAGGGCCGAAGACGCAATAGGCGCGTGCGCCTATCGACCCTGGCGCCACAGTGCAAGACTGTTTTATTCACCACAAGCGGTGCGCTTTGACCGATACTTGATCTTCTTATCGCTGCGCCACCGGAACGCCATGACCACCACGACGATCTTGCAACATTCGCACAAGAACAAGGCTCTTACTTCGCTGCTGGCCTTTCTGCTGGGCTTGCTGGGCGCGCATCGTTTCTACCTGCATGGCGCCACCGACCGCTGGGGCTGGCTGCACGTAGCGGCCCTGCCCGCCAGCCTGGCATTGCGCCAGCTGTTTCCCGGTGCCGACTGGTTTTACCAGCTGCTGCCTTTGACCGTGTCGGCCGTGGTCGGCTTCCTCGAGGCGCTGGTGCTGGGGCTGATGTCGGATGAAAAATGGGATGCACGCTATAACCCAGGTTCCGGCCAGACCTCGGACACAGGCTGGCCGCTGGCGGTGGTGCTGGTCGCCACCCTGATGCTGGGCGCGGGCACCCTGATCGCCACCATGGCGCGCTTTTTTGACCTGTTATATACGGGCGGCGCCTACGGCTGACAGGACAGCCAAACCCGCGCACGACCGTGTTGGCATAGCAATCATGCTTTTCCTCTATACTGTACGTACCACCAGCATCGCTGGTCGCTTATTGGAGAAGATCATGATTCGTCGCCCTACCCTTATCGCCGCCCTCGCACTGGCCGGCCTGTTCAGCACGCCCGCCTTTGCCCAGAATAATATGTCGCCGAAGGCGCAATACGCCTACGACAGCAAGCAAGCCAGTACCCGCTATGCGGATGACAAAAAATTGTGTGCTGAAGAAACCTCGTCGAAAGCGCGCATGCAGTGCCTGCGCGACGCCAAGACCGAATACGACCAGGCCATCATCAACGCCAAGGCCGCGCAAAAGGCCGGCAACTCCTACGCCAGCCAGCCGTCAAAACAGCAGCAAGTGTGCGCCGATTGCGGCAAGGTAGTCGCCGTCAATGTCGTTGAAAAAGCCGGTGAAGGCGGCGCGCTGGGCATGATAGGCGGCGGCGTGGCCGGCGCCCTGCTGGGACGCCAGGTCGGCAGCGGCCGCGGCAAGGACCTGGCCACCCTGGCCGGCGCCGCCGGTGGTGCCTATGCGGGCAAGCAGGTCGAAGGCCATGTGAAAAATTCCAAGGTGTGGAACGTGACGGTGCAATACGAAACCGGCGCCCGCGCCGATTTCGCGTTCGACCAGGATCCGGGCTTGCAGTCGGGCGACCTGGTGCGCAATTCGGGGAATGGCATCACGCGCCGTTAACTGCTGTCTCTCAGCGCGTCACGCCAGCATGACTGGACACGCAACGGAAATCTGGGGTCAGACCCGGCGGGTCTGACCCCGGCTCTCTGCTGCCAACTGCTGGCTTTAGAGAACCCGGCTTAAAACTGCTCTTCGGACAACGCCATCACGCCGGCGCTGCCGTCGATGATGGTCGCCCGCAAGCCTGGCGCCTGCGACAGGATATGGTCGGCAAAGAAACGTGCGGTGGAAATCTTGGCCTTGTAGAAGGCCGCGTCGCCGCTGCCCTCGCCCAGTTTCTGCTGCGCCACCACCGCCGCGCGCGCCATCTGCCAGCCACCCAGCACGATGCCGGCCAGTTTCAGATACGGCACGCTGCCGGCAAACACGGCCTTGATATCCGTCTTTATGTTCGCCACCACATAGTCCACCACGGCCTCCAAAGCCGCGCTGCCTTCGGACAGGTGCCGCTGCATGGCCTGGAAGTCGGCACCGCTCAGTTCGCCCAACTGGGCTTCGGTGGCGCGCACCTGGGCAATGATCGCTTTCGCCACCGCACCACCGTCGCGCACCGTCTTGCGACCCACCAGGTCGTTGGCCTGGATCGCTGTCGTGCCTTCGTAGATGGTGAGGATTTTCGCGTCGCGGTAATGCTGGGCGGCGCCCGTTTCTTCGATAAAGCCCATGCCGCCGTGCACCTGCACGCCATCGCGCGCCACATCCTGCGACATTTCCGTCGACCAGCCCTTGATAATCGGCACCAGATATTCATAGGTGGCCAGGCTTTCCGAGCGCACCTGCGCGTCCGGGTGGTGATGGGCGACATCGCTGATGGCTGCGCCCACATAGGCCAGCGCGCGCGCCGCCTCGGTCTGCGAACGCATGGACATCAGCATGCGGCGCACGTCCGGATGGTGGATGATGGACACCGGACCCGGTGAACCGGCCAGGTCGCGCGACTGCACACGGTCTTTCGCGAACGCCACCGCCTGCTGGTAGGCACGCTCGGCCAGGCCGATGCCCTGCAAGCCCACGCCGAAGCGGGCCGCATTCATCATGATGAACATATATTCGAGACCACGGTTTTCCTCGCCCACCAGCGTGCCGATGGCGCCGCCATGGTCGCCGAACTGCAGCACCGCCGTCGGGCTGGCCTTGATGCCCAGCTTGTGCTCGATCGACACGCAGTGCGCGTCGTTGCGCTCACCGAGGCTGCCGTCCGCATTGACGAGAAACTTGGGCACGATAAACAGCGAGATGCCTTTCACGCCAGCAGGCGCATCAGGGGTGCGGGCCAGCACCAGGTGGACAATATTTTCCGCCAGGTCGTGCTCGCCATAGGTAATGTAAATTTTGGTGCCGAACACTTTATAAGTACCATCGGCCTGCGGCACGGCGCGCGTGCGCACGGCGGCCAGGTCGGAGCCTGCTTGCGGCTCGGTCAGATTCATGGTGCCGGTCCACTGGCCCGACACCAGATTTTCCAGGTAGGTAGCTTTCTGCTCGTCGCTGCCGGCCGTCAGCAGCGCTTCGATGGCGCCGTCGGACAGCAAGGCCACCAGCGCGAACGAGATGCTGGCCGAATTGAGCATTTCGATGCACGGCGTGGCCAGCAGCTTGGGCAAGCCCTGGCCGCCAAATTCGGTGGGATGCTGCACGCCCTGCCAGCCCGCTTCGCCATACGCCTTGAAGGCTTCCTTGAAACCCTTCGAGGTCGTCACCTGGCCGTCGTGCCAGAAGCTGGGATCTTTGTCGCTGGGCCAGTTCAGCGGCGCCACCACGCCGCTGCAGAACTTGGCGTTTTCTTCCAGCACAGCCTCGGCTGTATCGGGCGTGGCGTCTTCGCAGCCAGGCAAGGTATGGATGTCGGCCAGGCCGGCCAGTTCGTTCATGACGAACAACATGTCTTTCAGCGGGGCTTGATAGCTCATCTTCTTATCTCCAAGAAAAAAGCCACGCGGCTCGCCGTGTGGGGCGGGCCGGCGTGGCTTCGTAAATCACAAAACCGTTTTAATTCAGGACTTAACCGAGTTCCTTGACCAGTTGCGGCACGATCTCGAACAGATCGCCGACGATGCCGTAGTCGGCCACGGCAAAGATCGGTGCTTCCGGATCCTTGTTGATGGCGACGATGGTCTTCGAGTCCTTCATGCCGGCCAGATGCTGGATCGCGCCGGAAATACCGACCGCGATATACAGCGATGGCGCGACGATCTTGCCGGTCTGGCCAACTTGCCAGTCGTTCGGCACGAAACCGGCGTCAACCGCAGCGCGCGAAGCACCCATGGCGGCGCCCAGCTTGTCGGCCAGCGGCTCGAGGATGTGGAAGTTTTCCGCCGAACCCATGCCACGGCCACCGGAAACGATGATTTTTGCAGCGGTCAGTTCGGGGCGGTCGGACTTGGCCAGCTCGCGGCCCACAAAAGCGGACTTGCCGCTGTCGGCTACGGCCGTGATGGTTTCGGTCGCAGCCGAACCGCCAGTGGCGGGGGCCGAATCGAAACCGGTGGTGCGCACGGTGATGACCTTGATCTTGTCGCCGGACTGCACGGTGGCAATCGCGTTACCGGCGTAGATCGGGCGCTCGAAGGTGTCAGGTGCATCGACCTTGGTGATTTCCGAAATCTGGGCCACGTCCAGCTTGGCGGCCACGCGTGGCAGGATATTCTTGCCGTAGGCGGTGGCTGGCGCCAGGATATGGCTGTAGTTGCCGGCGATGGCCAGCACCTGCTCGGCCACGTTTTCGGCCAGGCCGTCGGCAAAGTACGCCGCGTCGGCGACGATGACTTTGGCCACGCCGGCGATTTGCGCGGCAGCAGCAGCGGCAGCCGACGCGTTCGAACCGGCGATCAGCACGTGCACGTCGCCGCCGCACTGGGCAGCCGCCGTGACGGTGTGGTGGGTACTACCCTTCAAGGTAGCGTTGTCGTGTTCAGCAATAACTAATGCGACCATGATATGTCCTGTAATTGTTCTGGATGACGGCTAAGCCGCTTAGATGACTTTGGCTTCGGTGCGCAGCTTGGCGACCAGTGTCGCCACGTCCGGCACCTTGATGCCGGCCGAGCGCTTGGCCGGTTCCGCTACCTTCAGCGTTTTCAGGCGCGGGGTGACGTCGACGCCCAGGTCTTCCGGCTTGACGGTTTCCAGCGGCTTTTTCTTGGCCTTCATGATGTTCGGCAGGGTCACGTAGCGCGGCTCGTTCAGGCGCAAATCGGTGGTGACGATGGCCGGCAGGGTCAAGGCCAGGGTTTCCAGGCCGCCATCGACTTCGCGCGTGACGGTGACTTTACCGTCTTCCAGCACGACCTTCGAGGCGAAGGTGGCTTGTGGCCAACCCAGCAGCGCCGCCAGCATCTGGCCGGTCTGGTTGCTGTCGTCGTCGATTGCCTGCTTGCCCAGGATAATCAGTTGTGGCTGTTCTTTTTCGGCCAGTGCCTTGACCAGCTTGGCCACGGCCAGCGGTTCGAGTTCGGTGGTGGTTTCAACCAGGATGCCGCGGTCGGCGCCGATGGCCATTGCCGTGCGCAGGGTTTCCTGGCACTGGGTCACGCCGCAGGAGATGGCGACCACTTCGGTGACCTTGCCGGCTTCTTTCAGGCGCATGGCTTCTTCGAGCGCGATCTCATCGAAAGGATTCATCGACATTTTGACGTTGGCGGTATCGACGCCAGTGCCGTCACTCTTGACGCGTACTTTGACGTTGTAGTCGACCACGCGTTTGACGGGTACCAAGACTTTCATAGCTATGCCTTTGGGAAATTATAAAGATGACGGATCAAGTGCTGATTGTGAGGTCGATTATAAGAGAAATTTGAATCTCGAACCGAATTTAAGCACGATCGTGCGATTTTTAGTTAGAACAAACCATCTAAATTGTTTGCGGTGAGGTCGAACGAGGGAGTCTGGCGCTACGCTGCAGGGCAGCAAAACTGCCGCACCCAGGCGCCGTGCGGCCGGCCTGTAGCGGCCGAGCCGGTGAAACTTACTTGCGCTGCATCAGGAAGACAAACTCGGTGCCCGTCTGTACATGCGACAGCAGGGCATTGCCGGTCTGTTTGGCAAAGGCCTGGAAGTCGCGCACGGAACCGGGATCGGTTGCCATGATGCGCAGCACTTCACCGCTTTGCAGCTCTGACAACGCTTTTTTTGCTTTCAGAATCGGCAACGGGCAGTTCAAGCCGCGCGCGTCGAGTTCTTTGTGAAATTCCATAATCTCGGTATCAAGTAGTGTGTCGCTCATCAATATCCCGCCATTGTTTTGTTGTACTGATTTTCGACATACTACTCTAATTCACGGTGATTGACGCGCTGCACCAAAATAGTTCAGTCGCTGTTGTGGAGCCACAACGAGATGCTTCAAAGCAAGACGGCCCGCAAACCAGGTTTGCGGGCCGTCCGAACCAGGCTGCGAGGCACCTGCCCCGCATGCACTGTGGCTTGCGCCTTATTTCACCTTGTCGCCGACCCAGGCCGGCACGCCGGCCAGGGCAGTCGGCAAACCGCTGGCGTCGGTACCGCCGGCCTGCGCCATATCGGGGCGTCCGCCGCCTTTGCCGCCCACTTGCTGTGCAACGAAGTTCACCAGCTCGCCCGCTTTTACGCGCGACGTGGCGTCGGCCGTCACGCCGGCGATCAGGCTGACTTTGCCGTCCGTCACGCTGGCCAGCACGATGGCGGCCGTCTTCAGCTTGTCTTTCAGCTTGTCCATCGTCTCGCGCAAGCGCGCCACGTCGGCGCCTTCGAGCACTGCCGCCAGTACCTTGATGCCGTTCACGTCGACCGCCTGGGTCACCAGTTCATCGCCCTGGCCAGAAGCCAGTTTCGATTTCAGCGCTGCCAGTTCTTTTTCCAGCGCCTTGACATGATCCTGCACCTGGCCGATACGCACGGTCAACTCTTCGGGATTCGACTTGAGCGCCGCAGCAGCGTCGAGCAGCCGGCGATTCATGGTTTGCACCAGCGCCAGCGCACCCTCGCCCGTCACCGCTTCGACGCGGCGAATACCAGCTGCCACGCCGCTTTCGGCGATGATCTTGAACAGGCCGATGTCGCCCGTGCGCTGCACGTGCACGCCACCACACAGCTCTTTCGAGGTACCGATATCGAGCACGCGCACTTCGTCGCCGTATTTCTCGCCGAACAGCGCCATCGCGCCATGTTTCACCGCATCGTCAAACGACATGTGGTGCGACTGCACCGCGTGGTTTTCCAGGATCTCCTTGTTGACGATGGTTTCCACCGCCGCGATCTGCTCCGCCGTCATCGGTGCGTTGTGGCTGAAGTCGAAACGGGTTTTGTCTGGGTCGACCAGCGAACCTTTTTGCGCAACATGGCTGCCCAGCACTTCGCGCAAGGCCTTGTGCATCAGATGGGTGGCCGAGTGGTTGCGGATAGTGCGGCCGCGCTTGCCCGTGTCAACGTCGGCCGAGACCGTATCGCCGACCTTCAGGGTGCCGTTTTCCAGCACGCCATGGTGACCGAACACGTCGGCCTGGATTTTCAGCGTGTCATCAACCTTGAAGGCGGCGTCGCCAGCCGTGATCACGCCCTGGTCTCCGACCTGGCCGCCCGATTCGGCGTAGAACGGCGTGGTGTCGAGCACCACGATGCCGGCCTGGCCGGCAGCCAGCTGCTGCACTTGCGTGCCGGCCGCGTACAGGGCGACGACCTTGCTGCCGAAGCTCAGGCTTTCATAGCCGACGAATTTGTTTTTCTCGCCCGCGTACTCGACCTTGCTGTCCTTGTGCGACTTGCCGCCCTTGCGCGACAGTTCCTGGCTTTCCTTCAGGGCCGCATCGTAGCCTTCCTGGTCGAAACTGATATTGCGTTCGCGGCAGATATCGGCCGTCAGGTCCGGCGGGAAGCCATAGGTTTCGTACAGGGTAAAGGCGGTCGCGCCGTCGATGCCGGTGGCATCCTTGGCCAGCTGGGCTTCCAGCACTTTCATGCCGGTTTCCAGGGTTTCGCCAAAACGCTCTTCTTCGGCCTTGAGCATGCTGGCGACGTTGACCTTGGCTTCTTCCAGCTCCGGGTAGGCGGCGCCCATCTCGATAGCCAGATCCTCGACCAGCTTGTAGAAGAACGGTTTCGTCTGGCCCAGCTTGTGGCCGTGGCGCAGCGCGCGGCGGATGATACGGCGCAGCACATAGGCGCGGCCTTCGCTGCCCGGAATCACGCCATCGACAATCATGAAGGCGACGGCGCGGATATGGTCGGCGATCACGCGCAGCGACTTGTTTTCCAAATCAAGCGCGCCGGTTTCGCGGGCAGCTGCCTTGATCAGATGCTGGAACAGGTCGATCTCGTAGTTCGAATGCACGTGCTGCAGCACGGCGGCCAGACGCTCCATGCCCATGCCGGTGTCGACGCATGGCTTTGGCAGCTTGTGCATCACGCCCGCTTCGTCGCGGTTGAACTGCATGAACACCAGGTTCCAGATTTCGATGAAGCGGTCGCCGTCTTCGTCGGGCGAGCCCGGTGGGCCACCTGGAATGTCGGCTCCGTGGTCGTAGAAGATCTCGGTGCAAGGGCCGCATGGGCCGGTGTCGGCCATCTGCCAGAAATTGTCCGACGCGTAGCGCGCGCCCTTGTTGTCGCCGATGCGGATGATGCGTTCGACCGGTACGCCGATTTCTTTCGCCCAGATGTCATACGCTTCGTCATCTTCGATATACACCGTGACCGTCAGCTTCTCGACCGGCAGGCCGTAAACACGGGTCAGCAGTTCCCAGGCGAAGTGGATGGCATCGCGCTTGAAATAGTCGCCAAAGCTGAAGTTGCCCAGCATTTCAAAGAAGGTGTGGTGGCGCGCCGTGTAGCCGACGTTTTCCAGGTCATTGTGCTTGCCGCCGGCGCGCACGCAGCGCTGCACCGAGGTGGCGCGGGTGTACGGGCGGCTGTCCGTGCCCGTAAACACGTCCTTGAATTGCACCATGCCGCTGTTAGTGAGCAGCAAAGTTGGATCATTGCCGGGCACCAAGGAACTGGAACGGACGATGGAATGGCCCTTGGACTCGAAAAACTTGAGGAACTTGTCGCGGATTTCAGATGATTTCATGTTTTTTTGGCAAAAGGTAGCGGCAGCTTGAAAGGATGGATTATACGTGATATGGCTGCCTGCAATTACGGCAGGCGGCACGGATCAGGCGCTGGCGTTGCAGTCGGCGCAGCGACCGTACAGGGTCAGCTCGTGGCGTTCAACCACGAAGCCCTGTGGCGCCATGCGCTTCAGGTCGCCCGGGCAGTCATGCACGTCGAACACGCGCTGACAGCTGGTGCACTGGAAGTGGTGGTGGTGATGGTTGGCGATTGCATTCGACTCATAGCGCGGGTTTTCGCCAGGCAGTGTCACCACGTGGACTTTTTCTTCCGATACCAGCGATTTCAGGTTGCGGTACACCGTGGCGATGCCCAGCTGCGTCACTTGCAGGCTGGCTTCTTCAAGGATTTCCTGCGCCGACAGCGGGCGCCGGGCCGACTCGATGGCGGCTTGTATAGCGGTTTTTTGACGTGTTGTGCGTTCCATGGCAACAGAATACACCATCCACTCGCGATCAATATAGTGCCAGCAGGTTCACACACTAATGATAATGGGATATCATTATCAAAACATTGCTTGCCCAGACCCTGCAAACACCGCCTTACGACAAGGAATTGATAGATGACCGCAACCCAACACGCACCCACCCCGCTCCACCGCCCCACCCCATTGCGCCTGGCCCTGATGCTGGCCTTTGCCGCTCCCGCCACCGCGCTGGCCCAGCAAGCACCCACCTTGCCGGCCGTGACCGTGTCGGCCAGCGCGCTGTCGCTGGGCAGCGACGACATGAGCACGCCCGTCACCGTGCTCGAAGGCGATGAACTGGTGCGTGCACGCGAGGCCACCCTGGGCGAAACGCTGGCCGGCCAGCCCGGCATTCACTCCAGCCATTTCGGCGCCGGCGCCAGCCGCCCCATTATTCGCGGCATGGACGGCCCGCGCGTGAAAGTGCTGTCCGATGGTGCCGAAGTGCAGGATGCATCGACCATCAGCCCCGACCATGCGGTGGCATCCGAACCGATGCTGGCCGAACAGGTCGAAGTACTGCGCGGCCCATCGGCGCTGGCGTATGGCGGCGGCGCCGTCGGCGGCGTGGTCAATGTGATCGACAATAAAATACCCACCCGCGTGCCGGCCAAGGGTGTCGAAGGCAGCGCGGAACTGCGCGCCAACTCGGCCGCCCGCGAAAAGGCCGGCGCCTTTGAAGTGACCGGCGGCTCGGGCAATTTTGCCTTCCACGCGGAAGGTGTGAAACGCGATGCGAAACAATACAAGGTCGGCAGCGGCTGGGAAGGCGGCTCGACCGTGGCTGGCAGCTACAACGAAACCGACACCGGCAGCGTTGGCGCTTCGTGGGTGGGGTCGCGCGGTTTCCTGGGCCTGGCGTTTACCAGCCAGCGCGCCGAATACGGCCTGCCCGGCCACAACCATGAATTCGAAAGCTGCCACCCGCACGGCACCCACCTGCACTGCGGCGGCCACGACGACCATGAACACGAGGAAGGCGAGGAGCACGATCATGAGCATGAAGAAGAAGGCGCCGTCCCGTACGTAAAACTGAAAAGCGCACGCTGGGACGTGCGCGGCGAACTGCGCGACCCGCTGCCCGGCTTTACCCGCTTGCGCCTGCGCGCCGCGGTTACCGATTACAAGCACGACGAGATCGAAGGCACGGAAGTGGCCACCACCTTTAAAAACAAGGGCCACGACGCGCGGCTGGAAATGGAACATATGCCGCTGGGAGGCTGGCGCGGCGTGGTCGGCCTGCAAACGACCAGGCGCGATTTTTCCGCCCTGGGCGAAGAAGCGTATGTGGCGCCCACCCTGACCAGAAAGCACGCGGCTTTTCTGGTCGAAGAATACAAGCTGTCACAATGGCGCTTCGAAGCGGGCTTGCGCCATGAGTGGCAGGATATCGCCGTCGACAGCGCCACGCTGAAAGATCACAGCACCAAAGGTACTTCGGTTTCGCTGGGCGCCGTGTGGAAGTTCGCGCCCCAGTATTCGCTCGGCTCGACCATCTCGCGCACGCATCGCCTGCCCAGCGCCGAAGAGCTGTACGCCAACGGCGTGCACATGGCCACCGCCACCTATGAGCTGGGCAATGAAAACCTGGGCAAGGAAATTTCGAACAATATCGATGTGACCTTGCGCAAATACGCAGGCGCCACCACGTTTTCGCTGGGCGCCTACCGCAACAAGATAGACAACTATATTTTCGGCTCCACCCTGGACAGCCATGAAGGCTTCCAGCTGATCGAATACGCCCAGCGCGACGCCACCTTCACCGGTATCGAAGGCCAGATCCACCAGCAACTGAACCCGATCTTCGGCGCCAGCGTATTCGGTGATGATGTGCGGGCAAAGCTGGCCGATGACGGCGGCAATCTGCCGCGTATCCCGGCCCGGCGCCTGGGCGTGAAATTCGACGCCAACTGGCAGGCCTGGAATGGCGTGGCCGAGTTCTACAGGGTCGGCAAGCAAGACAAGGTCGCCGCCTTCGAGACAGCCACGCCTGGCTACAATATGCTGAACCTGTCGGCCAGCTACCACGCCCGCATAGCCGGTACGCCGACCCTGTTCTACCTGAAGGCGAACAACCTGACGAACGAACTGGCGTACAGCCACACTTCGTTTATCAAGAATGCGGCGCCGTTGATGGGGCGTAATCTGACGGCGGGGGTCAGGGTCACGTTTTAAGCTGTTTGACCTTTAAGCCCAAAACGCAAGGACTGGGGTCAGACCCGACGGGTCTGACCCCGGATTTCTGTTGCGTCTTCCATATATTCAATGGCATCTATCCTGTCCGTACAAAACCCATCCACGCCCCACCCCAGCAACTCATCCGCCCGCTCCACCGTATTGACGGTATAGCAAAATACCCCGTATCCCTCTGCCTTGACCGCCTGCACCTGCTGCCGTGTCAGTATATTGTGATCGCAATGCATGGCCACCACGCCCAGCGTTCTCGCCTGCGCCAGCCAGTCATCTGGCAGTTCGTCAACCAGCCAGCCGCGCGCCAGTTCCGGCGCCGCCGCGCGGGCCGCTTCCAGCGCAGCGGTGCTGAACGACGACAGCAAGGGCAACGATCCACCAGCGGCAAAATACTGGCGCGTCAGCCGCGCCACCACCTCACCCGTCTCTACCTCGAAGCCCGGCGCCGGCTTGATTTCGATATTCATCCAGATGCCCTGCTGCTTGCAATAAGCGACCACTGCCTCGAACGTCGGCACGCCTTCACCTGCAAACTGCGGGCCAAACCAGCTGCCCGCATCCATTGCCGCCAGCTGCGCCGCCGTGTAGTCGGGAATCGCGCCGCTGCCGGCCACCGTGCGGCCCAGGTCCACGTCGTGCACCACGACCGGTACGCCGTCTTTTGCCAGCATGACGTCGAATTCAACCGCGCGGTAGCCATAAGCCAGGCCGCAGCGCAGGGCGGCAATCGTGTTTTCAGGCGCCAGCGTGCCGCCGCCGCGGTGCGCCACAGTGCGTGGGTAGGGCCACATAATATGTCCTCGTGATGATGATCCAGCCATCATCGCGTGCAACAGCCGGCTTGTAAAGGAGGACGGCCTGGTGCGTTTGGCGCCATGTACGGCCCGTTTCGTCGCAGCCCCCTTGCGCGGCTCACCGTGTGCACCGACAATTGCCGTACAGCCAACCAGAAAGCTTCGCATGCCCACCATCGACACCGTCCCCCGCAAGCAGGGCTTTCCCTACCAGCGACTGCTGGCCGATGCGCGCTATGCGCTGCTGCTCAACGTCCTGTGCGCGCTCTTCGTCACTTACGTGTTGAGTGGTGGACAAAGCTTCTTGCTCAACTTGCTTGCGTCGATGTGCATCGGCGGCATCGCCTTTCTGCTGATCGACGGCATCCGTCTGGCATGGTGGGGTGAACAGCGGCGTGCACCATTGCTGCCCTTCATTGCCGTGATCATCGTCAGCGGCATCGTGGCACAAGTGACAGGCACCATGATGTTTGGCTGGCTGGCAAATATCGACGTTCCCGCGCCCATCGCCATGTCGCCGCGCAATGTCGGCATGACGGTTTTCACGCTGGCGGCGGCAAGTGCGGCCTTCCTGTTCTTTAGCAGCCGGGAAAGGATTACGCGCCTTCAAACAGAAGCTGCGCAAGAAAAAGCGCGCGCCGAATCGGTGGCGCGCCAGGCCATGCAGGCACAGCTGCAGCTGCTGCAGGCGCAGATCGAACCGCATATGCTGTTCAACACCCTGGCCAACCTGCAGGGCCTGATCAGCTTTGACCCGGACCGCGCCCAGCTGCTGCTCGACCAGCTGATCCAGTACCTGCGCGCCACCCTCAGTTCCTCGCGCATGGAGGCGACCACCCTGGAACAGGAATTCAAGCTGATGCAAGCCTACCTGGGCCTGATGGTCGTGCGCATGGGCGCACGCCTGAACTACACGCTGGACCTGCCCGACGACTTGCGCAGCGCACGCCTGCCGCCCATGCTACTGCAGCCATTGGTGGAAAACGCCATCCAGCACGGCCTGGAACCGAAGATCGAAGGCGGCCATATCACCGTGCAGGCCAGCGTTGACGGCGGCCAGCTGACCCTGACAGTGATGGATGACGGCCTGGGCCTCGATCATCCGGGCCAGACCAAGGGTACCCAGCTGGGCGTGACGAATATCCGCGAACGGCTGCAGGTCATGCATGGCGACAGCGCCCGCCTGACTTTGAACCCCAACGATGCCGGCGGCGTGACCGCCCGTTTGACCTTGCCATTTCAACCCTCAACGACCACCACCACACCATGACCGATTCACCCCACGCCTCTGCCCCCATCCGCGCCCTGATCGCCGAAGACGAACCGATACTGGCGGCCGCCCTCGCCCACGCCCTGCGCCGCCTGTGGCCGGCGCTCGAGATCGTCGCCAGCTGCGCCAATGGCGTGGAAGCCTTGCTGCAAGGCCTGGCCCTGCGCCCCGATATCTTGTTTTTGGATATCAAGATGCCGGGCAAGACGGGCCTGGAAGCGGCCGAAGAACTGGCCGAGCAGTGGCAGGACGGACCAGACGGCACGCCGTTTCCACAGATCGTGTTCGTCACCGCCTATGACGACTACGCGCTGGCTGCCTTCGAGCAGGCCGCCGCCGATTATGTATTGAAACCCGTCAACGACGCGCGGCTGGGCAAGACGGTGGAGCGTTTGCAGCAGCGGCTGCAGGCGGCAAAGCCGGCAGCCACGGCCACCGCGCCCGCGCCTGCCGACGACAACCTGGCCCGCCTGCTGACCCAGTTACAGGCGATGACGCCAGCGGCGCCGCGCCTGCAAATGATACGGGCGGCGGTCGGCAACAGCGTACGCATGATCCCTTTGGCCGACGTGGTCTACTTCGAGGCGCTGGACAAATATATCAACGTGGTGTGCCGCGACGGCGAAGCGCTGATACGCACCAGCCTGAAGGAATTGCTGCCGCAGCTGGACCCGCAGCAATTCTGGCAAATCCACCGCGGCACCATCGTCAACGCCGGCGCGATTGCCAGCGCCGTGCGCGACGAGGCCGGCAAGCTGTCACTGACTTTGCGCCAGCATCCGACGCAGCTGCGCGTCAGTCCGCTGTACGCCCACCTGTTCCGGCAGATGTAGCACCAGGCGCTTCAGCCTGCCGCGACGCGCGCGCCCAGCGACTGCAGCTGGCGCAGCTTCATGGCAATCAGCACGCCACCGCCCAGGCAGAGGCTCAGCATGGCGACCACGCCGGTCCAGCCGTCGAAGCCCCACATCATGCCCGAGGCCGAACCGAGCAGGCTGGACCCGAGGTAGTAGAACAGCAGGTAGAACGCCGAGGCCAGCGCCTGCGGCGCGCGGGCGCGGCGGCTGACCCAGCTGCTGGCAATCGAGTGCGAGGCAAAGAAGCCGAAGGTGGCCAGTGCCATGCCGGTCACGATCAGCGGCAGATAATCGAACAGGGTCAGGACGATACCGGTCAGCATGATTGACAGCATAATCCACAGCACGCCGCGCCGGCCCAGGCGGTCCACCAGGCGGCCGGCCCATACCGAGCTGAAAATCCCGATCAAGTACAGGAATGCCAGCAGGCCGACCGTACTCTGGCGCAAGCCGAACGGCGCGGCCAGCAGGCGGTAGCCGATATAGTTGTACAGGCTGACAAAGCAGCCCATCAGCAGGAACGCCAGGCAGAACAGCCAAGGCAGGCCCTGGTCCGAAAAATGCTGTTTGACGGCATGCGGCAGCGCCTGCCAGCCGCGTGTCGAGGGCACGAAGTTTTTCGAGGCCGGCAGGCTGCGCCAGAACTCCGCCGCTGCCAGCAAGCCGGCCACACCCAACACACCGAGCGCCCAGCGCCACGACAGAAAGTCGCTCAGCAGCGAGGCGATCAAGCGCCCCGACATGCCGCCAAACGCGCTGCCGGCGATATACAGGCCCATTGACAGGCCCAGCGACGGGCCTTCGATTTCCTCGCCCAGATAGGCCATGGCCACGGCCGGCATGCCGCCCAGCGCGATCCCCAGCGCGGCACGGATCGCCAGCAGTTGCGCATAATCCTGCGCAAACGCCGACAAGACAGTCAATATGGCAGCAGAAAACATCGACGCCACCATCAGCGGCTTGCGCCCGACGCGGTCCGAAACGGCGCTCAGCAGCAGCAGCGAGATGGCCAGCAAGCCGCTCGATACCGACAGCGACCAGCTGCTTTGCGCCGGCGTCAGGTGAAACTGCTGCGACAGCAGCGGAAACAGCGGCTGTATGCAGTACAGCAAGCTGAAAGTGGAAAAGCCGCCGAAGAACAGCGCGCGGTTGCTGCGCCTGAATTCGGCCGTGCCCTTGGCAATCGCCATGCGTGGCGCAGGGCAAACGATGGTGGACGTGGTGGAAAAAACTAGCGATGAGTCAGACATGACGGTGTCCGGAGAGAGGGAGCCTCCATGATAGGATTTGCCAACTCATATCGTCCAATATATATTCAAGGCCTAACTCATACTTTAAAACGATTACTGAAACCACTATGGAACTGCGCCACCTGCGTTACTTTGTCGCCGTTGCCGAAGAATTGCACTTCACGCGCGCGGCCGAACGCCTGCATATCGGCCAGCCGCCACTGAGCCAGCAGATCCAGGCGCTGGAAGCGGACGTGGGCGCGCAGCTGTTCGAGCGCAACAAGCGCTCGGTGCGGCTGACGCAAGCGGGCAGATTGTTCCTGGACGATGCGCGCCGCATCCTGGCGCTGTCCGAACAGGCTGGCGTAACGGCACGCCGGGCCCAGCGCGGCGAAGCGGGCGAACTGCGCATCGGCTTTACTTTTTCAACGCCGTTCACGCCGTATTTCGCCACCGTCATCAACCGCTACCGGCAGCTGTTCCCGCACGTGACCTTGACCCTGCACGAGATGGCGACCCTGCATCAGCTGGAAGCGATTTCCGCGCGCACCATGGATCTCGGCTTCGTGCGCCCGCCCGAGACGGCCTATCCGGGCAATGTCAGCCTGACGGAACTGCGCCAGGACCCGCTGTTGCTGGTCCTGCCGGTGGCGCACCGGCTGGCGGCCAAGTCCTCGATTGCAATTGCCAACATGGCCGGCGAAGGTTTCGTGATGTACCCCAAGGATGCCGGTACCGGCATCCATCCGCATATTTTCAGACTGTGCAAGGCAGCCGGTTTCGTGCCGAAAGTGGTCCAGGAAGCAGGCGAAGCGTCGACCATTATCGGCCTGGTGGCGGCCGGCTGCGGCATCTCGGTGCTGCCAGCCTCGTTTGATCGCATCCGCATGGACGGCGTGTGCTACCGGCCCATCGCCGACCCGCAAGCGACCACCAGCTTGCTGCTGGCGCAGCGCGAGGAAGAGACCTCGCCGCTGGTGGCGGCGTTCGTCAAGCTGGCCAAAGCGGCGGCGCTGGCAGCCGCGCCGGAAGGCGGCACTTAAGCACTCGATCCACTGCCCAGGCCATGCTCGATCAGCCCGGCGACAGTGGCCAGGTGTTCCACTTCCAGGCCGCTGTCGCGTACCGCCACGCCTTGCATCAAGCGTTCCACATGCTGGCGTACGCTGGTCGATTTCGCCCGGTGGATCAGTTCACAACCAGCCAGGTCGACCAGCTGCACGCGGCGCTTGCGGGCCGGCCAGCGCACCATCGCGCTGGTCCAGCAGGCGAGCGCTGTGGTGGCCGTGCGCGCTACCCTGCTCGCCGAAACGCTGGTAACAGCCACCATCCACTTCGGGGAGAATTGAATGACGATTGCCAAAACCCTCGCGCTGCGCGAACTGGCGCATGCGCGCGCCGGCGACAACGGCGATATTTCGAACCTGTCCTTGACCGCCTGTCACCGCAAAGACTATGCACTGCTGCTGCGCGAGGTGACGCCCGAGCGCGTGCGCAAGCATTTCGAGGGCGTGGTTCACGGTAGCGTCACCCGCTACGAACTGCCGCAACTGGGCGCGCTGAACTTCGTGATGCAGCAGGCACTGGGCGGCGGCGTGACGCGCTCGCTGGCCTTGGACGCGCATGGGAAGTGTTTGGGGGCGGCGTTGCTGGCGATGGAGAGCGTGGTGCCTTGAGTGGATGCCGTACGTTAGCTTCATCTTCACAACAGAAGCAAATTCAGGGGTCAGACCCGGCGGGTCTGACCCCAGCTTTCCGCCGTTGGGTTAAACAAGCACTCGTGACCATTCACCTGCTTTGCAGCTCAATCCGCCGCTGCGCCACCGCCCGCGCAATCTCGCAGTCGTGCGTTACCAGCAGCACCGCGCAGCCGCTGTCGCCGGCCACTTCCAGCAGCAGGTTCAAGGTCTCCTGCTGGGTGATGGGGTCGAGTCGCGAGGTCGGCTCGTCGGCAAAAATCAGGGCCGGTTTCAACAGCAGCACGCGCGCCAGCGCAAAGCGCTGCAGTTCGCCACCGGATACCTGTGACGGCAGGCGGTCCAGCAGATGTTCCCCGAGCCGCAAGCGCGCCAGCAAAGGCGCTAACGCAGCCCATTGCAAGCCATGCAGCGCCAGCACATCGGCCAGCGCTGTACGCAATGTCAGCGTGGGGGCAAAGGCCGCCGCCGGATCCTGGTACAGCTTTTGAAATGCCGTGCGCGGGAGGCCTGCCGCGCGCGTGACCGTGCCCGCATCGGGCCGCAACAGTCCCAGCAGCAGATTGCCGAAGGTCGTCTTGCCGGCGCCGCTCTCGCCGGTAATGGCCACCATTTCGCCACGGCGCAGTTCAAGGCTGATGCCGGAAAACAGGCAATGCTTGCCAAACGATTTGCCGACATTGTCCACGCGCGCGACGACCTCACCCGGTGTGCGCAGCGCTGGCCGTAGCGGCCAGGCCGCCGGATCGGCCGCCAGCAGCGCGCGCACATACGCATGCGCGGGCTGCGCCAGCAGTTGTCCGGCACGCCCCTGCTCAATCACGGCACCCTCAAACATCACGGCGACTTCGCCACCGAGCGCGCGCGCCAGCCAGACGTCGTGGGTAATGCACAGCACCGCCATACCGTCTGCTTGCGCGGCGCGCAGCATGGACAGCATCTCGCCGCGCTTGCCGCTGTCGAGGCCCTTGGTCGGTTCGTCAACGATCAACAGGCGTGCACCAGCTGCGTGGGTGGCCAGAAAGGCGACGCGCTGCGCCATGCCGCCCGATATCTGGTGCGGATACAAGTGCGCCGCATCCTGCAGGCCCAATTGCTGCAGGTCGCGCAGCGCCGCCTGGCGCGCCTGGCCCGCGCTCTTGCCTGCCACCAGTTCATGGGTTTCCGCGACCTGATTGAGCACGCGCATGGTCGGATCCAGCGCCAGCCACGGTTCCTGCGGCAGCAGCGCCACCGCCCTGCCCCACAGGCGCTGGCGCGCATGCTGGTCGGCCGCATCGAAGTGCTGGCCATCGATGGTAAGGGCGCCTTCGGCCCGTAGCCCACCGGCAAGCGTGCCCATGATGGCTTGCGCCAGCAGCGATTTTCCCGAGCCGCTCTCGCCCAGCAGAGTCAGCACGCCGCCGGACGCCACGCGCAGGCTGACGCCATCGACAATCGCCTTGCCGCTGGCGGCGTCAAACACGCGCAGATCCGATACATCCAAGAGAAACTCACTCATGGCTGTCCCCGATCAGCATCAACCCCAGCATCGTGAAAAACAACAGCGCCACCGGCGCGCCCACCAGCCACGGCGCTTCGCTGTAGTACGGCAGCAGTTCGATCATCATCACGCCCAGTTCCGGCGTGGGGGGCTGCAGGCCGACGCCGATAAAACCCAGTGCCGCCATCGCCAGCACCGCGCCGCCAAGCCCGAAGCGCATCAGGGTGGCCAGGCGCGGCAGCAGCACCGGCGCCAGGTGGCGGCGCACGATGTACAACGGGCCAAAGCCCAGCAAGCGTGACGCTTCCACCTGCGGCCCGCTAAGGAGCAGCGCGCTGGCGCTGCGCGTGACGCGAAAATACTCGACCCACAGCGCCAGCGAAATACCCACATACAAAGGCCAGAACTGGCCCGGCGCAAACGCGGCCAGCAGCAGCACCAGCAACAGCCCGGGCAAGGCCAGCACCGCGTCGGCCAGCGCGCTCAGGCCACGCTCGAACCAGCCGCCGCGCCAGGCCGCCAGCACGCCCAGCACGGTGCCCGGCACGGCCGCGCTCAATACACTCACCACCGCCATCGCCAGCGACAGTTGCGCGCCATGGGCCAGGCGCGCCAGCATGCTGCGGCCCAGGTGATCGAGGCCCAATGGGTGGGCCAGACTGGGCGCTTCGAGGAAGCGTGGAAGAATTTGGCTGGCCGGATCGATGCCGACCAGCGCCGGGCCAAACAAGGCAAAGCCGGTGATCGCCAGCAGCAGCACAGTCCCGACGCGCTTCATGCCTGCCGCGCGCGCGGATCGAGCGCCGCGCAGGCCAGGTCGACCACGCAGTTGAACAGCACGAACAGCAAGCCCAGCACCAGCGCCGTGCCCTGGATCATGGTGACATCGCGCGCGAAGATGGCGTGCACCAGCGCGTGGCCGATGCCGGGCCAGGCGAAAATGGTCTCTACCAGCACCACGCCTTCGACCAGGTACACCAATTGCACGGCCGTGTAGGCCACCACCGGCGTGGCGACATTGCGCACACCATGGCGCAGCAGCGCGTCGCCGGCACGCAGGCCTTTGCTCAAGGCGAACGCATAATAGGCGGAGCCGCGCACCTCTTTCATGGCGTCGCGCGCCACCCGCGACGACACGGCTGCCAGGCCCAGCGCCAGGGTCAATGCCGGCAGCAGCAGGCTGTCCTGATCGGCATGGCCGGCGGCCGGCAGCGAGCGCATCTGCACTGCAAACACCAGCACCAGCAACAGCGCCAGCACGAACGGCGGCATGGCGCGCAGCAGCACCGACAGCGCCAGGTTGACACGATCGAACCAGCCGCCGGGACGCAAGCCGGCCAGCACGCCCGGCAAAGGCCCCAGCGGCAGCGACAGCAGCACCGCCATCAGCGACAGGCGCAGTGTCTGGCCCAGCTGCATGCGGATTTCTTCAAACACCGGTTGCGCCGTGACCAGCGACACGCCCAGGTCGAAGCGCAGCAGCCTGCCCCACCAGTCGGCCAGCGCGGCCAGCGGCGCGCGGTCCAGCCCCAGCTCGATACGCACGGCCTGCGCGGCGGCTGCATCGACCATCTCGTAGCCATAGCGGCCGGCGGCGATGCGATAGGCGGTGTCGCCGGGCAGCATGCGCGTCATGAAAAAGCACAGGGTGCCGACCAGCAGCGCCACCAGCAGCGCCTGCACCAGGGCTTTGAATATCGTCTTCATGTGGCTTTCCAGGTCAATGCCGAAATACGGTAGCTGCGCTCGAACGGGTCGATGCTGGCGCCGGCCACGCGGCGCGAGACGGCCATGGTCTGGCGGTACCACACGATGGGAATCACGGGCAGGCCCTGCTGCAGTTCACGCGCCACGTCGGCGCGCAGCCTGACGGCCTGGGTACTGCCAGCCAGCACGCCGCCGTTCGACAGGCGCGCCAGCGCATCGCTCAACGGTGCGCTGTGCCAGCCCATGGCGCCCCAGTCGCCACCCTGCATGCCGTAATCGTCGGCCAGGGTGGCGACCGGATCGGGCAGGCTACCGAAATTGCGCGCCACCAGGCCGATTTGCAGCGCGCCGCTGCGATGGCCGGCCGGAATATCGCTGGAATTTCCCACCACGACTTTCACGGCGATGCCGACCTGACGCAGTTCTTCCTGCACCGCGGTGGCGATCAAGGGCAGCTCGGGACGGTCGACAAAGGTGGTCAGGGTGATCTCGAAGCGCCGGCCATCGCGCCGCACGATGCCATCGGCGCCTGGCAAGAAACCGGCCCGGCGCAGCAGCGCGCGCGCTGCCGCCGGGTCGCCGCGCAATGGCGCCAGCGCCGGCTGGTGCCATTGCGCCATCACCGGCGGAAACAGCTGGCTGGCGCCCAGGTCATCGTCGCGCAGCAGCGCGCGCGCAATGCCTGGCCGGTCCAGCGCCAGGCTGATGGCGCGGCGCACGCGCACGTCTGCCAGCAGCGGATGGCCGGCGTTCAATTTCAAAAACGTGGTGCGCGGCAGCGGCGCGGCTACCAGTTGCACCTCGCGCCGGCCCTGCAGCCGGCGGATGCTGGGCGGGTCCAGCGAGAAGGCAAGGTCGGCCTGGCCGCTTTGTACCATCAGCGTGCGCGTTTCGGCGCGCGACACGCTGATATAGCGGGCGCGCCGCACTGCCGGCGGCGCGCCGCGCCACTGCGCAAAAAACGCCACGTCGAATTGCTGCGGCAGCGAGATGGCGGTGATTTTGTAGGGACCGCTGCCGACGATGCGCAGCACGCGGCCATCCGCGCCATACGACGACGGCGCCAGGATCTGCGTGCCCGAATGGGTGAATAAATACGGCAGCGGCGCATACGGCTGCGCCAGGCGCACCACGATGGCGCCGCGCGACACCGTCATGCTGCGTATGCGGGCCAGGCGCAATACGCCCGGCGCGGCAAGGGCGCGCCTGAGCGACGCCAGCACGGTGCCGGCGATCAAAGGCGAGCCGTCATGGAACAGCCGGCCCTGTTCGATAAAGAAGCGCCATTCCAGCCCGTCGTTCGACACTTCCCACTCGCTGGCCACCGCCGGCAGCAAACGCCCCTGGTCGTCGGCGTCGAGCAGGGTCTGCACCACCTCCATGCGGCTGAACATATAGCCGCCACGCGATGGCTCCAGCCCTGTCAGCTCCCATGGACCGACCACGGTCAGGGTATCCTTGCTGGCCGGGACGATGGCCGCGTGTTCGCTCAGCGGGCCGTCATGCGCGCGTGCCTGCGGCAGCACCAGGGCGGTGCCGGCCGCCAGCAGTCCTGACAAGCGCAGCAGCGCTTTTCGCCTGTCGTGTTCTGTCATAGAATGAAGTCCCTGATAGTAGATACAGACTGGAGCGATTGCATGATCTTTGTTTTTCACCTGACCTACAAGCCCGATAGCGGCCATATCCGCACCAAAGCTCTGCCCGAACACAAGGCCTACCTGGGCCTGCAGGCCGAACGCATGGCCTTTGCCGGCCCCCTGACCAGCGACGACGGCGCGACCATGATCGGCAGCCTGCTGGCCATCGATTTCGCCGACCGCGCGGCAGCCGAAAGCTGGCTGGCCAACGAGCCGTTTACCAAGGCAGGACTATATGGCGCGGTGAGCATCCACGCTTTTAATAATCTGTGGCCGCAGAAGGTGGGGTTTCCGGCCTGACACGACGGCGCATGAAAACTGTAGGGGTCAGGCGGGGACGCCTGGTCCCTCAAGGCCGCAAACGCAGAGTTCATTGCTGACGGGCGAGGGGGTCTGACCCCAGATTTCAATTACGAATAATCCGCATCCAGCTCCGACCCTGCATAATTTTCCAGGTCCTCGAACAGGCTTTTCATGCTGGCGCGCGTGAGGATCTTTTGCACCACGGTGCAGCTGCGGCGATACGAGGCGATGCGCTCGAGCAGCACCGGATGATGCTGCACCGGCACCTTGGCCACCAGCGCCGCCCAGCCCTCTTCGAAGTCCGGCTTGTTCTTGCGCACCGAGCGCACGAAACGCTCGAATTCTTTCTGGCCCGTGCGCGCCATGATGCGCCCGCCGCCTTCGATGGCGAAGATGATGGCCAGCGCGATCACGCCTTCGGCATTCAAATCGCTGTCGCTGACGGGGCCATGGTCATGGTGGCGGCGCAGCCAGTTGGCCAGGCGCACCACGGCCTGCACTTCCTTGCGCTGCTGCAGTTGCAGCGCATATTTTTCGGCACCGGACCAGTTCTGGTTCGGGTCGGCCTGGCAGATATCGACGAACAGCTCGCGCAGGCGCCGCTGCAGGTAGACCGGGTCCTGGTCGTACTCGCCCACCAGCGCGTCTTCGGGCAACTGCGACAATTCCTTGATCAGGCGAAAGCCCACCTGGAACGCATGTTCGGCGCCATGCTCGACCAGGAAGTCGAGCGCGGCCTGGTCATTTTCCAGGTGCAGCGCGTTTTCCAGGCCCAGCGAAACGCAGCCCACTGTCAGGTACAGGGCCTTCTGGATACCGTCGGCCGTGCGCTCGTTGGTGAACTTCTCGGCCACCATGGCCGTGATACCCGTCAGTTCATCGGCCAGGCTCAAGGCCGCGTCGTCGCGCGGGTCACCCGGCAGCAGCTTGATGGCGCGCACCAGGCGCGGCAGGTTCTCTACAACTATTGCTGGCAGCATCAATGATTCCTTGCTTTACTGATGTTCATCACGAGAAGATGCCGGTACCCAGGCTGCGGCGCGCGCCGGCGCGTGGCGCGCTGCGCGTGCTCGGCACTTGCTTGCGCAGGCGGTACAGCAGTTCCTTGGTACTGCGCTGCAGCATCGTCGGCTCTTCGTCCGGGTCGTCCGTATATTCGGCATCGGCCAGGTCGGCACTGTGGCGAAACTCGGGGAACAGTTCGAACAGCGCGCGGTCCCAGCCATCTTCGTTGGCTTGCGCCAGTTCGATCGCCAGCGGCACGACGTCGTTGTCGGACGACGTCACGCCCGTCACGTACGGCCCCTTGATGACGATCTCGCCCGCCACTTCCAGGATTTCCTTAGGTGCCATCGAGAACAGGATGGCAAACGCAGTGGCACCCCAGTCAGTGGCCGAGGCTTCCAGCAGCAGTTCGCGGCGGCGCTCAAGATCATCGGTGGAAAACACCACGCCGTGGACATGCGCAAACAGCGACTCGGCGATGCGCTCGGGATCGTCCTCGATCTGGTCGTCGCTCCAGGTGGCGGCGATAAAGGCCAGGCTGTCGGCCCAGGCCTTGGGCGGCACCAGCAGGGTCGCCAGCGACATCTTGCCGCCGTCGAAACCAGCCAGGTGCAGGGCGGTTACTTGCGGTGGAATTGCGTTCAGCACTTCGACCACGGCAAGGTCGCCATACTGGTCGGCCGCATCGGCAAACGCCTGCTCGGCGTGGCCCAGCGAACCGGACAGCACCAGCTCGGTAACCTGTTTCGTCAGCGCGGGAAGATTGCTCTTTTGTTCAGCATTTTTTTCAACATTATCGGCCATGGTCGTCTCCATCCTGGTCAAACATCTGGGCGAAATCGTCGGTCGCCTGGTCGTCGTCATGATCGTCGTCGCCGTCGTCATTGGCGGCCAGCTGGTCGAGCGACTGGTCGTCGTCGTCCCACAGGCGCGGATTCTTGTGCAGGAAGGCCGTGATGATGGCCTGGCGCGCCAGGTCCGGGAAGCTCTCTTCAATTGCGGCGTACATTTTCGCCGCCTCGGGCGCGGCGCAGGAGGCCATCGCAAACACGCTGGCGTTGTCGCCGAATTCGTAGTCTTCGCTTTCGGCCAAGAGGCCTTTCGGGTCGCTGAAGGTGATGTGGTCGACCAGCGCGAAGGCCAGCATGTTCACGTCTTCGATGCCACCGCCGCTGGCGTATTCGCCAACCAGTGCGTCGACCATGCTTTTATAGTTCTTGCGATTCGGCGGATCGCCGAGGATGCCTTCGATCTGGCCTTCCAGTTCACGCGACTGATAGGCGAATTCGGGGTGTACTCTTCTCATTGTCTGCTTTCCAATATGCTGCGCGGCGCCAGGGTGGAGGCGCCGTTGTTGTTGTTTTTCGGGTCATTGCCGCCAGCCGTCGCCGGCCAGGCGGCTTCAGTCTGCCGGCAGGACGGTGCCATGCAGGCGGAACACGCCGCTCCACAAGGCATAGGCTTCCGCTTCCGGGTCGATGATGATGCGGTGGTTGACGCTCTGGTCGTATTCGGCGCGCTTGGCCGGATCAGCCAGAATTTCGTATGCGCGGGTCACGCTCTTGAAGCGCGCTTCGGCGCCGGGCGCCTGGTTGCGGTCGGGGTGGAAGCGCATCGCCAGCGAACGGTAAACCTTCTTGATCTCGTCATCGCTGGCATTGGGGGCGACACCGAGGACGTTGTATAAATTTTCCATGGCAGGCTCCGGAGGCACGTTTTTTGCAAATTAAAGTACGATTATCCTATAGAACGGCTTGCGCGTCGCTGCCACGCTGCTTTCCGGCTGAAAATTGCCCCGGAAAAAGAAGCGGCGGTACGGTAAAATGCTCTTCACTGTCACTCTACCCGCATTGATCAATGAGCAACGATAAACCGAATACTGCAGCACCGGCGCTGGCGCCCAATTTTTTGCGTAACATCATCGAAGCCGACCTGTCTGCAGGCACGCACGTGCGTCCCGGCATGCCGCAGGTGATCACGCGTTTTCCGCCCGAGCCGAACGGCTACCTGCACGTGGGCCACGCCAAGTCCATCTGCGTCAACTTTGGCCTGGCGCGCGACTATGCCGGCCAGTGCAACCTGCGCTTCGACGACACCAACCCGGCCAAGGAAGAGCAGGAATACGTCGACACCATCATGGACAGCGTGAAATGGCTGGGCTTTGACTGGGAACCGAAACAAGCCGATGGCCAGAGCCACCTGCACTACGCCAGCGATTATTTCGACCAGTTGTATGCCATGGCCGAGTATCTGATCACGGCCGGCTTTGCCTATGTCGACAGCCAGAGCGCCGAAGACATGGCCGCCAACCGCGGCAATTTCGGCCAGGCCGGCAAGAATTCGCCGTTTCGCAACCGCCCTGCCGAAGAATCGCTGGCGCTGTTCCGCGCCATGAAGGCAGGCCAGTTCAAGGATGGCGAGCACATCCTGCGCGCGAAAGTGAGCGAAGACGCCATGAGCTCGCCGAACATGAACTTGCGCGACCCGGCCATCTACCGCATCCGCCATGCGCACCACCACCGCACGGGCGACGCCTGGTGCATTTATCCGATGTACGACTACACGCATCCGATCTCGGACGCGCTGGAAAACATCACCCATTCGATCTGCACGCTGGAATTCCAGGATCACCGCCCGTTCTACGACTGGCTGCTCGACACCTTGTCCAAAGGCGGCTTTTTCGCCCGCCCGGTACCGCACCAGTATGAATTCTCGCGCCTGAACCTGACGTATATCGTCACCAGCAAGCGCAAGCTGCGCCAGCTGGTGGAAGAAAAAATCGTCGACGGCTGGGACGACCCGCGCATGCCGACCCTGGTGGGCATGCGCCGCCGCGGCTACACGCCGGAAGCGATTCAATTGATGTGTGAACGCACGGGCGTGACCAAGTCCGACGGCTGGATCGACTACAGCGTGCTCGAAGGCTGTTTGCGCGAAGACCTCGATCCGAAAGCGCCGCGCACGGTGGCCGTGCTGCGTCCGCTGAAACTGATCATCGACAATTTCCCTGAAGGCACAAGCGTGGAATGCACGGCGCCCGTGCACCCACACTTCCCCGAGCGTGGCCTGCGCACCTTCCCGATCTCGCGCGAGCTGTGGATCGAAGAAGACGACTTCATGGAAGTGCCGAACAAGGGTTACTTCCGCCTGTATCCGCCGATCGACGACAAGCCGGGCAGCCGCGTGCGCCTGCGTTACGGCTATGTGATCGAGTGCACCGGCTACGACAAGGATGAAAACGGCAAAGTCATCGCCGTGCATTGCAACTACTTTGAAGACAGCAAATCGGGCACCGAAGGCAGCTCCACCTACAAGGTCAAGGGCAATATGCACTGGGTCAGCGCACCGACGGCAATCGCTGCCGAAGTGCGTTTGTACGACCGCCTGTTTACCGATCCGCAGCCAGACGCAGGCGGCAAGGATTTCAAGCTGGCCTTGAATCCGCTGGCCAAGGAAGTAGTGCAGGCGTGGCTGGAACCAGGCGCCGAACTGGCCCAGCCGGAAGATCGCTTCCAGTTCGAACGCCACGGCTATTTTGCGGCCGACAGGGTCGACAGCCAGCCGGGCAAGCCGGTGTTCAACCGTATCGTGACGCTGAAAGACAGCTGGCAAGCGACGAAGTAAGCTGCCTGCTGCGCACCAGACCAAAAAACCGCTGCGGCGGTTTTTTTTCGTTCCAAGCGTGGTTTAGTTGAGAAAAAATATTCCATACCGGCCATAACGTGAGACTTTTTATATATGATGGGGAAGATTAAGTAATTTGCAATTGTTTCGACACTGGCGTACCGCGGAAGGCAGCGCCACCCGATTCCACCTCTGATGCGGATTGCAATGGCTGCTGATGCCAATGGCGAGAGCCTGCTGACATGTGAAAAAAGGCCGCTCTGGCTGCTCAGTTGCGTACTGTCGCTGTGCGTCGGCCTGCTGTTCCATATGGCAGCAGCCATGTCGATCGACCACGATGCACGCATGCTGTTCGACAGCCTGGCACATTCCACCAAGCAAAGTATCGATATGCGCATCAAGTCTTACAGCGATTTGCTGCGCGGCGCGGCCAGCCTGTTCCGCGTCAGCGACCAGGTCACTCGCGAGCAATTCCATGCCTACGTCAGCAATCTGGACCTGCAAAAAAACTTTCCCGGCGTGATGAACCTCAACTACTGCAAGGCGCTCGACCACGCCGGCCGTGCGGCTTTCGAAGCGGCCATGCAGCGCGACTACCCTGCCGGGCGCGACGGCTACCCTGCTTTTGCCATCGACCCGCCGGAGCCGCGCGACTGGTATTCCGTCCTGGTGTATATCGAACCGATCAGCAGCGCGCCGGAAAAATATGGCCATGACATCGCCGTGCGCCCGCCCGTCGCCAGGGTATTGTTGCAATCGCGCGACTCTGGAGAGGTCAGCAATTCCGGCCTGCAAGTCCCCATGCCCGGCCGCCCCCATCTGGAGGGCATGGCCATGCGCTTGCCGGTCTACCGCAACGGCATGCCGGTCGGCACGGTGCAGCAACGCCGCGCCGCCTACCAGGGTTCGGTGGGGCTAGGCTACGACCTGGCGCTGATGGTGCACGGCGTGCTGGCCGCGATGCCGGTGCGCAATGTTCGTCTGACACTGTTCGACATCGGCACGCAGACCACCGAACCGCAGCCGCTGGCGCACGACACCCGCCCCCTGTTCGACAGCGCGGCGGCCGGCGGGCCGCTACCGTGGTGGCAGCCGGGCGGTTCGCGCAAATACCTGAGCAGCACGATGCTGATCGACTATAACGGCCGTGTCTGGCAAGCGCTGTTCAGCGTGCGCAAGAGCGACCTGTACACGCCATTCGAAACGTATCTGCCCTGGCTGGCGCTGCTGGTGGGCTTTACCGGCAGCATGCTGTTGTACACCGTGCTCCACACGCTGGCCTCGTCGCGCCTGCGCGCCATCCGGATGGCCACCGCAATGACCGACGAATTGCGCGCCAGCCAATTGCGCCTGCAGCAATCGCACCAGAAGCTGCGCCGCCTGGCGGCCCACGCCGACCATATCAAGGAAGAAGAACGCAAACGGATCGCGCGTGAAATCCACGATGACCTGGGGCAAAACCTGCTGGTATTGCGCATCGAAGCCGACATGCTGGCGTCGCGCACGCAGCAGCAGCACCCGCGCTTGCATGCCCGGGCGCGCGCTACCCTGCGCCAGATCGACGCCACCATCAAGAGCGTGCGCCAGATCATCAACGACTTGCGCCCTACCGTGCTGGACCTGGGCGTCAACGCCGCCGTGGAATGGCAGGCGGCGCAGTTCCGTGCGCGCACCGGCATCGCTTGCGAGGTCAGTGAAAGCCATGGAGACATCAGCGTCAGCGACCAGTGCGCCACCGCCCTGTTCCGCATCCTGCAGGAATCGTTGAGCAATATTTCGCAGCACGCCAGCGCCAGCAGGGTGCAGATCAAGCTGGAGAAATACCACGGCAACGTCTGGCTCACCGTCAGCGACAACGGCGTCGGCGCCGGCACCGACGGGCGCAACAAGCACGGCTCGTTCGGTCTGGTCGGCATCGAGGAGCGCATCAAGCTGCTGGGCGGCACTTGCCTGATCGACAGCAGCCCCGGCGCGGGCATGAGCGTCCAGGTGAGCGTGCCACTGGACGCCAGCATGCAAGACTTCTCCCATCAGTAAAACAACAGCGGTCACTATCAAGATGCAAGTCGCCGTGCCGGGCGCAGCGGTGGCATATGCTTGCGCGGCGTTCGATTCGATGCAATATTAATGGTTTCTTAACTGACTTTTCCAGGAGTCCACGCGACCAGCCAGCACCCACGCCACCCCCTTGCGCAGTTTTTCCGGTGACACTCTTAAAGGATATTCATGGATACGAACCTCGATTTCAAGGCGATTGCCGATCTGAACCTGGACGCAATCAAAGTCAAACTGATGCACCGGGAATCCGGCGAAGGCTGGAGCCTGGAAAAGGCCAATGCAGTGGAATTCGAATACCGCCGCTTCCTGATCCTGATGAAACAATTCCCGGAAGAGGAAACGGCACCACTGATGGATGTCGATACCTTCTGGCACTACCATATCCTTGACACCCTGAAATATGCGGCCGACTGCGAACAGGTATTCGGCTACTTCCTGCACCACTTTCCGTATATCGGCCTGCGCGGCGAAGACGACGAAGCGGCGCACCAGCGCGTGGGCGAGCGCATGAAACAGTTGTACGAGCAAACCTTCGGCGAGGCCTATGTGCGTGCTGAAACAGCGTATTCGGGAAGAGCGGTGCAGGCTGCCTATTCGGGACGGGCAGTACAAGCGGCGTATTCGGGACGCGCCGTGCAGGCGGCCGCTTACTCGGGCCGCACGGTGCAGGCAGCGTATTCAGGACGGGCTACAGGGGCGGTGACGGCGTTTTCCAGCGCACCAGCCTCGCTCAGCGCGGCGCTGGTCGCCACGTCCACCGCATCGTTTGCCGATGGGGACGTCAAGCGTTTCTATGTCGACAGGCCGGTCTTGCGCCAGGACACCAGGACAACGCATAAAAGTTGATTGCGGATTCACCATCCTGGCTGCCGCACGCGGCAAGCCTGTTTACAACCCAGACGGCAGCTCTCAGTTTGCCGTCTGCCTGGCCACACTCAGGCAGCCATCAGTTCGCGCAGTTCGCGAATGCTGAAATCGCTGATTTCATGCATGCGTATCAGAATCGTGGCGCCGATCGGCAAGGTGTTATGACGAATCTTGCTGATCACCGGTGGTGCCACTTCCAGCGCACGCGACAGGGCCGCGTCGTTTTTCAGTTGCAGCTTGTCGATGATGGCATCGAGCACGCGGTTAGGGTTATAGGTAGGCAGAGAGGTAATTTGTTTGAGAGACATGGTGAGAAATCCGTACTTGTTGTATTAAGGCAAAAAAAGACTGGTCGTCGCTTTTGCGCTAATTCAGGGTCAACACACTAAAAAGCGCCATTGCTTGTGCGGCTTTTAACCGACAGGCAATATAATACACTTATTTGTTGATTTTTGCTTAACTTGAAGCAAAAATGTGACAATTGAAGAGAATTGGCGCACCTGGAATGTGCTAGAGGATAACTCAAAACAATATACTTTGCTGCAAGTCGTCCATTTTTCAGAAACATGGAGGCGGCCTTGCGATACCTGGCCAGCAGCAAGGCGTGCAACGGCATGCTGCTGCCAGCGTGGCGACTTTCGGGAAGCGGGAACATCGCCGGCGCAGGAAGGCCGGCACAGGCGCAGGGGCGCCGGGACAACTTACTTGTTTTTCTGGCGCACGCGCTGCTGTTGTTTTTCCTGCGTTTGCTGCCGGTTCTGCTTGCGCTCGTACAAGGTGACGGCGTCTTTTTTGGCCTGCTCCATCGTACGCATCGCTTCGTGGTCGTCGTGCGGCACGAAAAATTCGGCGTCCTGCGCCGCCATGACGAGCTTGATGGCGGCCTCGTCATCGAGGTCATACAATTCCGTCAGTACGGTGGTCACTTCGTCCAGGAATGCTTCGTAGGTCAGGGTAGTCATCGGTGTAATCCTTGGTTGATCAGGCGCGCGGCAGACAGGCTCGGCAAGTTCCCCGGCCTGTGAAAAGTGCGGAAACAACCGCGCATTTTAACTGATGCCGGCCTTGCCGTCTGTCAGTAACTGCAAGGCATCGGCCACGCGCGCATGGCGCAGGCGCACACCGAGTTCGCGCTTCAAGCGCCGATTGTCCAGGCGCCGCGATTCGGACATGAACGACAGCAGCATCGGCGTGACCACTTCTTTCAGCTCTTCGCGCGGCAGGCGCGGCGGACGCGGCAGGCCGAAAGCGTCGGCCACCGCATCGAAATACGCCGCCATTTTCATCTCGCTGTCATCGCTGGCATGGTAGACACGCCCACCCGCCCGCATGCGCCACAGCGCGTGCAGCACAATGTTTGCCAGGTCGTCGGCATGGATGTGATTGGTGTACACGTCGTCAAGCTCGGCCAGCGCCGGCGTGCCTTCGCGCAAGCGTTTCAGCGGCAGGCGGTCGGCCGCATAAATGCCGGGCACGCGCAAAATCGCCAGCCGCGCCGCGCGCCGCGCGCCCCAGGCACGCAGCACGGTCTCGGCGTCCAGGCGCCGCCGCGCGCGCGCGTTTGACGGCGCCGGCGTGCGCGTTTCGTCGATGCGCTCGCCGCCGCAATCGCCATACACGCCGCTGGTACTGACGTACACCAGGCGCGCATGCTCAGGTAAAATGGCGGCCAGATTGCGCGTGCGCCGGTCCAGCAGGCCGCTCGATTGGGGCGGCGCCAGATGCACGATCCACGGCGCCAGCCCGGCCAGCCGGCGCAGGCTGGCGCGGTCGTCAAGGTCAGCCACGATCGGCACGGCGCCGGCGGCGCGCAGTTCGGCGCAACGGCCAGGCTGGCTGGTGACGGCAAACACGCGAAAGCGTACGCGCAGCAATGGCAAGAGCCGCATGCCGACATCGCCACAGCCCAGTATCAGCAGGCGCGGCAGGCCCAACGGTTTGCGCAATGGTTCAATAAATATGTTTTTCATCTCAAGGATTGTATGACTTTTCAAATTACTGTTGAGCCCAGTGGCCACCAATTCAGCTGCGAAGCGGACGAAACCGTATTATCGGCCGCCATCCGCGCTGGTGTAGGCTTGCCGTACAGCTGCAAAAGCGGCGCTTGCAGCTCCTGCAAGGGCAAGGTTGTTTCCGGCAGCGTCAAGCACAAGGCCTATCAATCGCGCTCGCTGACGGACGAGGAAGCGGCGCAAGGCTTTTCCCTGCTGTGCTGCGCGATACCCCAAGGCGACCTGGTGGTACAGGCGCGCGAAGTGGCCGGCAGCAGCGACTATCCGATCAAGAAAATGCCGTCGCGCGTGACCACCATCGAAAAGGTAGCGCCCGACGTGCTGGTATTGACCCTGCAACTGCCGGCCAGCGAGCGCCTGCATTACCGCGCCGGACAGTATATCGAAATCATGTTGCGCGATAACAAACGCCGCAGCTACAGCATGGCCAGCGCTCCTGTCGAAGGCGGCCCGGTCAGCTTGCATATCCGCCATATGCCGGGTGGCCTGTTCACCGACCAGGTGTTTGGCACCATGAAAGAGCGCGACATCTTGCGCTTCGAAGGACCGATGGGCACCTTTTTCCTGCGCGAAGACTCCGACAAGCCGGTGCTGCTGCTAGCCTCGGGTACCGGCTTCGCTCCCCTGAAAGCCATCATCGAGCACATGATCAACGAGAAGTCGACGCGTCCGATCACCCTGTACTGGGGCGCGCGCCGTCCGCACGACCTGTACATGGATGGCCTGTGCCGCCAGTGGGCGGCCGACCTGCCGCAATTCACCTATGTGCCGGTGGTGTCGAACGCGCTGGACGAAGACCAGTGGCAAGGCCGCACCGGTTTCGTGCACCAGGCCGTGATGACGGACCTGCCCGACATGGCCGCCTTCCAGGTGTATGCCTGCGGCGCGCCGATCGTGGTCGAGTCGGCAAACCGCGATTTCGTCAAGCTGTGCAATTTGCCGGCCGAAGAGTTCTACGCCGACGCGTTTACCACCGAGGCTGACCTGGCGAAGTAACATCTTCCAGGCTGCGGGGCAGCGCTGCTGGTGCTCCGCATGGCACCTGTCTCTGCCCTTTCGCGTTCCCCCGGAAAGCTTTCATGTCCACAGCAATATCCGGCAACGGCTTCAGTGTCCTGCGCCACCGCAATTTCGCGTTTTACCTGTCCGCCCGCGTGCTGGGCACCCTGGCTGTGCAGATGCAAAGCGTGGCGGTCGGCTGGCAGGTGTACCAGCTGACGGGCAGCCTGTTCGACCTGGGCCTGATCGGCCTGGCGCAGTTCGCTCCCTTCCTGCTGTTGATTTTGCCGGCCGGCCATATCGCCGACCGCTATAACCGCCGCAATATCATCGCCTGGTGTTTGACGGCGCAACTGGCTTGCGCGCTGGCGCTGCTGGCGTTCACCCTGACGGGCCTGGCCGTGGTCTGGCCCGTGTTTGCCGTGCTGGTGCTGTTCGGCAGCGCGCGTGCCTTCATGATGCCGGCCACGCAAGCCGTGCTGGTCAACATGGTGCCCAAGGAAAGCTTCAGCCGCGCGCTGGCCCTCAGCTCGTCGAGTTCGCATATCGCCATCATCCTGGGGCCGACGCTGGGCGGCCTGCTGTATATCTTCGGCCCCAAGGTGGTGTATCTGATCGCCTCGGCGCTGCTGGTGCTGTCGGTGATCCTGATGCGCGCCACCACACCGGCGCCGCAAATCGTCAAGCGCGAGCCGGTCAGCTGGTCGACCTTGCTCGAGGGCCTGCGCTTCGTCTGGTCGCGCCCCATCATGCTGGGCGCCATTTCGCTCGACCTGTTCGCGGTGCTGTTCGGCGGCGCCACCGCCCTCTTGCCGGCGCTGGCGCACGATGTGCTGCATATCGGCCCGACCGGCCTGGGCTTGCTGCGCACGGCGCCCGGCGTGGGCGCGGCCGTCTGCTCGATCGCGCTGGCCTTTCACCCGATCACGCGCCGGGTCGGCGCCTGGATGTTCGGCGGCGTGGGCGTGTTCGGCCTGGGCACCATCGTGCTCGGTTCGACCGGCACCTTCATGGTGGCGCTGGTGGCGCTGTTCCTGATGGGCATCGGCGACATGGTCAGCGTCTACATTCGCCACCTGCTGGTGCAGTATGAAACGCCGGACGAAATCCGCGGCCGGGTCAGCGCCGTCAATTCCGTGTTTATCGGCGCCTCGAACGAACTGGGCGAATTCGAGTCAGGCGTCACGGCCGGCTGGTTCGGCCTGGTGCGGGCGGTGCTGTTCGGCGGCGCCGCCACCCTGGCCGTGACTGGCATCTGGGCCGTGCTGTTCCCGGTCTTGTCGCGCATGGACCGCTTCCCCCACCACGAACAGGAAGAGGCCGCCAAAACGGCCGCCGGCAAGTCCGCTTAAGGACTACCATGTGCGATCTTTCACTACACCAACTTGCATCATGAAACTTTCCCTGCCCTTCCATGGCTTTGTCCGCAGCCGCCCGCACCTGAGCCTGGCCATCGTGATCGGCATCGCGGCCGGCGTGCTGCTGCCGTCCGGCTGGGCCGCGATGACACGCGTGCTGACGACGTGGAATATCGCCGTCTGGCTGTATCTGTTCACCATGGGCGCGATGATGATGCGCGCCAATCATCACAAGGTGAAACAGATCGCCAAGCGCCAGGACGAGCGAGCGGCGATGGTACTGTGCGCACTGTCGGTGGCGTCCGTGATGAGTTTGATTGCCATCTTTTCCCAGTTGTCGTCGATCAAGGGCATGGACGAGGAGCAGCGCAGCCTGCACTACGCACTGACGATATTGACCCTGGTCGGCTCATGGTTTTTGGTAGGCACCTTGTTCTGTTTTCACTACGCCCACCTGTATTACCGCGCCGATGCCGGTCAAAGGCCATTGAAATTTCCCGACGACGAGCAGGATCCCGACTATTGGGACTTCCTGTATTTCTCTTTCACCCTGGCGGTGGCGGTGCAGACCTCGGACGTCACGGTGCAGACGCGCATGATGCGCCAGATCGTGCTGGGCCAGTCGATACTGAGCTTTTTCTTCAATCTGGTAGTGCTGGGCCTGTCGATCAATATCGCAGCCGGCCTGATCAACAACTAGATGATCAGCAACTGGATACTTGACCTGGCTGAACCGTTAAGCTCCACTTAATTGTGCGGCGCCCTTGAAATCGCGCAAACAGGAGTAAGATACATTTCATACAGCGAAGTCATACAGCGGTCATCTGGATCAGCAGTAACCGGGCGCAATGACCGTGCACCACGCTGTCGCCCGGGTTGGATTTTTTTCGAATTGACAGGAGATAGCATATGCAAATCAATATTCAAACCGACAGCACCATCGCCAACAACGCTGGACTGAACGAACATGTGCAATCCGTACTCGAAGCGGCGCTCAGCCGCTTCCGCGACAATATTACCCGCATTGAAGTCCACCTCAGCGACAGCAACGGCCCGAAAGGCGGCGCAGACGATATCCGCTGCGTAATGGAAGCGCGCGTGGCAGGCTACCAGCCGATCGCCGTTACCGAACAGAACGCCTCGGTACATCAGTCCGTCAGCGGCGCCACCGACAAACTGAAACGCGCCATCGACAGCGCGCTGGGCCGCCTGCAAGACAGCAAGCGCCACGCCACCGGCAAGCATGCCGTGACCGACACGGTGGATGCTGAAGAAGCTGCCGAATAATCCATACGCCTCTCCATCAGACCCGGGCAGCCATACAAGGCTGCCTTTGTATTTGTGCGACATAGTGACATCAAAGCAGCAAGTTGTGCTTTCAAATCAGCCATAGTTATTACTCCCAAGAACTCTTTACGTTATCATGGTGCTCACATCCCGCCGCTGGCGTGGGGTCGCTCCTGGAAAACATATCGTGGAAAAAATCGGCAACTTTAGCGCTTCGGGCTTCAATATCGGCGATTTGCAACTATTTTCCGATGCCGTGGACGAGCGTACGGCGGCCATGCTGGCACCCTGCGCGGTACTGCGGCTGGAAGCGGGAGAAGCCCTCAGCGACAACAGCGGCGCCTGCCTGTATATCGTGCTGCGCGGCTCGCTGGCGGTGGCAGCCGATACCTATACCGGCATGGATGACGGCACGGTCAGCAAGGTCTTGCCCGGCGAAAGCGTGGGCGAGCAATCGGTGCTCGATGAAGCGAGCAACCTGACCGCCATTTCCGCGCTGGAAGAAAGCGACGTGCTGGTGATCGACGCCGTGCTGGTATGGGAATTGATCGAACAGTCGAACGGCCTGGCGCGCAACCTGCTGCGCTTGATGTCGTTTCGCATCCGCGCCGCCAACGCCTTGCTGCG
Organism: Janthinobacterium longum; assembly: GCF_051380735.1. Taxonomy (NCBI): domain Bacteria; kingdom Pseudomonadati; phylum Pseudomonadota; class Betaproteobacteria; order Burkholderiales; family Oxalobacteraceae; genus Janthinobacterium; species Janthinobacterium longum. The sequence goes on from NZ_JBNYXQ010000003.1 coordinate 202,060, forward strand.
CCGGCGACAGAAACTGGGCGAGTTCTACCGCCAGCTGTCGATGGTCGACAGCCTGACCGGCCTGTACAACCGTGCCTGGCTCAACGATTTATTGCCGAACATGATCAGCACTGCACACGAGAGCGGCGCGCCGCTGTCGCTGCTGATGATAGACCTCGACCATTTCAAGCGTTTCAACGACCAGCACGGCCACCAGGCCGGCGACCAGGCGCTGCGCATCGCCGCCCAGGTCGTGGGCGCGGCCCTGCGCCCCACCGATTTTGCCGTGCGTTATGGCGGCGAGGAATTGATGGTCATCTTGCCTGATACCAATGAACACCTGGCCCTGCTGGTGGCCGAACGCCTGTGCGAACGCCTGCGCCAGGCCGTCATCTTCGAAGACTTGCGCTGTCCCCTGCCGCATATCACGGGCTCGTTCGGCGTGGCCAGCCTGGCCCTGCGCCAGGACGAGCACGGCCTGATCGCCACGGCCGATGCGGCGCTATACCGCGCCAAGGACGCCGGCCGCAACCGGATTGCAGTTTAAGCGGCTGCGTCTGTTTTCTTGCTGCTGTTGGCGGCGATGAAATCGGCATAGCCTTTCTGCACCAGCTCATAGGTCTTGTCGATATTGCCGGCAATATCGCCTTGCAGCACATTCAAGCCTTTCAGGATATCGCGTGCTTCCGAAAAACCTTTTTCCATGCCACCGCTGATGGTGCCCATGAATTTTGCCAAAGCGGCATCATTATCCATGCCGGGGTTCTGCTTCTTGAACGCATCGAAAAAGCCGGTCGACAGCGATACAATGCGATTCGCCGTGGCTTCGGCGCTATTGTCCTGCGATGCCGCGTTTTGCACGGCATCATCGCCAAAATCGGCTTTCAATGCTTCATTGATGCTGGTGATGGCCGATTTGTAGACCAGCGCCAGCGGATCGTTCTGCGAGCTGATCGACACATTCATGGACGCCTGCAAAATGGCGGCGTTCAACTGCAATTTCGAGCGGTCGTTGACGCTCATCTGGGCGGTACTGCCTTCGGCCTGCTTGACTTTGTCGTCCTTGCCGGCAACACCACTGGTGGTGGCGGTATTGCTGACGGAACTGGCGGAATTGCCGCTTGCGGCGATGGGAATTGACACGATAAGCCTCCTTGGACGGACATTGATTGACTCCATGCGAGAATGCGCAGTATCGCCGATCCTCTCTTTGGTAATATCGGCAAGAATTCCGAAAACTGAAGTGGCGACTTTTTTCGCCGCACACCATGCAAGCACCACCAATGACAAACCAGACTTTTCTTTGGCACGACTACGAAACCTTCGGCGTCCAGCCACGCCGCGACCGGCCGGCCCAGTTCGCCGCCATCCGCACCGACGCCGAGCTGAACGAAATCGGCGAGCCCATCATGCTGTATTGCCAGCCCGCCAATGATTTCCTGCCCGATCCGCAATCGTGCCTGATCACCGGCATCACGCCCCAGCAATGCCTGGCCCTGGGCGTGCCCGAACACCAGTTCGCCGTCACCATCGAAGCGGCCTTTTCGGAGCCCGGCACCATCGGCGTGGGCTACAACACCATCCGTTTCGACGATGAAGTGACGCGCTTCCTGTTCTGGCGCAACCTGATCGATCCGTATGCGCGCGAATGGAAAAACCATTGCGGCCGTTGGGATCTGCTTGACGTGGTGCGCATGACACATGCGCTGCGCCCGGAAGGCATCCAATGGCCGAAGCGCGACGATGGCCAGACCAGTTTCAAGCTGGAACATCTGAGCAAGGCGAATGGCTTGCTGCATGAAGCGGCGCACGATGCACTGTCCGATGTGCGCGCCACGATTGCACTGGCCCGCCTGATCAGGCAACAACAGCCGAAACTGTTCGACTTCTGCCTGGCACTGCACAAGAAAGACAAGGTCGCCAGCGAAATGGGCATGCACCTGGCCGCCGCCCAGCGCCAGCCTTTCCTGCATGTGTCGGGCATGTTCCCGGCCGAACGGGGCTGCATCGGCGTGGTCTGGCCGCTGGCCACGCACCCAAGCAACAAAAATGAAGTCCTTGTGTGGGATTGCCAGTACGATCCGCGCGAGCTGTTCACCCTCGACGCCGACACCATCCGCACGCGTTTATTTACGCGCACCGACGCCATGCCCGAAGGCATGACGCGCCTGCCCGTGAAAAGCGTGCACCTGAACAAGTCGCCCATGCTGGTAGGCAACTTGAAAACCCTGTCGCCGGCCATGGCCGCGCAATGGGGCATCGATATGGCCGCCGCGCTGGAAAACGGCCGCCTGGCCGCCGCCGGACCGAATATGGACGCGATCTGGGCCGAGGTGTTCAAACGCCCTGCCGAAGGACGCGCCGATGTCGATGAAGACCTGTACAACGGCTTTGTCAGCAATGACGACCGCCGTGTGCTCGATTCCTTGCGCCGCGAAACGCCGGCCAAACTGGCCAGCGCCCGCCCTTCGTTCAGTGACGAGCGCTTGCAGGAATTGCTGTTCCGCTACCGCGCCCGCAATTTCCCGCAGACCCTGAGCGAAGCGGAAAGCGTGCGCTGGGAAGAGCACCGCGCCGCGCGCCTGTTCGACGGCGAAGCGGGTGCCCGCACCATCGAGATGCTGTTTACGGAAATCGACACCTTGTCGGATTCGGTGGATGAACGGGGGGAAGAAATTCTGGGCGAGTTGTACGACTACGCCGAGATCGTCGCCCCGCAGCGCGATTGAAGGCCGGGGTCAGACCCCCTCGCCCGCTGGCGCAAGCCTCTGAGTTTGCGGCATTGAGGGTCTGACCCCGGCAGTTCAGACGTTGGGTTTGTTTTCAGCTTGCACGATGCGCATTGATCGCATCGCGCGTCTCGATCGCCACGCGCCTTGCCGCGTCGGCCCAGTCTTCTCCGTCTTGCGGCCTGGCGTAAATGATGGCCCGCGAAGAACTGATCATCATGCCCATGCCGTTTGCCGTCTGGCCGGAGCCAACGGTAGCGGCAATATCGCCGCCCTGGGCGCCGATGCCGGGCACCAGCAGCGGCATGTCGCCGACGATGGCGCGTACCTGCGCCAGTTCTTCAGGGAAGGTGGCGCCCACCACCAGCGCGCACTGGCCATTCTTGTTCCATTTTTCGGCCGCAAGGCGCGCCACGCGCTGGTACAGCGGCACGCCGTCCGTATTGAGGAACTGCAGGTCCGAGCCGCCCGGATTCGAGGTGCGGCACAGGATGATCACGCCGCGATCCGGCCACGCCAGGTAAGGGTCGAGCGAATCCTCGCCCATGTAGGGGTTGACGGTGACGGCGTCGGCGCCATAGCGCTCGAACGCTTCGCGCGCATACTGGGTGGCGGTGGCGCCGATGTCGCCGCGCTTGGCGTCGAGGATCAGCGGAATGTGCGGGTAGTGTTCACGCAGGTAGCGGCAGATGTCTTCGAGCTGCTTTTCCGCGCCCAGCGCGGCAAAATAAGCGATCTGCGGCTTGAAGGCGCAGGCCAGGTCGGCCGTGGCATCGATAATGCGCGTACAAAAGGTGGTGATGCCATCAGGCGTGTCGCGCAATTCGGCCGGCAATTTCGCCAGGTCCGGGTCCAGTCCCACGCACAGCAGGGAATGATTGGCCGTCCACGCGGCGCTTAATTTATCGATGAAATTCACGGCACACCTTTTCTGTATTCAGTTGCAAACCCCGTATTGTAACGCGCCGCACCGCCCTCAAGGCCGGTACGGCGCAGTTCCGGATGCAACCGGGGCAGGCTTATTGACCGTTGCCCGGCCCGGTATTGCCGTACTCAAACAGCCGGTTGGCAGGCACGGCGCCCGACGGCACCGAACTGTAAGGACGGCTGGCGGTCGAGGTGCCCCACGGATCGAGCTTGCGGATATGCGCGCCCAGCACCGAGTTGCGGATCAGCACCTGTCCGTTCGGTGACGTGGCGCCATACGCAGCCAGGCTAGCCACGCTTTCATCCCACGCACGGCCCAGGTAAATCTGGCCGTCCGGCGTACCCGTTTCCGCCGTCAAGCGGCTGTTGGTGATCAAAAAGCCGTAGTTGTTGCGGTAATCGGTACTGGCCGCCGTGACATAGCCGGTGCCATTGCCCGTGTTCAGGGTGTGAATGGTGCAATTGTCCAGCACCGCCGTGGCACGACCGAAGATGAAATCCACGTCGCCTTCGATATAGCTGTTCTTCACGTACACGCGTGCTACCTGGTCCACATTGGCGCTCTTCATGTAGAACGTATCCTGGTGGCCCAGCAGGCGTACGTTCTCCAGCACGATTCTGTCGCCCTGGGTCATCAGCGCCACGGCCGACTGGTTGTTGCCCGCAAAGCTGCCTTTGACGTAATCATTGGCGATGGTCAGATTTTTGACCTGGAAGTCGGCGGCGGTCACGGCAAAGGTGGCGCTGCCGCTGGTGCCGACGGGACTGGCCGGCGAGCCGCCGCATTTGTTGCCGAGCGTCCTGGACGGATCGACGGTCGGATTGGCGTTATTAAATACGATCACCGTGTGCGAGGCATCGCTGTCGAGACTGTACAAGCGAATCGCCGGCGCCCCGGTGGCAGGCAGGCACACCGTTTCGCGGTAGGTGCCCGGCTTGATGCGGATATACACGGGAGCCGCCTTGCTGCCCAGGGCGACGGCCGCGTCCATGGCCGCCTGGACCGTGACGAAGTTGCTGGCGTCGCTCTTGCCGGCCGCATCGATCGTGAATTGCGGCGTGAACGTGGCGACATCGCCGACGCCGGCCGTCGGGTCCCAGTTATCGACCGGCAAGGTCGCAGACGGCAAGCTCTTGCCGCCCTGCGCCAGGTAGCGCAGCGGGGTCAGGCCGGCCGCCGTCGCCGCATCGAACTGCGGCCGCGTGGCCGTGGAGGCAACGACGGGCACGGCCACGACCGTGCTGGTGCTGCAGGCGGTGCAGGTTGACGCATCGACGCCGCTGGCCGAAACGCTGCTGACCAGGGTGGATGCACTGGCGGCGGTGGCAGACAACAGCACCGTGGCGCTGGCCCCGGCAGCCAGGCCGGCGGGGATGGTGCAGGTCAGCGTGCTGACGACCGGGCCGCAGTCGGCCCCCTTGGCCGTCACTTGCAGGCCGCCCAGATTGGCCGGCACGCTGGCCAGCAGGGTGACAGTGCCGCTGGTGCTGCCCGCTCCCTGATTGCTGGCCGTCAGGGTCCAGGTAATACGGTCACCGACCGATGCCATGGTGCGGTCCACCGCCTGGCTGACGCTGACGGCGGCTGGCGCTGCCACCGGCGCGGCCGCAGGATAATCGCCGCCGCAGGCGCACAGGGCCAGCACGGCAGGCAAGGCCGACAGGCTGGCGGCACGCCGCATTTTCTTCACTTCGACAAACATGGGGTCTCCTCTTTATTTTTTATGGTGGTGCTGCAAGATGCGGCGTCTGCGCGCCGTGATTGAAACAGGACTGCTTATTTTCCGGCTAGGGACATCGGTGCATTGGCGGCCGGAAAATCGACAAAGGCGGCGCCGCAGTCGTAGGCCGCCAGCGGCGCGCTGCGCTGGTCCGTCACGCTGAACTGATTGCTGCCGGCGGCGGCCGTCAACACGCTGGCAAACGAAACAGGGCCCGGCCCCATGCTGATGGTGGCGCTGGACGGCACGGCCTGGCTGATTTTTGTGACGGCCCAGCCCGGCAAGCTGTCAAACACCACGTTATCGAAACGGAGGTTGTAGAGCGGCTTGCTGGTGCTGGCCGACCGGTAGCCGCGCAGCAGCAGCAAGGCCTTGTTGCCGTTGTAGCGGGAGCCGGCCATGTCGAGATAGCGGAAATTGCGTACCGTGATGTCGTGCAGGTCGGGCAGCAAGCCATTTTTCGCATCGGCCGCATCACCGTAATAGCTGTCGATGGCGATCGGCTGCTGTACCCGGCGCACGCACACGCCATCGGCCACCACGTTCTTCACTTCGCCGCCACGGCTGTCATCGCTCTTGATGCGCAAGCCGCTGGTGGCCCCCATGTCGTAGCCGTCGATGGCCAGGTCGCGGATGCTGACGCCGTCGACGCCGCTGTCCGTTTCGCTGCCGATCGACATGCCGTGGGTAAAGTACATGCGGTTGTGCCAGATCCGCACACTGCCGGTCGGGCCGTTCTTGCTGCCGTGCGATTTGACGGCGATGCCGTCGTCTCCAACGCTGATATGGCTGTAGGTGATCAGCACGTTTCTCGACTGGCCAGGATCGATGCCATCGGTATTCTTCACCGTCTCGGGCGTGAAACAGGTGCTGGGCCGCTCGACGTTGGGCGCGCCCGAAACCACCGGCGTGCTGCCGGCGGCGCAACGGTAGCCGGCCACCGAATACTCCAGCGATGGCGACAGCAGTCTGGCGCCCCATACGGTAACGCCATCGACGCCGCTCGACACCAGGTGGAATTTCGGCGCGTTTTGCAAGGTCAGGCGGTAGAAGGTAAAGCTGAAGCCATTGTTGACCTGCACCAGGCGCGGATTGTTCTGGCTGCTCATGGCGTTGCCGCCGGTCTTGGTCAGCGCACCCACGTCCCACCAACTGAGCCGGCCGGCATAGGCGCCCGAAGTCAGCACGGCGCCGCCACGGCCATCGATCACGCCGTCGCCATACAAGCCGTTGCCATTGGGCGTGGTGGTGATCAGGGCCAGGCAACCGTTGTCACTGGCCGACGCCTCACCACAGGCATTCTTTCCGGCAATCTGATAATCGGCCGGACGGCGCGAGGCAAACAGCGTTACGCCACCGTCTATCCACAGGCTGACCTTGCCCGGCAAGGTCAAAGGGCCGGACAGGAAGGCATTTTGCCCCTGGCTGCCGGCCACCAGCCTGACCGCCTGGCCGGCAGGACAGGCATCGAGCGCGGCCTGAATGCGCATGGCGTCCGGCTGCGAGGCACTGCCTGCCTCATCGAGCCTGGCATCGAGCAGGCCCACGGTGTTACGGGCCAGGGCGGCGGGCAAGCTGGCGCACACGGTGGCAGGCATGGCAGGCTCGACACCGGCAAGCGCCGCATCGTCGCGCGCCGCGGCTGGCCACAGCATGGCGGGCGCCGGCATGGCCGCCGGGACCGGGGCCGGGACCGGGGCCGGGGCTGCCGGTGTGACGGTGACTGGAACGGCAACCGGTGGTGGTACCACGACTGCCGGCGACCCGGCGGCCGGTGCTTCGGCGGCAGAACTGCCACCGCAAGCGACCAGCACCGCACCCGTTGCTGCCAGCATGGGCAAATAAACGAGGGCACCAACCGTACGTGGCAGCGATTTTTTCATGGCCGGATCTTTGTTTTTGAGCAGGGAGATGGACTTGCTGTTTTTTGTAATATATCACACAGGGATATCTGATATATCAATTATTTACAACACTGCAAACATGAAAAGTGCTCGTCTTAATAAACCAGCATGCTGAGAGGATTCAGGTATATTTGGCCCTTTGTCTCTACTCTCACGTACGGAAACCATCATGCAAATCACCCAACAATTCACCAAATGGCTGCGCCTGGCCCTGTCCGTCACTGTCCTCGCAGGCGTGCTGACCGGCTGCGGCTACAACGATTTCCAGAGCAAGGACGAAGCGACCAAGGCCGCCTGGGGCGAAGTGGTCAACCAGTACCAGCGTCGCGCCGACCTGATTCCCAACCTGGTCAATACCGTCAAGGGCTATGCCAGCCACGAACGCGAAACGCTGGAAGCGGTAACCCGCGCCCGCTCGGCGGCCACCAGCTTCCAGATCACGCCCGAAGTGCTCAATGACCCGGCCGCATTCGAAAAATTCCAGCAGGTGCAGGGCCAGTTGTCGTCGGCCCTGTCGCGCCTGATGGTCGTGTCCGAGAAATACCCTGACCTGAAAGCCAATACCAACTTCCGCGACCTGCAGTCGCAGCTGGAAGGCACGGAAAACCGCATCGCCGTGGCGCGCCAGCGCTATATCGTGGCGGTGCAGGACTACAACGTGCACGCGCGCAGCTTCCCGAACAACCTGACGGCGATGATGTTCGGCTACAAGGTCAAGCCATCGTTCACGGTGGAAAATGAAAAAGCCATTTCGACCGCACCAACCGTCAACTTCGGCAAATAAGCATGGGCATCAAGGCCTATTTTGCGGCATTCGTCACGGCGCTGCTGTGTGCGATGGCATTGCCGGCCAGCGCCCAGCTGACGGCGGTGCCGGCGCTGGCGGCGCGCGTGACCGACCAGGCCGCCATGCTGGACGACAAACAGAAAGCGTCGCTGGAAGCCGTGCTGGCCGACTATGAAACGCGTACTGGCAGCCAGATCGCCGTGCTGCTGGTCAAGTCGACCGAGCCGGAAGCAATCGAGCAGTACAGCATCCGCGTGACGGACGCCTGGAAGCTCGGCCGCAAGGGCGTTGATGACGGCGTGCTGCTGCTGGTGGCGAAAGACAATCCTTCGTCGCTGCGCCGCTTGCGCATCGAAGCGGGCCGTGGCGTGCAGGGCGTGCTGACCGATGCGCAATCGAAACGCATCTTGCAGGATGTGATCGCGCCCCACTTCAAGCAGCAGGATTATTATGGCGGCCTGGTGGCCGGCGTCGGTGCGATTGCCACCTTGCTGAACCAGGAGCAATTCCCGGCACCAGTGAAACAGGCAGCGCCGGCGGCTGCCACTGAAGGCGGCCTGGGCTTCTGGCTGCCGCTGCTGTTCTTCGGCTTCCTGGTAGTGTTGACCATGTTCCGTTCGCGCGGCGGGTCGAATCGCTTGCAGCGCGGCAGCAATTGGACCAGCGGCGCCACCGGCGTGGTACTGGGCAGCATCCTCAGCCAGGCCATGAACAACCGCAGCGGTGGTGGCTTTGGTGGCGGTGGCGGTTTCGGTGGTGGCGGTGGCTTTGGCGGTGGTGGTGGCGGCTTTGACGGCGGCGGCGCCTCGGGAGACTGGTAATGACTCAAGAACTGACATTTGGCCAGCGCTGCGGACGCGCGCTGAAACACTGGCGTGGCACGCCGGCCACGGCCAGGACGGCATTCCCTGGAACCACCCTGAAAGCGATCGAAACGGCGATTGCCGATGGCGAAAAGATTCATCGCGCAGAAGTGCGCCTGATCGTCGAAGCGGCCCTTACTCCAGGCATGGCCTACCAGGGCGTAACGAACCGCGAACGGGCGCGTGAACTGTTTGCCCACTACGGTGTGTGGGATACGGAAGACAACTGCGGCGTGCTGATCTACATCAACCTGGCCGAACACCAGGTCGACATCGTGGCCGACCGCCATGTGGGGCGCCGCATCACGCCCGAGCAGTGGCAGGCCATCTGCCGTACCATGACGGCCGGTTTTACCAGTGGCAACTACCACGACAGCACCTTGCAGGCGCTGAACGAACTGAACAGCTTGCTGCAGCATCACTTCCCGGCCACGGGCGAGCGCAGCAACCAACTACCGAACGAAGCCATTCTTCTCTGACACAATAATATGAAACTAAGCAATAAAACCGCCATCGTCACGGGCGCCACGCAAGGTATCGGCCTGGCCTGCGCCAGCCGTCTGATCGCCGAAGGGGCGCAGGTGATGCTGGTCGATATCAAGGCGGCCGGCGCTGAAGCGGCCACCGCGCTGGGGCCACACGCGCACTTCTTCTGTGCCGACGTCAGCCAGAAAGCCGATGTCGACGCCATGATGACGGCCACCCTGGCCCGTTTCGGCCAGGTCGACATCCTGATCAACAATGCCGGTGTGACCCACGCCGCCGATTTCCTCGACGTGACCGAGGACGATTTCGACCGCATCATGCGCATCAACCTGAAATCGATGTTCCTGTGCGGCCAAGCCGTGGCGCGCGAAATGGTCAAGCGCAACAGCGGCGTGATCATCAATATGTCGAGCGTGAATGCCGAGCTGGCGATCCCCAACCAGGTGCCATATGTGGTGTCGAAAGGGGCGATCAACCAGCTGACCCGCGTGATGGCGCTGAACCTGGCGCCGTACGGCGTGCGCGTCAACGGCATCGGCCCCGGCACCATCCTGACCGAACTGGCGAAACAGGCGGTATTGTCCAGCCCCCAGGCACGCCACACCATTTTGTCGCGCACGCCGCTGGGGCGCTGTGGCGAACCGGAAGAAGTAGCCGGCATCGCCGCCTTCCTGGCCAGCGACGACGCCAGCTACATGACGGGCCAGACGATTTATGCCGACGGTGGCCGCATGGCGCTCAACTATACGGTGGCGGTACAGGAATAGCCGGCCTCGTCAGTTATATAAAAAAACGATAATCGATATCTGAAAAGACCATTAGACATATATCGTGCGGCGCAGCATAATGCACCTGTCTCCACTATTCTCCTCCAAGAAAATAGTTTTAAGCCCGCTTTCACCAGCGGGCTTTTTTTTATCCTGTATGCGCCTCGGCTTTTTTCAAAAAAATTGAAACTGTCATCAGCCGGTCATTTTCGCTGCTTATACTAGCTTCATCTGCAGTACACGCAACCGATATGCGCGACGGCAGACAGGTGTGCCTTCAATGGCGCACCACTCCCCATTTTCACCAGGGCGCGCCGCCGTACCGCGACTTGGCCATCACTGCTCACTCTTGACCCTTTTGGGTTTTCAGCCCGCTCAACAGCGGGCTTTTTTTTGCCTTTACTGGTGCAGCCACATGGTGCCGATGCCGGCCTGCATGCTATTGTTGCCACTTTTCTCGCCCACACGATCATGCCAGCCACCCTGCCCCAGCTTTGTTTCGCCGAACGCCATGAGCGCCTGCGCTTTCGTACCGCGCTGTTTCTGTATGCGCTGGTCATCATCATTGGCGACATTCCCGGTGCGCGCGCCGATGTGGGCGAATACGCCTCGGGCGTGGTGCTGCATTCCTTCGGCTACGGCGTACTGGCCTTGCTGCTGTTCAGCGGCATTGCCGGCGGCATGGGCCGCCGGGCCGTGTTGTCGGTGCTGATGGTGGCGACGATGGGCGCACTCGACGAATTCATCCAGAGCTTCCTGCCCTACCGCCGCGGCGCCGTCTCGGACTGGCTGGTCGACATCACGGCTGCCGCCATCGTCGCGATTGCCCTGTATTTCCTGTGGCCGCGCATGGTAACGGCCTGGCTGAAACAGGCGGCGTCGTAGGCAGCATCATCACGCATCGTCGGTATGGGTCCTGCAAGCCAGATCAGACCACCGTCCCCATCTTGCGCTCGCTGGCCGACAGTTGAGCAATCGCCTGGGCCGCTTTCTTGCCAGCGAGGAAAGCATGGTCGGAGTTATAGTATTCCCACTCGCTGTAGCGCCCCGCCAGCATGATGTCCTGCGTCGCCAGCCAGGCTTTTACCAGCGCCACATTGGCCGCGCGCGCGTGGTCGTAGACCACATAGGCATACGGCATATCGACCTGGTTGGCGGCCAGCAGGCGGTCGTCTGTGCGCAGCAGGCCGACGGCGATGCAGTCGGCCACGCAGCTATCGATCAGCGCCTGGCCGTCGAGCGGCAGCGGTTTCCAGGGCGAATAGCTGATTTCACAGGTCAGGCCAAAGCCGCCCGGCGCATTGCAATGGGGGCTGGCATTGCCTTGTAAAAAAATGCGGTGAAAAATGGTTTGCTCGGGATAATAGATCCAGTGCTTCTCGCTGAGATGAGGGCGGGCCACGCCCAGGTTGACGCAGCGTACCGAGATATGCCGCAGCGCACGCGCTGCCGCCTGCACCTGCGGCGGCGCCTGTTTGCCGATCAGGCGCACCAGTTCCGGCAGCGGCATGGTGCTGAGCAAATGTTCGTAACGATAGCGGCGGCCATCGCCCAGCGCGATGATGTGCTGCTGCGGCAAGACCTGCACCACATCGGCGCCCAGTTCCAGCTGGCCTTTCAGGTGCGGCAAAAAACCCGACATCAGCGCCTGGAAACCACCGCGCAAAGGATAGCCAAAACGGGCATTCGGCCCCATCGGCCTGGCCACCGGTTCCAGCGCCCCTTCGATGATTTCTTCGAGGTTCGGCAGCGGCACGCGCCCGCCCAGCCACGAGGTTTCCATCTCGCTCAAGGGCACGGTCCAGAGTTTCTTGTTATAGGGAATCGCGAAATGGCGCGCGATGCCGCTGCCCCACACCTGGTAAATGAATTGCTCGAAATTGGGTGGCGCGGGCGCTGCAACGCCCGCCGCGGCAGCGCCGTCGGCGTGCGCCAGGTCGACCCCGCCATCGGCGCAACAATCTTCCACTACCGGGGCCGGGACCGGGACCGGGTCTGCCTCATCGCCATTCGCGGCGACGGGCTTGCCATGGCGTGCTTCGATGGCACCGACGATGCACTCCCTGATGACAGCCGGCGGCAAACCATACAGCGCGCCCTGGAACGGATAGCGCGTATAGACCTGCTTGCTGTACACCCAGGCTTCGCGGTTCTGCCAGTGCAAATTGGCGCCCAGCAAGGTGCGGTACATCTCGAGCACATACGGGTCATTGGAAAACATGATGTGGCCGGCATGGTCAAACGTGAAACCATGCTCCTCGATGGAGCGGCACCAGCCGCCCACGACGGCGTTTTTATCGAGCAGCAAGCTGTCGGCACCCAAGTGATAGGCGGCGGAAAGGCCGGTCGGGCCGGCGCCGATAATGGCGCAAGATACGGCCTGCGGCGAGCCGGGTCCGCGCAGCGGATTGATGCCGGTGCCGGGCGTGTCGTCCGGCGGCGCCTGGCGCACGCCCAGCCCGGGCGGCGTGCTTTCCAGCAGTTGATGCATTTGTTCGACGGTGCTGCCCCATGAGGTAGTGGCGACCACCGCACGCATCCTGGCGGCAAGGTCGGCGCGCTGCTGCGGCGTCTTTGCCAGGGCCTCGGCGCAGGCGGCGGCGAAAGCCTCGGGCGTATCGGCGATGGCCACCATCTCGCCATACGGCACGGCCACGTCGGTGATCGAGGTGCTGACGATGGGCAGTTCAGCCGCCATATATTCGAGCACCTTGGTCGGGCTGATATAGCGGGTGGCCTCATTGCGGGCAAACGGCAGCAGGCAGACATCCCAGCCGGCCAGGAAATGCGGCAACGCCTGGTAAGGCTGCTGGCCCAGGTAGTGAATGTTCTGCCGCTGCGGCAGGCTGGCAGGGTCGATCTTGACAATCGGCCCCACCAGCACGATCTGCCAGTGCGCATGGGCATCGGCCAGCGCCGCCACCAGCGAGGCGTCAAAACGCTCGTCGATCACGCCGTAGTAGCCGAGCCGCGGCCGGCCGATCTCGCTTTGCGCGGGGTGGTCGTTGTGGCGGTCCAGCGCCTGCTCGAAGTGCACGGTGTCGACGCTGCTGGCGAAACAATGCACATTCGGATGGCGCTGGCGCTTGGCCTCGAACAGGCTGGGGCCACCTGCAAAGACCAGGTCGGCGCGCGCCAGCAAGGCTGTTTCGCGCTGCAGCAACTGCTTGGGCGCATGCTTGAAAGCAGCGAGCTCGTCCATGCAGTCATAGACCACCAGGCTGGCATGCAGGGCCGGCAGCAGCGGCAGCGCCATCGGCGTATAAAACCAGACGATGGGGTCGTCGGCCGGCGTGACCTGGCTCATCAGCGGCTGCAACACGGCCAGTTGGTCGTCATGAAAGCCGGGCGCGTGTACCGCCGTGCGCGGCTGGCAGACGGTCACGTTGGGCGCCGGAGTGGCCAGCTCGAGCCGGTTGGCGCCGTCTTCCCAGACAGGTTCTTCGAGGAATACCACGTGGTAGAACTGCGCCAGGCGCGCCAGCAATTGCTGCGGCCGCTGATAGACAAAATTCCAGCGCAGGTGTGAAAAGACGATGATGGTACGCATGCCAGTTCCTTTCCGCCTCCCGAGGGCAAAAATAGTACACAGGTGGCCCGTCAGGTGTTGCGCCTGGCGCACGGCGCTCGCGTAAGGTAGCGACAGCACGCGTGGCAGTGGCGGCGCGCCGGGCGCTGCTTTCGCCTCGGTATCGACCTCCCACAAGCCGCTGCGATGCCAGTGCGCCGGATCCTCCCAGTCCGGGCGGTCGATGACGGGATAAATGCAGATGCCATGCAGTTGCGCACCGTGCTGCAGGGCCAGCATGGCCTCGGCGGCGATGTCGCGTATCCAGGCGCCGCGGCCGCTGCCGACATGGCTGGTTTCGGCCAGCAGCATCGGCCGCCGGTAACGCCGCCCCACTTCCAGCAGCAACTGGTGCAGCGACATGCGGCGCGGTTCGCCCAGGTGCCACCACAGGCGCAGGTTGCTGCCGCATTCCCACTGGTTGCTGTGGTAATAGTTCAGGCCGATCAGGTCCAGGTAGCGCGGCGCGCCGCCCAGCGCAGGTTCGCGGCGACCGCACAGCATGTCCCAGGCGTCGAATTGCGATTCGCGCCAGGCGGCCGCCTGCGCGATCCAGTCGGCATGGCCGGCCGGGGCGCTCACATGGATCAGCGGGTCGCATTGCAGGAAGCGCGCACGCGGATCGACGCTCCAGATCGCCTCGCAGCCAGCGATGGTGGCGCGCACCAGTTGCCGCTTGCCTTCCTGGCCGGCATCCGGCCGCTGCATGTTCAGGCCATGAAACATATGCACAGACAAACCCCAGCTGGTAAACGAGATTTCGTTGATCGGTGAAAATATCGGCCTGCCCACCGCGTACGGCGCAAGGAAGCGCGCCACCGCCACGCAAAAACGCGCGAAGCGGGGCACGAACTCGGGCGAAAACAGGTCGAGGTCCTCGGGCCAGCCGTAATGGCAGAAGGTCCAGTTGATCTGCAGTCCCAGCTCCTGCGCCACCGCCGCTCTTTCACGTATCAACGAAAAATCGTACTGGCCGCCGTGCTCGGCCAGGCGCCAGCCTATGCTTTCGCGCACGCTGCGGATGCCGAACTGGCGCAGCAGCAGATAATCTTCACGCACCCGGTCCAGGTGGCCGCTGGCGCGGTTCATGTCCAGCGCCTGGCCGCCATGCGTGACATGGTCGGCGCCCTCGTAGCCCGCCTGCCAATACGTGTGGAATGGCGCGGCTGCGCCATCGCTGCTTGCCATGCTTGCCTCTGGCTCGTGTGTGGAAATACAGGACCTCCCGGCCTTCGCCAGGCAAGGCCAGGCCAGGCCGGGATAGTGCTCAGTTGAGACGGATGTTGCGGGTGGCCGCGCTGAGCAATTCCAGCGCGGCCTTCGGCGTTCGGTCTGCCGTCAGCAAGCCGTTCGCCTCCTGGAAGGTGTCGGCGAATTGGGTGTAGCAAAAACCGCTGAACATCTGCGCCGTGTTGACCACCGTCATCAGGCGCTGGTACAGGTCGAGAAAAGCTGCCTCGTTGCCGACCCGCGCATAGCCCCAGGTCGCGGACTCGTCGGGCTGCTCGATGTCAAAGGCTATGCCGCCAAATTCGGTCAGCACGATGGGCTGGCCACGGTGCGGAAAACCGTCCAGCGTCAGGATGCGTCCGCCCGGGCGGCGCTGGTCGAACAGGGCCGTGCGCCCCGCCTCGGATATCGCATAGCGCGCCTGCAACCGTTCCGGATCGCAGTCATAGTCATGGATGCCGAGGATGTCGGTGGCCGACGCTTCCCAGCCGTCGTTGCCGATCACGGGCCGCGTCGAGTCCAGGGTGCGCGTCAGGTGGTACAGCGCTTCGACGGCATTGCGGTGGGCCTGGATAGACGTCAGGTTGGGTACGCCCCACGATTCATTGAACGGCACCCAGACCAGAATGCACGGGTGGCTGTAGTCGCGTTCGATGACGTCGGTCCATTCGCTGACCATGCGGGTGATGGCCTTGGTGGAAAAACGGTAAGTGGACGGCATTTCTTCCCATACCAGCAAACCGAGCCGGTCAGCCCAGTACAGGTAGCGCGGATCCTCGATCTTCTGGTGCTTGCGCACGCCGTTGAAACCGAGTGCCTTGGCCAGTTCCACGTCGCGCCGCAAGGCGTCGTCCGATGGCGCCGTCAGCAGCGTGTCGGGCCAGTAGCCCTGGTCGAGCACCAGGCGCAGCGGATACGGGCGGCCGTTGAGCATGAAGCGGTCGCGGTTGATCGCCACCGAGCGCAGCGCCGTGTACGACTGTATGCTGTCGAGCACGGTGTCGCCATGGTGCAGGGTTACCTCGGCGTCGAGCAGGATGGGGCGTTCCGGACTCCACAGCAGTTCATTGCGCGAGTCGTCGATGCCGGGGTCGGACAAGGCGATCTTGCGGCTCGCTTCGTGTTCGATCAGCTTGTACTGGTCATCGGCCAGCAGGTTGCTGCCATGCCAGATGCGCACGCCTACCGTCAGGTCGGTGCAGCTGTCGCCGGCGGCAAAGATCTCGCAGCCGATCTCGTAGCCTTCGAATACCGGGGTCCAGCGCAGCTTGCCGATATAGGTCGCTGCCACGCGCTCGATCCACACGCTTTGCCAGATGCCGGTGGTGCGCGGATACCAGATCGAGTGCGGTTCCAGCTGCCAGTCCTGCTTGCCGCGCGGCTTGGCCAGGTCGTGCGGATCGTCCTCGACCAGCAGGGTCAGCACTTGTGGCCCCTCGGCCAGCAGCACATCGCTGATATTGGCGACGAATGGCGTATGGCCGCCTTCATGCCTGGCCACCACATGGCCGTTCAGCCACACCGTGGCCTGGTAGTCGACGGCGCCGAAATGCAGCAGCACGCATGGCCCGCCCGGCTGCAGCAGGAATTCGCGCTGGTACCAGCAAGTGCGGTGAAAACCGCGGTCGCCGATGCCGCTGGCCTGCGATTCGGGTGGAAACGGCACGATGATGTCGTGTATCCAGGCAATCACGTCACTGGGCAGGCGGTAGCGCCGCTCATTGTCGAACGTGAAACGCCAGGGTCCGTTCAGTGATTGCCATTGTGCACGCACCAGTTGCGGCCGCGGGTAAGCGAAGTCCCAGGGCGCAGCGCCATTGCCTGTTGACGCAGTATAGGTGTCATGGAGATTGTGCATGATGGTTTGAGGCGGCGAACACGGCCTTGGTTCCACGACAACAAGACCGGTCCATCAAGGTTTGAGCCACATCAAGCCATACCAACTTTCAAGGAACCGGCAGGCGACGATGTGGTCACCGTACGCCAAAAACAGAATCGTCTTATGATGGTTGCCTGCTGATTGCTGATATTTGCCACAACCCTGCTGCCATCAGGGGATAGACAAATCATCCATTGTGATTTCCCAACCTGACCCGATATCTCTTTCATGATCCCATTTTCCATACTCGACCTGGCGCCGATCGCCGAAGGCAGCAACGCTTCCATTTCTTTCCAGAACACCCTGGATCTCGCCCAGCATGGCGAGCGCTGGGGCTACAACCGTTACTGGCTGGCAGAACACCACGGCATGCCCGGCATCGCCAGCGCCGCCACGGCGGTGGTAATCGCCCATGTAGCAGCCGGCACCAAAACCATCCGCGTCGGCGCCGGCGGCGTGATGCTGCCGAATCACTCTCCGCTGGTGATCGCCGAACAGTTCGGCACCCTCGAAGCGCTGCACCCGGGCCGCATCGACCTGGGCCTGGGTCGCGCGCCCGGCTCCGACCAGACCACGGCGCGCGCGCTGCGCCGTGACCTGCAGTCCGATGCCGACCAGTTCCCGCAGGATGTGCTGGAATTGATCGATTACATGTCGGACGAGCCGCGCCAGCGTGTACTGGCCGTGCCCGGCAAGGGCGCCAAAGTGCCGGTCTGGATCCTCGGTTCGAGCCTGTTCGGTGCGCAACTGGCGGCCCACCTGGGCTTGCCGTATGCGTTTGCCTCGCATTTCGCACCGCAAATGATGATGCAGGCGGTGGCCTATTACCGCGAGCATTTCAAGCCGTCGAAGCAGCTGGCCAAGCCGTATGTGATGCTCGGCTATAACGTGTTCGCCGCCGACACCGACGCCGAAGCGCATGTGCGCGCCACCTCGATGCAGCAGGCTTTTGTGAATCTGCGCACGGGCCGTCCGTCGCGCCTGCAGCCACCCGTGCCAGGCTACCTGGAACAACTGGGGCCACAGGAACGCGCCATGCTCGACTCGGTCTTGTCATGCACCGCAATCGGCTCGCCCGAGACGGTAAAAGCCAAAATGGCGGCCTTTATCGCCGAAACCGGTGCCGATGAACTGATGATCACCTCGCAGATTTTCGAGCACCAGCACCGCTTGCGCTCGTATGAAATCACGGCGCAAGTGCATGCGCAGCTGGCAGCACGGCCGTAACCGCACTTTCCCGTATATTCCCTGGCCTTACCCCTTTCCCGACCGTCCATCAAGGACCGCCGGGATTTTTTTGATATGATTTTCATGCCCGGTCGGCAGGAAAAAAAGCGCAGCAATTATTTTGCAGCCGCCTCGCGCACCTTGCCAAACGCGTCGCCCGCCTTCCATGCCGGCATCTTTGCTGCGTTTGCCACCGCCTGCCCCAGGTTCAGCGTGAACTGCGCCTGCTGCGTCATGCCCGACAAGTCCCAGCTGCCGTCGTATTCATCGGTCACCTGATGATAGCGCGGGCCATACGCGGCAGCCTTGGCTTTCGATGCTCCGGGGTCCTTGATGTAGTCGCGCCCGCCATTGATGGAAAACGCCGGCACACCGGCCTTGGCAAAGCTGAAATGGTCGCTGCGGAAATAACCACCGGCCAGGTCGGGCCGTGCCGCCGCGATCTGCAAGCCCATGGCTTTTGCCACCGTGGCGGCGATCGCACCCAGTTCCGTGCGCTCGCTCCCTTGGGCGCCCATGTCGCGCGTGGCGCCGACAAAATTGAGGCTGTCCAGGTTCAGCGCGGCGGCCGTCTTGTTCAAGGGCCACAAGGGGTCGGCCGCATACGCGGCGCTGCCCAGCAAACCCTGCTCTTCGGCCGCCACCCACAGGAAAATCTGCGTGCGCTTTGCCGGTTTTTTGACCGCTTCCTGCGCCATCGCCAGCAGGCCCGCCGTGCCCGAGGCATTGTCGACGGCGCCGTTGTAGATGGTGTCGCCAGCTTTTTCGTCATCCTTGCCCTGCTTGCCCAGGTGATCCCAGTGGCCGCTGTAGATCACGGCCTCGTGCTTGAGCTTTGCATCCGTGCCCGGCACCATGCCGGCGATATTAAATTGCTCCACCTTGCGCACGCCGGACTTCATTTCACCCGTCAATTTAAGGTTCAGGGCGACGACCCGGAAGTCCTTGCTTTCCGCTTTCGCGCGCAGTGCATCGAGGTCCTGGCCGCCGGCCGCAAACAGCCGGCGCGCCGCATCGTCCGTGATCCACCCTTGCAAGGGCGTGCCTGCGGTGCGGTCAGCCAATTGAAAACGCTCGCTGCCGCTCCAGCTGCTCTGCACCACGCTCCAGTCGTAAGACGCCGACGGCTTGGTATGAATCAGCAAGACGCCGGCGGCGCCCTGGCGCTTGGCTTCCTCGAACTTGTAGGTCCAGCGGCCATAATACGTCAGCGCCTTGCCGGCAAAACGGTTTGCTTCGGCCTCGGTCGGTTGCGGGTCGTTGACCATCACCACGATGATCTTACCTTTCACGTCCACACCCTTGAAATCGTTCCAGCCCTCTTCCGGCGCCGTCACGCCATAGCCGGCGAACACCAGCGGCGCGTCAAAGGCGTGTGCCGGCACCGAGTCACCCGTGGCCCACACCCAGTCCGGGCCAAACGCCAGCGGCACGGCCTTGCCATCGCTGGCCACGACCTGCAGCGAACTGTTTTCAGGCTGCGACTTCACGCCGGCAATCTGCACGCTCTGGCGAAAACTGTTGCCACGTAGCGGCTGCAGACCGATCAGCCGTGCCTGGCTTTCCAGGTAAGCCACCGTCAGGTCGGCGCCGCGCTGGCCGGTACCCCGGCCTTCGAGCAAGTCATCGGACAGGAAGGCCAGGTGGGCGCGCAGTGGCGCTTCCTGCACGACAGGCAAGTTGCTGGCAGCCTGAACCGGAAGCGCCAGCGCCAGGCTGGCAGCGAGGCTGGTGGCGGCCAGCGATGAAAACAGTTTCTGCATGAGATCCTTCGGATAGAGGACGAAAAAAAACCGGGCGGCGGATAGCCGCGCCGGCGATTGCATGTAATACAGGGAAAAATTTACACCAGCAAAGCAGCAGCCAGCGATTCGATCTCTTCAGCCGATTCGGCAAGGATGGTGTGCAGGGTCGAGCCGCCGATGCCGAAATCGATCATGGCAGCGGTGCGGCGCCGCTCGGCTTCTTCCGGCGGATGCAGGGGCGAAGCGACGGGTGCGAGGTCGTTGGCCAGTACCAGGGTGGCGCCCAGGGTACGCGGCGGGAATGGGCCGCCGCCATGCCACAAGCCTTCCACTGCCTGCAGTACCTGGTCCGGCACTTCAAGCTGGCGCAGCACGCCGCGGCCGATCAGCTTTTCGCCGTATTCGAGCCAGTCTTCGGTATTGTTGTCCAGCAGGCCCGGATACTCTTCGGCGCGCGACAGCAGATAAAAACCGCCCACTTCATGCACGATGGCGGCAAACATGGCCGTTTCCGGGTCGACATGGGTGACCTTCTTGGCCATCACCTGGCTCAACGCAGCCACATGGGCCGTGTGCTCCCACAGTTTCGCCGCCTTGGCGCGCAATTGCGGATCGGTAATCTGGCTGCCCAACTGGCGCACGATGACGGAAGCCACCATCGATCTCAGGGTGGCAAAACCCAGCCGTGACACGGCCGCGCGCACATTCGCAATTTCATTGCCGGAACGGTTGTAGGCGGCAGAATTGGCCAGCGCCACCACGCGCGCCGACAGCAGCGGCTCGGCCATCACCATATGGGCCGCCGTTTCAATATGGGAATCGGGGTCGTCCAGCGCCTTTTGCAGCTTGAGGGTCGCCTTGACGTTGGCGGGAAAGGTCAGTTCGCCCTTGGCGGCCTGCTGCGCAATGATCTTGAATACTTCGAGTCTGTCCATGTATGTCTCCGGTACGGCCCTGCGGGCTCTGCTGCGTGGATCGTACCGGCAATACTACATCAAGTTTGTGTTACTTGCCGGAAACCTTTCCAGCCACGCCCTCGACAAAATAATCCATCTTCGACAAGGCAGCATCGTCCAGCACGCCCTTCTCCAGGCGTACCTTGCCGTCGTTATCCTTGATCGGCCCGGTGAATGGATTGAGCGTGCCGGCCACCAGTTCTTTCTCGCGCGCAGCCACGAATTGCTTCACGTCGGCCGGCACGCTGGTGTTGATGCCTTCGAGCTTGACCATGCCGTCCTTGATGCCGCCCCAGGTGCTGCTGGTCTTCCAGCTGCCGTCGAGCACGGCCTGTGCCTGTTTCGTGTAGTACGCGCCCCAGTGGTGGGTGACGGCGGCCAGCTGCGCTTTCGGACCGTATTTCTTCATGTCGGAATGGTAGGCGATCGCATACTTGCCCTTCTCTTCGGCAGCCTGCACCACGGCGGTCGAGTCCGTGTGATGCGTGATCACGTCGGCGCCCTGGCCGATCAGGGTGATGGCGGCGTCGCGCTCCTTGCCCGGATCGAACCAGCTGTTCACCCAGACCACCTTGACTTCCGCTTTCGGATCGACGCTGCGCATGCCGCGCGTGAATGCGTTCACGCCCTGCAACACTTCCGGAATCGGAAACGCCGCCACGTAGCCGGCCACATGCGACTTGCTCATTTTCGCCGCCAGCACGCCGGCCAGGTAGCGCCCTTCATAGAAGCGCGCATTGGCATTGGCCACGTTGACGGCAGTCTTGTAACCGGTCAGATGGATGAATTTGACGTTCGGAAACTGCTTGGCCACTTTCAAGGTCGGATTCATGTAGCCGAACGAGGTAGTGATGACCAGCTTGCTGCCGGTTTGCGCCAGATCGCGGATGACCCGTTCCGCATCGGCGCTTTCGGGCACGTTTTCCACATATCTGGTGGTGATCTTGCTGCCCAGCGCCTTTTCCATTTCCTTGCGCGCCTGGTCGTGCTGGGTGGTCCAGCCGGCGTCGCCGATGGGGCTGATATACACGAAGCCGACGTTCAGCGGAGCCGCAGCAGGCGCGGCAGCGGCCATGGCAACGGCCGGCATCAGTACGACACCGCTCAGTGCGGCACGCAACATTTTTCGGAACATGATGGACATGGGTTTCCTTGTGGTGAGTGATTAATTTCCGGGATTGAAATTCTTGCCCAGTGATGCAGGCATATTGAGCTTGATATAGTTGGCATTGCTGGAAATGAGCACCAGCACCACGATGGCCGCCAGGTAGGGCAGCATCGACAGCAGCTGCGACGCTACCGGCACGCCGATCGCCTGCGCATGGAAGGTCAAAATCGTAATGCCGCCAAACAGGTAGGCGCCACCGACCACGCGCGCCGGGCGCCAGGTGGCAAAGGTGGTCAGCGCCAGCGCGATCCAGCCGCGCCCGGCCACCATGCCTTCGACCCACAGCGGCGTATACACCAGCGACAAAAAGGCGCCGGCCAGGCCGCAGCAGGCGCCGCCGAACAGCACGGCCGCCAGGCGGATGCGGCGCACCGGATAACCAAGCGCATGGGCCGAGGCCGGCGACTCGCCCACCGCGCGCAGCACCAGGCCGGCGCGCGTGCGGTACAAAAACCAGGCGATGGCCGCGCACAGCAGCAGCGACAGGTACACCATTGGATGCTGGCGAAACAGGGCCGGCCCCAGGAAAGGAATATCTTCCAGGAGGGGAATGCCGAAGCGGCCGTTCTGCAGGCTGTGGGCCACGTAGTTCAGGCCGATATAAGTCGAGGCACCGGCGCCGAACAGCGACAGGGCCAGCCCCGTCGCATACTGATTGGTGCCGAGCCACACCGTCAGCCAGGCGAAAAAGCCCGACAGCACCATGCTGGCGATCGCACCGGCCAGGAAACCCAGGCTGGTGCTACCCGTATTGACAGCCACGGCAAAGCCGGTAATCGCCGACACCAGCATCATGCCTTCGGCACCCAGGTTGACGACGCCCGCTTTTTCATTGACCAGCAAGCCGAGCGCGGCCAGCATCAGCGGCGTGCCGGCATTGATGCTGGCGGCAAGCAAGGGCGCCAGGGTGAGAGCCAGGTTGTCCATTATTTCCTCCAGCGCAGTTTGTATTGAATCAGCACGTCACAGGCCAGCAAGGCAAACAGCAAGATGCCCTGGAAGACGCCGGTGATCGCACTGGGCAGGCCCAGGCGCGATTGCGCCAGTTCGCCGCCGATATAGAACAGGGCCATGACAAAGCTGGAAAAAATCACGCCTACCGGATGCAGGCGGCCGACAAAGGCGACGATAATGGCGGCAAAGCCGTAACCGGGCGAGACGGTCGGCGTCAGCTGCCCCATCGGCCCCAGCACTTCACACACGCCGGCCAGGCCAGACAACGCGCCGCAGATCAGCATTGACGACCACAGTGCCTTGCGCGAAGAAAAGCCCGCATAGCGCGCTGCGGCCGGCGCCATGCCACCCACCCGCAGGCGAAAACCCAAGATGCTTTTCGACAGGAACAGCCAGCCGCCCAGCGAGGCCAGCAAGGCGAACACGATGCCGATATGCAAGCGCATGTCCATCATGATGGCCGGCAGCAGCAAGCCGTCGGACAATAACTTCGATTGTGGAAAGTTGAAGCCTTCCGGGTCGCGCAGCACGCCATACACCAGGTAGCTGAGCAGCAATTGCGCGATATACACCAGCATCAGCGACACCAGGATTTCGCTGGCGTTGTAGCGGTCGCGCAACCAGGCCGTCAGAGCGGCCCACGCCATGCCGCCAGCCATGCCGGCCAGCAGGGAAATGGCAATCATGCCGGCGCCATTGCCAGCGTCGCCCATATCGAGATACAGCGCGGCCGCGCCGCCACAGATGGCGCCCAGGGTCAGCTGTCCTTCGGCGCCGATATTGTAGACATTGGCGCGAAAGCACATCGCCAGGCCGACCGCAATCAACAGCAGCGGCGCGACCTTGATGCCGAGCTCCGACCAGCCATGCAGGTCGCGCAGCGGTTCGACAAAAAACACCGCCAGGCCCGCCAGCGGATCCTTGCCGAGCGCCATGAACAGCAGCGCGCCGCTGATGACGGTCAGCAGCACCGCCAGCACCGGCGACAGCCACGACATCAGCCGCGACGGCGCCGGCCGAGCTTCCAGGCAAAAAGCCAGCTTAACCATGCGCCGCCTCCTCGGCCTGCGGCCACAGGCCGCTCATCCATTCCCCTACCAGGGTCACGCTGGCGTCCTTGACTGCCAGCGACGGCGACAATTTCCCTTTCGCCATTACCAATAAACGGTCACTGATTTCAAACAATTCGTCCAGCTCCTCGGAGACCACCAAAACAGCACAGCCGGCGTCGCGCAGCGCCAGCAATTCGGCGCGAATTTGCGCGGCGGCGCCCACGTCGACGCCCCAGGTCGGCTGCGCTACCACCAGCACCGTGGGCTGGCGCAGCACTTCGCGTCCGACGATGTATTTCTGCAAGTTGCCGCCTGACAGGCTGCGCGCCAGCGCCTGCGGCCCGCCCGCTTTCACCTGGAAACGCGCGATAATCTCCGTCGCCCGCTGCACGATGGCATTGCGCCGCAAGAAGCCATGGCGGATGGTGGCCGGCGTCTGCAGGCTCAGCAAAATATTGTCGGCCAGCGACATGTCGGGCACGGCGCCGCGGCCCAGCCGCTCTTCCGGCACGAAACCGAAACCGAGCTCACGGCGCTTGCCCGGCGGCAGGCGGCCGGCCGGCACATCGCCAAGGCGGATGGCGGTCGGCAGCGCACGCATGTCCTCGCCCGACAGCGCTGCCAATAACTCCTGCTGGCCATTGCCGGACACGCCGGCGATGCCGACGATCTCGCCGGCGCGCACCTCGAAACCGATGTCGCGCAGCTCGGTGGCGAATGGGTGGCTTTTGGGCAAATTCAACTTCTTCACGCTCAGCATGGCCGCACCCGGAGCACTGGCCCGGCGCGTGAAGGCCGGTGGCTCGGCACCTATCATCATGCGCGACAGGCTGGCCGAGGTCTCCTGCGACGGATCGCAGAGGCCGACGTTCTTGCCAGCGCGCACCACCGTGCAGGTATGGCACAGCGCGCGGATTTCATCGAGCTTGTGGCTGATGTACAGAATGCTGCAGCCTTGCGCGGCCAGCAGGCGCAGGGTGTCGAACAGTTTTTCGACCGCCGCCGGCGTCAGCACGGAAGTCGGTTCGTCGAGAATCAGCAACTGCGGTTTGGCCAGCAGCGCGCGCACGATTTCCACCCGCTGGCATTCGCCGACCGACAAGGTATGCACGTGGCGCTGCGGTTCCAGGTCCAACCCATATGCGCGCGCGGTTTCCTCGATGCGCAGTGCCAGTTCCGCCAGGTCGGTATTGGCAGGCAAGCCGAGCGCGATGTTTTCCGCGACCGTGAGCGTATCGAACAGCGAAAAATGCTGGAACACCATGGCGATGCCCAGTGCGCGGGCGGCCGACGGGTTGGCGATCTCGACCTCGCGGCCATTCCATGCCATCTGGCCACCATCGGGTTTCACGGCGCCGTAAATGATTTTCATCAGGGTTGATTTGCCGGCGCCGTTTTCACCGAGCACGGCGTGGATCTGGCCTGGTTCGACGGTCAGGTGTATACCGTCGTTGGCCACCACGGACGGGTAGCGCTTGCTGATATTGATGAGTTCCAAACGTGCCGTCATCTGTGTTTTCTGCCTGCTGCAGGCGCTTGCCTGACGTTGATCGGATGGCAGGCGCATCGCATCGCGATGCCGCCATTGCCATCTATCGTATCGGCATCTGCGCGCTTGATGTGGACAGCTTTACGGGGGGAACTTGACGTTTCCACAAAAAAACAACACCAGTCTGCGTTTTTGAAAAAATATCGCCCCCGGTACTAGAGCCCCGCGCCCGGGAGCGCCGCGTTGATGCGATGATTATATGCAGGAACCAATAATCATTATCTCGATAACACATATCGCCGCAGATGGCGCTTCTCGCATCATGGATTGAACGGAGCGCATATTGCCGACATTGCGCCCTATCGCATGCCTTGTGCAGCCAGCCACCCGCTTTACCGTATTACGACCATTTTTCAACATCGCTACCAGGAGTCAAAATTGTCCAAACTTAGATCGTATCTGTTGCCATGCCTGTGCCTCGCCGCCACCTTCGCACTGGGCCCCACCGCCCACGCCGCCGACTGGAGCGACACGGCGCTGAGCTGGCGCGCCGGCAATGATTATCGCGAGCCGTTCAACCCCGATGACATCAAAAAAAACATCTTTGCCATCACCCATGCCAGCGGCTACAAATACGGCAGCAATTTCGTCAACCTCGACTTCCTGATGTCCGACAGCAAGGACCCTGGCGCCCTGGGCAAGACTTCCGGCGCGCAGGAAGCTTATCTGGTCTATCGCAACACCATCGATCTGGGCAAAGTGCGCGGCAGCGACATCAAATTCGGCCCCGTGCGCGGCGTGGGCGTGACGCTGGGCTTCGACGTCAACACCAAGAACGACGTCGGCTACAACTCGCGCAAGCGCATGCTGGTGGCCGGCCCGACCCTGATGTGGGACGTGCCCGGCTTCTTCAACACCAGCTTGCTGCTGCTGCGCGAAAGCAATGCCCCCAGCGGCGCCTTCCCGCCGATCTCGCTGGTGACCGGCCGCTACACCTATAAAACGCACGCCATGCTGGCCGGCGCCTGGGGCATTCCGCTGTCGCCGCTGTTCTCGTTCGAAGGTTTTTTCAACCTGATCGATTCCAAAGGCAAGGATGAAGTGGGGCGTGACACGGCGGCGGAAACGAATATCGACATGCAGGTGATGTTC
Source organism: Janthinobacterium longum (assembly GCF_051380735.1). NCBI lineage: Bacteria > Pseudomonadati > Pseudomonadota > Betaproteobacteria > Burkholderiales > Oxalobacteraceae > Janthinobacterium > Janthinobacterium longum. The sequence continues at coordinate 228,643 of NZ_JBNYXQ010000003.1, forward strand.
GACGTGGGCGCGGCAATGGGCAATGCCAAGAACACTTTCCGCGTCGGCGTCGAGTACCAGTACTGGAAGAACAAGTTCGGCAACTCGGCGGCCACCACCGGCAACCAGGGCCAGACGGCGAAGACGCCGATGGTACGCGCCGAGTACCATTTCTAAGCTACATTGCCATAAGTCAATATCGGTGATCGCCTCTGATGCCAGCATGGAGTTTTCCAGCTGGCAAAGAAGGCGATCATGGAACAGCTACTGCCGTATTACGAACGCGAACTGGGCTTGTTTCGCCAGTACACGCGTGAATTTTCCAGCCGTTTTCCGCGTGCCGCCGGCCGCTTGCTGATTGCCGGCGACAGCTGCGAAGACCCGCATGTCGAACGGCTGGTACAGTCCTTCGCCCTGCTCACGGCGCGCATCGCCAAGCGCCTCGACGACGACTATCCGCAGTTCACCGAGTCCTTGCTGGAAACGCTGTACCCGCATTACTTGCGGCCATTTCCCTCGTGCGCCATCGTCCGCATCGCCCAGAACGAAGCGCAAGCGGCAAGCCAGGTCGCCACCATCGCGCGCGGCACCGTGCTGCGCTCGCTGCCAGTGCAGAGTGTGGCCTGCAAATTCAGCACCAGCTTCGACGTGACCATCGCGCCGCTGGCCATCACGCAGTTGCGCTTTTCAGCGATTATCGATGCGCCGCCAGGCGTGCGCCTGCACGAGGGCGCCAGCGCCCTGCTCAGCATCGTGTTTGCCAGCACCAGCGAACATTTTGATCTGCAGCAAACGGGCTTGCAGCAGCTGCGTGTGTTTGTCGACGGCGAAGCGTCCTTGCGCGCGGCCCTGCTCGACGCGCTGTTCCTGCGCGGCGCCGGCGCGTATGTGGCGCTGGACCAGCATGGTCCCTGGCTGGCGGTCGACGGTGACGTCTTGCTGCCGGCCGGCTATACCGATCAGGATGCCTTGATCCCGTGCTCGCCCCGCGCGCATCCGGCGCAGCGCCTGCTGACCGAATATTTTGCCTTTCCCGACAAGTTCCATTTTGTCGATATCGCCTGGCCGCTGCTGGCGGCACTGTTGCCCAAAAACACGCACCAGTTCACCCTGCACTTGCCGCTCAAAAACCTGCGCAGCGACAGCCATGCGGCGCGCCTGCTGGCCGGCGTGCATGCTGGCAACCTGCTGCTCGGCTGCACGCCGGTAGTCAATCTGTTCGCCAAGCCGGGCGTGCCGATCCGCCTCACGCATACCGAAGCCGATGCGGCCCTGCTGGCCGACGCCACCCACGCCGGCAGCTACGATATCTACAGCATCGCCAGCGTCACCATGTTGCGCAAGGACGCCGCCGGCGAGCGGCTGAGCTCTTTCCTGCCCCTGCATGACGCCCGCAGCGGCGACCTGGGCCACTACTGGCTGACGCGTCGCGACGAGACCGTGGCGGCCGTCAGCCCCGGCCATGAAGTACGGCTGACCCTGATCGATCCACAGTTCTCGGCCGAGTCAGCCGCGTTTGCCACCGTCTCGACCGAGCTGCTGTGCAGCAACCGCGACCTGCCCAGCCGCTTGCCCTGCGGCTTGCCGGGCGGCGACCTGAAAGCCGAAGAAGTTCCTGACGGCATGCCAATCCACTTCCTGCGCAAACCCACTGCCAGCCACCGATTTGACACCGGCAACAGCGCGCACTGGCGCCTGATCGCGCACCTGTCCCTGAATTACTCGGCCCTGACGCAAGCGGGCCTGGCGCCGTTCCAGAAAATGCTCAGCCTGTACGACCTGCCGCGCTCACCCGCCACGCAGCGGCTGATCGACGGCATCACCAGCCTGGAGCACGGCAGCACGCGCGACTGGATCGACACGCAGCCCTTCCCCACCCTGATGCCCGGCGTGGCGATACGCCTGGGGATCGATGAGCAGGCCTTTGTCGGCAGCAGCCTGCACGTGTTCGCCCAGGTCATCCAGCGCTATTTCGCCATGAACAGCCAGCTCAACTGCTTCAGCCGCCTGTCGCTGGTGTCGCAGCGCAGTGGCGAGGAACTCGTACGATGCCCAGCCCGCTACGCCGACAGTACGCCAGCGTGATCCAGCAATTGCTGGACGCGCCGCAGCGTTTCGACTGCTGCCAGGCGCTGCGCCTGCTGCTGGGCTGGCTGCACGCACACGGCGTGCCGCCAGCCGACGCGCTGGTCAGGCTGGTGCGCTTCGACAACAGCGTGTCGATGACGTTTCCGGCCGGCCAGATCGAATCGCTGTCGGCGGCCGGCCTGCATGACGCGCAACAGTTGCTGCAAGCGCTGCTCTCTGGCGACGCGCCGAAGATACACCTGACGCCCACCTTCATGGGTTTCCTGGGCATGCACGGCAGCCTGCCCAACCATTATTCGGAACGGATCGCCGGCGAAGCCGATGCTGGTACGCGCGCCTTTCTCGCCATGTTCTCCAGCCGCGCCGTGGCCCTGTTTTACCAGGCCTGGGAAAAATACCGGATCGAGCATGCCCCCGTGCACACGACCTTGCTGCCCTGCCTGCTGGCGCTGGCGGGCGCATCGCACGACGCCATCGGCATGCCGGCCGACGTCATCGGCCTGTACAGCGGCCTGCTGCAGCAAAACAATGTGTCGTCGCTGGTAATGGCGCGCATTCTCGGCGATCACTTCGGCGTGCCCTTCGACATCGCGGAAAACACCGGAACGATGGAGCCGCTGGCGCCGCGCGAACAGACGGCGCTCGGTGGCGCCAACGCAGTGCTGGGGCAGCGCGCCATGCTGGGCGAGCGCTGCCATCGGCCGGACCTGGCGCTGCGCCTGCGCATCGGTCCCTTGAGCGCGGCGCAGTACGCCAGCTTTTTGCCGGGCGCCACCGCCAGCGTGCGGCTGCAAGCCATGCTCAGGCTGTTCGGCCAGCCGTTATTGCACTACGACATAGTCCTGCTGCTGCACGCCGATGCGGTGCATGGCGTGACCTTGGGTGGCGCGCAGGCGGGCCTGGGCTGCGACAGTTTTCTCGGTCATTGCAAGCCCGGCACGCATCGCGATGACATGCATTACCGGCTGCATCTGATAGCACCGCTCCGGTCTCCATATCCATCTATCAAGAGGCAAGCATGAATTTGTTCCAGGACGCGGCTGAACGCCTGACAGCGCTGCTCGGCGACATGCAGGGCGACCGCCTGCTGCGGCTGCGCTTTCCGCAAGGCGACGCACCGAACGACACCTTGCTGCTGGCCAATGCACTCGACGCCAGCGAAAGCCTGTCGCGCGATTTTTCCTTTGTGGTGGAAGTGCTGTCCGATAACGCCGCCATTCCGCTCACTGCGCTGATGGGCAAGATGGTCAGCGTCGAACTGGTCCGCGAAGACGGCAGCTTGCGCTACTTCAATGGCCATGTATTCGAGTTCCGCTTCCTGCGCACCGACGGCGGCTTCGCCTTTTACGAGATGGTGCTGGAACCCTGGCTCAGCCATTTGCGCCTGCGCCACAACAACGTGGCCTTCCATGGCAAGACGGTGGCGGACCTGACGGAACTGGTTTTCAACGACTACCTGATGCGCGACTACAAGCTGGCCGCCGGCGGCCCCGACCCGCTCATCACGTATATCTGCCAGTACCGCGAAAGCGACCATAACCTGCTGCACCGCCACTGGGAGCAGCTGGGCTGGCACTACCGCTATGAACACCGGCACGACGGCCATACGCTGTGGCTGTCCGACGATACTACCGGCGGCCAGCCCATCGATGGCGAGATCAGCAGCATGCCCTTCCAGCACCAGGCCGGCAGCCTGGAAGACGATGGCGTGCATGACTGGAGCTGCGTGCGGCGCATGGCGCCGGGCAAGATGACGGTCGCCAGTTTCAACTTCAAGAACCCGCGCAGCGCCCGCGCCAGCGGCGACTCGCTGAACCGGCAAGGCGCCGTGCCGCAGCTGGAAGTGTATGAAAACACGGGCAGTTACGGGTTCAGGAATATCGACGACGGCGAGCTGCTTGCCAGACGGCGCATGGAAGAGATCGACGCCCAGGGCCAGTTGTTTCAGGCGCAAGGCAACGACCGTACGGCCCAGCCGGGCCGCTGGTTCACCCTCAGCGGCCATTTCGATGGCGGCGCAGGCAAAGCGGACACCGAATACCTGATCATTTCCGTGCGCCATCACGCCAGCAATAACTACCAGCAAGGCAGCAACGCCAGCTCGCACTACAGCAACAGTTTTACCTGCCTGCCACGCGACACACCCTGGCGCCCTGGCCGCCATTTTCACAGCCACGAGGTGCGCATAGCCGGCGTGCAAACGGCCACCGTGGTCGGCCCGCCCGGCGAGGAAATCCATACCGACGGCTATGGCCGGGTCAAGGTGCAATTTCACTGGGACCGCCTGGGCACCTTCGACGACAAGAGCTCGCCGTGGATACGGGTCGTCTCGAGCTGGGCCGGCGCCAACTTCGGCCACATCAGCCTGCCCCGGGTCGGCATGGAAGTGGTGGTGCAATTTTTGGACGGCAATGTGTCCATGCCCATCATCATCGGCTGCGTCTACAACGAGCGCAATATGCCGCCCTGGAACTTGCCCGCCAACAAAACCCAGAGCGGCATGCTGAGCCGCTCGTCAAAAAGCGGCACTAGCTCGCACGCCAATGCGCTGCGCTTCGAAGACCGCAAAGGCGCGGAAGAACTCTGGCTGCACGCCGAAAAAGACCAGCGCATCGAGGTCGAACACGATGAATCGCACTGGGTCGGCAACGACCGCCGCAAGAGCGTCGACCGCGATGAAACCGTGCAGGTCAAGCGCGACCGAACCGAGACGGTGGGGCGCGATGAGACGATTACCGTGCATAACAACCGCAAGGAAAAAGTCGACCGCGACGAGCATATCGACATCGGCCGCAATCGCCGCGAACATGTGCACGGCAATGAACAGGTGCAGATCGACGGCTTCCGCTCGGAGCGGGTCAAGCTGGCCAAGGAAGAAACCATCGGCCTGGCCAAGACTTTAAGCATCGGCGCGGCCTACCAGACCACGGTACTGGGCGCCATGAATACCACAGTGGCGCTGGCGCAAACGGAACAGGTGGGCTTGGCGAAGAGCGTGGATGTGGGCTCTGCCAGCATGCTGACCGCCGGCGAATCGCATACCGTCACCGTGGGCACCTCCACCATCACGATTACGCCGGGGCGCATCGAGCTGACCGCTGATGAAATCATCATCCGTGGCCGCAGCAAGGTGCAACTGCACGGCGACGATATCGACAACAACCCGGATTGACCATGAGCGCACCGGGCACGCCACATTTCAATCTTCCCAACCTGGTCTTCGACAACCGCACGGCGCTTGCCGCCAGCCAGTTCGACATGGTCGACCAGTTTGGAATGGGCTTCCATGTGGTGGTGGCGCGCATGGCCTACACGCTTGGCCCTTGCGGCGCCGATGGCGTGGCCCCGCTGCAGCCCTTCTCCCGGCCGGCGCCACTGCTCACGGAAGACCGCCACCTTGGCGACGACACCGGGTCCGGTACCGTACAGGAAAGCGATTTTGCACCGTACAAGCCGCACTGCGACGTGATCGTCAATGGCGCGGCCCATGTGCCGCTGGGCCTGGCGATGGAAAAGTTCGCCGTCAACCTCCGGCTGGCGGCGGCCGGAAAAACGGTGATCGACAAGACCTTGACCGTCTGCGGCGAACGCGTTTTTCACAAGAAAGCGGTGCTCAAGCGCCTGGCGCAAGGCTGCGCCCGCGCCGCCACCCTGGGCTTGCTGCGCCCGAATCCCTGGCGCTTGAGCGCACCGGAAAAATTCGTGCAGTTGCCGCTGCACTATGCGTATGCCTACGGCGGCCAATGCCGGCTCGATATCAAGGACGGCAAGCAACATGAGTCTTGCGACACCAATCCGCTTGGGCGCGGCTTTGCGCGGCATTGGTATCTGGATGCGCAACAGATCGTCACGGTGCCAGCGCCACGGATTTGCTATCCGAAGCAACCGTGCACCGCCGAACAATTCTGGCAGGGCGCGGCCGGCAAGGACCTGCCGCCGCCGGCCGGGCTGGCGCAGATTGGCCGTGGCTGGCTGCCACGCCGCAGTTTGGCCGGCAGCATCAAGGAAAAAGAGCAATGGGACGAGGACGAGGTGCCGATGCTGCCGGAAGACTTCGATTTTGCGTACTGGAACTGCGCGCCGGCCGACCAGCAATGCGTGCATCTGGCCGGGCTGGAGCAATTTACCCTCACCAATCTGTGCCGCCATGACCATCCATCCGCCCGCGCCGACCGCATCGGCAATACCGTGCTGCGCTTTACCGTGCCGCAACAAGTGCTGTTCCTGCTGCTTGCCGACGCGCACGATCAATTATTGGTACTGCGCCTGAAGATCGATACGGTGCTGATCGATACCGATGCTAGTACGGTGGAACTGGTCTGGCGCGCCATTGTGCCGGCCGATGCGGGCCAGGTGGCGGCACGCCTGATGCATGTGAGCGAACCCGGACAGATCGCCAGGATCGCGCTGCTGGAGCAGGCCCAGGAAGCGCTGGCCGAGGCAGCCCCATGACGAATGAAACCGTCACCAAATCCGCGCGCTTCTATTGCGTCAGCCTGACACCGGACATCTGCAAGACCCCGGTCGGCTCCAGCACGCCACCACTGCCCTACACCATCATCGGCGAATTTTCTGGCGCACAAAATGCCTCGCCAAATGTCAAGTCGCACAGCGAACCGGTGATCCTGCACCAGCGCAGCATTATCCCCAGCGTCACCGGCGACGCGCCGGGCAAGGCCGGCGGCATCAAGAGCGGCACGGTCGGCAAGCAGGTCGATACCAAAGTGGCCAGCCCCATCCATCACGCCAACGGTGCCGACCTGGTACAGGTGGGGCGCGAAGTGTGGATGAATGCGCGCAATACGGTGGGCAAGATTTATGAGCGCGGTGGGGAGGCGGCGCGGCCGGTATTGACTGCCTTGAGCCAGAAGGTGCAAGAGCTGGCGCAAGACTACAAAGATCATGGCTCGAAAAAAATGCATGGCGCGGCAGACGACATGGTGGAGGTGGGCGGCACCATCTTGACCGGCAGCGCAGTGGTGGGTGTGGCAGGCGCGACGGTGGCGGCAACCGGTGTTGGACTGCCAGCCGCCGCTGCAATGGAAACGGCGGCGGCCACCGGCGCGGTCGTCGGTGGCGCAACGGTCGCTGGCGGCACCGCCGTCGAGGCATCAGCCACGGTGCTGGACCAGGCTGCTGACTATGTCTTGACCGGCAAGACGCCGGACGTGGTCAATACCGCAGTCAACATCGCCACCAATACTGCAGAGACGCTGGTGCTGAAGGCCATGCTGAACAGAATTCCTGGCGGAAGTCTATTGGGCAAGTTCTTTGGCAAGAAGGTGTCGTCTGCGAACAAGACAATCAAGGAAAAACTGGCTGGAAAAAAACCTGTCAAGCAACCACCCAAGCTCGACAAGCCCCCACCGAAAAACGGCGGCGACGACGGCAAAAGTCGCGGCAAGAAAGAACCCAAATCCGAGGCGCCGTCCGATTGCTGTCCGAAAAATAGCGGCCCGGGCAACAAGCCGGCCAAGAGCCGCAAGCCGGTGCATTTCGGCACCGGCCAGGAAATCATGTACCAGACCGATTTCGCGCTGGAAGGTGCCATTCCCATCGTCTGGACCCGCTGCTACCGCTCGGGTGCCGAATGTGAGGACTGGGGCCCGCTGGGTGCGCGCTGGGCCACTCCGTACACCACCGCGCTGTCGCTGTGCGACGCCGGCATCGTCTACCACGACGACAGCGGCCGCGCGCTGCGCCTGCCGCTACTGGCAGTCGGCCAGCAATACGACAGCCGCAAGGAAGGCTTTGTCCTGGCGCGCGACGGCGCCGACACTTTTACTTTGCTATGGCGCAATGGCAGCCTCGACCGCTTCACGCGTGGCGCTGACGGCTGGCTGCCACATGGCTACAACGGCGTCAACGCCATGCTGGCGCCATCGGCACCGCTCAAGACAGAACGTTTTGAACTGGTCCGTAGCGAAGGGCGCGACGGCCGTGGCGTCAGCATCGAACACTTTCGTGCGGCCAAAGCGGGCGCCGTGCTGCTGCGCCTGTGTACCGATGACGAAACCATGGTCGAGGCCCTGCGTCTGGACGACAGCGTACCTGCCCGTATCGGCAGCATTGAGGAAGTGCTCCGTGACGGCAGCCGCGTCCGCCATGTGCGCTACCGCTATGCCGCCGGCGCGAACGAAGCAGCAACACATTTCGATCTGGCCAGCCAGGAAAATGCCCTGGGCGACGCACGCCATTACACCTATCGCCACCACCTGCTGAGAGCCTGCAGCAGCTATGCGGGTTTTGCCCACGAACTGGAATGGATCAGCCTGGACGCCCTGCGCGCACGCTGGGGCGGCAGCCACTTGAGCGACCGTGAGTTGCTGGAAGCTTATCCCATCACGGCCGGCAACAGCTACCAGGCCCGTGCCACCGCCACGCGGGCCGGCGATGGCAGCGAGCTTACGCAAATTGCTTACCTCGATAACGACACCAGCCGCGTCACGGAAAACGGCAGCACGCACGACTACGTATTTGACGCCAACTGGCTGATCACCGAAGTGCGCCGCATCGACCATGGCCAGGCGGTGACGCTGGGCCGGCGCGAGTGGGATCGTGACGGCATGCTGCTGGCCGACATCGACGCCAACGGCGCGGCCACGCGCTATGCCTACGATGCCGCGGGCAACCTGCTCAGCAGCACCGACGCACTGGGCAATCGCAGCACAATTGCCTACGACGAGAGCAATCAGCCGGTGCTCTTTACCGATGCCCTTGGCAATATCACCCGGCGCGAATACGACGATGCCGGCCGCTCTGTCAGCATTAGCGATGCACTGGGCCATGTCACGCAATACCGCTACAACCAGCGCGGCCAGGTCAGCGAATTGATCGATGCCAAAGGCGGCAGCAAGCAGTTTCGCTACAACCGGCAAGGCTTGCTGACAAGCTTTACCGACTGCTCGGGCCATACCAGTGACTACGCCTACGACAAGCAAGGACGGCTGATCTCCACGAATGACGCGATGGGCCACGCGACCACCTATGACTATGACGCCTTGGGCCGATTGATACGGCTGGCGTCGCCCGGCGGCGCAGCCGAGCAATACCGCTACGATGCGGACGGCAACCTGGTGCTACACACGGACGCCGCCGGCCACCAGACGCGCTACCGCTACAACGGCCAAGGCCTGCCCATCGAACGCAAGGACGCCATGGGCCAGGCCCTGCGCTACCGTTATGACGACGCGCTGCAACTGACCGAATTGATCAACTCCAAGGGAGAAAGCTACCGCTTGAGCTACCACGCCGAAGGCTGGCTGGAAACGGAGACCGGTTTCGATGGCAAGCACACCGAGTACATTTATGACCGCGCCGGCAACCTGACGGCCTTTCAAAGCGGAACGCAGCGCACCGAACTGTTGCGCAATGCGCTGGGCTTGCTCCAGGCAAAAACCACGGCGGAGGGCGTGGTGCGCTACGCCTACAATGCGCTCGGCCGCCTGGTCGCCGTGTCCTCGCCGCAAGCGGAGCAGCGTTTCTTCCACGACGCGCTGGGCCAGCTGACCGAGGAACGCAGCGCGTATTACCTGCAATCGCTACCCGACATCGGCAGGCTGCCCAACGCCCCGCGCACACCGGACGCCAGCTTTGTCATGACACACGCTTATGACGAGCTGGGCAACCGCATCCAGACCATTCTGCCGAACGGCCGCCGCATCGACACCCTGCGCTACGGTTCCGGCCACTGGCACGGCGTGCTGTGGCAGGGCCAGACCGTGGTCGATGTGGAGCGCGACAGCCTGCACCGCGAAAAACAGCGCACCCTGGGCAACAGCGGCCTGATCGCCACGCGCCAGTACGACGCCCAATCGCGGCTCACGCAAATGACCCTGGCGCGCGGCATGGATAACCCTTCCCCCTTGCGCGAACGCCGCTTTCACTACGACGCATCGGGCAACCTGACGACCATCGCCCAGACCGGACAGACGGCCAACGGACCACTGGGCAACCTGCAGTACACCTACGACCCGCTAGGGCAATTGCTGTCCGCCGTACAGCCTGGCCTGGTGGAACGCTTCGCCTTCGACCCCGCCGGCAATATGATCGACGCCACCCCAGCCGCCGGCGCCCAGCTCCCGGCCATCACCGGCAACCTGCTGCGCACCTACGGCGACTTCAGCTACGACTACGACGAACAGGGCAACACCACGCGCAAGCACTTCCATCCACCCGGCAGAGAGTCGACCTGGAGCGACCTGAAGCTGGAATACGACGCCGAAAACCGCATCAGCCACGCCACGCGCACGCAGCGCCAGACGCGACATCGCGCGCAATACTTCTACGACGCCTTCAGCCGCCGTATCGCCAAACGCGTTGAGTTGGAGCAATGGGGCAATCAGCAGGATATCGCCACCGATCAGCCCGTACAAACCAGCAGTACCACGACGCTGTTTGTGTGGGATGGCGACACACTGGCGCAGGAACTTGGGCAGGACGAGACGGTCACATATCTGTATGAGCCGGAGAGTTTTGTGCCGCTGGCGAGGATACGCTCTGAAGGCATCGACATGAAGGATGGGCAATCAATACATCTTTCGAATGTTAATGCTTGGGATTTCCCAATCACAATAAAGAATTTCGATAAGCAGAAATTAATAGCGAAAATACAGGCTAAAGACTGTGCTCTGTATCAAACGAGTTGGCAAAAAATTCAGTCGGATGCCACAGACTTAAGCAAACAAAATTGGATTGATCGCTATAACTGTGATCAATTGGGTACTCCTCGGGAAATGACAGATGCGCTCGGCAAGGTGGTATGGAGCGCACGTTACAAGGCATGGGGTATTCTACACGCCACTGACATCGAAAATTCTCATCAAGCTATACGTTTTCAAGGTCAATATGAAGATGACGAAACAGGGCTTGCATACAATCGATATCGCTATTACGACGCACATATTGGGCGATATCTTACAAAAGACCCAATTGGCTTACTAGGTGGATTAAATACTTATAGATATGCCACAAATCCAGTCGACTGGGTAGACCCTCTTGGATTATCAAAAAAATGTAGTAAAAATACAAGCTGCGATCCATGTATTGGAAAAAATCCTGCTGCTTGGGCAAGACAATGGCAAGGACATGGTATATATAAAGGTAGAGATACTTGGACAAATACCGTTCTAAAAGCCAATACAATAATTTATGGAGGGCTCCCAGGTCAGTCAGGCTTTTACTTTGATGATAGTACCTTACAAAAATCAGCAAATAGCAAATCAAAACTAGGTGAACTATTGCAAATATTACCACATCGACAATTTGGCTATCGCCCGGATGTCCAAGCTTACAGAGTTAAAAAAGACACTTGCGTAGCAACAAGTATCGCATCAGCTCAGGATACCAAAATTTTTGGGCAAGGTGGAGGCCAACAATTTTTTCTATCCGACTTTAAAACAAAGATTGTCAAAATTGGCCCAAAAATAAGAATGAAATAAAATATGAACTTAAATACAGAAAACGGAACACTAAAAATATCCAATTCAATTACATTATTCAATAAAATGAGAAGGAATGACTTGGTTTCAAAAAATCAAAACTGGAATGGATGGATTAAAAATGAAGAAGAAATAATGGCATACAAAATAACACTCAAAGAAAATGAAATAGATAGAATCAATATAATAATAATTTGCTACTTTGAAAAAGATGATGGGCTTATAAAATTTTGGGATTTAGGACCTGAAAACTGCATGAATGGATTTCAATCAAAGCCTGAAGGAAAATATACAAAAAAGATGAGACTATGGTTCCTGAATAAATTTAAAATATCTCTCCCTCAAAAGCATTCATGGGGAGAAATAGATGCTTTTTATGATCCTCACAATTTAACCACATCAATAATTTGCAGGTACAACTAGTTCTCCATTAACAATAAGAAAAAATAGTCCTTAAAAATTTAAGACAATGGAAAATAATAAAAATGCTCACATTCTAGGATCAATAAATATTCAAATACTTTGCCTGAATTTTGATGAAGCGAAAAAATTCTACATTAATAATCTTGGATTTTTTGTCACGATGGATAGCATTACTCAGTTTGATTCAGGACCCAGTCGCCGGCTAACAATGGCGCACAACTACAACAAAAAATTCTCGATAGAATTCATGCATCCGTCAAGCACTGAGCAGGCAACTCGCATAGGTGCGAAAGGTGGGACCATCAATCTATTCACCTTGCCAGCAAGAAACATTGACGCACTCAAGGAACGACTGGAAAAAACTGCTTTTTTCATCGATTATGTAGAGGTGCCCTACGCAAGTTTTTTAAACTTGGAAGATCCTATGGGGAACAATATTTTTCTTTACGAACCGTGCTGAAGCAATGCAATAGTTACATGAAAATACATCAATAAAAATTACGCATAATAAAAATGAAAAAATTTAAAATTCCAAGTTATGCTTTTGATTTTATCGATGGATTATTGCGCATAAATGGAGATATTGCATTATCGAACAAAACCTCAGCAAACGATGTCGCGAACAGAATTATCAATAAATTCCTTATCAAACCCAGCACACCTGAGCCTGGAATTTTTATTTTTGATATCAACGGATGGGTAGACGAACATGTCGTTGAGATGATTTCTTTAAAAGAAACCTTCTCAAAAATAGATTATGTCACGATATACTATTTTGAAAATAATTCTGTCGGCAACGGCATCATTGAATCATCGCTCGTCAAAAAAATTCAAAAGAAGAGTGGCATTCCCGGCAAAACAAAAGGACTATCAGAGATAGTATTCCAATTCCCATGGGAAAGCATTATCGTACAGCATGATGTAAAAGTGTCTTCATCATGCATAATTTTGCAATACAAAATACTCAGAGGATCAACTCATCATGTCGAGAAAAAATGATACTTCAAAACCATTGATCAATATCGATAAATCCATCGAGGTACAAAAAAGAATAATAGAATTCATAAAAAATAGTGATTGTTTCTTTCCAAAGTCAAGTGAGATAGGATGGCTGATTTTATTGAAGAAACTACCCGAAAAATTAAAAATATGTCTTCTGCATGAAACTTCCTTGGGAAATTCATTGACAAGATTGAATTACTCAGACTGGCCAGAACAGGGGAGCATTGTAGCGCTCCTGAGTAACAAGTTCAGAATAACCGAATTCGACAAGGATCTACATTTCAGAGAATTGAATGATCCGTATTATTGCAGAGAGGAAATTTCATATATTGAAGATAATGTCACACATCTGATTATCAATTAGTCCACATCAAGGACAGCTCAAAATTTGACTTGCCCACCGCCCTGCCCGATACTTGCCGCTGTCGCCAAGCTCCCACCCTCAGCAACACAGCACCAGCAACTGTCACCACCATGCCCTCCTCCACCGTCCCCTACATCGGCCGCTTCGCCCCATCCCCCTCAGGTCCGCTACACATGGGCTCACTGGTGGCTGCCATGGCCAGCTATCTCGATGCCAAGGTGCATCAGGGCGCGTGGCTGCTGCGCATTGAGGATCTTGATTACGATCGCAATGTGGACGGTGCCGATGCGGCCATCCTGGCCAGCTTGCTGCGCTGCGGCATGGCGTGGGATGGCGAGGCGACGTGGCAGAGCCGGCGGCTGCCGCTGTATCAGGCGGCGCTCAGGCGCTTGCAGGATGACGGGCTGGTGTATGCCTGCGGCTGTTCGCGCAAGGAGATACAGGACTCGGTGCTGCAGGCGGGTCTGGCGAAAAATGGTGCGGCCGTGTATCCGGGTACTTGCCGCCATGGGCTGGCGCACGGCAAGGCGGCGCGGGCGCTGCGGCTACGGGTGCCTGAGGGCGCTGCGGCCGTGTACGGCTTTGTCGACCGCTGGCATGGCGAGGTGAGGCAGGATCTGGCCAGCGAGGTGGGCGACTTCATCGTACTGCGCGGCGACGGCTATTGGGCCTATCAGCTGGCGGTGGTGGTCGATGATGCCGACCAGGGCATCACGCAGGTGGTGCGCGGGGCCGACTTGCTCGATTCGACGCCGCGCCAGCTGTATCTGCAGGATGTGCTGGGCTTGCCCCATCCCGGCTATCTGCATGTGCCGGTGGTCAATAACGCGTTCGGTGAAAAACTGTCGAAACAGACCGGGGCGCTGGCCTTCGATACCGGCACTTCCCCAGCCGAGTTGCTGGCCTCGGCCCTGCTGCCGGCGGCGCGCTTCCTGGGTCTTGACCTACAAGCCGGCAGCCTTGACGACTTCTGGCGGCGGGCAATACCGGCCTGGGCACAGCGGCTTTCCAGGCAGCCATAAAAAAACCCGCGACGGCGCAAACCGTAACGGGTTCAAAGCAGACACCAGCCGCAAGGGCTGGCGCCTGAAATCGGCAATTAGAAGTTGCCTTTGAACTGAACACCAAACTGGCGTGGCTCGTTGATAAAGCCGGTCAGGTTGTTGAAGTCGATGGCGCCGGTGACGCGCTTGGTGTCGGTGATGTTGCGGCCGAAGGCAGCCACTTCATACTTGCCGTCCTGGAAGATGTAACCTGCACGCAGGCCGCCTTCGAGCAGAGCCTTGCCGGTGAATTCGGTGGACTCATACAGGAAGAAGTTGATCTTGCTGCGGTACGACCAGTCGGTGTAGACATAGAACTCGCCGTTTTCCATCGGAATCGAATAGCGGCCGGTGGCGGTCACGGTCCATTTCGGCGCTTGCGGCAGTGCGTTGCCGTTGATAATGGCGTTGCCGGCCGCATTGCGCGGATCGGTCACGATGCAGCTGCGGCAGGTGGCCACCGACAGGGTCGGGTCGTCGATTTCCGTAAAGTTATAGCTGCCGCCAAGCGACATTTTCAGGCTAGGCGTGACAAAACCTTCCAGCTCCAGCTCGGCGCCGCGGCCATTGGTCTTGGCGGCGTTGATCAGGCGCGTGACGTTCGAGTTACCGCCCACCACCGTCAGCTGCTGGTTCTTGACCTGGTAGTCATAGACGCTGAAAGCAACGCGGGCGCGACGGTCGAACAGGTCGGCTTTTACACCGGCTTCATACGAGGTAATGGTTTCGGCATCGGCCACGGTAACCGGCACGCTGGTGCTGGCCGGGGCAATACTTGGCGCACGGAAACCGGTCGCCACGCGGCCGTAGAAGCTGACGTCCTTGGTGTATTTATAGGTGCCGCTCAGGTCCCAGTTGACCTTCGATTTGCTGACATCGGCGCTGGTCGGGTTGACCTGTACCACGCGGTCGGCCACCACGGTGTCGAAATCTTTCTTGTCCTTCGTGTAGCGCAGGCCGGCGCGCAGCATGAAGGCGTCGTTGACAGCGTAGTTGACCGAACCGAAGGTCGCCCACGCGGTGTTTTTCTGGCGGCTGGCCAGGTGCGAAGCGAGCACGTGGGTGTCGGTGGTGTAGGTGTCCGAGAAACCGTTGGCGTCTTCGTTAAAGTAGTACACACCAGCCTGCCAGTTCAGCGGACCGGCATTTTTCGATTCGGCGCGGAATTCCTGCGAGTACTGTTTCACGCTGCTGATGCCGCCGGCCGTTTCCACGTTGAATGGAATTGCTGGTGTCATGCCAGGTGCGCCGCCGTCGATATCGCCGTGCGACAGATAGCTGCCGACATGTTCGAAACCTGTAATCGAATACAGTTTCACGCCGTCCAGGTCCCAGCTCAGGCGGGCGCTGGCGCCATTGGTACGCAGGTTCTGGAAGTTCGGTGCGTTGGTGAACGATTTGTTCGGATCGAAGCCGTCGACCAGGTCATTGCTGCCAGGACGGATGGCGTTGGCGTAGAAAATGCGTGCGCTGCCGGTGGTATTGCGCTGGTGTACATTGAACAGGGCATTGAAGGTGGTGTTCGGTGCATACATCAACTGCACGCGTTCGGCATGTTCGTTGTAGCCGTCCAGCGAGTCTTTCTGGCCAGTAAAGGTATTGTCGACGTAGTCGTCGCGGTGCTGGCGCAGGGTCGAGAAGCGCAGCGCCCATTCCTTGCTCAGCGGTACGTTGACGGCGCCTTCGGCGTTGATGGTGTTGTGGGTGGCGACCGAGCCGCTGTAATAGCCTTCGACCTTCTCCAGGCTCGGCTTGGCCGATTCGAACTTGACCACGCCGGCCGGGGTATTGCGGCCGAACAGGGTGCCTTGCGGGCCGCGCAGCACTTCCACGTTGGCCACGTCGAAGATCGGGTAACCCTTGAGGATGGGGTTTTCTTGCACGACATCGTCGTAGATCAGGGACACAGGCTGCGATGCGAAGATATTGAAGTCGGTATTGCCGTAGCCACGGATGTAGAAGCGCGGGAAAGTACGGCCGTTCGACGACTCCACGTTCAGGCTCGGCACTTTGCCGGCCAGCATGCGGATATCCTGGCCGCCCGAGACGATGACGTCCAGCTTTTGGGCGGTCAGCATCGATACGGAAACGGGCACGTCGCGGATGTTTTCCTTGCGGCGCTGGGCCGTGACGGTCACGGTTTCAAGCTGGCTGGCGGCAGGCGTTGCATCTGCAGCGGCCTCGTCAGCGTAAGCCGTGCCGATCGGCAGGGCTGCGGAAAGGGCAAGCATGGCGGCGCTTTTGGCGCACAGACGCTTGTGCATCTTGGACATTTTGATCATGAAGAGTTCCCCAGAAGTTAAAAAGTAATGCGAAGAATGGTTGTCCCCGGTATTTCTTCTTGCGGCGCTGTGCAGTCGCCTGCACCTTTCTGGTGCGGCAGCGCGAGCGGATGTCCCTCCGCTCCTGGCGTCGCTGGCTCCGTCCCTGCTGCCCCATTGCCGGCAGCGGTCATGGCCGCATCGTCTGGATGTCTCGCAGACGCCAACTTTAAAAACAAGGCGCCAATTTAATTCAAGCGCGTCTTTGGCCGCAAGAATATTGTTGCTGCGCACAATCATTCACTCGAAGTAGCGCCTCGATAGTGGTTATTCAGCCACAAAGCCCCGTGTGATGCGGCTTTCATGGTGTTTTTTATACTTCTCAAAAGAGCCACAAAAAAAACGCGGCGCCGCTACAAGCGGAAACGCCCGGCCCCGCAAATGCATGTAATATCGCAATCATTGCCAACCCTGCCCTGCCCCATACCGGTGCAGCCGCAGCCCGCTTACCATAGCCGACCGTGTCCATGCCCGAACCCCGCCCGACCCCGCCTGCCAGCACCGTCCACCATGTGGCACCGACCCTGTTCGACCTGACGCCGGACCTGGTCTTCAGCATCGGCGCCGACGGCACCCTGAGCGGCCTGAACCCCAGTGCGCAGCGTCTGCTGCATGGCAACAGCTGGGACCGGCTGTGGATACCCAGCGACAATATCGGCGCGCAGACTGCGCTGCAGACAGCGCGCAGCGAAGGCCAGGCGCAATGCGAAGCCACCCTGCTCGGCGGTGCCACCGGCAATGGCTGGCAAGTCATGCTGCACCGCCTGCCTGCTGATGAAGGATGCAGGCAGCAAGTGCTGGCCATCTGTCGCGACATCAGCGCGCGCCTGGAAGCGGCGCGCCAGCTGACCGACAACGCCCTGCGCGCGCGCATCCTGCTTGGCGCCCATTGCGACATCGCCTGGAGCACCGGCCTGGCCGGCCATTTTGACGCCGACCAGCCCGCCTGGCGCACCTACACGGGCCAGAGCACGACCGAGATGATGGGCCAGGGCTGGCTGAACGCCGTTCACCCCGACGACCGCGCCATCGCCAGCGCTTCGTATCCGCACCCGTCGGACATGCGCACCACAGAATACCGCCTGCGCCACGCCGATGGCGGCTATCGTAATGTCGTCGCCCGCATCCTGCCGGTGTATGGCAGCGACGGCGCCGTCAAAGCCTGGGTCGGCTCGCATACCGACGTCACGGCCACGCGCCAGGCGGAACAGCGCTTGCGGCTGGCGATGCAGGGTGGCCGCATGGGCACCTGGGATATCGACCTGGGCAGTGGCAGCATGGACTGCTCTTCCACCTGCAGGGCCAGCTTCGGCTTTGCCGAAGACAGCCTGGTGGATTACCAACGGCTGAGCGCAGCCATGCTCGAACCGGACCGCCAGCGCTGGCATGCGCTAGTGCATGAAGCTATTGCCAGCGCCGGCGACTTCGAAACCGAGTTGCGCGTGCGCTGGCATGACGGTTCCTTGCACTGGACACATATGCGCGGCACCTGCACCCGCGACGCAGCGGGCAAGGTCATCGGCCTGGCCGGCATTTCGCTCGACATCACCACCAGCAAGCACAATGAGGAAGCCTTGCGCCTGACCCTGGCCGCCGGCGATGTCGCCACCTGGAACTGGGACATCGTGGCCGACAAGGTGATGGTCGACAGCAATATGGCGCGCCTGTTCCCGGTCGATACCAGCAGCTCGGGTCCGGCGCCGCTGGCGCGCTATATGGAAGTGATCCATCCCGACGATCGCGAGCGGGTCGGCAGGCAGATCGAACAGGCACTGCAATCGCAACAGCCGTTCGAGTCGCGCTACCGCGTGCGCGCGATCGACGGCCAGTATCATTCGGTGCTGGCGCGCGGCCGCGCCGAATATGGCGCCGACGGCACGCCCTTGCATTTTCCGGGCGTCATCCTCGACATCACGCGCCAGAGCCAGGTGGAAGACGCGCTGTCGAGCAGCGAAGAGCGCTACAGCACCTTGATCGAACTGATGGACCAGGCCTTTTGCGTGATCGAGATGCTGTACGACGATGACGGCAAGCCAGTCGATTTCCGTTTCCTGGAAGCCAACCCCGCCTTCGTCAAGCAGTCGGGCCTGGAGAACGCCATCGGCAAGACCATCCGCAGCATCGTGCCCGACCATGACCAATACTGGTTCGACATCTACGACCAGGTGCTGAAAAGCGGCCACCCGATGCACTACGAAAACGAAGCGCACGCCATGGAGCGCTGGTTTGAAGTGTTTGCGGCGCGCCTGGGCGGCCCGGGCAGCACCAGGCTGACGGTCTTGTTTACCGATATCAGCGAACGCAAGCGCGCCGAGAAACAACTGCGCCAGCTGGCCGACGACCTGTCGGAAATGGACCGGCGCAAAACCGAATTCCTGGCTACCCTGGCGCACGAATTGCGCAATCCGCTGGCACCGATCCGCAATGGCTTGCAGATCATGCGCATGGCGGCCGACCAGCCGGCTACGGTGGAGCGCGTGCGCGACGTGATGGAGCGGCAGGTCAACCAGATGGTGCACCTGGTCAATGACCTGCTGGACGTGGCCCGCATCACGCGCGGCCAGATAGAACTCAAGCTTGAACGCACGGACTTGAAAACCATTATTGCCAGCGCCGTGGAAACGAGCATGCCGCTGATCGAAGCGAACCAGCACCACTTGCAGGTGAATGTGGAGCAACAGCCACTACCGCTCGATGCCGACCCGACGCGCCTGGCGCAGGTGCTGGGCAATCTGCTCAACAATGCCGCCAAGTACACACCGGCCCAGGGCCAGATCGTGCTGACGGCGCGCGGCAATGGCGACGAGGCGGTGGTCGAAGTGCGCGACAGCGGCATGGGCATACCCACCGCAGACTTGCCCACCGTCTTCGAGATGTTCACCCAGGTGGGCCAGAACATGGGCCGCGCGCAAGGCGGGTTGGGCATAGGCTTGTCGCTGGTGCGGCGCCTGGCCGAGTTGCACGGCGGCAGTGTCAGCGCGGCCAGTGCCGGCGCCGGCATGGGCAGCACTTTTACCGTACGCCTGCCGCTGGCAGCGCAAGCACCGGCAGCCAGCGAGAACGGCACGCCGCACCCATTGCCAACAGCGGCCGTGCCGTTTCGCGTGCTGGTGGTAGACGACAATGTCGACGCCGCCGACACCCTCGCTGCCGTGCTGGGCATCATGGGCCACACAACGCAGGTAGTACACGATGGCGCCCAGGCGCTGGCCGTGACGCCGGAATTTTTGCCGCAGGTGGTGTTTCTCGACATCGGCCTGCCTGGCATGAACGGCTACGACGTGGCGCGCGCCCTGCGCCAGACGCCGGCCGGCGTCCACACCGTGCTGATCGCCCTGACGGGCTGGGGCGCCGAGGAAGACCGCAGCCAGTCCAGCGCGGCCGGCTTCGACCATCACCTGACCAAGCCGGCCAATCTGCACGCCATCGGCGAGTTGCTGGCCACCATCTCGACCCATCATCAGAAAACCGCCCATGACTGAAGACCTGAACCTCACCCGCCGCCACCTGTTGATACTGGCCGGCGCAGCCCTGCTGTGCCCAAGTGCGCTATTGCATGCGGCGCCCAAAGCCACCACGGCGCTCGAAGCACAGGCGCAACTGGCCGCGCTGGAACTGGCCGCCGGCGGGCGCCTGGGCGTATCTGCCCTGCACACCGGCAGCGGCGAACGTATCGCCCACCGCGCCGACGAACGCTTCCCCATGTGCAGTACGTTCAAATTCATGCTGGCGGCGGCGGTGCTGGCGCGCAGTACCAGCGACCCGCATCTGATGAACAAGCTGGTGCGTTACGAGGCAAAGGAGCTGGTGACATATTCACCGATCACGGAAAAACATGTGGCCACCGGCATGCGCGTGGCAGAGCTGTGCGCCGCCACCTTGCAATACAGCGATAACAGCGCAGCAAACTTCCTGATGAAAATATTGGGTGGCCCGCAGGCAGTGACGGCCTATGCGCGCAGCATCGGCAATGAGGTATTCCAGCTGGAACGCTGGGAAACCGAACTCAATAGTGCCATCCCCGACGAAGTGCGCGACACCACCAGCCCTGCGGCCACCGTGCACAGCCTGAACGGCCTGCTGCTGGGTACCAGCTTGCCCGCGTCGCAGCGCCAGCAGCTCGACACCTGGATGCGCGGCAACACCACCGGCGACCAGCGCATCCGCGCCGGCGTGCCCGCTGACTGGCGCGTGGCCGACAAGACCGGTTCGGGCGCTTATGGCAGCGTCAACGATATTGGCGTGGCCTACCCGTCCGGCGACGCGACAGCACCGCTGGTGATCGCCATCTACTACACGCGCGAACAGAAAAACGCACCGACCAACCAGGACATCATCACGGCTGCCACGCGCATCGTGGTGGCGGCGCTGGGCTGATTACGCCAAACGCTGATAAAACCGTCGCGAGCGGAAGGGAGTTGTCGCCGAGAAGCGGAACTGTGCTTGAGCACAGTGAGCATCGCAGGCGGCAAATCACGACGCGCAGCAGGTTTGATCACGTTTGCGGCAGGGCGGCCATGAAGCCGGCATAAGTCGACCAGGCCGGGTCGGCCGCGCTGCGAATTTCAATCGGAAATCTTGGCTGTGACGCCAGCGCCGTATTGAGTCGGTTGAAAAACTCCTCGCCCGACTGCGTGTAATAAATCCATTCGCGCAGGTTCTCGCCGGTCGATACCAGCGCCAGCGTGGCAAAGCCGTCTTGCTCGACTACCGGCTCGAGTGCCGCTTCCAGCTCTTCCATGTGCTCGCGCTCGTTCGGTGACGGCATGCCGGTCTCGTTTTCGTAGCGCCAGGCAATGATGATGCGGTCTGGCTGCGACGACAAATCCCAGTCGTCATGGAAGGTGTCGACATAGCGATAGATGATGGCCATCTCGTCGCTATGCGTAACAATGGTGCCCCAGCTGCGGGCGGAAGTGGAATTCGGGTTCATGGCGTAGATTCACAGGGTAGAAAACGAGACGCGCAGTTTACCGCACCGGCGGACAAGTCACCGACCAGCCGTCATACTGCTGGCCGCTCTTGCGCAGCCAGACGCGGGCGTAAGTGTTGCGGTCGCTTCTGAACACCAGCGCATACTGCTCTTGCGCCTGGGGCCGCGAGGCCCCCACGTCGACGGCCGCCAGGCTGAAATTCAAGGCCCGCAGCGGGGCGCATTCGGTGTTACCGGCCATCAGCAACCGCGCCCGCGCCAGCAGCGGCTTCTGGTACAGCAATACGCCTTCCAGTTCCGTGTCTGGCACACGCTGCAGCAAGCGCACCGGCTCGGCCACGGGCCGGCAGGCGCCACGGTCCAGCCAGGCGTAATAATCGACGCCGCGCTCTTCCCAGCGCGCCTGCTTGCCCGCCCCCTTCAGCACATAGTTGCTGCGATGCGTGCGGCACAAGGCACCCTGCCCCCGGTGCGGTGCCGCTTCCATCGTGGCGCTGACTGTCCAGCCGCGGCTGCCCACCTCGCGCCGCACGTCAAACAGCGTGCGCGCGGCTTTGTCGCCGGGATGCGCCTGCGAATAAAATTGTTCGAACGACTGGCGTTCCTCAGTTGTCGCCGCGCGCGTCTGCGGCGCAGCACGCTCTGCCGCGCTGGCGGGCAGGCAACAAGCCAACAGGGCCAGCAGCGCCAGCGGGCGCAGGGAAGTAAATTGCATGCCATTCCTTGAGGAGTTGAGCAGGCAATTATAGAGGACAGGACAATCTCTCAGCTGGTACGGTATGTGGCGCCACCTGCCATCAGCGTCGCGCCGCAACTGGTGCGATCCCCTTCGAACGCCACCGCCAGGCCATTGATCGCATGGCGAGCGGAACCGCTGGCAATGGTGCAGCCGTTGTGGCCCTTGAGCGGGCAACTGCACAGGTCGCCAACACAGGCCACCGCGATGCCGCCGACCGTGACATGCGTGGCCGCACACGACAGCACCTTGCCGCCATGCGAGGTGGTATCGCCCAGACGAATGATTTTGCGCATGGATGCTCTCCTATTTCGTCGCCGGGCGTTCCAGCAGCGACTCCACCGATGGCGCCCCATAATTGGCCGGATCGACGGCGGGCGTGACGCGGCTGCGAAAAATCTCGCGCCCCGCCTGTTCTTCGCGCACGGCGCTTGATGGCGGAGTAATAAAAATGATGCTTGCCCGATTACGGTCGCGCAGGTTGATGGCCGCACTGGCGCCGCCCTCAAGGTAACTGCCCATCACGCCGATTGCCATCTGCACGAAAAAAGTCGCCGCACCGGTATTGCCCAGCCGCTGATCGGTATTGATAAACTGCGACGTCTTGCTGCTGTCAATCTCCGGCCCACCGTGCGCCGCATAATCGTGCAGCATGCCCTCCAACATCAGTTGCTGCGCCGGCTGCTTGCCGGTGGCGGCAACAATGCGCGCCGCCCCTTTGCTGCGTTCGGCTTGCGGCAAGGTCTGCAGCGCCTCCTGCCAACCGGCATTGAATATCTTCTGCCGCTCATCGCGGCGCGTTACAGGCTTGCCGTTTTCGTCGGTCAATTTGATAAATACGGGACGGTGTACAAAGCCGTACGAAGGCAGGCGGTCAAAGGTTGCCATCTGCTCGCGGTTCCACGGAATCGGAAACCACGGTGTCGGCTTCCAGGTCTGTGGCGGCCGGTTGATCCACGGGTTGATGGCATTGAACTGGTACACGCCCTGGCCGCGGACATCGGGACGCTGGGCGAATTTGGCGGTAGCGGCCAGCCATTCGGGAACGGTGGGTTGGCGAGTCTGAGGCACATAGGACGAAATATTGTCTGGCGGGGTGGCCAGGGAGTTCATTAATTCAAAATACATGGCCCTGAACTGCCCATTGACGAATTTATTCTCAGGATCGTCCCATATATACGGCTGCATGGATGCAACTCTCTCCCTGCGCGCCAGTATAAAGACTGCAGTGGCGTCGGGCATCTCGGGAACGTAATAACCATCATGCAGCTTCCTGGATTCGCCAGGTTTTCGACTCCCATCGCGGGTGCCCACGCTGTCTTCGGAATGTAATGCAACAAACGGTACATCCGGATTAGCATCGAAAAAAGCAAATACTTCATTGAGCAGATCATCGGGATGCTCATCCAGCTTCCACGATGCAATCGAAAACAGATGCATAGGCATGCCACCAGTTGCAGCACCGGCGACCAGTCCTGCCATCGGATCAGCCGGACTAGGCTGTTTAGAAGGATCAAGTATGGGCGTGCCGGCATAAAACGATGGCATTCCCCAGCAGATGGGCGTGAAATTGATACCATTTTCCAGTGCGTCATAGGCTCGGGTACCGCCTGTCCCATCCTTGTCTGATGCAGTCCACGGATATTTCTTCGCGTCCTGCTCGCGGATAGTTGTAAAAGGATTTCCCTTTTGCAAGGCATCCCAAAGCTTCCCTTGTCGGTACTTGTCCAGCGTGACACCCAGTCCTATCACTTCCAGTACATACTCGTGTTGCGCATGCTCACCGGACGTGGGATTCGCTTCTGTCGACAGCTTCTGCGATATTTGGCGACGGGTATCATTCTTTGCAGCAGCACCTATCCACAACAAGCCAGCAATCAACACCAGCAATACCGATAAGACCCAAAATAGACGGACCATCATGATTATCACCCTTGTGTAACATTGAACTGATCAATATTGCTGTTTATGTCGGATTTTCAGTCACTGTCTTCAACGCCTTTGTTTGCGAGATGACGATTTTCCACAAGCCCCCTGACAGCAATGGCAGTCCTGCAGGCAAGACACCGTTGTTGTAATAGTCAATAGTTCCATTAATAATTGCAGCTCTCCATGGGGGCTCCACATTTAAATAAACAGAATACGAATCACGAAATAGTTCCTCCAAAAGCATCCCCTTTCTTGGTTTATCGTTAGACTTCGGTTTTCTGATCCTCCAATCCGCCACCGCACACAAATACGCATAAAACTTCGGATCCGAACTGGCCTTGCCGCTGCCAATGGCCACGTCATACGCCGTCACCTGGCGATGGTTTTTGGCGCTGCCGATAATCGAGCTATGAAACGATTTGGCGCTCACTTCCCGTTGCCAGCGCAGGCGCGCTTCGTTCGGGCTTTCCTGTATGTCAGCCACCACATTGCCATCGGGGTAGCGTTGCGCGCGGACAATGGTGCGCCTGTCGGATTCGGGTTTTTTGTCCAGCCCCATTTCCTTGTTGTAGCCAGCTGTCATCAGTGCACGTTCTTGATCAGTAAGAAATTGCACTTTGTCAGGAGGCTCCTGATCGCCGCCGGGATCAGGACGATATTCCTTGTGCTCCAGCATGCCGCTCGCGCTCGTGACTGCAATCGTCGCTTCGCAGGGATCAACCTCTTCTGCAGGACCCTGATCCTTGGGTGAGCGTTTTTTCATCATCGATGTGGCCGGAATGTTGACCGGATCAATTTGCGACGTACCGCGCAGATCGGCCGGCACGGGCTTGTGCAATGCTTCGCCCGTGATGGTGCGGATGCCATTGCGCTGTTCTGTTTTGCTGAGCTTGGTATCGACAGGCCACGCCACTGCTTTATGGGAAGCGCGGTTGCTACGCAAGGAAGCTTCCACATGCGACTGCTCCGTTTCCGTCGCCAAACGTAGAGGGAAATCGAACGGCGGAGCCTTGCCTACCAACGACAGTGCGCTCTTTCCTGTCGCAGGGTCCAGCCGCTGCTTGTTGCTGAATACGCGCTGGTAAAAGCGCTGGCCCAGTTCCTCCAGCGGCTTGCAGGCAAGATTACGCAAAAATGGAATCCTGAGAACGCCTCTCTTGCCGTGCTCCAGAGTGGCTCTTTCTTCTATCGCAACCTCGCTACCGGTGGCAACGTCAGCCACGCCATCCCAGCCGATACCCTGGATATTGTCGAGCGCCACCGTCATATCTTCCGGGCAAAAATACAGATATACCTTGCCGCGATTGTCGCGGTCGGCCTCCGCTTTCCAGCCGCTGCCAACCATGCCCCCATGCTGGTCTTCTTTCAAATCTGCAAACGCAGGAGCGTTCGCCTTGCCGCTGCCCTTTGCCACGCCGGCCACGATATTGACCAGTGTTTTCAAACGCGCAGACAGCGTCTGCATCCCGTCAAGCAAGTGATAATACGGGCGCATGGCCGTATCCCCGCCACCATCGAACGAACTGAGTATTTTCATCAGCGTGGGGATTTCATCGACCAGGCTATACGGCGGATGCATCAAGATCAGCGTGTCGGCCGGCGCCAGTCCTTTTTCCATCAGCATCGCCTGCGCCAGCAGCGACAGCAAACAGCCCTGGCTATGCGCCACGATGCTGACGGTCTCTTGGGCATCGTAATCGCGGATCATGGAAATCAGCGCGGCCAGGCGCTGCGCCGCCAGCACCATATACATGCGGCCAGGCGCTGTGCGCAAAGGCCGCAGGGCGTCATTTACCGGATCGAGCGGCGCCTTGATGCCGCGGCGCCACATGTCGGGCAGGCTGCTGGTGGCGTTGCCGAAGGGGCCGCCTTCTTTCGACAGGTCCTTGTCCAGCCTATTGCCGTAGCGGTCGACATATTGTCCATGCATGGTGCCAGCTTTGCCCTTGACCTCGCGGTAGCCCCAGTAAAACGGAATCACGGGGCTGTTGGTGTCTTCGGTGAAATTGCGCTTGAAAAACACGGCGTCAGGATCTTCTTCCAGCTTGTCCTTGTCGGCCGCCACCGGCATGCGATACGAGGCTGGCGTGAAGCCGCGCCCCAGCCTGTCCTTCAAGCCCTCGCACAGGCCCTGCTCGACCGCCTGGTAGCTGATGCCCAGGTCATTGACGCCATGGATGACGATGATATTGCCCGGCAAATTGCGGCGTATGCTGACTTTCTTGCAGGCCTTGCGCTCGCATTGCAACAGCGTGACGTCCTTGCCCACCACGTACGGTATTTTCGGATACAGGCTCATGGCGTCAGTCCTTTTGATTGAATACTTCAACACCAGCCAGGTGCATGGCGTCGCGTTCCAGCAGATCGCTCTTGCCCTCGGCATCACTGTGTCCGTCAAGCGCCGAGCCATCACCCAATTTGATTTCAAACGGCGATTGCGGTGCCAGTTGCGGCTCGTGCTGGTTATCGTCAGCTTCATACTCAAACACGAACTGCTGATCAGCCTTGCCCTCCGTAAAGCCCGGCAATTGCGCTTCCATGCTCTGCGCTTCGCCGAACGCAAAACTGGGCGCGTTGAACTTCAGTGGCGAGTCGCTGCCCAGCGTAATGCCGTCGGCGATGCGGATAAAGGCACCGTGCCTGGAGATCAACACGATCTCATCGGCCATGGCGGTGATCTTGCCCTCGCTGGCCGTCAGCTTCAGGTTCTTGCCAGCATTGATGTCGGTATCGTCGTGCTGGCTCTGCAGCAGCAACTTGCCATGGTGGGCGATCGCGCGCAGGCCGTCGGCATGGGCAAACAGGGAAATACCCTTGCCCGCGTTGACGCTGCAACGTTGCCCGGCCACCCATTGCAGATGCTGCTGCGCTACCGTATCGATATTGCTGGCGGCATAGCTGATAATGGCTTTGGAGCTGGCAAAGCTGATGCCGGCCGGCGCGCTGACGGCGATCAAAGGTGCGCCACCGGGCGGCGTGCGCGGCTCGGTGTTGCTGGCGCCTTCCCAGCTTTTCAGATCCTGCTGCAACTCTTGCTGCGCCTGCTCTTCAGGCTGGCCGCCGTCATGGCTGGCGGCATACTTGCCCAGCGAGCGGAACAACTGCAAACAGTTTTCCATCAGCGCCAGCGTTTCGCTGCGCGCCATCTGTCCGCCTTCGCCATCAAGCCGCTGCCAGGCCGACAACAACATGCCCTTGCCGGCGCGCAGCGCCAGTTGCTCGTCGGTGCGTAGTTCCGCTCCTTCACCGCGCGCCGCAGTGCTGACTTTGCCCCGCTCCTGCGTCAGCCAGCCCAGGTTGAGTTGGGAAGCGCCATGATCACTGGCAAGCTGGGCACTGATCTGCCCAGGCATGTCATCAAAGCGCAGGCGATTCCCGCGAGCGCCCTTGATCTCGCGGCTTTTCATGCCCGACAAATAGCGGTTGCCAGGCAGTTCACCCGACTGGCTCAAGGCAATCGGCTGCGCATCATGGTTATACAGTTGGCCAACGATGACGGGCAGGTCCGGGTCGCCGCCTGGAAACGCCAGCAAGACTTCGCTGCCCACCCGCGGCAAACCGAGGAAACCGCACTGGCGGCCGCTGCCCGGTCCATTGCCGGCCCAGCTGGACGCCACCCGCACCCAGGCCGAATCGGCATCGGTATCGCCCGCGCCAGTGCCCCGCGCATGTTGATGGTCAATCAGGCGAGTGGCAGGAAAACGCACCTTGACGCGGCCATGCGCATCGCAATGGACCTCTTCCTTCGCCGGCCCCACCACAACCGCGCTTTGCATGGGCAGCGGCGGCAGGTCGGTACGGGGATCATAGGCCGGCACGATGGGCACGCCACGCCGCACCGCCGTCAAGGCGACATGCATGCGCATGGGGCCTTGCGCCACCATGGCGTCGGCATCGCGTTGCAGCTGCGCATCGCCCTCTTGCAGCCAGCGGTTGCGCTCAAACAAGCGCCGCACGCGCGCGGCCAGCGCCTTCGGCAGATTGTTCTGTGCCGCCACTTGCAGCGAGGTGACGACAAAGTCGCGTTCAAGCGCGGGCAAGCGGTCGATATCGGGATGGCACAGCAAGGTAAAATATTCGCCCGCACACAGGTCGCGCACGCTGCCTTCGGCATGGAAACAATGGCTGGCGTAATCGTGACGCTGCATCGCCAGCATGCCCAGATGACACAGTGCTTCATGGTCCGAGGCGCCCGTTTGCGCCGTGCGCGGGGGCAATACCAGGTAATCGTCGAGGGTGGCGGCCAGTGCATTGCCGTGCATGCCGGCCGTCAGCTCGGCCGACATGAAGGCACGTGAGCGCGGATGTTCCTCGTTCCAGCGGTGACGGGTAACCTTTTCCGCTTGCAAGGTGTGCACTTCGCTCCAGGCACTCAGGGTATCGCGCTCTTCGGTGGCGCGTTCTGCATGGTAGCGCACGCTGCCCGCCGCACTCTGCCGCAGGCCATCGGCATGGTTGAACAGCACCAGGGTATGCGACGGCGCCACCGGCGCATGAACCGGGCCTGGGTTGCCGGCGCGAAAAAACCAGCCCACTCCGCTGCGCGCCAGCAAGCGGCGCACAAAGGCCGCATCGGACTCGTTATGCTGCATCACGAATTCGCGCTGCGGATAGCTTTCCGCTTCAAAGAAATCCGCATACACATACTGGAAGGCATGGGCCAGGACGCTGTTGCTGCGTATCCATTCGTCCAGCAGCAGCTGGACGATCTCGATATCGCTCTGGCGGCGAAACACGCGCGTATTGATGCGCTTTTCCATGACGGAAAATACATCGGTGAATACCAGCTGATAACTGGCCAGGCCACCGTCGCTGTCGCCGGCACTGGCCTCGGTGACGATGCCGCACACACTGCACAGCTCACCGCGATCGGTAACGATATCGAGCGCGGCGGGCAGCCCCACCAGGCTGGCCAGCGGCAAGCCGCCATGGTGCGACACGCAGAGCATGCGATACGCGATGCCGCCGCATATGGCTTGCCGGCCAAACACGGTCTGCGGTATCAACGCACCCGCCGGCAGCCCGGGCGTGGACGCCAGGCGCAAATGCAGGGGGCGGTGTTCGCCCGATAAGTGATCCGGCTGCCAATCCGCAGAAAAGTCATCATCGCCATCCATCGCCGCCTCCCGTTCACGCCTCAGAGAAAACGACAATGCCATGGAAGGCACAGGCAATTCTTGATTCTTAGCAACTGATCACGCACCGGCCCCGGCACGCTGCTAAAATCGCCGCTGTTCCTCTACTCTTCCAGGTTCGCCATGTCTTGTTATTCCTCGCTGCTGCGCCGCATGGCCGTGCTACCGGTTTTCCTGGCCGGCTCGCTGTTGGCCGGTCCCGCCAGCGCCGCACCAGCCGCGCTGCCGGCACCCCATAAAGTCATCGTCGACATGGATATCGGCGACGATATCGACGACGCCTTTGCCCTGGCCCTGCTGCTGCAAAGTCCCGATATCGAGATTATCGGCATCACCACGGCCTGGGGCGACACGGCCTTGCGCACGCACTTGCTGGAGCGTTTTCTGCGTGAAACAGGCCATGCGGGCATACCCGTGGCGCAAGGCGCGGCCACCGCCAACCCTACGCCATTTACCCAGGCGCGCTATGCGCTGCGCGGGCAGGCGCCAGCGAAGGCGCCGGAAGACGCCGCCAGTTTTATTGTGCGCGAAGTGGCGCGCCAGCCGGGCCAGGTCACCTTGCTGGCACTGGGGCCGTTGACGAATATAGGCGCCGCCATCGCCCGCGACAAGGCCGCGTTTGGCAAAGTGAAACAGGTGGTGATGATGGGCGGCTCGGTGCGGGCCGGCTACCGCAAGTCGCAATATGTGCCGGTGCGCCCGGCCGACAAGGAATACAACATCGTCTCCGATATTGCCGGTGCGCAGGCGCTGTTCAACACTGGCGTGCCGATCGTCATGATGCCGCTCGACTCGACCCAGATCCGCCTTGACGAAGTCGAGCGCAACGCCATCTTCGGCCACGGCTCGCCGCTGACCGACGCCGTCACCCTGCTCTACCATCAATGGATAGACAGCTACCAGCCCTGGTCGAGCAATATGCCGTCGCTGTTCGACGTGGTGCCCGTTACCTGGCTGATCGATCCGGCCAGCTGCCCCACCACCCCGCTTCGCATTGCTGTCACCGACGACGGCTTTACGCGCGAAGTGGCAGGCCAGCCCAACGCCCAGGTCTGCCTGGCGTCAAGCCAGCCGCGCTTTTTCGACATTGTCATGCAGCGGCTGCTGAAATAATGTCAGCCAGGTTCGCCACTTCGGTCCTGGCGCGCCGCGATCACCTGATGTAGTTGCCCCACTGTCAAGGCCATGACCTTTTCCTTGCGAAACAGCGCCAGCGGATTCCAGCCTTCGCCATGAAACAGGAATTGATCCAGTTCCAGCCCGAAGGCCTCGCGCAGCGTGCCATCGCTGCCCGCAAACGAAACATCAAACGCCTGCTCCAGGTCTGCCAGCAGGTCGCAGCCATCATCGCCGGTAATGCCCAGGTCATCTTCGAGCACGGTGGCGCCGGTGATCATGACATGCTCGCGTAGCGACTGGCTGGCGCGGATGGCGCGCACGACGTTGTCAAAGGTGGCGATCATGCAGGCAGCGCGAAATAATGGTGCAAAAAATCATTGAAGGTCGGCCACTGCGGCGCCAATCGACCTTCCCTGAAATCCTGCAATTCGGTGCCCAGCGACACGCCCAGCACCTGGCCCGTGCCGCGATGATAAAAGTAACCACTGCCGCCTTCAAAACTGTCGAGCGGCAAATACTGCTGCGGCAGCCCCAGGGTCTCGTGGCAGCTTTTGATGGCCAGTGCATAGTCGGTGTTTTTGGCAAACCAGCAGACCTGGTACAGTTCCTTGCCCTGCCGGATAAACGTCGGGCCGTCCTCCACGTGCAGGCAAAACTGCCCGAATGCCGAGCCGGCGTCCACACCGAGGCGCTGCAATTCAATCGCATAGTCGGCGCTGGCCTCGTCATACCACCAGCCTTGCTGCCTGAAAAAGTCGGTCAATTTTTGGTTTAGCATAGTCACTCACACTGATTGAATCATGATGGCACAGGCATTGTATCGTTGACCTTTTGCTCAGGCGAACACGGTACAAAGCACGCGCAAGCGACACCGCCGGCCACGATCCGGACTTAACGTTTACTCAAGGGTGGGAAATGCGTATGCTACGGATGGCAGTTCCTCCCATAAAATACATAAAAGAGACACATGGCTTCCACTGATATTGCGTCCGCACGCCCCCTGACCCAACAGGACTACAAAACACTGTCGCTGGCCGCCCTGGGCGGTGCGCTGGAATTCTACGATTTCATCATCTTCGTCTTCTTCGCCAACGCGATTGGCCAGTTGTTCTTTCCAGCGGAAATGCCGGACTGGCTGCGCCTGCTGCAAACCTTCGGCATCTTTGCCGCCGGTTACGTGGTGCGTCCGCTGGGCGGCATCGTGATGGCCCACTTTGGCGACTTGCTGGGCCGCAAGCGCATGTTTACCCTGTCGATCCTGTTGATGGCCGTGCCGACCCTGCTGATCGGCCTGCTGCCGACCTACGCCGTGATCGGCCTGGCCGCGCCGCTGCTGCTGTTGCTGATGCGCATATTGCAGGGCGCCGCCGTCGGTGGCGAAGTGCCGGGCGCCTGGGTGTTTGTGTCGGAACACGTGCCGAGCCGCTACACGGGGCTGGCCTGCGGCATTCTGACGGCAGGCCTGACGGTCGGCATCTTGCTCGGTTCGCTGGTGGCAACCGGCTTAAACACTGTATATACCCCGGCCGAAGTGCTGGACGGCGCCTGGCGCTACCCCTTCCTGCTGGGCGGCGTGTTCGGCTTTGGCGCCATGTATCTGCGCCGCTGGCTGCATGAAACGCCGGTATTTGCAGAAATGCAGCAGCGCAAGGCGCTGGCCACCGAAATGCCCTTGAAATCCGTGCTGCGCAGCCATCGCGGCGCCGTTGCGGTGTCCGTTTTGCTGACCTGGATGCTGTCGGCCGGCATCGTGGTGGTGATCTTGATGACGCCGGCCCTGCTGCAAAAAATCCACCATATCGATGCGCGCACCACCCTGGTGGCCAATACTTGCGCCACCTTGTGCCTGGCATTCGGCTGCGTGCTTGCTGGCTGGCTGGCAGACCGCCTGGGGCCCAAACCGGTGCTCCTGGCCGGCTCGCTGCTGCTGGCCATCGCGACCTACATCTTTTACACCACCGTCGGCAGCCGCCCCGACCTGCTGCTGCCGCTGTACGCGATCACGGGCCTGTGCGTGGGTGTGGTTGGCGCCGTGCCTTGCGTGCTGGTACAGGCTTTCCCGGCGCAGGTACGCTTTTCGGGATTGTCGTTTTCATACAACATCTCGTATGCGATTTTTGGCGGTCTGACACCGGTCGTCGTAACCCTGATGCTTAAGAACAATGTGCTGGGCCCGGCCTATTATGTGATTGGCGTATGCGTGATCGGCATGCTGACGGCCCTGTTCATTAAAAACGGCAAGCAGACACACCATTGACCGTCCATCACCCAGGCTGGTCGTGACAGGCTCGCCTGCCGACCAGCTTACTTACACAGGTGGCGTCATGCAGCATAGCAAACAACCACCGTCCCTATTGCGCAAGCAGCAACGCTCCATGCGCACGCTGATGAGCATGGCGCTGGCCTGCATCTGCGTGGCCTTGATGGCGGCAACCGCCTGGATCGTCTGGTCGTCTTACCAGACCCGCCTGCGCGAAGCTGGCATCGCCACCGAAAACATGGCGCGCACGCTTGCCTCACAGGCCAATACCGCCATCAAGATTGCCGACGTAATGCTCGATGACATCGTCGAACGTTCCGAGCGCGACGGCAGCAGTGGCCAGGCCGCCCAGCGCCTTGGCGCACACATGGTGCATCTGACCGAAAGAGTGCCTGAAATCCATGGCCTGTTCCTGTATGACGAGACCGGTGCATGGAAAGCCACCTCGCTGGGCGTGCCCTTCAAGGGCGACAATTCAGACCGCAACTATTTTATTTTTCACAAAACCCATCCGCACAGCGCCACCCTGATCAGCGCGCCCGTGCGCAGCCGCTCGACCGGCCACTGGATCATTCCGGTCTCGCGCAGGATAGACCATGCCGACGGCAGCTTTGCCGGCGTGGCGCTGGCCACCTTGCGGCTGGACTCGTTCGAGCGCGTGTTCGACAGCCTGGACCTGGGCCGCTCGGGCACCGTGTTCTTTGCGCTGGAAAACGGCACCCTGATCTATCGGCGCCCGTTCCAGGAAAAACTGATCGGCACCGATTTATCGTCAGGCGCGGTGATGCGCAGCTACCGCGAAAAGAGCCAGACCGGCACGCTGATGCTGGTGGCGAAAATTGACGGCATCGAGCGCCTGTACAGCTACCGGCGCCTGGACAGCTACCCGATTATCGTGTCGGCGGCGCTGTCGAAGCAGGACATTTTTTGGCCGTGGAGACTGGCCAGCGCGCAGATCCTGGGCGCCGCCCTGTGCGCCATCGCCACGCTGATATGGTTCTTCCGCAAGCTGATGCGCCAGGCCACGATGCGCGACCAGGTTGAAATGCAATTGCGCGCGGCCAGCCAGGAACTGGAACAAGCCAATGCCGATCTGAAAACCATGGCCTGGAAAGACGGCCTGACCGGCTTGGCCAATCGCCGCGCATTCGACGGCAAGCTGGAACGCGAAAGCCGGCGCGCCCGACGCGACGGGCAGCCCTTGTCGCTGATACTCCTGGACGTCGATTACTTCAAGAAATTCAACGATGCCTACGGCCATGTGGCCGGCGACGACTGCCTGCAGACCATCGCCAGGGCAGTAGCCAGCAGCGCCGCCCGTGGCGAAGACCTGGTCGCCCGTTATGGCGGCGAAGAGTTTGCGGTTATCCTGCCCGGCACCGACAGCGCCGGCGCCGCGCTGGTGGCCGAAGCCGTGCGCCAGACGGTATTGGCGCTGGGCATCGTGCACGCCGGCAGCCCGATCGGCCTGGTAACGGTCAGCCTCGGCGTGGCCACCACCAGCGATGGTGACTATCACGATGCCAGTTCAACGCAATTGCTGCAGCGCGCTGACGCCCTGCTGTATCGCTCGAAGAGCGCCGGGCGCAACCGGGCCAGCGCTTGACCATACAATTGCCCGCCTGGTTGCTGCATAATCGCTGCAGTGCACCAAAATCCGAAACCCTATTTCACATTGCGAAATAGCGCTGGTGCAGCGCCTGCCTCAAGCGTCTCGCTTTTTGAAAATTCATTCCACATCCCGAAATTTTATAATCAAGTCATTGAAAAACAAGGATAAAATTTAAGTTATATGTCTTATATAAGACTTGATGAACTTCATAAAAATGGCCTACTATTTAGTCATGCAGTTTGCTTCAACAAGACGCGGCGGCACACTCGACGATTTTCTTACTTCGCTTTTTTTCAGGAGATTCACATGTCCCAATATCAAGACGACATCAAGGCAGTTGCAGGTTTGAAAGAGCAACAAGGCAGCGCCTGGAACGCCATCAATCCCGAGTCCGCCGCCCGCATGCGCGCCCAGAACAAATTCAAGACGGGCCTGGACATTGCCAGGTACACAGCGAAAATCATGCGCAACGATATGGCCGCGTATGACGCCGACCCGTCGAAATACACCCAGTCGCTGGGCTGCTGGCACGGTTTCATCGGTCAGCAGAAGATGATCTCGATCAAGAAGCACTTCAACAGCACCGACCGCCGCTACCTCTACCTGTCCGGCTGGATGGTGGCCGCGCTGCGCTCCGAGTTCGGCCCGCTGCCAGACCAGTCCATGCATGAAAAAACCGCCGTCACCAGCCTGATCCGCGAGCTCTACACCTTCCTGCGCCAGGCCGATGCACGTGAACTCGGCGGCCTGTTCCGCCAGCTTGACGCTGCCCAAGGCGACGCCAAGGCCGCCATCCAGGCCAAGATCGACGACCACGTCACCCACGTGGTGCCCATCATCGCCGATATCGACGCCGGTTTCGGCAATGCCGAAGCGACCTATCTGCTGGCCAAGCAATTCATCGAAGCGGGCGCCTGCTGCATCCAGATCGAGAACCAAGTGTCGGATGAAAAACAATGCGGCCACCAGGACGGCAAAGTGACGGTGCCGCACGAAGACTTCCTGGCCAAGATCCGCGCCATCCGCTACGCCTTTCTGGAACTGGGCGTGGACGACGGCATCATCGTTGCCCGCACCGATTCGCTGGGCGCCGGCCTGACCAAGCAGATCGCCGTCACCGCCACGCCGGGCGACCTGGGCGACCAATACAATTCATTCCTCGACTGCGAAGAAGTATCGGCCGACGCGCTGGGCAATGGCGACGTGATCATCAAGCGCGAAGGCAAGCTGCTGCGCCCGAAACGCCTGCCCAGCAACCTGTTTCAGTTCCGCGCCGGCACCGGCGAAGAGCGCTGCGTACTCGATTGCATCACCTCGCTGCAAAACGGCGCCGACCTGCTGTGGATCGAAACGGAAAAACCGCATATATCGCAAATCGGCGGCATGGTCAGCGAAATTCGCAAAGTCATCCCGAACGCCAAACTGGTGTACAACAACAGCCCGTCGTTCAACTGGACCCTGAACTTCCGCCAGCAGGTGTATGACGCCATGAAGGCCGAGGGCCGCGACGTGTCCGCCTACGAACGCGGCCAGCTGATGAGCGTGGAATACGACGAGACCGAACTGGCTGCCACGGCCGACGAGAAAATCCGCACCTTCCAGGCCGACGCCGCCCGCGAAGCCGGTATTTTCCACCATCTGATCACGCTGCCGACCTACCACACGGCGGCGCTGTCGACCGACAATCTGGCCAAGGAATACTTCGGCGACCAGGGCATGCTGGGCTACGTGGCCGGCGTGCAGCGCAAGGAGATCCGCCAGGGCATCGCCTGCGTCAAGCACCAGAACATGTCGGGTTCGGACATCGGCGATGATCACAAGGATTATTTCAGTGGGGAGGCGGCGTTGAAGGCGGCGGGGAAAGATAATACGATGAATCAGTTCTGATTTTTAAGGCTGGTTTTGAATGGGAAAGCCCGCTTCGGCGGGCTTTTTTTGGCCAGCGGCAATGCAAGCCGTAGGTCGGGTTAGCGCAGCGTAACCCGACATGCTATGCCGATCGACCAGCCAAGGCGGGCGCGCAGGTATCATTTCAGTGGGCGGCGTGGCGGTGGGATTCGTTCTATATTCTCTGCTCGGCTTTCGGGGTTCTACCAGGCTCTACGCAACAGTTCATGTCTGAATGGCCGATCTGATCCTTTCTGCTTTCGAAATCGGCGATCAAACCACCAGCTTCGTCTGGCTGACCGGCCAACTAATGGGCATCGCGCGCTGGCCAGTTTTACGCCAGCCACAATGATCAAGTGGGTCGCCCGGAAGTGCTGACCGATGCTGGGGCCAATGTGGTCTGGCGCGCCAACAATGCCGCCTTTGACCGTACGGTTATTGTCGACAATATCGCAGTACCGGTGTCACAGTACCGGCAGTACCGGTGTCAGGTCCGCCATTCGCACAGTACCGGTGTCAGGTCCGCCATTCGGACACGGACTCATGCATGGGTGCCGTAAAAGGAGACGGGGTCAGGTCCGCCACTACGACACGACCTGAGCCATGCTGGCATGGAAACCTCTGCGCAATCTTAGAGATAATGCGCATGGCTCAGGTACCGTCTACCGCATGATGCGACCACTACGACTTGAGTTAGCTGGTGCGCTCTACCACGTTACTTCGCGCGGCGACCGGGGTGGCACCGTTTACCGGGGCGATACCGATCGCCTTACATCGCTAAAAGTGCTTGCCCTGGTATGTGAGCGACACCATTTTGGTGTGCATGGCTTTTGCCAAATGGGCAATCATTATCATCTGCTCGTTGAAACGCTCAAGGCAAATCTGTCGCAGGCATGCGCCAACTGAACGGCTTGTATATCCAGTATTTCAATCGGTGCCACAAGCTTGTCGGACATGTATTGCAAGGTCGCTATGGTATCTGACCCGGGCACTCCTTATTGCCTGCAGGTTTATTCCTCTCTCACTTTCATTTTTACCATTAATTCCAAAGAGGAAATATATGGTAGATTTTGAAATAAATTTGCTTTACAATAAATTACCCAAAATATTTCGTTCGGAGAAAAAAATGCTAGTTGGAGTCTTTTTACGCCACTATAAAATTTACCGTGCTATTAATTTTATCCCAATCAGTTCTGGAGCAGGTTTTTCTGCGTATTTGGGAGCAAATGGTAGCGGCAAAAGCTCCATCCTAGACGCTCTGGATAAATTTTTCAATGGCGGTGAGTGGAGTATAAACGCACAGGCGAAATCTGAAGGAGGCATATCTGGGGACGAAAAATCGCCATTTATAATGCCAATATTTCTCGTACCAAGAGAGAAGATAAAAAATGTTCCAGCGGCGGATGCTTTAAGTTCGTATTTGTGGACCACAAATTATCGAACAGTAGACGCGCACAACGATTTTTATGATGTACGGTTAAGTCTTATTGCTAATGGTTATAGTAATACGTCACACTATCTACTCCCTCTTGGAAAGCAGCATGGAAAGAGTAATGGGCACATAGCCTCATTCGGAAAAGATCCCACGCTTATTAGAATATTTGAAGAGCTACAAATAACGGAATCTGAAATAAATCACTTACTTTCCGAAGTTTTAAGCCTATACGCATATTTTTACATCCCCGTTGAAGCCGACGCCAGTTTATTTTCAGCGATAGAATCTCGTCATGTTCAAAAACTATTAGATGAAGACATCAAGGAAAAAATCCAAAAAGCTATTGGCTCATCAACAGTATCATCCATTAATACCTCGCTACAGCAGTTTGTCAACGAGATCGGAAGTAGCTTAAAAAATTATGAATATAAAGGCTCATATAAAAATAAATTAACAATGAATGACTTAGTGGAAAAAGTTTTTGAGGCCTATTTTTCCATAAAAATATTACATGGAAAGCAAAAAGGCCACTCTCTCCCAGTTCGAGAAATGAGCGCCGGTGAGAAGAGACGGGCGTTGATTGACCTTTCATACTCGTTGCTTGCAAGGAGTGCGACCAGAAGCCATACAGTCATATTAGCTATTGATGAACCTGACGCTTCCTTGCATACGTCTGCATGCCATGATCAATTCGCCAAGCTGGCTGAAATTCCAGATATCACTTCTCCGCCTACGCAAGTTTTAGTCACAACACATTGGTATGGTTTTTTACCAATCGTTCAAAATGGTGTAGCTCACGCCATTAGTCACGAAAATGAAAGAAACACATTCTACTCTTTCGATTTGTATAACTTTCGAGAGCAAATAAAGCATACGTTAAGAAATTCAACAACGCCTATTGCCATCGATGTTGAGCTAAAAAGTTACAATGACATGATTCAGTCAATTGTTTCCTCAGCAATCAGACCTAGCCCATACAATTGGATTTTGTGTGAAGGCCTATCAGACAAAATATATCTGGAATATTATTTGGCAGAATTTATAGAAAAGGAAAACTTGAGAATTATTCCTTTGGGTGGCTACAAAGAGGTGAGACGGACCTATGATTATCTTTGGCAACCGCTAAATGATCCTGCTTATCGAACCACAGGAAAAGTTCTATGCCTTATTGATACTGATGCCCGGCTTGAAGCCGTTGTTTTGAAGGCTAAAAGTGCATCTATTCAATTTAGCAGGATTATTTACGAACCCCTAGTCGATGATTGTGTATTAGTGAATGTAGATGATCAGAGAAGCTCACCTGCAACAGAAATAGAACAGGCTTTAAACGCAACTCATTTTGTAGATACAGTTTCACAATTAGATAATTTAGGACAAAACTCCGTGATCAAGGAAATTGTAGCTTCGGCCAATATAAATAGCAATTCTGCATCCGTTTTCGGACATCTAGATTTGGGACCGTTAGCTACCAAAAAGATGATGGAAGAGTATTTCGATAAGGATGACAACAAAGTCAAATTTGCCCGACAATATGTTGCTAGAAATTCTGTCGGCATACCTCTATGGGTGACAGAGGTTGCAGATTACTTCAGACCTCGGAAGCCACGAAAAGGTAAATAGTGCAGCAAGGGATGCCGGGTAAGGTCCGCCATTCAGACTCGGACTTATGCATTGGCCGCCCTAAAAGCATGCTCAGCCGAAAACCTAATTAGAACCACGAACGCGCGCCGCAGGTGCGCGAGGCTGCCGCGCAGCGGCAGCAGTTGGTAGATTCGGAGAGGGCCGGGCCGGTAGGCCCGACCCTTCGAATCCCCCGCGTACGCCCCGCAGGGGGCGTACTTCTCTCCGCCGGCAGACGAAAAAAAAGCTACCCGAGGGTAGCTTTCTTTTTTTTCGTCTTTGGCGGAGAGAGGGGGATTCGAACCCCCGATAGAGTATTACCCTATACACGCTTTCCAGGCGTGCGCCTTCAGCCGCTCAGCCATCTCTCCTGCATGCAATGCTGGCGTATTACTTGCATTGCTACTGGCTCCGCTTGTCGCGAAGCCGCAGATTATAGCAAGGAATCACCAAACTGCCAAAGATATTTACCCCTGGCAGTAAAAGTGGTTCGCCCGTCTTACGACGTCTCTTTCAGCTGATCCAGGATGGCCGGGTTTTCCAGCGTCGACACGTCTTGCGTAATCGTTTCGCCCTTGGCCAGCACGCGCAGCAGGCGGCGCATGATTTTGCCGGAGCGGGTTTTGGGCAGGTTGTCGCCGAAGCGGATCTCTTTCGGTTTGGCAATCGGGCCGATTTCCTTGCCGACCCAGTTGCGCAGCTCCAGCGCCAGCTTTTTCGCTTCCTCGCCGGTCGGGCGCGCCTGTTTCAGCACCACGAAGGCGCAGATCGATTCGCCGGTGGTGTCGTCGGGGCGGCCCACTACCGCCGCTTCGGCCACCAGCGGGTTGGCGACCAGGGCCGATTCGATTTCCATCGTGCCCATGCGGTGGCCGGAAACATTCAGCACGTCGTCGATGCGGCCGGTGATGGTGAAGTAGCCGGTGTCCTTGTTGCGGATGGCGCCGTCGCCGGCCAGGTACATCTTGCCGCCCAGTTCTTCCGGGAAGTAGCTGGACTTGAAGCGATCGGGGTTGTTCCAGATGGTGCGTATCATCGAAGGCCATGGGCGTTTCACGACCAGAATGCCGCCCTGCCCGTTCGGCACGTCCTGGCCTGCTTCGTCGACAATCGCCGCCATAATGCCTGGCAATGGCAAGGTGCACGAACCCGGCACCATCGGCGTGGCACCCGGCAACGGGGTGATCATGTGGCCGCCGGTTTCGGTTTGCCAGAAGGTGTCGACGATCGGGCATTTTTCGCCGCCGATGTTTTTGTAGTACCACATCCACGCTTCCGGGTTGATCGGCTCGCCGACCGTGCCCAGCAGGCGCAGGCTGGACAGGTCGTAGTGCTGCGGATGGACTTTCGGGTCCACGTCGGCCGCCTTGATCAGCGAACGGATGGCGGTGGGCGCCGTGTAGAAAATGCTGACGTTGTGTTTCTTGATGGTTTCCCAGAAGCGGCCTGCGTTCGGGTAGGTCGGGATGCCTTCGAACACCACTTGCGTGGCGCCGACGGCCATCGGACCATAGGCGATATAGCTGTGGCCCGTCACCCAGCCGATGTCGGCGGTGCACCAGAACACGTCGTCGGGCTTGATGTCAAAGCTCCACTTCATGGTCAGCGCGGCCCACAGCAGGTAGCCGCCGCTCGAATGCTGCACGCCTTTCGGGGTGCCGGTGGAACCGGAGGTGTACAAGATAAACAGGGGATGCTCGGCATCGACCCATTCCGGCTCACACTCGGCGCTCTGGCCTTCGACCAGCTCGTGCAGCCAGGTGTCGCGGCCCTCGACCATGTTCAGGTCGCTGCCGGTGCGCTGGTAGACGATCACGTTTTTCACCGACTCGCAGCCACCCAGCGCCAGCGCTTCGTCGACGATGGATTTCAATGGCAGTTTCTTGCCGCCGCGCAGTTGTTCGTCGCCCGTGATCACGGCCACGGCGCCGGCGTCGATGATGCGTTCCTGCAAGGATTTCGCCGAGAAACCGCCGAACACCACCGAATGGGTGGCGCCGATGCGCGCGCACGCCTGCATGGCGGCCACGCCTTCGACCGACATCGACATATAGATGATCACGCGGTCGCCCTTGGCGATGCCCTTGGCTTTCAGGCCGTTGGCGAACTTGCAGACTTTTTCGTGCAGTTGCGTGTAGGTGGCCTTGGTCACCGTGCCGTCGTCCGCTTCAAAAATGATGGCGGTCTTGTCGCCCAGGCCGTTTTCGATATTGCGATCCAGGCAGTTGTACGAAACGTTCAGCAGGCCGTCTTCGAACCATTTGTAGAACGGTGCGTCGTCTTCGTTCAGGGTGCGGGTAAACGGCTTTTTCCAGACCAGGTGTTCTTTCGCCAGGCGCGACCAGAACCCTTCGTAGTCGGCCTCGGCTTCGGCGCACAGCGCGTTGTAGGCATCCATGCCGGCCACCGTAGCCTGCGAGGTGAACGCCGCTGATGGAGTGAAGATGCGCGATTCCTCTGGACCTTGTTGCGTGGTAGTGCTGCTCATATGTGTCTCCATTGTTGTAGTGTTTCGCTCCAACATAAACTTTGTCGCTTACTTAGCCCTTACAGACTGCTGGCATGGTGCCATTTGGTCAATCTTTCCACAGCTAATTCTACAACGGTGCGCCGCAACATGCCGGTGCGGTAGCTCAGCGGCACGTGTAAAATGTCGGCAACCTTTATCCAGTCTGCCTCAATTTCAGGAGTACCGCCCGAATGTCCGATCCTAAACCGAAGCTGCGTCCCTTGCCAGCGTTTATCTTTATGTCGCGCTGGCTACAGTTGCCACTGTATCTGGGCTTGATCCTGGCGCAGTGCGTCTATGTGTTCCACTTCTGGGTGGAACTGAAAGATCTGATCGGCGCCGCCCTGGGCAACGAGGCGGCGCTGCAGCACATCTTCACCGCGGTCGCGGTCAAGGGTGCGGCGGTGCCGGAAAAACTCAATGAAACCACCATCATGCTGGTTGTGCTCGGCCTGATCGACGTGGTCATGATCTCGAACCTGTTGGTGATGGTCATCATCGGCGGCTATGAAACCTTCGTCTCGCGCATGAACCTGGAAACGCATCCAGACCAGCCGGAGTGGCTCTCGCACGTGAACGCGTCGGTGCTCAAGACCAAGCTCGCCATGGCCATTATCGGCATCTCGTCGATCCATCTGCTGAAGACTTTCATCAACGCCGACGCCTATTCGGAAAAAGTACTGATGGCGCAAACGACGATCCACATCGCGTTCCTGCTCTCGGCCATGGCCATCGCCTACACCGACCGCCTGACGACGATGACCCACAACGATTCAAAAACCCACTAAGCTTTCCTCTTCCAACCGCGAGAACACCATGACTGTCATAAAGCAAGAAGACCTGATCGAATCCGTCGCCGCAGCGTTGCAGTACATTAGCTACTACCACCCTGCCGATTACATCGAGCACCTGGCGCGCGCCTACGAGGCCGAGCAAAGCCCGGCCGCAAAAGATGCGATCGCGCAAATCCTGACCAATTCGCGCATGTGCGCGGAAGGCAAGCGTCCGATCTGCCAGGACACGGGTATCGTCAACGTCTTCCTGAAAATCGGCATGGGCGTGCGCTTTGAAGGTTTCAGCGGCACCGTCACCGACGCCGTCAACGAAGGCGTGCGCCGCGCGTACAACTTCGACGACAACAAGCTGCGCGCCTCGATCGTGGCCGACCCGCATTTTGACCGCAAGAACACCAAGGACAACACGCCAGCCGTGGTGCACATGGAGCTGGTCGAAGGCAATACCGTCGACGTGAAAGTGGCGGCCAAGGGTGGCGGCTCGGAAAACAAGTCGAAGATGATCATGATGAACCCGTCCGACTCGCTGGTGGACTGGGTCATGAAGACGGTGCCGACCATGGGCGCCGGCTGGTGCCCGCCGGGCATGCTGGGCATCGGCATTGGCGGCACGGCGGAAAAAGCCATGCTGATGGCCAAGGAAGTGTTGATGGAAGACATCGACATGTTCGAACTGAAACAGCGCGGCCCGCAAAACAAGCTGGAAGAACTGCGCATCGAACTGTGCGACAAGATCAACTCGCTGGGCATCGGCGCGCAAGGCCTGGGTGGATTGACCACCGTGCTGGACGTGAAGATCATGATGCACCCGACGCACGCCGCCTCGAAGCCAGTCGCCATGATCCCGAACTGCGCCGCCACCCGCCACGGCCACTTCGTGCTGGACGGCTCCGGCCCGGCCTACATGACGCCGCCGCCAATGTCGACCTGGCCTGACGTATCGTGGGCGCCGGACACGGAAAAATCGAAACGCGTCGACCTGAACACTTTGAGCAAGGAAGAAGTCGCTTCGTGGACACCAGGCCAGACCTTGCTGCTGAACGGCAAGATGCTGACCGGCCGCGACGCCGCGCACAAGCGCATCCAGGACATGCTGGCCAAGGGCGAAGAGTTGCCGGTGGACTTCAAGAACCGCGTTATCTACTACGTCGGCCCG
This sequence comes from Janthinobacterium longum, assembly GCF_051380735.1. Taxonomy (NCBI): domain Bacteria; kingdom Pseudomonadati; phylum Pseudomonadota; class Betaproteobacteria; order Burkholderiales; family Oxalobacteraceae; genus Janthinobacterium; species Janthinobacterium longum. Next base: position 272,428 of record NZ_JBNYXQ010000003.1, read on the forward strand.
GTCGATCCGGTGCGCGACGAAGTGGTTGGCCCGGCTGGCCCGACGACCGCCACCCGCATGGACAAATTCACCGACATGATGCTGGAAAAAACCGGCCTGATCGCCATGATCGGCAAGGCCGAGCGCGGCCCGGCCGCCATCGAAGCTATCCAGAAACACCAGTCGGCCTACCTGATGGCCGTCGGCGGTTCGGCCTACCTGGTGTCGAAAGCCATCAAGGGCGCGAAAGTGCTGGGCTTTGCCGACATGGGCATGGAAGCGATCTACGAGTTCGACGTGGTCGACATGCCGGTGACGGTAGCAGTGGACTCGAAAGGCACCTCGGTGCACAACACCGGGCCGAAGGAATGGCAGGCCAAGATCGAGCAGATGAATAGCGTCAGCAAGATTCCTGTGACGGTTGCTTAAACAGGCACTACCATGAACGCCGCGCGGCATATTGCCAGCGCGGCGTTTTCATTTCCATCGGCTTTTATATGACTTTTACCTTAAGTAATAGCGCAAATCTGGGGTCAGACCCGTCGGGTCTGACCCCGGCATTAAATATAGCCAGTGGAATATCCCCAATCGGCGTGTTCGACTCCGGCGTCGGCGGCCTGTCGGTGCTGCGCCATATCCGCGCGCAACTGCCGCACGAAGACCTGATCTACGTGGCCGATTCCGGCTACGCGCCGTATGGCGACAAGACCGAGCAGCAGGTGATCGACCGCTCGCTGGCCGTGGCCGCCTGGCTGGTGCAGCAAGGCATCAAGGCGCTGGTGGTGGCCTGCAACACGGCCACCATCGCCGCCATCAAGGCGCTGCGCGCGCGCTACCCCGAGCTGCCGATCGTCGGCGTCGAGCCTGGCCTGAAACCGGCGGCCGCCGCCAGCCACAACGGCAAGATCGGCGTGCTGGCCACCGAGCGCACCTTGCGCGGCGAAAAACTGCTGGCCCTGCGCGAACAGGTCAGCACCGCCACCGGCGCGACCTTCATTTTGCAGCCCTGCATAGGCCTGGTCGAACGCATCGAGCAATGTGCGATGGGCAATGAGCCGGGCGACGCCACCAGTACCATGCTGGAACGCTATATCGCCCCGCTGCTGGCGCAAGGGGTCGACACCCTGGTGCTCGGCTGCACCCACTACCCCTTCGTGCAAGACGCCATCACCCGCACGGTGCGCGCGCATACCCAGCAGCAGGTAGCCCTGATCGATACCGGTGACGCCGTGGCGCGCCAGCTGACCCGCCTGCTCGACGCAGCCAGCCTGCGCCGCGACCTGAACCAGGCGCCGCAACTGCACGGCTACACCACCGCCGGGGTCGAGGCATTGACGACAGCGTTTGCCGGTTTGCTGGACCTGCATCCGCCTGTGCAACACATCGCCGTCTAGACGAAACCAGGCGTTCTCAGGCAATCTTTCGAAAAATTAAAAAAGACTGCATTTAGATTTGCCACTTCGCCGAGTTCTTTGTATAATTCGGCACCTGTTCAGCAAAACACTCGCTGAACTAGCAGTAAGACAGTGGTGGCTGTAGCTCAGTTGGTAGAGTCCAGGATTGTGATTCCTGTTGTCGTGGGTTCGAGCCCCATCAGCCACCCCACAGAATATGCAGGAAAATCAAAGGGTTACATGCTTCGGCTTGTGACCCTTTTTTGTATTTCCCAACGGTATTTCTGATTTTCCAACGCCCACCCTGCACCATCTAAAGCCCCAAAAGCTTCTTTTCTTCTGAGCCCCGCTTCAGCTGGCGCGCTTCTGAGATACCTGCCACAACAGTTTTCCTCATAACCGCCGCCATCGAATCCCATGTTATCGCTCTTGAACTCCTGCTCTCCGATATAGCAGGATTAGCGCGCAAGATTGGCTAGCATGTCCTTGACAATGATATTTTCCAGCACACTCAGGAGACGCACTTCCATTCCCGCAAACAACTTGGCCTCGGCAGCGAGTGCAGCGTGGCGCTTTTCCAGCGCGTCACGCTCTTTCTTCAATGCGGACGGTACCCGGCTAACCACCTCAGCCAGAATTCGTTGTGCGGCCGGACGCGGCACACCCAACTCTTCGCCGGCGGCCAGGATGCTCTCTTTGGTCACGCTCCCAAACGAGTCTGCACCTGGTAGCGCAATGGCCATGCGCACGTTCGGCCAGCTCGCATTATCTTGTGCGATAGCCTTCGTGTAATAAGCTCCCGTGCTCAAAAGGTCGTAGTGCTCAGTCAGCCTGACGCCGTCCGCTGCCACGAAAAAAGACAGGTTTTTGAGATGGCAGTCGTCGTTTGCCACCAGGACGTTAAAAACAAGCCAGCGAAACAACCGGGTCCTGGTTTGCAGTTTGTTGGTTGTCTTGTTGATGATTTCGTTTAGTGCCTCCAGTGAAGCGCCGTTGTACTTGAACACCCGAGAACGGTTCAACAACTGGCAGGCGTCGATGATGTGCAAGCGTTTGACGTCAATTTGAGGAAGCCCGTTCGCCTCACTCCCTAACTGCGCAACCACCCGGTCAAACCGGTTAACGATATAAACCGGCTGGGGCACGTAGCGCATATGGACATTGGGCGTTGGTAGTCCCGCTGCGCGTGCCAAACGCATGGCCAGATACTCGTTAGAGACTGACGCAGGATATGCACGCTTGTCTGGATGGTTTGGCTTCAGGATATGCGTCGAAGCCGTGGCGCCTTCAGGTTCGTACAGCCTGCCATCCTGATATACCACGAGCAGCTTGTGCTGCGCACCGGCAAGAGACATCCGTTTGGGTGCCCTCGCGGCCAACGTCCTAATTGGCAGGTCAGCGATGCGCTGGCTAAGCGTTTGGTCCGACAGTTCGCGAATGCTGGGCTTGCCGCCCGGGAGTGTGTCCGGTGGGAGTAACGTCAGGGAGCCTGCGGACTCCGCACCGAGGTACTCGAGGAGTGCAAATGCATCTGCCCCTTTGACCCCTGCTTCTTTCTCGATTGCCTGCCGCAGCATTTCTTCCGGAAGCAAATTATCGAAATACCACTGCACGGGGCGCGTCGTACTGCCGTCGATGTGTTTGCCTTGGGCGCGTGACAGGCCAGGAGCCAGGTCATACCCCTGCGTCGCCGTTATCCACTTTGCGTCATATTCGAATTGCCAGAGGTCTTCCTGTTCACGCAGAACACCTACCAATACGGTGTCGATATAGACGTTGAGGCTACTCATGCATCACTCTTCTTCGACTCTTCGGCGCCGGCCGGCTCGCCCGCATTTTTCTTGAGGCGAGTGCTGGGCTGTCGAGATTTGAGAATAGCCAGCACGCGCGATGCGTCGTCCGGAATGTCGACGCTCACGGTAATGCCCAGTTCCTCAAGCAAGCGAAGAACCCGGCCAAACTGTACGGTGGGCTTCCCCCGTTCCACCTCAGCAGTGAAGCGGCGGCTGACACCAACCGCTCCGGCCAGGTCATCTTGCCGAACCTGAGAGCTTTTGCGCACCGCACGAATAGCCAGCCCGAGGTCTTCGGTTGAGTGAATGGGATGCTTCACAATAAGCCTTTCAAATGGGTTTTTGACTACGCTCGTAGCGATTATGACGATACACCAGAAAGGGGCAAGAAAATGAGCACGCTCGTGAGCATAATCCATGAAAAACAGGTCGCGCACAACAAAATAACTACGATCGTAGTTATTTCGTTTGAAAAACTCATCTGTAATGAGATTTGACTACACTCGTAGTCATTGTGGTGATCAGGTAATTTCGGACACAGCGATAGGTTCAAGTGCTGCCATTTCCCGTTCGTAGGCGGTGGGCAGCAAATTGCCCGACGCTGAATTGATGCGCTTGATGGCTGGCGCCGAATTCTGCCTTCCAGATGAATGCTTGCTTTGCATGCTACCGACTCGCCAGCACGCTGCCGCGTAAAAGGCTGACCTGCCTACCGCCATCACGGCCAAGTTCGGTCAGGGCAACGTTGACGCTTATGATTTTGCTGGTCACGCGAACCCGGACACTATCGGTACTTCGCCGCCATATTTTTTCCGAGGTTCATGGCAGCCGGGTCCGTTGCAAGCAGGCTGAACTGGTGGAGGCTGACATGGCCGCCATTCTTGCACTCGACGTCGCGCAGTGTTCCTTCGTGGACGAATCCCAGTGTGCGCAGCAAATTGGCACTGGCCAGATTGTCGGGCTCCACGTCGGCATGCACGCGATGGATGTTCATGCGCATGAATGCATGCTGCAGTATCGGCGGTAGTGCCGTTCGCATGATTCCTCGCCCCCAGTACTGGGGCAGCAGCCAGTAGCCCAGGTCTATGCGGCGATGGGCTGGCAGCCAATCGTTCAGGCCGCATGCACCGATCAGCGCATCGTCCTCGCGCCTTGCAATGCCCCACCAGATGCCCGTGCCTTCTGCCAGAAGCTGCTCGTACCAGAGCATTTGCTCCGTCGTCGCATCCAGGCTGTCGTATGACACACCATAATGAGCAATGACGTCCGGGTGCGACAGGCCGGCGAATATCTGGCCAATATCCCGGGCCTCGATTCTGCGCAAAATGTAATCGCCCAGATCGAAGCGGGCGACAGGCAAATCTGGGGCATCCATGCGATATCGGTTCTGTTAACAGGTTTGTTCTGATATTGTTTGCGGCCGCTCGCTCATCAACAAGTGACTCTGTACAACGGGCAGGTGCTCGCCAAAGTTACCTGAATCCATGCAGGAAGACCATCAGCCCGCCAGCACCGACTGCACCGTCGTTGCCAGGTCTTCCATGCGTACCGGCTTGACCAGGAAATGGCGAAAGCCGACCGTCAGCGCATCGTCCATATACATCGGCAGGCTGTGGCCGGTGACGGCGACCAGCACGGCGTTGGCGGTGTCGGGATTGTTGCGCAGGCGACGGCCAATTTCGATGCCGCTGATGCCGGGCATTTCGATGTCAAGGTAGACGGCGTCGGGCACGCACTGCTTGACTTGCTCGACCGCCATTTGCCAGTTGCGCACCACCACCACGTTATGGCCAAACGTTTCGAGCAGCATGGCCAGCGATTCGCCGACTTCCTGGTTGTCGTCCACTACCAGCAAATTGAGCTTGCGCGGCGGTGCCGTCATGTCGCCATGCTGGCGGCGTTCCGGGGACTGGTTTTCAATTGTTTGGCTCATGTCGGTGTATTTTCTGGCTTCTGCAAAAACGGCAGTATACAAGAAGCGCGGTTTGGCGACCGCACGCAAGGCAGCCTGGGCCAGGGAAAGTTGCTTGATCGCCAGCACGGCAACCCTGCTATCGATGCGACGGTCTGACGAATGTTTCCAAACTGCCTGCCACCATGTTCAACATCACCGTCCTGGCCAGCCTGCTGCCGGCCGGCGCCGCCAGTGCGGCGACACCCGAACTGGTGGTCAATGGCAGTTTCGAAGGCAATGCCATCACCTGGCCATCACCTCGCCATGAGCAGCCGTGAGTGCAGTGACCGGCTGGACATCGCCGGCCAGCGGCAACTCTGCGTTTGAAATGCAAAAGGGCGCGACGCAGGGCGTCGAGAGCGGTTTCATGCCAACCGCTGCGACGGGCGTGCAATACCTGGAATTGAACACCTACCGCCTGACCTCGATTTCGCAAATCATCACGCCAACCTGGCAAAGCTTCAGCCAGACCGTCAGCGCTTTTGGTGCGGCGACCGTACCGCGTGTTGAATCGATCAGTCCGTTCAACGAGCCACCCGGCAGCAATGCCCGGTGGCTTTTTTCATGATAGGGTCACATCAAAGCCTGTCCTTGTTTCCCCATAGAATTAGATTAAGGCTACAATACTTTACTTATGTCAAACAATGCCAAGTGTGCATTGTCAGGCTAGTGCCGCCACAGCACCCTGATCACCCAATTTTTTATATCACGATGGCGATCGCCATCAGCAACGACCATGGCTGAAGAAAAACCGATTACTGAAACGAGTTCCTACGGCAAGGACACCCCCGTGGGCAGGCCTGATATCGATGGCCGCGCCGGCGTCTTCGTGCCGACGGAAGAGTTTGACATCAACAACAGCACCACTTTTCGCAAGGGGGCCGGCATCGTCGGCTTCGGCAATCACGATGGCACGCTGACCGTTTATTTCGAATCGAACCGTTTCGATGAAAGCAACCTGCACAAATGGGAAAACAAGGCGCGCAAAGCGTATGACCGCATGGTGATGGGTGCACCGACTGTGTCAAAAGGAAAGTTCGATGCGCGTTTCCTGGAGCAGGTCGGCGTTATTGATGGCATGGGTATCAACCTGAAGCACCCGGAACGGCTGACGCAGTGGCTGGCCGTATCGGACCTGTCGGATACGGCGCCGGAAGAGCCGGTGGTGCGCTGGAAAAATCGCTGAAATGGGCTTTCAGCAAGCTATAGCTGGGTTTGCGAGCATTTGTCCTACATGGTGACGGACATTCATCTGATGCCTGTAGGAATTAAATAAAACTATGATGGAGTCATACCGTCAGCGCTGAAGCGCTCAACCGCCACCCTCAGGAGTCCATCATGTCCCGCCTTATCCCCTTCAGCTTTGGTGCCTTCCAAATCAGTCTGGCTGGCGCGGCGATGTACATCCTGTGCTCGGCGGACGTGTTGCACCAAGCCTCTGTCTACTTCCATTAAGAGGCCTGGCGCCCTTCCCGGCCTTACCAGCGGCGGCCGCCGTGATAGCGGCCATAGCCACCCCATCCGCCACGCGGACCACGGTAGCCTGAACGGCCAAAACCGAACATGAAGTCGAGCCCGATCGATACCGGCGGATTGTAATAGTAAGGCTGCGGCGCATACACTGGCGCCGGCACATAGACAGGTTGCTGCACATACACAGGCTGCTGCTGTACGTACACCGGCTCACTCGTATATTCCACTCGCGGTTCACTGACCACACGCGACGACTGCACCGGCTCGGACGAGACCGTATGCCACTCATAGGGATTGTAGGCCGCCTGCGGCGCACGCGTGCCATAGTAGGCCGGGCCAGGGGGCGCCACCGCGCAACCACCGAGGGCGGCCATTGAGATTACTGCCAACAAGGTTTTCATCGCACACTCCTTTTCCAAGCTGGTAGTGTAAGAAATAAAGCGCCCCCCTGCTGCGGATTTACCGAATGTTACACGCCGATGCAGAGTGCAACATGAGCGCGTGCCAGCGGCCTCAGATGAACGGAATGTCGCACTTGTCGATTGCCTTGCCGGACGCATCGTGGCGCTGCGCACACACCTGGTAGCGCACGCCAAAATCGAGTTCGATCTGCTCCACCTTGCCATACTTCAAACCGATCGTGTGTTGTACTTGCTGCTTGCCGGCCAGCGCCGCGACGTCTTTCGGGATCGCCATCGCCGTCTGTACTTCACTCTGGCGAGCTTCCTGGCGCCGCGCCACGTCGATCGCCAGCGCAAAGGTCATGTTGACGCCACCGTCGGCATACGCGAACGACGGTGCGCTGCGCTGGGCCAGCATGACGCCCCAGGCGCACTGCTTGTCCTGCGCATCGCAGCGCTTGAGCTGCGCCAGCGGAAAATACTCGGCGGCCACCTTGCCATGCTTGATGGGCCAGCTGGTACGCACGCCATCGCGTTTGCCGCTCATGGGATTGACCCAGCTCAGGCTATTGACCAGCGCCACCGTCTGGCCAGATTCCAGTCCGGGCGGGGTGCTGAAACCGGCGCAGGCCGACAGGGAAACAACAGTGGCGGCGACAAGGGATAGTTTCAAGATGGAATGCATGATGGCCTCTGGGCATGAAAGAAACACGGCAGTGTAGTGCCGAGCGTAACAGATACGGTGCGCCGTGGCGTGGCGCACATGACAACGGGCGGTACCGCAATTCCGGCACCGCCCGTCAGGGGCAGCAAACATCGATGCGGCCAGCGGCAAGCGGGCCGGCGGCGATCAGTCCAGCTTCCAGGCGTAATCGACCTTGGTCCAGGTCTGCGCTGCAGCGCCATCCTTGGTGCCAGGCTTGAACTTGCACGCGGACAATCCCTTGATGGCCGCCTTGTCCAGGTTCTTGAAGCCGCTGCTTTTCTCGACTTTTGAGTCAGCAACACTACCGTCGGCGTTGACCAGGAAAGACATCGATACTGTGCCCTGCTCCTCGTTCAGCAGCGATGCTTTCGGATAATCGACCTTGCAGCTCTTGGCATCGAAGGATGCGGGCACCTCTGCCGCAAAGCTGGCGGACAAGACAGAAAACAGCAATGCTGCTGCAACACCGATATGACGCATACTTTTAGACATTTGCTTCCCCAATAAAATCAAACAGAGTGATTACAGCTTCCAGGAATAATCGACCTTGGTCCAGGTCTGGGCCACGCTGCCATCCTTGGTGCCTGGCTTGAACTTGCAGGCAGTAATGGCCTTGACGGCGGCTTTGTCCAGATTCTTGAAGCCACTGCTTTTGTCGACTTTCGAGTCGACTACCTTGCCGTCGGCCGAGACCAGGAAGGACATCGTCACGTCGCCCTGCTCTTCATTGACGAGCGAGGCTTTCGGATATTCCGCCTTGCAGGTTTTTGCATCGAAGGTCGCTGGCACTTCGCTGGCCAGGACGGTGGCGCTCACGCCGGAGAGAAGTACAGCTGCGATAACACTACGCTTGTTCATAATTAAACTTTTTCAACAACGTTAGACAAATTCGTAAAACTGGCTGCGCGATTGGCCGCGCAGCCCAGGACTCTACTGCCACCATGGCACTGCTGCTACTGGATGCTGCTTGCTACAATTTAAAACTCTTCCCACTCATCATTGCTGGTGCTGGCGGCAGCGGCACGCTTGCTGGCCTTGGGTGCCGCAGGAGCCGTCATTTCGGTCTTGCGTGTCAGCGACTTGACCGGACGCAAAGGCGCAGCCGGCTTGCGTGCCACCACCGGTGCGGAAGCGGTCACTTTCGCTGGCGCCGGCACCGGGGCCGTGACGCGCTCTTCACCCTCGACCAGCTTGAAAATGCTGACCACATGCGACAGCTCTGCCGCCTGATCCTGCAGGCTTTGCGCAGCAGCAGCCGATTGCTCGACCAGCGCCGCATTTTGCTGCGTCATGCCGTCCATTTCGATGATCGACAGGTTGACCTGTTCGATGCCGGCGCTCTGCTCGGCACTGGCGCTGGCGATCTCGCTCATGATGTCGGTTACGCGGCGTACGCTGTCGACCACTTCGCCCATCGTCACGCCGGCCTGGCCGACCAGGCGCGTACCGCGCTCGGTCTTCTCGGCCGAATCGTCGATCAGTATCTTGATTTCCTTGGCGGCGCCAGCGGAACGCTGGGCCAGGTTGCGCACTTCCGAAGCCACCACGGCAAAGCCGCGGCCCTGTTCGCCGGCACGCGCCGCTTCCACGGCCGCATTCAAGGCCAGGATATTGGTCTGGAAGGCGATGCCATCAATCACGCCGATGATGTCGACAATTTTCTTGGCCGACTCGTTGATCGAGCTCATGGTGTCAACCACTTGCGATACCACCGAGCCACCCTTGATCGCCACATCCGATGCCGTTGCAGCCAGCTTGTTGGCTTCGCGGGCATTGTCGGCGTTCTGCTTCACGGTCGAGGTCAGTTCTTCCATGGCCGAGGCAGTTTTTTCCAGTGCGCTGGCCTGCATTTCCGTGCGCGACGACAGATCCAGATTGCCGTCCGCAATTTCACGCGAGGCAGTACCGATCGCTTCGGTACCAACGCGTACCTGGCCAACGATGCCAACCAGGCTGTTGCGCATTTCCTTCATTTCCGCCAGCAGGCTGGTATTGTCCGAGCCTTGCGTGTCGATGCCGATCGACAGGTCGCCCTTGGCGATGCTGCCGGCGATCGAGGCAGTGTAGTCGGGTTCGCCACCAAGCTGCTTGAGCAGGCCACGGGTAATCACCAGTGCCGCCGCGATGCCGATGGCCACGGCCAGCGCACCGAGCACGATCATGAACAGGCGTGCGCTGTCGAACGCCTTGCGGGCGTCCGCTTGCATGTCTTCGTTGAGCTTGTCTTCCAGGGTGGCCAGCTGCTCCAGCGCATCGATCCATTTTTTCTGGACCGGACGGATTTCCTTGATCATCACGCGCGTTGCAGCTTCGGCATCGTTGGCCATCCACAGCGCCGACGCCTTGCCAATCGCCGGCATGGCGGCCGCTTCATATTCCTTGATGGAAGCGAGCAAGGTTTTTTCTTCGGCCGTCGATTCAACGGCGAACTTGGCTTCCAGCTTTTTCTGCGTTTCCTGGTAGGTCGCGGTCTGCGCCTTGATGCGCGCCATTTCCGGTTCCATGTCGCCCGAATCCGTCATCAGGGTCAGGATGCGCAGCGAGGTGATGCGGTCGCTGACATTGCCACGCATATCGATCACCAGACGGGTGACCACATTATTGACATTGATGACGTGATCGAGACGTTCCTGGATCTGCGCCATGCGCGCAATGCCCAGTATCGTGACAGCCACCAGCAGAACCAGTACCAGGGCGAACCCCAGGCCCAGGCGTGTACCAACCTTCATTTTTGCTAAATTCATTTCGGCTCTTCGTAAATGAAACTATTGATAAGAATTTTGCCCGGCACGACAAGACGAACGCTGCGCAACGCCAATATTCGCCAAGGGCCTGGTCAGCGCCTCAGCGTTACCGGTTGCGCGCAACACGGTGTGGTTCCTGCCCCTGGCAGCGCTGTTTGAACACAGTGACTGCGCATGCAAATTTGCCTCTCATATTGCATTTTACTTACGATTAATTCCATCGCGACATATAAAATTCATATGAGAAATATTTGTCTATAATCAATTATAGGTGTAAATTTTGCCTCAAAGCAAGCAATAACTGCCCATCTAATGCGCAGATTAACTTTCTTCGGGGAAATGACAACAACGCCGTTTCTTGCACCGTGGAAATGCCCCACGACTGTGCATGGGTGTGCCAAAACAGCACATTGTCAAGATGCAATGGCATGCAATGACACGTTTTTTCACCAAAAAATGGCAGGCGGAAGGAAGGCTGGAAGGCAGGCGACAGGTCTTGCTGTATAGACAAGATCGCCGTCAGAAGGTCAATCTGGCGATCAGGCCAGCGTAGTGGAAGACAGGCGCGCAGCCGCTTCAAGCAGCAGGCGTGGGTCGCCGGAGGCCAGTTTTTTGGAGTCCGATAAAGTCTGGCGGAAACCGCGTGCGCCGGGCAGGTTCTGCATCAAACCCAGCATATGACGCGTGATGCTGTTGAGCTTCAGGCGCTCTTCTTTTGCCAGCTGCGCGCTGATATAGGGGATCATGGCTTCAAGCACCTGTTCGCGTGTTTTGACTTCGGACGCGTCACCATAATAGCGCTGGTCGAACTGCGCCATTACATACGGATTGTGATACGCCTCGCGGCCCAGCATCACGCCGTCCAAGTGCTGCAGGTGCAGGTCGATTTCGTCCAGCGTCTTGATGCCGCCATTGATAATGAATTCGAATTGCGGAAAATCGCGCTTGAGCTGGTAGGCGTACTCATACTTCAGCGGCGGCACTTCGCGGTTTTCCTTCGGGCTCAGGCCCTTCAGGATGGCATTGCGCGCATGCACGATAAACGTCTTGCAGCCGGCCTCGGCCACCGTACCAACAAAATCGCACACGAAGTCGTATGACTCGCTGTCGTCGATGCCGATGCGGTGCTTGACGGTAACGTCGATATCGACCACGTCGCGCATGGCTTTCACGCAATCGGCCACCAGTTGCGGCTCGGCCATCAGGCAGGCGCCGAACGCGCCCTTTTGCACGCGCTCGGACGGGCAACCGCAGTTCAGATTGATCTCGTCATAGCCCCACTGCTGCCCCAGCTTGGCGCTGGTGGCCAGGTCCTTCGGATCGCTGCCACCGAGCTGCAGCGCGACCGGGTGTTCTTCCTCGTTGAAGCGCAAGTGGCGCTCCACATCGCCATACACCAGCGCGCCGGTGGTGACCATTTCCGTGTACAGCCAGGTATGGCGCGTGATTTCGCGGTGGAACTTGCGGCAATGGCGGTCGGTCCAGTCCATCATCGGGGCAACGGAAAGGCGGCGGGAAGGCAAGGAAGAGGAAGTCATGGCGGCTATGAAAAACAGGTCTGGAAACGACAAACCCGCTGCGCGCATCACCGGTTAGTGTCATGCGGCGCAACGGGTCTGGAAGCAGCATGGCCGAGAGGCCATGCTTGCACTACATATTACGCGTCACGCGACGCTTTTTTACGCTCGTGCTCTTTCAGGAAGCGCTTGCGCAGGCGGATCGATTTTGGCGTGATTTCGACCAGTTCGTCGTCCTCGATGAATTCAACTGCGTATTCCAGCGACATCTGAATTGGTGGTACCAGGCGTACCGCTTCATCGGTACCCGAGGAACGCACGTTGGTCAGCTGCTTGCCCTTGATCGGGTTGACGACCAGGTCGTTGTCGCGCGAGTGGATGCCGATGACCATGCCTTCGTACACTGGATCGTTGTGCGACACGAACATGCGGCCGCGGTCTTGCAGTTTCCAGATAGCGTAGGCAACAGCGGCGCCGTCGTCCTGCGAGATCAGCACGCCGTTGCGACGGCCAGCCATTTCGCCACGGGTGTTGTCGACTGGTGCGTATTCGTGGAATACATGGCTCATCAGGCCGGTGCCGCGGGTCAGGGTCATGAATTCGCCCTGGAAGCCGATCAGGCCACGTGCCGGGATCAGATACTCGAGACGCACACGGCCCTTGCCATCCGATTCCATGTTTTGCAGGTCGCCACGACGACGGCCCAGTTCTTCCATCACGCCGCCCTGGTTGGCTTCTTCAACGTCAACCGACAGGTTTTCAAACGGCTCGTGGCGCACGCCATCGACCATTTTGAAGACCACGCGTGGACGCGACACAGCCAGCTCGAAGCCTTCGCGACGCATGTTTTCGATCAGGATGGTCAGGTGCAGCTCGCCGCGGCCCGATACTTCGAAGATCGTGTCGTCGTCGGTAGGCGAAACGCGCAGCGCAACGTTGGCTTTCAGTTCGCGGTCCAGACGGTCGCGCAGCTGACGGCTGGTAACAAACTTGCCTTCGCGGCCAGCCAGTGGCGAGTTGTTGACCATGAAGTTCATGGTCAGGGTCGGCTCGTCGACGGTCAGCATCGGCAGCGGGTCCGGGGTATCCGGTGCGCACAGGGTCGAACCGATGCCGATTTCGTCGATACCGTTGATCAGGCAGATGTCGCCGGCAACGGCTTCGTCTACCAGCACGCGCTCCAGGCCCTTGAAGTTCAGCACCTGGTTGATGCGGCCTTTGACTGGCGTGGCGCCCGGGCCATTGATGACCAGCACGTCCTGGCCAACCTTGACGGTACCGCGATTGACGCGGCCAATGCCGATCTTGCCCACGTACGACGAGTAGTCGAGCGAGGTGATCTGCATCTGCAGCGGGCCTTCCGGATTGTCATCGCGCACTGGCACGTGTTCCAGGATGGCGTCGAACATCGGCTTCATGTCGCCGCTGCGCACATCTTCGGTCAGGCCGGCATAGCCGTTCAGGCCCGAAGCGTAGATGATAGGGAAATCGAGTTGCTCGTCGGTTGCGCCCAGTTTGTCGAACAGTTCGAACGTCTGGTTAATCGCCCAGTCAGGACGTGCGCCCGGACGGTCGATCTTGTTGACGATGACGATAGGCTTCAGACCCAGTGCCAGCGCTTTGCGCGTGACGAAACGGGTTTGTGGCATCGGGCCTTCTTGTGCATCGATCAGCAGCAAAACCGAGTCAACCATCGACAGCACGCGTTCCACTTCGCCGCCGAAGTCGGCGTGGCCTGGGGTGTCGACGATATTGATGTGGGTGCCTTCGTACTCAACAGCGCAGTTCTTCGACAGAATCGTAATGCCGCGCTCCTTTTCCAGGTCGTTCGAGTCCATGACTCGGGTGTCGACCGCTTGGTTTTCACGGAAGGTGCCGGACTGGCGCAGCAGCTGATCCACCAGCGTGGTTTTGCCGTGGTCAACGTGGGCGATAATGGCGATATTACGAATTGCGCGTTTTGTAGTAGACATGGTCGTTATATTTGCTGAAAAACTGCAGGGTGCGTACGGGGTGTACGGTTCGTTTCGATAGTGGCTGAAACTGGAACCGCGTAGTATAGCATGTTGCGTTGCGACGCCATTTAAAATTGCTGGCGGTTCGAAGTCTCGTCGGGTGATATCTTGAAAATGCAACACAATACCGGGGTCAGACCCTCAATGCCGCAAACTCGGAGGCTTGCGCTAGCGGGCGTGGGGGTCTGACCCCAGCAGTTCGTGAGTTACTGGTGCGCGGTGGCAATCAAGCGCTCGGGCGCCAGGATGCTGTATTCCTGCAACTGGCCGGTGCCCAGCAGCCTGGCGTCGTGATACACACGCACCCTGCCCGGCTCGGCTGGCACGGCGACTTCTTCCTTGCCCAGCGCAATCCGTTGGCCATGCAGAAAGCGTTTGGCCAGTTCTTCGGTCAGTTGCACCGCAGGAAAACTCGACAGCAAGGCGTCGACCGGTGCCAGCAGGCTCAACGGTTCGGCATGCGCCGTCAATTCGTCGAGCGTGATCACACCGTCCAAAGTCAGCTCCCCCACCTGCGTGCGGCGCAGGGCGTTCAGATGGGCTCCGCAGCCGAGTGCGTGGCCGATTTCTTCACCCAGCACGCGGATATACGTGCCTTTGCTGCACATTACCGACAATTTCAAAAACGGCGCCTCATAGCTTAAAAATTCCAGCTTGTGGATGGTCACCGGGCGCGCTTCGCGCTCCAGGGTGATGCCGGCACGCGCATATTCATACAGCGGCTTGCCGTCGCGCTTGAGGGCCGAATACATGGGCGGCACCTGCAAGATAGGGCCACGGAACTGCGCCAGCACGGCCTCGATCTGTTCGATCGTCACGTTGACGTCGCGCGTTTCCAGCACGGCGCCTTCGGTGTCACCCGTGTCGGTGGTCACGCCCAGGTGCACCAGGGTTTCATAGGTCTTGTCGGCTTCGAGCAAGTCTTGCGAGAACTTGGTGGCCTCGCCAAAGCACAGCGGCAACAAGCCGGTGGCGAACGGATCAAGCGTGCCGGTATGGCCCGCTTTTTTGGCGTTCAGCACGCGCTTGGACTTGATCAGCGCATCGTTGCTGGACCAGCCAACCGGCTTGTCCAGCAACAGCACGCCGTCGACCAGGTCGCGCACGCGCTTGATGCCGGGTGGTCGTTTCGGTCCCGCCACGCTTATTGCTCGTCCGATTCTGGTTTCACGTCCGGCTCGGCGTCAGCCGCGCGCGTAGCGTTGGCCTTGTCGATCAGCAGCGACATTTCCATGCCGCGCGAGGTCGAGCTGTCGTGCACGAAATGCAGCATCGGCAAGGTGTGGATATGCAGGCGCTTGCCCAGCAGGCCACGGATAAAGCCGGAAGCGGCCATCAGGCCTTCGGTGGTGTTCTTGATGGCTTCCTTGCTGTCTTTCAACATCGTGAAAAACACCTTGGCGTGGGCGTAGTCGGGCGTGATCTGGACTTCGGTGATGGTGATCATCGTGCCTACGCGCGGGTCTTTCAGTTCGTAGGCGACGATTTCGGCCAGATCGCGCTGGATCTGGTCTGCCACGCGCAAGCCGCGCGCCGGCATGGTTTTGCTATGTTTGGCCATGATAATGGTGTCCTAAGTGCCGCAGGGCGCATGAGTCAAACGGTTGCCCGTTGACCAATGCGCCCCACGTGTTGTGCGCGGACATCGATATGCCCGCGCTGTCGTTCTTGCTGAGATTACAGGGTACGAGCTATTTCCTGGACTTCAAACACTTCCAGGGTGTCACCAACCTGGATGTCGTTGTAGTTCTTCAGCGACAGGCCGCACTCGAGGCCGGCGCGTACTTCTTTTGCGTCGTCCTTGAAGCGTTTCAGCGACTCGATCTCGCCACTCCATACCACGATGTTGTTGCGCAACAGGCGGACCGAAGAAGCACGCTTGACGACACCATCGGTGACCAGGCAACCGGCAATCGCGCCGACTTTCGAGACCAGGATAACCTGGCGGATCTCGACCTGGCCGATGACCGTTTCGCGTTTCTCTGGTGCCAACATGCCCGACAACGCCGAACGGATCTCGTCGATCGCATCGTAAATGATGTTGTAGTAGCGAATGTCCACGCCGTTCGACTCGGCCAGCTTGCGTGCCTGGGCATCAGCACGGGCGTTAAAGCCGATGATGACTGCTTTCGAGGCAACTGCCAGGTTGACGTCCGATTCCGTGATGCCACCGACGGCCGCGTGTACCACTTGTACGCGCACTTCGGAGGTCGACAGTTTCTGCAAGGAACCAACCAGCGCTTCTTGCGAACCTTGCACGTCGGTTTTGATAATCAAAGGCAAGTTTTTCACTTCGCCTTCGGCCATCTGGTCGAACATGTTTTCCAGTTTCGCGGCTTGCTGCTTGGCCAGTTTCACGTCGCGGAACTTACCTTGACGGAACAGACCAATTTCACGCGCCTTGCGCTCGTCGGCCATCACGACCACTTCTTCACCGGCCACCGGCACTTCCGTCAAGCCTTGAATCTCGACCGGGATCGATGGACCGGCTTCGGCAATCGCCTTGCCGTTTTCGTCCAGCATGGCGCGTACGCGGCCATACGAAGAACCAGCCAGGATCACGTCGCCACGGCGCAAGGTACCCGATTGCACCAGGATCGTTGCGACCGGGCCACGGCCTTTGTCCAGACGGGCTTCGACCACCAGGCCACGGGCCGGCGCATCGACGGGAGCCGTCAGTTCCAGCACCTCGGCCTGCAGCAGCACTTGCTCGAGCAAGTCGTCGATACCCTGGCCGGTTTTGGCCGAGACCGGCACGAATGGCGATTCGCCACCGTATTCTTCCGGCACCACTTGTTCGGCAACCAGTTCCTGCGTCACGCGGTCAACGTTGCCGCCCGGTTTGTCGACCTTGTTGATCGCCACCACCAGCGGTACGCCAGCAGCTTTCGCGTGGGCAATCGCTTCCTTCGTTTGCGGCATCACGCCATCGTCAGCTGCAACTACCAGGATGACGATGTCGGTTGCCTTGGCGCCACGAGCACGCATCGCGGTAAACGCTTCGTGACCCGGGGTGTCGAGGAAGGTGATCATGCCGCGTGGCGTATCGACGTGGTAAGCGCCGATATGCTGCGTAATGCCACCAGCTTCGCCCGACGCCACTTTGGCGCGGCGGATGTAATCGAGCAGCGAGGTCTTGCCGTGGTCGACGTGACCCATGACGGTGACCACCGGTGCGCGCGGCCTGGTTTCGAAGTGCGCGTGTTCGCCCACGTCGGCCAGCAGTGCTTCCGGATCGTCCAGTTCGGCGGCAAACGCCTTGTGGCCCATTTCTTCGACCAGAATCATGGCCGTTTCCTGATCCAGCACCTGGTTGATGGTGCACATCTGGCCCAGTTTCATCAAATGCTTGATGACTTCGGAAGCCTTGACGGACATCTTGTGCGCCAGTTCGGCCACCGTGATGGTTTCCGGCACGTGCACATCTTTGATGACGGCTTCGGTAGGCGCCTGGAAATTCGTTTCGCGGTCGTCATGGTGCGTCGGGCGACGACCCTTGGCACCACCACGCCAGCTGTCACGACCCGCAGGGCCGCTGTTGCCGCGTGGCTTCGGACCACCGGTGGTGCCGCGTTTTTTCGCGTCATCGGACCAGGTCGACGACACATTGGCCGACTTGATCGATTTTTTGTCTGCCACGGCAGGCTTCTTGTCGCCCGGCTTGTCGCCAGGTTTCTTGTCGGCCGGCTTGTGCAGCGTGCCTTCCGGCGCTTTCGGCTTGACCGGCACCGGTACTGGCTCAGGAGCCTTGATGGCGCGGCGTGGCGCGTTCATCATGGCCTTGATCTGGGCGACCTCGTCCGCCACGGCCTTGCGGGCGCGGTCGGTGGCTTCGGCTTTTTCAGCAGCTTCCTTGGCAGCTTGTGCAGCAGCGGCAACTTTTTTCTTCGCTTCTTCGGCGGCAGCAGCTTTTTTCGCTTCGGCGGCGGCATCGTCGGCCACTGGCGCAGCAGCGCTGGCGACCGGCGCGGCGGCGGCCTTGGCGGCAGCTTTCTTCGCTTCGGCTTCGGCTTCTTTCTTGGCGGTCAGTTCAGCCTGTTGCGTGGCTTTCGCCTGGGCTTCTTTTTCCGCGTCGAGCTTGGCCAGACGCTCCTGTTTTTCACGCAGATCGGCTTCCTGGCGTGCGATCAGTTCAGCTTGCTTGCGAACTTCTTCTTCACGGCGCGCCACTTCGGCAGGGTCGATCACCGGTGCGGCAGGCGCGACCGGTTCAGGCGCAGCAACAGGCGCCGCTTCGTCACGCTGGACGAAGGTACGTTTCTTGCGCACTTCAACCTGGATGGTGCGCGATTTGCCGGTTGCATCGGCTTGCTTGATCTCAGTCGTTTCCTTGCGGGTCACGGTGATTTTCTTCTTTTCTGTGTCAGCCGCTGCGCCATGGGTGCGGCGCAGATGATCCAAAAGCTTGTCCTTATCATCTTTCGACAATGGATCTGACGTCGAACTTTTCTCGACGCCGGCAGAACGCAGCTGCGTCAGCAGCAAATCTGCAGGCATCTTCAGTTCGGTGGCAAATTGGGCTACGTTGTTACTCGCCATTCAGTCCTCTTTTCTTGGTGTCGCGACAGATGATAAAGATACTCAAATTAAGCCTTTGCGGATTCAGCCTGACTCCATGCCTTGGCAAGCAAAGCCTTGGCACGATCGTCGTATTTCGAGTCAACCAACTTCATCTCATCGTCGGTCACATCTTTAAATTCACTTGTAATCAGTTCACGCGCACGGTCCGCAGACAGGGCCAGGATTGCGCCAAATTCGTCGTATGCCAGTGCTGCAAATGCTTCAACGGTCTTGATACCAGCCAGACCCAGCTTGCCAGCGGTGATGCGGTCCATGCCTTCCAGACCAACCAACGCCTCGTCCATGCCTTCCAGACCTTCTTCCGAAGCGATCGCTTCGGTAACGAGCGCATCACGCGCACGGGTACGGAGTTCATTGACGGTATCTTCATCAAACGATTCGATTTCCAGCATTTCGGAAATTGGCACGTAAGCGATTTCTTCCAGACTGGCGAAACCTTCTTCCACCAGAATGTCTGCAACTTCTTGATCGACATCGAGCTTTTCCATGAACAGGATGCGCACGGCAGCCGTTTCCTGGGCAGCTTTGTCGGCCGATTCTTCGGCCGTCATGATGTTGATCTTCCAACCGGTCAGGTCGGCAGCCAGGCGCACGTTCTGGCCCGAACGGCCGATCGCGATGGCCAGGTTTTCTTCGTCGACGACGACGTCCATCGCATGTTTTTCTTCATCGACCATGATCGAAGACACGTTCGCCGGCGCCAGGGCGCCAATCACGAACTGTGCAGGGTCTTCCGACCACAACACGATGTCGACGCGCTCGCCGCCCAACTCACCGGTAACGGCCTGCACGCGCGAACCGCGCATGCCGACGCAAGTACCGATCGGGTCGATGCGCTTGTCAGCCGTATAGACGGCGATCTTGGCGCGTACGCCGGCATCGCGGGCGGCCGATTTAATTTCCAGCATGCCTTGTTCGATTTCCGGCACTTCCAGTTCGAACAGCTTCATGATGAAGTCTGGTGCAGTGCGCGACAGAATCACCTGCGGGCCACGCATATTGCGGTCGATGCGCAAGATAAAAGCACGCACGCGGTCGCCGATACGCAGATTCTCTTTCGGGATCATCTGGTCGCGTGGCAAACGCGCTTCGATTTTGCCGGACTCGACGATTGCATCGCCGCGTTCCATGCGCTTGATTGTGCCGGTGACGAGCGAGTCGCCACGTTCCAGGAAGTCGACCAGGATCTGTTCGCGCTCGGCGTCACGCACGCGCTGCAGGACCACCTGTTTGGTGTCTTGCGCAAAGCGGCGGCCGAATTCGACGGACTCGATCGGTTCTTCGATGTGATCATCGATTTCGATGTCGGCGATCTGTTCTTTCGCCTCGAAGTGCAGGATCTCCTGATCCGGCAACTGCAGGCCGGCTTCGTCAGGTACCACGTGCCAGCGACGGAACGATTCGAATTCGCCCGAATCGCGGTCGATCGAAACGCGGATGTCCACTTCACCCTCATATCGTTTCTTCGTGGCTTGCGCCAATGCGAATTCAAGGGCGCCGAAAACGACATCCTTATCGACGTTTTTTTCACGCGCCAGCGCGTCAACCAATAATAAAACTTCGCGACTCATGCTTTGCGTCCCTTAAAAACCACCTGCGGCACCAAGCGTGCCTTATCCACATCGGCGAGCGTAAATTCCAACATCGCCGGACCATCCTTACCTTCAAATTCCAACGACAAATTCTCGCCCACGGGTTCTTGCAAGATCCCCTGGAACGATTTCCGGTTGTTCGTACCCGGCATCGCCTCGCGCAGCTTGACGATGATTTCCTGGCCTGCGAAACGGACAAAATCTTCCAGCTTGCGCACCGGCCGGTCCAGGCCCGGGGAAGAAATCTCGAGACGCTCGTAAGGAACGTTCTCTACCGTCAACACATGCGACAACTGGTGACTGACCGTGGCACAGTCTTCGACCGTGATCGGACCTTTTTCAGCGGCATCTGCGGCGCTGAAATCAATAAAGACGCGCAGCATTCCGCGCTCGGCACGTTCGACATCAACGAGCTCATAGCCCAGACCTGTGACTGTCTTTTCAATTAATCCCAACTGCTGCAAGAAATTCTCCAGAAATAAGGCCCGCTTTTGCCCGATATCGCGCTGCAAAGCGCCATACACCTGCAAAAACACGCATTGAATCATATATGGCCCCTCGCGGAGCCATGACAAACGGTTCAACAAAAAAAAAATGGGCATCTGCCCATCTTCTTGTATTTACCCAACCAGATGAAAGCACTCCCCACCGAACAACCCTGCGGAGAACTTTTATTAGGCTGCAGATTATAACCTCTTATTAACTTCGCCGCAATGCCGCACATGCGCGCAGGACCGACTTACAACAGTTACAAGAGTCTGCGCAGCCGGGGCAAAACCCCGGCGTGCGCTACAAGAAAGCCTTGCTTACGGTTTGTTGCTACGGCGACGCGGCATGCCCTGGTCCATGCCGCCACGCGACTGGCCACCGGAACGCACCTGGCCGGCACCACCGCCGCCAGTACGGCGCGGGCCGGTATTGGCAAAGCCGAACGTGGTTTGCAGCGGATCAGGCTGACGCGGACCGCGCTGTGGTGCACGGCCTTCGCCACCCGGACGGCCTTGGCCCTGGCCACCCTGGCCGGCAACACGCGGGCCACGGCCCTGCGGCGCGCCGTCGAAAGCTGCAGCCGAACGCGGCTGCCCACCCTGGAACGGACCTTGCGGCTGGCCACGGCCCGGACCACGCGCTTCGCCGGGACGCCCCATGCCGCCCGGACGGCCCTGGCCCTGCGGACGGGCGAACTGCCCGGCCGGCTGGCCACGGCGCGGTGCGACCGGGAACGGATCGGCGTTGCGGTTGCTGACATCGATGCGGTTGCCGTTCGGCTCGTCATCGCGCTCCTTGCGGTCGACCTTGCGTGCTTCGCGGCCCTTGGCGGCGCCAGCGGCACGTGGATCACCGGAGGCCGGCATTTTCTTTTCGATGCCGTAGGCTGTCAGCATGTCGCGCACGGTGTTTTCATCCATCTCTTCCCAGCGGCCGCGTTTCAGGCCGCTCGGCAAGGTCATCGCGCCGTAGCGGGTACGGATCAGGCGCGAGACGGTCAGGCCGATCGCTTCGAACATGCGGCGCACTTCGCGGTTACGACCTTCGCCGATCACCACGCGATACCACTTGTTGATGCCTTCGCCGCCGCCATCGGCGATTTTCGAGAACTGCGCCAGGCCGTCTTCGAGTTCGACGCCGGCCAGCAGTTTCTGGCGCATGCCTTCTTCCAGCTCGCCCAGGGTACGCACGGCGTACTCGCGGTCGATCCCATAACGCGGGTGCATCAGGCGGTTGGCCAGGTCACCGGAGGTGGTAAACAGCAGCAGGCCTTCGGTATTGAAGTCAAGACGGCCAACGGCCAGCCATTTGCCAGCCTTCATGGTTGGCAGGCGGTCGAACACGGAAGGACGGCCGTCCGGATCGTTATGGCTGACGATTTCGCCGGCTGGCTTGTGGTACACCAGCACGCGCGGCGGCTTCTTGCTGACGCGGCGCTGTATCAGCTTGCCGTTGATGCGCACATGGTCGGACGGCAGGATGCGCTGGCCGATATGGGCCGGCTCGCCATTCACGGATACGCGGCCGGAAATGATCAGGTCTTCCATGTCGCGGCGCGAACCGAGACCGGCTTCGGCCAGCACCTTGTGCAGCTTCGGTGCATCGTCGTCGGAGGTCAGGTCGCGGCGCACGGCGGTTTTCTGCACGCGGCCGGTGCCGCCCTCTTCGCTGTCGAACGCGTCGGAGGTGACGAACGAGAAGATCGCATCGGCATCATTCACTTTGCCTGGTGCGCCCTGGCGGCCCTTGCCTTTTTTACGGCTCTTGCCGGCGTTCTTGCCGGTACCCGGCATGTCATTGCGCGGCTGGCGCGGCTGGCGACCTTGCGGCGCCGACGACACCAGATTGCCTTCGGCATCGAACACATCGGCGACCGGTGCGGCAGCTTCCACGGCTGCTTCCTGCGGCGCGACGGCAGGCCTTGCAGCTTTCTCGGCCTTCGGACGCGGCGGCTGGCGCAACGCGCGCTCGGCTTGCACGCCACGCATCTGGCGCGGACCACGGGTAGTGCGGGCTTCTTCGGTTTTTTCAGCAACAGCTTCGGGAGCGGTTTCGGCTTCCACGGCGGCCGCCTTGGCGGCAGCGCGGGCGCGCGGCGGACGCGGCGCCGGTGCGGCAGGCGCTTCGCCAGCATCAGCGGTCACGGCATCGGCCGGTGCTTTCAGCGCGGCCTTGGCGCGGGGTTTTTTCACGGCGGGCGCTGCCTCGGCAACGTCAACGGCGGGTGCGGCGGCAGCAGCATCGGCTTCGATCTCTGCCTTGGTGCGGCGCTTCGGCTTGGCGGCTGGCGCGGCATCGGTACTTGCAGCTGCGGCTGGCGCAACGGGGGCAGCTGCTGCAGCGGCTTCGATCTGAGCCTTGGTGCGGCGCTTGGGCTTGGCAACGACAGCGTCGTCGGTGGCGGTAACTGTCTCGGGTGTATTCGGATTATTCATTGTTCGTTTCTTGGCTGTGCTGACCTGGCGCAGCGTCAGCCGTTAGTTCTGGCGCAGGGTCGTGAGTGTAGGCTTCGTCCGTGGGCGAAGCATCGGGGCCGGCATCAGGGCTTGCTGTCACTACTGTCACAGCCGTACTGCTACCTGCACCAAGCGGTGCTGCAATGTCATTGCTTGCTTTGTCAAAATTTTCTTGCAGGGCGGCTTCCAGGGCTTCGAGCCCGTTGCCCTGCATTTCGCTGATTTGCTGCAAAGGCGGCAGCTGGGACAGCGAACTCAAACCCAGGTCGTCCAAAAATTGTTTGGTGGTGGCCAGCAAGGCCGGCCGCCCCACCACGTCGCGGTAGCCGATCGCATCGACCCAGCCGCGGTCTTCGAGCATCTTGATCGTCTGCGAATTGACGGCCACGCCGCGAATTTCTTCGATGTCGCCGCGCGTGACGGGCTGGCGGTAGGCGATGATGGCCAGCGTTTCCAGCGTCGCCCGTGAATACTTCGGCGGCCGCTCGGGCGTCAATCGGTCGAGATACATCTTCATTTCCGGGCGGCTTTGAAAGCGCCAGCCCGACGCCAGGCTGACTATCTCTATGCCGCGCCCCTCCCACTCCTGCCGCAGTTCCTCGAGCAGCTGCTTGATCGTATCGGCGCCAACACCAACACCGCGCATGCGGCCATTGTCATCGGCATCGACAAACAGCTTTTTCAGGCTGTGGATCGTCAGCGCTTCACGCGCGCACAGCAGCGCTGTTTCGAGGACTTTTTTGGCCTCAATGGTGTTCATGGCAATTCTGTGCGGATATGTATTGCAATTCGTATGCAGAGAAATAAATCAAAACGTTCATTTCAACGTAACAGACGGCATGCACCTTCGACGATGTCATGCTGGGTTACAAGTTGAGGCTGTTTTTCCGACGCCTTGGCCTAAGCGCGCAAAGCGGGAATCTTGCGGATGCGATGAAAATCCTGCAATCCATGGCGCTGGCCTTAAATAACCAGCAATGAAACGAACTCCTGAGCAGCTGCTTCGCTTGTGACGGCGTACAAGCCGTGCGCGAGACAGTCGTCGTTTCATCCAACGATGCCAATTGTACCCGATAAAAAGCGGAAAAGCGCAAAACCGGGCAAAACAGCTCGTTGCCCGGCGTAAACGCTACAGACCAGCCTGTCTCGGGGCTGACCTGCTTGATCGCTTAGTGCGACGACAGCTTCTCGGCCAGGATGGCCGAGGTGCCGAGGAAGGCAGGGTATTTCGCGGTGATCACGAAAGTGGGCACCTGGGACACATAATTGGCGAAGCGGCCCTTGCGCTCGAAACGGGCGCGGAAACCCGAGCGGTCGAAGCGTGCGCCCAGGCGTGGCACGATGCCGCCACCGATATAGATGCCGCCCAGTGCGCCCAGGGTGACGGCAACGTTGGCCGCCACCGTGCCCAGCATGCAGCAGAAGGTTTCGATGACGTCGTCGCACAGCTGCGATTCGCCGGCCAGCGCGCGGCGCGTGATCTCGGCGGCCGGCAACTTTTCGTCGGCCACGCCGGCACGGTCGGCCAGCGCGCGGTAGATCAGTTCCAGCCCATCGCCGGAAATCAGGCGCTCGGCCGAGACGTGTTCGAATTCGCGCCAGGCAAACTGCAGGATAGCCACTTCCAGCTCATTGAAGGGCGCGAAGTTGACATGGCCGCCTTCGCTTTGCAGCGCGATCCAGCCGCCGTGCGAAGGAATCAGGCCCGACACGCCCAGGCCCGTGCCGGCGCCGATCAGGCCGATGGCCGTATTCGGGCGCGCGGTACCGGCGCCGACCTGGTGCTTTTCGCTGCTCGACAGCATCGGCACGGCGCGCGCCAGGGCGGTGAAATCGTTGACCACTTCGAGCGTGGTGAAGCCGCACTCTTCGCGCATGGCGCGGATCGAGAACGACCAGTGATGGTTGGTCATGCTGAGGAAGTCACCCGACACCGGGTTGGCGATGGCGATCACGGCGTGGCGCACGGCCTGGCCACCGGCGGCGACTATCTGCGGCAGCGCCAGGTAGGCTTGCAGGGCGCTCGACAGGCTAGGATAATCGGCACAAGGCAGCACTTCCGCAAGGCAAACCTGGCCGGCAGCCACTTCCAGGGCAAAACGGGCATTCGTGCCGCCCACATCGGCCAGCAGGCGCGGACCATCGGCGTAGGCGGAGGTAGGCAATGAGGGAGTAGACGAAGCGCTCATGATTTTAAGTGTAAGTGGGACGCATGGGACGCCAAGCTTAAAGGAAGAACGAGCTTAGAGGCAAGCAAAGTTTGTAGTTTAAGTACAGCAAAAGCGGCATTTATCGGTAGTTCCACTCCAAATGCGACATACAGTCACCAGGCAAACAACCGAAGTAAGTGCACGCACTCACCACACATCAATAAACCATGCTGCGTAGCAGCAGAACCACCACTTGCTTGCACTGTATTTGGGAGGCAAGCGCCGTGCTTGCCGTAATGACGAGTTAGCTCTGCTTTCGTAGGATTACTACCAAATTCCGACAACAAATCAGGAAGCCAGACCTTCGTTAAGCAAGCCGGGACTGGCGGGCGCGTCGGAACGGTAGACGGCATTCCAGGCGTCGAGGCCGCCATGCAGGGGCCTGGCGCGGTGAAAACCATGCTCATTAAGCAGCTTGGCCACTTGCGCGGCAGTCACGTCGTTGGGGCAGCTGCAATAGACGATAATATGGCGGTCCTTGTCGAGGCCGATCAAGGCTGGCACCGGTTCCTTGCCATTGAAGAACAAGGCGCCCGGCACGGCCGGCTCCAAAGACTGCGCCGTGGCGCTGCGCGCGTCGACCAGCAGCGGTTCATGGCCCTGTTCGATCAGCTCCAGCAATTCCTTGATGCTGATGCGTTCAACCTGCAAGGCCTGGCGAAAACGCCGGCGCTCCAGGTATTTATACAGCAAGAACATGCCCAGCAAGGTTGCCAGCACCAGCAAAGCCGTGCTGCCCATGGTGCTGAGCAGATCGAGCACTTTTTCCACGCTGGCGTGGAAGATGACGCCGATCAGGATGCCGGTGCTGCACCACAGCAAGCCGCCCAGGCCTGCATACATGAAGAAGCGCGACGCCGGCGTGCCCATGGCGCCGGACATCGGCGCAGCGATGGTATTAAAACCGGGCACGAACTTGGAGACGATCAGGGCTTTCGGGCCCCAGCGCCTGAATTTGTCTTCCGTCTGGCTGACGCAATAGTCGGGCGACAGCGAGATGCGGCACAACAGGCGCAAGATGCGCTTGCCGAAGTGGCGCCCTGCCCTGAACCAGGTCAGGTCGCTGAGCAGACAGGCCGTCAAGCCTGCCGCCAGCACCAGCGCACCGTTCATGTCGCCATCGACCGACAGCGCGCCCGCCACTACCAGGATAGGAAAGGCAGGAATCGGCAAGCCGAGCTGCTCCACCAGCACGATCCCGAAGACAATCAGGATACCGTAATGTTCAAGCAGGAAGATAAGGTTGGGCATGCGCTATCTTACCGCAAAAGGACGGTTACACTTGCACGCCTCTTGGTATGGCACTGAGGAGAGTACGGGTATAGGGATGGACCGGATTGCGGTACAGCTCGTCCGAATCGGCCAGTTCCACCACTTTGCCCTGGTGCATCACCATCACTTGGTCGGCAATATATTTCACCACCGACAAGTCGTGCGAAATAAAGATGTAGGACAGGCCGAATTCATCCTGCAAGTCCTGCAGCAGATTGAGCACCTGCGCCTGCACCGACACGTCCAGCGCCGACACCGATTCGTCGCAGACCAGGATTTCCGGCTGCATGGTCAGGCAGCGCGCAATCGCGATGCGCTGGCGCTGGCCGCCCGAAAATTCGTGCGGATAGCGGTGGAAAGCCTGTTCCGGCAAGCCGACTTTATCGAGCAGCCAGTAGGCCTTGGCGATGCGTTCCTGGTCGTTCGCGCCGATCTTGTGGATGCGCATCGGTTCGAGCAAAATCTGCCCCACCGTAAAGCGTGGGTTCAGCGACGCATACGGATTCTGGAAGATGATCTGGATGCGGCGTTTATAGGGCAGATACTCCTTGTTCGGCATGGAAATCAGATCCTTGCCGTGGAACATGGCCGTGCCGCCGGTGGCCTGGTGCAGCCGCAATAGCGTCAAGCCAACCGTGGTCTTGCCGGAACCGGATTCACCGACCACGCCCAGGGTCTTGCCGCGCGGCAGGGTGAACGACACATCCTTGACAGCCTGGAATTCGCGCTTGCCGAACAGGCCCTCGCGCATATAAAAACTCTTGCTCAGATTGTTGACCACCAGCACCGGTTCGTCGCCTGGTGTATAGCCGCGCGAGCGTTGTTTGATTTCCACGCCTGGACCGGCCTTGCCATCCATGTAGTCGGCAATCACCGGCAAGCGCCATGGGCGCTCGTCCAGTGACGGACGGCAATGCAGCAACGCCTTGGTATAAGCATCGTTTGGTGCTTCGAACACCTGGCGCACTTCCCCCGTCTCGCGCACTTCGCCGTGGCGCATGACGATCACGTGGTCGGCGATCTCGCCCACCAGGCCCAGGTCGTGGGTAATGAACAGCACCGACATCTGATGTTTCTTTTGCAGCGCGGCGATCAGGTCCATGATCTGCTTCTGGATCGTCACGTCGAGCGCTGTGGTCGGCTCGTCGGCAATCAGCAGTTTCGGCTCGCAGGCGATCGCCATGGCGATCATCACGCGCTGCTGCTGGCCGCCCGACATCTGGCTCGGATACGCATCGATCTTGTTGGCAGGATCAGGAATGCCGACTTCATCGAGCAGTTCCAGGGTGCGCGAGCGCGCCTGCTTGCGGTTCATGCCCATGTGCTGGCGCAGCACTTCGGCGATCTGGAAGCCGACTGTAAACACCGGGTTCAGCGACGACATCGGCTCCTGGAAGATCATCGAGATATCCTTGCCGCACATCTCGCGCCGCTCGGCGATCGACAGCTTCAAGAGGTCGCGCCCGCCAAAGAAAATGCCCGATTGCGGGGCGATGATCGTGTTGTCCGGCGGCAGCAAGCCCATCACGGCCAGCGAGCTGACCGACTTGCCGCTGCCCGATTCGCCCACCAGCGCCACCGTGCTGTTGCGCGGTACGTTGAAGGAAATGCCCTTGACGGCTTCGAACGTGGTCTTCTTGTCGAGACGGAAAGTGACGCGCAGGTCACGCACTTCCAACAGGTTATTCTGGTCCATGAGCAACTCCTATTTCACTTTGGGGTCGAGCGCATCGCGCAAGGCATCGGTAAACAGCGAGAACGCCGTCACCAGCACGGCCATCGCCGCTGCCGCTGCCGTCAGCTGCCACCATTTACCCAGGATCAGTTCATTTTGTGCCTCGTTGAGCATGCTGCCCCACGAGACGGTACCGACCGGCACGCCAAAGCCGAGAAAACTCAGGATCACTTCGGCCTTGATGAAACCGACCACCAGGATCGACATCTGCACCAGCGCCACATGGCTGACGTTCGGGAAGATATGCGAGAACATCTTGCGCCAGTGCGAAGCGCCAATCGCGTCGGCCGCCATCACGTATTCACGCGCCTTGTGCTTGATATATTCGGCACGTATCAAACGGTAGGGCCCGGTCCAGCCGGTCAGGCCCAGGATCAGCACGATGGTCAGCACGCCCTTCTGTTGCAGCACGGCGGCCACCGTCAAAATCATCAGGATCGACGGAATCGAGGTGAAGATGCTGTAGAACCAGTTGAAGAAATCGTCGACCAGGCCGCCGAAGTAGCCGGACACGGCGCCAAAAATCGTGCCCAGCACGACCGCCAGCAAGGCTGCCACCAGGCCCACCACGATCGACGTTTCACCGCCCTTGATGGTTTTCTGCAGCACGTCGTGGCCCCATTTGTCGGCGCCGAAGGGCAAGGTGGCCGCCTTGTGGGCAATCACTTTTTTGGTCTTGCCCATGCTGCCGCGCAAGGCGGTGATATCGTCGGCAAGCGGGTCCGTCACGCCGTACATCTCGACGCCAGCGGACGGGTTACTCCCCATCTGGGCGCGCAGTTCGGCGATATCGTCGGCCAGCGGGTCGAGCACATTGACGGGCGTGGGCAGGCTGTGATCGTCGGCCACCGGAATGGCGCCGTCGATACCGGCAACCACCGGGTCGGCGCCGGCAAAGGTCGGCGGCGCATAGCTGACGGCCACTTCATCTTCCCAGTTCGCGCCCACCAGGCCGCTGGCGGACGCCAGTACCAGCAGGAAAAACGCGCCGACCACGGCCAGCGATACCATTGCAATTTTGTCGCCGCGCAAACGGCGCCATGCCAGGGCCCACAGGCCCGGCGATGTATGAGGTTTCGACATCGTCACTTTCTACTTCAGTTGGACACGTGGGTCGACCGCCTGGTACATCAGGTCGGTCAGCAGGTTGAAGAGCATGGTGGCAGCGGCAACATACACGGTGATCGCCTTGATCACCGGAAAATCGCTGCGCTCGACCGCCAGAATCACTTCACGCCCGATGCCGGGAATGCCGAAGAAGCGTTCCAGCAAAAAGGCCCCGATCAGCAGCGCCGGCAGGTTGGACATCACGTAGGTAATGATGGGAATGGCGGCATTGCGCAGCACGTGGACCCACATGATGCGCCCTTCTTTCAGGCCCTTGGCGCGCGCCGTGCGTACATAGTCCTGGTTCGCTTCGTCGAGCACGAAGGTGCGGAACAGCCGCAGGGTCGGCGCGATCGATACGGCCAGGCCGATCAGGATCGGCAAGGTGGAATAGCGCAGCAGGTTTTCCCAGAAGCTGTCGCCCCAGCCCTGCACCGGGAACAGGCCCAGTTTGTAGGCAAAGCCGTACTGGAACACGATGATGTAGACCAGGATGGAAATCGACATGCCAACCGTGCAGGCGATCATCACCATGCGGTCCGTCAGCGAACCGCGCACGAAGGCGATGGCCAGCGCCAGCGCCACGCCGAAAAACGTTTCCAGCACGGTCAGCGGAATGAGCACCATCATCGACGGCCCCAGGCGCGAGGTGATGATGTGAGAGACGGTCTCGCCGGTGGCCCAGCTCTGGCCGAAATCGAACGTGACGATCTGCTTGATGAAGATCCACAGCTGCACGTAATACGGCTGGTCGACACCAAGCTGGCGGCGGATATTGGCGATGCTTTCGGCACTCGACATCTTGCCGGCCAGGATATACGCCGGGTCGCCGCCGACCCAGTTAAACAATATAAACACCAGCAGCACCACGCCCAGCATGGTCGGCAGCATCTGCCACAAGCGGCGCAGGATATAAGCGAACATAATGATTCCTTGTTGTTATAAGTTGCGCTTATTTTTTAGCGGGGGCGGCAGGTGTGGCCGGTGCGCCCGTGCTGTCGATGTCCATGAAGGCCCATTCCTGGAACAGGATAGGATGCTTCTTGTAGCCGAGCACCGATTTTTGCGCCAGCATATTGCGGTAGCGCGCGTAGCCGATCAGGGCGCCAGCATTCACTTCCAGGCGGCGCGCCATTTTATGGTACAGCGCGTCGCGCTCGGGGCTGGCCGGCATGGCCTGGCTGGCCGCATACCATTTGTCGTATTCCGGATCCTGGTAGCAGCCATTGTTGTTCTGGTGCGTGTTCGGGCCGTAGAACAGCTGCATGAAGTTGTCGCCGTCCGGATAATCGGCCAGCCATGGCGCGGTGCGCGTCTGCATCTTGCACTGCTTTTCCGTTTTCAAAATATCGGAAAAAATCATGCGGTCATTTTCCATGCGGATGCCCAGCGAGTTATACGTCTTGCGCCACATTTCGGCCTGCAGCACGCCATTGGCTTCATTGCGCGAAGCGTAGCGGATGACTAATGGCTTGCCGTCCGGCAAAGTACGCCAGCCGTCGGCGCCCTTCTTGTAGCCGAACTTGTCGAGCAGCTTGTTGGCCAGCACGGGATCGTATTGCAGCAAACTCTTGTAGTGCGGATCGTAGCCGACCACGCCCGGCGGTATCGGATAGTCGAGGCGCTTGGCCTGGCCGTTCCAGATAATGCGGATTTCTTCATCGATATTGTGCGCCATGGCAATCGCGCGGCGCAGAGCAATTTTTTCCTTGCTGAAGCCACCGAGTACCGGGTCTTCCATATTCCAGTAGTAATAGCTGATTTCCGGGTCCAGCAGGCGCGACAGCTGCACGCCCTTCTCGGCCAGCTCCGGGCGCAGCTTGCCGTTGAGCAGCGCTTTTGGCGCCAGCGGACCGTCGAGCCAGAACACATCGGTGCCACCGCTCTGGAACGACAGCCAGCGCGACTGGTCTTCGATCATCACGGTAATCTCGATGCGGTCGATGGCCGGAATCGACTTGCCCTGCATCTGGCGCACGATGCGCTGGTCTTCGGGATCGTCGCCGGCCAGGAAATTCCAGGTCTCGGGCAGGTGCTGCGGGTTTTTATTGAGAACGATGCGGTTGCCGCGCGTCCATTCGCCCAAGGTGTAGTAACCGGTACCGACCGGGTTTGAACCCACCTCGCCCTTCACGTCGCCGTATTTTTCCACCACTTCGCGCGCCACGGCGGCAGTCGGCACATAGGCCAGGATCATGGGGAAATTGAAATCGGTCTTGGTCAGGGTGATGCGCAAGGTGTAAGGGTCGAGAATTTCCAGCCCCGCCACCTTCTTGCTGTAGTCAAACTTGTTGGTTTTGGCCGCTTCCTTTGCGACGTCGTCGAGGCCGACAATCTTGCCTTCGAACAGCCAAGTATGCGGCGAGGCCAGGCGCGGATCGAACAAACGCTTCCACGAATACACGTAGTCAGCCATGGTCAGCTCGCGGCGCTTGCCGCCGAATGCGGCGTCGGGCGTGTACAGGATGCCTTTTTTCAGGCGAATGGTGTACGTCTTGCCGTCGCTGGACACTTCCGGCATGGCGGCCGCCGCTTGCGGCACCACCTTGACGGGTCGCGCCAGGTAGTCATAGGTATACAAGGTATCGAACACGGCCTGCGTAATGTGGTTCGAATACAGGTCGCGTGCGGTGGCCGGATCAAAACCCGTCTCGGCGGCCGGCAGGATGTAGCGCAGCGTCTTGGCAGGCCCGGCGCCGGCAGGGGCGTCGGCAAGGGCCAGCAGCGGCAGGGAACTCAGGCAGGCGAGCAGCGCCAGGCGCCGCATCCATGGTGACTTCATGTAATACCCTTCATCTCGATTATCTTTCGCACCGTATCGGTGCGCTTGTACTGGCTTCGCCCTGGGATACAGGAGTCCACCGCCAAAACCAGTCCATCCTCGCAAGATCTGTGCCTTGTCTTCAGGCGCCGCAGCAGCTTTCCTGACTGTTCGAAAAACGCGTAACGATAACGCATATTGTGCCCGCCAGGCAAAAAGCCGCACGCCCATGAACGCGCCCCAGCCGCTCGCCATGCCCCGCAAGAAAAATATTGTGCACTGCAGCAGTGAAGTGCCATCGGAGCAAAATGGGTCATATGTAGAAACCCTTACATGCAAGAATGAAAAGAATTTCGGGCTCGTGCAAGAAATTCCTTATCGCATTGCAACATTTCCCTTAATTGCAAAAACATAAACCAAATTATTTTCACATTTGGCTGTTGTTTCCATGATGAATGTGCATCGCACCGCGTTGACAGGACTTCTCGCCTAGTGGTCTGATGACCCCGGCGTTTTAAAAGACGCCGTGCAACATTAACGACTGCCGACGCAGCAGTCATGACTCATAACAAAGCAATAGTTGGCCGTACACCGGCCAACCAGTGACCCTTCAGGAGATTGAGAATGATGATGGAAACAGTGATGTCCCGCTCGGTACGCCTTGATCTGCTCAGGCAGCGTGGCAGCGGTTACGCTGGGCCTGATGGCACCGGCAATGGCACAGGACGGTAACGTCCAGCGTGTTGAAGTAACCGGCTCCAGCATCAAGCGCGCGACGGCAGAGACCGCCTCGCCAGTGCAGATTATCGGTCGTGACGACTTGATGAAATCAGGCAAGGCCACCGTGGCCGAATACCTGCAAACGCTGACCGCCGACGGCGCCGGTTCCCTGCCTACCGGTTTCGGCAATGGCTTTGCGGCCGGCTCGACAGCGATATCGCTGCGCGGCCTGGGCGCCACCTCGACCCTGGTGCTGCTCAATGGTCGCCGCATGGCGCCGTTTGCGCGCGCCGACGATGGCCAGAAAAGCTTTACCGACCTGTCCTCCGTGCCGATGCAGATCGTCGAACGGATCGAAATCCTGAAAGACGGTGCCTCGTCGACGTATGGCGCCGATGCGATCGCCGGCGTAGTCAACATTATCCTGCGCAAGGACTTCCAGGGCGTCGCGCTGAAAGCGGACACCGGCATCTCCGGCGACGGCGATGCAAAGCAACACCGCGCCTCGATGACCTTCGGCAAGGGCGACCTGGAAAACGACAAATACAACTTCGTTTTCAATGCCGAATACAGCAAGTCGGACATGCTGATGAACAGTGACCGCGCCGACCGCAAATGGATAGGCCAGGCCGATTTGCGTCCGTATGGCTATCCGATCGGCACGCAGTTTGCCGGCGGCTACATCAATGGCACCAATGATGCAAATGCCTCGCCGACTGGCCTGATCCGTGATCCGAACACGCTCAACTACGTGTCGCTGCCAGGCTGCGCCAGCCTGTCGGCGTCATCGCCGCAAGATCCGAAGGGCGGCTGCGTCTGGCACCACGACCAGTTCCGTTCGATGCAGCCGAAGATCGACTCGATCAACCTGTACACGCGCGGTACCTGGCAAGTCAATGCCGATACCCAGGTGTACGCAGAGGCGGGCTACTCGCAACGCGACACCGCCTTTACCCTGATCCCGCCCTCGATCACGCCGACCATCGCCTTCCCGCCCAACGCGACCAATCCCAACGGCGTGATCAACTACGGCTCGGGCGCCGGCACCACCATGGTGCTGGCGGCCAACCATCCGCAAAATCCGTATGGCGTGCCGGTGCGCGTGCGCTACCAGGCCTTCGACGTCGGCGCCAGCACGCGCCAGGCCAACAACGAGTTCAACCGCATCGTGCTCGGCATCAAGGGTACGGCGGCCGGCTGGGACTATGACGCCGGCTACACGCACTCGGAATCGAAGCTGCACCTCGACTACAGCAACATGCTGAACATGGCGGTCGTCAAGGATGCGCTGGGCAATCCGAACAGCCCGTACTTCCCCTACTATATCGGCGCGCAGGCCGGCAGGAACCCCGCCTCGCTGTACGCGGCGATGGTGACCAATGCCACCTCGGACTCGACCACCAAGCTCGACATCATCGACTTCAAGGCCACGCGCGAACTGATGCAGTTGCCAGGTGGCGCCATGGGCCTGGCAGTTGGCGCCGAGCACCGCCGCGACAAGCTGGACAATCCATCGCTGTCCGGCACGCAAACCGGCCAGATCAACTCGAGCTATGTGGCCGCCAAAGGCGACAGCAAGGTCTCGGCCGTGTACCTGGAAGTACTGGCGCCGGTGATCAAGACGGTGGAACTGTCGGGCGCCGTGCGTTACGACAAATACGACCGTTTCTCGTCGACCACGCCGAAACTGGGCGCCAAGTGGACGCCACTGAAAACCTTCGCCTTGCGCGGCACCTATTCGGAAGGCTTCCGCGCCCCGGGTCCGGCCGAAAGCAATGCCGACTCGCAATCGACCGGCACCTCGACGGTGCGTGACCCGATCCGCTGCCCGAATGGCACACCGCTGCCTGGCGCCACCTCGACCGACTGCTCCGCTTCCGTGGCAGCGGTCAAGATCGGCGACCCCAGCCTGAAGCCCGAGCAATCGAAGGGCTATACCCTGGGCCTGGTGTGGGATCCGTTTGACGGCACCAGCCTGTCGCTGGACGGCTGGAAGATCAAGCGTGAAGACGAGATCAACCCGCTGCCGTACAACCAGGCTGCGGCGCTGCCGACCGCGATTCGCGCCGACAACAACCTGACCATCAATGGTGTCGTCGTGCCAGGCACGGGTACTCTCTTGATCACGAAAGCGCCGTATCGCAATTCCAGCTTCACGGAAATCAAGGGCGTTGACCTCGACCTCAAACAGCGCGTGCGCCTGGGCGACTACGGCCGCGCCATGTTCGGCCTGACCTGGACCCACGTGGCATCGTGGGTGCGCGCCGAGTCGGACACGGTACGCTATCAGTATGCCGGCACGCACGGCAATTGCGACACGTCGAACTGCGCCGGCACGCCGAAAAACAAGATCAACCTGACTGGCTCGTGGGACATCGGCAACTGGAATCTCAGTGGCGTCGTCAACTACCGTTCGGAGATGAAAAACACCTTGTTTACCGGCGAAGGTTGCGCTTCGAAACTGGCCAGCGGTGCCGATGCGCCTAACGGTTGCAAGATCGCCTCGTTCACCACGCTCGACCTGTCGACGCGCTGGAACGTCAGCAAGCACGTGCAACTGTACGCGTCGATCAACAACGTGACCGACAAGATCGCACCGCTTGATCCGCTGACGTATGGCGGCATGAGCTACAACCCGATGGACGCCAGCGGCGCGATTGGCCGCTACTTCAAACTGGGCGCCAGCTACACGTTCAACTAAGTTCCGGCATTCAGTAACAAGCCTGCAAGGCGGTGAGCGATCACCGCCTTTTTTATTGGTCAACGTTCAAGCGCCTGGTAGTGGCGTGGCGGCATACGTTTTAAAGCGAGCGGGGGCGGGATCAATACGGAAGGGCTGAACAACAGGACGGCGCCGACAGTGATGCCAGTCGCCGTTTTATTTTACGCGCCTGAGCTGGCCTGACAAGGGCGCGCGATAATTTATTACTGAAGCAATGTAAAACTAACAAAAAAATGTTGCGTTTTGTCCAAAAATCCTGCGCGAATTTGACAATTTATGGCGTGAATGTTTTGATGACGAGCCTGAAAAAACTCCAAATTTTCATTGGTCTAATTGAACTCAAGCAAATTAATTATCGATGGGCAACAAGTTATCTCAAAATAATTGCCGCATTTATTACAAAAATAAGGAATTAACGATAATGGTCGAAAATGTAATGTCGCGCACTGTGCGTCTCATGTTTGCTGGCAGCATTGCTCTTGGCATGCATGCCGCCTATGCGCAAGAAACAACAGAAGCGCCAATGCAGCGCGTGGAAGTAACGGGCTCGAGCATCAAGCGCCTGGCGTCGGAGACGGCATTGCCGATCACCTCGATCAAGGCCGATGACTTCGCCAAGCAGGGCCTGACGACAGCGCAGGAAGTGCTGTCGACGATCTCGATGAACCAGAGCACGCAAAGCAGCTCGCAGTCGGTCGGCTCCGGCACGGGCGGCCAGTCGCAGGCGGATCTGCGCGGCATCGGTGGCGACAAGACCCTGGTGCTGCTGAACGGCCGTCGCATCGCCAGCCATCCGTTCAACGGCTCGTCGGTCGACCTGAACATCATTCCGATCTCGGCCCTGGAACGCGTGGAAGTATTGCGCGACGGCGCCTCGGCCATCTACGGCACCGACGCCATCGGCGGCGTCATCAACTTCATCACCAAGCGCTCGGTCAAGGGCGGCTCGGTCACGGTAGAACATTACGAACCGCAAAAATCGGGTGGCGGCGACGAGTCGCGCATCAACCTGTCGGCCGGTTACGGCGACCTGAACAAGGATGGCTTCAATGTCTTCGGCGTCGTCGACGTGCATCGCCAGGCGGCATTGAACGCCAGCGACCGCGACTTCTCGGCCAGCGGCTATATCCCGGGCAAGGGTGTCGACAACCTGAGCAGCACGCCCTTCCCTGCCAACTTCTACGACACCGGCAATGGCGTGTCCGGCAACCCGGCGTTCGCCGCCGGTTGCGTCGGCCCTAACCTGTACAAGAACACCTCGGGCAAGAGCACCTGTGCGATGGATGTCACGCCGTACATGCAGACAATTCCGAAAACCAAGCAGGAGTCCTTCCTCGGCAAGGCCAGCTTCAAGCTGAACCAGGATCACCTGGCCACCGTCGAATACCTGCATGCGCGCAGCACCAACGAAGCACGCATTTCGCCGCCGCCGATGTCGAACATCGGCGCGCTGATGCCGTCGAGCTCGCCTTACTACCCGGGCGGCAGCGCTGGCGTGCCAGCCGTGCCTGGCTTGTCCGGCGGCCCGCTTGACATCAGCTGGCGTCCGGTGGCCTCGGGCCAGCGCAGCGGCTTTGACACCAGTACCTCGGACCGCCTGGTACTGGCATCCGAAGGCGTGCTGGGCAGCTGGGACTACAACGCTGGCCTGAGCCATTCGATCAGCAAGGCCACCAGTGCCTTTACCGGCGGCTACCTGGCCGACCAGCGCATCATCGACGGCATCGGCAGTGGCCTGCTGAACCCGTTCGGCGAGCAAAGCGCCGCCGGCCAGGCCTATCTGAACGATTCCCTGCTGAAAGGCAAGTACCTTGACGCCAAGATGACCAGCACGGCGATTGACGCCAAGATCAGCCGCGAACTGTTCACCCTGCCGGCAGGCGCCGTCGGTTTTGCCGTCGGTACCGAGTTCCGCCGGGACAAGGCTGAATACAATGTCGACACCGCCCTGGCTGGCCAGGCATCGAGCTCCGGCTACGCCGAAGCGCAGAACCAGTCAGGCAGCCGCAACATCAGCGCGATTTTCTCCGAGCTGAGTGTTCCTGTCGTCAAGAACCTGGAACTGTCGCTGGCAGCGCGCTATGACCACTACAACGATGTCGGCGGCAGCTTCAATCCGAAAGTGGGCGTACGCTGGCAGCCAACGAGCGAAGTGCTGTTCCGCAGCTCGTACAACACCGGCTTCCGCGCACCGACCTTGTATGACCTGCATGGCCCGCAAAGCAAGACCTTCACCGCCAACAAGTACGACGATCCGCGCCTGTGCCCGGGCGGCGTGGCAGCCCCTGGCGCCAACGGCAACGTGGCCTGCGGCGCGCAGCAATATATCCGCTCCGGCGGCAATCCGGACGTCGGCCCTGAAAAATCGAAAACCTTCAGCGCCGGTATCGTCATCGAGCCAGTCAAGTCGCTGACGGTGTCGCTAGACTACTTCCAGATCAAGCTGCGCGACAAGATCGGTACCGTGGCCGAACAGACGCTGTTCGACAACTACGACAAGTACAAGGACAACTTCATCTATTCGAACGGCGGCACCAAGCTCGAATACGTGGTGGCGACGCTGGACAACCTGGGCGAAATGCATACCTCGGGCATCGACCTGGGCCTGAACTGGAAACTGCCACGCAGCCAGTACGGTACTTTTACCTTCAATTTTGACGGCACCTGGGTCAGGAAGTATGAGTACCAGAACGAGCGCGGCGGCGAATTCGTGCAGAACGTCGGCGTGTATGGCGACAACGCACCGGTGTTCCGCTGGAGGCATAATGCTTCGCTGCAATGGAACCTGGACAAATGGAACGCCACCCTGTCGAACAAGTACATGAGCGGCTACCGCGACCAGAACTATGTCGACGCGCAATACGAACAGAACGTGAAAGCGTACTCGGTCTGGTCGCTGTCGGGCGCCTACTCGGGCTTCAAGAACACGGAACTGACCGTGGGCGTGAAGAACCTGCTGAACGAAGATCCACCGTTCAGTAACCAGATTGGTACCTTCCAGACCGGCTACGATCCGCGCTTTGCCGATCCGCTGGGCCGTACCTTCTACGTGCGCGCCACGTACAAATTCTAAGCCGATACCGGCGAAGAACTAAAAAAGCCCGGGAAGCTCTCATGCTTCCCGGGCTTTTTTCATGCTGGCGCGATTACTCCTTGTCGCCGTGCAAGCGGCGCTGCTTCACCGCTGCCGCCAGGTTTTCCAGCACCGCCACGCTGGCGCTCCAGTCGATGCAGCCGTCGGTCACCGACTGGCCGTACACCAGTTCCTTGCCCGGCACCAGGTCCTGGCGCCCCGACACCAGGTGCGATTCGACCATCACGCCGACGATGCGGTCGTCGCCGCCGGCCACTTGCGCGGCGATATTGGCACAGACGGGCACCTGGTTTTCCGGCTTTTTCGAGCTGTTCGCATGCGAGGCGTCGATCATCAGGCGCGACGCCAGGCCTTGCGCGGCGATCGCCTTGCAAGCTTCTTCCACGCTGGCCGCGTCGTAGTTGGGCGTCTTGCCGCCGCGCAGGATGATATGGCAGTCTTCATTGCCATTGGTCGAGACGATGGCCGAGTGGCCGCCCTTGGTAACGGACAGGAAATGGTGCGGCTGCGAGGCGGCCTTGATCGCTTCCACGGCGATTTTCACATTGCCGTCGGTGCCGTTCTTGAAACCGACCGGACACGACAGCCCCGACGCCAGTTCGCGGTGCACCTGCGACTCGGTGGTACGCGCGCCGATCGCGCCCCAGCTGATCAGGTCGGCAATATATTGTGGGCTGATCACATCGAGAAATTCCGTGCCGGCCGGCAGGCCCAGTTCGTTGATGTCGCGCAGCAGTTCGCGCGCCATGCGCAGGCCATCGTTGATGCGGAAGCTGTTGTCCATGTACGGGTCGTTGATCAGGCCCTTCCAGCCAACCGTGGTGCGCGGCTTTTCGAAATACACGCGCATGACGATTTCCAGTTCGCCGGCGAAACGCACGCGTTCCTTGACCAGCAGGCGCGCATATTCCATCGCCGCCTTGGTGTCGTGGATCGAGCAGGGTCCGATCACCACCATCAGGCGGTCGTCCTGGCCATGCAGGATGCGGTGCAGCGCCACGCGGGAATTGGCCGCCGTCTGGGCAGCAGCTTCCGAGCAGGCAAATTCGCGGATCAGGTGGGACGGCGGAGTCAATTCCTTCATTTCGCGAATACGCAAATCATCGGTGCGGGGCATTATTTTCTCCAAAATTTGAACAGGGGTAAAACATCTGGGTAAAAAAAAACCGCCATCAGTGGCGGTTTTTCAGAATTTGCTGGGATCTCGTTTTTGCTGCTACGTGAACCGACCGCTACTCCACCGCCTTTGGGTTGGAATTGCTAAAGTAAAAATAGGCGGTAAAAAAGTGGCGAGCGAACATGCGAGTCATCCGTAAGTGATGAACGACTATAAACCCATACCGCAAAGCTTGGCAAGCATATTTGTCGGCAAAGCCGCAGTTGGCTGGCGTTTCAGGTGGCAAAGTGGGAAGAAAACCGCAAAAAGTTGCGCACTATTCTCTTTCCTTACCTAACTTTACATTCGCGCCAGCCAATGCCTGGCGCAAAAAAACCATGTGAACTGTGTCCAAATGTAAGCGTTGCATTTCAACTATTAAAGCTACCCCGCACCCCGCATGCTGCCAGCGCCAGCCATTCTGCAATGCCCTGGTGCTTTGCCGTGCGCGGGCCTTGCTGCACGAATCCCTCTTTACATCTGTGATATTTGGCGACTGTTGTTCGTTTTCACACTTGATTTTCTGGTCATTGCTGCGTCACTTTTCACATGTTTTGATGGCTGCGTTCGCTATCCCAGGAGGATGGCAAGCACATCGCATCGGCGACGTATCCGCCTAGCCGAACAATCAAACTCAAGAATTACCTCAGGAGTGTTAGCCATGATGATAGAAAGCGCGTTGTCCCGATCTCTGCGCCTCATGTTTGCCAGTTCGCTGGCGCTGGGCATGCATGCCGCCCAGGCACAAAGCCTGGCCGGCGAGGCCGACGGCGAGATGCAAAAAGTGGAAGTGACTGGCTCCAGCATCAAGCGGTTGTCATCGCAAACAGCGCTGCCGATCACCTCGATCAAGGCAGAAGACTTCATCAAGCAAGGCTTGACCACCGCGCAGGAAGTGATGAACACCATCCCGATGAACCAGAGCTCGGTCGGCAGCAGCCAGTCGGTGGGCGCCGGCACGGGCGGCATGTCGAGCGCCGACCTGCGCGGCCTGGGCAGCGACAAGACCCTGGTGCTGCTCAATGGTCGGCGCATCGCCAGCCATCCGTTCAACGGCGCTGCCGTCGACCTGAACATCATCCCGCTGTCGGCGCTGGACCGGGTCGAAGTGCTGCGCGACGGCGCCTCGGCCATCTACGGCACCGATGCCATCGGCGGCGTGATCAACTTCATCACCAAGCGTTCGGTACAGGGCGCCACCGTCAGCGTCGAACACTATGCGCCGACCAAAAGCGGCGGTGGCGAAGAGTCGCGCATCAACCTGTCGGGCGGCTTCGGCAACCTGTCCACCGACGGCTACAATTTCTTCGGCGTCGCCGACGTGCACAAGCAGTCGTCGCTGGCGGCCGCCTCGCGCGCATTTTCCAGCACCAGCGTGATCCCCAGCCGTGGCGTCGACAACAGCAGCGGCACCTCGCAGCCAGCCAACTTCTTTTCGGACAATGGCGTAACGGGCAATCCGTACGCGGCCTCGAACTGCCCCGGCACGGGCCTGATCACCACCGCCAGCGGCACCTGCCGCACCGACACCACCAAGTACATCGACGACATTCCGGAAACCAAGCAGGAATCCCTGCTGGGCAAGGCCACCTTCAAGCTGAGCCAGGATAATATCGCCACCGTCGAATACCTGCATTCGCGCAGCACCAGCACTTCGAACATCGCGCCGTCACCCTTGACGGGCATCAGCATGACCTCGGCCAGCCCGTATTACCCGGGCAACGGCAATGTGCCGGGCGTGGCCGGCCTGACCGGCGAAGACCTGACGCTCAACTGGCGCACGGTGGCAGCCGGCAAGCGCACGGGGTTTGACACCAGTACCTCGGATCGCCTGGTGCTCGCTTCCGAAGGCCTGATAGGCGGCTGGGACTACAACGTCGGCCTGACATATTCGATCAGCAAGGCCGCCAGCGCGTTTGTCAACGGCTACACCAACGACAGCCTGGTAAAAGCCGGCGTACTCGACGGCACCCTGAACCCGTTCGGCGAACAATCGGTTGCTGGCGCGGCCTACCTGGACGCGGCACAGCTGCACGGTGAATACCTGGGCGCGAAGATGACCAGCACCGGCGTCGATGCCAAGGTCAGCCGCGAAATCTACAACCTGCCGGCCGGCGCAGTCGGCTTTGCCGTCGGTACCGAGTTCCGCCATGACAAGGCGCAATACAGCGTCAACCGCGACCTGGCCTCGCAGGCGCAAAGCTCGGGCTACGCTGACGCGCAGGACCAGGCCGGCTCGCGCAATATCGCCGCCGTGTATTCGGAACTGAGCGTGCCGCTGCACAAGGACCTGGAACTGTCGCTGGCGGCCCGCTACGACCACTACAACGATGTGGGCGGCAGCTTCAATCCGAAGGTCGGCCTGCGATGGCAGCCGACGAAACAGGTATTGCTGCGCAGCTCGTACAACACCGGTTTCCGCGCGCCGACCCTGTATGACCTGCATGGCCCGGCCACCACCACGTTCACCAACAACTCATATGACGATCCGGCGCTGTGCCCGGGCGGCACGGCCGTGGCCGGCGCCAACCCGAACGTGGCCTGCGGCCAGCAGCAATTTATCCGCAGCGGCGGCAATGCCAACCTGAAGCCGGAAAAATCGAAAACCTTCAGCGCCGGCATCGTGTTCGAACCCGTCAATTCGGTGACCATGTCGCTTGATTATTTCAATATCAAGATTCGCGACAAGATCGGCACCGTGGCCGAACAGACGCTGTTCGACAACTTCCAGAAATACCAGTCGACCTTTGTGTATTCGGCCGATGGCAAGACGCTGCAATATGTGAACGCCGTGCTCGACAACCTGGGCGAAGTGCATACCTCGGGCATCGACACCAGCTTCACCTGGCGCTTGCCGCGTAGCAGCTACGGCAACTTCACCTTCCAGTTCGACGGCAGTTGGGTGCACAGCTACAAATACCAGAACGAAACCGGCGGCGAGTATATCGAAAACGTTGGCGTGTATGCGGACAACAATCCTGTCTTCCGCTGGAAACACAACGCCTCGCTGACGTGGGCGCTGGGCGACTGGAGCGCCAACCTGTCTAACAAGTTCATGAGCGGCTACCGCGACCAGAATTTTGTCGACGCCGGCTTTGAGCAGAACGTGAAAGCGTATTCGACTTTCTCGCTGTCGGGTGCCTATTCGGGCTGGAAAAACACCGACGTCACGGTCGGCGTGAAAAACCTGTTCGACAAGAACCCGCCGTTCACCAACCAGGGCACGGTATTCCAGACCGGCTACGATCCGCGCTACACGGACCCGCTGGGTCGCACCCTGTACGTGAAGGCCTCGTACAAATTCTGAAGCCAGGTACAAGCCGGCGTGTAGCCGGCTTGTTCAGGCGGTGCCGCCGACCGTCACGCCGTCAAGGCGCAGGGTCGGCTGCCCCACCCCCACCGGCACGCTCTGGCCTTCCTTGCCGCACACGCCTACACCCGAGTCCAGGCGCATGTCGTTGCCGATCATGGAGACGCGGTTGAGCACATCGGGGCCATTGCCGATCAGGGTGGCGCCCTTGACCGGGTAGCTGAGCTTGCCGTTTTCGATCATGTAGGCCTCGCTGGCCGAAAAGACGAACTTGCCATTGGTAATGTCGACCTGGCCGCCGCCGAAATTGACGGCGTACAGGCCGTTTTTCACCGACGCCAGGATCTCGCCCGGGTCCTTGTCGCCGCCGAGCATATAGGTATTGGTCATGCGCGGCATCGGCAGGTGGGCGA
The DNA here is from genome assembly GCF_051380735.1 of Janthinobacterium longum. Lineage (NCBI taxonomy): Bacteria > Pseudomonadati > Pseudomonadota > Betaproteobacteria > Burkholderiales > Oxalobacteraceae > Janthinobacterium > Janthinobacterium longum. The sequence continues at coordinate 316,022 of NZ_JBNYXQ010000003.1, forward strand.
ACGATTCGCGGCGCGCGTTGCCCGTCACCGGCATTTTCATCAGGCGCGCGTTCATGGTATCCTGGATATAACCCTTCAGGATGCCGTCCTCGATCAGGGTGGTGCACTGGGTGGGGTTGCCCTCGTCGTCGATATTGAGCGAGCCGCGCCGGCCTTGCAACGTACCGTCGTCAACCACCGTCACGCCTTTCGCCGCCACCCGTTGGCCGATGCAGCCGGCAAAGGCAGACGAACCCTTGCGGTTGAAATCGCCTTCCAGGCCATGGCCGATCGCTTCGTGCAGCAGGATGCCGGGCCAGCCCGGTCCCAGCACGATGGTCATCGGACCGGCCGGTGCGGGCCGCGCTTCCAGGTTGATCAGGGCCGAGCTGACTGCGTCGGACGCATACTGCTCCAGCACCTCGTCGCTGAAATAGTCATAGCTGTAGCGTCCACCGCCGCCAGCCGATCCCGTTTCGCGGCGGCCATTCTGCTCGGCGATCACGGTCAGCGACACGCGCACCAGCGGGCGGATATCGGCCGCCAGCACGCCGTCGCTGCGCAGCACCAGGACCACGTCGTACTCGCCGGCCAGGCCTGCCATCACCTGCACCACGCGCGGGTCTTTTGCGCGCGCCATCTTTTCCACGCGTTCCAATAGTTGCACCTTGGCCGTAGCGTCCAGTGAGGCCAGCGGATCGTTGGGCAGGTACAAGGAACGGCCGCCCTGCGGCTGCATGCTGCCGGCGATTTTTATTTTCCCGGTGCCGACGCGCGCTATCGTGCGCGTGGCCGCCGCCGCTTCCAGCAGGGCCCGCTCGGAGATCTCGTCGGAATACGAAAACGCCGTCTTGTCGCCGGAAACAGCGCGCACGCCCACGCCCTGGTCGATGGAAAAACTGCCGGTCTTGACAATGCCCTCTTCCAGGCTCCAGCCTTCGCTGCGGGTCGACTGGAAATACAGGTCGGCGTAATCGACCTTGTGCGCAAACATCGTGCCCAGCGCCTTGAGCAGCTTGTCTTCGTCGAGGCCAAAGGGCGTGAGCAAAATGTCGCGCGCCACGGCCAGGCTGGACAGATTCGGTTCAAACGGGATCATGGTTTACTCTCCAACACAATTACATGGTGCGGTGCGCCAGCGCGGGCAAGGATTCACGCACGCCGGCCAGGAACACGGGATCGATCTGTCCGCTCACCACGCCTTCGCCTTCGTCCAGCACGGCTTTCACCTCGCCCCACGGATCGATCAGCATGCTGTGGCCCCAGGTGCGGCGGCCGTTCGGGTGCACGCCACCCTGGGCCGAGGCCAGCACATAGCACTGGTTTTCGATCGCCCGCGCGCGCAGCAGCACCTCCCAGTGGGCGCGGCCAGTGGTGTGGGTAAAGGCGGCCGGCACCACAATCAGCGCACACTCGCCCAGCGCCCGGTACAGCTCGGGAAAGCGCAGGTCGTAGCAGATCGACAGGCCGACTCTGCCCAGGGGCGTATCGATGCTGCGCACCTCGGCGCCGGCGACGATGGTGCGCGACTCATTGTAGGACTCCGCGTCGCGGGTAAAACCGAACAGATGGATCTTGTCATAGCGGCCGGCAGGTGCGCCTTGTGGGTCGTACACCAGGGTGGTGTTGAGCACTTTGCCGGCCTCGTGCGAGACCAGGGGCAAGGTGCCGCCGATCAGCCAGACGCCGTGCTCGCGCGCCATCTGCGCCATGGCGTCCTGGATGGTACCGCTACCGGGCTGCTCGGCGTGGCTCAATTTGTCGGTTTCATGCTGGCCCATGACGGCCCAGTATTCGGGCAGCACCACCAGCATCGCTCCCTGGCTGGCCGCCTGCGCCACCAGGCGTTTGGCGGTGGCCAGGTTTTCGCTGACCGATGGCGTGGAAATCATTTGTATTGCGGCCACTGTGTGCATCGATATCCCCTGCTTGGTGTTCGACTACTGTACCGCCGCCGCTGCCGGCAATGGCGTCGCGACAGGCTCCAATTTGCCACCGTCAAGCTTGGTCACCACGGGTGACTTCCACGGTCCGGCGATCTGCATATGATAGGTCAGCGCCTTCATCATGGGCGCGCGCAGGAACAATTGCGCGAGAAAACTGCCCAGGCCGATGACCGGGTTGACCGCCAGCGCATACACCAGCGGCCCCGTGCCCAGGTTGAATTCGGGAATCACCACCACGTGCAGATTGGTGGTTTCGTTGGCGATATCGGCCGAGCCATGCATTAGCACGGTGGCGGCCACGCCATGCATTTTGAGGTTGTCGGTGGTCACCACGCCGCGCTTGATGCTGGCGTTGGCGGTGATGCCGTCAAACGCCAGCCCTTCCGAAAACACATCGTGGAAATCGAGTTTCAGCAAACGCGGCAGGGCTTGCAGGCTGAGCACGCCCAGCAGCTTGGCCGCACCCGGATCCTGCTTGAGGAACTGCCCCGATTCCACGTTCATCTCGATCTGGCCCGACAGGCTCGGAATGTCGAGCGCATAGGGCAAGCCATTCCAGGCGATGTCGCCACTCATTTTTCCCTTGCCACGGCGCACGGTGTCGGCAAAGCCGAAACGGTCGAGCAGTTTGCCGGCATCGATGATATCGAGGCCAAAGCGCAGGCTGGTGGTGCTTTGCCCATCCTTGACTACCCATTTGCCGTTGCCGCTCAAGGCGCCATCGGTATTGGCCAGCAATAACTTGCCAATGCGCCACTCGCGTCCGCTGGCGGCCATGGTGTTATAGGCCTGCAATTCCAGCCGGCCGATCTGCTTGTTGAACAATTCAAAACGTTCGGCAACGATATCGAGCGAAGGGATCGATTGCGCGCTGCTTTTACCTTCAAGCAGGTCTTTCACGTCATTGGCGGCCGACTCGGGAATGATGAGCGACGACAGGCGCGCCGTCATCTTGCCCAGGCCGGACGGCGTTTCCACCCAGGTGACATAGCCAGACACCTGTCTGGCGTCGATATTGGCCTGCCACACGTCTTTTTGATGGGTCGCGCCGACCACCACGTTTTCCAGCTTGCGCTCGCCCAGCATCAGTTCGCCGGCGCGCGCGGCCATCATGTCGGGCACGATGTATTGGGCAATATCGGGCGCGTCGCCGGTGTCCGCTGCACTGTCGGCGCCGCCGCTGCCGGCAATCGCGCTGCCGGCAGCGATCCAGCTGTCGACATCAAAACTCTTCAGGTTCACATTGAGCATCATCCCGGAGTCCGGTTCGGGCGCGGGCGTGTTGACGCCGATGCCGCCACGTACCAGGCGCCATGCTTCCTTGCCCTGCTTCTGGCGCTGGTAGCGCGCAGCCAGGCCGCTACCCAATGCGATGCGGATCTCGTCGGTGCGCAAGCCGGCCGCATTGGCGGCATTGGCCGCCAGGGTAAATTTGACGGGCATGCTGTCGGCGGCCGGTTTCTTCAACGGCGCCGGGAAGTCCAGGCCCAGGCCGGCCAGGCTGCTGTCGACGCTGACCACCAGTTGATGGTCGCGCGCCGTGATCAGGCCGTTGTAGCGTGCGCTGCCATTAAGGTGTTTGGCCAGCCGTTGTACCACGGGTGTGGGGTAGGTTTTGCGCAAGCCGTCGACCGTCATGGCGCCGGCCAGCCTGACCTGGATCGAGCCGTCAGGCTGGCTGCCACCCGAAATGGCCAGCGGCCCACCGAGCAAATTACCGTTCAGTCCATTGAGGTTGACACCTTTTTCATTGAACTCGATCTTGCCCTGCACGCCGAGCACGGGCGGCATGTCATTGAACAGCACCACGTCGTTGCCGGCCAGTTGCAAGCCGCCCTGCACTTTCGCGTCCAGCATGCGCTCGATCGGCAGGTGCAGTTTCAATGCAAGCCTGGCATTGCCGCTAGCCGTCGTTTCATCGGTAAAATGGTCGATCCAGCCCAGCACCGGGCTGGCGCTCACGTACTTGAGCAACTCCTGCATAGGCCCGGCCGCATTGCCTTCGATATCGAGCAGGGTGTCGAACACGGTCAGGTCGGGAATCACGGCTTTCACGTTGGTCAGCGCCACGCCGCCGGTGGTGGCGGTGTCGCCGTGAATTTCCATGCGCCCGCGCTCAAATACAAAACTGCCCTTGATCTTTTCCGCTTGCGGCCACAGCGGTGCCTTGCCGGCCAGGGGGCCACTTTCGGCAAACTCACCGGGCGCATAGTTGAGCCTGCCATTGTCAAGCTTGCCGGCCACGCGGAATTCGCCTTGCTTGCGCTGGGCGGGCGTGTCGCCCTTGAACGGAAAGTGTTCCAGTTCGCCGCGCAAGCGCAGGCTGACGTCGCGTGCCACGCCGCCTTCGAGCGCCCCGGTCAGCCAGTGGCGCAGGTGCTCGGGGGTTTGCAGCGGCAAGTAGCGGCCGATGGTATTGATTTCAAAGTTGTCCAGCATGCCGGTCAGGTCGACCTGGCCGAGGTTCTTGCCGTCGAGCGGCATGCGGTGCGTGCCGCGCAGGCTGGCGCGCAAGCCCTGCTGCCTGAACGTCAGCTGCGCCAGGTCTACCTGCAGCATATTGTCCGCTTCGAAAGACCAGTGCGCCTTCATCTGGAATTGTTCGAACGGCAAGGCCGGATCGAGCAGGTAGGTAGGAAACTGCAGCAACAAGTCCTGCGCATCGATCTCGATCTGGCCGCCCTGCTCGCTGGCGTCAATGCTGCCGCTGAGATTGTCAAAGCCGGGAATCGCCGGCGCGGCCGCCTGCGCCGGGCTGCTGGCGGTTTTTTCCCTCGCCAGGCGCGCCGGCTGGGCGTTCAGCCCCAGCCCCAGCAGCCGGCCGCGCAGCCGGTAGCTGCTGGCGCTGGCGACATCGCCGTGCCACTCGGCCGAAAAATCCTGCAGGCGGCCACGCGGCGCCAGGGCCGCCAGCTGTGCGCGCTGCGCCACGCTCAAGGGCAATTTTTCGGCCAGCGCGGCCAGGGTCTGCAAGTCCAGCGCCCTGGCCGTGATCTGCGTCTGTGCCGGCTGGCGTCGGGTGGCGGCCACATAGCGTTCGGACAAGGTGGTCGGTGGCAGGCTCAGGCCGTCACGCGTTTCCAGCGCGAAATTGGCCAGTTCCACCTGATGCCCGTTGGCGCCAAAAGTAGGCTTGCCGTCGGGCGCCGAGGCCGACAGGTTTTCCCTGGCCGAGACGCGTCCGCTGACGCGCAGCAGGTCGAGCGCGGGAATGTCCTTGCCCAGCCGGGCCTGCACATCGGTCAGGCTGGCATCGGCCGTGAAGCCGGCCAGGCGCGCATGGTCGAGGTTCAGCCAGGCGCGCAAGGCGCCCTTGCCCTGACTCAGTTCGAATGGATAGTCGAGATAAGCGCGCCAGGCGGCAAGGTCGGCATTTTTCAGGTCGGCATACAATTCGCCCTTCCACATCGACACATCGGAAATGCGCGTGCTGAAGGCGGGATGGGTGAAGTGGGCGCGCACATCGATAGGCGCAGCCAGGCTGACCGGCGGCGTGGCATGCAGGCCCAGGCGGTGGCTGCGCCAACGGTTGCGCAGCAGCAGGTTGACCTGCCCGAGCGCCAGTTCGGGCGTGCCGCGCAGCTCGTCCGTCCAGCGCACACGGCCGTCGCGAATAATGATGTCATGCTGCGACAGCAGCCAGTCTGCGCCCTTGCCGTCGCCCTGTTGCTTGTTGTCGATCAGTACGCCGGCCACATACAGGGTGCCATCCTTGCTGCGCCGTACTGCCAGGTCGGGACGCGTGATTTCCAGCCGTTCGAAACGCACCGAACCGAGTACGCTCCACCACGACACGGTGGCCGAAATACTGGGCACGCTCAAGGCCGGCCGGCCCGCCTGGTCGCGCAGGGTAACATCGCCGAAGAACAGATTGGGCCGCAAACCATGCCAGGAGGCATACACGCGGGCGATGCTGACAGGGTTGCCCAACGCCCGGCTGGCGGCCTTTTCGATATCACCTTTGTAATAATCGATATTCGGCAAGATGGCGTAGCGCAGAAACAGGAACAGCACGGCAAACGCGAAATACGCCAGCACCACCGCTTTGACGGCAAAACCGAGCAGATGGTGGGTGGCCAGGTTGGCCATGCGCCAGGCGGCGCGCAGCCGCCGCCAGCGCAGGGCCAGCGGCATATGTTCTGTCGGGCTTGCTTCTGGCGATTTTTGCATCAATAAGCTAATAAACTGGCCTGGCGTCAAATAATGGCAAAATCGCCTGGTTTCCTGGGGTTTGCCATGCTGCTGGCGTCATGCTTGCGCTTGCATCCCGACTGCGCCTCCCTTACCATCGTCCGGCACAGCACGCACACTGCCAGGCAGTGCCGGGCAAACTGTGCAGCGGCCCAATTTTACCGCATCGGCTGCCGTGCGCAGGCAAGCCCGGCGACAAAGTACGCAGTTTAGCCACGATAACCGATCAACACCATAGAAACCGCCGCCATGAGCCACCCGTCCCTGACTTCCGCCTCGCGCTTTTACCAACGCTGGAAGAATGCCGCCCCGGAACGCGCCGCGCAAGCCGCGCAATTGGTCAGCGCGCCACTCGACGGGCTCGATTTTGCCGCTGAACTGGAGCGCCTTGCCAATGCCGTGACACCCCCATTGCCGCTGGCACGCGCCATGCGCCAGCTGCGTAACCTGCTGGTATGCAGCCTGATCGCGCGTGACCTGGACGGCCAGGCCGATCTGCACGAGGTGGTCACCGCCATGACCGAATTTGCCGACTTTGCCATCGGCCGCCACTGCGCGGCCATCATGGCCGAGATGGTGGCCGCGCATGGCATGCCGGTGGGCGAAGAATCGGGCCAGCAGCAGGAACTGATGGTGCTGGCGATGGGCAAGCAGGGTGGTGGCGAACTCAATGTCTCGTCAGACATCGACCTGATCTTCGTCTACCCGGAAGACGGCGACACGCAGGCCACGCAGCCGGGCCAACGCAGCCTGTCGAACCACGAGTTTTTCATTCGCATGGGCAAAAAGCTGATCGCCGCCCTGGCCGAAATCACGCAGGACGGCTTCACCTTCCGCGTCGACATGGCGCTGCGGCCGAACGGCAACTCGGGGCCGCTGGCGGCCAGCCTGGGGATGGTCGAGCAATATCTGATCGTGCAAGGCCGCGAATGGGAGCGCTATGCCTGGGTCAAGGCGCGCGCCGTCACTGGCAAGCCGGAGGACATCGCTGCGCTCGACGCCATCGTGCGCCCGTTCGTATTCCGCCGCTACCTGGACTTCGGCGTGATCGATGCAATCCGCAACATGCATGGCCAGATCCGCGCCGAGGTCAACCGCCAGGAGCGGCTGCACCCGGACCGCAGCAACAACGTCAAGCTGGGGCGCGGCGGCATCCGCGAAATCGAATTCCTGGCGCAGGTATTCCAGTTGATACGCGGCGGGCGCGACGCCGAGCTGCGCGAGCGCTCCACGCGCGCCACCTTGCGCACGGTGGCAGAAAAAGGCTATCTGGAGCCGGCCATCGTGGAAAAACTGCTGGCCTCGTACAGCTTCCTGCGCAACCTGGAACACCGGCTGCAATACCTCGATGATGCGCAGACCCATACCCTGCCCGCCAGCGAGGACGACCGATTGATCGTGGCGCAGATGATGGGCCTGCCAGATACGGCCACGCTGCTGGCCCGGCTTGAAGCGCACCGCGTGTTTGTGGCTGGCCAGTTCGATGAAATGTTCAGCGACAAGACCAGCGGCGCGCCGCCGGCCGATACCGGCATCGACCCGCAGGCCTCGAACGACTGCGCCGCCTCGGACCAGCAGGAAGCCATCGAGGCGCGCTTTGCCGCCCTCGGCTTTCACGAGCCAGCCTCGTGCGCGCGCCGGCTGCTGGCCACCTGGCAGGCGCCACGCCTGCAGTCGCTGCCCGAAGCGAGCCGCACGCGCCTGGTCGCGCTGGTCAATTCGGCCCTGCCTTTGATCACTGACTGCTCTGCGTCGAACGGCAACGCCAGCCAGCTGGCCACGCTGGGCCGGCTGCTCGATTTCCTCGAGGCCATCGCGCGCCGTTCGGCCTATCTGTCGCTGCTGACCGAATACCCGCATACCCTGGAGCGCGTGGTGCGCATGGTGTGCGCCAGCGGCTGGGCCGCAACCTTCCTCACGCAGCACCCCATCCTGCTCGACGAATTGCTCGATGAACGCATCCGCCACAGCGTGCCGGACCCGGCCGCGCTGGCGCAAGACCTGCAGCGCCAGCTCGACGACGCACCAGGCGACACCGAGCGGCAGATGGATATCTTGCGCGAAACCCACCACGCCCAGCTGTTCCAGTGCCTGGCGCAAGACCTGGCAGGCGAACTGAGCGTGGAAAAACTGGCCGATTATCTGTCGCAGCTGGCCGACATCATCGTTGCCGCCACGGTACAGGCCGTCTGGCAAACCCTGCCCACGCGCCACCGCGAGGTACCGAAATTCGCCGTCATCGCGTATGGCAAGCTCGGTGGCAAGGAGCTGGGCTATGTGTCCGACCTCGACGTCATTTTCCTGTTCGACGACGACGACCAGGAAGCGCCCGGCCTGTACGCCAAGCTGGCGCAGCGCTTTATTACCTGGATGACGTCGCACACCTCGGCCGGCATCCTGTTCGATATCGATATCGCGCTGCGCCCGGACGGCGCCTCCGGCATGCTGGTGTCGAGCGTGCAGGCGTTCGAGCGCTATCAAAGCAGCGCGGCCTGGGTGTGGGAGCACCAGGCACTGACGCGGGCGCGCTTTTGCGCCGGCGACGTCACCATCGGCAAGCATTTCGAGCGCATCCGCAACACCATCCTGCGCAAGGAGCGGCCGGAAAACGGCCCGCTCAAGGGCGAGGTGGTGGCGATGCGCAAGCGCATGATCGACGCCCATCCGCCGCGCCCCGGCAGTTTTGACCTGAAACAGGATCCGGGCGGCATGATCGATATCGAGTTCATGGTGCAATACCTGGTGCTGCAGCATGCGGCGCAGTATCCGCAGCTGACAGCCAACTCGGGCAACATTGCCCTGCTGCGCCTGTGCGGCGAACTGGGACTGATCGACGCCACCCTGGCCGCTGGCGTGGCCGACGCCTACCGCACGCTGCGCAAGCTGCAGCACCAGTTGCGCCTGCAAGGGCACGACCTGGCGCGCGTGGCGCCCGAGCGCGTGCAAGTGCATGCCGACCAGGTGATGCATTTATGGCACACCATCTTTGCCAGCGTGATTGCATAACCGCTATAGCCGCGTATGATACAAACAGGCAATCCTACCTCCCAGTAGTGCCGTACAGGCCGCGCCGGGGTTGCCCACGGGGTGGTAAATTATTCCAGGAGACTGCAATGAATACATGTGTAAAAGCGGGCGTGCACGCCCTTCTCGCCGGCTTCATGGTGTGCGCCAGCGCGGCGGCATGGGCGGCGCCCAAGGGCACGGCCGATGAAGCCATCGCCATGACCAAGCGCGCGGTGGCCATGATCAAGGCCGACGGCAAGGAAAAAGCGTTTGCGGCGATTTCCGACCCGGCCAACACCAGCTTCCATGACCGCGACCTGTATATCTATGTATATGACATGAATGGTGTCACCCTGGCACACGGCAACAATCCCAAGATGGTCGGCAAAAACCTGATCGACATGAAGGACAACGAAGGCAAGGCCGTGATCCGCGCGCTGATCGCCACCGCCGGCAGCAAGGAAGGACGCGGCTGGGTCGACTTCAAGTGGCCCAACCCCACCACCAAGGTAGTCGAGCAAAAATCGGGCTATATCGAACGGGTCGACAATATGATCGTCGGCTCCGGCATCTACAAGTAAGCCGCACGCCCCGCCCCGCATGCCCCTCGACTACCTGATACGGCTGAGCGGGGCAACGCGCGACGCGCGAGCGAATTTGCAACTGGGCTGCGTGCTGGCGCTGGTGGCCGGCGCTGTCAATGCCGGCGGCTTCCTGGCCATCGGCGGCTACACCTCGCACATGACGGGCATTATCTCGGGCATGGCCGACGACCTGGCGCTGGGCAATGTGACGGTGGCGCTGGCCGCGTTCGGCGCCTGGCTGGCGTTCGTCAGCGGCGCTGCCGTGACCGCCATCATGGTGAATTGGGGCCGCCGGCGGCGCTTGCACAGCCAGTTCGCGCTGAGCTTGCTGCTCGAAGCGCTGCTGTTGCTGGTCTTCGGCCTGACGGGCAACTACCTGGCGGCCATGCCGAATGTGCTGGGCCCCGTCACCATCTTGCTGCTGTGCTTTGTGATGGGCTTGCAGAACGCCATTATCACCAAGATCTCGGGCGCCGCCATCCGCACCACGCATGTGACGGGCCTGTCGACCGATATCGGCATTGAAATGGGAAAAATGCTGTATTACAACCGCCGCCAACTACCTGGCGACATGGTGCGCGTCAACCGCGCCAAGCTGCTCACGCACAGCGCCCTGATCGCCTGCTTTTTTATCGGCGGCGTCAGCGGCGCGCTGGCCTTCAAGCATATCGGCTTTCCCGCCGCCACCATCATCCTGGCCGGCGTGCTGGCCACCGTAGCCGGCATGCCCGTCTGGCATGACTTGCGCATGCTGTGGCGTTTTCACCGGCGCCAGTTCGGCACCAGGAAATAAAAAGCGCAGTGTGGAAAACCACACTGCGCTTTTGTTCCGTCACTCAGCCTGCAAGCAGGCTGATACTCGCAACCTTAGAACGTGTATTCCGCGCCGACTTTCAGCGTGCGTGGACGCAGCGAATAGCCGGTACGCACGTTGATCGGACGGTCGCGATCAAAGACATTGTTGATGTTGGCCAGCAGACGCAGGTTCTTGATGCCCGTGTAAGCAAAGTTCAGGTCGGTACGTACATCGCTGGCCACGTTGCATGGCAGGTTGGTACGGCCAACGCCTTCAAGGCGGGCACGGCAACCTGCTTCGCCCCAAGTCTCCTGGTCCGTTTCATCGTAGTTCAGCGCTTGCTTGGAAGTATAGTTGACGCGCACGCCGGCCGTCAGCGGACCATTGCGCCATGCGGTGCTGAAGACCGACACAACACGCGGGTTGCCCAGCAGACCGATGGTGTTCGGACGGTACTGATTGGCATCGATATCCCAGTAACGCAGCTTGAGCGCATAGGTGGTTGCCAGGCCCAGCGTCACGGTGCCGTAGTCGCCGGCCGAAATACGACCGTTCAGGTCGATATCGATGCCTTGTGTGTCCGTCTTGCCGAAGTTCTCATAGCTCAACAGCATCGACTGAAGGGTGCCGACGCCCCAGCTAATGTTCGAACCGGGCCTGAGTTCATTGGCACGAGCGGCAAAGCGGCGGTCGGTATCGCTGATCGTATTACGCACAAGTTTGTCCGAATAACCCGCATTGTCTTCACGCGCCAGCACGTACGATACATCTCGGTAATTGATCTCGTCCTTGCGTTCGATCTTGAAATAATCAAGTGCAACGCTCCAGTTCTTGATCGGCTCGGCGACGAAGCCCAGCGTGATGCTGCGCGAGGTTTCAGGTTTCAAGGTCGAGCTCGACGAAATCATGACGGGAATCGATGTCAGGCAACCCGAGTTGTAGGCCGTAGTGGCGTCCGAACGGTCAGCGGCGGTACCGGTGCGCAAGATATCGCGGATCTTGGTGGCAGTATCGCAACGCTTCGGATCAAGCTGCGAGTTAAAGAAGCCGGTCAGGCCAACCTTGCCCAGGGTTTCAGGAATATTCGGCGCGCGGAAACCACCGGCGACCGTACCACGCAACATCAGCTTGGGCGTCACTTTCCACATCGCGCCGAATTTCGGCGACAAGTGCGACGAGAAACCTGGAGCCTTGTCCACGCGCACGGCGGCATTCAGTTCCAGGCCTTTCAGTACGGGCGCATTCAACTCGGCATAGGCCGCTTTCAGATTGCGCTGGCCATCGATCCACAGCGAACCCTGGCCGATGATTTCGGCGTTCATCACGTTGTCGAGCGACTTGATGTACATTTTTTCCTGACGCAGTTCGGCGCCCAATGCCAGAGACAACGCTCCGCCTGGAAGTTGCATCAGTTCCCGGTTCAGCTGACCGTCGATAAAATTGGTAGACAATTCGGCATCCGTGCCGATCACCGGGAACATGCTGTTCAACAAGGCGTCGCTATTGGGCCCGCCAAGTTTGTATTCGCCACTAACGATGGCGGCAGGCATGCGATCGCGGTGCGGACCGCGGCTGCGCGAGGTACCGTCACCGCCGGTGCGACCGATGGTCGATTTCCATTCCCACGCACCGAAACTGCCTTCCAAGCCAGCCATCACGCGATACTGAGTGGCCTTCGATGGCGCCGACCAATCGAGGTTCGAGTCCAGGAAGCGATAGTCGAGACCCACCGGGAAGTTGTAGGGATTATAGGCGGAGTTGGCGGGCAAACGCGGTTTTTGCACGAGTTGCGATTGCTTTTTGTTACCATCGAACCAGCTCCATGGCGAGCCGGCAGCCATGGCAAACGGCAGTGGTTCATAGTCCGTGCGCGTTTCCGAATACGATACCTCGGCAAAACCACGCGTTGTATCGCTGAGCTTGAAATGCAGCGCGCTGTACAGGTTGACGCGTTCCGCACCATCGGACCATGGATTGATGCCCGTGAGGTCAGACGTGCACAAGTTGCTCGAATTGGTTACCGCGCAGCCTTTGACGGCCTGACGCACGGCAGGGTTGCCGCCACTGGCCGCCTGGTTCAGGTTGCCAGGGAAAGAATACAGGCTGGGGTCGCCGAATGCCGGGCTGTACACATCCTTGTGCCATGACGGGTACATGTCGATCACCTTGGCCAGCTTGTAGCCGTCGCGCTTGTAGCCTTCCACGTTGAAGAACACGTTATAGCCATCCTTTTCCAGGTCGCCGTAACCGGCCAGCAGGCCAACCGTGGATTGCTTGCCGATGCTTTTCTCCAGCGCTTGCTGGTAGTTGGCGCTAACGGTCACGCCTTGATAGCTTTTGCGGGTAATGATATTGATTACGCCGGCCAGGGCGTCGGAACCATACACGGCCGAGGCACCGTCCTTGACCACTTCGATGCGCTCGACAGCATCGGCTGGAATCGCATCGAGGTTGACGAAGGTCTCTTTGCCACCATCGGCGAAGGCGTAATTCGATACGCGCTTGCCGTTGACCAGTACCAAAGTTGCACCCTTGCCCAAGCCGCGCATGGAAGCACCCGAAGCACCGCTTGCAAAGCTGTTGGACGAGCCGTCGTCGCGCAAAGTGCCAGTATCAAACGAGGTCAGGGTATCGAGGACCTCGCGCACCGTGTTGGCGCCGGTAGCCTTGATCTCGTCGCGTCGTACCACCGTGACCGGCGACGCTGTTTCTGTATCCATGCGCTTGATGTTCGAGCCCGTTATTTCCACACGTTGCATGACTGGCTCTGAAGCGGCGGTGCTGGTCTGTGCATGGCTGCTTGCGGCCAGCGTGCTCAGCGCGATAAACACCGCTTGGCTTACACGGCTTAACTTTGGCTTTTTCACTATCATTATTTTACCAACCTCAACTCGTTATTTTTGTGAAAATCAAGCGGCTGGATCACAGACACTTGCACTCTTGTTGTCATATTTTTGACACATGTAAGTATCTGTAACGTGAAAAATCTTGTCAAGAAGAACCAAGGAAATCGCAGAATTTCGATTATCTCCAACTAAATCGGCCATTTTCTGTTGCATTTTTAATGAAAATTAACTTTTTGCAACAAGTTTTTTTCAATACATACCGAATAAACGGTTTGCATTGATTTTGAGTCGATGCACTAACAGAATGCTCAGGACGAAAAAAAACCCGGGCTAGCCCGGGTTCCTGGAAAGTACGAGAAAGACTTACTTGGCCGACATCAGCGCGACGGTGGTGTCGAGCATGCGGTTCGAGAAACCCCACTCATTGTCGTACCACGACGATACTTTCACCAGGCGGCCCGACACTTTGGTCAGGGTCGAATCGAAATTCGACGAAGCCGGGTTGTGGTTGAAGTCGATCGATACCAGCGGTTCGGTCTGGTAGGTCAGGATGCCAGCCAAAGGACCTTCGGCAGCGGCCTTCATCAGGGCATTGACTTCTTCGACCGTAGTGTCGCGCTTGGCGATAAAGGACAGGTCAACCAGCGAGACGTTAATGGTCGGCACGCGAATCGCGAAACCGTCCAGCTTGCCGTTCAGCTCTGGCAGCACCAGGCCAACTGCAGCGGCGGCGCCGGTCTTGGTCGGGATCATGCTCATGGTGGCCGAACGGGCGCGGCGCAGGTCTTCATGCATCACGTCGCTCAGCACCTGGTCGTTGGTGTAGGCGTGCACGGTGGTCATCAGGCCGGTTTCCAGGCCGATGGCGTCGTTCAGCGGCTTGACCAGCGGGGCCAGGCAGTTGGTGGTGCACGAGGCGTTCGAGATGACGGTGTCGGTCGATTTCAATACGTCCTGGTTCACGCCGAACACGATGGTGGCGTCAACGTCCTTGCCGCCTGGTGCCGAGATAATGACTTTCTTGGCGCCGCCCTTCAGGTGGGCCGACGCTTTTTCCTTGGTGGTGAAGAAGCCGGTGCACTCCAGAACCACGTCCACACCCAGCTCGCCCCAAGGAATTTCAGCAGGATTGCGCTGTGCAAAAACGCGGATCGGATCGCCGTTGACGATCATGTTGTCGCCTTCAACGGTCACAGTGCCCGGGAACTTGCCGTGCGCGGTGTCGTAGCGGGTCAGGTGGGCGTTCGATTTGGCATCGCCCAGGTCGTTGATGGCAACGATCTGGATGTCCTGTTTCTTGCCGCCTTCGTAGAAAGCGCGCAATACATTGCGGCCGATGCGGCCGTAGCCATTGATTGCAACTTTGATCGTCATACTCTGCTCCTGATTGAAATAGAAAGGACTTGGCACATTAAAAATCTGCTCGCCGCCGCGCCCATCTGCGGGACGCTGGCGGCGCAACTACATTAGCCGGCGATCACCGCCTTGACCTTCGCCACGACGTTCTCGACGGTGAAACCGAAATGCTTGAACAGCACGCCGGCCGGAGCCGACTCGCCGAAGGTATCGATACCGACCACGGCGCCTTCCAGGCCGACATATTTGTACCAGAAGCTGGTCACGCCCGCTTCGATGGCAACGCGCGGCACGCCTTTGGTCAGGACACTTGCTTTGTAAGCAGCGTCCTGGCGGTCATACACGTCGGTTGACGGCATCGAGACCACGCGCACATTGATGCCTTCCGAGGCCAGCGCGCTGGCGGCGGCGACCGCCAGTTCCACTTCGGAACCGGTGGCGATCAGGATTGCTTTTGCGTCAGCCACATCGTTCAGCACATAGCCGCCGCGGAAGATATTGGCGATCGTTTCATTGGACCGTTCCTGGTACGGCAGGTTCTGGCGCGAGAAGATCAGGGTCGACGGGCCATCCTTGCGGCGTACAGCAGCGCCCCAGGCCACGGCCGATTCAACCGTGTCGCACGGACGCCAGTTGTCCAGGTTCGGGATCAGGCGCATCGACGAGATGTGCTCTACCGACTGGTGGGTCGGGCCGTCTTCGCCCAGGCCGATCGAATCGTGGGTAAACACGAAGATCGAACGCAGTTTCATCAGCGCGGCCATGCGCAGCGCATTGCGGCTGTAGTCGGAGAACGTCAGGAACGTTGCACCGAACGGAATATAGCCGCCGTGCAGGGTGATGCCGTTCATGATGGCGCTCATGCCGAATTCGCGCACGCCATAGTTGACGTGGTTGCCCGGTTTGCCCGAACGCACAGGAATCGATTCTTTCCAGTTGGTCAGGTTCGAGCTGGTCAGGTCGGCCGAGCCGCCGAGGAATTCCGGCAGCGACGAGGCCAGTGCCTGGATGGCGTTCTGGCTGGCCTTGCGGGTGGCGATGTTTTCTTTTTTCTCGACGCAGGAAGCGATCGCTGCGGCCAGTGCGGTTTCAAACGCTTCCGGCAAGTCGCCCTTCATGCGGCGCGACAGTTCGGCTGCCTGTTGCGGGAATTCCGTGCTGTAGGCGGCGAAACGCTCGTTCCAGTCATTTTCCAGCACCGCGCCTTGCTCTTTCGCATCCCAGGCCGTGTACAGGTCCGCAGGGATCTCGAACGGGGCAGAATCCCAGCCGATGTATTCGCGCACGGCGGCGATTTCCTTGTCGCCCAGGGCGGCGCCATGGACCTTGTCGCCACCTTGCAGGTTCGGCGAACCCTTGCCGATAATGGTCTTGCAGCAGATCAGGGTCGGCTTCGAGGAAGTTTTGGCGCTGGTAATGGCGGCGTCGACAGCAGCGACGTCATGACCGTCGACGGCGCGGATCACGTTCCAGCCATAGGCTTCGAAACGGGCCGGGGTATCGTCGGTAAACCAGCCTTCAACCTTGCCGTCGATGGAAATGCCGTTATCGTCGTACAGGGCGATCAGCTTGTTCAGGCCCAGCGTGCCGGCCAGCGCGCACACTTCGTGCGAAATGCCTTCCATCAGGCAGCCGTCGCCAACGAATGCGTAGGTGTAGTGGTTGACGATGTCGTGGCCCGGTTTGTTGAACTCGGCGGCCAGCAACTGCTCGGACAGCGCCATGCCGACGGCGTTGGCCAGCCCCTGGCCCAGCGGGCCGGTGGTCGTTTCAATGCCGGGCGTGATGTCGACTTCCGGGTGGCCCGGGGTTTTCGAATGCATCTGGCGGAAGGCCTTGATGTCATCCATCGACAGCTCGTAGCCGGTCAGGTGCAGCAGCGAATAATGCAGCATCGAGCCGTGGCCGTTGGACAGCAGGAAACGGTCGCGGTTAGGCCATTTCGGATTGGCCGGGTTGTGGCGGTAATGCCCACTCCACAGGGCAACTGCGATCTCGGCCATGCCCATCGGCATGCCAGGATGGCCGGAGTTAGCCTTTTGTACAGCGTCCATTGCCAGTGCGCGGATCGCATTGGCCATTTTGTTCGTTGGGGGCAAAGTTGTCATGGTGGTGTGGGTCAGTCGCGAGTTTGGAATTCGTTTGCAGCAGCGCGGACAGGCGGCCGGCCGCTTTTGTAGTCAAGTATTTTACCAGACTGGGGGCGTGCAAATTAGAATTGCAGCGTACTGCCACGCTAACTCGCTATACTTTGCCGCCTTATTGATCTTCAATCAGCCCTATCCAGGAATTGCATGTCACGTTTTTACTGCCCCCAGCCACTAATCCCCGGCACCACCATCGCCCTGCCGGAAGCCGTCGCCCACCATATCGCCGTAGTGCGTCTGGCGCCCGGTGAACTGATCACCCTCTTCAATGGCGAGGGCGGCGAAGTGCAAGCCAGCATCGTCTCGGTCGCCAAGCGCAGCGTGACCGCCGAGGTGCAAGCCCATATTGCGCGCGAGGTCGAGCTGCCGTATGCCGTAACCCTGGCGCAAGCCCTGCCCGAAGCGTCGAAAATGGACTGGATCATCGAAAAAGCGATCGAACTGGGCGCGGCCGGCATCGTGCCGCTGGCGGCCCAGCGCTGCGTGGTGCGCTTGTCCGCCGAGCGGGCGGAAAAGAAGCTGGCGCACTGGCAGGCCATCATCGTCTCGGCCTCGGAACAAAGCGGGCGCAACCGCGTGGCGCAACTCGCACCGCTGCAGGACTTTAACCAATGGAGCCGTCAACAGGACCTGCACCAGCGCATCATCCTGACGCCGCGTGCGGAACAGTCGCTGGCCGACTGGGCACGCCAGCAGCCACCGCAGGCAGTCACACTGATGGTCGGGCCGGAAGGCGGGTTTACCGAGGCCGAAGAAAGTGCGGCCATGGCGGCAGGCGCTGTCGGTTTGTCGATGGGTCCACGTATCCTGCGCACGGAAACGGCGGGACTGGCGGCGCTGGCCATCCTCGGCGCCTCGTGGAGCGGCATGTAAAAGGGCCATCGTCGGCATAGAGGCAAACGCCCCGCCAGCTTCGCAGCTGGCGGGGCGTTGTCTTTCAGGCTGCCGCCGGCAGTTGCCGGCGGTTTGACTACATCAGAACTTGTGGCTGTACTGGGCCGACAGACGCACGCTGCGCGGTGCCGAGTAGGCCGTTTCCATCAGGGCGGTCGGGCTGATGGCGGTACCGGCGGCGCTGGTGTTGTAGCCTTCATCGATCGCTTGCGCCACCTGGCGGTTGGTCACGTTGAGCACATCAACCTTGAACACCAGACCGTTCAACTGCTGTGGCTTGTACATGAAGTTCAAGTCCAGGCGCGCTTCCGTCGGCAAGGTACCCAGGGCGCCACGGCCGTTGGCGCCATCCGGGCACAGGAAGAAGATCGAACCGTACTGGGAAAGGCCCAGGCCATCCTGGTCGAGCGCCGACGGAATATTACATGTCCGCGATTTTGGACGGCCGCTGGCGACCAGCAAATTGCCGCCCATGCCAAACTGGTTGGTGAACTCGTAGTAACCGTAGGCCTTGAACTGGTGGGTACGGTTATTCGGCAACAAGCCGCTGGCGTTCAACATGGTTTCAGGGAAGTCCCAGCCGGAGCTGAAGCCCACGTCAGCCTGGCCGTTGTCCGACTTGGTCTGGCCTTCCTGGTTGCCTTCGCTGCGCGACCAGGTGTAGTTCGCCTTGCCGTACCAGCCATCGCGCATCGGATGCTCGAGCATGAATTCCAGCGAGGTATAGGTGCGTTTGGCTTTTTCCGGGAAACCGGCATCGGCGGCAGTGATGGTCACTGCGCGCTGGGCGCCGTTCGGGCCGACCGGGATCATGAAGGTATTGTCTTTGCCCGGATTGAACAGTGCGCCGTTCCAGCCATGGTCATCGAAGTATTCTTTCTCGGCACCGGTCAGCTTGGCGGAGATGGCGCGTGGGTCAGAATAATCATCGATGGTGTTTTTCAGCTTGCGGTAGGTCAGTTTGATACCGCCGTTGAACTTGGCCGACAGCACTTTTTCAAAGCCCAGGTTGATCTCGTCCTGGTAGTGGGCTTTCAGGTTGGTTGCCGACAATTCATTGGCGCGTTTTTCCTGGCCAAACTCATTGTTCGCCGACAAAACATTACTGATCGGGTTCAGGCCGATCGGCGCGCCGGTGACAGGATCGACGCCGGTGTAGGTGTAGAAACGGTCGGTATTGAGCGACGCACCGGCGAAACGCACGGCCATGTTGGCTGGCAGCTGCATGAAGTAGCGGCCGGCCGTACCGAACAATTTCAGCGAACCGTCGCCATATACATTCCAGGCCGCGTTCAGGCGTGGCGCCACCATGTTTTTCTGTTTGACAAAGGTTTCGCCGCTACCGTTCAGGTTGTCGAACGACTCATTGCGCACACCCAGGGTCACGACCAGGTCATCGGTCACCTGATAGCGGTCTTCCAGGTATTGCGCCGACTGTTTGACGGTTGGGGTCGAGCCGCCGCGCTGGATATTTTCACGCACATAGTAACCTCCGACGCCGTAGCCACCACCCGCTGCCGGGGAAATATTGTGGCCGGACAAAACGGTATTCGGATTGGTCTTCAGGTAGGTCCAGGTGCCGCCGCCAGCCGATTCGGTGCCGTTCAAAGCCGTGATCTTGTTGTGATCGAGACCACCACGGATGGTGTGCTGTTTGTTCAGCTTGTACTCGAGGTCAAGACGGTAGCCCTTGTTGACATCATTGGCACCTTCGCGCAGCAAGGCCGAGCTGAAACCTTGTACCTGCGATGGATTGTAGTTCACACCAGGCACCTGGTTGCCAGGAGAGGCGACAATCGGACGCAGGCCGGCGATATAACCGAACGGATCTTGCACGCGTTCTGTCTTGGCTTGGCCGATCAGGGCCTGTACCGTGAAATCGTCGGTGATGTACCCGGTGTATTTGAGGATATCGACGTTCGAACCCTGTGCTGCCGCCAGTGCGGCGCCGGTAGCGGTCAGGCCGAGGATACCGGCCGAATAGTTCTTGAACTTGGCGCCGCCGTTCTGTACATAGCCGCGCTGCTTGGTACCGTAGTCGAAACCATAGTAGGCATCATCGACATTCGACTCATCCGCAATATGCGTGTATTCCAGGCGGTTGTTGTCGGTAATATTCCAATCAATTTTGGCGATATAGCGTGGAACTTCCGATTTCTGCACCAGCCAGCCGGTTTGGCCATTGACCGTGCTGGTCGACGCCAGGCGGGCCGTTTCGCGGTCCATCTTGGTGAACTCGCCACCCAGGTAGATGAACAGCTTGTCCTTGATCAGCGGGCCGCTGACAAAGGCGTTGTAGACGCGCTCGGTTTGTTTGTCGCCTGCCTTGTAGTTGTAGATTGTGCCATCGGTATTCGGATTGGCACCCGTATTCTGGAACTTGATGTTCTTCGCCGTACCGCGCAGGGAATCGGGGGCATACGTGAAGCCCGCGCCGAATTCCCAGTTGTTGGTGCCACTTTTGGTGGTGATATTGACCACGCCGCCAGTCGAACGGCCAAATTCCGCGCCGTAGCCGCCGGTGATGATCTGTGCCTCCGCGATCGAACCGAATGGCAGCGAGGAGTAACCGACCTGGTACAGGCTGCTGGTAACGGGGAAACCGTTGATGTAGGCCGCGTTCTCGGAGGCGCTTGAGCCGCCGAAGCTGGCAGCGTTGTTGCCGTAGCGCGAGTCGGCACGGGTGGTGCCGCCGGCGAGCTGGACGATATTGGCGACCGATGGCGCCAATGGCAAGGTGGCCAACTCGCGCGAATTGAACGAGGAACCGGAGTTGGAACTGGTGACGTCGATGGCGCGTCGTCGACTTGTCACGTTGACAGTCTGCACCTGTTGCGCCGACGGCTGCAGGGACACCTCGCTTTCCTGGCCGATGCGTACTTCCACGTCTTGCGCGCCAACCACGGAACTGCCTTTCAGCAAGGTCACTTTATAGTTACCAACAGGCAAAGAAGTGATGCGGAAGCTGCCGCTCGCATCGGGTGAAATTACCCGTTTCAGCCCGTTGTCGGTACCGACAATCGAGATGGACGCGCTGGCGTCCGGCGCGACTTTACCGATGATGTTACCGGTAGCGTTCGACTGCGCCATGACGACCGGCACGATTGCAGTTGCCAGCACCGAAGCGCTGAATGCGATCGACAAAGCCCGTACTAAAACAGTTTTTCTTAACATGTGGTTCCCTATATATAGTTATGAGCACGGCATTACCGCTTTTATAAAGCAGTCTTGTTTGCGCCTTATGCGTTTTTACGCGTTCATATTAAAGCCAGTTGTTGCCAACACCATTTTATCCTGCTCTGCTTTGCAAGCAAGGCATTCAACGGTTATATCTGCAATTAAATATAACCAAGGTCACATCGGAACATATTGCAGCCAACTGGTCAATAACGCATGAACGACTGTTCCATTTGCGCAACATTGAAATAAAAAAAGGAAAGCGGGCAGAGAAAGGCGAATGCGTGCCGCCAGAAAAACGGCACGCATCAATCAAGAAAACACTGTAATAATGCCATATTCAGACGCATTACATCATGCAACGACAACAGACGATGGATATAACATCAACAGGCGATTTAATATGAACGAGATATGCGAGGAAATAAATTTCTTATATAAATATGCAGTTTTTAATACTTCACTTCACCAATTAATTAAACGATCAGCCTGTAACAATACTTCATCAAATCACGGAGAGGGTTTGCATGTCAACGAAACAAATTGATACAGATGTAAAAACAACAGTTGTTGCAATGCAAAAAAAATCGACGCATTATGATGGTGCGCTATTTACTATTAAAGCACTGCAATGGATAGTATTTTCACCGCTTTGGTGCATTCATCCAAGCGAGGGGCAACAAAGATTTTCCACATATTCCAACGGCAACGGCAACGGCGCACTTCTGGGGCTGGGCGTTGCGGGTTAAAATAGGGGTTCTGGACCATGTTGCAGCGCGGCATGCACCGCCCGGCAATCGGGTCCGCAGATTCTCCGCTAACTACGGAGCCCGGCAATTTTTCAGACATATATCATGTTGCGACTGAACGAATTAAAACTCCCCCTCGAACACGACGAAGCGGCCTTGAGCGCCGCCATCCTGGCTCGCCTGGCCATTCCGGCCACCGATTTGCTCGGCTTTACCGTCTTCAAGCGCAGCTACGACGCGCGCAAGCGCAGCGCGGTGGTGCTGATCTATTCGCTGCACGTCGACGTGCGCAATGAAGCAACCGTGCTGGCGCGCCTGAAACACGACATCCATCTGATGCCGGCGCCCGACACCGAGTACAAATTCGTCGCCGGCGGCGAGCAGCTGGCCGGCCATAGCAAGCAGCCGCGTCCGATCGTCATAGGCACTGGCCCCTGCGGCCTGTTCGTCGCACTGATCCTGGCGCAAATGGGCCTGCGCCCGATCATCCTCGAGCGCGGCAAGCAGGTGCGCGAGCGCACCGTGGACACCTTTGGTTTCTGGCGCAAGCGCGAACTGAACCCGGAGTCGAACGTGCAGTTCGGCGAAGGCGGCGCCGGCACCTTTTCGGACGGCAAGCTGTACAGCCAGATCAAGGATCCGAAACATTACGGGCGCAAGGTGCTGACAGAATTCGTCAAGGCCGGCGCACCGGAAGAGATCATGTATGTCAGCAAGCCGCATATCGGCACCTTCCGCCTGGTGAAAATGGTGGAAGCAATGCGCGCCAATATCGAGCAGCTGGGCGGCGAATACCGTTTCGAGAGCAAGGTGGTCGATATCGATATCGTGCCAGGTCCGGACGGCGGCCAGGTGCGCGGCGTGGTGCTGGCCAGCGGCGAGACCATCGCCAGCAACCATGTGGTGCTGGCGATCGGCCATAGCGCGCGCGACACCTTTGAAATGCTGCACCAGCGCGGCGTGTATATCGAAGCAAAACCGTTTTCGATCGGTTTTCGCGTCGAACACCCGCAATCCCTGATCGACAGCTGCCGCTTCGGCCCCAGCGCCGGCCACCCTATCCTCGGCGCGGCCGACTACAAGCTGGTGCACCACGCCAGCAATGGCCGCTCGGTCTACAGCTTCTGCATGTGCCCGGGCGGCACGGTGGTGGCAGCCGCGTCCGAGCCGGGCCGTTTGGTAACGAACGGCATGAGCCAGTATTCGCGCAATGAACGCAATGCCAACAGCGCCATCGTGGTCGGCATCACCCCGGCCGACTATCCCGGTGACCCGCTGGCCGGCATCGCGCTGCAGCGCGAGCTGGAAGAACGCGCGTTCGCACTGGGCGGCGGCAACTACGACGCGCCGGGCCAGCTGGTGGGCGACTTCGTGGCCGGCCGCGCCTCGACCGAGTTCGGCAGCGTGGTGCCGTCCTACAAGCCGGCGGTGCACCTGACCGACCTGGCGCCGGCCCTGCCCGAATATGCCATCACGGCGCTGCGCGAAGCGTTTCCGGCCTTTAACAAGCAGATCAAGGGTTATTACAAGGCCGACGCCGTGCTGACGGGGGTGGAAACACGCACCTCGTCGCCGATCCGCATCAAGCGCCGCGACGATGACCTGCAAAGCCTGAACACACGCGGCCTGTTTCCGGCCGGCGAAGGCGCGGGCTACGCCGGCGGCATTCTGTCGGCGGCGGTCGATGGCATCAAGGTGGCCGAAGCGGTGGCGCTGGCTATCGCAGCCGCCAAATAAGACCAGCCATCAGGCTGCCAGCGGCAGCCTGATGTGAATATGGCAGCCGGCAGCGCCGTCGATGGCGCGCACCTGGCCGCCCAGCTGCTGCACGATGGTATGCACGATATGCATGCCCAGGCCCGAGCCGCCCTTGCCGCGCTTGGTGGTGAAAAACGGTTCGAACATGTGTTCGCGCACGGCTGGCGCCAGGCCGATGCCGTCATCGCAAAATTCGAGTGACAGCCATGGTATGCCGTTCACCGGTGCCTCCAGGCTGGCGCGGATGGTGATTTGCCCGGGGCCACCATTCGGGTAGCCATGCCGGGCGCTGTTCATCAGCAGGTTCGACAGTATCTGCGACAACTTGCCTGATTCAAGGCGCACCCGGCAAGCCGGATCGATCTCGATGTGCACCTGCAAGGTCGACTTGCGCAACTCGGGGCTGTGCGCCGAAACCAGGCCGTGCACATAGTCGTGCAGCACCAGATCGGTGACGTATTCGCTGGCCTGGTCCACCGCCAGTTGCTTGAAATTACCGATCAGCTCAGCCGCCCGCGTCAGGTTGCGCTCGACCAGCGCGGCGGCGCCCGTCAAAGCCTTGGCGATGTCGATCAGCTCGGTACGGCTGACCTTCGGCGCCGACAGCATGCACACCAGTTGGTCGGCATAGCTGCCCATGCTCGACGCCGCCGTCAGCGCCACGCCGATCGGCGTATTGACTTCGTGCGAGACACCGGCCACCAGCGAGCCGAGTGCCGCCATCTGCTCCTGCTCCAGCAAGCTTGCCTGGGCCGCCAGCAGCGATTCACTGCGCTGGCGCACGATATCTTCGAGCTGGCGCGTGCGTTCCTGGTGCTGCAGCTCGGCCGCACCACGGGCCGAAAAAATCGACAGCAGCAACAGCGCCAGCAGACGCTTGTCTTCGTCGATGGGCCGCGTGTCGATGGCCGACAGGATGCCCAGGGTGCGTCCTTCCGTATCGAGCAGCGGCATGCCGATATAGCTCTCGGCGCGCATGTCGGCCAGCATGGCATCGAGCGGAAAGCGGCGCTGGATATCGTTTCCATGAAAACACATGTCCTGCTGCGTTACCTCTTCGCAGGGTGTGTGCTGCAGGCTGTATTCGATATTGTCCCGGTAGCCCTTGCCACCCCAGAAGGCCAGCGTGCGGATGCCTTCCCCGCCATCAAGCTGGCCGATCAGCTGGCCGGCAAGCACATACTGCACATCGAGTGCTTCGGCCAGTTCGCGCACCAGGATGCGCAGGAAATCGTCGCCGCGTGCCTGCGCCGTTGAGGCAGCAATCGAGCGCAGTGCCGCTTCGGCCAGGGTGCGCCGCTGCGCCTGGTCGAACAGAGGTTCTTGCGAATTGACATCAAACAGCGGAATACTCATGCGTGCTCCTGCACAGCGCGGCAAGCGGGCCCTCCTCGCAGGCCAGCAAAGGCGGACCCTCGCTGATTGTACCTCCGGAAATTATTAAATAATACAGATGTGCGGAAATTTTTATAGCCAGCCCGAGCGCTTGAACAGGTAATACATATAGCCGCAAGCGCCGCACATCACGGCCACGGCGGCCGGATAACCATAGTGCCAGTCCAGTTCCGGCATGAACTTGAAGTTCATGCCCCAGATCCCGGCAAAGGCGGTAAATACGGCAAAGATGGCAGCCCAGGCCGCCAGTTGCTTGTTCACTTCACTCTCGTCGATGGCCACCATCGACAGGTTGACCTGGATCGCCGTGCTGATGGTGTCGCGGATCGAGTCGAGCGTGCCGTTGATGCGCGCCAGGTGGTCGTGGACGTCGCGGAAATATTCCTGTGTGTCGTGCGCCAGCGGCGGCACGCGCCCACCGTGCAATTTGCCCACCGCTTCCATCAGTGGCGCCACCACATGGCGCAGCACCATCACCTTGCGTTTCAGCTGGTACAGCCGTTCGATGTTGTCGCGCTCGGTACCGGAATCGAACATGCGGTCCTCGATCGCCTCCAGTTCCGATTCGAACGCATCGAGGATGGGAAAATAGCGGTCAACGACGGCATCCATCAGTGCATACAGCACAAAGGCCGAGCCCTGGCGCAGCAGGTGCGGTTCGCGCTCGGCGCGTGCGCGCACGCCCAGGAAACCCTGCGAGCTGTTGCTGCGCGAGGACAGCACATAGTTGCTGCCGACAAAGATATCGACTTCACCCAGCACCAGTTCATCGCCCACCATTTCCACGGTTTTTACCACCGCAAACAGCGAATCGCCATATTCCTCGATCTTCGGGCGCTGGTGGCCGCGCTGCGCGTCTTCCACCGCCAGTTCATGCAGGCAGAATTCGTGCTGCATCTGCTTCAGTTCATCGGGCGTGGCGTCGAGCAAGGCGACCCACACGAAGCAATCGGGACGCTCCACGTAGTCGCTGATATCGTCAATCGGCAAGTCGGCCAGTTTCTTGCCATCCTGGTAGGCAACACAGTTAATCAGCATACAGTTCCATCGTTCAAGTTGATGCCGGACGACACAGTCCGGCAGGCGCCAGCTTACCCTATTGTTCGCGGTGTGTTGTGGCGTGCAAGGAAACACGCGAGAAGGAAAGCGGGCGGAGCAGAACGCCCCGCCCGAAAGGAACAGCAGCTACCGCGATCAGTCTTCCTTGGCGCCGTCGATGCCCAGTTCCGAGATCTTGCGGGTAATGGTGTTGCGACCGATGCCCAGGCGCACGGCGGCGTCATTCTTGCGCCCGTGCGTATGCTTGAGTGCCGTCTTGATCAGGGCCGACTCGAACTGGCGACCCAGCACTGCCATCACTTCCTGCTGCCCTGCCCCCAGCATGCCGGCCGCCTGCATTTCCAGCAAGCCGATCCAGCCCGGCGGCGCACCATTGATCGGTGCAGCGGCGTCGAACACCTGGCCACCGTGCGGTGCGCCGGAAGGCAGCTCGCCCTGCGCCTGCTGCGGCGCGGACGGGTTGCTCATGCCGGTCGACTCGCCCTGCCCCGGCCCTTGTCCCTGCGTCAGTTCCAGCGGCAAGTCCTTGATTTCCACTGTCTGGCCGGGCGCCATGACGGTGATCCAGTTGCACAGATTCTCCAGCTGGCGCACATTGCCGGGCAAATCGAGGCTGCTGAGAAATTGCATCGTCGGCTCGCTCATGCGCTTCGCTTCCACGCCCAGCTGGCGCGCGCTTTGCACCAGGAAGTGACGCACCAAAATGGGGATATCCTCACGCCGCTCCCTCAAACTGGGCAGGCGCAAACGGATCACGTTCAGGCGGTGATACAAGTCTTCGCGAAACAGGCCGTCGCGCACGCGCTGTTCGAGGTTCTGGTGGGTGGCGGTAATCACGCGCACATTGGCCTTCATAGGCTGATGACCGCCAACCCGGTAGAAATGCCCATCCGACAGCACCCGCAGCAAGCGCGTCTGCAGGTCGAACGGCATGTCGCCGATCTCGTCCAAAAACAGGGTACCGTTCTCGGCCTGCTCGAAGCGACCGCGGCGGGTAGTCTGCGCGCCCGTAAATGCGCCCCGCTCGTGGCCGAACAGTTCCGATTCCAGCAGGTCTTTCGGGATCGCCGCCGTATTCAGGGCAATAAAGGGCTGGGCTGCGCGCGGGCTGTGCTTGTGCAGCGCGCGCGCCACCAGTTCCTTGCCGGAACCGGACTCGCCCGTGATCAGCACCGTCACGTTCGATTGCGACAAACGGCCGATGGCGCGAAACACTTCCTGCATGGCCGGCGCCTGGCCGAGGATTTCCGGCGTTTCCGACGGACCTGCTTCAACGCTGGTCTCGCGCAGGCTTTCTTCGAGCGCGCGCCGTATCAGTTCGACCGCCTTGTCGATATCGAAGGGCTTGGCCAGATATTCAAAGGCGCCGCCCTGGAACGAGGCGACGGCCGAATCGAGGTCGGAAAAGGCCGTAATGATAATGACGGGCAGGCCGGGAAAGCGCGTCTTGACCATCTGCAGCAGGTCCAGCCCTGACGCGCCCGGCATGCGGATGTCGGATACCAGCACTTGCGGCGTATCGAATTCAAGCGCGGCAATGGCGTCGCGCGCATTGGCAAAGCTCTTGGTGGCCAGGTTTTCACGGGCCAGGGCTTTTTCCAGCACCCAGCGGATTGATTCGTCGTCGTCAACTATCCAGATTGGCTTCATTAGTGTGTGCGTCCCGCAATGGATTTCATGAGTGGGATACGACGGCAGGTGCTTCCCACGCTTATGGCAAAGGTAAAACAATCCTGAAATCGGTATATCCAGGCCGGCTTTCGCATTCGATCACGCCCAGGTGCTGTTGCACGAAGGTCTGTGCCAAGGTCAGTCCCAATCCGCTGCCGCCTTCCCGTCCCGACACCAGCGGGTAGAAAATCCGGTCACGGATCTGGGGTGCGATGCCCGGTCCATTGTCAATGATATGCAAGTCTAATGCCAGGCCGTAGCGAACCTTGGCCAACGTCACCTGGCGCGCCACGCGCGTCTTGAAAATCAGCTCCGCGTCGCCCGCTTCTATCCGTTCGGACAGCGCTTGCGCCGCGTTGTGGGCAATGTTGAGCACGGTCTGTATCAGTTGCTCCTTGTCGCCACGAAACTCGGGAATCGACGCATCATAGTCGCGCAAGATCGTCAGGCCGCTGGGAAACTCGGCCAGGATCAGGCTGCGCACGCGCTCGCATACTTCGTGGATATTCACGTCGCCGACGATATGCGGGCGACGGTGCGGCGCCAGCAGGCGGTCGACCAGGGTTTGCAGACGGTCCGCTTCCTTGATGATGACCTGCGTGTATTCGCGCAACTCACTGAGGTGCAGCGCCGGCAATTCGAGTTCCAGCAGCTGCGCCGCGCCGCGGATGCCGCCCAGCGGGTTCTTGATTTCATGCGCCAGGTTGCGGATCAGCTCCTTGTTGACCTGGCTCTGGTCGAGGATGCGCTCTTCGCGGTCCAGCTTCAGTTGCTGCACGTTTTCACGCAGCTCGATCAGGATGCTGTCCTCGGGGCCGTCCAGCGCGCTGATAATGCTGTGCACGCGCAAAGGGTCGCGCCCGATGCGCTCCAGGCTCAGGTCCTGGCGCAGGTCGGAAAACTTGTGTTCGCGCGCCTGGGCACAGATGCCGGCCAGCTCCTCGGGATTGATGAACAAGGCCGTCAACTTTTGCCGCGACAGCGCTTTCAGCGAACTTTCCAGCAAGTTTTCCGCCGCCGCATTGGCGTAGCTGATGCGGCCGTCCTGGTCGAGCACGATCACGGCCGAGGCCAGCAGGTCCAGCCCGGCCAGATGGGGTGGACGGCGTGCGGGAGTAGTGGAATCAGTCATCGGATATTCGCAATCTCACGTTTCAAGGCCTCGACGTTTTGCTGCGTCCGGCCGAGGTTGTCTTTCAGTTGGGCTACCCGCTCCAGGTATTTCGCATAGTTGCGCTCGTTACCCTGGCGTTCGGGCTGGCCCTCGTTCAATTCCTGGCGCTGCGCCGCCAGCTTCTGCTCTTCGCTGCGCAGCTCGTCTTGCAGTATCTGTCGCCGGTCCAGGTCGCGCGCGCGCTGTTCAGCGCCATCGACACGGGGAAAGGCGGTGGCCGGCGTAGCGCCAGCCTGGGCTGGCGGCCTGGCGTTTGGTGCGGCCGGCGGTGCGCTCCTGCGCGGCGGCTCCGTCATGGCGCCGGGCAAATCGAGCAGCTTGCACGCCGCGTTTTCGCGCTTGTCGGTATAGGTTTTATGGCCCTGGGCATCACTGCAGACATACAATTGCCCATGCGCCAAGCTGGCAGCGCCCAGCAAGGCTGCTGCCAGCGCCATCCTGTATTGCTTGTTCACTTTCCACTCCTGTCAGCTCTCACGGTACCGGGCCGACTATACAACATCATGCCTGCGTGCCCATGAAAAAACGCGGGGAAGACCGAAAGCCTCACCCCGCGTTTTGGTTGCTTGCCAGCAGTGTTGCCGGCATCACGCCATTACAGCGAGTAGTACATGTCGAACTCGGCAGGATGCGTGGTCATGCGCATGCGCTGCACGTCCTGCATTTTCAGTTCCAGGTAAGCATCGATCATGGAATCGCTGAACACGCCGCCACGGGTCAGGAACTCGCGGTCCTTGTCCAGTGCGTCCAGGGCTTCTTCCAGCGAAGCGCAGACGGTAGGGATCAGTGCATCTTCCTCAGGCGGCAGATGGTACAGATCTTTGGAGGCGGCTTCGCCCGGATGGATCTTGTTGGCAACACCGTCCAGGCCGGCCATCAGCAGTGCGGCGAAGCACAGGTATGGGTTGGCCAGTGGATCCGGGAAACGTGCTTCGACGCGGCGGCCTTTTGGATTGGCGACGTGCGGAATACGGATCGAGGCGGAACGGTTTTTCGCCGAGTACGCCAGTTTCACCGGTGCTTCGTAGCCTGGAACCAGGCGCTTGTACGAGTTGGTGCCCGGGTTGGTGATCGCGTTCAGTGCCTTGGCGTGCTTGATGATGCCGCCGATGTAGTACAGGGCGAAATCGGACAGGCCGGCATAGCCATCGCCAGCGAACAGGTTCTTGCCGTCTTTCCATACCGACTGGTGCACGTGCATGCCCGAACCGTTGTCGCCAACGATAGGTTTCGGCATGAAGGTGGCGGTCTTGCCATAGCTGTGGGCCACGTTCCAGACCACGTATTTCAGGTTCTGCGTCCAGTCGGCGCGCTCGACCAGGGTCGAGAATTTGGTGCCGATTTCGTTCTGGCCGGCGCCAGCGACTTCATGGTGGTGCACTTCGACCGGGATGCCCAGGGACTCCAGAATCAGGCACATTTCCGAACGCATGTCCTGGAAGCTGTCCACTGGTGGCACCGGGAAGTAGCCGCCCTTGACGGTAGGACGGTGGCCGCTGTTGCCGCCTTCGATGTCCTTGCCGGTCGACCACGAACCTTCGTCCGAACCAATCTTGACGAAGCAGCCCGACATGTCGATTTTCCAGCGCACGCTGTCGAAGATGAAGAATTCTGGCTCAGGGCCGAAGTAGGCGGTGTCGCCCATGCCCGACGATTTCAGATAGGCTTCGGCGCGTTTCGCGATCGAGCGCGGGTCGCGGTCGTAGCCCTTGCCGTCCGACGGTTCGATCACGTCGCACTGCATGAACAGGGTGGTTTCTTCCATGAACGGGTCGATATTGGCGGTGCTTGGATCCGGCAGCAAAATCATGTCGGACGCTTCAATGCCCTTCCAGCCAGCGATCGAGGAGCCGTCGAAGGCGTGACCCGATTCAAATTTGTCCATGTCGAAGTGCGACACGGGCACCGTTACATGCTGCTCTTTACCACGGGTGTCGGCAAAGCGGAAATCAACGAATTTGACTTCGTTCTCTTCTACCATCTTCAAGACTTCTGCGGCTGTCATTGCCATGCGTATCTCCTAAATGAATGTGGGGTGAGCCGACCCGAATGCGTCTGGGCTGATGCTGCCAAGCAAAGATTGCGTGCGACCAAAACTCACAGGGATCATAGCAGATTCCATGCCAGCGTCTAAGTCGCCAGGGCCGGTATCGCAATACCAAGGCTATCCCTGTGAAAGTTTCATCAGGTCTAATTTTTTGTGTGTATAGGGATAAATAAAAATGCACCATGCAAGTGCGAAAGATAAATAATGCACCAATTTGTGACATTTTCTTTGAAAACATAGAAAACGCCACATCATGGTGCACCCGGCGCTGTCGTTTGCGGTGCGTCGCCGGCGCACTATAATGACCCACAGTCGTCCACACCGATTCCCACACAGGAGCACATCATGAGCACCGCAGCCGAAATCCTGAACCTTGCCCGCAGCCGTGCCAACGAGGGTACGCCGTATGCTGGCGCCGTCACGCCGAGGGAAGCCTACGAGTTGCTGCAACTGGACCCGGCCGTCAAGCTGATCGACGTGCGCACCAATGCCGAGCGCGACTGGGTCGGACGGGTCGATATCGCCGACACCCAGCATGGCGCGGTACAGTGGGCCACCTATCCGGGCGGCGTACCCAATCCCGACTTCGTGCAGCAACTGGCCGGCCAGGCCGGCCAGGACACCATATTGCTGTTCCTGTGCCGTTCCGGCGTGCGCTCGCGCCACGCGGCCAAGCTGGCCACCGAACATGGCTACGCCAGCAGCTACGACATCCTGGAAGGCTTTGAAGGCGACAAGGACGCCGATGGCCACCGCAAGGAAATCGGCGGCTGGTGCAAGGCCGGCTTGCCCTGGCTGGGTGCCTGAACACACAAGGTGTTTGACATGACCAGCCATCACCTGCGCTGAGATCGCTTATAACCATCCATGGCCACTGGTTCAAGTGGCGCAAATACTCCTTGCGAAATAGTACCTTTTATAGTACAAAATTGAGGTGCGTCATGGATGGCTCCCAATTGAAGCAGATAAGCTTGCTGTTCTATGCGAACGGCAATGACAGCGAACCGGTGGCGACTGGCTCAAGTGCCTGCCTGCCGTCGAACGCCAGATAATCGGGCAAGACCTGATGCATGCACAGTGGCGCTGGCCCGCCGGCATGCCGCTGTGCCGGCATCTCGGGCAGGGCTTGTGTGAAATTCGCAGCAGCCTGCCCGGCAAACGCATCGCCCGTGTATTGATCTGCCAGCATGGCGACTGCCTGGTGGCGCTGCACGGTTTTATAAAGAAAAGCCGTACCACGCCGATTGATGACCTGGCGCTGGCGCGCAAAGGACTGAAGGAACTGTGATGACCCAAGCGCATCCCCATCTCGGCAGCAGTCTCGACGATTTCCTCAAGGAAGAAGGCATTTTTGAGCAAACGCAAACCCAGGCCATCAAGGAAGTAATCGCCTGGCAATTGACGCAAGCGATGCAGGAACAATCGCTGTCGAAAACCCGCATGGCTGCGATGCTGCAAACGAGCCGCTCGCAGCTCGACCGCCTGCTCGACCCCACCAGCGACGTGACTCTGTCCACCCTGGAGCGGGCCGCCGCGCTGGTCGGGCGCAAGCTGTCAGTTACTCTGGTATAACCGCTGGCGCATGCTCGCCCATCAGTGTCAAGACGCGTTTGCGCACGAAATTGATATGGCTGCGCAAACCGTATAGCCCATCGGCAAACGACAGCGGAATCGAAATCTGGTTGACCATCTCTTCGATCTCGTCCAGGCGTTTCAATTGCTCTGCGTACACCTGCGGGCGGCGCACCAAAGGCACATTTTCCAGCGCCTGCTCCACCGTGCGCAACTGCCCGTACCAGCGGTACACGCGCGAACGGATGCGCCATACATACAGCGGCGGCACCACGCGCGACAGCGGCAGGATCAAAGCCCCCAGCGCCACCACGACTACCCACATGCGGTCAAAGAAATTGGCCAGCCAGAAACTCATGTAGCGCTGCAGTACCGGTGCGCCATCCTTGTAGAATTTCAGCGCTTCGGGCGCCACCGGAATTTCCGTGTAGCGCGCCGACGGAAACTGCCCCTGCTGCTGGAACCAGCCGGTGCCGCCATGGATCGCGGCGGCCGCCTGCACGAACAGGTCGACCAGCGCCGGATGCAGGTCTTCGCGCGCCACCAGGGTGGCGGTCGGCGCGATCAGCTGATAATCCTGGGCCGGGATATTGCGCCCCAGGTCGACGATGCCGCGCGGCAGCACCACATGCGTCAAAAATGGCAAACGCCGCGTGTAGGCTTCGGCCTGGGAAAAATCGAACAGCCGGATACCCGGCGTTTGCAGCAGCATCTGGATCAACGGCGCTTCCGGCGCCGAGCTGAACACCAGGCCATCGATGCGCCCTTCCAGCAGTTCCACCGTGGCTGGCGTGTTTTGCAGCGCGCCGGTGGTCAGTTCATTTGGCTCGACGCCATTGACAGCCAGCAATTGCCGGAACAAGCCCGGCACGCCCGTGCCTTCCGGCCCCAGGTTGATCTTCATGCCGCGCAATTGCGTCAGCTCCGTGACCGCCTTGTCTTCGCGCAAAAACAGCCAGACCGGCTCCGTAAACAGACTGCCCAGGGAAATCAGGCCATGGCGCTCGGCATCAGCGTGTTCGGTCGAGCCGCTTTGCACAAAGGCGATGTCGGTCGTACCGGCGTTCAGGCGCTGCAGGTTTTCCTGCGAGCCCAGCGAGGGCTGCAAGCTGACCTTGATGCCGTGCTTGGCCAGGGTGGCAGCGTATTGCTTGGCGAACTCTTCGTAGGCACTGTTGTCCTGTCCGGTCGACAGCCTGACCTGGCGCGGCGGCGCCGGATCGACCAGCCAGTAGGCCAGCGCGCAGACAGCGGCGATCAGCAACAAGGTGGGGCCGGCGGCGGCGAGAAAGTCGCGTACGGAAAAACGGCTGAACGCGAGGATTTTGGTCATATGGTGGCGCATGGGTTTCATGGGGGGCTACCATGCCAACAAATGCGCAACTATGCAAGCGCCGCCTGCGCTACAGTGGTAACTCCATCCCATATACGGAGCCCCGCATGCTGACAATTCTCGGAAAAGCCGCCTCGATCAATGTCCGCAAGGTCTTGTGGACCTGCGAAGAACTGAATTTGCCCTATGAACGCGAGGACTGGGGCAGCGGCTTCAAGGCGACCAGCGAGCCGGACTTCCTGGCGCTCAATCCGAACGCCATGGTACCGGTGCTGGTCGATGATGATCTGGTGCTGTGGGAGTCGAACACCATCTGCCGCTACCTGTGTGCGCGCGAAAGCCGCGACGACCTGCTGCCGCTGAAGCCGCGCGAGCGTGCCCAGGTGGAAAAATGGATGGACTGGCAGATGGGTGAGCTGAACAACTCCTGGCGCTACGCCTTCATGTCGCTGGTGCGCCAGAGTCCGGCACACCAGGATACGGCGCTGCTGGCGGCCGGCATTGCCGGCTGGAACGCGATGATGGGTGTGCTGGAACAGCAGCTGCAGCGCACCGGCGCGCATGTCTGCGGCGAGCGCTTCACTTTGGCCGATATCGTGCTGGGCTTGTCGGTCAAGCGCTGGCTGATGGCGCCGATGGCGCGGCCCGATTATCCGGCAATCGCCGCCTATCATGCGCGCCTGGCGCACAAGACGGCGGCGTTTGCAGGCTAATCGGCAGCCTGTTTGGCTGGCTGCTTGGCTGGCTGTTTCTGCGGCTGTTTCTCCGGATGCTTGGCTGCCGGCTTGACGGGCGGCTTCTCCGGATGCTTGGCTGCCGGCTTGACGGGCGGCTTCTCCGGATGCTTGGCCGCCTGCTTGACAGGCTGCGTGGCCGGCGGCTTGACTGCCCGCTTCGCTGCCTGTTCGGCCGGCGGTTTGACTGCCGGCTTGGCTGCCTGTGCAAGCGGCGGCTTGGCCACCGGGACGACCGGCGGTTTCACCGCAGCACGCACTGGTGCGTCCGGGTCAATCAGCGGCATCAGGCTGGGCGCCAGCGAGACCAGCAACTGCACCGGCAAGGCACTGGTGAAGTCGTAGTTTTTCGACTCCGGCCCGCGCACATAAGCGGTCATGCTGCCGTAGAAACGCTCGCCGATATTGAAGACAAACGTTGCCGAACGGTTCACGTAGCGCGACTCGATCAGCCGGCCACCGGCGCCATACACATCAAAGCGCTGGTCGCCGGTACCGGTCTTGCCGCCGACCGGGATCGGCAGGCCGTCGGCGCCGATAAATGCGGTTTTTGCGCGCTTGGCGGTACCGTCCGAGACCACTGCACGGATCGCCTTGGCCACCGCGCGCGCCACCTCCGGCGACAGCACCTGCTCGGCCTTGGCGTTGGCGGAGCGCTTGACCATGGTGTCATACGGCGTGTTGGCGGCAAAATGCATGGAGTCGATGCGCACGCTTGGTTTGCGCACGCCGTCATTGATGATAATGCCCATCAATTCGGCCAGCGAAGCGGGACGGTCGGCCGAGGCACCGAGGGTGGTGGCAAACGACGGCACCAGCGAATCAAACGGATAACCCATTTTTTTCCACTGGCGGTGGATTTCCAGGAAACCTTCGACTTCCAGCAAGTCGGCGATGCGGCGGTCCTGCGCATGCTTGCGATGCGTATTGAACAGCCATTTGTACACTTCCTGGCGCTGCTTCTCGCTTGCAGTCACCATCTGCGACAAGGTCGCGCCCGGGTTCTGGCGCAAAAAGGCGACCATCCACAGTTCCAGCGGATGGACATTGGCCAGGTAGCCACGATCGGCCAGCGACCAGTTTTCCATCGCATACTGATCGTACAATTTGGCCGCGCGCTCGGGAGGCACTTCGTTCTGCGACGTCAGGTTGACGTTCAGGAAATCGGCAAACTCGGCCTGCGTGCCTTTCGGATTGATGGTGCGATAGATATTGGCCAGGCGCACCGGCGTCGGACGTATGCTCGCCAGCAAGACCTTCTCCTGCTCATCGACGCTCTTGCCACGGTACTTCTGGTAGAAGCGGTGCAAAAATTCGCGCCCTTCCTTGTCGGCAAAGCGGCTCAGGTACTGGGCCCGGCGCGGATCGTCGGCGTCCGCCAGCAGCGAGGCCGACGAATCGGGACGCGAGAACATATAGTAGCGCGCCACGTCGCGCATCAAACGCACGAACACCAGGTTGGTCGACTGCTGCAAGGCGTGCTGCACCGTCATGATGCGGCTGTCGTCGAGCTTCGAGAAGTTGCCGAAGTGATGCAGGCCACCGCCCGTGAAAAAGCCTTCAGCGGGGTTGCCCGAATACTGGCGCTCCATCGCCGCTGCCAGCATGTCCGGCAGGTTGCGCGCCTCGCCCAGCGGTTTCGAGGCCAGATAGGCAACACCCCACTGCGTCAGCATGTCCTTCGGATCGACGGCCACCTTGGCCAGCTCGCCGGACGACATGGCGCCATAGCGCTTTTGCAGCTGGTCAATAATGTCGAGGTAGCTGACCAGGGTGCGCAGCTTGGCGGTGGAACCGAGGTCAAGCTTGGCGCCCTCGTTGATGTCGAGCGGCTGGTCGAAGTTATCGGTCTGCACGCGCAGCAAATTGGCCTTGTCGCCCTTTTCCAGCAAGGTAAAGCTGTACACCACATTGGCCGGGTCGCCATTGCCCAGCATGCCCTTGCCCGTCAGGCCGGCCGCTTTCGCCATTTCCGGGTCGCGCAGTTCGCGCAGCACCTTCGTCACCTCATTTTGAGCCTGCGCGTCGAGCGTGCTGACCACACTCAGGTCCAGGCGGTCGAGGTTGTACAGGCGCGGGTCGCCCAGCATGCTGGCCAGGTGGTTGCGCACCGCATTCGAGGCCTTGCGCGTGACAAACGAGGTGGCAGCTTCCGACTGCACGCCGGATGCTGTCGAAGGGCGCAGCGGCTGGGCCATGGCGGCGTCGCGCAGCTGCGGCGTGATCACGCCGGCCTGCGCCAGCAGGCGCAAGTGACTGTTGGTCAGGGCTTCGAGGTCGGCCCCGCCGGCCACCAGGTAATGCGAAGGACGGCGCTGCGCGATCAACAGGCTCAGCGCCTGTTTGTAGGCCAGCGCGCTGCCCGGCTGGTCCAGCTTGGCATTGAGCTGCCGCTTGACTTCGTCGAAGTTGCGGCCATACCAGACCCACATGCCGTCGCCGATACCGTTGACTTCGCCAAAACCGCTTTTTGCCGACAGCGGCACGGTATTGAGGTAATTGACAACGATCTTGCGCCGCACGGCCATGGTGTTTTCGCCATCCTGGTACGAGCGCAGGCTGGCCGACAGCATCTGCAGCAGCTTGTCTTTCATGGAACTGGTGCGGCCGTCTTCCGAATGGCGGTATTTTTCGATCTGCGTGGCCAGCGTGCTGCCGCCGCCGCCGCGATGGCCGCCGACCATGTTCAAGCCCTTGTCCAGCACGGCCTTGCTCAGGCGGTCCCACTCGACGGCAGGATTGCGCTCGGGCGTGCCCGGGTCGAGCAATTCGCGGTTCTCGATGAACAGCAGGCTTTGCACCAGCGCTGGCGGCGCCTCGGCAAAACTGTTGAAGGCGCGCTCGGGATAAACGGCCGAAAACAGCGGCGCGGCGCGCCAGTCGAGGATGGTCAGGCCGGCGCGGTTTTTTTCATGGTAGGTGGCGAACACACCCATGTCGGCCAGCTCCACCATTTTCGGCGACATGCGCGCCTGCGCCGTGACGGTATAGTCGCGCGCATTGAGCTTGCCGATAAAGTCGGGCAGGCTGGCATAACCGAGCCGCTCGTCATAAGGTCCGTGCTGCGGATAGCGCATCGCGCCGGCGGGGCTGGCGCCCGGCTCGACCTTGTAGCTCAGCTGGCGGCTCAGGCGGCTGAAAAATTCTGCCTGCAATGCCGAGCTGCGCACTTCGCGCACGACCAACCAGGCGATGCCGGCAATCAGCGCCAGCACGATCAGCAGGAAGATCGGCCAGACGCGCGAACGGCGTTTCCTGGGCGGCGCGGCCGGCGGCGGTACGTCGGGATCGGCTACAGTTGCCTGGATCGGTTCCGGATCGGATGGTGGCCGTACTTGCGCATGGGCCAAATTGTCGCCTGTGTCTTTCATGGGGTGCTGGGGGAAGTTTGAGTAAGATCGGGGTTGGCGCAAACCAGGCGGCTACGGCAAATGCAGCCGGCGTGCTCTGCGCAAGATAAGACGATGGCCAGGCGGGGCCGGTAACGATGCAGCTTGCTTGACATGATATCCAGACCGGTGAATCAACAAAATGCCGCTGTGCGAGCATGGCGGCAATGACGTGCAGTCATGCTTACCATTGCACCACAACGGCATGACAAGGATGGACGGGCGCGCACAAAAATTTTTCCAGACTGAGGATTTTCGCCAAAAAACAACGTCCGGTGTGTACGCTTGCGTACATAGCTGCAAGGTGGCTCTGCGCCGGACGGCAAAACGCCCGGCGCCGCTGTCGCAGGAGTCAGATGGTGTGGTATTCAGCGCCCAGCGTGTCGAGCGCGGCGCGCATGTCGGCAAACGCGCTGGCAGCCTGGCCCGGTTCGCCTTTCACGCCCAATTCGATATGGCGGCGCGTCTGCGCGTCGCCCACGCTGGGCAGGCTGAATACCTTGATCAAAGGGAACTGCGCTTCGAGCTTCACCATCAGCGGCGTCAGCAAGGACTCGGCTGTTTCATACACCAGCAGCGCATGTTCAGCATGCGGCACCTGATTGAACAGGTGGGCGTAGTGCGTGTCGAGCACCCATTCGATCATCGGCCACGACATGACAGGGAAACCGGGCACGAAATAATGCTCGCGCACGGCAAAACCGGCAATCTTGTTGTACGGATTCGGGATCAGCTCGGCGCCCTCGGCAAACTCGGCCATTTTCAGACGGTGCAGGTTTTCCGGCGATTCCAGGTCGACCGCCACGCCCGCCTCGGCGCCCATTTCCGTGATGCGCTGCTGGATGTTCAACTTGCCTTGCGGGTGCAATACCAGCGGCAGGCCCAAAGCGGTTGCCGCCGCCTGGCGCGTATGGTCGTCCGGGGTGGCGCCGATGCCGCCAAAGCACAGCACGATGTCGCCGCTGGCAAAGGTACGCTTGAGCAAGGCGACGATGCGCTCCGGCTCGTCACCCACATATTCCGCCCAGCTCAGCTGCAAGCCGCGCGCCTTGAGCAATTGCACCA
This sequence comes from Janthinobacterium longum, assembly GCF_051380735.1. Taxonomy (NCBI): domain Bacteria; kingdom Pseudomonadati; phylum Pseudomonadota; class Betaproteobacteria; order Burkholderiales; family Oxalobacteraceae; genus Janthinobacterium; species Janthinobacterium longum. Next base: position 354,890 of record NZ_JBNYXQ010000003.1, read on the forward strand.
CTTTCGGGAAATGCTGGTCGGTGCGCTTGCCCGACAGGATTTCGTCGCCAATGATGATCAGTCCGATAGCCATGTCACTCCTTGTTCGATTCGATATGAGGTTACGCGTCGGCCGCCGGCACATCCTGCATGCCGCGCACGCCACGCAGCGCCGCCAGCGCTTCCAGGCAGTAGTACTGGAACCACAGGCCGGTGAAAATAAAGATCAGCACATACAGCCAGATGGCGAACCCCGCCAGGAACGGAAAGAACACCACCGACATCACGCCGCCCATCCACAGCATGCCGGGCACGGCGCCGGCCACACCGGAGACCAGGCCGATCACGAACAGCTGCGTGCGGTGCGCGCGCATGATGGCCTGGCGCTCTTCCACGCTGGCGTAGTCAGCCATCGCGTCATACGCCATCACGCGGTAGGTCAGCCAGCCCCACAGCACGGCCTGGCCCACCAGCGCCGCCGGTGGAAACGCATACAGCGGCAGCATCACCACCCAGGCCAGAATGAACAACAAGAACGTAGCCAGCGAAGTACCGACGCTGCCCAGCACGCTGCCGCCATGCTTTTGTTCCAACTGCGGAAAATGCCGGCCGCCCACATGGCGCGCAATCGCCGGCATGGCGAACAGGCCCATGAAGATCAGCGCCGTCAGTATCATCAGCGGCAGCAGCATGAACATGGCGATCAACGGCACGATCACGGCTTTCAGCATGCCAAGGCCAAAGGTACTCAGCACGGCGCTGCTGGTGCGGAAGAAATCGTATTCGGTAAACCAGGCGTGCAGGCTGTCGATCAGCGGCTGCAGGCCGAACCACAGCAAGGCGCCCCACAGCAGCAGCGACAGCAAAAAAGGCAGCGCGCTCAGCAGCAGCATCTTGCCATGCAGCTGGGACAGCAGCGCACGGCCATAGGAATTGATTACATTGCGCATCAGGGCGTCCCTTCATGTACGTCGTCAAACAAAACGGTGCGAGGCGCGATGATAGCAATAATCGACGACACACTGATGACAAAAATGGTCGAGGGCGGTGGCGGCAGGCACGATAACGCGCAGCGTGGCGCATTCGCGGCCCATGCTCTACAATCTGTAGCTTTTATCGTCACTACAAGGAATATCATGTCCATCACCACCACCGCCTCCGGCCTGCAATACACGGACACCGTGATCGGCGAAGGCGCCGAAGCCAAAGCCGGCAACAATGTTGTCGTGCACTACACTGGCTGGCTGCAAAACGACGACGGCAGCGCCGGTTCGAAATTTGATTCGAGCAAGGACCGCAACGATCCATTCGAATTCCCGCTGGGCGCAGGCCGCGTCATCCAGGGCTGGGACGAAGGCGTGCAAGGCATGAAAGTCGGCGGCAAGCGCCAGCTGATCATTCCTGCAGCACTGGGCTATGGCGCACGCGGCGCCGGCGGCGTGATTCCACCGAACGCCACCCTGATTTTCGACGTCGAACTGCTGGGCGTGTAATTGCCCCTTCAGCCGCACCATGCGCCGCCTTTTCAGGCGGCGTTTTTTTGAGGCGGCCCTCTAATGCGCCGCGCGGTTTTTTTACTATGATGTCAGGCACCGCGGCAGGCACGGTGGCCACTCCGCCGCACTGCCGCTTGACCGTTACAGTGATCCACCCAGCATTGAGGAGACTATATGACCCTGCAAGAGCAATTCGACCAAGCCCAGCTCGATTCCAAGACCCTGTCCGAACGTCCGGACAATATGACCTTGCTGAAAATTTATGCCCTGTTCAAGCAAGCGTCCAGCGGCGACGCCACCGGTGACCGTCCTGGCATGACCGATTTCGTCGGCCGCGCCAAGTTCGACGCCTGGGCTGCCCTGGCCGGCACCTCGAAAGAGGACGCGCAACAGCAGTACATTGATCTGATCGAAGATCTGAAAGACTAAGCTACGCGTTCTGGCAACAGGCGACTAACGCAATAATGCAAAAATGGCTGCCACAGGCAGCCATTTTTGCTTGAAACTTATTTCTTGGCAGCCGCCAGTGCTTGCGCGATCCAGCCGTCAAATGTCTTCTGGTGGAACTTGATCCAGCCAGCCGTATGGCGGGCGATATCGGCTTGGGTGTTTTCGCCGCTGCGCATGCGCTCGTTTTGCGCATTGATGTCGGCGATCGGCAAGCGCATGACCTCAAACAGCTTCACGGCCGCCGGGTTTTTCCCGGCCCAGGCACGGTTCACGACGATGCGTGTGGTGTTGACGGCAAAGCCATAATCGCTGCCGTCCATCATGCGGGTATTGGTCTTGTCAGGATTCGACGAGAATGGCACTTTCAGCCATACCACGTCCTTGCCCGGCACCAGCACACCACTGACCCAGTACGGCGTCCACGTGTAGTACAGGATAGGTTCGCCGCGCTTGTAGCGCCCGATGGTATCGGCAATCAAGGCAGAATAGCTGCCCTGCACATGCTGCACGGTATCGCGCAGCTTGTAGGAGTCCATATGGTTTTCAATCATCGCCTCGCAGCCCCAGCCCGGATTGCAACCGGTCAGATCAGCCTTGCCGTCGCCATCGTGATCGAACAGCTTGGCCAGGGTCGGGTCGCGCAGCTGGTCGATATTGGTGATGTGGTACTTCTCGGCCGTCTTTTTGTCGATCAGATAGCCCTGCGCGGCCGGACCCGCATACTGGCCGGTGCGCAGCAGTTTGGCGTCGCCACCGGCATGGTCGTAGTAATCCTTGTGCAGCGGGTCCCAATGCACCGCCAAAAAGGTGGCGTCGCCATTGGCAATGGCGATATGCGCGGTCGGATACTCCACTTCCTTGACCGGCTGCATTTCATAACCGAGTTTTTCCAGCGCGCGCTCGACCAGCATGGTCTGGAAGGTTTCTTCCGCGATCGAGCTTTGCAGCGCCTGCACCTTGATGCCCTTGCCGGGCAGGCTGGCCGCCGGCGTTTGCGCCATGGCCAGGCTGGTACTCAGGGCCAGGGCCGCAATGCCCAGGAACGACAGCCACTGGAACTTGCGTTGCGATTTTTGTGTCACTTTAAAATGTTCAACTTGATGCATGGAATTCCTTTCTTGTTATTTTCTTGTTATTGTGCGGTCGCCAGCGGCGCTGGTGCGGCGTCCTGCGCCGGCTTGCCGCGCACCAGGCGCATCACGAAACCGGCCGGGCCGGTCTGGTACCAGTGACGCACGCCGCGGCGGGGCTGGCCCATCGCTTGCGTCAGACGGTCCAGCGTAATGGCCAGCAGCACGATGCCGAGACCACCAATGGTCGCCAGGCCCATGTCCAGGCGGCCAATGCCGCGCAAGACCATCTGGCCCAGGCCGCCGACGGCAATCATCGAAGCGATCACCACCATCGACAGCGACAGCATCAGCGACTGGTTGATGCCGGCCATGATGTTCGGCATGGCCAGCGGAAACTGTACGCGGGACAGCAGTTGCCATGGCGAGGCGCCATAGGCACGCGCCGCTTCGATCAGGTCGGGACGCACCTGGCGTATGCCGAGGTTGGTCAGGCGTACCAGCGGCGGCAGCGCGAAGATAATCGTGACGATCACACCAGGCGCATTGCCGATACCAAACAGCATCACCACCGGTACCAGGTAAACAAAGGCGGGCGTAGTCTGCATCGCATCGAGCAACGGGCGCAAGATGTTTTGCGCACGGTCGCTGCTGGCCAGGAAAATACCCAGCGGCAAACCGATAATCATGCAGAACACCAGCGAGGTCAGCACCAGCGACAGGGTGATCATGGCTTCCGGCCAGATGCCCAGCATGGACACTACCAGCAGCGCCAGCACGGTGCCGATCGCCAGCGCACGGCTGGTAAATTGCCACGCCAAGAGGCCGATAATGGCGATCACCGTCAGCGACGGCGCCGCCAGCAGCACGTCGCTCACGCCCGTCAGGGTGGCGTCGATCGGCGCACGCACGGCCTGGAAGAAGGGACGGAAATTGGCCACGACCCAGCCCAAACCCTGGTTGATCCAGGCTTCCAGCGGCAGCGAGCCGTCAAAAATTTGCGTCAGGTGAAAGCCGCCGGCGGCGTGTTCAGGCGTGATGGCGGGTGCAGCAGCGTCCAGCCACGAGGTGTCGCCGGGCGCGGATGGCAGCCAGGGATTGATCTGTGTCGTCTGTTCGACGACTGGTTTTACTGCATTGACGGTAGCTGGATTCATGCTTGTCCTTTCTGTAATTGTGGCTCGGCTATGGCTGGCGTATCGCGGTCCAGGAACTTCAGCAAGGTGGTCTTGCTGATGGCGCCACGGAAGCTGCCATCGTTGGCCACCACAGGGACGGCGTAAGGCAGTTGCGCCACCTGGCCGAACAGGCCGGCGACCGGTTCATCGGCATCGATGGTCGTCACATCGGGCAGGTAGGCATGCGCCAGGCCCAGCGGTCCGACATGGCCATCGAGCGCATTGCGCAGCGAGTCGGCCGAAACCACGCCGAGAAACTTGCGCTGTGGGCTGACGACATAGGCATAGGCGCGATCCTGCTCTTCCAGCATCGACAGCGCGGCGCGCGAACCGCGGGCAGGCGACTCGGACACCACGATCTGGCTCTTGCGGGCAATATCGCTGGCCTTGAAGACGGCCGCTGCATCGACGCCGCGCACGAAGTTGCGCACGTAGTCGTTGGCAGGCTTACGCAGGATTTCCTCCGGCGTGCCCACTTGCACCACATGGCCATCTTTCATGATGGCGATGCGGTCGCCGATGCGCATCGCTTCGTCGAGGTCGTGGGAAATAAAGACGATGGTGCGGCGCTTGATCTGTTGCAGGCGCAGCAGTTCCGATTGCATTTCCGTGCGCATGATCGGGTCGAGCGCGGAAAACGCCTCGTCCATCAGCAGGATCGACGGATCGCAGGCCAGCGCACGGGCCAGGCCCACGCGCTGCTGCATGCCACCCGACAATTCGTCAGGGTAGCTGGCACCGTAGCCATCGAGGCCTACCTGCTCCAGTGCCTGCTGGGCCAGCGCATGGCGCTCGGCCTTGGGCATGCCGGCCAGCTCCATGCCAAAGGCGGTATTGTCGAGTACGGTAATTTGCGGCAGCAGCGCGAACGACTGGAACACCATGCTGATGTCCTTGCGGCGCAGCGCGCGCAACTGGGCGTCGGGCAAGGTATTGATGTCGTTGCCGTCGATCAGGATGCGGCCATCGGTCGGCTCGATCAGGCGGTTGAGCATGCGCACCAGGGTCGACTTGCCGGAACCGGACAGGCCCATGATGACGAAGATCTCGCCCGCTTCAATCGTAAAGGTGGCGTCGAATACGCCGATGGTGCAGTCGGTCTGGGCCAGGATATCCTGCTTGCTGGCGCCTTGACGGACCAGTGCCAGGGCTTCTTTCGGCTGGTCGCCAAATACTTTGAATACATGGTCGATAATAATTTGTTTTGCCACGTTGTGGTTCTCCCTCGATTTGACGAATGGATTGAAACCCGGCAGGCAGTACGCCTGCGGCGGGGATCAGCAAAGCTTTTTCCGTCGGCTGCGCAATGGCGCTGACAAGCGCACGGGAGCGACAGGAAAAAGGGTGACACGCGTGTTGCCGGACAGACGCTAGCCATGCCGGGGTGTCGGTGTGCGTGCTGAAAGAGGCTGGGGTTCAGGACTTTCAGCGGCGCGCGGTGCCATGCAAATACATGGAACCAAATGTATTTGACCAAAAAAAACGGGTCAAAATGCTTGCTGGATGCGGGCGCAAGGCCCTGAGATGATTGCTCGCTGCATCAGCGAACAATACCTGCGGAGCAGCAGTGCTGCAAAGGGGTAGTCGTTGTAAATAGGCGGCAAGTATAGCAACAAAACAGGCCAAAGTCCAGTGACACTGCGGTGCAAAGTGTGCTAGCAATGTTCGCTAGCACACATAAGGCGGGACAATAAGGCAGCACAAGCAATCGATGAACCGTAAACTCAGGACACGTCGGCGAACACCTTGCGCATCTTGTCGGCGATCTTGTCTTCGATCATGGGAGCAAAGGCGCTGAGCATGAAACCGAGCTTCAGGTTGAGCTGGGCCTGGTCTTTCTCCAGGGTCAGCGCGCCATCGACGCCGCTGCGCTCGAAGCGCAATACATCGCCATCCCAAGCGCACGACAGATCATATTCCTGAGCCAGCTTGTCGGCCACCTGCTGCGCCGCCGCACGGGCTTTTTCCGCTGTCAGCTTATGTTGCTGAACTATATTTATATCCGCCATCAAACCTTCCTTTTCGTCAAAACGGGTAGTAGCAAGGTTGCCATGATACCAGCCGCCCCGTCCCTCACATCGTTTGCGCGGGGTCAAACCCCATATCGCCGCCCGGGTCGACTATTCCAGCTCCATCTACCCCTGTCGTGGAGAGCCATCATGGACCAGAAAGTCATCGTCCCGGTCGAAGCCGTGCTGACCAAATGCGTTTCGCTGCCGGTCGGCTATGTGCCGACGCCGTCGGCGCCCTACCGCCAGCACCGCAAGCAGGCGCAACTGACCCTGCAGCCGGGGCTGCCGCGCCTGAATGAGCCCACCGTGCGCAAAGCTGCCGCCATCGCCGCCGGCGCGCGCGTGCTGGTCTGGAAGCAGGATCCATCGGTCAGCGAACTGGGCACGCGCAAGGCTTTCCTGCCAGGATTGATCCTGGAAGGGCCGCGCGACGCACGCATCACGTCCGGCCAACCCGGCATCACTCAGGTCAGCCCGAACACCTTTGGCGACTTCATTGTCTCACCCAATACCGACCAGTTCGACGCCGTCCATACCTTCGCCATCGTGCGCATGACCCTGACCATGTTTCAGCGCGCGCTGGCACTGGACGGCACGGCCGCGCCGCTGCCCTGGCAATGGAACGGCGCCAGCAATACCGATCCGCTGCACGTGTTTCCGCACGGCTTGCCCAATGTCATGAACGCCTATTACAGCCGCCGGGAAAAGGCGCTGAAATTCGGCGACTTTATTCCCAGCGGCGCCACCGAACGCGTGTACACCTGCCGTTCGCTCGATATCGTCTCGCATGAAACGGGCCACGCCGTGCTTGACGGATTGAAACCGAACTGGCTGCTCAACAGCAACCCGCCGCAAACGGGCGGGCTGCATGAATCGTTCGGCGACCTGACTGCCATCTTCCTGGCCTTGTCGCAACTGGACCAGGTCGAAGCGGTGATCACGCAAACCAAGGCCGACCTGCACGACAAGACCTTCCTGGCCGACCTGGCCGAACAGTTCGGCCTGGCACTGGGCCGGCCCAACGGCTTGCGCAACGCAGACAATGACATCAAACTGTCGGAAGCAGGCACCGAAGTGCACGCCATCTCGCAAGTATTTACCGGCGCCATCTACGACATCCTGGCCGACATTTTCGACCATGAACGCCGGCCGCAGCTGAAAGACGATGCGGCCGTGCTGCTGGCCTGCGGCGAATACCTGTGCAGCCTGGTGCTGCGCGCCCTGCTGGCCGCGCCCGGCAGCGCGGCCACCTACGCCGACGTGGCCAACCAAATGCTGTCGCTGGCGGCGGCCGATGGCAAGGACGCCTACCTGGAGTTTATCCGCAACAGTTTTACGGTACGCGAAGTGCTCGGTGCGCAGCTCGATGGCGGCGGCGAAAATGACATGGCGCAGTTTGCACCGGGCGCCGAGGATGACGACGGCGCCGTACAGGACCGCCGCGCCTGCTGCGGTACCATGAACAACGCCCAATACAGCGCGGCCGACCAGGCCTTCGATGCGGAGCGCGAGGCGCTGGCCGCCTGGTGCCGCGACTATGGCCCGCGCCATGATTGAACCGGCACTCCAGCCACTCATCACAGGAAACAACATGAAAATTTCAGCAAGCAGCAGCGGTGGTTTTGCAGGCCTTGGCGAGCACTACGAAATCGACACTCTTGCTCATCCCGCCGGTCATGCGCTGGAGGCAGCACTGGCCGGTTGCGGCTTCTTTACGGCGCCGCCCGCCAATGACCTGGCCGACAGCGAACCGATGGGGGCCGATATCGCGCAATGGCGCATCACCGTCGAGGCCCCCGGCAACCAGCATACCGTCACGTTTGCCGAGGATGGCAGCGCCGACATGGCGCGCTGGCAGCAACTGCTGGAGAAAATCCGCGCCAACGCCTGATTTGTTTGAAAAGTTTGACCTGAATAAAGCCACAGTGCCTCGCCTGTGGTTTTTCTGTCTATAGCGCCCCCGGCCCGCTTCCCGCGCGGCCCGGCAGCGCCACAAAATGAATTTGCTTATATGTATTGTATATAAAGCGGATTTGTGAGAAGTGGCGAATTGCCTTAAAATACGGTGCTTTGCTTTAGTACGCGCCGTTGAAGTTCCTGCAGGCGCTACAGCACCTCCCCATTTGATAGGACTGTTATGACCCACGTTGTCACCGAATCCTGTGTCGCCTGTCGTTACACCGATTGCGTCGATGTCTGCCCGGTAGATTGTTTCCGGGAAGGCCCGAATTTCCTGGCGATCGATCCGGACGAATGTATTGACTGCGCAGTATGCGTGGCCGAATGCCCGGTGAACGCGATTTTCGCGGAAGAAGACGTGCCGGGCGACCAGCAAGCCTTTATCAAGATTAACGTCGACCTGGCGCGCAACTGGCCGTCGATCACCAAGACCAAGGCCGCCTTGCCGGAAGCCGAGGAAATGAAGGACGTCAAGGACAAGCTGCACTTGCTGATCAAGTAACAGCAGCCGGCAAACCCCCAGAAAAGCAGCGGAAACGCTGCTTTTTTTATGTTAAAAACATGGTTGCACGACTGCCATGCAAGTGTGGCGCGATTGGAGACAGAAAGCCGCAAAGTGTGGCCCTGTGCGTGTTAAAGCACATTTTGTCCTCAACAAATGTCATAGAATTGGATTATGATATTTGAGCCACATTGGCGCTTGGAATTAAACAAGGACTCTATATGCTTTACCAACTGCACGAACTGCAACGCTCTTTCCTCACCCCGGTGATGCAATGGGCAGACATGTCCTCCAAGTTATTTACCAACCCGGTTTCCCCTCTGGCCCACACGCCGTTTTCGCAACGCATCGCAGCCGGCTACGAGCTGATGTACCGCCTTGGCAAAGACTACGAAAAACCCCAATTTGACATCACATCCGTACTCGTCAAAGGCGAGAGCGTCGACATCAGCGAACACGTTGTCGTGACAAAACCATTTTGTCGCCTGATCCACTTCAAAAAAGAAACAGCTGGTTTGCAACAGCCGAAAGTCCTGCTCGTCGCTCCCCTCTCCGGTCACCACTCGACCCTGCTGCGCGACACCGTGCGCGGTCTGCTGGCCGAGCATGATGTCTACGTCACCGACTGGACCGACGCGCGCATGGTGCCTTTGAGCGAAGGTCCGTTCCACCTGGACGACTACATTTACTATGTGCAGGAATTCATGCGCCTGCTGGCGCCCGATCTGCATGTGATCTCGGTCTGTCAGCCGACCGTGCCGGTGCTGGCCGCCATCTCGCTGATGGCGACGGCAAAAGATCCGCACATGCCGAAAACCATGACCATGATGGGCGGCCCGATCGATCCGCGCCGCTCGCCGACGCAAGTGAACAACCTGGCGACAGAAAAGAAATTTTCGTGGTTTGAAAACACCGTGATCTACGCAGTGCCGCCGAACTATCCGGGCTTTGGCCGCAAGGTCTATCCGGGCTTCCTGCAGCACGCAGGCTTTATCGCCATGAACCCTGGCCGCCACGCGCAAAGCCACCGCGAGTTCTACATGCATCTGGTCACCGGCGACGACGAACCGGCGGAAGGCCACCGCCAGTTCTACAACGAGTACAACGCGGTGCTGGACATGCCGGCCGAGTATTATCTGGAAACGATTAAAACCGTATTCCAGGACTTCAGCCTGCCGATGGGCACGTGGGAAGTCGGCGGGCAGCTGGTGCGTCCGCAAGATATCACCAACGTGGCGCTGTTTACCGTCGAAGGCGAGCTGGACGACATTTCCGGCGCCGGCCAGACGCAGGCCGCGCATGACCTGTGCAGCAGCATTCCGGCCGACATGCAGCAAGACTTCGTGGCGCCGAAATGCGGCCACTACGGCATCTTCTCGGGCCGCCGCTGGCGCGAGATCATCTGCCCCAAAATCGGTGAATTCATCCAGAAGTATTCCTGATCAGCACGCTTCGCCCAGAACGGCACGCCGGCATCACGCGGCGTGCCGTTTTTTATGGCGCGGCCGGTACGCTGGCCATGGCCTGGTCCAGGCGTTTCCAGTAATCACGCTCCAGCCTGGCCAGGTCGACTTCGCGTGCAGCCTCGTTGAAACGTTTTTGCTGCAGCGCGCCGCCCGCATCGCGCTTGAAGCAGACATGCACGGAACGCTCCCTGAAGGCGGTGTCGACCACCGCGATGCGCTCGCGTTCCGCCCTGCTGAAACCAGGTCCTCTCAGCAAATGCTGCAGCACATGGCGCTCGATGACGATCACGCGATAACGCCCGATCAACAGTTTCCTGAGGTTGGTGGCATCGTTCAGGCCTTCTTCGGTGTTCAGTTCACCGCGCGCCACCATCGCGTCGAACTGCTCGCCGTTGGCATAGCCGGCAACCGTTCCGATGCGCACCTTGCCCAGTTCCTGCAGTGTGGCACCGGGTGCACCGTCCTCCTTCAGATACGCCAGCACACCATGCGTATTGCCAATAGGGACAGAAAAATAACAACGCGTCTCCCGTTCCGGCGTACGCCATACGGCCATGAAGCCGGCATAGCGGGGGCTGCTCAGGCCCAACTGCATGGTTCGCTTCCAGGGGAAATACTCATACTCGACCTGATACCCCACGCGCTCGAAGACGGCACTGACCATGGCAGCCGACATGCCATTGGCCGGCAAGCTGGGCGATACAAAAGGCGGCCAGTCATCAGTGGCGAAGCGCAGAACGCCCAGGGGCGGCGCCACCTGCGCGTGCAAGGCGGGCATGGCGCAGAAAGTGATCAAGGACAAAGCAACTGTGCGCAAAAAACGCATGTACTGCTCCTGTCACCCGGCATATCAAGTAAAGGCGCGGGTAATGTGGTCGGTTTTTGACGGTATGGCCTGACCTCATCGTCACATACAATGGCACTTTTTAAAAGTTGTTTATTGGACGTCATTAATTCCTGTTGGAAATACAATACATGTCTTTCCCAACGCAAGTCCTGTGCCGCACAGGTTTTTCACTTGTGCACAGGCCAGATGGCCGATAATAAGGTTTTTGAGCATTAAAGATCACCGTGCCGCACCAAGCTACCCCCTCCCTTGCCGACCAGATAGAAGATTTGCTGCCGCAAACGCAATGCACCAAATGCGGCTACAGCGGCTGCCGCCCGTATGCCGAGGCGATTGCCGCAGGCAGCGCCGAGATCAACCAGTGCCCGCCGGGCGGTGCGCAAGGCATCGCGCTGCTGGCCAATTTACTGGGCAAAAAAGTCATTCCACTGAACCCCGTCAATGGCTTCGAACGTCCCCGTTCAGTCGCCTACATTGATGAATCGCTATGCATCGGCTGTACCCTGTGCATCCAGGCTTGCCCGGTCGATGCGATCAGCGGCGCGGCCAAGCAGATGCACACGGTGGTAGCCAGCCTGTGCACTGGCTGCGACCTGTGCGTGGCGCCCTGCCCGGTCGACTGCATCGTCATGTATCCGGTCAGCGGTGACGCTACCGGATGGGATGCCTGGAGCGCGCTTGACGCCGATGACGCGCGCGCGCGCCACGATCTGCGCACGCAACGGCTGCGCCGCGAAGCCGACGAGAACGACGCGCGCCTGGCCGCCAAGGCTGTCTCCAAAATGCAGGAGCTCCAGCAGGAAGTGCCCGCCACGACGGCCGAAGCGGCCGAAAAAGAACGCAAGCGCGCGATTATTGCTGCCGCCATGGAGCGCGCGCGCGCCAAGGCGGCTGCCGCCAGCGCCCCTGTCACACCCGAGACGCCGGAAAAAGACGCATGAACGCTGCCAAACGCCTGGAAATTTTCAAGCGCTTTCGCGCTGCCAACCCTGCACCGAAGACCGAACTCGAGTACACCACGCCGTTCGAACTGCTGATCGCCGTGCTGCTGTCGGCGCAGGCGACCGATGTCTCCGTCAACAAGGCCACCCGCGTGCTGTATCCGGTGGCCAATACGCCAGCTGCGATACTGGCGCTGGGTGTCGATGAACTGGCCAGCTATATCCGTACCATCGGCCTGTTTCGCACCAAGGCCAAAAACGTCATCGCCACCTGCCAGATATTGCTCGACCAGCATGGCGGCGAAGTGCCGCGCGACCGCGCCTCGCTCGAAGCGCTGCCCGGCGTGGGCCGCAAGACGGCCAATGTGGTGATGAATACGGCGTTTGGCGAACTGACGATGGCGGTCGACACGCATATCTTTCGCGTCTCGAACCGCACCGGCATTGCACCGGGCAAGAATGTCGAGATCGTCGAGCAAAAATTGCTCAAGTTCGTGCCCAGGGAATTTTTGCTCGATGCGCATCATTGGCTGATACTGCATGGCCGCTACACCTGCATCGCGCGCAAACCGCAGTGCTGGAATTGCATGATTGCCGACTTGTGCGATTACAAGGAAAAAACGCCGATGCCGGCGCTGACCTGAAGCTGAAGGCGGCTCATCGGACGAATGCCGTTCAGTTAGTGTTCTTTTTCACCCAAGAAGCAAGTTCTGGGGTCGGACCCGGCGGGTCCGACCCCGGCATTTCCGCTGTTTGGGGCAAATGCGACATCTCCCGACGCTCTCAGCTTAACGGCATCAGGCCACTCGGAGCGCTTTTCATTACAACAACACCATATTATCGCGATGAATCAACTCATGGCCTTCAATAAAGCCGAGGATAGCTTCAATCTCGTTCGAAGGTTTACGCATGATGCGGCGTGCTTCGCCGCTGGTGTAGTTGCACAAGCCACGTGCCACCGGCACGCCGGTGCCATCGAGGCAGGTGATCACGGCGCCGCGGCCAAATTCACCCTGCACCGCCACCACGCCGATCGGCAACAGTGACTTGCCTTCCAGTTGCAGCTTTTGCACGGCGCCCGCGTCGAGCACCACTGCGCCAGCGGTTTGCAAATGGTCGGCCATCCACTGCTTGCGCGCCGTCAGTTGGCCCGTCTGCGCGCGCAATTGCGTGCCGATCGCTTCGCCTTGCGCCAGGCGGCTCAGTACGTCGCTGTCGCGCCCCCAAGCGATGATAGTATGCGCGCCCGACTTGGCGGCGCGCTTGGCGGCCAGGATCTTGGTCAGCATGCCGCCACGGCCCAGGCTGCTGCCGGCGCCGCCGGCCATCGCTTCCAGCGCCGGGTCGCCCGCCACGCCCTGCGTGATCAGGTAGGCGTTCGGGTCCTTGCGCGGATCGGCCGAAAACAGGCCGTGCTGGTCGGTCAGAATCACCAGCGCATCGGCTTCGATCAGGTTGGCCACCAGCGCGCCCAGGGTATCGTTGTCGCCGAACTTGATTTCATCGGTGACCACCGTGTCGTTCTCGTTGATGATCGGCACCACCCCCAGGCGCAGCAAAGTGGTCAGCGTGGAGCGGGCGTTCAGGTAGCGTTCGCGGTCGGCCAGGTCGGCGTGCGTCAGCAGCACTTGTGCCGTGCCCAGGCTGTGCGCGCGAAAGCTGCTTTCGTAGATTTGCGCCAAGCCCATCTGGCCGACGGCGGCGCAGGCCTGCAATTCGTGGATATCGGTGGGGCGGCGCTCGAAACCGAGGCGCAGCATGCCTTCGGCGATGGCGCCGGAACTGACCAGCACCACTTCCTTGCCAAGGGCGCGCAAGCCGGCGATCTGCGCGGCCCAGCGCGCGATGGCGGCATGGTCGAGGCCACGGCCGTCGTTGGTGACCAGCGAGGAGCCGACCTTGATGATGATACGGGTAGCTTTTTGAATCACGGAATCCATGGACGCTCTTATCTGTCAGCGCGCGGGACGCAGCAAGAGCAACACCAGCCCCACTGCCAACTCCATCGCGCACATGTACAACACCACACCCTGGGGCAAGCCGAAGCTGATAGCCGCGAACAGGCGGCCGGCCGGCTGCGCCAGGACCAATATTGCAGTGATATCGCCGAGGACGGGCATTTCGCCCTGCCGTGCCGCGAACAGCGCCAGGAGCGCGGTAGCGCCCCACAGGCCGACATGCGTGGCGTAGAACTGGCTGTAGCCGTTCACGCCATTGAGAAAGATGCCCATGCCGGCCGCCATCTCATCGGCGAACAGCAGGCAGGCGAATGCGCCCAGCCCGTAGGCGGCAGTAATCAGTTGCAATACACGGCGCTGCCAACCCAGCTTGCGCAGGGATGGCTCAGCGCCGGCCTGTACCGGCGTCAAATGCCTAGTCCAGGATCTTGAAACGCGGATCGTCCGGGTCGATCGACGAAATGCCGCGTGCTTCTTCGGTCATCTGCGTTTCTTCGGCACGGCTTTCGCTGTGTTTCTTCTCTTCCAGGTGCTGGTAGATGGCATTGACCAGTTCCGGGCAACCCTGGTGGTTCAGCGCGGAGATCTCGAACACGGGACCCTTCCAGGCGAAACGCTTGAGGAAGTCCTTGACCAGCTTTTTACGGTCTTCTTCCGGCACCATGTCGAGCTTGTTCAACACCAGCCAGCGCGGCTTGTCGACCAGCGACTCGTCGTACTTTTTCAGTTCCTTGACCAGTGCCTTGGCTTCCTTGACAGGATCGACATTGGTTTCAAACGGCGCCAGGTCGACGATATGCAGCAGCAAGCCGGTGCGCTGCAAATGGCGCAGGAATTGATGGCCCAGGCCCGCGCCTTCGGAAGCGCCTTCGATCAAGCCGGGAATATCGGCGATCACAAAGCTCTTCTCGTGCGACACGCGCACCACGCCCAGATTCGGGTGCAGGGTGGTAAATGGATAATCGGCAATTTTCGGGCGCGCGTTCGAGACGGCCGAAATGAAAGTCGACTTGCCGGCGTTCGGCATGCCCAGCAGGCCCACATCGGCCAGCACTTTCAGTTCCAGGCGCAGTTCGCGGCGTTCGCCTTCCTTGCCCTCGCCCTTCTGGCGTGGTGCGCGGTTGGTCGAGGACTTGAAGTGGATATTGCCCCAGCCGCCTTCGCCGCCCTTGGCCAGCATTTCGATCTGGCCATGTTCGGTCAGGTCGGCCAGGATTTCACCGCTGGCATGGTCGACGATCAGGGTGCCGACCGGCATGCGCAGGTGAATATCGTCAGCGCCCTTGCCGTAGCAATCGGCGCCACGGCCAGGTTCGCCATTCCTGGCTTTGTGCATTTTGGAAAAACGGAAATCAACGAGCGTATTGATATTGCGGTCGGCGACTGCCCAGATGGTGCCGCCCTTTCCGCCATCGCCGCCATCGGGACCGCCAAAAGGTCGGAATTTTTCACGGCAGAAAGAGGCACAGCCGTTGCCGCCATCGCCCGCGATGACTTCGATTTTTGCTTCGTCAATAAACTTCATAATTTTGCCGCCATAAAACTAAAAAGGCTCTACCTTGGGCAGAGCCTTTCGATTGAAGGCTTGCGCCTTACATCATGCGATTCCAGCGGAGCGACGTATCGCTCCGGGCGGGAATTACGCTGGTACTGCTTCGTTTGCTACAACGGTCACGAACTGCTTCGAGCCAGCACCTTTGACAACGAACTTCACTTTGCCAGCGATCAACGCGAACAGAGTGTGGTCCTTGCCCATGCCTACGCCTTCGCCGGCGCGCACTGGGGTGCCGCGTTGACGAATGATGATGCCGCCGGCATTGATGGTTTGGCCGCCGTAGACTTTGACGCCCAGACGTTTTGATTCTGAATCACGGCCATTTCGCGTTGTGCCGCCGCCTTTTTTGTGTGCCATTTAAGACTCCTTGATAGCTGATTATGTCGGACAGCGGCGATTAGCCGTTGATCGAAACGATTTGGATTTCGGTAAAATTCTGGCGATGGCCTTGATGCTTCTGGTAGTGCTTACGACGACGCATCTTGAAAATTTTGACCTTATCATGGCGACCATGCGCCACAACCGTAACCAGTACCGTTGCACCTTCGACCAATGGCGCACCAAATTTAATGGTGTCGCCCGCGCCTACTGCGAGAACTTGATCGATGGTGATTTCGGAACCAATGTCTGCCGGTATCTGTTCTACTTTAAGTTTTTCGCCAGCGACAACTTTATATTGTTTGCCACCGGTTTTTATGACCGCGTACATGATTTGAAACCTCATCAAATGTTGAAAGAATTTGTCCCACCGCCATGAAAAGCAAGCCGTGCACAACAGGGGGAACCAGCGATTATACACGGCCTGAGAAATCGCGTCAAAAACTATTCACAAAGGCGGATGATCGTGGTATGTCGACAACCCCGCTGCGCTGGCAGCACAGCGCCGTGATGGACGGAAAGGCAATCATTGCTCTGTAACCATGTCAAACGGCACGCGCCAGCAAGCCATGTCGTATAATCGTCGCACCCACAATCTACTGCAGGTTCGCCTTGTCTGACGCTCACAAACACGTTAATCAAAACACCATCGTGGAAACGATTGCCGCCGATATGGACGCAGTCAACACGGTGATCCGCCAAAAACTGCATTCCGATGTCATTCTGATCAACCAGATCGCCGAATACATCATCAGCGCAGGCGGCAAACGCATCCGCCCCGTGTTGATCTTGCTGGTCGCCAAGGCCCACGCTTATCGCGGCACGGCGCACCATGAACTGGCCGCCGTAGTCGAATTCATCCATACCGCCACGCTGCTGCACGACGACGTGGTCGATGAATCATCGATGCGCCGTGGCCGCCAGACAGCCAATGCACTGTTCGGCAACGCCGCCTCGGTATTGGTGGGCGACTTCCTGCACTCGCGTTCATTCCAGCTGATGGTAGCGCTGGACAATATGCGCGTGATGCAAATCCTGTCGGACGCCACCAACGTGATCGCCGAAGGCGAAGTACTGCAGTTACTGAACATGCACGATCCGGATGTCACGCAGGAAAGCTACCTGACCGTGATCCGCTCGAAGACGGCCAAGCTGTTCGAAGCATCGGCCCAGCTGGGCGCGCTGATCGCCGGCGCCAGCGAAGCCGATATCGAAGCGGCGGCCGAATATGGCCGCTCGCTGGGCACCGCCTTCCAGCTGATCGATGACGTGCTCGACTATGCAGGCGACGCCACGGAAATCGGCAAGAACGTGGGCGACGACCTGCGTGAAGGCAAGCCGACACTGCCGCTGATCTACCTGATGGAAAACGGCACGCCGGAACAGCGCGAGCTGGTACGCAGCTGTATCGAACAGGGCGACGAACAGCATTTCGACGCCATCCTGGCCGCCATTACCAGCAGCGGCGCGCTCGACTACACACGCCAGCAGGCGGAAGCTGCCGCCCGGCGCGCGGCCGACGCCATCGCCGGCTGGCCCGACAGCGTGTATAAACAGTCGATGCTGCAACTGTGCTCGTTCGCCGTGGCCCGCAACCACTGATCACGATTCACGCAGCGAGCATGACAACGGCGCCGATGGCGCCGTTTTTCATGGTGCGCCGGCCTGGCCGCTTGCGTATGGTACCGAACCGACCCGCAGCTTCATTTCCCCTACATTGCAGTGAAAATCAAAATGACCGGGATCTGTTATGGCACGCGCAAAACCTTTGAAAATAGTCGGCTGGACACTGGCCAGCCTGTTGGCAGTGATACTTCTGATTGTCATTTTCCTCATGACCTTCGACTGGAATCGCGCCCGTCCCTATATCAACCGAAAGGTATCGGAAAGCACGGGCCGCGAATTCGTGATCGGCGGCGACCTGCAAGTCAAATTCCACCAGGGCTTGACAACCGAAGCCGGCTGGCGCCGCTACGTGCCGCGCCCGACGATTACCGCCAATGACGTGCGGATCAGCAATCCCGACTGGGCCACGGCCGGCAAGCAGATGGCCAGCGCCCAGCGCATCGTGGTGTCGACCCATCTGCTGCCCCTGCTCAGCCATCGCGTGGTACTGACCGACTTGGCGCTGGAAGCACCACAAGTTGCCTTGCAGCGCCGTGCCGACGGCAGCAACAGCTGGACCCTGAAAGACAATGGCCCCTCGGAATGGGACGTGGAAATCCAGCGCATGGCGTTTGCCTCCGGCACCCTGCGCTACCTCGACCAGACCATCGACATGGACCTGAACGCCAAGGTCAGCTCCACCGCACCGGACGCCACGCCAAATGATGCGCCGGCCGGTGCAAAAGTCGAAAAATTCGGCATCGCCTTCACGCTGGGCGGCACCTACCGCAAAGCCCCCGTCACCGGTGGCGGCAAGGCCGGTGCCGTACTGTCACTGACCGACGACCATACCGTCTATCCGATCCAGGCCCATGCCGTACTGGGCAAGAACAAAGCCAGCGTGGACGGCACCCTGACCGACCCGCGCAGCCTGTCCGGCATCGACTTGCAGCTGAGCCTGGCAGGCGCCAGCATGGCCGACCTGTATCCGCTGACAGGCGTGCTGCTGCCGGAAACCCCGGAATATGCCACCCGCGGCCGCCTGCTGGGCAAAAAAGAGGGCGACATCTGGAACTGGACCTATGAAAAATTCAAGGGCAAGGTAGGCGAGAGCGACCTGGCCGGCACCCTGCAATACCTGCCGCGCAAACCGCGCGCCCTGCTGCGTGGCGAACTGGTCTCGCAGCAGTTGCGCCTGGAAGACCTGGGGCCGACCATCGGCGCCGAAAGCAATGCCAGCAAAAAATCGCGCGGCAAGGCGGCAAACCAGCCAGCCGACAAGGCCTTGCCGGTGGAACAGTTCAACACGGCCAAGTGGGATGCACTCGATGCCGACGTAAAATTCTCGGGCAAGAAACTGGTGCGCACGCACGATATCCCGTTCAAGGACATCGTTGCCCATATCCAGATGAAAGACAAAGTACTGAGCCTGACGCCGCTGAACTTCGGCCTGGCCGGCGGCGACGTCACCTCCAACATCACGCTCGACGGCCGCCAGAAAATCATCGCTGCGCAGGCCAGGGTGGCGGCGCGCCATCTCAAGATACGCGAACTGTTCCCGAAACTGCAATCGATGCAGGCCAGCTTCGGTGAAGTCTATGCCGACGCCGCCCTGACCGGCCACGGCAATTCCGTGTCGACCATGCTGGCCAGCGCCAATGGCGAACTGGCGGCCACCGTCAGCGAAGGCACGGTCAGCCAGTTCATCCTGGAATTGGCCGGCCTGAACCTGGCCAACGCCGTGTTCGTGAAAGTGTTCGGCGACAAACAGGTGCAACTGAACTGCCTGGCCAGCGACTTTGCCGTCAAGAACGGCGTGGCCGACGTGCGCCGCTTCGTGCTCGACACCGACAACGCCGTCGTCAATGTCACGGGCAACGTCAGCCTGGCCAGCGAAGCGCTGGACCTCGACATCCGCCCGAAAACCAAGGGTGCCCGCGTGTTCTCGCTGCGCACCCCGCTGTACGCAAAAGGCACTTTCAAGGATCCGAAAATCGGCCCGCAAAAAGGCCCGCTGGCCCTGAAAGCCGGCGCCGCCGTGGCCCTGGCCACCATAGTCGCCCCGGTCGCCGCCATCCTGCCCCTGATCAACGTCGACCGCGCCCCGGACACCGACTGCGGCGCCGTCATGGCAGAAGCCCAGGCCGTGCGCAAGGCCCCGAAGGCGCCCGCGACCAATGCGCCAGCGAAGAAAGTGACGGAAGCGGATATCAAAAAAGCCCAGCAGGAGAAAAAACAAGCCCGTTGATACCTCCGCTTGAAAGCTGCCCCGCCGTCTGCTGTCATGCAATAGCAGTCGGCGGGGTGTGGCTCAGCCTGGTAGAGCGCTGCGTTCGGGACGCAGAGGCCGGAGGTTCGAATCCTCTCGCCCCCGACCAAATCCGCTGCGCATGCCGCTGATTCGCCTGGGGCTTCTTCATTACAGTTAAGCAAGGTTCATCAAATCACCTTGCTCGCTACAAAACCCCCGCTAATATAAGCCCAGTGCTTTTACTGGAGAGCTGCCATGGCGATTCGCCTGAAGCTGTTGAGTTTGCTGTTTATCAGCCTGCTTTGCTCGGCCGCCCATGCCGCCGATTGCCTGAAATATGAGCCAGACACAGTGGCCCTGAGCGGCACCTTGCATCGGGCAACGTTTCCTGGCCGCCCGAACTTCGAGAGCATCGCCGATGGTGACGAAGCCGAAACCGGCTTTTACCTGACGCTCGCGCAGGCGATCTGCACCCGGGACGATGGCAGGTCCGAGCACGAGGCGCACAAGGATGTGCGGGAAATTCAGCTGGTGCTGACGCCCGAGCAATACGCCGCCCTCAGGCCGCAGCTGGGCCAGCAGGTCCAGTTGCGCGGTCAGATGTTTTCCAACTTTACTGGCCATCACCACGCTGACGTCTTGCTGCGGGTAGCGCCGTAGTTCAGTAATGACGCGGTAACTGCACGGCGGCGAGCCTGGCGAAAAGCAGGCCGGGCCGGCTTGCGGCGCGGCGCACCTGCTACGGCCTACGCAGCATCCACCAGCAATTCCGGCCGTAGCGCGCGGATGCGCAGCTCGGTGAAATAGCCACCGGCCTCGTTGTAGCGCAGGTAGTAGCGGCCGCAATTGAGGCAGCGCGCCACCTGGCTGCGGTTGGCCGGATAGTAGCGCGGCGCGATCGGTGCGTCGGGGCTGTCGTCGCGCGTGCCCTGCGGGTGGTATTCGGCAAACGACGTTTCCTCGTAGGCGTCTGCCACCAGGGTGCCCACTTCCTCGAAGCGATCCAGTTCCAGCGAGGTGGGCAAGCGCTGCCAGGCGTCCAGCGGCACGGTGCAGCAGCTGCACGGCTGGCTGATGCTGGCGGAAGTGGCGGCCAGCGCAGACAGGGTGGTGAAATCAATCAGTGACATATGAAGCTTCTTTCAAATTGCGGGACAGGCGGGATTGCCGGTGCCGAAACCGCGCACCACGTCGGCCATCTGTTTCGAGATTGCCTGCACGGCGCGGCGGTGGCCCAGCACTAGCTCATCGTAGCCGGCGCCGGTCTTTTGATTGGCCACGGTACGGCAGGTGACCACCTTGTTGCTGGCCAGCTCGCGCACGCTCCACACGGCGTCGATCAGCGCATGGTCGTTCATTACCGATTCAAAGCGCTGCACATTGGTGCTGATGCGGTAGACCGGCAACTTGTCCGGGTACGGCGTGCGGAACACGTCGATCGCGCCCAGCTCGCCGGTGACGGCGGTCGACAGCGCCTGGCCGATCTCGCCGGCCAGCGGCCCGGCCCAGCGCTGCTGCTCCAGCAGTTCGATGCGGCCTGACGGCGCCGTCACCACGAACTGGTTGCGGCTGACCTGCTGCGGCACGCTGACGGCCAGCATCTCGACGTAATACTGCACCGGCTTGGCGGGCTGCAGGTTCGACTCGGCGCCGCCGGACAGCGTATAGAAATGCTCGGGCGGCGTCGTGGAGCAGGCGCCCAGCAGCACGGTGGCGGCCAGCATGGCAACTATGGTCTTCATTTTTTCTCATCTCCTTGTTTGCCACGGATCAGCGACTCGGGGTGGCGTTCCAGGTAATCGGTCAGGGCGTTGAGCGACTGCAGGGTTTGCGTCAACTGCTGCATGGCCTGGCGCACGTCGGACTGCAGCGGCGAATCCTTTTGCAGTACCTGTTCGGCCGTGCCAAACGTATTTTTTGCCGCCGTCAGCGTGCCGCGCATTTCCGGCACCACCTGGCTGTCGAGCTGCTTGAACAAGGCATTGGCCTCCTTGATGGTGGCGTTCAGATTATTGCCGATGTCGGCAAACGGCACCTGGTCGAGCTTCCTGGCAATGCTGGCCACCTGCGTCTGCAATTCGTCGAGCGTGTTCGGCACGGTCGGCACTTCCAGCGGATACTTGCTGGTGTCGAGCGCCACAGCTGGCGCTTTCGGGAAGAAGTCGAGCGCGATATACAGCTGGCTGGTGAGCAGGTTGCCAGTGCGCAGCTGGGCGCGCAAACCGCGGCTGACCATGCGCTCCAGCATCTGGTTGCTCCTGGACTCTTCCGCATTGGCCACCGCCGTCTGGAAGCGCATGCCCAGGCGCGCCGGATACAGGTTCACCGTAACGGGCATGCGGAAATTCTTCTTCACGGGGTCGAACTCGACGCCTACCGAGCGCACTTCACCGAGCACGATGCCGCGGAAATCGACCGTGGCGCCGGGCTGCAGGCCGCGCAGGGACTGGTCGAAATAAAAGACGGTGGTAATGGCTTCGCCGTCGGGCTCACGCATGGCGCTGGCCTCGTCGGGGGCCAGCCGGAAAGCGGTATTGGCAGGCGCCGGCTCGGGCGGCTTGCGGCCGTTTTCCGCTTCGAAGGCAATGCCACCGATCAGCAGCGCTGCCAGCGATTGCGTGTTCAGCTTGAAGCCGTTCGAGTCGAGACGTACATCGACGCCGCTGGCATGCCACCAGCGTGCATTCTTGCCAACAAACTGGTCGTACGGTGCATTGACGAACACCGTCATGGAAATGCCGTTGCCATCCTTGTCCAGGCTGAAACTGGCCACCTTGCCCACGCGCAGGCGGTGGAAGAACACGGGCGAACCGACGTCGACCGAACCGAGGCTTTCCGCATGCAGGGTGAACAATTTCCCCTTCTGGTCGCCATCGACGGCGGGCGGACTTTCCAGGCCCGTGAAGCTCTCTTTCTTCGTCACTGACTTGCCCGTGTCGACGCCAATGTAGGCGCCCGACAGCAAGGTGCCCAGGCCCGTCACGCCACTGGCGCCGATCTGCGGACGCACCACCCAGAAGCGCGAATCGGCAGTGGCAAAGCGGCGTGCTTCCTTGCTCATCTCGATCGTCACCAGCACGCGGCTCAGGTCCTCGCCAAGGTTGATGGAACGCACCTGGCCAATATCGACATCCTTGTACTTGACCTTGGTCTTGCCCGGCTCCAGCCCTTCGGCGCTCTTGAAGCTGACGGTCACCGTCGGCCCCTGGTCGAGGATGGACCTGGCGGCCAGGCCGGCGCCGATCAGCGCGGCCAGCAGCGGGATCAGCCACACCAAGGACGGCAGCCAGCGGCTGGCCTTGTCCACGTCCGGTTCCGGCAATTGCCGCGTATCGGGCGCGCGTACGCCGCCCTCTTCCTTGTCAGACATGATGCTCTCCAATTGCCAGGTTTTTTACAGCGGGTTCATGCGGTTTGGCCGCCTCGTCGACCGGGTCCCAGATCAGGCGCGGATCGAACTGCATCGACGCGAGCATGGTCAGCACCACCACCGCGCCAAAGGCCAGCGCGCCCGGGCCGGCCGTGATCACGGCCAGGGCATCGAAGCGCACCAGCGCCACCGTCAGGGTGACGACAAAGATATCGAGCATGGACCAGCGGCCGATAAATTCGACCATGCGGTACAGTTTGGTGCGCTGCTCCGGACGCCAGCGCGAACGACGCTGCGCCGTGAAAGCCAGCAGCGCCAGGGTGGCCAGTTTCAGCATCGGCACCACGACGCTGGCGATAAAGATAATGATGGCCAGGCCTTTCGAGCCGCTGGTCCAGAAAAACACCACGCCACTCATGATGGTGTCGTCTTCAACGCCGAACAGCGAGCGCGTGACCATCACCGGCAGCAGGTTGGCGGGGATATACAGAATGGCGGCGGCGATCAGCAGCGCCCAGGTGCGGTTGATGCTGTCCGGGTGGCGTCCATGCAGGGTTGATCCGCAGCGTACGCAGTGCGGGTGTTTGGCCGTGCCGCCTGGCGGTGCTACCAGGCCGCAGCTGTGGCAGGGCAGGAGCGCGTCGCCGGGTTCGAAGCTTTTGTAGCCGATGCCGGGCAAGGCCTGGCGCGTCAAATCATCGCCCGCATTCCACAGCGCCTTCGGATCGAACGAGACTACGATCGCCAGCATCATGGTCAACGCGCCAAAGGCAAACAGGCCGGGGCGCGGCACCACGGTGGCCAGACTGGTCATCTTGATCACGGTGACCAGGATGCCGATCATCAGCACTTCCGTCATGCCCCAGGCGCGCGCCGTCTGCACCGCGCGCAGCACCGGGTTGAAACCGGTCACTTTCACGCCCAGCCGCAAGCCCAGCGACACGTACAGCAAGGCGCCCAGTTCAATCGCGGGAAACAGCATGGTAAACAGGAAGACCATGGTGGCCACCACCTGCATCTGCTCATGCCACAGCACGCGGATGGCGCCCAGCAGGGTGGCGCTGGAGGTCAGGCCATTGACGTCGAGTTCGACGATGGGGAAAAATTGGGCGATCAGGAAGATGAAGGTGGCGCCCAGGGTCAGCGCCACCACCCGGTTCAGGTCGGCGGAAGCACCACCTCCCGGTGTGGCACGATACAGCACCGAGCGGCAGCGCACGCAGCGCGCCTTTTCACGCGGGCGCAAGGGGCGCTTTCGGTACAGCACACCGCATTCATGACAGCTGATCAGGTCGTATCGAAGCACAGTGTGTAGTTTGCCGGCACGCGGTGCGCGACTTTCCCATATCAATGCCAGCTATCATATTACAAACCGGCATACTTCTGCGCCCCGTCTTGCCTACTGTTCTCGCAACAGCGCCTCCACCGCGCGGCCGATATGCAGGATGCGGGCGTCGCTGCCGTGCAGGCCGCAGAGGGACAGGCCGACCGGCAGCATACTTTTGCCCTGGCACGGCAGCGACAAGGCGCAACCGTCGAGGAAATTGATCACGCTGGCATTACGCAGCACCAGGCCGTTGGTGGCAAAGAATGTCGCATCGTCTGCTTCAAGGGGTGCAACTTCAGGCGCGACGATGGCCACGCTGGGCATCAGCCAGGCGTTGTACGGCGCCAGTGTTTGCTGCGCGATGGCGCGCATATGCGCACGCGCGTCGAGCAGGTCGATATATTCAGCCGCGCCCTGCTGCTGGCCACGCCGGATGCGGGTCGCCACGCGCTGGTCGTACTGCGCGCCGCGCGCTTCGAGCAGTTCGCGGTGCCAGTGCCACGCTTCGGCCGCCACCAGGCCGCCACCGCCATTGATGGCCGGCAGTTGCAGCAGCTCGGGGAAGTCGAACTGTTCCACCAGTGCGCCAGCCGCGCGCAACTGCGCCAGTGCAGCATCGAACGCCTGCTGCACCTGCGCGTCGACACCGGCGCCGACAAAGTCCAGCGTGTAGCCGAAGCGCAGGCCCTTGAGCGATGGCTTTGAGCATGCAAGCTCCTGGCCAGACAACGCCGCATGCAACATGGCGCAGCAATCGACGCTGTGGGCGATCGGCCCGGCCGAGTCCAGCGAGCGCGACAGCGGCACCGTACCAGCCAGCGGTACGCTCGCCGCCGTCGGCTTGAAGCCCGTCAGACCGCAGAACGCCGACGGAATGCGGATCGAACCACCCGTGTCGGTGCCCAGCGCGCCGGCCGCCATGGCTAAAGCCACCGTCACGGCGCCACCGGAAGTGGAGCCACCGGCCACCCGGCTGGCATCGTGCGGATTGCGCGGCGTGCCGTGATGGGGATTGAGGCCCAGGCCGGAAAACGCGAATTCGCTCATATTGGTGCGCCCCAGCAGCACGGCGCCGGCCGCACGCAGCCGCGCTACTGCTGCGGCGTCACGACTGGCCGGTGGCGCATCGGCCAGCGCCAGCGAGGCTGCGCTGCTGACCTGCCCGCGCACGTCGAACAGGTCCTTGATCGAAATCGGAATACCGGCCAGCGGCGAGGCCACCATGCCGGCCGCGCGCAGCGCATCGCTGGCGCGCGCCTCGGCCAGGGCCTGCTCGCCGTCCAGGCTGACATAAGCATGGCCGCCCTGGGCACGGTGTGCTTCGGCACGCGCCAGCATATCTTGCGTGAGTGCCACGCTGGTGAGGCGGCCGGCGGCAAGCTCGCCCGCCAATTCACGGATGGTTTTGCTCACGCTCTGACTGCCAGGAAATCGAGCAAGGTCAGCGCCACAATCTTGCTGGCCTTGCGCAAGTCGTCCAGCGCCAGCCGTTCGTCGGCCTTTTTCGCATTCGACTCGGGCACCGTGCGCGGGCCGGCGCCATACAGCACGGCGGCAATGCCATGCTCGCCGTACAGGCGCGCGTCTGCATACAGCGGCGTGCCCTGGGCGGGAATCGTCTCGCCCAGAATCGCCAGCGCGTTTTTCTGCAGATTGGCAACGAGCTGCTCGGAACCTGGCAAGGGGCGCAGCGCATGCGACAGCAGCAGGCGGCGGATCTCGATGCGGATGCCAGGTTCGTCCTGTACCGCCGCCTCGATCAGCGCGCGCACTTGCG
The DNA here is from genome assembly GCF_051380735.1 of Janthinobacterium longum. Lineage (NCBI taxonomy): Bacteria > Pseudomonadati > Pseudomonadota > Betaproteobacteria > Burkholderiales > Oxalobacteraceae > Janthinobacterium > Janthinobacterium longum. The sequence goes on from NZ_JBNYXQ010000003.1 coordinate 381,011, forward strand.
CCTCCACCGCCACCGGATCTTCTTCCGGGATCATGCGGCGGTCCAGCTTCATGGTGACCTTGCCCGGCACCACATTGGTATTGGTGCCGCCGTCGATGCGGCCCACCAGCATGGTCGGCGAGTCGATGCACGGCACCTTTGACTTGATCTTTTTCAGCTCCGGCAGCTGGCCATAGATGGCGTTCAGTATCTTGCTGGCCGCCTGCAGCGCGTCGATGCCGGTTTCCGGCATGGCGCCGTGGCCCGACTTGCCATGCACCGTGATTTCCAGCTGCAAGCAGGCGTTATGGGCCGTAACGATGTTGTAGCTGAAACCGGCCGCGATCACGAAATCGGGCTTCGTCAGCTTTTGTTCCAGCAGCCAGCCTGGCCCCAGCAGGCCACCGAATTCCTCGTCGTAGGTAAAGTGCAGTTCCAGCTGGCCCTTCAAATCAATCCCCAGCGCTTCGAGTGCGCGGGTGGCGAACACATAGGTGGCGAAATCGCTTTTCGACACCGCCGCCGCGCGGCCATACAGATAGCCATCGGCCACCTGCGCACCATACGGCGGATAAGTCCAGTTGTCGCCGGGCGGCACCACATCGCCGTGGGCGTTCAGGGCCACGGTGGGGCCACCGGCTGCGTACTGGCGGCGCACAATCAGGTTGGTGATGCTCTCCATGCCATACGCTTCGACCTGATCGCTTGGCACCGCATGTTTTTCTGCTTCCCAGCCATACGCCTGCAGCAGCTGCGCCACGCGCTCGGCATGCGGCGCATTGTTGCCCGGCGGCGTATCGGTCGGTACCTGCACTACCTGCTGCAGAAAGGCCACTTCTTCGTCGAAGTGCGCGTCGATCCAGTCGGTGATTTGCTGTTCTGTGGTGGTCATTTTGTTCCTTGCAGTGTCTGTTGCAGCCAGGCGCCCAGTTCGTTGCGCTCGGCTTCCGTCATATTGGTCAGGTTACCGATCGGCATGGCTTTCAGTTCGATTGCCTGCTTGTAGATCTGCGCCGCGTGCTGGCGGATTTCCGTTTCATTGTCCAGCATTATGCCTACCGGCGCGGTGGCAAAGCCGGGCTGCACGGGTTTGGCCGAATGGCAGGTGGCGCAGCGCTGGGCAATGATCGCCTGCACGGACTTCAATTGTGCTCCCTGGTCGACCATCGGCGCAGCGGCAACGGCGACAGGCGCCCTAGGCGCAATCGCCACCGCCACGGCCAGCAGCAGCGCCACGCCCAGTACCGGATAGCGCCACTCCACCCTGCCCTTGTGGCGCAGATTGAAGAAGTGGCGGATAAACACGCCGGCCGCCATGATCAAAGCCAGCACCAGCCAGGCGTGATCGTTACGGTAGGTCATCGCGTAGTGGTTGCTGATCATGATGAACAGCACCGGCAAGGTAAAGTAATTGTTGTGTACGCTGCGCTGCTTGGCTTTCAGGCCATGCCTGGGGTCGGGCAGCTTGCCGGCCGCCATCGCTTCGACCATCTTGCGCTGGCCAGGAATAATCAGCATCAGCACATTGGCCACCATGATGGTGCCGATCATGGCACCCACGTGGATATACGCGGCGCGCCCGCTGAGCAAATGCGTGAGCGCATAAGCGGCCGCGACGATCAGCCCGAACACCACCACGCCGAACCACAGTTCATGTTTGGCCAGGGCGGAACGGCACAGCAGGTCGTAGACGGTCCAGCCTATCACCAGGGTGGCGATGCCGATGCCGATCGCCTGGCCGCTGGACAGGTCGGCCACCGACTTGTCGATCATCATGGCCTGGGCATTGAAGTAATAGGCAATGGTGAGCAGTGCAAAGCCGGACAGCCAGGTTGAATACGCCTCCCATTTGAACCAGTGCAGTTCTTTCGGCAGTTCGGCGGGCGCCACCAGGTATTTTTGCGGATTGTAGAAGCCGCCGCCATGCACGGCCCACAACTCGCCCGAGACGCCTTTTTTGGCCAGCTCGGAGCCAGGCGCAGGCGGTCGGATCGAATTATCGAGCCAGACGAAATAAAAGGAAGCGCCGATCCAGGCGATGCCGGTAATCACGTGCAACCAGCGCACGATCAGGTTCAGCCATTCAAGGCCGTAAGGGATCAGGTAGGCAAACACTTCCATAGTATTCCTTGAAATTATTCTTGAGCTGCAGCAGAACCGATAAGGCGCCAATCTACACAAGATAGCCGGATTCATCGCCCATCACATGAAAAATATCGTATATTTGACATATCCGAATCGATATACAACAGAGACGCCGCCCATGTCCAGCCTGCCGCAACACCTCGACCTGCACCTGATCCGCATTCTTTATCTGCTGCTGGTGGAAAAAAATGTCTCGCGCGTGGCGCTGAAACTGAACCAGCCGCAGCCGTCGATTTCCGCCTCGCTGCGCAAGCTGCGCGAGCTGACGGGCGACCCGCTGCTGGTGCGCGGCGCGCGCGGCATGGTGCCGACCCAGCATGGCGAAAGCCTGCTCAACCCGGCCAAGCGCATCCTCGACCAGACGGAAAGCCTGTTCGTGCGCAAGACGCCGTTCGTGGCGCAGGAAGAGGCGCGCACCTTTCATATTGCCGCGCCCGACTACCTGGACAGCCAGTTCCTGCCCAACGTGGTGGCGCTGCTGCGGCGCGGCTCGCCCAAAAGCCGCGTGGTGCTGCACAGCCTGGGGCCGGGGATCGACCATATCCGGCAACTGTCCGACGGCGGCCTGGACCTGGTGATCGCCAACTGGGACGAACCGCCCGCTCATTTGCACATTTCAAAGCTGTTCGAAGACCCGATCATCTGCGCCATGCATGCGGAAAACGCCTATGCGCGGCGCACCGCCAGCGACGCGATGACCCTGGACGACTATCTGAGCCTGCCCCACGTGGCGCCCTCGCCCATGATGCCGGGCTACCACGGCGTGATCGACTCCTTCCTGGAACGGCAGAACCTGCAGCGCAATGTGGTGGTGGAATCGGCCTATTTCGGCCTGATACCCTATATGCTCACGCAGACCGACCTGGTGCTGACCACCGGCCGCCAGTTCATGCGCTTCTATGAAAAGACCCTGCCGCTGAAAACCTACACCGTGCCACTGAAATTTCCGCCGATGCGTTTTTACCAGCTGTGGCACCAGCGCGTGCACCAGGCGCCCGAACACAAATGGCTGCGCGACCAGGTCAGTGCTGCGGCCAAAGCCCTGGTCCAGCGATAAGCTTTATCAGCGCGCAGATATAACGAACAAGGTGCTGTGGCGCTATCATCAACGCTTGCATGATTGGATACCCATGACCTCCCTTTCCGACCTGAACGCCAGCAGCGCCGAACAGTTTGTCCAGCAACTGCACGGCATCTATGAACACTCGCCCTGGATCGCCCGCCGCGCAGCTGCGGCAAGGCCGTTTGCCAGCCTGACGGCGCTCAAGCGCGAACTGCAGCGGGTGCTGGACGAGGCCTCGCCAGACGAACAGCTGGGCCTGATCCGCGCCCACCCGGAACTAGCCGGCAAGGCGGCAATTGCCGGCCAGCTGACGGCCGAGTCCACGCACGAGCAGGCAAAATCGGGCCTGCACCTGTGCAGCGCCGAAGAATTCGCCACCCTGCAGCGGCTCAATGCCGACTACAACGCCAGGTTCGGTTTCCCCTTTATTCTGGCCGTGAAAGGCCCGACTGGCGAAGGCCTGACGCGCCAGGAGATCATCGCCACCTTTGCACGGCGCCTGAAAAACCGCCGGCCCGACGAGCTGCTTGAGTCGCTGCGCCAGATCAAGCGCATCGCCGAGCTGCGCCTGAACGACCTGCTGGACGTGCGACTGCCTTTTGGCCCGGCCATCATGCGCCATTGCGAAGCCCTGGCTGCGTTCAGCGACAGCAGCGACAACCTGACTTGCGCCTACATGACGCCCGCCCACCAGCGCACGGCGACGCAACTGGCCGCCTGGATGCAGGAAGCCGGCATGCAGGTCACCATCGATGCGGTCGGCAATGTGGTGGGCCGTTACGAGGCCAACCTGCCCGGCGCTAAAACCCTGATGACGGGCTCGCACTACGACACCGTGCGCAATGGCGGCAAATACGATGGCAGGCTGGGCATCGTGCTGCCGCTTGCCGTGGTGAGCCACCTGCATGAACGCGGCGAACGGCTGCCTTTTCACTTTGAAATCGTCGGCTTTGCCGAAGAAGAAGGCGTACGCTTCAAAAGCACTTTTTTAGGCAGCACGGCCGTGACGGGCAAGTTCGACGCTTCCTTGCTGGAGCAGCACGACGCGGACGGCGTGAGCATGCGCGACGCGCTGGCTGCCGCCGGCCATGACGCGACAAAGATAGGCGCCATCGCGCGCGATCCGCAGGACTTGCTCGGCTATGTGGAAGTGCATATCGAACAAGGGCCGGTGCTGCTAGAGCGCGACTTGCCGCTGGGCGTGGTGACGGCAATAGCCGGCAGCTCGCGCTACCTGGTCAAATTGCATGGCCTGGCCAGCCACGCGGGCACCACGCCGATGACCATGCGCCGCGATGCAGCCAGCGCGGCAGCCGAAATCATCTTGCTGATCGAGCAGCGCTGCAACCAGGGCGAGGCACTGGTCGGCACCGTCGGCCAGTTGAACGTGCCGAACGGTTCCGTCAACGTGATCGCCGGCGCCTGCCACCTGTCGCTCGATATCCGCGCCGCCAGCGACACGGTGCGCCAGGCCGCCGTCGACGATATCCTGGACGGCATCAACGCCATCTGCGCGCGGCGCCAGGTCCATGTCGAACTCGAGCTGCTGCTGTCGGCCAGCGCGGCGCCGTGCGCACCATGGCTGATGGCGCAGCTGGACGCAGCCGTCGCTTCGGTCGATATCGTGCCCTATGCCCTGCTGTCCGGCGCCGGCCACGATGCCATGGCGATGGCTGCCATTACGGATGTAGCCATGCTGTTTACGCGCTGCGGCAATGGCGGCATCAGCCACAATCCGCTGGAAACCATGACGGCCGACGACGCCGATATCGCGGCGCAGGCGCTGCTGTATTTCCTGCGCAATTTTCAGCCCAGGGCTTAGCGCCTGGCTGAAATATGCATGACCGGCATTTTTAAGTTATCGTGAGCGACAATCAATCGATATGGAGTGTGTCTTGAATAAACGTTTCATGCAGTATCTGGTGGCGCTGGCCGGTTTGCTCGCTGGCGGCGCCGCCATTGCAGCAGATGGTTTCAGCCCGGTGGTCAGCGCGGCTGTCAGCTACAGCGGCGACGACTGGCAGGTTGCCAGCACGCCTGCGGGACGCCCGATCACGTTTCGCGGCGGCGGTCGCTTCAAGGTGGGTGGCGGCGTAGATTGGCAGTCCAGCCAGTATCCGGTCCAGGCTACGGCGCTGGTCAACTACCAGTACGACCCACGCGCTGGCGCAAATGGCAGCGCGAAGTTTTCGCGGATTCCGCTGGAAGGCATGGTGTATTACACGGGCCTGGAAACGGTGCGCTTCGGCGTGGGACTCAGTTACGTGGTGTCGCCGAAGGTCAAGACTGACGTCGATGGCGATCAACAGAGCATCCGCTACAAAAACGCCGTGGGCAGCGCATTCGAGATCGGCTATGCGTTGACGCCAAGGTTATGGAGCACTCTGCGCCTGAGTTCCGAGAAATACAAGCCCAAGAATGCCGGCGTGGCGCAGGACGCCGACGTCTCGTCGCTGTCGCTCAAGCTGTCTTACCAGTTCTGACAGGTTTCGCCGCGACCATGCGCGCCAGTTCATCGGCGACATGGCCGATCAGTGGTTCCCAGCCGACTATGGACGGCTGGCGAAACAGCCGCATGGCCGGATACCACGGGCTATCGCGGCGGCCCGCCAGCCAGCGCCAGTCCGGCAGGTAATCGGGCAGCAGCAGCCAGCACGGTTTGCCCATTGCGCCGGCCAGGTGGGCTACCGCCGTGTCGACGCTGATCACCAGATCCAGGTTAGCGATCAGTGCCGCCGTATCGGCCATATCGGTCAGCGCTGAACCGCCGCCGGCCAGGCTGATGGCGCTTGATATATCGTTTTCGCCCGCGCCTTTTTGCAGACTGACAAACTGGACGCCATCCACCGCAGCAAGTGGCGCAAAAGTATCAAGTGAGGCCAGCGAACGCTCCGCATCGTTTTCAAAACCGGGATTGCCCTTCCACGCCAGCCCCACGCGCAGCCTGGCTGCTGGCAAACGGCCGGCCCAGTCCAGCACCGCCTGCGGCTGCGCATGTAAATAAGAAGGCAACAACGGTATCGTTTCCAGCGTCGTGCCGCACAAGCAGGGCAAGCTCAGTATCGGTGTCCAATAGTCCCAGCCATGATCGGGAACCGCATCTCCTATGGCCAGCACGGTATCGACACCCGCCAGTGTTTGCAGCAGTGTTTTTAGCGGTGCGTGGCACAGGATGGACACGCGCGATGCGCCCTGCTGGCGCAATACGGACGCATAGCGGCACAACATCAGCATATCGCCCATGCCCGCTTCAGGACAGATCAGGATGGATTTGTCCCCCAGCGATTCGCCCTGCCAGCGCGGAAAGCGGAAATAGTCGCCAAAGGCGGTCGGCTGCGGCCGCGCTTCGAGCATCTGCCAGCCTTCAGGAAGGCGGCCCTGGCGCAGCAGCAGATAGGACAGGTTGTAGCGCGCGTTGGCATAGCCGCCATCTAGTTCGATGGCATCGCGGTGGCAGCGTTCGGCCTCGGTTTCGCGCTGCAGGGCCGCCAGCAGTGCGCCGAGGTTGGACCAGCCTGACGGCATGTCCGGCGCCAGCGCCAGCACGCGCCGGCTGATACGCTCGGCCTCGACAGGCCGGCGTAGCCGCATCAATAGCGCGCCCAGGTTTTGCAGCAGGTGCACGTCGTCAGGCGACTGCGCCAGCGCACGCAGATAACAGCTTTGCGCCTCTTGGAGCAAGCCTTGCTGCTCGCGCATCCAGGCCAGGTTCGACAGTGCAAACACTTGGCCGGCATCGAGCGCCAGTGCCTGCCGGAACAGCGTTTCGGCAGCGGCAAAATCACCAGAGGCCAGTAACTGGCCGGCCTGCTGGGCGAGGATATCGGAAGACGTCATGCGGCCAGCATAGCACCGTAACAAATGGATGACTAGGAAAGCACCACCGCCCGCTCCAGCATCGCCAGCAGCAGCACATTGCAGCCCGCTGCCAGATGTTCGGGTTTGGCGTCCTCGATTTCGTTGTGGCTGATGCCGTCCTTGCAGGGCACGAAGATCATGCCGGCCGGCGCCAGGCGCGCAGCGTAAATCGCGTCGTGGCCGGCGCCAGAGACCACGTCCATCACCGAATAGCCGAGCTTTTCGGTGGCGTTGCGCACGGCGCCCACGCAGTCGGGGTGGAATGGCGTCGGCGCGAAGTACGACACCTGTTCCAGCGTGATGGCCAGGCCCGTGTCGGCCTGGGTGCGCGCTATAAAGGCGCGGATGTCCTCATCCATGGTATCGAGCAGTTCGTCATTCACGTTGCGCAGATCGATGCTGAATTTTACTTCGCCGGGTATCACATTGCGGCTGTTCGGGAACACCTGCACCATGCCAACCGTGCCGCGCCCGTAAGGCGGGTAGCGGTGCGCAATCGCGACGACTTCCTGCATGATGCTTGTTGCCACCTGCAGCGCATCCTTGCGCAGGCCCATCGGCGTCGGCCCCGCATGCGCCTCCATGCCGTTGACGGTGCAGTCGTACCAGCGCAGGCCCATCACGGCCGGCACCACGCCGATGACTTTGTCGGCATCCTCCAGTACCGGCCCTTGCTCGATATGGGTTTCGAAGTAGGCGCCGATCGGATGGTCGCCCGGCACCTGCGGCCCTTTGTAGCCGATACGTTCAAGCTCTTCACCGACAGTCTTGCCTTCCGTGTCTTTTGCCGCATACGCCGTCTCCAGCGAAAACGCACCGCAAAATACGCCCGAACCCATCATCACCGGCACGAAGCGCGAACCTTCTTCGTTGGTCCAGAACGCCACTTCGATCGGCGCCTGCGTCGTGATGTTCAGATCGTTCAGGGTACGCACCACCTCCAGCCCGGCCAGCACGCCGTAGTTGCCGTCGAACTTGCCGCCGGTGGGCTGGGTGTCGATATGGCTGCCCGTCATCACCGGTGGCAGGGAATTATCAACCCCATCGCGGCGCATGAAGACATTGCCGATCTGGTCTATCGTGATACTCATGCCGGCCTCGCGGCCCCAGCGCACCACCAGATCGCGGCCCTGCTTGTCCAGGTCTGTCAGCGCCAGGCGCTTGACGCCGCCTTTTGCGGTCGCGCCGATCTGCGCCAGTTCCATCAGGGAGTCCCACAAGCGTTCCCCATTGATATGTAGTTCAGTCATCAATAACTCCTTGATCATGCCGTGGTGGCGGAAAAAGCCGGACGTTCGATATAGCGCCCCGCCCCTTCCACCGCCATCAGCTCGCCCTTGTGAAACACCACGCGGCCGCGAGCAATCGTGGTGACGGGAATGCCGCGCACGGTGCGCCCTTCGAAGACATTGAAGCCGCCTTTTGCAAACTGCGTGGCTGCAGAAATCGTGCGCGTGCCTTGCGGATCCCACAGCACGATATCGGCGTCGCTGCCAGCGGCAATCACGCCCTTGCGCGGATAAATATTGAATATCTGCGCCGCATTGGTTGACGATACCTTGACGAATTCGGACGGCGTCAATGTGCCCGAATTGACACCCGCATCCCACACCACGGCCATGCGTTCCTCGACGCCGCCGCAGCCGTTCGGGATGCGCGTGAAGTCGTCCTTGCCGGCCGCTTTCTGCTCGGCACAGAAGGTGCAGTGGTCGGTGGCGGTGGTGTGCAGGTTGCCGCTTTGCAGGCCGTGCCACAGCGCCGCCTGGTGGTGCTTGCCACGAAACGGCGGGCTCATGACATGGCCGGCCACGTAGTCAAAATCGTCGCTCTGATACACGCTGTCGTCAATCACCAGATGGCCGGCCAGCGCCTCGCCGTACACGCGCTGGCCATTGGCGCGGGCGCGCGTGATCGCGTCGAGCGATTCGGCGCACGACACATGGACGATATACACGGGGGTGTTCAATACGTTGGCAATCGCGATGGCGCGGTTGGCCGCTTCTGCCTCTACCGCTGGCGGACGTGACAGGGGATGTGCCTGCGGCCCGGTGATGCCTTTTTTCAGCAAGTCCTGCTGCAGCTGATAAACCAGCTCGCCGTTTTCCGCATGCACTGTCGGCAGGGCACCCAGTTCCAGCGAGCGGGTAAAGCTCTTGATCAGGGTTTCATCGTCGGCCATGATGGCGTTTTTATAGGCCATGAAGTGCTTGAAGCTGTTCACGCCATGCTCGCGCACGAGCACTCCCATCTCTTCATGTACCTGCTCGCTCCACCAGGTGATCGCCACGTGGAAGGTATAGTCGCCGGCCGCCTTGGCCGACCACGCGCGCCACTGGTGATAGGCCTCGATCAGCGACTGCTTCGGCGCGGGGATGACGAAGTCCATGATGGTGGTGGTGCCACCGGCCAGGCCTGCCGCCGTGCCGGTGAAAAAGTCGTCGGAGGTAACCGTCCCCATAAACGGCAGGTTCATGTGCGTATGCGTGTCGATCCCCCCCGGCATCACGTACAGGCCGGCCGCGTCGATGATGGTGGCGCCAGCGGGAACGGCAAGATTGTCGCCGACGGCGGCGATCAGATCGCCCTCGATCAGCACATCGGCGCGAAAGGCCCGGTCGGCGTTGACGACGGTGCCGCCGCGTATCAGTGTAGTCATGCTTGTCTCCTCCAATGGTGGAACCGATCAGGCCAGCGGCACCTGCTGCACGCGCGCCACCGTTTTGCCCTTCATCATGACGCCGTAGACCACGGCGGCTATCGCCACGCCGACAAACCAGGCGTAGGTGTAAATGGTTTTGAACGTCTCGCCCACGCCCGGAAACGCGGTGGGGAAGGCAGCGTTCAGAAAGCCCGGAATATTCGGCAGCACGGCGATAATGAACGCCACCAGCGCGGCCATGTTCCAGCCATTGCCGTACGAGTACACGCCATCAGCGCGGTACAACTGCTTCACATCGAGCTCGGTCTTGCGCACAAAATAATAGTCGACGATCAGGATGCCGGCGATGGGGCCCAGCAGCGCCGAGTAGCCGATCAGCCAGGTGAAGATGTACCCCTGGGTCGATTCGAGCACCTTCCACGGCATCATGACAATCGCGATAAAGGCCGTGATATAGCCACCCATCTTGTATGAAATCTGCTTGGGCGCCAGCGAAGAAAAGTCGTATGCAGGGCCGACCAGGTTGGCCGCCAGGTTGACGCTGACGGTGTCGATCAGCAAGATGATCAGCGCGATCAGCACGGCAGCGCCCGTCATGCGGCTGGCCAGGTCGACCGGATCCCAGATGGCCTTGCCGTACATGACGACGGAACCCGCCGTAACGATCACGGCCAGCATGGCCAGCAAACCCATCGGTACCGGCAGGCCGACCGACTGGCCGATGATCTGGTCGCGCTGGGTTTTCGCAAAGCGCGTGAAGTCGGGAATGTTCAGCGCCAGGGTAGCCCAGAAGCCCACCATGGCCGTCAGCGATGGCCAGAAGACGATCCAGAACTGGCCGGCCTTCTTGCCGCCTTCGATAAATTGCGACGGCTGGTCGAGCAGACTGCCCACGCCGCCGGCCTTGCTGTGCACCCAGTACAGCAGCACGAAACAGATCAGGATTTTCAGGGGCGCGGTATAGGTCTCCAGTTTGCGGATCGCTTCCATGCCGTGCAGTATGTAATAGAACTGGATCGCCCAGAACGCCAGGAAGCACAGCAGCTGGCTGGCGTTGATGCCCAGCCCCGCGACCTTCTCGCCGCCCAGCTCATGGCCCAGCAACACGCCCATCAGCGTGTAGATCATCTGGCCGCCGAACCAGGTCTGGATACCATACCAGCCGCAGGCGACTATCGCGCGCATCAGCGCCGGCAAGCGCGCGCCGCTGGTGCCGAACGAGGAACGCGCCAGCACCGCATACGGAATACCGTACTTGGTGCCCGCATGGCCGATCAGCAGCATCGGCAGCAGCACGATGGCGTTGGCCAGGAACACCGTCAGCACCGCCTGGTAGCCGGACATGCCGCTGTCGATCAAACTGGCCGACAGGGTGTAGGCGGGTATGCACATCACCATGCCGACCCACAGCGCAGCGAAGTGATACCAGCGCCAGGTACGCTGGGCCGCCGTGGTGGGCGCCAGGTCTTCATTCCATAGCTGCGTGTTGCCTGAATAGTCGTGGTTCACAGGTGTACTCCATCGGTAGCGCGATACGGGAAAGGGAAAGGGAGTTGCGGTAAAAAATCGAGCTTACCGCAATTGCCAGTGAATGTTTATCAATTAAACATATGCAAAAATCATGCCCTCTTTTTTCCAACCATTAGCCGTACAACGGCTAACAGAACCGTAGCGAGCGGCAGCGATTTGTGGCCGAGAAGCGCAGCCGTGCTAGAGCACGGTGAGCATCGCAGGCCGCAAAGCGCGACGCGCAGTAGGTTATGTTAGGCCGTCACCAACGCCCTTGGATTTCTCGGGTCCTGCGTCCAGTTCATGTACGGCTTGCCCGTGGCCTGTGGCACCATCGTGATGCAGCCTTGCACCGGACAGGTGATTTCGCACAGATTGCAGCCCACGCACTCTTCCTTGATCACCTCGTAGGTGCGCGTGCCGGCCGCGTCGATCAGCTGCGCGATCGACTGGTGCGAAGTGTCTTCGCAGGCCACGTAGCATTTGCCGCACTTGATGCAGTCGTCCTGGTTGATCTGCGCGATCACCTGGTAGTTCATGTCCAGGTATTTCCAGTCGGTCGTGTTGGCCACCGCCTTGCCTGAAAAATCGCTGATGCGCTCATAGCCCTTCTCGTCCATCCAGCGCGACAGGCCATCCTTCATCTCTTCAACGATGCGGAAACCATGCAGCATGGCGGCCGTGCAGACCTGCACGCAGCCGGCGCCCAGGGCCAGGAATTCGGCCGCGTCGCGCCAGTTGCCGATGCCGCCGATGCCGGAAATCGGCAGGCCGTGCGTGGCCGGATCGCGGGCGATTTCGGCCACCATATTGAGCGCAATCGGTTTCACGGCCGCGCCGCAATAGCCGCCGTGGGTGCTGGCACTACCGACTGTCGGCAAGGCCACCATGCGGTCCAGGTCCAGCGAGGTGATCGAGTTGATGGTGTTGATCAACGATACCGCGTCGGCGCCACCGGCTTTGGCTGCGCGTGCCGGCATGCGCACGTCGGTGATATTCGGCGTCAGCTTGACGATCACAGGCAAGCGGCTGTGCTTTTTGCACCAGGCGGTGACCATCTGCACGTACTCGGGTACCTGCCCGACGGCCGCGCCCATGCCACGCTCCGGCATGCCGTGCGGGCAGCCGAAATTGAGCTCGATGCCGTCGGCGCCGGTCGCTGCCACCTTGGGCAGGATATCGGCCCAGTAGTGCTCTTCGCAGGGCAGCATCAGAGAGACGATCATGGCGCGGTCAGGCCAGTCCTTTTTCACCTGCGTGATTTCGCGCAGATTGATTTCCAGGGAACGGTCGGTAATCAATTCGATATTGTTGAAGCCGACCACTTCGCGGTTCTTGCCATACAGGGCCGAATAGCGCGACGAGACGTTGACGGCGGCCGGGTCTTCACCCAGGGTTTTCCATACCACGCCGCCCCACCCCGCCTCAAACGCGCGCACCACGTTATAGGCCTTGTCGGTCGGTGGCGCGGAGGCCAGCCAGAAAGGGTTCGGCGCCTTGATGCCGCAAAATTCGATGCTGAGATCAGCCATTATGCAGCCCCCACTTTGTTAAGCAAATCGGAATGGATGGCCAGTGCGGCCAGCTTGCCATGCTGCACGGCTTGTACCGTCAGGTCCTGCCCCGGCGCCACGCAGTCGCCGCCCGCATAGATGCCTGGCAGCACGGTGCGAAAACCCGCGTCGACAGCGATCTTGTCGCCTTCACGCTGCAACAGCGCCGCCATGGCGTCATTGAGCACTTGCGTATCGAAACTCTGGCCGATGGCCTTGAAGATGGCGTCGGCCGCCACCTCAAACGTCTCGCCGGTGCCGATCAGGCGCGTGCCTTCGATGCGGGTTTTTTCAAAGCGCATGCCGGCCACTTTTCCGGCAGCGTCCAGCAGCACCTGCTGCGGCTGGGCCCAGGTCAGCATGCGCACTTGGTTGGCCTTGGCAATCTCCTGTTCATGATGGGTGGCGGTCATGGCGTCGAAGCCCCGGCGATACACCAGCGTGACTTCTTCGGTCCCCATGCGCTGGATCTGCACCGCCATGTCGATCGCGGTATTGCCGGCGCCGATCACGATGGCGCGTTTCGGCACCGGCAGCGCGGCCAGGTCGTCGGCCTGGCGCAGCGCGCTGATATAGTCGACTGCCGCCAGCAGGCCCGGCGCCTCTTCGCCCGTCAATCCCAGCTGGCGGCTGGCGCCCAGGCCCAGGCCCAGGAACACGGCGTCGTACTGCGCATGCAGCTCGCGCAGCTGCAGGTTGTCACCCAACACCTGGCACCATCGGATCGTGATGCCGCCGATACCGAGCAGGAAGTCGACTTCCTTCTGCGCGAAATTGTCGGTCAGCTTGTACTTGGCAATACCGTATTCATTCAGGCCACCGGCCTTGCTCTCTTTTTCAAAAATCACCACGTCATGGCCCAGCATGGCCAGCCGGTGCGCGCACGACAGGCCGGCCGGACCGGCGCCGACGATGGCGATGGTCTTGCCGGTGGCAGCGGCGCGCCTGAACGGATGGCTGGCAAACTGCATGTGATCGACCGCGTAGCGCTGCAGCAGGCCGATTTTCACGGGCTGGCCTTCGGCGTCGTGGTTGCGCACGCAGACGTCTTCGCACAGGATTTCGGTCGGGCAGACGCGGGCGCAGCTGCCGCCCAGGATATTGCTTTTCAAAATACCGGCGGCGGCGCCGTTGATATTCTTGTCGTGGATATTGCGGATAAAGCTGGCCACATCGATTTCGGAAGGGCAGATGCGGCTGCACGGCGCATCGTAGCAATACAGGCAGCGCGCACTTTCGATGGCGGCCTGGCGCGCCGTCAGGGGTGGCGCCAGGTCGGTGAAATGGCCAGCAAGTTCGGCACTGGGCAAGGCTGCATGCGGCAAATAATTCAGGGATTCGATCATCACGCTTTCCTCTTGTTAGCTACGGTAAATACTGGGTGACGCCCTTACTTCATCTGGGGAAAAGCAAATTCCACACCAGCGCTGGCGGTATTCGGCCAGCGCTGCATCACGGCCTTGTGGCGCGTGTAGAAACGCACGCCTTCGGGGCCATACGCGTGGTGATCGCCGAACATGCTGCGCTTCCAGCCGCCGAAACTGTTGAAGGCCATCGGCACCGGCAGTGGCACGTTGACGCCGACCATGCCGACCTGGATCTGGCGCACGAATTCACGCGCCACGCCGCCGTCGCGCGTGTAGATCGCCACGCCATTGCCGTACTCGTTGGCGTTGATCAGGTCCACCGCATGCACCACGTCGGGCGCGCGCAGCACGCACAGTACCGGGCCGAAAATTTCTTCCTTGTAGATGCTCATGTCGGGCGTGACGTGATCGAATAAAGTACCGCCGACAAAGAAGCCGTTCTCGCGCCCCACCACCACATGATTGCGGCCATCAACCACCAGGGTCGCGCCCTGCTCCACGCCCGAGGCGATCAGTTTTTCGATGCGCTGCTTGGCCGCCAGCGAGACCACCGGCCCCATTTCCGCACCATCTGCCATGCCGTCGCGCACTTTCAGTGCGGCCGTGCGCGTTGCCAGTGCGCCTATCAGTTTGTCACCTGCATCGCCCACCGCCACCACCACCGAGATCGCCATGCAGCGCTCGCCGGCCGAACCGTAGGCAGCGCCGATCAGGGCGTCGACCGTCATGTCCATATCGGCGTCGGGCATCACCACCATATGGTTTTTGGCGCCGCCCAGCGCCTGCACGCGCTTGCCACTGGCACTGCCGCGCGCATAGATATATTCGGCGATCGGGGTCGAACCGACAAAGCTGATCGCCTGCACTACCGGATGGTCAAGCAGGGCGTCGACCGTGACCTTGTCTCCCTGCACCACATTGAACACGCCATCGGGCAGGCCAGCTTCTTTCAGCAGTTTTGCATGCAGCAGCGAGGCCGAGGGATCGCGCTCGGACGGTTTCAATACAAAGGTATTGCCGCAGGCAATCGCCACCGGGAACATCCACATCGGCACCATCACGGGGAAATTGAATGGCGTGATGCCGGCCACCACGCCGAGCGCCTGGCGCATCGACCAGGCGTCGATGCCGCGCGAAATCTGGTCGGTGAATTCGCCTTTCAGCAGTTGCGGTATGCCGACGGCAAACTCCACCATCTCGATGCCGCGCGCCACCTCGCCTTGGGCGTCGGCAAAGGTCTTGCCGTGTTCGCGCGTGAGCATGGCGGCAAATTCATCGGTGTGCTGCTGGCACAGCTGCAGGTAGCGAAACAGCACCCTGGCCCGCGTCAGCGGCGGCGTGGCCGACCACGAGGGAAATGCGGCAGCGGCGGCCTGCACGGCCGTGTCCACATCTTCCGCCGTGCCCAGCGCAACGCGCGCTACAGGTTCGCCCAGGGCAGGGTTATACACGTCGCCGTAGCGGCCGCTGGTGGTATCGACTTTGGCGCCGTTGATAAAATGGGTAATCGTATCGAGATCGTTCATGTTGGTCCTCAGTCGAGATTTTTCAGTACCGTCGCCAGCTTGCCGAACAGCTCGTCGATATGCTGCTTTTCCAGCACCAGCGGTGGCGACAGGGCGATGATGTCGCCGGTGGTGCGTATCAGCACGCCGTCGGCAAACGCCTGCTTGAAGGCGGTAAAGGCGCGCGTGCCGGGCTTGCCGGCGATGGGATCGAGCTCGATGCCGGCGATCAGGCCGATGCTGCGCAGGTCGATCACATGCGGCAGGCCCTTGAGCGAATGGACCGCATCCTGCCAGTAGCCCTGCATCGCCTTGGCGTGGCCCAGGATGTCCTGTTCCTCGAATACCTGCAAGGTTGCCAGCGAAGCGGCGCAGGCCAGCGGGTGGCCGGAATAGGTGTAGCCGTGGAACAGTTCAATGCCGGGCGGCGCGTCCATGAAGGCGTCGTGGATATGCTGTTTGCTGAACACCGCACCCATCGGCACCATGCCGTTGGTGAGGCCCTTGGCGGTGGTCATCAGGTCCGGTTCGACGTCGAAATAATCAAACGCGAACGGTGTTGTCATGCGGCCAAAACCGGTAATCACTTCGTCGAAAATAAGCAGGATGCCGTGTTTGGTGCACAGCTCGCGCAAGCGTTTGAGGTAACCCTTGGGCGGTATCAGCACGCCGGTCGAGCCGGCCACCGGTTCGACGATGACGGCGGCAATGGTGGAGGCATCATGCAGGGCGACAATGCGTTCGAGTTCGTCGGCCAGATGGGTGCCATATTCTGGCTCGCCCACTGTGTAGGCATTTTTTTCCAGGTTGTGCGTGTGCGGCAGATGATCGACGCCGGGCAGCATGGGGCCGAAAGTCTTGCGGTTGCCGGCGATGCCGCCGACGGAAATGCCGCCAAAACCCACGCCATGGTAGCCGCGCTCGCGGCCGATCAGGCGCGTGCGCCCGCCCTCGCCGCGTGCCTTGTGATAAGCCAGTGCGATTTTCAGCGCCGTATCGACGGCTTCGGAGCCGGAGTTGGTATAGAACACGTGGCCGAATTTATGGCCCGTGTAATCCATCAGTTTTTCGGCCAGTTCAAAAGCGGCCGGATGGCCCATCTGGAAGGTGGGCGCGAAGTCGAGCTGGCCTACCATGTCGCGGATGGCGCCGACGATCTTTGGCTGCGCGTGGCCGCAGGGCACGCACCACAGGCCGGCCGTGCCGTCGAGGATGCTGTTGCCGTCGACATCCTTGTAATACATGCCTTCGGCCGACACCAGCAGGCGCGGGTTGGCCTTGAAGTCGCGGTTATTGGTGAATGGCATCCAGAATGCCGACATCGATTCCGGCCTTGCCGTGTGGCTCAATTCGCTCATGAAACTCTCCCAGGAATGCTGACATGCCGCCAAACATTGTTTTTGACGGTGCGTAAAATAATTTACCAGTTGGCAAAAAGCTGATGTAATAATAGGCAGGCCATCAACGATAAGCACAGATACACAAACAGCAAAAATCCCCAACCGTACAGGTCGTAAAACCACTACAGTTTTTGTGCAGGCAGCAGAAGGAGCCACCGTGAAGCACCATGCAGGCGAGGCAGCAGACGACGTTACGGATACCGGCAGCGGCTGGCCGGTGCTGGAAATCGGCCGCCACAAGAAAGGCGGGCTGGTCGAACAGATCGTCAACGCCATCAGCATCATGGTGGGCAGCCGCGCCCTGCGCATCGGTACCCGCATGCCGTCGGTAAGGCAATTTGCCAAATGCAATGGCGTCTCGACGTTTACCGTGGTCGAATCGTATGACCGGCTGGTCAACCTGGGCCTGCTGTCATCGCGGCGCGGCTCCGGCTATTTCGTGGCGCGCCACGATGTGGCCGGATCGCCACAGACTGCCGCCCACGCCAGCGCCAGCCCGATTGCCATCGACGCCCTTGCGCCCGACCTGTATTCGGGCGTGTCCGAAGCGCTGCCGGTCGGCGCCGGCTGGCTGCCACCGGAAATGTATGGCGAAGCCACCATCCTCGACGCCGTGCGCCAGGCCATGCGCATTCCGGCCAGCCGGCTGCGCGGCTATGGCCACCCGCTCGGTTTTGCATCGCTGCGCCAGCACCTGGCCAGCAGCCTGTCCGACGAGCTGTTCCAGGTCGAGCCAGACCAGGTGCTGCTGACGCACGGCGCCACCCATGGCTTTGACCTGATCCTGCGCAGCCTGACCAAGCCGGGCGACACAGTGCTGGTGGAAGACCCAGGCTACAGCAATCTGCAGTCGCTGATACGCCACCACGGCTGTATCCCGGTCGGCATTGCACGCGGCGAAGCGGGCCTCGATCTCGATGTGCTGGCGGAAGTGGCCGCACGCACCCAGCCGAAGATCATGTTCGTCAACACGGTGCTGCAAAATCCGCTCGGCACCTCGCTCAGCCAGGCGCAAGCGCACCGGCTGCTGGCGCTGGCCGAACAGTTCGATTTCTGGCTGGTGGAAGACGATATCTACCGCGAACTGGCCGCGCGCGGCGAGGCATCGCTGGCGGCCATGGACGGCTTGCGCCGCGTGATCCGCGTCGGCAGCTTTTCCAAGACCCTGTCGCCGGTGCTGCGCGTGGGCTCGATCTGCGCCTCGCCGTCGCTGGTGGCAGAACTGGTGCGTGTAAAAATGCTGGCCGGACTGACGACCTCGGAGATCAATGAGCGCGCGGTATTGCACGCCATCTCGGCGCGGCCCTACAAACGCATGATCGAACGGCTGGTGGCGCAGCTCGATGCGGGACGCGAGCGCAGCATCGACTGCCTGGCGCAGTGCGGCATGGCGCCCGTGGCGCGTCCGCGTGGCGGCATGTTCGTCAGCGCCGGCTGGCCCGACCTGCAAACGCCGCAATGGAACGGCAAGCTGGTGGCCGACCTGGCGCTGAAGGCGGGCATCTTGCTGTCGCCGAATGAATTTTTCATGCTGCGCGCGCCGGAAACCGTGTGGTTCCGCTTCAACGTCGCCTACACCGATACGCCCGTGCTGCAGGCATTCCTGCAATCGATACGCCCAAGCTGAAGGCAATCCCATGGCCAGCGACAAATCCCCTGTCCCGCAGCTGAAAAGCGCCAGCGGACGGCGCATGCAGAACCGCGACCGCCTGGAAAGCGACATCCTGCAGCAAGCCGTGCGCGTGTTTGCCGAAAGCGGCTACGAAGGCGCGTCGATCGCGACGATCGCCGAACGGGCCGGGCTGTCGAAACAGAACCTGATGTATTACTTCCCCACCAAGCAGCAGCTGTACCAGCGCGTGCTCGACGATGTGCTCGATGACTGGCTGGCGCGCATGGACCTGCTGGCCCATCCCGACGACGAACCGCGCGATGTGCTGCGCACCTATATCAGCGCCAAGCTGCGCTTTTCACGCGAGCAGCCCTGGGCCTCGCGCGTGTATGCGCTGGAAGTGATCAATGGCGCGCCGCTGTATGGCGAACAGATACGCGAACGCGTGGTGCCGCTGCTGCGCAAGGACATCGCCGTGTTCGAGCAATGGATAGCGTCAGGAAAAATTGCGCCCGTCAACGCCACCCACCTGATGTTTACCATCTGGGCCATGACACAGTCCTATGCGGATTTTTCTGCGCAGATGACGCTGGTGCTGGAGCGCAAGCAGCTGCTGCGCCAGGACTTCGACGACGCCGAAAGGTTGATCACGCAGATGGTGCTGGCAGCGGTGGCAAACTCTCCGGACGAAAAAAAACCGCCTTGACAGGCGGCTTGTGAAACAGGCGGCGCAGGCTTACGCTGCGGCCTTGTCCATGCGGCGGCGCGCGGCAAAACCAAGCAGGCCCAGGCCGGCCAGCAGCATGGCCCAGGTGCCTGGCTCCGGCACCGGCGACACGGCGGCCGCGAAACCGGTCACATCGGTGGCGGCAAACGCCTTGTTATTCAGCGTCAGGTTGGAGTTCCAGCCACCAGCCACCACGGTGCCCTCGATAATGCCATTGCCGCCGCCGATCACCGCCTTCGGCGCAAGCACGCTGCCCAGCACGTCGATGCCGCTGAAATTGACGCTGGTGGCATCGACAAAGTTGAACAGCACGTTGTAGCCATTCAGGGCACTCATGCCCATGTTGTTCCAGTTGGCATTGCCGGTCAGGTTGAAGATCAGAGTCTTGGTCACGCTGCTGTCGAGCGTCGACTGCAGGTTGTTGATCGATGCGAACGCACTGGATGTCATGTTGAACACTTCCACTGACTTGGCGCCGCCGGCGCCGCTGGTAAGCGTCACCTGATTCGGTGAGTACGTATTGAGTACCTGAGCTCTGCCGGTTGACGACAAAGCGGCAATGGCGCTCGATGTCTTGGCCACATTGTTCGATGTGGTAGCAAACGACATTGCTGGCGCAGCCGATGCCGGCGTGTGGGACAGGTTGGTGTTGGCAGCGATATTGGTGCTGCCCGCGTAATAGCCGCCTGCCAGTTGGCCGTTGGAATACGAGAAGTTGCCGCTGGCGATCACCGAATAATTGCCGTAGGCGCCAGTGCCGACGCTATACCCGCTGCCCGATACATTGCCGTTTGCAACGATACCGCCGGCGACGCTGTTGTTACTGAGCGAGATATTGCTGAGGGAATAAAGATTTGCCTTGCCGACCAGGCCTGACAGGTCCAGCACGTCAGCCTGGGCGGAGCCTGCGGACAAGGCGGCGGACAAGATCAATAGTGCTGGCAGTTTCGACAAGCTTTGCATTTTATTTCCAAAATTAACATTAACTTGCCTGCAGGATATCACATTTACCCATTTTTACCTGGCTCAAAATGGATTGCTTATACTAAATAAACAACATATGTTTTCCATCGAGCAACTCTATCAACGTCCACCGCCAGCAGGCCGGCCGCGCAAGCCTTCAATGAAATTCCCAAGCAACAATATTCCAGTGATAGCATGGCGCGCTCAATACTGACAGAGGACAGGCATGAAACAGTTACGATTGCTGCACCAGGCGGCTTGCGCGGCGCTCATCACCGTGGCGTCGGCCGCGCAGGCCCAGACCGTGGGCATGATAGAGAACCAGCCCCTGAACGAAACCTGGCTCAACGCGGGTTTTTACTCTTACCACTTTCAACGTGACAAGAACCTCAACGATGGCAATCCGGGCCTGGGAGCCGAATACCGGTTTTCCACCGTGGCATCGGCCACGGCGGGCCGCTTCTACAATAGCGACCGCGCCTATTCGAATTACCTCGGCGTGTACTACCAGCCCTTCCATGTCGGCCCGGTGCGCATAGGCGCCGTGATCGGCGGCTTCAACGGCTACCCGAAGATGCGCGATGGCGGCTGGTTCCCGGCCCTGATCCCCACCGTCAGCTATGAGTACCAGCGCGTTGGCGTGAATATCGCCATCGTGCCGTCCTACAAGGACCGCCTGTACGGCGCGCTGAGCTTCCAGCTGAAACTGAAAGTCTTCGAGTAAACGTTTTATCCTGTCATGCCGTCATTCATGCCGGCGATGCTGCAATTCGTCGCAGGCTTGATGCCTGCCAACAAGTCGGCGGCTATAGTGCAGCCATCACCAACAGGCAAGATTCACCAACAACGACAGGAGAACGGCATGAAAGACATCAATTCGGCACCGGGCAATACGAGCTTCGACAGTTTCTGGCAAGGTTTGTGCGGCCTGACGCGCCAGGGTATCGATGCGCTGGGCGCCATGTCCTGGCCCATGCTGCTGGCCTGCGCCATCGGCCTGGCGCTGTTCATCACCATCCTGCCGCTGGTGCTGACCTTGTTCCTGATCTTTCTGCTGGTCAAATGGGCCAGCAACAGCGACAGCTTCGGCTGGAATAAAAAAACCTCAGCGCAACAACCGCCGCAATAAAAGGCAAGGCAATCATTCTTGCCGGGATAGCAAGGGTAGCTTATAGTGAAATGCGATGCGCGGCACGCAACGCCGCGCACCATCGACGATAGCAGCTACTCCATCCCCATTACAGGAGTGTTCCCATGAATGTTCCCATAAATATCACGGCAAAAGCCACCAGGGCCACCACCATCGCCTGTCTGCGCTACCACGATGCGCCGGCCGCCATAGCCTGGCTGTGCCAGGCGCTGGGCTTTGAAAAGCAGCTGGTCGTGCCCGACAACGACGGCGGCATCGCCCATGCCCAGTTAAGCTTCGGCAACGGCATGATCATGCTCGGCTCTGTCACCGACAGCGAATACGGCCGTTTGATGCGCCAGCCGCGTGAGCTCGATGGCGCCAATACACAAAGCTGCTATCTGGTGGTCGACAACGCCGATAAGGTCTACCGGCGGGCGGTGGAAGCCGGCGCCGAGATCGTGCTCGATATCAAGGACGAAGAATACGGCGGGCGCGGCTTTACCTGCCGCGATCCCGAAGGCCATGTCTGGAGCCTGGGCACTTACGACCCATGGTGAAACGGAGAACCATGATTATCAGCATTTCCGCCGCCGGCCTGGTCTTGCTCGGCGGCTTACTTGCCGCCCCCGCGCTGGTCGACCAGAACATCAACAAAGTCTACCCCATCACCTCGCCAGCACCATCGGCACAGGCACAGGCGCTGCATCGCAGCCTGTGGATCGCCGACCTGCATGCGGACAGCCTGCTGTGGCAGCGCAACCTGAACCAGGCCGGTGGGCGCGGCCATGTGGACTTTCCGCGCCTGGCGCAAGGCAATGTGGCGCTGCAAGCCTTTTCGGTGGTGACGAAAACCCCGCGCAAGATGAATATCGACCACAACGACGGCGACAGCGACAACATCACGGCGCTGGTGATGGCGCAGGGCTTGCCGCCGGACACCTGGAACAGCCTGTTGGCACGCGCGCTGTACCAAGCCAGGGAACTGCATCAGCTGGCCAACGCCAGCCAGGGCAGCATGCGCGTGATCGGCAGCCGCGCCCAGCTGCGCGCTTTTATTGCTGCGCGCGACAAGGACCCTCGACTGATGGCCGGCTGGCTGACGCTGGAAGGCGCGCATGCGCTCGAAGGAAAGCTTGGCAATCTTGACGCCTTGTACCGCGCCGGCTACCGCATGGCCGCGCCCACGCATTTTTTCGACACCGAACTGTCGGGCTCGCAGCACGGCATGAAAAAAGGCGGCCTGACGCCCCTGGGGCGCGACTGGCTGCGGGCCATGGAGCAGCGCAAGATGATCGTCGACCTGGCGCATGCGTCCGGCCCCACCATCGACGAGGTATTGACGCTGGCACAACGCCCCGTGATGGTGTCGCACACGGGCGTGCGCGGCACTTGCGCCAACGGCCGCAACCTCAGCGATGTGCAATTGAAGCGCATCGCCGCGCAAGGCGGGCTGGTGGGCATCGGCTTCTGGAACACCGCCGTCTGCGGCAAGGACGTGCAGGCCATCGCGCGCGCGATCAAGCATGCGGTGTCGGTAATGGGCGTGGAACATGTGGCCTACGGCTCGGATTTCGACGGCGCCGTGACCACCGCCATCGACGCGGCCGGCCTGCCGCGGCTGACGCAGGCACTGCTGGACACAGGCCTGTCACCAAAGCAGATACGCCGCATCGCCGGTGAAAACGTACGCGATTTCCTGTTGAAAAATTTGCCGGACGACGACGCTCAGGCGAGCGCCGCGATCAAGGCGGCATCGGCCACCTGGCGTGGCTCGATTTTGATCAGCTTGCTGTAAAGCGGCGGCAGCGCCTGGCACAGCGCCAGCAATGCGCTGTGCGCCATGCCTGGCCGCACATATTGGAACTGGGCCGGATTGTTCTCCGGTAGCGCGCCTTCCATGGTCGAGCCGTAGGCGCCCAGGGTCATGAAACTGGCGGCGCTATCGTCAAACCCGCCGGACAACACAAAAGTGCCGTGCTTGGGATGGCTCAGATAGCGCTTGCATTCTTCCTGTTGCGCGCTGTCTTTCCCTGCCATCAATTCATGGCGCAGTTGCGCATACTGGCGCGTGCATTCCATAAATGGTGTGCGTATCATCGATAGTGCCTGCTGGCCCGGCAGGCAGAGCAGCAAGTTGCCGAAGGAGTCAAGCAAGGCAGCCGCCTCCCCTGCACCGCCATTGCGGCGATCCTGCTCCATGGCGGCAAGCAGGAACGGCGCCAGGCCGGCACCGGGCGCATGGGGCGCGCTGCGATGTTTCAATGCATCGGGGTAGCGCTGGCGCAAGGCGCGCACCACCGCATGGTCGTCCGGCAAGGTGGCCGGATCGCCGGCAGGGCTTTCGTCACCGGCATGCAGCAACTGCATCACCTGCGTGACCTTCGATTCGAACACCAGCGTGCACAGCGCCTGCGTGGCTTCGCTGATGCTCTTGCCGATAAAAAAAGATTTTGGCGCCGCACCCGATGCGGCGCGCGCATACGGCGTGGCGCCGCGCACGGCGGGATAGCAAAAGCTGGCGCCGGCCTGCGCCCGCAACGACGCCGGCAAGGCCGTGAAGGTGGCCGCGCCATCGTAATTGATGCCGGCATTGGCATCGGGCGCCGCCACCACCACATTGAAGCCGGCAGCCAGGATGGCGCCGGTGCACATGCAACAGGGGTCGAGCGAGGTGACGAGAGTCAGCTCCCACGGCGGCGGCAAGGCGGCGCCTGCCGAGACTTGCGCAAAATACCAGTCGACCAGCTGGCGTTCGCCATGCGCGGTGGGGTCCAGCACCAGGCCGCCCTGCACCACATTGTTGTGCATCGACTGCAGCACATTGCCAAAGCCGTCGAGCAGCACGCCGCCGACACCGAAGGTGCCCTGGGTCTTTGCCGCCAGGGCCTCGGCCGCGGCAATCGCCACGGCGGCCTGGATGTCGATGGTTTTGTTCAAGCCGAGTTTATTTCATGTCCAGGTCGGAACTGCCGAAACCATGCGGCAGCAGCCAGCCCGCCGTCACTTCCATGATATCGTTTTTCAGGTTGGTCAGCAGCACTGGCAAGTCGGCGCCACCAAGCTCGAATATCACCTGGCGGCAGGCGCCGCAGGGCGAAATCGGCTCCGCCGTATCGCCGGTGACCGCCAGCCTGGCAAAGTCGCCTGGTTTGCAGCCATGCGCGATGGCGCTGAAAAACGCCGTGCGCTCGGCGCAGTTGCATAGGCCGTAAGCGGCGTTTTCCACGTTACAGCCACGAAACACGCGGCCATCCTTGCACAGCAGCGCCGCGCCCACCCTGAAACGCGAATAAGGCGCGTAAGCCAGCTCGCGGCCAGCATTGGCTTCGGCGATCAGTTCCTGGTTGTTCATTCTTGCATTACCTTTGAAGTCGTTAAGGCCGGGGTCAGACCCTCAATGCCGCTAACGCAAAGATCAGCGCTAACGGTGGAGGGGGTTTGACCCCAGATTATATTTACGGACGAATGGTACGATAAATCACCGGATTGGCAGTCAGGGCGACCGGACTGATCTCATACGCCGCCTGGATTTCCTTTACGGCCTGCTGCGCCGCCGATTCCGTGCGCGCGTGCACCATCGCAAGTGGCTGGCCAGCGGCGACCTGCTCGCCCAGGCCGACCAGTTCGCTCAGGCCGACGGCAAAGTCGATCGCATCGGTCGGACGGCGGCGGCCACCGCCCAACGACACCACGGCCAGGCCGATGGCGCGGCAATCGCGCACATTCGCAAAGCCTGCCGACAAGGCGGGCGCCGGCACCACGAACGGCGCGCGCTCCAGGTGCTTGTCCGGGTTCTCGATCAGGTCCGCCGGACCGCCCAGGGCCGACACCATGCGCGCGAAGCGTTCGGCCGCCGCGCCCGAAGCGAGTACCGCTTCAAGCTGGGCGCGTGCCTCTTCCTCGGTGGCGGCCAGGCCACCCAATACCAGCATTTCCGCGCACAGTGCCAGCGTCACTTCATGCAGGCGTGCCGGGCGCGAACGGCCCGTCAGGTAATCCATGGCGCCGCGTACTTCGAGCGCATTGCCGGCGTACGGCGCCAGCGATTCGTTCATGTCCGTCAAGATGGCCGAGGTCTGCATGCCGGCGCCATTGCCGACGGCGACGATGCTCTCGGCCAGCTCCACCGATTTGTCGTACGTCGGCATAAAAGCGCCGCTGCCCACCTTCACGTCCATCACCAGTGCATCGAGGCCGGCTGACAGTTTTTTCGACAGAATCGAGCCGGTGATCATGGCCACCGATTCCACCGTGGCGGTGACGTCGCGGATGCTGTAGAAACGCTTGTCGGCCGGCGCCAGTTGCGCCGTCTGGCCGATAATGGCCACGCCAATTTCCTGCACCACCTTGCGGAACAGTTCATTGTCCGGCACGGTGCAGTAACCAGGAATGGCGTCGAATTTATCGAGCGTGCCGCCGGTATGGCCCAGGCCGCGGCCCGAGATCATCGGCACATAGCCGCCGCAAGCGGCAATCATCGGCCCCAGCAGCAAGGACACCACGTCACCGACGCCGCCGGTCGAATGCTTGTCGACCACCGGGCCCGGCAGGTTCAGCGCACGCCAGTCCAGCACCTGGCCGGAGTCGCGCATGGCCAGGGTGAACGCCACGCGCTCGTCCATGTTCATGTCATTGAAAAATACCGCCATGCCCAGCGCGGCCACCTGGCCTTCGCTGACGCTGCCGTCGGTAATGCCGCGCACGAAAAACTCGATTTCTTCGGCGCTCAGTACGCCCTTGTCGCGCTTCTTGCGGATGATTTCCTGGGTTAAAAACATGGATATTCCAATAAAGTCTTTAATGCCGGGGTCAGACCCGTCGGGTCTGACCCCAGTACTCTGCTGATTCGACGGAGCGGCACTTTACTGCCGCATGCAGTACAACGGACGGCCTATAGCACATTGACGCCATTGGCCAGCGGCACCACGCCCAGGTGATGGGCCAGCGTCTGTCCGATGTCGGAGAAGCTCTCGGAAATGCCGAGCGCGCGCGGCGCCAAGCCGGGGCCGTAGAAAATCATCGGGATATGTTCGCGCGTATGGTCGGAACCGTGCCAGGTCGGGTCGCAGCCATGGTCAGCGGTAATCACCATCAGGTCGCCCGGTTTCAGCTTGGCCATAAATTCGGGCAGGCGGCCATCCATTTCGCGCAGCGCGTCGGCATAGCCTTCGGTATTGCGGCGGTGGCCGTAGGCCTGGTCGAAGTCGACGAAGTTGACGAACGTCAGCGACTTGTCGCCTACTTCATCGGCGGTGTTGAGCAGCGCTTCGAACAGCGCCATATTGTCGACGCCCTTGACCACGCGCGAGATGCCTTGCGTCGCGAAAATATCGCTGATCTTGCCCAGGCCCACCACTTCGCCACCGGCGTTCTTGACATGGTCGAGCAAGGTCGGTGCTGGCGGGGCAACAGCGTAATCGTGGCGGTTGCTGGTGCGCGTGTAGTTGCCGTTACTGCCCGTGAACGGGCGCGCGATCACGCGGCCGATATTGTATGGTTCGACCAGCTTGAAGGCCATTTCGCACACTGCATACAGGCGTTCCAGGCCAAACGATTCTTCGTGCGCGGCGATCTGCATCACCGAGTCGCCCGAGGTGTAAATAATCAGCTTGCCGGTGGCGACATGTTCATCGCCATGCTTGTTGATGATGTCGGTGCCCGAGGCATGGCAGTCGCCGAGGAAGCCGGGCACGCCCGCCATCGCCTTCAATTTGTCGGTCAGGTCTTGCGGGAACGACGGCGTGGTGCGCGGGAAATACCCCCAGTCGAATTCGACCGGCACGCCGGCGATTTCCCAGTGGCCGCTTTGCGTGTCCTTGCCGGTCGAGCGCTCGCGCGCGGCGCCATACGCGCCCGTAAAACCGTCGCGCTGCTCGAAGCCGGTAGCCCATTCGCCGCTGGCCAGGTGGGCGGCGGCGCCCAGGCCCAGGCGCTCCATGTTCGGCAGTTTCAAGGTCTTGCCGCTTTTGGCGACAGTGCTGGCAATATGGCCAAAGGTATTGGCGCCTGCATCGCCGTACTTGGCGGCGTCTGGCGTTGCGCCCAGGCCGAAGGAATCAAGCAGGAGGATAAATGCACGTGACATGATAAGGCTCGCTTTAAAGTGCTTACGCTTGCGGCTTGGCGGCAACGTTGGCCAGGAAAGCCAGGATCAGCTTGACCAGGTCTTTCGCGCCGATGGCCGCGTATTTCAGGGTCTGCTCGTGCGACAGGGCAAACGGTGACATGCCTTCGGCCAGGTTGGTGATGACGGAAACGCCCACCACTTTCAGGTCGCAATGACGGGCCGACACCACTTCCGGCACCACCGACATGCCGACCGTGTCGGCGCCCAGGCGGGCCATCATGCGGATCTCGGCGGCCGTCTCGAAGTTCGGGCCAGGATAGGCCACGAACACGCCTTCGTGCAGCGTAATGCCGTTGGCGGCAGCGGTATCCTTGACCTGCTGGCGCAGTTCGGCGTCATAGGCGTTGGCCATGCTGAAGAAGCGCGGGCCGAAACGGTCGTCGTTCGGGCCAACCATCGGCGTACCCGGCAACAGGTTGATATGGTCGGTGATGGCGACCAGGCTGCCGGCGTCCACTTCAGGACGCAGGGAACCTGCGGCATTGGTAACGAACAGCATTTCGCAGCCCAGCAGCTTCAGGGTGCGGATCGCGCTGGTCATCACGCCCATGCCGTAGCCTTCGTAGAAATGGCCGCGGCCTTTCATGCACACCACGGCCACGCCCGACAGGGTGCCGACCACCAGCTCGCCGGCATGGCCGTGCACGGTGCTGATGGGGAAGCCCGGCAGTTCGTCAAAGCTGATGCTGACGGCGTCCGTCATCTGCTCGGCCAGTACGCCCAGGCCGGAGCCAAGTATCATCGCCACGCGCGGCTTGAAATTTTCTGGGGCGCGGGCACGGATGATTTCGGCGGCGTGGAAAGGGGCGTTGTTCGACATGATGGTCCTCGTGTATGGTTGATTAGGCGTGCTGATCCGGGCGATCTTTTGTTTGAATTCTGCGGTGCGCTGGCGCGATGCTGGTGCAGATATATCGGCGTGCGTATGGCTGCTATCAGGCGCCACTATGCATCAAGCGTCATATGTATGGCAAATACCATTTTTCTTGCACATTTATACAAAAGATATATAAATGGCCGGCATTATAAAGCAGCTGCACCTGCCCTGCCAGAGCAGGTGATTGACAGGTGAAAGACAAAAGTTTAATGTTGCAAACAATTGTTAATACAGGCCTGCCGTGACCGAGCTCTCCAAAAAAGACCAGCTGTATGCGCTGATACGCAGCAATCCCTTTATTTCGCAGCAGGAACTGGCGACCGAACTGGGCTTGTCGCGCTCGGCCGTGGCCGGCCATATTGCCGGCCTGATCCGCGAACGCCGCCTGCTGGGCCGCGCCTATGTGCTGCCCGACAGCCGGCCCGTGCTGTGCCTGGGCGCCGCCAACCTCGACCGCAAGATGCGTACGCTGGCCACCTTGCAGATGGGCACCTCGAATCCCGTGCGCTCGACCGAAGTATTTGGCGGCGTGGGCCGCAATATCGCGGAAAACCTGGCCCGCCTGGGCCTGCCGGTGGCGCTGTTGACGGCGCTGGGCGACGATGCGGCCGGCCATGCCCTGCAAACCCATGCGGAAGACGCCGGCATCGACCTGCGCGGCAGCTTGCATCTGGCCAATACCGGCAGCGGCACCTATACCGCCGTGCTGGATGAACACGGTGAAATGCTGCTGGCCATGGCCAATATGCAGCTGTATGAACAGCTGACGCCGGCATTTTTGCGCAGCCGCCAGCCACAGCGCGCGCAAGCGGCGCTGACCATCTGCGACCTGAATTTGCCGCATGAGAGCGTGGCCTTTCTGCTGGACGAAGCAAAAGCCGCCGAGAATAACGCTGCGCCGCTGGTGATCGTGGCCGTGTCGCAGCCGAAGATGGCGCATCTGCCGCAAGACCTGACGGGGCTGCAACTGCTGATACTGAACCGTGGCGAACTGGAAACGCGTGTCGCACGCGCCCTGCCGACCGACGCGGCGCTGCAAGCGGCCTGCCGCGAGGTGCTGCGCCAGGGCGTGCGCCAGCTGGTCGTCACGCTGGGCGCAAACGGCGTGCTGTTTGGCGATGGCGCAACACCGGACGCCGGCATGGTCCACCTGCCTGCCCTGGCCGTCGATGCAGTCGACGTCACCGGCGCCGGCGACGCCTTTTCGGCCGCCGTCAGCTGGTCGCTGTACCACGACAGCCATAGCCTGGCGCTGGCGTGCCGGCGCGGCCTGAAACTGGCCGCCATGACGCTGGCGTCGAGCGCCACCGTCTCGCCATTGATTTCCGCCAGCGTCCTCAGCGATGTTGAAGACGCTCCACTCCCTCTTTCCTGACTGGATAAACTCATGACCCAACTGCACCCTTCCCTTTTGTTCTCGCAAGAAGTGCTGGACGCGCGCGCGGCCGGCAAGGCCATCGTGGCGCTGGAATCGACGATTATTTCGCACGGCATGCCGTATCCGCAAAACGTGGAAATGGCGCGCGAAGTGGAGCAAATCATCCGTGATGGCGGCGCCGTGCCGGCCACCATCGCCATTATCGACGGCAGGATCTGCATCGGCCTGTCGCCCGAACAACTGGAACTGCTGGGCACCTCGCCCGACGCCATGAAGGTCAGCCGCCGCGACCTGCCTTTCGTGCTGTCGCAAAAGAAACTCGGCGCCACCACGGTGGCCGCCACCATGATCTGCGCCGAGCTGGCAGGCATCAGCGTGTTTGTCACCGGCGGCATCGGCGGCGTGCACCGTGGCGCGGAAACCAGCTTCGATATTTCGGCCGACCTGCAGGAACTGGCGCAGACCTCGGTCGCCGTCGTCTGCGCCGGCGTGAAATCGATCCTCGACATCGGCTTGACCCTGGAATACCTGGAAACCCATGGCGTGCCGGTGATCAGCGTGGGCCAGGAAGGCTTCCCGGCGTTTTTTACGCGCGAAAGCGGCTTCAAGGCCGATTTCCGGCTCGACAGCGCCGACCAACAGGCCGCGTTCATCAGCACCAAATGGCAGCTGGGCTTGAAGGGCGGCGTGGTGGTCAGCAATCCGGTACCGGCCGCGCAGGCGATGCCTAAGGAAGAAATCGACACCATCACGGCGCAGGCGCTGCAGGAAGCGGACGCAGGCGGCGTGAAAGGCAAGCAGGTCACGCCATTTTTGCTGTCGCGCATCAAGCAGTTGACGGATGGCCGCAGTCTGGCGACCAATATTGCGCTGGTCAAACACAATGCCCAGGTCGGCACCAAGCTTGCCATTGCCATGCAGGCGGTGCTGCCCCGATAATAGGACTGCTGTAAAGAAACATGCGAGTAGAAACTGGCTCGCATGTTGTTCCCTCCAGCAGGCTGTCGGACTTGGGGAGTCAGAGCGAAAAAATAGCTGGTCGAGGACAGATTTTGTCGATTTCGCAGCGCCCATAGCGGGCTATGGGCCGAGAAAGCGGCGAAATATGGACCGATCCAGGTATCTTTGCAGCTGACGATCCTAAGTCCGACAGGCTGCCAGGCATCACGCACGCCAAGGAAAGCATGTCCATCGATCTGAAACAGTTAAAGTATTTTCTCGCCGTCGCCGAGGAGAAAAGCTTCAGCCGCGCGGCCGAGCGCCTGCATATCTCGCAGCCGCCCCTGAGCCAGCAGATCATGAAACTGGAAAATGAACTCGGCGTGCGCCTGTTTGCGCGCACCACCCGTACCTTCGAGCTGACCGTGGCGGGCAAGGCGCTGATGCACGAGGCGGCCGACTTGCTGGGCAAGATGCGCATGACCATCGACACCATCCGCCAGATCGACCGTGGCGAAGTGGGCCGCTTGCGGGTCGGCATCGTCGGCTCGGCGATGTGGGGGCCGATTCCCAGCCTGCTGGAACAATTCCAGTCCAAATTTCCGCGCGTCACCTGGACCATCCATGAACTGGGTCCCACGGTGCAATATGAAGCGCTGCGCAGCAAGCAGATCGACGTCGGTTTCTGGCGTGAACCCAAGCTCAACGATGATGACCTGCGCCACGACAATCTGCGCCAGGAACTGTGCTTCCGTGAAAATGTCTGCGTGGCCGTCAATGAACACCACCGTCTGGCCAAGAGCGCTTCCATCGAACTGATCGATATCGCCGACGAACCGATGCTGAGCCTGGCGCTGGACAAGTCGGCCTTTCCCCGCTACCTGGTGCAATGCTGCGTCAATGCCGGTTTCGAGCCGATGATTTTCCAGGAAGCCAACGAGCCGCAAACCCTGCTGGCCATGGTGGGCGTGGGCCTGGGCGTGACCCTGGTGCCGGAAACCACCAGCCGCATCGGCTGGCCTGGCGTGGTATTCCTGCCGATCAAGACCGATCCGCCATCGGCCAATCTGTATATCAGCTACACCACGCTCGACGACGCGCCCGTGGTGCGCGCCTTCCTGAATATCCTCAACCCGCCAGCCGCCTGATTTGCCCTGGATTTATATCCGATAAATATAAATCCATAAACAAAAACGTATTTGCCATACATATCGGCCATGATGCATAGTGGTTCGAACGCCCAAGGCGAACTGTTGCATACGCATCACAGCAGCACGACAAAATGGCAGGCAACAGCAATATTCTGCTGCCCTACGGTGCAATGTTGATAAGGAAACATCGATTCTTGCAGGCGTAACAGGCTAAATCGGCCCCAAATTTTCTGTTTGCCCTATAAAAAATATACAATGTCGATCTTCCAGGAGCCAATTCATGAAACTTACACAATTTAGTTTGACGATCGCAGCCGCTTTTCTGGCTGCTCAAGCGTCCGCGGCAAACCCAAAACTGGGTGTCGTGTATGACGCGGGCGGCAAGTTCGACAAGTCGTTCAACCAATCCGCTTTCGAAGGCGCCGAGCGCTTCAAAAAAGACACCGGCATCTCCTTTATCGAAGTACAGGCTTCCAGCGATACGCAAGCCGAGCAAGTCATGCGCGGCCTGGCCCGCAAGAAGCTCGACATGATTGCAGCGATTGGCTTTGCCCAGACGCAAGCCGTGCAAAAGGTCGCCAAGGAATTTCCCAACGTGAAATTCGTGCTGATCGACGGCCAGGCCGCTGGCGCCAACGTCAACTCGGTGGTGTTCAAGGAAGAAGAAGGCTCCTATCTGGTGGGCGTGGCTGCGGCCATGGCCAGCAAGAGCAAGAAAATCGGTTTTATCGGCGGCATCGATATTCCCTTGATCCGCAACTTTGCCTGCGGCTACGCGCAAGGTATCAAGGCCGTCAATCCGAAAGCGGAACTGACGCAAAACATGGTCGGCACCACGTCCAGCGCTTGGAATGACCCGGCCAAGGGCGGTGAGCTGGCGCGCTCGCAATTCGAGCGCGGCGTCGACGTGGTCTTCGCGGTTGCCGGCGGCAGCGGCATGGGCACTTTGCAGATGGCCAAGGAAAAAGGCAAGCTGGCCATCGGCGTCGATTCGAACCAGAATCATCTGTACCCGGGCACCATGCTGACCTCGATGGTCAAGCGCGTCGACAACACGGTATATGACAGCTTCATGCAAGTGAAAAACGGCACCTGGAAAGGCGGCGTCAGCTACAAGGGCCTGAAAGAAGGCGGCGTGGATTGGGCGCTTGATGCGAACAACCGCAAGCTGATCACGCCGGAAATCGAAAAGCGCGTGCTCGGTGCGCGCAAGGACATTATCGATGGCAAGATCAAAGTGATCGATTACCGCGTCGGCAGCAGCTGCCCGGTTTAACTTTCGACTCATCTCTAGACGCGCCGCCGGGGTTCTCTCCGCGCGGCGCGTTTCCATGAAACTATCCAGTTATGAGCCTATGCAGCCAGCAGTAGAATTTCGCAGCATCTCCAAGCATTTTGGACATGTGAAGGCGAACACCGACGTCAGCTTCTCCATCGCCAAGGGCAGCATCCATGGTTTGGTGGGGGAGAACGGCGCCGGCAAATCGACCTTGATGAGCATCCTGTACGGGTATTACCGTGCCGACGGCGGAGACATACTGCTCGACGGAAAAGTACAGCCTATCCGCAACAGCCAGGAAGCCATCGAACTGGGCATCGGCATGGTGCACCAGCATTTCATGCTGGTCGAGAACTTCACCGTGCTCGACAATATCATGCTGGGCACGGAAGGCGGGTTCCGTTTGGCCAGCCACCGCGCCGAAGCCGAAGCGAAACTGCGCGAGATCTGCACGCGCTATCGCCTCGACGTCGACCCGCTTGCGAAGATCGAAGATTTGTCCGTCGGCGCCCAGCAGCGCGTGGAAATCCTCAAGCAGATCTACCGCAGCGCCAATATCCTGATCCTCGACGAGCCGACGGCCGTGCTGACGGCGCAGGAAACGGCTTCGCTGTTTGAAATCCTGCGGCTGTTCAAGGAGCAGGGCAAGACCATTATCCTGATCACCCACAAGCTGCAAGAGATTTTGGAAATCACCGACAACGTCACGGTCATGCGCAGCGGCAAAGTGGTAGGCGCGGTGGCCACGGCCGGCACCTCGAAGGAAGCGCTGGCCAACATGATGGTGGGCCGCCCCATCCAGAGCCATTTGCCGCGTGCGCCGTACAACCCGGGCGCCACGGTGCTGGAAGTCGATGGCTTGCAACTGGCAGACGAGCAGCAGGTGAAGCTGCTGGCCGATATCGGTTTCAATCTGCGCGCCGGCGAAATCGTCGCGATTGCCGGCGTGTCGGGCAATGGACAGAGCGAGCTGCTGGAAATTTTGTCCGGCATGCGCCTGCCCACCTCGGGCAAGCTGCGCTTGCATGGCAAGGACCTGCCTTTCGGCAAGCGCCACGATGCCGATGGCCTGCCGCTGGTATTCCGTGACCTGGGCATAGCCCATATCCCGGAAGACCGCCTGCGCGATGGCGTGGTGAAAAATTTCTCGGTGATGCACAACACCATCCTTGGCTACCAGGATCATCTGAAAAACCGCTGGGGCCTGTTCAACTTCAAGGCCATCGGCGCGCGCTGCGCGGAACTGCTGAAAACCTTTGATGTGCGCCCGGCCAACCCGGACCTGCGCATAGGCCTGCTGTCTGGCGGCAACCAGCAGAAAGTGGTGATCGCGCGCGAAGTGCTGGCGAAACCGAAACTGATGCTGGTCGGGCAACCGACGCGCGGCGTCGATATCGGCACCATCGAAAGCATCCATACGCAATTGCTGGCCCTGCGCGACGCGGGCGTGGCGATCCTGCTGGTGTCGGTCGAACTGGAAGAAGTGCGGGCGCTGGCCGACCGCATTCTGGTCATGTGCGGCGGACGCATTACCGGCGAACTGAAAATTGAAGAATTCGATACCACCCGCATCGGCCTGCTGATGGGGGGAATGCACAAATCATGAATAACGACCTGCCACGCTGGGCGACAGCCTTTGTCATGCCCATGTTAAACCTGCTGTCGGCCTTGCTGGTGGCCGCACTGGTGATCTACCTGCTGGGCGAAGACCCGGGCGAATCGCTCGGCATTCTCGTCAACAGCGCCATTCTCAATCCGGAAGGCCTGAGCTACACCCTGTTCTACGCCAGCACATTCATCTTCACGGGGCTATCCGTGTCGGTGGCCATGCAGGCCGGCCTGTTCAACATCGGCAGCGAAGGCCAGATGTATATCGGCGGCCTGGGCCTGACGGTGGCCATGCTGGCCTTCGACCAGACCCTGCCGGCCTGGCTGCTGATACCGGTTGCCATGAT
This sequence comes from Janthinobacterium longum, assembly GCF_051380735.1. Taxonomy (NCBI): domain Bacteria; kingdom Pseudomonadati; phylum Pseudomonadota; class Betaproteobacteria; order Burkholderiales; family Oxalobacteraceae; genus Janthinobacterium; species Janthinobacterium longum. Next base: position 416,189 of record NZ_JBNYXQ010000003.1, read on the forward strand.
CGGCGCGGCCCTGTTCGGTGCGCTATGGGGTTTCCTGCCCGGCTATCTGCAAGCCAAACGCGGCAGCCATATCGTGGTCACTACCATCATGTTCAACTTCATCGCGGCCAGCCTGATGAACTTCGTGATCGTGAAATACCTGATACCGCCCGGCGAACAGAACACGGCCAGCCGTGTGTTTGCTGCAAGCGGCGAAATGCCACGCCTGTCCACCTGGTTCCCGGCCCTCGGTGACACGCCGCTCAATATCAGCTTTATCCTGGCCATCATTGCGCTGGCAATTTACGGCGTGATGGTGTGGCGTTCGTCGTGGGGCTTCAAGCTGCGCGCCACCGGCCTGAACAAGCATGCGGCCCATTATGCAGGCGTGTCGATCAGCAAGATGATCATTATCGTGATGCTGATTTCGGGCGCGCTGGCGGGCCTCGGCTCGGTCAATTCCATCATGGGTTCGACCCATTATCTGTCGCTCAACTTCGTGGGCGGCGCCGGCTTTATCGGTATCGCGATTGCGCTGATGGGCCGCCAGCATCCGATCGGCATCTTTTTGTCGTCGGTACTGTTCGGCGCGCTGATACAGGGCGGCTTTGACCTGTCGCTGGAAAAACCGAATATCCCTACCGAGACCTTTATCTTTATCCAGGGCCTGATCATCCTGTTCTGCGGCGCGATGGAAAACTTCTACGCGCCGGCCATTTCCGCCCTGCTCAAGCGCACCAAAGGCTGACACCATGACACTCGACGACTTTCATTTCGCCAGCATCCTGGTCTCGACCGTGCGCAATGCGCCGGTGCTGATCTTTGCCGCCATGGCCGGCCTGTTTGCCGAACGCAGCGGCATGATCGATATCGGCCTGGAAGGCAAGATACTGGCCAGCGCCTTTACCTCGGCCGCGGTTGCCTACACCACGCAAAACCCCTACTACGGCATGGCCGCCGGCATGGTGGTGTGCGTCGCGCTGGCCTTGCTGCAGGCGTATGTCAGCATCACGCAAAAGGGCAACCAGCTGGTTGCCGGCATGGCCATCAATATCGCCATGAGCGGGCTGACGTTCGTGCTGGCGCAGTTCTTCTTCCATCAGGGCGGCCGTACGCCCGACCTCGGTAGCGCGCGCCTGTTCGACGTGGTGCTGCCGGGCACGCAGTATGTGGAGAACATTCCGTTTATCGGCTGGGTGTATGCACACCTGATCGGCGGCCATTCCATCCTCGTCTATGTGGCCTTTTTGCTGGTCCCGCTGGTGCACTGGCTGCTGTACCACACGCGCTTCGGCCTGCGCCTGCGCGCCTGCGGCGAAAATCCGCATGCGGCCGATTCGGCCGGTGTCAGCGTGGAAGCGACCCGCTATATGGCCATGCTGGTGGCCGGCATTCTGTGCTCGTTCTCGGGTGCCTACCTGGCGATCGTGCAAAGCGGCTTTTTCCTGCGCGACATGTCGGCAGGTGCCGGCTACCTGGCACTGACAGCGATGGTGTTCGGCAACTGGCGCCCCGTCTACACTTTCCTCGGCTGCCTGATGTTCGGCTTTTTCAACGCGATCCAGATCCAGATCGAAGGCGTTGATTTGCCGGTGGTAGGTCGCATCCCGGGCTCGCTGATTCAGATGGTGCCGTATGTGGTGACCGTGATCGTGCTGGCCGGCCTGATGGCCAAGTCGGTAGCGCCCAAAGCGATCGGCATACCGTTTGTGAAGTCGCGCTAGTTTTATCGAGCGCCTGTAAAAAAGCGAAGCCCGCGGGCTTCGCTTTTTTTTTATGCCACCGGAATGTCGTTCAGTGAAAACCAGACCGGCAAGCCCAGGCCGCGCGCCACCGCCACCATGCGGTCGGCGCCGGACGATGGCCCTTTGAGGCGCAGTACCGCATCGCAATGGGATAGCAAGCGCTCACAGTGCGCGTGAAACAGTGCTTCATACACCGCATCGCCGACCTGGCGCGAACCGGCCAGCGCCAGCATCGGCAGGGCCAGCCACTCACCGAGCACCGGCATATGGCCTGCCGCATACAGCGGCAGGCACTGCGCTTCCATCGCCGCCACATTGGCTGCCATCTTTTCCGGATCGTCACCCGTGCCCGAGCGATACGGCCCGGCGATCAGTATCTGCAGGCCCTTCTTTGCCGGCAGCAGATGCAACTGCGCATGCTGCAGCAGCATGATGGTCTTGCCGTCGCAGATACGCCCGTCGGCCACCATCTGCATGGCCTGCACCAGCGGCAGCTCCAGCACTTCGATATCTTCGCCTTCATGGGCCAGGCCACCACCATCGTTCAGGCGGCTGGACGGATCGTATTCGGCGACAAAGAAATGCAGGCGCTCGGTAACGGAACCCGGACTCATGAAGGCGTCGAACACCTTGCTCACCTCCCCTACCCGGTAGCCGGTTTCTTCCTCCACTTCAGCGCGGATGCGCTGTTCCGGGCTGGCCTGCTCCAGCAGGCCAGCCGCCGCTTCGATCAGGAAGCCGTCGTGACCGTCGCGATAGGTGGGAAAGCGGAACTGGCGGATCAGGATCACGCTACGTTGCTGCCTGTTGTACAGCAAGATGGTGGCGCCATCGCCGCGGTCGTAGGTTTCACGCGTCTGCGTCTGCCACTGGCCGTCACGGCGCAGATAGTCGAACGTGGTTTTCTTTAACAGATACCAGTCGTGCGACAGCGTGGTCACGTTACCGATGCGTACTCTTTCTTGGGTCATATTGTCTCCTTGTGCTTGCGTAATCCGACTTTATCATGCAAACTCGTGCAATATCAAGATTATTCAAGAAAAATCATGCTTACCCATCAGCGCAAACAATACCTGCTGGACCTGCTGCAGCGCGAAGGCCAGATCGTTGCCAAAGCCGTCAGTGATGCCCTGCAATTATCGGAAGACACGATACGGCGCGACCTGCGCGAGATGGCAAAAGAAGGCCTGCTGCAGCGCGTGCATGGCGGCGCAATACCGAACCTGCCCGCCTCTCCCGCGCTGGCGCCGTATGCCAGTCGCGAACAGATTTCACTCGATGCCAAGCCTGCCATCGGGCGCGCGGCGGCAGCCATGATCGACGCCGGTCAGGTGCTCTTTATCGACGGCGGCACCACCTGCCTGCAACTGGTGCGCCAGTTGCCGCGCGAGCTGCACGCCACCGTGGTCACGCACAGCCCGTCGATTGCAGTGGAACTGGTATACCACCCCCTGATCGAGGTGGTGATGCTGGGGGGAAGGTTGTTCCGGCATTCCATCGTCAATGTGGGCGCTGCCACCGTGGAAGCGATCGGCCGCATCCGGGCCGACCTGTATTTCATGGGTGTATCGAGCCTGCATCCGCAGGCGGGGATCACCACCGGTGACTTCGAGGAAGCTTGCGTCAAGCGCGCGCTTTCCGATGCTGCGGCCCGCACGGTGGTGCTGGCCTCGCCGGAAAAACTCAATACCGTCTCGCCATTCCAGATCACGCCGTTAAGCGAAGTGAGCGATATCGTCGTGCTGCGCGACACGGACCAGGCGCTGCTGGCGCCCTACCGCGAGATGGGCATCGCCATCACGCTGGCCTGACCATCAAGGCCAGATCGCCTGCAACACCGCCGCCAGGTGATAGCCGCCATTGATCAGCTGGGTTTTCGCCAATGCCGAGCTGGGCACCGGATAGTCGCTGGGCACCGTCAAGGACCATACATAGTAGGGTTCGCCTTTGCGGCTGGTCTGCTGCATGGCCGGGCCGGCCACCACGCCGGCATAGGCGATTTTTGATGCGGCCAGCGAGGCGTCAGCCCATTGATACGGCCAGGTAGCCGGGTCGCCGCTGTTGCCGGGAACGTCAGGCTTGCTGGCGATTACCGTCTGCGCAAACTGGCGCGGCGTGCGCGTGGACAGGCGGCGCATGGCGTAATCGACCACCGTGCTGTCCCAGTACGAGTGCAGCGGTTTGGTGGGCGACTTCGGATAAGCGGCCGGTTTGACGGCGCCCTCTTCCGGCGGCAATGGCGCGGGAATCACTGCATCGGACAAGGCCGTAATCTGCGCGTCGTCCAGCAACAGATTATTGCCGCCGCGCGCATCGAAAATTGCCAGGCCGTCGATCTGCGCCTGGGTTTCCGGCACCACAAAACGGCCATCTTTTGCCACATACGCGGCGCCCACATGGAGCGGCTGGTGGATATCGCCAACCATGTGCGTAAGCAATATCAGCGCCTGGCGCGGCGTGAACTGGTGCGGATTGCTGGCTGCATCGCTCTTGCCTTGCAAGACAGAAATCGCCTGTTTCAGCGTCTGCACGATATCGTCGTCGGCGCTGCCGGTGGCGCCGTCGTGATAATGCGCATTCTGGAACGGGATGTCGGTGTAGTGGTATTCGCTGTGCTTGGGATTGGCCGCCACATAGGCGAGCATCTCGGGCGACTGCGGGCCACAGTAGGTGCCCTTCACGCAATCGGCCCAGTTGGCGATCGATTCCAGCGTTTCTCCGGGCAGCAGCAAGGCGGCGATGTTCGCCTGAGCAGCGCTGCCCTTGAGCAGCTGATCTGCAATTGCCCCCACGGCGCGGTGGCCGTCATTGCCCCAGGCCAGTGCATTGCCGGTCATGAATGCGCCGGCCAGCGCCAGCGCGCATGTCAGTTTTTTCATGATTGTGGCGTCCCTTTGGCCGGTTTTGCATACTGCTTGTTGATATCGATCGGCTGCGCGTAGCTGGAACTCCAGGTCTGCTCATGCAGGGCCGCCAGACGCTGCGCCATCGCTTCGCTGCGCAGCACTACTTCCAGGTTGCGCGACAGGTCGAAATAGCCGCCAGCCCAGTTACTGGTACCGACCCAGGCCAGCTTGCCGTCGATGGTCATGGTTTTGCTGTGTATCACGCGCGCAAACGGAATAAAGCCGGTGCTGGCGGCAGGTATCGTCACGATGCGAATCTCGACGTTGGGCACCAAGGCCAGGCTTTTCAGGTAGGCAATCGCCGGCGCTTCCGTGTTCCAGGCGGACACCATCAATTTGATTTTCACGCCGCGTTGGGCGGCCGTGCGCACAGCGTTGTCGATCACGGCGTAGTACGGCCGCGTGCGATTCGGCCCGTACGACAGCGGCGCGTAGTCGAGCAGCTGGATCCGTACTTCGCTTTTCGCCTCGGCCAGCAGGGCCGGCAAGCCGCTTTCCGAGTCGCCTACACCGGCCGGATTGTAGGCGTTCGGGCTGGCCAGTAAAAAGGCGTTCTGCGCATAGTTGGCCGGCATGGTTTTGCTGTTGAGCACGGTGGCGCGCCCGCCCTTGCTGGTTGCTGCCTGCGCCTGCCAGTCCTGTTCGAAAATCGCCTGCACCTGGGCAACCATCGCCGGCTCGGTGATCTTCAGGCCCGTTTCATGGATATGCTCGAACGAGCGCCAGTCAAAATTCTGGCTGCCGATATACGCCACCTTGCCGTCCACCGCCAGGTATTTGGCGTGCACAATGCCGTTGCCGGTGATCTTGTTGAAATCGATAATGCGCAAATCCAGGTTCGGTATTGCCTTCAGTTGCTCGATGGTGGCCGCTTCCGACAGGCCCACGCCTTTCAGGTCCAGCAGAAAGCGGATCTTCACCCCGCGCTGGCCGGCGGCGCTCAAGCTGGCCAGCACCTTGTCGAACGCCGTGCCAGGCTTGCTGACGGCGTAGAACTGGGCAATGACGATCTCTTTTTTGGCCGCATCGAACAGTTCGCTCCAGACCGTGACCGGCTCGCGCAGGTCCGGATTGGCCAGCGTGGTTTCCACCGGCGACGTGTGCACCAGCTCAAAACCGGGAATCGTGAAGTCGGCATGGGCGCTGCCCGCGAACAGGCTGGACAGCAGAACAGAAACAAATAAACGACGCATGGGTTTTCCTTGTAATGATTATTTGACGCGCACGATGCGCCCTGCCGAAGTAGCGCTGCCGGCCGGCTTGCCGGCGCGTGCGCGATCGATCAGGTAATTGCTGAAGGCGTCGATATCGCGCACGCCCGTGTCCAGCCGGCGCGTGCCGTTGGCCAGTACGGTAAAGCGGTCACCGCCGCCAGCGAGGAAACTGTTGGCGGCAACCCGGTATTGCTGCTCATCCTTGAGCGCCACGCCATTGAGCATGACGCTGCCCGGCAGCACGCGCTGGCCTTGCGGACGGGTGCTGTCCCAGCGATACGTAAAACCTTCGGACACCTGCAACAGATTGCCCTCTTCGGCTTCGGCATCGGGCCACTGTTGTTCGAGCAAGGTGCGTATCTGCGCGCCGGACAGGCTGAGCACGATCAGGGTATTGCCGAACGGAACCACGGCCTGGTTCTGGCCCATATTGGTCATCAGGTCGGGGCCCGCTTCCAGGTCCTTGCGGATGCCGCCATTATTCATCAGGCCGATCTGCGCACCGGCAGCGCGCGCGCCGAACAGGGTGCTGTCGGCTACCAGGTCACCCAGTGCGGACGCACCGCTACCCTTGGTGCTGCGGCCCACCAGCGGCACGGCGATTTTTGCTACCGGACGCGACAATTCTGCCGAACTGCGCTGCTTGACGGCGGCCAGGTAGGCGGCAACGCTGGCATCCGGCTCGAATATGTTTGGCGACATGACGACGTTCTGCGCGCTGGCGTCCATCACGGCATTTTTTTCGGTATCGACCTTGAGCTTGATGCGCGTGAGCATATGGCCGCCCATCTGCGCCTGGGTCACCAGCCGGCCATCGACCCGGCACAGATAGCCCTGGTGCGAGTGGCCGCTGATGACAAGTTGTATGGCCGGGTCGAGACGTTTGACGACATCGACCACCGGGCCTTTCAGTTTGCTGCAGTCGGGCTGGTCGACATATTCTTCCGTCTCGCCACCCTGGTGCAGCAGCACGACGAACACGCCCACGCCCTGCGCGCGCAGCGCCGGCAAGGTAGCGTTGATGGCGTCGGCTTCATCGCCGAACTGCAGGCCGGCAATACCGGCCGCCGTTACCACGGATGGCGTATCTTTCAGCACGGCACCGATCAGGCCGACCTTGACGCCATGCGCTGTTGCAATTTTGTATGACGGCAGCAGGGACTTGCCTGTCTGCGTGTCGATTACATTGGCCGCCAGATAGGTATAGCTGGCGCCAGCAAAATCCGTGCTGTATTTGCAGGCCTTGTCGGCCCGCGCCGACTCACAGCCGCCGCGCTGCTGGCGCATCAGTTCCGCCTTGCCCTGGTCGAATTCATGGTTGCCGACGGAACTGGCCGTCATGCCCAGCATATTCATCGCCACAATGCTCGGTTCGTCCGCCCACAGCGACGACATGGCCGGGCTGGCGCCAACCAGGTCGCCATTGCCGACAAAAAGCAGCTGCGCGTCCTCGCGCCGCCAGGCCTTCAGTGCGCCGGACAGCACATCGATACCGCCGGCCTGCACGGTGACCTTGCGGGCAGGATCGGCAGCGCTGGTATAAGTGAATTTGCTGCTGTCGAGATTGCCATGGAAATCGTTCAGCGCCACCAGATTGAGTTCGACGGGGCCGCGTGGCGGCGAGGCGCAGCCGGCCAGAGTGGCAAGAGTCAGGATCAGGGCCGCATGGGCCAGTGGCTTGCGTGAAAAATGAACCATGAATTTTTTACTCATCAAAAAAAGAAAAGGGTAAACCATCTTGCGTATAAAAAAAACGGCTGGTGTCGCCACCAGCCGTTTTTGAGCTTGCTAACTTACAAGGCAGCTACCATCAGAATTCGTACTTGACGGTTGCTTGCAGCGCCCATTGCGATTCGCCTTTTTGCTGACGCACGGTGTAGTCCTCTACCTTCTCACGCACTTGGTAGATATAACGGCCGTTTGCATCCAGACCGGCAAAGTCAACGAAGCTGCGCGTCTGGCCACCAGCGGAGCGGAAAGCCATTTCATTGATACGGCCCCACTTGCGGTTGATCATGTTACCCACGTTGAAGAAGTCCATCGTGAACACACCTTTGTTACCTTTGAAGAAGCCTGGCACTTCCTGGCTGACGCGCATGTCAAAGCTGTTGGTCCAGGGCGAGAAGCTGTCATTGCGTTTGACCACACCACCGGCTTTGTTACGCAGATCGCCATAGCTGTTAACGAATGCCCAGAAACGATCTTCATTGGCATGGTTGGTAGCAGTATCGCCACGGAATACTACTTGGCCCGAACCTGGTGCCGATGGAATATACAGCAGATCATTACCTGCAACTCCGTCACCATTCAAGTCATTGGCGAAAGTCCAGCTGTATGGTTTGCCCTTGCGGCCTTCATAGAACAGGCCAAAGCTGGTCTTGTAGTTGTCGAAGAAACGCTTCTGCCAATTGAATACGGCGTTGAAACGGTCTTTGACCAGATAACCTGAATTGGCTGCAACGTTTTCGTTCGGGTTGAAAATCGAGCGCGCAATGAAGTTTGAATTCGATACCGACGAGGTTAGCGGCGATACTTCAGTTGCATCGGTATAGGTGTAAGCAACCGACCAGCCAAACCCTTTGCTCATCGGCTGAGTGATCGAGAGTGTCACCAGATTACCTTCACCTTTGTCCGTCTTCTTGGCCACTAGTACGTTGTTATAGCTGGCGTTTTTCAAGGCACGATTGCTGGCCCCGCTACAAGTTGCCGCCGCCGTCGTGCTCAGACCACCAGAGGCAGTCCAGCAACTGGTGTTGTACGCATTAGCGGTGTAAAACAGCTGACGACCATCGGTACCGGTACGGGTCGCTGTACCCAGATTCAAATGCTCATAATATATCGCGTCCTTGTTCTGCGTCCGCAGGTACTCAGCACCAAATACCAGTCCCATCCATGGTAATTCGTGCTCCAGTGCCAGATTTCCTTTCCAGATCGACGGCTGACGCAGATCGGAGGATAGGTAGTCGACGTTTGCCGCTGGTGCAGCACCAGTGAAACTGGTTGGCTGCGCGTTTGGATCCGGGCTGAATGTACCCCCAACGTTCGGGCAAGCAGGGAAACTGCCACCGCAACCAACGATGGTCGTTGCCACGCCAGGATTGGCGAAAGGATTCGACATCCAAACCGTCGCCGCAGCGCCTTGGAACAAACCGAAGCCGCCGCGCAATTGCGTTGGGCGGGTGCTTTCAAACTTGTAGTTGAAGCCGACACGTGGTTGCACCAGCGTTTGGCCATCGATCGTCTGCGTGTTGTCCAGACCAAAACCACCAGTCTGCGCGGTACCACCGCGAACAAGGTTAGCTGGATTAACGACACCTGCAACCATCGGCGCTGCTGCTGCTACATTACGCAAAGGACGGTCACTAATAGCGGCCTTATCTACACGCACGCCGTACTGCACGGTCAATTGCTTGTTGACGGTCCAGACATCTTGCGCAAAGAAGCCGTAATTTTTGAGGCTGAAGTCAGCAATAGCATTATCCAACGAACCGCCTGCGACCGGCACTTGTACCTGGTAAGAGCTTGGACGACCGGTACGGAAGTTTTCCAATACGGCTTGCTGATGCAATTCAGCGCTTGCTCCGCTGCAGTTAAATGTATAAGTCGGCTGATTGTTAGCACCAACGCCAGTCGGCCTCAGGAACGAATATTGAACGTTGTTGATACAACCAAACGTGTAGTTGCCATTCACATTTTGCAAAAACGCATTGTAGACGTCGTTTTTGCTGAAGTCGCCACCAAACTTGACTTCATGGTCGCCCAAAGCCCAATTGGCGCCCAGATAGGCGTCCTTGGTCTTGGTGCGCAAGACGTTGAACTGGTAAGACTGATCGGTACCAAAGTTCAGGAAGCGGCTCGATGTCGATGTTCCTGCTGGCGTGCCTGCCGGCAGGGCGAGACTGGAAAACTGCAGCGCCATCGTTGGCAACGTCGAGTTATTCTTCGGCAGGCTCTCATAGTCACGCGACGACACCTTGAATTCCGTCGAGAAATTCGGCGTCCAGTCTGCAAACCATTGGCCTACCGTCGTTTCGATGGTCTTGTTCTGCTGGCGCCAGGCGGAGTTCAAAGCTATACCACTCGCCGACACACCGGTAAACATCGGTTCGGACTGATCAGTTTTCGAATAACGAACCATCGCACGATGATTGTCATTGATATTCCAGTCCAGTTTCAGCAGCGTATCGTCAACCTTCAGCTTGGTACCAGCCGGTACCTGGGTCGTACCGATATCAAGGCCATACTGGCTCTTGGCAATGCTCTGAGCTTGGTCGATGGCAGACTGCGTGATGGCAACGTTCGTCAGGGAGCTGCCTATCGGACCAAAGTTCGGGGCGGTACGGGTACTTTCCAGCTGCTCTTTGTTCGCGAAGAAAAACAAGGTGTCCTTGATCAGGGGGCCGCCAACGGAAGCACCTTTGGTGGTTTCGCGGAACTTGGGCGGCGCGGCGTAGGTGTCCTTGACGTTATCGTAGCGATCACCGGCAGTCTTGTCATTACGGAAAACGTAATAGACGCTACCCTTGAAGTCGTTGGTACCGGACTTGGTGACGGCATTGATATTGGCGCCAGTGTAGCCTTTTTGCGTGACGTCGTAGTTGGCTACGTTGACTTGTACCGACTGGATGGCGTCGATTGAAATAGGTTGCTTGGCGGTCGGGCTGCCATTCGATTCCAGGCCGAAGGTGTCATTCACCGCCACGCCATCGATGGTCATCGAGTTGTAGCGCGAGTTCTGGCCGGCAACGGACATTTCGCCGCGCTCTTTGTCGGTTTGCGAAACACGCGGATCGGAACGCGCATAATCTTGCAAGTTGCGCTGGATCGACGCCTGCATCGCCAGTTCATTCGCGCCAATATTGGTGCCTGCACCCATATTGCTGCGGTTAAAAATCTGCGCGCGCGCGCCGGTACCGGTGACGTTCACGGTTTGCATCTGCGCACCCAGGGTGGCGTCCACACTGGCCGTTTCGGCCAGCTGCACGTACACGCCTTCGCGTTTTTCAACCTGGCCGTCCTTGGTGATGGTAATCGTGTAAGGACCGCCAGCGCGCAAACCACGCGCGACGTAGCGGCCTTCCGCATCGGTTGTCACATTGCTGACGGAACCCGATTCGGTATGGACGATGGTGACGACGGCGCCGGCTGCCGGCTGGCCATTGCTGGAGGAAATGCGTCCGCCAATGGAGGAAGTCGTATTCTGTGCGAACGATGGTGCGGCCGCCAGAGCGATAGACAGGCTTAGCGCGATTTGCGTTAGCCGAAGTCGTTTGTGATTGATCATCTTGTAACCCCAAAAAAGACTATTATTTTTGAAATATTGTGATTGCCTCACTGCCCGGCTGCGCCGCACAGCAACACTACCACCCCATTTCCTCTTTACTATGCTGCAACTGTTACGCTGGCCGGACCGGCTGCGGGTCTTGACTGGACCACGCGGCCTTGTTTTTCCACCGCCACAGACTTGTCGATTCAAACAAAAAATGGACGGCGGCAAGCCACTATTCCCCATCACACGGGGCGCTAGCTCCCGTGACATGCGTCCAACAACCTGGCCAGCGCTGCAAGCCAAGGCGGAAGTGTAATTGTTAAATATTTCAAGACTGTGACACGGCCATGACATGTGGCAATTTGAGACACAAAGGACGAAGCCCTGTCATTTCACTCTGCATGTCACATTGATCTACTGCGAAAACCACGCCTACTGCCGCTACATCAAACTAAATTGTGACTTTTTATTATCACCCTCATCCCACTATGCATCATCAAAAAATGAATGACAAATACGTTTTTTTTTAGCTATTCATACTAAAAAAGTCTGAATTACAGCTGGGTTACAAGAAAGTTTTTGTATGACTGCGCGGTCCGGGCTTATGGCGCGAGATTATAAGTGAGCAAATTGTGCTTGAAATTGTTTCACATAAGAAAACAGAAAAAGAGCACGCACCGTCGAATATTGTGTCGCTTGGCCGCCACAAAATTAGCAGAAAAACAGTGGGGGAGGCAGGAAGGCAGGGGTATGGGCGACCGCAGAAGCCGGCCGCCCTGAGGATGTCAGTATTGAACTGGGAGAAACTTACGGTTTGATGGCTTTGCCGGCAGCGTCCGACAAGGCGATCTGCGCTTCAAATGTGGCAAAGCGTGCGTCCAGCGATTTCAATAAACGTTGTTTATCTGCGTCAGCAAGGAAGGAATAGCGCAGGCTGTTGTACGACAGCTTCTTGATTTCCGCGTAATCGGTCTTGTACTGGCTGGCAAACAGCACGTACTCGTTCGACAGGGTATTGCGCGACACGCCAGCATCGTCGGTAGAGATCACGAATGGCACGCCGTACTTGCGGTACAGGGTGACCGGATGGGCCTGGCCCTTCACACCAAGAATGTAGTCATTGCTGGTCAGGTTCACTTCTACCGGGATGCCGCGCGTGCGCATTGCATACATGGTGGCCAGCGCGTTGTTTTCGTAGGCGATGTCCATGCCATGGCCGATACGGTTGGCTCCAGCCACGTTGACTGCTTCGGCTATATGGAACGTCATGCCCTCGGGCGGCACCATGCCCAGCGCCAGTTCGCCCGCGTGCAAAGCGATCTTCACGTTCGGATACTTGGATTTCAGGAACTTGAACATCTCCATATGCAGACTGTAGTCGCGCATGGATACGTTCACGCTTTCCTGGCCAACAATATTGACGCCAACCACCAGCGGGTTCAGGCTGGCGGCCTTGAAACCGGCCACCATCGACGAGAACACTTGCGATGGCGATAAAAAGCGCAGCACATACGCCTGGTAGCGCATGGTGAAGTGGGCGTCATCGATGCCGGCGCTGCTGGTGTTCACATTGTCGTTATAGGCGCTGATGCTTTTCTGGAACGATGCATCCTGCTCCAGCTGCTGCGTCCAACCGGCAAGCACAGTTTGCAGCGCTTCGCGCTTCATGCCAGGGGTGAGCACTTGCTGGTCGAACTGGGGGTTCGAGACGAACGGCGACAATTCAAAAATGGTTTCGATATAACTGAGGTTCTCGGCGATGGCGCGCTGCTTGAGCGTTTTCAGGCCCTCGCCCGTATTGGTCGAGGCCACCGGGCCGAAGTAGCCGAAGGTGTCAAAAAAGGTACGGTCGGGTGGCGTCTGCTGGCCGCTGTGGTTATAGAAATCCTTGGTCGACCAGCGCTGCAGCAGTTCCGCGTACAGGCCCGCATCGGCAAACACTTCAGTTGATGACAAACAGCCACGCTGGCCGGCCGGCTTGGCACGTTCAAACGAGACCACGTCCTTGCGGCTTTCGATGCGGTATGTGGTCTTGTTGACGCAGTAGTTTTCCTTGTCGACCCATTCCAGGAACTGCTCGGCGTAGATGGAACCCGAGTAGTGGTGATGCAGGTCGCCGCCCTTGGGCATCATGGAAAAGAACAGGCTCAGCTCGGCTGTTTTGGGCTGGGTGCCCGAAACCAGCGCGGCAAAATGGCGCGCGGTGGCCGCTTCGTTGGCCGCCGGGCTGGCGGCATGGGCGAGCGCCGAAGCGGACATGGCCAGCGCCATGCTCAGGGCCAGGCCAGTAATTTTCTTTTGCATCAGGAATCCCGATCAGGGTGGTAGGTTGAAAAGTAAGGTCAGCCCTGCCCGCGCACATGCACGCGCGCCCCGCCCGAATACGTGGCGGCCACGGCGCGGTCGTCACCGAGCAGCGCCAGGGCAAACAACAATTCTTCCAGGCTCTGACAGGCGGCCGTGCGGCGTTCCAGCAGCGGCGTGGATTTTTTGTCGAGCACGATGAAATCGGCTTCCGTGCCAGGCGCAAAATTACCGATCACGCCTTCGAGCTGCATGGCGCGTGCGGCGCCCAGTGTAGCCAGGTAGAACATGCGCAAGGCGGGCAGATAGCTGCCTTTCAAGCGTGCTACTTTATAGGCTTCGTTCATGGTTTGCAACATCGAGAACGAGGTGCCGCCGCCCACATCGGTAGCCAGCGACAGCAGCACGCGCGCCGCATCGGCTTTTTCAAAATCAAACAAGCCACTGCCGAGGAACAGGTTGGAGGTGGGGCACACGGCCGCCGCCGATCCGGTTTCGGCCATGCGCGCACGGTCGCGTTCGTCGAGCCAGATACAGTGGCCAAACATGGCGCGCGGGCGCATCATGCCGTAGTGGTCATACACGTCCAGATAGCTGCGCGCCTGCGGATGCAGTTCACGTACCCAGCGGCATTCATCTTCGTTTTCCGACACGTGGGTCTGCAAAAAGGTATCGGGGTAGGCGCGCGCCAGCTCGCCCGCCAGGTGCATCTGTTCATCGGTGGAGGTCGGCACGAAGCGGGGCGTGATCGCATACAGCGAGCGGCCGCGCTTGTGCCAGCGCCGTATCAGTTCTTCGCTGTCGCGCGCACCGGACTCGGCCGTGTCGCGCAGGAACTCGGGACAGTTACGGTCCATCATCACCTTGCCCGCCACCATGCGCAGGCCGCGTGCCTCGCTGGCGCCAAAGAAAGCATCGACAGATTGCGGGTGCACGCTGCCATACACCATGGCGGTGGTGGTGCCGCAACGCAGCAACTCATCAAGAAAAAACTCGGCCACATTGCGCGCATGGACAGTATCTTCAAACGCACGCTCGGTGGGGAAGGTGTACTGCTCCAGCCAGGGCAGCAGGCCCGGCGCGGGCGAGGCGATCATTTCCGTCTGCGGGAAGTGCAGATGGGTATCGATAAAGCCGGGCACGATCAGCTTGCCCCGGTAGTCGATGACCGCGGTACCCGCCGGCAAGCTTGGCAACAATTGATCGTGTTCGCCGGCGGCAAGCACCTTGCCATCGGCCACGATCAGCAAGCCATCCGTATGAAACGCGTGCGCATCCTCGCTGAAGGCGGGATCGGCGTGAAAGTGCAGCAAGCTGGCACGGTAAGCTTGCACTGAAACAGGAACTATCGGCATGACTTCTTTCTATGACTGGTGAACCGCAGCGCGTGACTTGCGGCGCGGTGGCGTGCTGGCAGGGACCAGCCGCAGCGGCGTGGCCAGGGCCGCTTGCTCGGCTTGCTCCCACACCATTAATAATTGACAGGCTACCGAGGCGGCGATCACCGCCGGCGCCTTGTTGCCGATGCCAGGCATACCGATCGGGCAGACCATGGTCGCGATCCGTACAGCGGAAATGCCCTTTGCCTGCAGCCGGTGTTCAAACTGTTTGCGCTTGGTGAGCGAACCGATCAGGCCGAACCAGCCGCCATCCTCGCGCGCCATGATCGCTTCCGTCAGGCGCTGGTCCAGCGCATGGCTGTGCGTCATGACCAGGAAACTGCCGCCGGCCGGCGCCATGGCGACAAATTCTTCCGGCGTATCGGTGGCGGCGATGCACACATTATCGGGCAATTGTTGCGGAAACATCTCCTCGCGTTCATCGACCCAGGTGACAGTGCATGGCAAATGGGCCAGCGCACGCACAATGGCCGCGCCCACATGGCCGGCGCCGAACAAGGTCAGGTGGGCGCGCGGCGCCAGGCAGGGGGCGACCAGCCAGCGCCGGCCTGCGCCGTCTTGCACCAGATGGGCGCCGCGCTCGCGCGAAAACGTATCGGGCGCCTGGCCGGCCGTGCCGGCCAGCCATGTGCCATCGGCATCGAACAGGCTCGATGCCGGCTCGCCATCGAGCGCGATCACGCGCCAGCTGTCTTGCGACCGGCGCGCGCGCAAGGCTTGCAGCTGGGCATGCACGCTGGCGTCAACCAGCTCGAACGCCAGGTGCACCACGCCGCCGCAGCACTGGCCCAGGCTGGGGCCCAGCGCAAAGCGTTGAAACTGCGGTCGGGTTTGCTTGAGCGCCAGCATGGTTTTGGCGATTTCCACGGCGCGCAATTCCAGGTGGCCGCCGCCGATGGTGTCCAGTTGCCGTTCATTGGTGACGCGCATCCGGGCACCCGCTTCGCGCGGACCGGAGCCTTCCACCAGCGCCACCGTCACCAGCACCGAAGGAATGTCATCATGCAGCAGTGCCGTCAGCCAGTCATGCATGCGCTACTCCCGGGCGGCCACGGTTGATGCCGCTTGCACCGCCATCACCGCCTTGAGGATTTCCTCGCCGGTGGCTGGCGCATTCAACGGTGGCTGCACGGCATGGCCGCCAACGCTGGAAATGGCGTCGCGGATCGCAAAGAAAACGGAAAACGGCAGCAGCAGCGGCGGCTCGCCGACGGCTTTCGAACGGTGGATGCTCTCTTCCACATTGCGGTTCTGGAACAGGCGCACACGAAAGTCCTCGGGGCAATCGGAAATGCCGGGGATTTTATAGGTCGACGGTGCATGCGTCATCAGCTTGCCCGCCGCATTCCACCACAGCTCTTCCGTCGTCAGCCAGCCCATGCCCTGGATAAACGCGCCTTCCACCTGGCCGATATCGATGGCCGGGTTGAGCGACTGGCCAGCATCGTACAGGGCGTCGGCGCGCAACAGTTTCCATTCGCCGCTCAAAGTGTCGACCACCACTTCGGCCACCGCCGCGCCATACGCGTAGTAGGAAAACGGGTGGCCAGTCATGGTTTTCGCGTCCCAGTGCAGGCCCGGTGTGGCATAAAAACCATCGGACCACAGTTGCACGCGGGCCAGGTAGGCTTTTTGCACCAGTTCGGCAAACGGCACCACATGGCCGTTGACGTGAATATGGTTGTCGAAAAAGCGTACATCGGACACCGCACCACCGTACAGCTTGACGGCGTAATCGCTGATGCGTGCACGTATCTGGCGCGCCGCATCCTGGGCTGCCTTGCCGTTCAGGTCGGCGCCGGTGGACGCCGCCGTGGCCGAAGTGTTGGCTACCTTGCTGGTATCGGTGGCGGTGGCGCGCACCCGTTCCAGGTCCAGGCCCAGTTCATGCGCCACCACCTGCATCACCTTGGTATTGATGCCCTGCCCCATCTCCGTGCCGCCATGGTTGACGAGCACGGAGCCGTCGACATACACGTGCACCAGGGCGCCGGCCTGGTTCAGATGGCTGACATTGAAGGCGATGCCGAATTTCAGCGGCGTGAAGGCCAGGCCCTTTTTCAACACCGGGCTCGCTTCGTTGTACGCATCGATGGCAAGCCGGCGCGCGCGGTAGTCGCTGCTATGTTCAAGCTCGGCCACCAGTTCATGGATCACATTGTCGACGATCACCTGGCCATACGGCGTCACATTGCGCCCGTCGCTGCCGTCGCGGCCATAGAAATTGAGCAGGCGGATATCGAGCGCATCGCGCTGCAGGTGCCGCGCGATTTCATCGATCACATATTCGATGGCAATCGCGCCCTGCGGTCCGCCGAAACCGCGAAACGCCGTGTTCGACTGGGTATTGGTCTTGCCGCAGGCGGCGCGGATATCGACATCGGACAAATAATAGGTATTATCAAAATGGCAGACGGCGCGCGTGGCAACCGGGCCGGACAGGTCGGCCGAATAACCGGCGCGCGAGGTCATGTCGACCTTGGCAGCGAGGATCTTGCCGGTCTCGTCGTACCCGACCTCGTATTCATAATAAAAACAGTGGCGCTTGCCGGTAACGAGCATGTCGTCGTCGCGGTCGGCACGCAATTTCACGGGGCGCTTGAGTTTTGCCGCCGCAATCGAAGCGGCTGCCGCCCACAGCGCCGACTGCGATTCCTTGCCGCCAAAGCCGCCACCCATGCGCCGGCATTCGACCGTGATGTTATGCGAATGCACGCCCAGCGCATGCGCCACCACATGCTGCATTTCGCTCGGGTGCTGGGTCGAACACAGCACCAGCATGCCCTGCGCCTCCTTCGGAATCGCGTAGGAAATCTGGCCTTCCAGATAAAACTGTTCCTGTCCGCCTACGTACAGCTGGCCCTTGACCACATGCGGCGCACGGTTGAATGCCGACTCGACGTCGCCGCGCGTGAGGCGCATCGGCGGCAGCACATACGACTGCGCCGCCTTTGCCGCCTGCGGCGTCATAATGGCCGGCAATTCTTCATACGTGACCTGCGCCAGGCGGGCGGCGCGGCGTGCGTGGTCATGCGTATCGGCCACCACGATAAAGATGGGTTGGCCCACATACTGCACCAGGCTGTCGGCCAGGATGGGGTCGTCATGGATAATCGGGCCGCAATCGTTGGTGCCGGGAATGTCTTGCGCCGTGAACACAGCGGTGACGCCGGCGCTGGCGCGCACCTTCGATAAATCCATGGCGGTGATGCGCGCATGCGGCTTTTGCGACAGGCCCAGCGCTGCATGCAGGGTGCCCTGCAGTTCGGCGATATCGTCGGTATACGTCGCCTGGCCCAGCACGTGCAATTGCGCCGATTCATGCGGGCTCGATTTGCCGACGGCGGCCCAGGCGGCCGCTTGCAGTTCAGGCGTGACAGGATGGTTCATGCTGGTCCTTTCAGGCGCGGCAGGCATAGGCGTTCAAGGACGTGCGCAGCAGCGGCGCACTGTGGCGTGTTTCCAGCCAGAAGCGGCGCAGCAGGTTTTGCGCTGTCGTCATGCGATACGTATTCGAAGCGCGCATGTCCGACAGCGGCGCATAGTCGTCCGCCAGCAAGCCCATGGCGATCACCAGATTGTCTTCGGTCCAGCTTTGATTGCGCAGGAAGGTTTCCGTCTGCGTGGCACGCTGCGGCGTGGCCGCCATGCCGCCAAAAGCGATGCGCGCGTCAACGATGCGCTCGCCGTCGAACTCGAAAGCAAACGCGGCGCAGACGGCCGAGATATCTTGGTCAAACCGTTTCGCCAGTTTATAAGTGCGGAACTTTATTTGCGCACGCGGCAGCGGCACCCTCAGCGCTTCGACAAATTCGCCGGGCCGCAGGTCTTTCTTTTGATAGCCGAGATAAAAATCTTCCAGCGGCATCTCGCGCTGGCCAGCAGCACCGCGCAGCACGATCTGCGTGCCAAGCGCAATCAGCCATGGCATCGAATCGCCGATCGGCGAACCATTGGCCACATTGCCACCCAGGGTGCCGGCATTACGGATCGGCAAGGAGGCAAAGCGCTGCCACAGTTCCGACAGTTCATCGCGGTAATGCTCGCACAGCGCCGCATATGCATCGTTCAGGCTGGCGCTGGCGCCGATTTCCAGCATGCCATCGCGAGTAGCGATGGTTTTCAGGGCGGCCACATTGCCCAGGTAAATGATCTCGCTCAATTCGCGCATTTGCTTGGTGACCCACAGGCCCACATCGGTGGAACCGGCCAGCAAGGTAGCTTGTGGCTTGTCGGCACGCAGTTGTACCAGTTCCTCAACGGTGCGTGGCGCATGGAACTGCTGGCCACAGGCGGCGTAGGTGTGCAGGCTGTCGCGCTGCAAAGCTTGTAGCTGCAAGGCCAGCGCAGCGCGGTCAAACGTCACTTTCGGCAATTCGCTCATGCGTTTGGCTGCATCGATAATGGGACGGTAGCCGGTGCAGCGGCACAGATTGCCGGACAGGCCATCATCGATCTCGCAGCGGGTGGGTGTGGCGCCATCTTTTTTCAGATACATGCCCCACAGCGACATCACGAAACCGGGCGTGCAAAAGCCGCATTGCGAACCGTGGCATTCGACCATGGCCTGCTGCACCGGATGCAGCTCGCCATCCGGCTGTTGCAAGTCTTCCACGGAAAACAGTGCCTTGCCGTCGAGCGTGGGGGTCAACTGTATGCAGGCGTTTACGGTTTTCATTTCCACCTGTCCATCGACCAGGCTGGCCAGCACTACCGTGCAAGCGCCGCAATCACCTTCGGCGCAGCCTTCCTTGGTACCGGTGCAGTGCAGGTCCTCGCGCAAATGCTGCAATACAGTCTGCGTGGGGGCAGCAGTGTGCACTTCCTGCACGGCGCCACGGTAATAAAAACGAATCGGTTCTGACATGCTGGCCTCGGTATAGTCCTCGTGGTACAGAGTAACACCGGCATACGGTACAACTATATGCTAATACGTATTTTGCTTATCTATATTTATGAATAAGATCAGGCTTGGAATGGATGGGTTGCATGCCAATGCTCGGCAATATCGATGCGGCGCGTGATCCATACCTTGTCATGTCCTTGCACATAGTCAAGAAAACGTGCCAGCGCCGCCGCGCGGCCGGGCCGGCCAACCAGCCGGCAGTGCAACCCTACCGACAACATCTTCGGCTGGTTCAAGCCGTTCGGATCGCCTTCCGCATACAGCACGTCGAATGCATCTTTCAGGTAATCAAAAAACTGCGTGCCCGAATTAAAGCCCTGCATGGCGGCAAAGCGCATATCGTTGGTATCGAGCGTGTACGGCACGATCAGCTGCGGCTGCACGATCGATGCGCCGGACGCATCGGTGTATGCCACTTTTTCCCAGAACGGCAGGTCGTCGCCATAATAGTCGGCGTCATAGCGAAAGCCGCCATGTTCGACCACCAGTTTGCGCGTATTCGGCGAATCGCGCCCGGTGTACCAGCCCTGCGGTGCAGAACCAGTCAGTTCGCGGATAATCTGCACGGCTTCGCGCATATGTTCGCGCTCGCTTGCCTCATCCATGTTCTGGTACGAAATCCAGCGCAAGCCATGACAGGCGATTTCATGACCAAGTTGCTGAAAAGCAGCCACCGCTTCCGGATTGCGCTTCAAGGCCATAGCCACGCCAAACACCGTCAAGGGCAAGCGCCGCTCCTCGAACATGCGCAGCAAGCGCCACAGTCCCGCGCGTGAACCATACTCATAGATCGATTCCATACTCAGGTGGCGCGTGGGAAACGCCGCCGCACCGATCATTTCAGATAAAAACGTTTCCGATGCCGCATCGCCATGCAGCACGCTGTTTTCCGCCCCCTCTTCATAGTTGAGCACGAATTGCAGCGCGATGCGGGCCTGGCCCGGCCACTGCGGATGGGGTGGCGTGCGGCCATAGCCGATCAGGTCACGCGGATAATTGTCGTAAGTGCTCATGCGGCTCGCCTTGGGAAGAATGTGAAATATATGCCCAATCATATAGCCAGGCGCGGCGACAGGTATATCATTTGTGCGATAAGCACA
This sequence comes from Janthinobacterium longum, assembly GCF_051380735.1. Lineage (NCBI taxonomy): Bacteria > Pseudomonadati > Pseudomonadota > Betaproteobacteria > Burkholderiales > Oxalobacteraceae > Janthinobacterium > Janthinobacterium longum. The sequence goes on from NZ_JBNYXQ010000003.1 coordinate 437,012, forward strand.
TTCACCGTTAACGTATAGGATAGCAAATGGGAAAACTCAGCACGCATGTACTCGACATCGCCCACGGCCGGCCCGGCGCCGGCGTCAAGGTTGCCCTGTTCTCGGTCGCACCGGAAGGCAAGGTCTTGCTGAAGATGGATGTGACCAACCAGGACGGCCGCTGCAGCACGCCGCTGCTGGAAGGCGATGCGATGAAAGCGGGCCAGTATGAACTGGTCTTCAACGCCGGCGACTACTTTACCGCCCAGGGTGTGCAATTGCCCTCGCCCCGTTTTATCGACCTGGTAACCCTGTCATTTGGCATTGCCCACACCGATGAGAATTACCATGTGCCGCTGGTGGTATCGCCATGGTCGTATTCGACGTATCGCGGCAGTTGATATTGAATCATAAACCGTGAACAGCCGGGGTCAGACCCTCAATGCCGCAAACTCAGAGGCTTGCGCCGTCGGTCGTGGGGGTCTGACCCCAGACTTCGCTTGGGGTTAACAATGACAAATCACCAGACGAAAAAAAACCCGCCAATTTCTTGACGGGTTTCTCTCTACTACGAATAACAAGCCTGACGATAACCTACTTTCACACTGGTTGCAGCACTATCATCGGCGCAAAGTTGTTTCACGGTCCTGTTCGGGATGGGAAGGGGTGGGACCAACTTGCTATGGTCATCAGGCATAACTTGTACTGGCATTTGTCCTCGATGGAGCGACAAAGCCTGAATCTGGAAGAAGCAAAGATCGGGTAATGAATAGTAGTATCAACAAACTCACAACGTTGTACCGTCTTATCCTCTGTACCTGCTAAGGTTATAGGGACAAGCCGTACGGGCAATTAGTACTGGTTAGCTTAATGCATTACTGCACTTCCACACCCAGCCTATCAACGTCCTGGTCTCGAACGACC
>NZ_JBNYXQ010000004.1:0-365944 GCF_051380735.1 Janthinobacterium longum
CTAAAACAGCGTATCAAGAGTGCTGACATGGATTTGGGCAAAGCGGTTAAAGCCAGCCCTATCTGGAAGGCCAAGGCGGACATCCTGGCGTCGGTGCCAGGTATAGGACACGTCGCCACCATGACCTTGCTCGCTGAATTGCCCGAACTGGGGAGTTTGGACCGGCGCGCCATTTGTGCACTCGTTGGCGTATGTCCCTTCAACCGCGACAGCGGTACGCTGCGCGGAAAACGCTCGATTTGGGGCGGCCGGGCCCCTGTACGAGCGGTGCTGTATATGGCCACGCTGGTAGCGACGCGGCATAACCCTGTCATCAAGCAGTTCTATCAAAAGCTGCTTGAGGCCGGAAAAATAAAGAAGGTGGCGTTGGTGGCCTGCATGCGTAAGTTGCTTGTGATCCTCAACTCCATGGTCCGAAACAACACGCAATGGGTCAGCAACTAAATTAAATGATCAAGACAGTTGCTGACCCCTGACTCCGGCTGACCCCTGACTCCGGCTGCGTTGTTGCTGAGCGTACCCCCAATGCCACTATAATAACTGGCTATCATCCAACGCCTTCAAAGAGCCCATGCCATTCCAACCCGAACCACCTTACACCCACGGTACCGTCGCGCGCAGCGCCGTGGTGCTGGTCAACCTCGGCACGCCCGACGCACCGACCGCTTCGGCCGTACGGCGCTATCTGAAACAATTCCTGTCCGATCCGCGCGTGGTGGAAATTCCGCGCCTGGTGTGGTGGTTTATCCTGAACCTGATTATTTTGCCGTTTCGCTCCGGCCAGTCGGCCAAGAAATACGCGTCGATCTGGACCAAGCAGGGCTCGCCTCTGAAAGTCCATACCCAGCAACAGGCGACCTTGCTGGCCGCAGCGCTGGCCGAACGCGGCCACGATGGCCTGACGGTGGCCATGGCCATGCGCTACGGTTCGCCGTCCTTGCCCGAAGTGCTGGCACAGCTGAAAAGCGAAGGCTGCGAGCGCATTGCGATCCTGCCCGCCTATCCGCAGTATTCGGCCACCACCACCGGTTCCATCTATGACGCCGTGTTCAGTCATTACGCGTCGGTGCGCAATGTGCCGGAACTGCGCATGATCAAGCAGTACCATGAACACGACACGTATATCACCGCCTTGCGCGACTCGGTGCTGGCGCACTGGGCAAGCCATGGCCGTCCGGAGAAGCTGGTGATGAGCTTTCACGGCGTGCCCAAGCGCACCCTGATGCTGGGTGACCCGTATCATTGCCAGTGCCTGAAAACAGCGCGCCTGCTGGCCGAACAGTTATCACTGACCAAAGACCAATATATCGTCACCTTCCAGTCGCGCTTCGGCAAGGCCGAGTGGCTGCAGCCGTACACGGCGCCGACCCTGATCGCGCTGGCGCAGCAGGGCGTCAAGCGGGTTGACCTGCTGTGCCCCGGCTTTACCAGCGACTGCCTGGAAACCCTGGAAGAGATCGCCATGGAAGCGAAACATGATTTCGAAACGGCCGGCGGCCAGGTATTTCACTATATTCCCTGCTTGAATGAAACTCCGGCCTGGATCACGGGCATGGCAGAAATTGCCGAGCAACACATGGCCGGTTGGCCTACCAGTCGTACGCCTGCCCAGCGTGCGGCCGAGCAGCAGGCGGGGCAACAGGCGCGCGCGGCAGCGCTGGCGCTGGGCGCGGCCAACTGATTGCCCGCCATTTTCTGCAGCAAACCAGAGCCGCGCTTGCGCGGCTTTGTTCTGTCTGCCGCCATTGAATTTGCCAAATAGCAACATCGGCATGGCCGGCCCGGCGGTCGCACTGCTAGAATGCCGGGCCTCGGACTTGCCTCTTTCGCTCACGTTGAAGGCATTTCTGGTGATGTTGCCAATACCCCTTGAAACACAGGGATATAGCCCAATATGCGGTTCAGTGTGATAGCGCGATGTAGCCTAACTAATATTAAGTCATTGATTGTAGGAGCTTTTCAGATGCAAGATCAGGAAAACCAAGCTGTACCTAATCAGCCAGCGGACGCTGCGGCGGCTGCACCATCGACTCCCGCAGAGCCTACTTTGGAAGAGCAGCTGGCCAGTACCGAAGCGCGTCTTGCAGAGATGCACGATGCCTTCATGCGCGCCAAAGCCGACGGTGAAAATATCCGCCGCCGTGCCCAGGAAGATGTTGCCAAAGCACATAAATTTGCGGTCGAGAGCTTTGCCGAAGCTCTGGTGCCTGTCAAAGACAGCCTGGAAATGGCACTGGCAGTGGAAGCGCCGACGATAGAATCGCTGAAAGAAGGCGTGGAAATGACCTTGAAACAGTTGAGCTCTGCGTTCGAGCGCAACCGCCTGGTCGAAATCCTGCCGGAACAAGGCGACAAGCTCGACCCGATGAAGCACCAGGCCGTGGCCGTGGTGCCAGCCGAGCAGGAAGCCAATACGGTCGTGTCGGTGTTGCAAAAAGGTTATATGATTGCCGACCGCCTGTTGCGTCCGGCCATCGTGACCACCGCGCAAGCAAAATAATCAGAGTGCGGCATCAAGCAAGCCTTGAAATCATGCCGCTTTGCCACATATAAGAACCATCTGAAATCTAGCGAATAAAAGGAAATAAATCATGGGTAGAATTATCGGTATCGATCTGGGAACCACGAATTCCTGCGTTTCCGTCATGGAAAATGGTCAACCAAAGGTAATCGAAAACGCCGAAGGCGCACGCACGACGCCGTCGATTATCGCTTACCAGGAAGATGGCGAGATTCTCGTCGGTGCGCCGGCAAAACGCCAGGCCGTGACCAATCCGAAAAACACGCTGTTTGCAGTCAAGCGTCTGATCGGTCGCAAGTTCGACGAGAAAGAAGTACAAAAAGACATCGGCTTGATGCCTTATCAGATCACCAAAGCCGACAACGGCGATGCGTGGATCGGCGTGCGCGACAAAAAACTGGCGCCACAGCAAATTTCGGCCGAAGTACTGCGTAAAATGAAAAAAACCGCTGAGGACTACCTCGGCGAAGAAGTGACCGAAGCCGTCATCACGGTACCGGCTTACTTCAACGACTCGCAGCGCCAGGCAACCAAAGACGCTGGCCGTATCGCTGGCCTGGACGTCAAGCGCATCATCAACGAGCCGACCGCTGCAGCACTGGCGTTTGGCCTGGACAAGAACGAAAAGGGCGACCGCAAGATCGCCGTGTATGACTTGGGCGGCGGCACGTTCGACGTCTCGATCATCGAAATCGCCGACGTTGATGGCGAAAAACAATTCGAAGTGCTGGCCACCAATGGCGACACGTTCCTGGGCGGCGAAGATTTCGACCAGCGCGTCATCGATTACATCATCGACGAGTTCAAGAAGATCAACGGCATCGATCTGAAAAAAGATCCGATCGCTCTGCAGCGCATCAAGGCTTCGGCCGAGCGCGCGAAGATCGAACTGTCGTCGTCGCAACAAACGGAAATCAACGAGCCGTATATCGCCATGGCCAATGGCGCACCGGTCCACCTGAACCTGAAAATGACGCGCGCCAAGCTCGAGTCGCTGGTGGAAGAGCTGATCGCCGCCACCATCGAACCTTGCCGCATGGCCATCAAGGATGCCGGCGTCAAAGTGTCGGACATCGATGACATCATCTTGGTGGGCGGTATGACCCGCATGCCGAAGGTGCAGGAAAAAGTGAAGGAATTCTTCGGCAAGGATCCACGCAAGGACGTGAACCCGGACGAAGCCGTTGCAGTTGGTGCCGCGATCCAGGGTTCGGTGCTGTCTGGCGAACGCAAGGACTTGCTGTTGCTGGACGTGACGCCATTGTCCCTGGGTATCGAAACTCTGGGTGGCGTGATGACCAAGATGATTCACAAAAACACCACGATTCCGACCAAGTTCTCGCAAGTGTTCTCGACTGCCGATGACAACCAGCCTGCCGTGACCATCAAGGTCTACCAGGGTGAGCGTGAAATCGCTGCCGGCAACAAGGGCCTGGGCGAATTCAATCTGGAAGGCATCCCGCCAGCAGCACGCGGCACGCCACAGATCGAAGTGACCTTCGACATCGACGCCAACGGTATTTTGCACGTCGGCGCGAAAGACAAGGCGACCGGCAAGGAAAACAAGATCACCATCAAGGCGAACTCCGGTTTGACCGAGGCTGAAATCCAGAAAATGGTGAAAGACGCCGAGTTGAACGCAGAAGAAGACAAGAAGGTGAAAGAGTTGGCCGAGTCGCGTAACCAGGCTGATGCTCTGGTACACTCGACCCGTAAATCGCTGACCGAATATGGCGACAAGCTGGAAGCGGGCGAGAAAGAAAAGATTGAAGCCGCCATCACCGACCTGGAAGCGAGCATCAAGGCCGGCGACAAGGCAGAGATCGACGCCAAGTTAGCCGCACTGTCGACCGCATCGCAGAAACTGGGCGAAAAAATGGACGCCGACATGCAAGCGCAGCAAGCTGCCGGCGGTGCAGACGGTGCACAGCAAGCTCCTGGTGGCGCATCCGATGCCGGCGCGAAGCAAGATGACGTGGTTGACGCCGACTTCAAGGAAGTCAAAGACAGCAAGTAATCTCTTGCGCTCCTGTTATTGGGGGCAGCCGGGCTGAACGCTACATCGCGGCATTAGCCACGAAGACCGGCCGAGCCGAGTCGCCGCACAGCGCGGCACTCGACTCGGCTTTTTCGTGTAATTTTTACATCAGTAGACAGACTGCAAGGTGCCGACAACATGGCAAAGCGTGATTTTTACGAGACACTCGGTGTCGCAAAAAATGCTTCGGAAGAAGAGATTAAAAAGTCTTACCGTAAACTGGCGATGAAATACCATCCGGACCGCAATCCGGATAGTAAAGAGTCGGAAGAAAAGTTTAAGGAAGTCAAAGAAGCCTACGAAATGCTGACCAATCCGGAAAAGCGCGAAGCGTACGACCGCTATGGTCACGCCGGCGTGGACCCGAACATGGGCGGCGGTGGCGGCTTTGGCGGCGGTGCTGGCGGCTTTGCCGACAGCTTCGGCGATATCTTCGGCGACATCTTTGGCGGTGGCGGCGGACGCAGCCGCAATGCGGGCCCGCAAGTGTACCGTGGCGCCGATTTGCGCTACAACCTGGAAATTACACTTGAGCAAGCTGCGCACGGCTTCGACACGACCATTCGCGTGCCGAGCTGGGACAAGTGCGAAACCTGCCATGGCAGTGGCGCCAAGCCTGGCACCCAGCCCGTCACTTGCGCCACCTGCGCGGGCCACGGCCAGGTACGCATGCAGCAGGGTTTCTTCAGCATCCAGCAGACCTGCCCGAAATGCCATGGCAGCGGCAAGGTCATCCCCGAGCCATGCACCACTTGTGCTGGCGCCGGTCGCATCAAGCGCAACAAGACGCTGGAAGTCAAGATTCCTGTCGGCATCGACAACGGCATGCGTATCCGCTCGTCCGGCAACGGCGAACCGGGCACGAATGGTGGTCCGGCGGGCGACCTGTATGTGGAAATCCATATCAAGCCGCACGCCGTATTCCAGCGCGAAGGCGACGACCTGCATTGCGAAATGCCGATCTCGTTTACCAAGGCAGCCTTGGGTGGCGAAATTGAAGTGCCGACCCTGAACGGCAAGGTCTCGTTCACGATTCCTGAAGGTACCCAATCGGGCAAGACGTTCCGCCTGAAAGGCAAGGGCATCAAGGGCGTGCGCTCCGGCTATGCGGGCGACCTGTTCTGCCACGTGGCGATCGAAACGCCGGTCAAGCTGACGGAAAAGCAAAAAGACCTGCTGCGCGATTTTGAAAAATCCACCACCGAGGGCGGTGCCAAGCACAGCCCGCAAAGCAAGACCTGGAAAGACAAGGTCAAGGATTTTTTTGAATAAGCATTAGTCAATATCGCCGGGATGCCAACCACATCCCGGCGTTTTTTTTAAGGAAGAATATGGCAGAAGTAAAAAACGGCCCGGCCCTGACGGACCTGCTCAATCGCAACAAGAATTGGGCCAGTTCGATGGTGGAAAAGAATCCGGATTACTTCAAGAATCTGGAGTCGCAGACGTCGCCCGAATACCTGTGGATCGGTTGTTCCGACAGCCGCGTGCCGGCCAATGAACTGCTGGGCATGCCACCAGGCGATGTGTTCGTGCACCGCAATATCGCCAACGTGGTGGTGCATTCCGACCTCAACTGCCTGTCGGTTCTGCAGTTTGCCGTCGATGTGCTGAAGGTCAAGCACATCATTATCGTCGGCCACTATGGCTGCAAGGGCGTGCATGCGGCCATGACCGGCACGCGCATCGGCCTGGTCGACAACTGGCTGCGCCATGTGCAGGATGTGAGCCAGAAGCACGAGCGCTACCTGGGCGACGTGCTGACCAGCCGCCAGCGCAGCGACCGCCTGTGCGAGCTGAACGTGGTGGAGCAGGTGCTCAACGTGTGCCAGACCACCGTCGTGCAGGATGCCTGGGAGCGCGGCCAGCAACTGAGCGTACACGGCTGGGTATATGGCTTGAAAGACGGCGTGATCAACGACCTCAACGTGACCATCACGGCCGGCCACGAACTGGCACCGCGCATGGCGGCACGCCTGGCCTGCTACGAAGAAGCATAGTCATTCCGAAGCGGTTCTCCATGGCGCAGAACCGCCGTTCACTGCCCGCTTTTCCCCCACTTTTTATTTCAATACCGTGCGCGCCGCTGCCACGATCTGGCGCGACAACTGCTCCATGCGCGGCGACTGCACCTTCCAGGTGTGCCAGTACAGGGCCACGTCGGCCGGCTGCTTCGGCGTCAGCCGCTCCACCAGCTGGCCGTCGGGATTGGCTTGCAGCAGCAGTTCCGGCACCATGCCGTAGCCGAGGCCGTAGCGGATGGCGTTGAAGTGCGAGGTGGCGCCGGGCACGTAATGGCAGGGGTAGGCGCCTTCGGGCAGGCCCAGCGCCTGCTGCAGATAGGTCGATTGCAGGGTGTCCTTGCGCGTATAGGCCACCACCGGCGCCTTGCGCGCAGCCGCGCGCGTCAGGCCATCGGCAAACCATTGCTGGCGAAATGCCGGCGTGGCCACCAGCCAGTAGCGCATCACGCCCAGCGGTTCGGCGCTGCAGCCGCGCATCGGCTTGGGCTCGGTGCTGATGCAGCCGATCGCCATCCCCGTTTCCAGCAAAGTGTAAGTGTGGTCCTGGTCTTCCACCGCCAGGTCCAGCAGCACCCGTTCGCGGCTCAGGATGTCGGCCAGGGCCGGGAAAAACCAGGTGCCCATCGAGTCGGCGTTCAGCGCCAGCACCAGGCTCAACGGCGCGTCCTGCTGTACCGCCAGTTCCGCCTCCAGGTCCGCTTCAAGCAGCCGGGCACGCTTCAGGTACTGCATCAGGCGCTGGCCCGTGCGCGTGGCGCGGGCAGGGCGGCTGCGCACGATCAGGGCATTGCCGAGCTGGCTTTCCAGCGCGCGCACGCGCTGCGAGATGGCAGGCGAAGTCAGGTGCAGCTTCAGCGCCGCCTGCTCGAAACTGCCGGTCTCGATGACGGCGCGAAACGCTTCAGTATGCTTGGGATTGAGTTCCATCAGCGGCACCCATCATTAGGAAAATTTATCATTCCCAAATAATACTTACTTTTGATAAGGAATGGCGTGTTGCGGCGCACAATGGCGTTTTTGCACCATTGCCGTGATTTGGAAGAATAAAACATGCTGCTCTATACGATCTACCTGGTGGCGATTACCGCCGAAGCCATGTCCGGCGCCATTATGGGCATGCGCCGCGGCATGGATCTGTTCGGCATCGTGATGATAGGCACCGTCACGGCGCTCGGTGGCGGCACCATCCGCGACGTGCTGCTGGGGCACTATCCGCTGGGCTGGATCGCCCATCCCGAATACCTGCTGTTCACCGGCGGCGCGGCCGTCGTGACGGCCTTCGTGGCGCGCTATCTGCACCACTTGCGCTCGGTATTTTTGATCGTTGACGGACTGGGCCTGGTGGCGTTTTGCGTGATCGGCTGCGATATCGCCATGTCGGCCGGCATGCACCCGGCCATCGTGGTGTTGGCCGGCATGATTACCGGCGTGTTTGGCGGCCTGCTGCGCGATATTCTGTGCAACCAGATTCCGCTGGTGCTGCAGCGCGAAGTGTATGCCACCGTGGCGGTATTCACGGGGGCGCTGTACGTGGCGCTGCTGCACTTCAGGGTTGACAGCGCGGTGGCACAGCTGGCGTCGATTGCTGCCGGACTGCTGTTCCGCTTCCTGGCGCTGCGTTTTTCGTGGCGGCTGCCAAACTTCAATGGCGAGCGCATACGGGGATTTGAGTAAGTGCAGGGGTCAGACCCTCAATGCCGCAAACTCAGAGGCTTGAGCGAACGGCCGAGGGGGTCTGACTCCAGATTTCCGCTGGGTCTGGATATAACGTCGATGACTCGATCAGATCCCGCCCATGCATATATACTTGATCACCAGGTAATCATCGATGCCGTACGACGAGCCTTCGCGGCCCAGGCCTGACTGCTTGACGCCGCCGAAGGGCGCCACTTCGGTCGAGATCAGGCCCGTATTCACGCCCACCATGCCCGACTCCAGCCCTTCCGCCACTTTCCAGATGCGGCCGATGTCGCGCGAATAAAAATACGCGGCCAGGCCAAATTCGGTGTCGTTGGCCAACGCCACGACCTCATCGTCGGTGTGGAAGCGGAACAGCGGCGCCAGCGGGCCGAAGGTTTCCTCTTTCGCCACCAGCATATCGCTGGTGACATCGGCGATCACGGTCGGCTGGAAGAAGCTGTGGCCCAGCTCGTGGCGCTTGCCGCCCGCCAGCAGGCGGCCGCCCTTGGCCAGTGCGTCGGCCACATGCTGCTCGATTTTTTTCACGGCTTTTTCCTCGATCAGCGGCCCTTGCGTGACACCCTCGTCGACGCCATTGCCAACTTTCAGCCTGGCCACCGCCGCCACCAGTTTTTCGGCAAACGCGTCATACACGCCATCCTGCACATACAGGCGGTTGGCGCACACGCAGGTCTGGCCTGCATTGCGGTATTTCGAGGCGATCGCGCCTTCGACGGCTGCGTCCAGGTCGGCATCGTCGAACACGATGAACGGTGCGTTGCCGCCCAGTTCCAGCGACAGTTTCTTGATGGTCGGCGCGCACTGCGCCATCAGCTTGCGGCCCACTTCGGTCGAGCCGGTGAAACTGAGTTTGCGCACCAGCGGGTTGGCCGTCAGCTCGTCGCCGATTTCCTGCGACGAGCCGGTAATCACATTGAACACGCCCGGCGGGATGCCGGCCCGCTCGGCCAGCACGGCCAGCGCCAGCGCCGAGAACGGCGTCAGGCCAGCCGGTTTCACGATAATCGGGCAGCCGGCCGCCAGCGCCGGGCCCACCTTGCGCGTGATCATCGCGGCCGGAAAATTCCACGGCGTGATGGCGGCGCACACGCCGATCGGCTCTTTCGTTACCACGATGCGGCGGTCCGGCCACGGCGAGGCCAAAGCCTCCCCCGAGACGCGCTTGCCTTCCTCGGCAAACCATTCGATGAAGGAGGCCGCATATTTTACTTCGCCTTTCGATTCGGCCAAAGGCTTGCCCTGTTCCGCCGTCATCAGCAGCGCCAGGTCGTCGGCGTGTTCCAGCATCAGGTCGAACCAGCGGCGCAGATAGCCGGCACGTTCGGCCGCGCTTTTCTTGCGCCAGGCGGGCCAGGCCTCATTTGCGGCAGTGATGGCCTGCGCCGTTTCCTGCGTGCCCATGGTCGGCACATTGCCGATCACCTCGCCGGTGGCCGGGTTGCTGACATCGGTCGTCTTGCCACTCTCGGCATCGCGCCATTGGCCGTTGATATAGCATTGCTGGCGCAGCAGCGCGGGATCGTTCAATGTCAGCGTGTTGGTCAGCGTGGTATTTGGCATGGCGCTCTTTCGCAAGTGGTAAACAGCTTTCATGGTAGCCTTTTTTGACGGCGCACGATTGGGACGCATTTGCGCCACATGTGAGCTGTCCCACGCCGGAAATATTTTTCATGGCTTTAACCCCGTTTTATCCTGCGCCACGTTTCATGATCAACACCCTCGTGACCACCGGAGAAACCGCCATGCCCACCGCCCTGAAAACGACCTTGCTGCTGTCGCTGCTGCTGTCGTGCGCCGCCCATGCTGCCGCTGCCGCTGCCCCTGACACGGCGCCGCGCAAGACCCTGAAACCATTTGCCAGTGAACAGGCTCTGAGCGCCTATCTCGGCAAGCTGGCCGCGCAGCAACTGGCCCTGCAACGGCGTGCCGAGCTGCAGATGAAGGCCATGCCGATGCCGGCGCCGATGGCATCATCGGCGTCCAAGTCGGCCCAAGTGTCGGCCGAAGCGTCGGTCGCGGTTGCTGACTCGGTCGCGGAATCTGTGACCAACACGCAGACGGCCGGCGTCGATGAAGGCGGCATCGTCAAGGTGCATGGCAAGCACCTGGTGATGCTAAGGCGCGGCAAGCTGTTTACGGTCAACGTTGGCCAGCAGGCCTTGCGGCCGCTGGCCTCGCTCGACGCGTTTGCGCCGGGCAGCGATCCGTCCGACAGCTGGTATGACGAGATGCTTGTTTCAGGCGACACCGTGGTGGTGATCGGCTACAGCTACAGCCGTGGCGGTACCGAAGTGGGCCTATTCGATATCGATGCTGCCGGCCGCCTGGCCTACCGCGCCACTTATCACCTGCGCTCGAACGACTATTATTCGGCGCGCAATTACGCCAGCCGCCTGGTGGGCACGAAACTGGTGTTTTACTCGCCGCTGTCGCTCAATCCACGCCGCAGCGACCCGTTTGGCGGCTTTCCCGCACTGCGCCGCTGGCGCAGCGACGCCGTGCCACAAGACTTCCAGCGCATCGCGCCAGCCACGCGCATTTTCCGCACCGATGAAGAGCCGGAGCCTGGCGCCGGCATCACCCTGCATACCGTCACCAGCTGCGACCTGGCCAGCCGCGAGCTGCGCTGCGAGGCGAGTGCCGTAATGGGCCCGCCTGGCCGCGTGTTCTACGTGTCGGGCGAGTCTGTGTATGTGTGGACCACGCGCCGTGGCGGTGGTTCGAGCGTGTTCCGTTTGCCGCTCGACGGCACGGCGCCCAGCGCGCTGAAGACGGCCGGCGCGCCGGTCGACCAGTTCTCGTTCCTGGAAAGCGCCGACGGCTACCTGAACGTCCTGCTGCGTTCACAAGGGCGTGGCGACGCCATGTGGGATTCCGACAAAGGGCGTGGTGATCTGGCATTGCTGCGCGTGCCCTTGAACAGCTTTTCCGATGGCCGCGACAGCGCGCCGGCGGCCAGCTACCGGGCCTTGCCGGGCAGCGGCGAGCATGGCTTGCAGAACCGCTATGTGGGGCCTTACCTGCTATACGGCTACCCTGGCAATCCGGGCCAGCGCCAGGTCGATCCGAACTGGCCTTTGCAGCCCTTGCAGGCACTGCGCTGGGCCGGCAAGCAGGCGCCGCAAGCTTTGGTGCTGCCGCATGGCGTCGAGCGCATCGAAGCGCTGGGCAATGACGCAGTGGCAGTCGGCAGCAAGGGCCAGGACCTGCATTTCACCAGCATTCGCCTGGCAGGCCAGGCCAGCATCGCCGGCAGCTATGTGCGTGCCAATGCGGCCCAGGGCGAAACGCGCAGCCACGGCTTTTTCTACAAGCCGAACACGGGCAGCGAAGGGGTGATCGGCCTGCCGATACTGGGCGGGGACGAGAGCGCCAGTGCGCGCAGCAGCCCGGCCTCCGTGCTTTATCTGCGCAACAGCAGCCTGGCGCTGACGGAACTCGGTGCGCTGTCGGCCAGCAATACTGCGCAGCCCGATGACGGCTGCCGCGCCTCGTGCGTCGACTGGTATGGCAACGCGCGTCCGCTGTTCCTGCAGGGGCGGGTATTTGCCTTGCTGGGCTATGAGCTGGTGGAAGGCACGCTGGCTGACGGCAGAATTCGCGAAATACGCCGTATCAGCTATGCGCCGCAGAAAACGCGATGATGCACGCGCGGCGATTGATGCCGCCGCCTGCTTCGGCTACACTGGTTCGCATGCCAGATACCCTGCAGAGCACCACCGATGAAGAACTGATGCTGCGCTACGGCGGCGGCGATCTGCCGTCGTTTCGCGAACTGTACCGGCGCCACAGCCAGGGCCTGTACCGCTTCGTGGCCTGGCGTTCGCCGCGCCGCGCCTGGGTCGACGAGATCGTGCAGGATGCCTGGGCCAGCCTGCATGCGGCGCGCGCCAGCTACCAGCCACAAGCGGCGTTTCGCACCTGGCTGTACCAGCTGGCGCGCAACCGCCTGATCGACATGCTGCGCCAGAAAGAACCGCTGCCGCTCGACATCGAGGTCATGGCCGACGTGCCGCACGAGGCGGCGACACCGCAGCAGACGTTCGAACAGAAGCAGCAGCACGCGCTGTTGCATGCGGCCATAGCGCTGCTGCCGGTGGAACAGAAGGAAGCGCTGGTGCTGCAGCAATTTTGCGCCATGAGCGTCCATGAGATCGCCATGGTGACGGGGGCCGAGCCGGAAACGGTCAAAAGCCGGCTGCGCTACGCGATGCAGAAATTGCGCGCGCAGCTCGGCGCCAGCGGCGCAGGAGGACAAACATGACGACCGATTATCAAGATGAACAACTGAGCGCGCTGCTGGCCAGTCTGCCGCAGCCCTCGCCATCAGCCGAGCTTGACGCGGCGATCCTGGCCGATGCCGAAGCCGCGCTGGCGACACCGGTGGCGGTGATCCCCGCAGCCGTGGCGGCCAATGACAGCGCTGACGGTGCCGTGCGCACGCTGCCGGCCAAAAAACCCACCGATTACCTCACGCGCTGGCGCATTCCACTGGGCCTGGCCGCTGCCGTGCTGCTCACTTTTAACCTGGTGGGCGGCGATTTTTTCGGGCACAAGAAGGCGCAATTCCCGGTCGTCGGCGAACCGCACGATACAGGCGCTGCCGCTCCTGCCGCTCCTGCGGCTACTCCGGCCGCCGATATGGCGCCACAGCCCGCGCCGCCGGTGCAGGCCGAAGCCATGCATGCGCCCGCGCTGCCGCGTGCGGCGGTGACGGCGCCGGCAGTGTCGAAACAAGCGCCGATGCCGGCGCCACCGAAGCTCGACGCGTCCGTCTGGCTGGTCAAGATCGATGGCTTGCTCAAGGCCGGACTGGCGCCGGCGGCCAGGCAGGAGTGGGCCGAATTTCGCAAGGCCTATCCTGATTATCCGGTAGAGCAGCAATTGCAGAAGCGCCTTGAACCTTGACTGCGCACCGTGATGCCCATGCCGCGCTGAGGCCCGCCGACTGCTTCAGTGCACCAATATTGGCGTCATTGGTGTGGCAGTTTGGCAACTCTATCCTGTAAGCTAAGCGCAAAGGTACTGTATTGTGCAGTTACCATCAGGATCGCTACGCCATCGAAAGCCAGTCCATGCGCCGTCCCATCGTCCTTGTTCCCGCCTGCCACCGCCAGCTGGGCAGCCACGCGTATCACACGGTGCAGGATAAATACCTGCACGCGCTACTGCATGCGTCCGGCTGCATGCCGCTGGTGCTGCCCGCGTTTGGCAAGCAAGGCGACCTGGAAGCGGCACTGCAGATTGCCGATGGCGTGATGCTGACCGGTTCGGCCTCGAATGTCGATGCGCGCCTGTATGGCCAGGAGATCCAGTTTCCCGAACTGCCGCAGGACCCGGCGCGCGACGCTACCACCATGCCGCTGATCCACGCCGTGCTGGCGCGCCAGCTGCCGTTGCTGGCGATCTGCCGTGGCTTCCAGGAGGTCAATGTGGCGTTGGGCGGTTCCTTGCACCAGGCCGTGCATGCGGTGCCCGGCATGCTCGATCACCGCGAGAATATCAATGACACGCTGGAGCGCCAGTACGCGCCAGCGCACCGTGTACGGCTGACGCCAGGCGCGCTGCTGTCGAGAATATTGGGTGGCGAAAGCGAGATCATGGTCAATTCCCTGCATGGACAGGGAATAGCCCGCCTGGCCGACGGCCTGCTGGTCGAAGCGCTGGCCGACGATGGCCTGGTCGAAGCCTGGACGGTGGCGGCCATGCCCGGCTTTGCGCTCGGTGTGCAGTGGCACCCGGAATGGCAGGTGGAACAGAACCCGCACTCGATGCGGATCTTCGGGGCCTTCGGCCAGGCCTGCCGCGAGTATCAACAGGAAAATAAATAACGCGCCGCAGTCCTATGGGCGGCGTTTGATCTGAACCATCGAGAGGATGATATGGCGATACGCGAAAACTTTACTTATACCGATATGGACCTGTGGCTCAACGAGAAACGGGTTACCGAAATCGAATGCCTGGTGCCCGACTTGACGGGTGTCGCGCGCGGCAAGATTCTGCCGCGCGGAAAATTTACCCAGGAGCGCGGCATGCGCATCCCGGAAGCCGTGCTGGGCATGACGGTAACGGGCAATTATCCGGTCGACGATGGTGGCTACGACCGCGCCATTTCCAGCACCGACCGCGACATGATTTTAAAGGCCGACCCGACCACCATCACCATGGTGCCGTGGGCCACCGACCCGACCGCGCAGGTGATCCACGACTGCTATTTTTCCGATGGCGCACTGGTTGATTTTGCGCCGCGCTCGGTGCTGCGCCGCGTATTGAAACTGTATGCCGACAAGGGCTGGAAACCGGTGGTGGCGCCGGAACTCGAGTTTTACCTGACGGCGAAAAATACCGACCCGGACCTGCCGTTGAAGCCGCCGATCGGGCGCAGTGGCCGCGCCGAGACCAGCCGCCAGGTGTACAGCATTGACGCCGTCAATGAGTTCGATCCGCTGTTCGAGGATATCTACGACTACTGCGAAATGATGAACCTCGATGTCGATACACTGATCCACGAGATCGGCGCCGGCCAGATGGAAATCAACTTCCTGCATGGCGACCCGCTGGGCCTGGCCGACAAGGTGTTCTTCTTCAAGCGCACCTTGCGCGAAGCGGCCCTGAAGCATGATATGTACGCCACCTTCATGGCCAAGCCGATGGCTGGCGAACCGGGTTCCGCCATGCATGTGCACCAGAGCGTGGTCGATGCAAAGACCGGCCTGAATATCTTCAGCAACGAAGACGGTTCGGCTGCGCCCATCTTCAAGCACTATATCGCCGGGCTACAGCGCTATATGCCGTCGGCGATGGCGATCGTCGCGCCCTACGTGAATTCCTACCGCCGCATCGTGCGCCATACGGCCGCGCCGATCAATATCCAGTGGGGGTTGGACAACCGCACTGTCGGTTTCCGCGTGCCCGAGTCGGGCGTGCAGGACCGCCGCGTGGAAAACCGCATTATCGGCGCCGACGCCAACCCCTACCTGGCGCTGGCCGTCACGCTGGCCTGCGGCTACCTGGGCATGACGGAACAGCTCGAAGCGACGCCGATGATGGTCGGCAGCGCCTACGACATGAAATTCGAGCTGCCGCAGGGCTTGCCGGAAGCGCTGCAACTGCTGCGCGGCGAAGACAAGCTGCGCACGGTGCTGGGCGACCGTTTCATCGATGTGTATGCGGCCATCAAGGACCTGGAACACCAGGAATTCATGACCGTCATCAGCCCGTGGGAACGCGAACATCTGCTGCTCCACGTTTAAGAAAGGATCACCTATGAGTACAAACAACAATCCGCTGGCGCCAAGCGCCGCTTTCGTCGCCTCGGTGGCGCAGAAGAACGCCACGCCGCAGGTCTATGACACGGCCGCCATCCAGAAAGCCGACTCGGCCCACTATCTGCATCCGTTCACCGATTTCCAGGACCTGGCATCGAAGGGCGCGCGCGTGATGGTGCGCGGCGACGGCGTCTATCTGTGGGACAGCCAGGGCAAGAAAATCGTCGACGGCATGTCGGGCCTGTGGTGCGTCAACGTGGGCTACGGCCGCACGTCGATCTCGCAAGCTGTGTACCAGCAGATGGAAACGCTGCCGTTTTATAACAGTTTTTTTGGCACCACCAATCTGCCGGCGGTGCAACTGGCGGCCAAGCTGGCGCAAGTATCTCCGCCGCAGTTCCAGCATGTGTTCTTTACCAGCTCCGGTTCGGAAGCGAACGACACGAACTTGCGCATGGTGCGCCGCTACTGGGATCTGCTCGGCTACAAGGAGCGCCACACCATCATCAGCCGCCATAATGCCTATCACGGCAGCACGGTGGCCGGCGCCTCGCTCGGTGGCATGGACGGCATGCATGCCCAGGGTGGCCTGCCGATTCCCGGCATTGTGCATATCGGCCAGCCCAACTACCTGGAAGCGGGCCACGGCCTGACGCCGGAAGAATTCGGCCTGAAGGCGGCCGGCTGGCTGGAAGAAAAAATCCTCGAAGTGGGCGCCGACAAGGTGGCTGCCTTCATCGGCGAACCGGTGCAGGGCGCCGGCGGCGTGATCATTCCGCCGTCGACCTACTGGCCCGAAATCCAGCGCATCTGCGACAAGTACGGCATCCTGCTGATCGCCGATGAAGTGATCTGCGGCTTTGGCCGCCTGGGCCGCTGGTTCGGCTCCGAGCTGTTCGGCATCAAACCTGACCTGATCACGTTTGCCAAGGGCGTGACGTCGGGCTATGTGCCGCTGGGCGGCGTGATGGTGGGCGAGCGCGTGGCCAAGGTCATGATCGAAAAGGGCGGCGAATTCACGCACGGCTATACCTACTCGGGTCACCCGGTAGCGTGCGCTGCGGCGCTGGAAAATATCCGCATCATCGAAGAAGAAGGACTGGTCAGCAAGGTGGCCGAAGACACCGGGCCGTATCTGAAGCAGCGCTTTGCCGCCCTCGGTGAGCATCCGCTGGTCGGCTATGCGGACAGCTGCGGCCTGGTGGCTGGCCTGAATCTGGTGCGCAAGAAGGGCGCCACCGTGCACGAGAACGAGCTGTTTGACGAAGACCAGGGTGTGGGCATGATCTGCCGTGGCCATATGTTCGACAACGGCGTGATCATGCGCGCCGTCGGCGAGCGCATGATCGTCGCGCCGCCGCTGGTGATGACGCGTGCGCAGATCGACGAAATGACGGATCTGATCCGTCTGTGCCTGGACAAGACTTATGCGGATGTACAGGCCAAGGGCTGGGTTTGAGCGTTCGCTGGACAGCAGTAGATTGCTGGGGTCAGACCCGCCGGGGGAATACGTCCCAGTGGGACGTATTCCGATCGCGAAGCGACTGACCCCAGTCTTTGCCGTGGGGTTTTATCGACATCAGTACAATTTTTAGACCCGATAAGCAGCAGTTCCGCTAAACTCCCATTCTGGCCGCTCTTTGTAGCGGCCAGTTTTTCATTGTCCACCCCATTCCAGACTACCAACCATGACGATAGCAACTCCTGCCGCGTCGGCCAGTGACGCCCGAGCGCCTTTCCTGCTGATAGACCAGCTGGTCAAGGACTTCGACGGCGTGCGCGCTGTCAATGATATTTCCGTGACCATCAATCAGGGCGAAATCTTTGCCCTGCTGGGCAGTTCGGGCTGCGGCAAGTCGACCCTGCTGCGCATGCTGGCCGGTTTTGAGACGCCGACGTCGGGGCGCATCATGCTGGCCGGCAGCAGCATCGTTGACGTGCCGCCGTATCAGCGACCGATCAACATGATGTTCCAGTCGTATGCGCTGTTCCCGCACCTGTCGGTCTGGGACAATATCGCGTTTGGTTTGCGCCGCGACGGCTTGCCGAAGGCCGAAGTGGCGGCCAGGGTCGAGCAGATGCTGGCGCTGGTGCAGCTGACGCAGTATGCAAAACGCAAGCCGCATCAATTGTCCGGCGGCCAGCAGCAGCGCGTGGCGCTGGCGCGCAGCCTGGCCAAGCGGCCGCAGTTGCTGCTGCTTGACGAGCCGCTCGGTGCCCTCGACAAGAAACTGCGCGAACGCACGCAGATGGAACTGGTCAATATCATCGAGCAGGTGGGCGTGACCTGCGTGATGGTCACGCATGACCAGGACGAGGCGATGAGCATGGCCACGCGCATCGCCGTCATGAGCGAAGGGCGCATCTTGCAGGTGGGCGCGCCCGGTGAAATCTATGAAACGCCGAACTGCCGCTTCGTGGCCGATTTTATCGGCAGCGTGAACCTGTTCGACGGCCGCATCACGCAAGACGAACCCGATCACGTGGTGGTCGATACGCCCGAGGGCCGCCACTATGTAGCGCATGGCATTACGGGTAACCTGGGCATGGATGTGTCGGTGGCCGTGCGCCCCGAAAAGATCGGCATTCAACTCGACGCCCCCTCGCTGGAAGAGCGCGCCTCGGCGGCCGAACACGGCTACAACTGCGCCCAGGGCGTGATTGTCGCCATGGCGTATTTTGGCAACGAGACCAGCTACCATGTGCGCCTCGACAGCGGCAAGGTCGTCAAGGTGTCGCGCACCAACGCGGCCCGCCATGAAGCCACACGCCTTGAACGCGAGCAGCGCGTGTGGGTCTGGTGGGATGGCGCCGATATCGTCGTGCTGACCAGCTGAGGTGCGCATGAAGCTTATTTTGCAATCGCTGCGCAGCCTGGTCACCTTGCGCTGGCTGATCGGCAGACATGCCGGCCGCAGCGCCGTCATCGCCGTGCCGGCGCTGTTCCTGACGGCCGCTTTCCTGGTGCCGTTCCTGATCGTGCTGCGCATCAGCCTGTCCGACATGGACACGGCCGGCAGCCCGTTCGGCGGCCTGCTGTCGTACGCCGACG
Organism: Janthinobacterium longum; assembly: GCF_051380735.1. Classification (NCBI taxonomy): domain Bacteria; kingdom Pseudomonadati; phylum Pseudomonadota; class Betaproteobacteria; order Burkholderiales; family Oxalobacteraceae; genus Janthinobacterium; species Janthinobacterium longum. The sequence goes on from NZ_JBNYXQ010000004.1 coordinate 18,605, forward strand.
GGCTGCTGGTGCTGAAGGTGAAAGTCGCCAACTACCTGTTTATCGCCGCCGACGAACTGTATGTGCTCACTTACCTCAGCTCGATCAAGTACGCGGCGATCACCACCGCGATCTGTTTGTTGATCGGCTATCCTTTCGCCTACTTCATGGCGCGCGCCAGGCCGTCACTGCGGCCCGTCCTGATGATGCTGGTGATGCTGCCGTTCTGGACCTCGTTCCTGCTGCGCGTGTATGCGTGGAAGGGCATCCTGGCCAATCATGGCCTGCTGAACGACCTGTTGATCGCGCTGGGTGTGGTGACGGAACCCGTGCAGATGATGAACACCTCGTTTTCGCTGGTGGTCGGCATGGTGTACGCCTATTTGCCGTTCATGATACTGCCGCTGTATGCCAACCTGGTCAAAATGGACCTGCGTTTCCTGGAAGCGGCGGCCGACCTCGGCGCCACGCCTTTCCAGGCGTTCTGGCGCATCACGGTGCCGCTGTCGAAGTCGGGCATTATCGCCGGCGCCATGCTGGTGTTTATTCCGTCGGTGGGCGAATACGTGATTCCCGAACTGCTCGGTGGCCCGGAAACGCTGATGATAGGCCGTGTGCTGTGGGACGAATATTTCACCAATAACGACTGGGCCATGGCCTCTTCGGTGACGGTGCTGGTGATCCTGCTGATCCTGGTGCCGATGGCGATTTTTAACAAATACAAGACGGATCAACACGCGGGAGAAAAAGCATGACCGGGCGCCCCCTTTTGCAGCGCTGGTTTGGCCGTGGCTGGCTGTCGCTCGGCTATCTGTTCCTTTACCTGCCGATTATCGTGCTGATCGTTTTCTCGTTCAACAGCTCGCGCCAGGACATGGTCTGGACCGGCTTTTCGCTGCGCTGGTACCAGGAGCTGATGAGCGATACCGAGATCATTTCCGGTTTCGGCCTGTCGCTGAAAATAGCCTTCATGTCGGCCACCTCGTCCGTGGTGCTCGGCACCTTTGCTGCCTTTGCGCTGAGCAGCTACCAGCGCTTCCGTGGCCGCACGCTGTTTTCGGCCATGGTCAGCGCGCCGCTGGTGATGCCCGAGGTGATCATCGGCCTGTCACTGCTGCTGATGCTGGTGTCCATGCAGAAGGTGTTCGGCTTTCCCGAACGGGGCCTGGCAACCATCTGGCTGGGCCACACCTTGCTGGGCATGGCCTATGCCACCGTGGTGGTGCAGTCGCGGCTGCAGGAGATGAGCAAGTCGCTCAGTGAAGCGGCGATGGACTTGGGCTGCCGCGCGCACCAGGTGTTTTTCCTGGTGACCCTGCCGAACATCACGCAGGCACTGGCGTCCGCCTGGCTGCTGACCTTTACGCTGTCGCTGGACGACGTGGTGCTGTCGGCGTTCTTGTCTGGTCCCGGTTCCACCACCATGCCGCTGGTGATCTTTTCCCGTGCACGGCTGGGGCTCGATCCCAGGGTCAACGCGATTGCCGCGCTGACCATCCTGGTGGTGACGACCGCCGTTATTATTTATGCCGTGATGCTGGCGCGCAGCGAGCGCCGGCGCCGGCGCCAGATGTCGGCTGCATACGCGCCCGACCTGGAGTAAGCTGCTACCAAACCACCTCGGGAGACAAGCATGAACTGGCATACGCGCGCGCAGGAACTGGCAATCGATGGACGAGCTTTTATCAACGGCGAGCGGGTCTGGGCCGTCTCCGGCCAGCAGTTCGACAATCTGTCGCCGATTGACGGCCGCTTGCTGGGTCAGGTGGCGCGCTGCGACAGTCTTGATGTGGATGCGGCGGTGCTCGCTGCGCGCGCGGCGTTCGAAGACCGCCGCTGGGCCGGCAAGTCGCCTGCACAGCGCAAGCGCGTTTTGATCAGATTCGCCGACCTGGTGCAGCAGAACGCTCCCGAGCTGGCGCTGCTCGAAACCTTGGACATGGGCAAACCAATCAAATACAGCCAGAGCGTGGACGTGGGCGCCACCGCCAATTGCCTGCGCTGGTATGGCGAAGCGATCGATAAAATCTACGATGAAATCGCCCCCACCGCGTCGAACAGCCTGGCCCTGATCACGCGCGAACCGGTCGGCGTGGTGGCGGCCATCGTGCCGTGGAACTACCCGATGATCATGGCGGCCTGGAAGATCGCCCCCGCGCTGGCGGCCGGCAACAGCGTGATCCTGAAACCGTCCGAAAAATCGCCGCTGACCGCCTTGCGCCTGGCCGAACTGGGCCTGGAAGCGGGCCTGCCTGCTGGCGTATTGAATGTACTGCCCGGCTATGGCAATGAGGCCGGCGCCGCGCTGGCGCTGCATATGGATATCGATTGCATCGGTTTTACGGGCTCGACCCGCACCGGCAAACTGATTGTGCAGATGGCGGGCCAGTCGAATCTGAAACGCGCCTGGACCGAGCTGGGCGGCAAGTCCGCCAATATCGTCTGCGCCGATTGCCCCGACCTCGACCAGGCGGTGGCGACCGCCATCGGTTCGATCTTTTTCAACCAGGGCGAAAGCTGCAATGCGCCATCGCGCCTGTTCGTCGAAGAGTCGATCAGGGACGAATTCCTTGCCAAAGCCAAGGCCATGCTGCCCCAGTTCCAGCCTGGCGACCCGCTCGACGAGTCCACCGTGATGGGCGCCATCGTCGACGCCACGCAGATGCAGACGGTAATGGGCTATATCGCGAAGGGCAAGAGCGAAGGCGCGCAACTGCTCGGTGGCGGCGAGGCAGCGCGCACGGAAACCGGCGGCTATTATGTGCAGCCGACCCTGTTCGCTGGCGTCGATTCAGGCATGACAATCGCACGCGAAGAGATTTTCGGGCCGGTATTGTCGGTGCTGGGTTTTACCGATATCGAGGACGCCGTCAAGCAGGCCAATGCCACGCCCTATGGCTTGCAGGCAGCCGTGTGGACGTCCAATATCAGCAAGGCCATCCAGACGGCGCGCGCGCTGCGCGCCGGCACCGTGCATGTCAACCAGTACGATGGCGACGATATCACCGTGCCGTTTGGTGGCTACAAGCAGTCGGGCAACGGGCGCGACAAATCCCTGCATGCGCTGGACAAGTACACCGAGTTGAAGACGACGTGGATACAGGTGGGGTAGAGGAGTGAAGGCAAACCTGCTCTTGTCAGCCACCTGCATCCGGAATTTACCCTGGTAGCTCTTATATGATCTAATCTTTGGCTAATATGTGCTAAATTAGGTGTTATAGGGACTATTGGGGGCAATATGGAATGTCATTTTCAAATATTTCATGAGGGCATGTGGAAAGATTGTGGGTTGCTTACGCTCCTTGAGCCTGCCGGCGGCAATCCCCGTACTGCCACTTTGTTCGAATACGACCTCGATTATGCCTTCGAACCAGCAGCGGAGCCCATGTCGCTGCGCTTTCCGGTCACTGCAAACATGCAAAAGCTGGCGCAATGGCCTGCCTTCATATTTGATCTGATCCCCCAGGGCAGCGGGCGCGCCTATCTGCTGGGACAGCTCCAGCTGGCCGATGGTCCGGCCGCCGATTTTGCGCTGATGTGCGCCGGCGCGTTCAATCCCATCGGTCGGGTGCGTGTTACCGAAGCTGTGAAGTACTACGAACAGCATCTTGCTCGCCACGATACCGGCACACCGCTGCATGGATTTTCATTCGAAGAAATCATTGGTCGTGGCGATGCATTCAACGAACGCATGATGGTTCACAGCATGCTGGCCGCAGGCACTCTGGGTGTCCAGGGCGCGGCGCCGAAATATTTGCTGACCACCGATCATGAAGGTCAGTGGCATGCGGATGGGGCCTTGGCCGACCAGCATGCATCGGCGCACTTCATCGTCAAGCGCGCGCGTGGCAAGACCGCCAGCGATGACAAAGTATTGCGCAACGAGGCCGCTTATATGCGGGTGGCCAAAGCCATGGGCGTGCGTACGGCTGGCGAACTGCGTTACCAGGATGATACCCTGTTCATCCCCCGCTTTGACCGCATCGTAGAGAGTGGAAAAGTGCTGCGCCTGCACCAGGAAAGTGCTGCGTCGCTGGCCGGCATCGTCGGTTTTGAGGCCATGCCCAGTCAGTTCGATCTGCTGCATGCAGTGCGCGCCGTCGTCAGTGACAAAACGGCTGAAACGATAGAATTTCTCAAGCGTGACATCTTGAATCTTTGCATGCGCAATACCGATAATCACGGACGCAATACCGCAGTCCAGCAACTGGGCAGCGAGGTGCGTCTGACGCCTCTGTTTGACTTTGCGCCCATGTACCTCGATCCGGCGGGCATTGCGCGGGCAGCGCGCTGGTACCATCCGGTCAGTAAAAAGGAGCTGCATGCCTGGCTTGCCATTCTGGATACGATGGAAATGGCTGATGCGGAGCGCCATCATGTCAAGGCCGAACTGCATCGCTTCGGATTGCGGCTGATCGAACTGGAGCAGCACATGCAAGGTGCTGGCGTGGATGACGATATCGTTGCCTTTCTCAGGCCGCATATCGCCACGCAGATCGAGCAACTGAACGCGCTGGGAGCACACTGACATGGCGCGTACAAAGATGGACAAGGACCAGTTGCGGCAGCGCCGGGCGGCTCTGTACGACGCCATCGCGGCGGGCGAAGTCACGCTGCAACAGGCGGTGAAGGAAATGCGGGCCATCTCGCGCCTGACACAGGCGCAATTTGCGTTACATCGCGGTGTCAGCCTGAAAACCATCAAGGAAATCGAGAGCGGCAAAGGCAATCCGACCATCCAGTCACTGAACCGTATCGGCCAGTTTTTTGGGCTCGAAGTTGCCTTTGTACGTAGCGAAACACTACGGGAGAAAGTGGCTGCCCCGCTCAGTAGCGAGGCGTTGCCACCTGTTTGAATCGGCTCAGAAGCAGTGTTCCAGCGCCGGAAAGCTGCCATCCTTTACGGCTTTCACATAGCCGCTGACGGCGTCTTCGATGCTGGCCGCGCCTTCCATGAAGTTGCGCACGAAGCGTGCCTTGCGGCCCGGGAAGACGCCCAGCATGTCGTGCATGACCAGCACCTGGCCCGAGCAGTCGGGGCCTGCGCCGATGCCGATGGTTGGCACATGCAGCATCTCGGTCACTTCCTTGCCCAGCTGGGCCGGCATCGCTTCCATCAGCACGATGGCCGCGCCTGCGTTTTGCAGCGTCAGCGCGTCGTTCTTCAGCTGCCCGGCGCTTTCCGTGCTCTTGCCCTGCACTTTATAGCCGCCCAGCTGGTGCACCGATTGCGGCGTCAGGCCGATATGGGCGCAGACTGGAATCCCGCGTTCGCTCAGGAACCTGACGGTGTCGGCCAGCCAGGCGCCGCCTTCGAGCTTGACCATGTGCGCGCCGGCCTGCATCAGGATCACGGCGTTGGCATACGCCGTCTCGATGGTGCCATACGCGCCGAACGGCAGGTCGGCCACGATCATCGCGCTCTTGCTGCCGCGCGCCACCGACGCCGTGTGATAGGCCAGTTCGGCCACCGTCACGGGCAGGGTGGAGTTGTGGCCGTTGCAGACCATGCCCAGCGAATCGCCGATCAGCAAAATTTCCACGCCGCAGCGGTCCATCAGGGAGGCGAAGCTGGCGTCGTAGCAGGTCAGCATGGTGATTTTTTCACCGGCCGCGCGCAGGGCGGCCAGCGCATGGATGGTCACGGCCTTGCTGGCGACAGGCTTCGATGGCGCAGGGGCAGGCGCGCTGGCCTTTTCTTTGGCGGCCAGATCGGTTCCTTGCAAATATGCGGACATAGGTATTCTCTACAGTAAAAGGTTGACGGTAATGTCAGAGCTGGCTGATGGCCTGGTCGGCCACGCCTGCGAGGAAATCGCTGGCCGCGCCTTTGCCCGGCACGCTGATCGCAGGCGCCAGCGCCAGCAGCGGCACCAGCACGAAAGCGCGTTCGGTCAGGCGCGGGTGCGGCACGTTCAAGGTGGCGCTGGCGATCTGTTCTTCACCGTACAGCAGCAGGTCCAGGTCCAGCGTGCGCGGCGCGTTGCGATAGGGCCGCTCGCGGCCGTGTTGTGCTTCGATGGCGTGCAGCGCCAATAACAATTCTTCGGCCGGCAGGCTGGTGCTGATGCGTGCCACCGCATTGATATAGTCGTCGCCACTGGAGTCGATGGGGGCGGTGCGGTAGCTCGGTGAAGCGTCCAGCAGGGTGGCGCCCGGCAGGCACGCCAGGCGTGCAATGGCGTCCTGCACATTGGCGCGTGCGTCGCCGAGATTTGCGCCGATGCCGATATAAGCGGTGACCTGCGTCATGGTGTGTTATTGCTCGCCAGTGCTGCCGGTGACCGTGCCACCGCTCTTGCTGCGGGTGCTGCGGCGCGGCGGGCGTTTTTTCTTGACGGCGCCGGGCGCGGCATTGGCGCTGGCCAGCAGCTCCTCGCGCGTCTCTTCGTCGCCTTCGTAGAACGCAGTCCACCATACACCGATCTCGGAATCGATCTCGCCCGAGGCACAGCGCAGCAGCAGGAAGTCGTAGCCGGCACGAAAGCGCAGGTGCTCCAGCAATTTATGCGGCGCCTTGCCGACCCGGCGCTCAAAGCGCGGCTGCATCGACCAGATGTCGCGCATGTCCGAACCGATCTTGCGCTGCAGGGCCAGTTTTTCCGTTTGCGAATCGAGCACGTCGTCGGCCGCCAGGTGCAGCGCGGGTATCGTCGATTCGCCCGCGGCGCGGTAGGCGGTCCATTTTTCCAGCACCTGGTGCCACAGCAGGGATGCAAACAAAAAGCCCGGCGAGACGGTCTTGCCGGCAGCGATGCGCTGATCGGTGGCGTCCAGCGCCAGGGTGACGAATTTGGCGCCCAGCGGCTGCTCCAGCACCACGTCGAGCAGCGGCAGCAGGCCGTGATGCAGGCCTTCCTTGCGCAGCTGCTGCAGGCAGGCCAGTGCATGGCCGCTCATCAGCAGTTTCAACATTTCGTCGAATACGCGCGGCGCCGGCACATTGTTGATCAGCGGCGCCATCACGGCAATCGGTTCGGCCGTGTGCGGCTCGATGGTGAATTTCAGCTTGGCGGCAAAGCGCACCACGCGCAGCATGCGCACCGGGTCTTCGCGGTAGCGCTCTTCCGGCTTGCCGATCATGCGCAGTGTCTGCGCGCGGATATCTTCCACGCCGCCGTGGTAGTCCAGCACTTCCTGCGTGGCCGGGTTGTAGTACATGGCGTTGATGGTGAAATCGCGGCGCAGCGCGTCTTCGTGCTGCAGGCCAAAGGTGTTGTCGCGCAGGACGCGGCCGTGTTCGTCTTTTGGTGCCGAATCGGCGCCGGCGCCGCGGAAGGTCGTCACTTCCAGCAAGTCCTGGCCGAACATCACGTGCACGATCTGGAAGCGCTTGCCAATGATAAAGGCGCGCCGGAACAGCCGTTTGACCTGTTCGGGCGTGGCGTTGGTGGCGATGTCGAAGTCTTTCGGCTTGACGCCCAGCAGCAAGTCGCGCACGGCGCCGCCCACCACGAACGCCTCGAAGCCCGCTTCCTGCAGGCTGCTGGTGACGCGGATGGCGTTCGAGGTCACCAGTTTCGGATCGATTCCGTGTTGCGCAGGACCGAGCACGGTGGCTACCGTGGTGTCGCGCGCTGCCTCTTTTTTAACGCCGAGGATCTTGCGGATGAATTTTTTAATCATTGAATAAGTGGAGTGATGGCCAGCCGTGGAGGGATGCGTGTGCGCTCAAGGCAGCGTTGGGGTTGGTGGCGACCGGATGGGTCACTACCGACAGCAGGGGTATGTCGTTGTGCGAATCGCTGTAAAAATAGCTGCGTTCGAACTGGCCCAGTTGATGGCCCAGCTTTTCCAGCCAGGCATGGGTGTGGGTCAGCTTGCCGGCGCCCAGCGTCGGCGTGCCTATGAGTTTACCCGTGAGATTGCCGTCGGCGTCGTATTCGGGCATGGCGGCGATCAGGTGTTCCACACCCAGCGCGGCGGCAATCGGCTTGGTGACAAACTGGTTGGTGGCGGTGACGATGGCGATCAGGTCGCCCGCATCCTGGTGCTGTTTCAGCAGCGCCACGACTTCAGGGCGGATTGCCGGCAGCACCACTTCGGCCATGAATTGCGCATGCAGTTCGTCCAGGCGGGCGCGGGGAAACTGCGCCAGGTTACCGAGCGCGAACTCCAGGTATTCCACCGCGTCCAGGGTGCCGGCCTGGTATTGGGCAAAGAAGCCGTTATTGCGGCGGGTGAATTCGGTGGCGTCCACAACGCCGCTGCGGACCAGAAATTCGCCCCATTCGTGATCGGAGTCGATGGGCAGCAGGGTATGGTCGAGGTCAAACAGGGCCAGATTCATCATTCTTTCGCTTCCGCCTGCAACAACTCGCGCAACAAGGGCAAGGTGATCGGGCGTTGGGTTTCAAGGGAGTAGAGGTCGAGTGAGTCCAGCATCGTCGACAGCGAACGCATGTCGCGCCGGAAATGGGACAGCAGATAGGGTAACACGCCGGGCGACAAGGTCAAGCCACGGGTGGTGGCCGCCTGGGTCAGGGCGGCGATTTTTTCAGCGTCGGTCAGGCCGTGGATCTGGTAGATCAGGCCCCAGCCCATGCGCGTGCGCAAGTCTTCGCGCACCGGCAGCACCGCTGGCGGCACCGCGCCGCTGCACACCATATAGGCCTTGTTGGCGCGGATTTCATTGAACAGGGCAAACGCGTCGATCTGCGCCAGCGGCGACAGTTTTTCGCAGTCGTCGAGCAGATACAGGTCGACGTCAGGCGAATACACGAATTCGGACTCGATCGAAAACGGCGAAATATAGCGCGCGCGCTCGGTGCTGGCCAGCGCCTTGAGCAGATGGCTCTTGCCGGCGGCCAGCTCGCCCCACAGGTAGGCAAAATGTTCGCGTGAGGTGCGCGCGGCGAACTGGCGCATCAACTGCGCCACTTCGGCATTTTGCCCTACCTCGAAGGTATCGAGGCTGTGCGCCTGGTCTGTGCCTAGATCGAGCACCAGTTGTTTCATGGCGTACGCCTTGTCCTGTTTTTCATTACTGCGTATGCATCTTCGTTGTTGTCAGATTTGCATTAAAGAGAATTATAGTTAAGCATTATAGAAGCTGCTGGCGGCGTAGTGGCGTCTAAGATGCGTGAAAGCGCGCATCCGTGGCGGCCACGGCAGTGAAGTTTCCGATTTTGCGTTAAAAAAGGGCAGTTAATTACAAACTCAGGGGTCAGTTTGATAAAATAGCGTCTTGATCGACCGACTTGACCCCTCTATTTTACCGCCTCCGCTGCCACCACACCATGAACCAGACTTCTAATGTTTCCCTTTCCTACCGTGACGCTGGCGTCGATATCGACGCAGGCGACGCTCTAGTCGAAGCAATCAAGCCCTACGCCAAACGCACCATGCGCGAAGGCGTGATGGGCGGCCTGGGCGGTTTTGGCGCCATGTTTGAAATCAGCAAGAAGTACAAGGAGCCGGTGCTGGTCTCGGGCACCGACGGCGTGGGCACCAAATTGCGCCTGGCGTTCGAACTGAACCGCCATGACACGGTCGGCATCGACCTGGTCGCCATGAGCGTCAACGACATCCTGGTGCAAGGCGCCGAGCCGCTGTTCTTCCTCGACTACTTCGCTTGCGGCAAGCTCGATGTGGCGATTGCCACCGACGTCATCAAGGGCATCGCCCAGGGTTGCGAACAAGCCGGCTGCGCGCTGATCGGCGGCGAAACGGCGGAAATGCCAAGCATGTACCCGGCCGGCGAATACGACCTGGCCGGCTTTGCCGTTGGCGCGGTGGAAAAAGCCAATATCATCGACGGCACCAAAATCGCCCCGGGCGACGTGGTGCTGGGCCTGGCCTCGTCGGGCGTGCACTCGAACGGTTACTCGCTGGTGCGCAAGATCATCGAAGTGGCCAAACCGGACCTGGAAGGCGACTTCCACGGCCGCAAGCTGGCCGACGTGCTGATGCAGCCAACGCGCATCTACGTCAAGCCGCTGCTGGCGCTGATGGCCTCGATGGAAGTGAAGGGCATGGTGCACATCACCGGTGGTGGCCTGGTAGAAAACATTCCACGCGTGCTGCAGCCTGGCCTGGTCGCCGAGCTCGATTCCAAAGCGTGGACCATGCCACCGTTGTTTACCTGGCTGCAGCAGCACGGCGGCGTGGCCGACGCTGAAATGCACCGCGTGTTCAACTGCGGCATCGGCATGACGGTGATCGTGTCGGCCGAGAACGCCGCCGCCGCCATCGAACAACTGGAAGAAGCGGGCGAAATCGTCTACACCATCGGTAAAATCCGCGCCCGTAACGGCGACGAGCATCAGACCATCGTGATCTGAGTTTTTCCGCGTCACGAAAAAAGCAGGCCTTGTCTTTGATAAGCGCCTGCTTTTTTTACGCCTGGCCGGTTTACGGCTTGAGGATCTTTTCCACCTTGGCGCAGCGCAGCCGGAACGCATCGGGCATTTTCGAACCCAGTAGCGGGCGCAGATACAGCCGGAAGGCATCGGTCACATCGGTGCCGCTTTCACTGATGAATGCGTCTTCCATGGTGCGCGTCTTGCCGGCCACGTCCGTCAAGGGCAGCAGTTCGTAGTCGACCGAGTAGTAGCCGGTGCGCTTGATGGCAACCGAGCCGTCGCGGTCGCCCCACATCGCGTATTGCACGGCCTTTTCACCGACCTCGCGCGCTTCGCGCTGGTCGACGTCCGACACGCAGCCGATGAACGAGCGCTGCAGATAGCCGAAGGTGTCGCCACGCACGCGCTTGATGCCGAGTTTTTCCTTGATCTCGTCGCACAGCAGGTCGGCCAGCGCGCCGGTGCCGGACAATTGCACATTGCCGTGGGCGTCGCGCTCGACTTCTTTTGACAGCAGGCTGGCGATAGCCTCGCCCGACGCATCGTGGATACCTTCGGAAACGGCAATCACGCAGCGGCCATGTTTCTCGTACATCGCTTTGACATCGGCCAGGAACTGCTCCAGCACAAAGGTGCGCTCCGGCACGTAAATCAGGTGCGGGCCATCGTCGGGAAACTTCTTGCCCAGCGCCGAGGCAGCTGTCAGAAAGCCCGCGTGGCGCCCCATCACTACCCCCACATACACGCCGGGCAGGGCGGCGTTGTCGAGGTTGGCGCCGGCAAACGCCTGCGCCACGAAACGCGCGGCCGACGGAAAGCCCGGCGTATGGTCGCTGCCGACCAGGTCATTGTCGATGGTTTTCGGAATATGGATGCAGCGCAGCGGATAGCCGGCCTTGTGCGCCTCTTCGCTGACGATGCGCACGGTATCGGACGAGTCATTGCCGCCGATATAAAAGAAGTGTTCGATCTCGTGTGCGCGCAGCACCTCGAAGATTTGCTGGCAGTAGGCGATGTCGGGCTTGTCGCGCGTGGAACCGAGCGCCGACGAGGGCGTGGCCGCCACCAGTTCCAGGTTGTGGCTGGTTTCCTGCGTCAGGTCGATAAAGTCCTCGTTGAGAATGCCGCGCACGCCGTGCAGGGCGCCATACACGCGCGTGACGTGCTGGAAGCGCCGCGATTCCAGCACCACGCCCACCAGCGACTGGTTGATGACGGCAGTGGGGCCGCCACCTTGCGCAACAAGAATTTTTCCAGATGGCATGGTATTTCCTCGCAAGTGGTTCGGCCCTCCAGCCTACTCCTTTTTGGCGGCCGGGCTGTCTTTTCCGATATGCCGGTCGAGGAAGCGTTCGGCCCGGCTCCAGAAATCGACGCGGTTCTTCGGCAGCGACCAGCCGTGGCCTTCCTCTTCGTACACCATCCACTCGACATCGCGGTTATGTTCTTTCACGGCCGCGTAGAACTGCTTGCCGTGGTACAGCGGCACGCGCCGGTCCTGTGCGCCGTAGGCCAGCAGCAGCGGCTGCTTGATGCGCGCTGCCTGGGCGATCGGCGAAGTCGCCTTGAACTGGGCGGCGTCCTTCACCGGGTCGCCGATCAGCTCGGGCATGGCGTACTGTTTCCAGTCGTCGCTCAGGTCCGAGGCAAAGCTCCAGTGGCCCGTGTACATCAGGCCGATATCGGTCACGCCGACATAGTTGATGCCGCAGCGGTAGAGCTCGGGATCGTTGACCAGGCCCATCAGGGTGGCGTAGCCGCCGTAGCTGCCGCCGGCGATGCAGATGCGTTGGCCATCTGCCACACCCTGCGCAATCGCCCAGCGCGCGCCATCGGCGATATCGTCCTGCATTTTCAGGCCCCATTGCTTCCAGCCGGCGCGGAAATGTTTGCTGCCGAAGCCCGTGCTGCCGCGAAATTCCGGTTCCAGCACGGCGTAGCCGCGCGAGGCCAGAAACTGCACTTCGCCGTCCCACTGCCAGGAACTGCCGCGCACATACGGCCCACCATGCACCAGCACCACCATCGGCAGCTTCTTGCCGCTGCCGTGTTTCGGCACGGTCAGCCAGGCCGGTATCGTCAGGCCATCGCGCGCCTGGTAATGCACAAGTTGCTGCTTGCTCATCTGGTCGGGCTTGATGCGTGGCATGGCCGCACCGACTGGCGTCAGCTGTCCGGTGGCGCTGTTGAGAATGGCGTAGCTGGTCGGCTGAACATCCGCATACGAGCTCACCACCAGATAGGGCGCGGCGGCGTCTTTCGCCACTGAAATAATGTTGACGGTGTGCGGCAGCGCGCTGTCGATGCCGGCCTGGGTGGCCGCCATGGCCGGGTCGAACCAGCGGGTAGTGGTTTTGTCTGCCAGGTAGCGCACACCCAGCAGTTTGCCCTTGCCCACCAGCAAACTGCCGCTGAAATCATAGCCGGGCAGCGCCACCACGGGTTCGGGATCGATGCGGTTGGCGGCCAGGTCATAGGCGTGCAGGTTCAGTGTGTCGCCTTTCAATCGCGCGCTGACAAACAGGGTGCCGTCGGGGCCGAAGGCCAGCGCAGTAAACGCGTCATTGCCCTTCAGATTGGTATTGAATTGCGCCAACTGGCGCCAGGCACCGCTGGCCGGTTCGAGATACTGGATGGTCTCCACATTGCGTTCCCTGCTGACGGCGATGCGCGGTTCGCCGTCCTGGTCCAGCAGCCAGCGGCGCACCTTGCCCGGCGGCGTCACGGGCGTGCTGCGGCCCGTCAGCGTATCGAGGCGCAGCAAGGCGATATAGTCGACCTCGCCCGTGGCCGTGTAGACGGTGCTGCGCACATGGATGACGCTGGAATTTTGCGCACCGCGCTGGCCTGTCAGGTAAGTGTGCCAGGGCAGGGGCTTGTAGACCGAGGTCGACAGATTGGGTGCGAAGCCGCGTTCGGCCAGCTGGCGAAAATCGCTGCCGTCGCGGTTGACGGCGTACAGGCCAGGCGCATAGCGCAGCTCGCCCGGCGCGCTCTGGCGGTCGCGCGTGGCATACACCAGGCGCTGCGGATTGACCCATTCGATCTCGCCCACATCGACATCGTCAAATTGCGCAACGATCTTAATGCTGTTGTCCGCCAGCGTGACCACGGCCAGCCGCTCGCGCTGGTTCGGCCCCAGCACGCGCACGGCCAGGTGGCGCGCATCGGGCGACAGCAGGGCGCCGCTGAACTCGGGGTTGGCAAAGAAATCGGCCAGCGGCGGCGGCTTGGGTCCTTCCTGCGCAACAGCAGGAAGGGCGAATACGCAGAGAGCCGCGATGGTGGTGCGCAACAAGGAAAGCAAGGTCATGGTGTCGTTCCTTTGGCCGCAGCTGTGCCGATATTACGCTGCAAAAATGCCTCTACGCGGCGCCAGTAGTCGAAGCGGTTGACGGGCAGGGCCCAGCCATGGCCTTCGGTAGCGTATTCGACCCATTCCACCTGTGCATTGGTTTTCCTGACGGCGTCATAAAACTTGCGGCCATGCGGCAGCGGCACGCGCTGGTCGGCGCTGCCGTAGGCCAGCAGCAGCGGCTGGCGGATGCGCGCGGCCTGCTGCAGCGGCGAGGTGGCCTTGAACTGGGCAGCATCCTTGACGGGATCGCCCACCAGCAAGGGCATGCCGTACTTGCGGTAGTCCTGGGAAATGTCCGAGTAGCCGCCCCAGCTGCCGTCGCGCAGCAGGTCGATGTCGGTCACGCCGGCCATGTCGATGCCGCAGCGGTACAAGTCCGGATCGTTGATCAGGCCCATCAGTGCCGCATAGCCGCCATAGCTGGCGCCGGCGATGCAGATGCGTTGCGGATCGGCGATGCCCTGCTCGATCGCCCAGCGCGTGCCGTCGGCGATATCATCCTGCATCTTCAGGCCCCATTGTTTCCAGCCGGCCTTGAAATGCTGCTGGCCGTAGCCCGTGCTGCCGCGAAATTCCGGCTCCAGCACTACATAGCCGCGCGAGGCGAGGAACTGGCTTTCGGCATTCCAGTCCCAGGTATTGCGCACCCACGGCCCGCCGTGCACCAGCACCACCATCGGCCGCATTTTCGCTGGTCCCCTGGGGATGGTCAGCCAGGCGGGAATGTCGAGGCCATCGCGCGCCTTGTAATGGCGCAAGTCCTTGTTGGCCATTTGCGATGGCAGGATGGTGGGGTGGGCTCCGCCCAGCACGCTCAAGCTGCCCGTTTCGCTGTTGAACAGGCGGTAGATGGTGGGCGTGGTGTCGGAAAAACTGCGCACCAGGATGAACGGCGTGGCCGAACGCCAACCGGTGGACAGGCTGTTGACCGTCATCGGCAGCAGGGCGTTGACCTGCTTTTGTATCGCCTGCATTTTTTCATCGAGCCACTGCGTGGTTTGCGTATCGGCTTCATAGCGCAGGCCCAGCAGGCGACCTTCGGTGCCCAGCATTTCCGCGTGCACGTCAAAATCGGGCGAGGCGGCCAGGGGCGTGTCGCCGATGCGCTTGCCGGCCAGGTCGTAGCGGTACAGGGCCAGCTTGTCGCCGCCGCGCAGCGCATGCACGTACAGCGTGCCGTCGGGTGCGAAAAACGCCGGCTGGAAGACATTCTTGCCGCCGCCATAGGAACTGAACGTGGCCAGGGTTTGCCATGGCGCTGTCGCTGCGTCGCGATACAGGATGCTATCCTGGCCATTGCTGCGTACCTGCACGATGCGCAGCTCGCCTGCCTTGTCGAACAGCCAGTTGCGCGTGCCTGCCGGCTGGGTCACGGTCTTGTAGGTGCCGGTGCTGGTATTGAGGCGCAGCAAAGGTTCATCGACGATATTGCCCGGCTGGCTGAAATCAGGTTGCGTGACATAGACGTCGTCCGATTGCTGGTCGCCAATGCTCGACAATAAAAAGGTGTTCCACGGCAGCATCAGCAAGGCTCGCTTGTTTTGCAGCATATGGTTGCGCGTCACCAGTTGCCGGTAATTGCTGCCATCGGCATTGACGGCGTACAAGCCAGAGCCGTAGCGCTGTGCGCCCTGCGCCAGTTGCCGGTCTTCGAGGTCGAACACCAGGCGCTGGTCGTTGACCCAGCGGAAGGTATCGACATCGGCATCGCTGAAGTAGGCCACCACCTTGACTTGCATGCTGGCCAGGTCCAGCACAGCCAGGCGCACGCGCTGGCCTGGCGGCGCCACCCGCATGGCCAGGCGACGGCCATCCGGCGACAGGGTTGCGCCGCTGAAAGACTGGTTTTCAAAAAAGTGTTCGACGGGAATCCGAGCGGCCTGTGCGGCCATGTCGACTGGCGCGTCGGTGGTTTGCCGGGCCTGTAGCGGCGTCCACGCCAGGACCACGCAGGCCAGCAGCGCACAGCGTACATTCTTGTAGAACATGTTTCCCTTTTCAATAATTATCGCAGGGAAACATATTATCATTAAGATAAATTTCTTTCTACTCTAGCCGCCTTTATTGTGCAGCCGGCTTGCCTATGCTCCGCTGCAGCAATTTCTCGGCGGCGCCCAGCCGCGGCCTTCTGTTTGACGCGCTTATTCCGGTGCCCGTATATGGTCGACCATCCCGCTGCTGCGTTTGTTGGGTGCCGGTGTCAGCAGGCTGACCAGGATGGCCGTCGCCAGGCCGGCCGGCATGCCAAAGATGCCGGCGGCGATCGGCGCGATATGGAACCACTGGCCGCTTGGTCCGCCGCCCAGCAACGGGCTGGCCTGCAACATGTAGTACAGGCACACGCCAAAGCCGGCCAGCATGCCGGCCACGGCGCCATGGTGGTTGGCGCGTTTCCAGAACACGCCCAGCACCAGTGCCGGAAACAGGGTCGAGGCGGCCAGCGAAAAGGCGATGCCCACCAGCGACAGGATGTCGGCCGGCTTTTGCGAGGCCGCATAGGCGGCGATAAAGGCCACCGCCAGCAGCAGCAGTTTGGAAATCGTCACGCGCTTTTGCGTCGAGGCGGTCGGGTCGACTACCTTGTAATAGATGTCGTGCGACAGGCCGTTGGAAATGGCCAGCAGCAAGCCGTCTGCCGTCGACAGGGCGGCAGCCAGGCCGCCGGCCGCCACCAAGCCCGAAATTACATACGGCAGGCCGGCAATCTCGGGCGTGGCCAGCACCAGCACATCGGCGTCGATGGCGATCTCGGCCAGCTGCACCACGCCGTCGCGATTGACGTCGACGATGCTGATCAATGGGCTGAGCTTGTCGACATTGGCCCAGTACGACACCCACGTCGGCAAGTGCGCATATTGGGTGCCGACCAGGGCCGAGTAGATATCGTATTTGACCAGCACCGCCAGCGCCGGAATGGTCAGGTAAATGAGCAGGATAAAGAACAGGGTCCAGAATACCGAGACCCGGGTTTCATGCACCGACGGCGTGGTGTACGAGCGCATCAGGATATGCGGCAGGGCAGCCGTACCCAGCATCATGCAGAACACCAGGGCCAGGAAATTGTTGCGTTTGATATCGGATTGCGCGCGGTCGGGCGCGGGAAACGGCTGGGCATGCGGCGTGATCGGTTCGGCCCGTTTCAAATTCAGGGCCAGCGCCGACTGCCACGCGCTGCGCGCTTCTTCCGGGCTTTTCGGATAGGCGATCAGGGTGCGCTCGGCGCTGCGGATATCGAACAGCGAAGCGTTGCGCTTGCGCAGGATATCGAGCTGGCGCTGGGCCGCCAGCCGGCCCGCCTCCCACGAGGCCGGCAAGCCGTCCAGGTCGGCCTGGTAGTTGTGCGCGCGCTGGGCGTAGATGTCGCGCACTTCCTGCTCTTTCGGATCCTGGCCCAGCACCTGCTCGCGCGCGCTCAGCTGCGTCAGCACCTTGCCATAGGCGATCTGCGGCACCGGATTGTCGGCATGCTTGACTGACAGCCACATGGCGGGAATCAGGAAGGCGACCACGATGATGATGTATTGCGCCACTTGCGTCCAGGTAATGGCGCGCATGCCGCCCAGGAAAGAGCACACCAGGATGCTGGCCAGGCCGAGGAAAATGCCGACCGAAAAATCGACGCCTGTAAAGCGCGAGGCGATCAGGCCGACCGCGTAAATCTGCGCTACTACATAGATAAACGACACCACGATCGTGGCGGCCACGGCCAGCACGCGCACCGGCGCGCCACGGCCAGCAGGCCCGCCCGCATAGCGCGCCGCCAGGAAATCGGGAATCGTGTACTGGCCGAATTTGCGCAGATAGGGCGCGATCAGCAGCGACACCAGGCAATAGCCGCCGGTCCAGCCCATGATGAAGGCCAGGCCATCGAAACCGTTCAGGTACAGTCCGCCGGCCAGGCTGATGAAGCTGGCCGCCGAGATCCAGTCGGCGGCGGTGGCCATGCCGTTGAACAGGGCCGGCACGCGCCGCCCGGCCACATAGTATTCGGTGACGTTCGAGGTGCGGCTGATGACGCCGATGGTGGCGTACAGGGTGATGGTGGCGAACATGAACAGATAGCCTATCCATACGCGCGACATGCCCTCCTGTTCCAGTACCGTCAAGGCCAGCAAAAAAGCGGCAAAGCCGGCCGCAAACAGCAGGTAATAGCGCGCCAGACGCTTGAACAGGCTGCGTGGCGCGCTCATGGCAATGTCCCGGCCTGGCATTGCTGGTCCAGCCGGCGCATGCGCCAGGCATAGCAGCCGATGATGGCCAGATACACCAAAGATGCACCCTGGGCCGCCATGTAAAACGGCAGTGGCCAGCCGAACAGGTGCAAATGCAGCAGTTCACGCGCGTAAAACACGGTCAGAAATCCTGTCAGCAGCCATACCAGCAGCAGCACCGCCGTCAATCGTTGCGTGGCTTGCCAGTGTGCGGCGCGGCGCGCCAGCAGGCTGGGGCTGGGCGCTGGCTTGGCCTTATCCATAGGTAATCTCGTCCTCGAGCGGTGGTTCCGGCGGCAGCAGCGCAAACGTCAGGCGCAGCAGGGTGCCTGGCAACTTAGGCGTGTGTGCGCGCGGATTGTGAAAAATGTCGACTTCGGCGCCATGTTGCTGGGCAATTTCGCGCACGATGGCCAGACCCAGGCCGCTGCCGTCGACATTGCTGCCAAGAATGCGATAAAAGCGTTCGAACACGTGGCTGCGTTCTGCCTGGGGAATGCCGGGTCCGGTATCTTCCACTTCCAGGATCGCCTGCTCGGCCGTGCTGCGTACGCGCACCGTCACGCTGCCGCCCGCCGGTGTATAGCGCAGTGCGTTGTCGATCAGGTTGCCCAGCAGTTCGCGCAGCATCATGGGATTGCCGGAAATCATCACCGGCTCTGTTGCCTGTTCGAAGCCCAGGTCGATCTGCTGGGCAAACGAGGCTTGCACCCAGTCCTGCACCACGGTGCGCGCCAGCTCGCTCAGTTCCAGCGGTGCGAAAGCCGTGCCCGCCTGCGGCTGGTTTTCCGCGCGCGCCAGGGCCAGCAGCTGGTTCACCAGGCGCGTAGCCGCTTCCGAGCTTTTTGCCAGTTGCTGCAAGGAGCGGTGGATCTCGTCCTGGTCGGTCTGTCGCAAGGCCAGCTCGGACTGCATGCGCATGCCGGCCAGCGGCGTTTTCATCTGGTGCGCGGCGTCGGCGATAAAGCGCTTCTGCATCTCGATCGACAGCGACAGGCGTGACAGCATGTCGTTGAGCGAACCGACCAGCGGCGTGATTTCTTCGGGTACCTGGCTTGAATCGATAGGCGACAGGTCGTCGGGCGGACGGGCCCGTATGCGTTCCTGCAGTTGCGCCAGCGGCGACAAGCCACGCGACAGCGCAAACCAGACCAGCGCCAGGATGATGGGCAAAATAATGAATTGCGGCAAAATCACGCCCTTGATGATTTCGTTGGCCAGCTGAGCCCGTTTTTCCAGGGTTTCGGCCACTTGCACCAGCGCACGCTCGCCATCGTCGCCGTCGGGCGTGTCGATATACGAAAACGCCACGCGCACCGGCGTGCCATGCACGGCGTCATTGCGAAACAGTACCGTGCCGCTACGGTAGCGTTCGGCATCCTGCGGCGGCGGCAAGTCACGGTCGCCGGCCAGGTAGCGGCCCTGCTGGTCGAGCAGCAGGTAGTACACGGCGTCGGCATCGTCGCCGCGCAGCGCCTCGCGCGCTTTGTCTCCTGTGCGGCCGGGCAACTTGCCGCCGGTTTGCGCACCATGGGTTTGCACGAGATCGGTTTGCTTGGCTTGCTGCACCAGCATGGTGACGCTGTCTTCCAGCGCATGGTCGAAGGGCTGGTTGGCGATGCCCTTGGCCACCAGGTAGGTGATGGCGATGCTCATCGGCCACAGCAGCAGCAGCGGCGCCAGCATCCAGTCGAGGATTTCGCCGAACAGCGAATGCTGGATGGTTTCATCTTGCTCGCTGGTGGGCGGCTCGTACCAGTCGTCTTCGGCCAGCTCTTCGGCTGGCGCTGTACCGGACTTCACTTGCCAGCGTCCAGCGGCACGCGCGCTTCCGTGTATTTTTCCAGGCAGTAACCCAGGCCGCGCACGGTGGCGATGCGCACGCCGCCCACCTCGATCTTCTTGCGCAGGCGGTGGACATACACCTCGATGGCGTTGTTCGACACTTCCTCTCCCCATTCGCACAGGTGGTCGACCAGCTGTTCTTTCGACACCAGCCGGCCGGTGCGGCCCAGCAGGATTTCCAGCAGGCCCAGTTCGCGCGCGGACAGGTCAATCATCTGCTCGTTGAGATACGCGCTGCGCCCGACTTGGTCATAGCTGAGCGGACCATGCCTGATGACAGTGGCGCCGCCACCGGCGCCGCGGCGGGTCAGGGCGCGCACTCTTGCCTCCAGTTCGGACAAGGCGAAGGGCTTGGCCATATAATCATCGGCACCGAGATCGAGACCGTTGACGCGTTGCTCGATGGAATCGGCGGCCGTCAGGATCAGCACCGGCAGCAGCGAGGCACGCGCGCGCAGGCGCCGCAGTACTTCCAGGCCGCTCAGTTTGGGCAGGCCCAGGTCGAGTATCAGCAGGTCGAATTCCTGGGTGGACAGGGCTGTATCGGCTTCCTGGCCATTCTTGACGCAGTCGATGGCATAGCCAGACTGGCGCAGCGAACGGGTCAGCCCGTCGGCCAGCACGCTGTCATCTTCGGCAAGTAAAATACGCATGGCAGATTCCTAAGCTTGCGACATCAGAAGTGTGTATTGTGTTTCATTTTGCGCAAGGTGGCGAATATTTATGAAAAACCCGTCTTGTAATGATCTGTTTCAATTCAAATGCACGTTCCGCTTGCATTAAGCACTGTTTTTTTATACAGTAGTGTCTGTGATGAATTTGATGCATTAACCCTATTTACCCACGCGCCAGTTCGGGCTGAAAGAACAAAATGGACGATAAAAGAGCTGTAGTACCCGCATCGGAAAAAGCCAAGGCGCTGGCCGCCGCGCTGGCGCAGATCGAGAAGCAGTTTGGCAAAGGTTCGGTCATGCGCATGGATGCCAGCGCACCGATCGAAGAAGTGCAAGTCGTGTCGACCGGTTCGCTCGGCCTCGATATCGCGCTGGGCGTGGGCGGCTTGCCGCGCGGCCGCGTGGTGGAAATCTACGGTCCTGAATCGTCGGGTAAAACCACGCTGACGCTGCAAACCATCGCCGAAATGCAAAAACTGGGCGGCACTTGCGCCTTTATCGATGCCGAGCACGCGCTTGACGTCGGCTACGCACAGAAGCTGGGCGTGAACCTGCATGAACTGCTGATCTCGCAACCGGACACGGGCGAACAGGCGCTGGAAATCTGCGACGCCCTCGTGCGTTCGGGCAGCGTCGACCTGGTGGTGATCGACTCGGTGGCGGCCCTGACGCCACGCGCCGAGATCGAAGGCGACATGGGCGATTCGCTGCCAGGCCTGCAAGCGCGTTTGATGTCGCAGGCGCTGCGCAAGCTGACCGGCTCGATCAACCGCACCAATACCCTGGTCATCTTCATCAACCAGATCCGCATGAAGATCGGCGTGATGTTCGGTAGCCCGGAAACCACCACCGGCGGCAATGCGCTGAAATTCTACGCTTCCGTGCGCCTTGATATCCGCCGCACCGGCTCGATCAAGTCGGGTGACGAAGTGATCGGCAACGAAACCAAGGTCAAGGTCGTCAAGAACAAGATCGCGCCACCGTTCAAGGAAGCGCACTTCGACATCCTGTACGGCGCAGGCACCTCGCGCGAAGGCGAGATCCTGGACCTCGGTTCGGACGCGAAAATCGTCGAGAAATCCGGTTCGTGGTACAGCTACAACGGCGAACGCATCGGCCAGGGCAAGGACAACGCCCGCGCTTTCCTGCAAGAGCGCCCGGCGCTGGCGCGTGAAATCGAAAACAAGGTACGCGCTTCGCTGGGCGTGCGCGAACTGCCACCGCTGGCAGGCGAAAAGCCTGAAAAAGCCGATAAAGCCGCCGAGAAGGCTGCCAAGGCTGCGGAAGCCAAAGCTGCTGAATAAAGTGGCCTGGTAAAGAGTAAAGCGGCTTGCCGCAAGGTAGGACCATGATCGCCGTCCCGCGCTGTTGCGCCGGGCGGCGATTGTGTTTGCATCGCAGTAACAGTTCAATCAGAAACAAGGTGAGGATATGGCCAGAGTGCAATTAAGCCTGAAGGGCAGGGCCTTGCGCTTTCTGTCGATGCGCGAACACAGCCGTATGGAATTGCGCCGCAAGCTGCAGCGCCATGCGCAGGAAGACGACGATGTGGAAGCCTTGCTCGACAGCCTGGAACAAGCCAACTGGCTGTCGCAGGAGCGCTTTTCCGAATCGCTGATTCACCGCCGCTCGGCCCGCTTCGGCAACAGCCGCATCATGGCCGAGTTGCAAAGTCACGGCATACAGGGCGAGGCGCTGCAGGAACTCAAGGCCGGCCTGGCCGAAGGCGAAACCGAACGTGCCTGCGAGGTGTGGCGCCGCAAGTTCGGCACTGTCGCGGTGGACGCCGAACAGCGCAACAAGCAGATGCGTTTCCTGATGCAGCGCGGCTTTTCGCAGCGCGCCGTGCAGGTGGCAATCAAGGGGCTCGAGCCCGACGACGATCAATAATTGTTAACTTGCAGGCAAGGATCAGTTATTCTGCCCACAGACGGTGGCGCATGGGGCACGCCGGCATTCTCTACCATGGAATACGGGACACCTGATGAGCAACTGGCATGCCGGCTACACGGCCGAAACCGCATACACCTATGGCTATTACACTGAATTGAACCCCTTGCGTACGCAGTTGCTGCTGCTGAGCTGGGGAATACAGCCGCCCAGGATCAGCACCGCATGCGAACTCGGGTTTGGCCAGGGCATGAGCGTCAACATCCATGCCGCGGCGTCGGGCGTACGCTGGCATGGCACCGATTTCAATCCGTCCCACACCGCCTTTGCGCAGGAACTGGCTGAAGTGTCTGGCAATGGCGCTGTGCTGTCGGAACAATCGTTCCAGGATTTTTGCGCCCGGAGCGACCTGCCTGACTTTGATTTTATCGCCCTGCACGGCATCTGGAGCTGGATCTCGCCGGAAAACCAGGCGCATATCGCCGCTTTCCTGGCGCGCAAGCTCAAACCGGGCGGCGTGCTGTATATCAGCTACAACACGCAGGCGGGCTGGGCGGCGATGGCGCCGATCCGCGACCTGATGGAGCAGCACAGCCGCGTGATGAGTGCGCCGGGGCAGGATTCCCTGACGCGCGTGAGCAGCGCGCTGTCCTTCGTCAACCGCATGATGGAGACCCGCCCGCGCTACCTGCAAGCCAATCCCACCATCGCCGTGCGCCTGCAGCAGATCGGCGAGCAGGACCCGAATTACCTGTCGCACGAATACTTCAATCATTACTGGCAGCCGGTGTCGTTTTCGGCGCTCAAGCCGGTGCTGGCCGCCGTCAAGCTCGAGTTTGCCGGTTCGGCCGCCTACCCCGATCATGTTGCACCCCTCAACCTGTCGCCCGAACACCTGGCTTTCCTGGCGCAGATTCCGGACGCCACTTTCCGCGAGAACACCACCGACTTCCTGGTCAACCGCCAGTTCCGCCAGGATTACTGGGTCAAGGGCAGCCGCAAGCTGACCGCCCATGAGCAGGCTGTCGCACTGCGCGCCGTGCGCATCTTGCTGGTGGCGCCGGTCGACCAGATCGCCATGAAGGTCACCGGCGCCCTGGGTGAGGCCGACATGGACCAGGCCGTCTATGGCCCGCTGCTGGAACTGCTCGCCGATTACCAGCCTCATACGATAGGCGAACTGCAACAGCGTTTGCCCTCTGGTATCGCGGAACTGGGCAACTTGCTGCAGATGCTGCTGGTGCTGGCGCATAAAGCCTGTATTTCGCCGGTACAGGATGACGCCGCAATCGCGCTGGCGCGGCCGGCCTCGGGCAGGCTGAACCGGCATCTGCTGGAAAAGGCGCGGGGTCGCACCGACCTGGCCGCGCTGGCCAGTCCGGTGACAGGCGGTGGTGTCGGTGTGTTGCATTTGCAACAGTTGTTCCTGCTGGCCCGACTGGAAGGTCATCAGGACAGCGACGCCTGCGCAGCATTTGCCTGGCAGGCCATGCGCGCACTGCAGCAAACCGTGGTGCGCAATGGCACGGTGCTGACAACGGAAGAAGACAACCTGGCCGAACTGGCTGTGCAAGCGGAACGCTTCCGCGTCACCGTGCTGCCGATTATGCAGGCACTGGGCGTGGCCGACTGACGCCGAAGCCTGAGTCCGGTGGGCGCTGGCACGAACCGTGATTTTTATGATAGCCATCATTCAGAAATTGAATGATGTTATGGAAATCGTTGTTTGTATTTATAATTTGAAATGTTTTTAACTAAGCACGGAAAATTATGTTGCGTCGCAACCGGCGCGCAATGTGCTACACTTTTAGGGTTTTTGCGGCGCCGCAGGTGCGGTTGCTGTTCGTAGAAGCTGCGAACGGCGTGCTTTATGCACATGGCTGCTTACTAAATTAAGCCGCGCAAGCGGCATCGGTCCATGCCCCTGTCAACTCCCGTATCCCGGCGCGCCTTACGGCACTCCCGCGTTATCGACGTCCAAGCGTATCTGCGCGACGACGGCCTGTGGGATATCGACGCGCGCATCACCGACATCAAATCGTTCGACGCGACCCTGGCTTCTGGCCCCCGTGCCGCCGGCACCCCCCTGCATGACCTCCATTTACGCATTACTGTCGATAGCGAACTGACCATCGTCGAGGCCGAAGCTGCCTCCGATTTTGTACCCTATCCCGGTTTTTGCGATACCATCGGCCCCGCTTACCGGGAACTGATCGGTCTGAATCTATTGAAGAATTTCCGCCGCGACTTGAAACAGCGCCTGGCGGGAATCGCTGGCTGTACTCATTTGACCGAACTGGCGCAAGTCTTGCCGACTGCGGCGGTTCAGGCATTTGCCGGCGATGTCTGGTCGACCCGTGACGGTGCGAATGCTGATTTGCCGCATGAAAAGCCGTTTCAACTCGACAAATGCCACGCCCTGCGCACTGACGGCGGGGCAGTTGCACAGTATTACCCGCGCTGGGTAGCCAAAGCGTGATTCCGGCGCAGTTTTTCCTGTTTTTTTGCACCACTAACCGTATTTTTACAAATCAGTATCAGAAGGGAAGCCAGCATGAAAATCCATGAGTATCAAGCCAAAGAAATCCTCCGGCAATTCGGAGTGACGGTACCACGCGGCATCGCGTGCATGTCCGTCGACGAAGCCGTCAAGGCTGCGGAAACCCTGGGCGGCCCGGTATGGGTTGTCAAGGCGCAGATCCACGCAGGTGGCCGCGGCAAGGGCGGCGGCGTGAAAGTGGCAAAATCGATCGAGCAGGTCAAGGAATATGCTGACCAGATCATGGGCATGCAGCTGATCACGCACCAGACTAGCGCCGAAGGCCAGAAAGTCAACCGCCTGCTGGTGGAAGAAGGCGCCGACATCAAACAGGAACTGTACGTTTCGCTGGTCACCGACCGCGTGACCCAGAAGATTGTCCTGATGGCCTCGTCCGAAGGCGGCATGGACATCGAAGAAGTGGCCGAGAGCCACCCTGAAAAAATCCACCACGTCACCATCGAGCCTAGCGTTGGCCTGACCGATGCCCAGGCAGACGACATCGCGACCAAAATCGGCGTGCCTGCCGGTTCCATCGCCGACGCCCGCGTCAACCTGCAAGGCCTGTACAAAGCCTACTGGGAAACCGACTGCTCGCTGGCCGAGATCAACCCGCTGATCGTTACCGGCAGCGGCAAGGTTATCGCCCTGGACGCCAAGTTCAACTTCGACCCGAACGCCCTGTTCCGTCATCCGGAAATCATTGCCCTGCGCGACCTGGACGAAGAAGATCCAGCTGAAATCGAAGCGTCGAAATTCGACCTGGCCTACATCTCGCTCGACGGCAATATCGGCTGCCTGGTGAACGGCGCCGGCCTGGCCATGGCCACCATGGACACCATCAAACTGTTCGGCGGCGAGCCAGCCAACTTCCTCGACGTCGGCGGCGGCGCCACGGCAGAAAAAGTCACCGAAGCGTTCAAGATCATGCTGAAAAACCCGGGCCTGAAAGCCATCCTGGTGAATATTTTCGGCGGCATCATGCGTTGCGACGTGATCGCCGAAGGCGTTATCGCTGCGGTCAAAGCCGTTTCGCTGAACGTACCGCTGGTGGTGCGCATGAAGGGCACCAACGAAGACCTGGGCAAAAAGATGCTGGCCGATTCCGGTCTGCCTATCATCGCAGCCGACACCATGGAAGATGCAGCCAAGAGCGTCGTTGCCGCTGCTGCCGGTCAAGCTTAATTAAGGAATCAACATGTCCATTCTGATCAATAAAGATACCAAAGTCGTTACCCAAGGGATCACCGGCAAGACCGGCCAGTTCCACACCCGCGGTTGCCGCGACTACGCGAACGGCAAAGCCGCTTTCGTGGCAGGCGTGAACCCGAAGAAAGCCGGCGAAGACTTCGAAGGCATTCCTATTTTCGCCAACGTGACCGAAGCGAAAAAAGAAACCGGCGCCAACGTTTCCGTGATCTACGTGCCGCCAGCAGGCGCGGCCGCCGCGATCTGGGAAGCTGTCGAAGCTGAAATGGATCTGGCCATTTGCATCACCGAAGGCATTCCAGTACGTGACATGATGGCCTTGAAAGACCGCATGGCCAAATCGGGCAGCAAAACGCTGCTGCTGGGCCCTAACTGCCCAGGTTTGATCACGCCAGACGAAATCAAGATCGGCATCATGCCAGGCCACATCCATAAAAAGGGCCGCATCGGCGTGGTATCGCGTTCGGGTACCCTGACCTATGAAGCAGTTGGTCAATTGACCGCACTGGGCCTGGGCCAATCGTCGGCAGTCGGCATCGGCGGCGACCCGATCAACGGTCTGAAACACATCGACATCATGAAGATGTTCAATGACGATCCGGATACCGACGCGGTCATCATGATCGGCGAAATCGGTGGTCCTGACGAAGCCAATGCTGCTTATTGGATCAAGGACAACATGAAAAAACCGGTGGTCGGCTTTATCGCCGGCGTCACCGCGCCTCCAGGCAAGCGCATGGGCCACGCCGGCGCGCTGATCTCGGGCGGTGCCGATACGGCACAAGCCAAGCTGGAAATCATGGAAGCATGCGGCATCACCGTCACCAAGAACCCGT
This sequence comes from Janthinobacterium longum, assembly GCF_051380735.1. Lineage (NCBI taxonomy): Bacteria > Pseudomonadati > Pseudomonadota > Betaproteobacteria > Burkholderiales > Oxalobacteraceae > Janthinobacterium > Janthinobacterium longum. Next base: position 45,450 of record NZ_JBNYXQ010000004.1, read on the forward strand.
CGGAAATGGCGCGTCTGCTGAAAGCCATGCTGTAATACAGCGCGGTCAAATCAGTACAAAAAAAGGAGCTTCGGCTCCTTTTTTTATTGTCTGGCAGCCACGGCCATTCTGGTCGCGCAGCGACCGCCATGGTCGCAACCGGACACAATGCGTCGTTTTTGTTGCCTCGATGCCCAGCCTTGCCCGTGCGCGGCGCTGGCACAGCGCTTGCATTTTCCCTGGTGAGCATCTGACAACAGGAGGACACCATGCGCGCCCAAGCCGGCTTTACCCTGATAGAACTGATGATAGTGGTGGCGATCGCCGGCATCCTGGCGGCCGTGGCCATCCCGCAATACAGCGACTACACGATGCGCGCCAAGGTCAGCAACGTGCTGGCGGCAGCCGCGCCGCTGAAAACGGCGGTGGCCTTGTGCGTGCAGGAAAATGGTGGCGAGGCATCCACCTGCAGCACCACCACCGAGGCCAAGCCCAGCCCGATCCCCGCTTTCAGCCCCACGCGCGAAGTGGCCAGTGGCAGCGTGGCCGATGGCAATATCACCCTGACCCTGGCGCCCGACCTGGGCACCGGCATCGGCGGCCAGACCATCACCATGACGATGGAATCGGGCAGCAGCAGCCTGACCTGGTTCAACAGCACCACGGTCAGCAATGAGGCGGCGAAACAGGCCATCCTGCGCAACAATATTGCGAAGGCCGTGGCGGCGTTGTGATGCCATGCCTGGCATGGGCTGAAAAGCATGGTTGTCAAAAAGAGCGGACAAGCTGCCTGCCTTGTTTTACAATCGCGCGCTATTGTTTATTAAGAAAGACGCCATGGCGCGCAGCTACTTCTGGACCATGTTATGCCTGATCCTGCATCAGATCGACGCCGCCTATTGGCGTGAATGGGAAATGTTTTACCTGCCCGGCGGCGTGCAGGGCTTTCTGGTGTTTAACCTGGCGGCGATTGCAATAGTGCTGGCCGGCTACCGGCAGGTGCTGCTGGCGCTGCCTCGCGCGCGCCTGTATGCCGGCATCTGCACCGCGCTGGGCATGGCCACTTTTGTGATCCACGCCGGCTTTGCGCTGGCGGGGCTGGAACAGTTTCATTTGCCGCTGTCGATGGCGGTCATCGGGTTGTGCCTGGGCTGCGCACTGTGGCTGTTGAATGACCTGCGTTCACAAAGCCGCCGTCCAGTCACCTGACTTGCCGCCATGCTTTTCCAGCACCCGCACATTGGTCATCACCATGCCGCGGTCGACCGCCTTGCACATATCGTAGATGGTCAGCAAACCGATTTGTACCGAGGTCAGCGCTTCCATTTCCACGCCGGTTTTGCCGAGGGTGTCGACCTGGGCGCGGCAGTGGACGCTGCTGGCCGCTTCGTCGATTTCGAAGTCGACCGTGACGCGTGTAATGGCCAGCGGGTGGCATAGCGGTATCAGGTCGCTGGTGCGCTTGGCGCCCATGATGGCGGCGATGCGGGCGATGCCCAGTACGTCGCCCTTTTTGGCGTTGCCTTTGACAATGATGGCCAGCGTGGCCGGCTGCATGCGGATGGTGCCGGCTGCCACGGCGCTGCGGCGCGTGTCTTCCTTGTTGCCCACATCGACCATATGGGCCTGGCCGGTGGCGTCGAAGTGGGTCAGTGCGCCAGCGCTGGCGTCTTGCTCGGGTGTGGTCATGGTGTGGGGGCGTTGTTGGCAATGATGATGGCCACCATTATAGGGGGCGGCGCGCGTGTGGAAAATGATGGCGCTTACGGGTTATGATAGCAGCCGTGAAATCCCGCCCCTTTTATCCTGTTGCTTGCTTCAAGGCCTGTGCGCTGTCGGCCTTGCTGCTGGCCGCCCCTCTGGCGCTGGCGCAAACGCCGGCACCGGCCGCCGCACCGGTCAAGCCTGCCAGCAGCTGGACCCCGCTACCGGTGGCGCCCGTGCCGAACCTGCCCAACCTGGGCGATGCTTCGCGCGAAGACCTGTCGCCTGCCATGGAGCGCAAGATCGGCGAAGAGATTATCCGCAGCATTCGGGGCGACCGCGATTATCTCGATGATGCGCCCTTGCTGGAATACATGAATACCTTCGGCAATGCGCTGGTGGCGGCGCGGCCCAGCGTGCGCGGCGAAACCAGCTACGATTATTTCTTTTTTGTCGTGCGCGATCCGCAACTGAACGCGTTTGCCTTGCCGGGCGGCTTTATCGGCGTGCATTCGGCGCTGTTGCTGGCGGCGCAGACCGAAGCGGAACTTGCTTCCGTGCTGTCGCACGAGATCGGCCATGTGGCGCAGCGCCATGTCGCGCGCATGCTGGGCCAGCAGCGCCAGGACGCACTGATGCCGCTGGCGGCGATCTTGCTGGCGGCGCTGGCGTCGCGCGCCGGCGGTGACGTGGCGATGGGCGTGTTCGCCGCCGGCCAGGGCCTGGCGATCCAGCGCCAGATCAATTTCGGCCGCGACGCCGAGCGCGAAGCGGACCGCATCGGTTTCCAGATCATGGGCGAAGCTGGTTTCGACACCACCGGCATGGTGGCTTTCTTTGGCCGCATGCAGGCAGCCAGCCGCTCGTACAGCGACCTGATGCCAGCGTATCTGCAGACCCACCCCTTGACCACCGAGCGCATTGCCGATATCCAGGCGCGCATCCGCGAGCAGCCCTATAAACAGCGGCCCGACAGCCTGAATTTCCACCTGGCGCGTGCGCGTGCACGCGTGCTGCAGGATGAAAGCATGCAGGGTTTGCTGAACGCGAAAGCAACCTTCAAGACGCAGCTGGAACAGCAAAGCCGTTTCCAGGTGACGGCGGCCCACTATGGGCTGGCGTTTATCGCCATCAAGCAGGGCAAGACGGCTGAGGCGCAGGCCGAGCTCGATGCGGCCAACGCGGCGTTGCACAAGCCGGCCGGGCCGAACGTGTTGACGTCAAGCGGCACGCAAGGCCCCAATTCGCTGCTGGCGGCAATGGAGCTGGAAGTGCTGTTGATGCCGGCGCAAAAGCCGGAGGTCGCACCCCGGGCGGTGAAGGCAGCCGATGCGGCGCGCCACCAGTTTCCACTGTCGCGCGGGATTGCCTATCAATATGCGGAAGCGCTGATCGCCGACAAGCAGCTCGACAAGGCCACGCTCTACCTGCGTGACCAGGTGCAGTTGTACAAGGAAGAGCCGGAATTGTACGACCTGCTGGCCAAGGCTTATGCGAGCCAGGGCAAGCGGTCCTTGCAGCATCTTGCGCTGGCCGAATCGTATGTGCTGCAGGGCGCCACCATGGCCGCGCTGGACCAGCTGACGATCGCGCGCAAGTCGAACGACGCCACTTTTTATGACCAGGCCGTGATCGATGCGCGCGAACGCGAGCTGCAGGAAAAGCGCCGCGAGCAGCTCAAGGACCAGAAGTCGTAGTCAGGCCGGCTGCGGCGTGCGCTGGAAACCGAAATGCCGTGGCACCTGTTCATGGGCCAGCGGTGTTGCCGCAATTGCCTGGCCGCCATATTGCAAGCTCAGCTTGCCGCTGGCGTGTTCCAGCCAGGCCAGCAGCGCTTCGTCGCCCACCGGCTGGCCATCGAGCTGCAGCAACGCCATCACCTGCGCCATATCGCGGTCATCGACCTGCGCGACGATGTCGCCCTGTTGCAGGATCAGCGCACCGTTATCGCATAGAAACGCCGCATCAAGCGCCGGCAGGGTAGCGCCCGTTTGCAGCACAAAGCCGTGTTGCGGATCGCTGCGGGCAATAAACGGCGTTGCTTCCAGGTTCAGATAGACGCGCTGGGGGCCGTTCTGGAAAAACCAGCAGCCGCGTTCATCATGGTCATAGTTGCGGTTGATAAAGCCGAGCAGGGCGGCGTGGGCGATTTTGTCGCCGGGCAGCTGCGATTGCTGGGCGTGCTCGTCGCGCATGCGCCAGTTGCCGCGCGCGTCCAATGCCAGCCAACCGTAGCAGTGGGGAACATTCGGCCATTTGGCCATCGCCTGTTTAACGAGGTCATCCATGTAGGGCAGCTTCCTTAGGGTGGTCAATGCTGTCAGCCTGACAGCTTTGCGTCAACGATGGCGCCGCGCTGCCTTGTTCGAAGAACTGCAGCAGGCGCCGCGGCAGCCAGTCGAGATTGCTGCTGGCAAAGCCGACATGGCCGCCATGGCGCGGATAATCGAGCGTCACGGCCGGTGCAGCGCAGCGTGGCAAATGTTGCCCCGGCAGGAAAGGATCGTTCTGCGCGTTCAGGATCAGCGTGCGCACGGTGATGTCGTGCAACACATGTTTGGCGCTGGCGCGGTGCCAGTAATCGTCGGCGTCGCGGTAGCCGTGCAGGGGCGCCGTCACCACATTGTCAAACGCATGCAGGTCGCGCGCGGCCAGCATGGCTTCACGCTCGAACAGGCCGGGAAACTGCTCCAGCTTGGCCAGGCACTTCGGTTTCAGCGTTTGTAAAAACATGCGGGTGTACAAGCGGTTCGCACCCGAGGACAAGGCCTTGCCGCCTTGCGCCAGGTCCAGCGGCGCCGACACGGAAGCCGCCGCATCGACAAAGTCCGCTGCATGCTGCGACTGCCCCAGCCAGCACAGCAGGGCGTTGCCGCCCAGCGAGACGCCGGCTGCATAAAACTTCCCGGTCGCGCGCGGGTGCAAACGGCGCAGCACCCAGTCCACCTCTTGCGCGTCGCCCGAATGATAGAAGCGCGGCGCCAGGTTAGCCTCGCCCGAGCAGCCACGAAAATGCGGCACCGCACCCGACCAGCCGCGCGCAGCCACTTGCGCCATCAGCGCGCGTGCGTAATGGCTGTTTGACGAGCCTTCCAGGCCATGAAACAGCACCACGAAGGGCTGGCCAGGCTGGCCGTCGACCAGGTCGACGTCGACGAAATCGCCGTCGGGCGCCTGCCAGCGCTCGCGCCGGAACGCCACCGCCGGCTTGTCCAGGCAGATGGCCGGCACGATGGTTTGCAGATGGCCACCAGGCAACCAGAAAGGCGCGCTGTAGTTCATGGAACCTTAATGCAGGATCTGCGCTCCGGCCGCGTCCGTCGGTGCGCTGCCGGGTGCGATCGAGACATGGTGCAGCACGATGCGCCAGCCACGCGGCGTTTTCACGTAGATATTGGTGGCCAGCAAATGCGCAGGCGTGCCTTCGCTGGCGGTGCTGCCTTCGACTACCGTGTGAACCGAGCTCATCAGATTATGCGTTTCATGCAGCTGGGTCGGCCGGATATGCAGGCCGCCGCCAGCCAGCACGGCTTCCCACGAGGCGCGGATGGCGGCATGGCCGATCAGGCGCGCACCGCCCGGATGGATGCAGACGATTTCTTCATCGTCGGCCCACAGCGCCATCAGCGCATCGAGGTCTGCGCGGTTGAGGGCATCATAGAAAGCCGTTTCGACTTCGGCGGCGCTGCCATTCAATTCCTTCACACTTTTCATGACAACTCCGGTCTTGAGGCTTGATGGTTAATTTTATGAGGTTCTAGAACGCCTAACAAAACCGTAGCGAGCGGAAGGGAGTTGTGGCTGAGAAGTGCAACCGTACGAAGGTACGGTGAGCATCGCAGGCCGCAAATACCGACGCGCAGTAGGTTTTGTTAGGTGTTCTTAGTGGTGGCCGGCGCTGGCGCCCGGTTTCAGTTTGTAGGCCGTGCCGCAGTACGGGCACTTGGCTTCACCGTGGTTGCTGAAATCGAGGAACACGCGCGGATGGGACGACCACAGCGGCATGGCCGGGTTAGGGCAATAGGCTGGCAGGTCTTTACCGTCGAGTTCGACCGCTGGCTGGGTGGTGTTTGTCATCTTGTCATGCTCCGTGAGGCTAAAGTTATGTAGTTAAGAATGCTGCGAAAACCACGATTTTAACGGATTCGTGCAGGCAGTAAAATTCATCCGTAGAATGGCAGCTTGATCCGCTAGCGCAAGCCGCCGTTTTCATACGAAAAGCGCGCGTGCCCGCCGCCACCATGAACCCTGATACCGCCATTTCATCGCCGCTCGCGATGCCGTTTGCCTGCACCATCGTTGTGCGAATACTACACTTTGCCGCCCGGAGCGCCGTTTGAGCACCACCGCGCAACGCCAGTCGTTCCGCGAAGGCCTGCTGCTGGGCGCACCGACCCTGGTCGGCATCGCCGCCTGGGGCATGGTGGTCGGTATCGCCATGGTGAAAAGCGGCTTGAGCGTGACGCAGGCCAGTGCAATGACCCTGCTGGTGTTTGCCGGCTCGGCCCAGCTGGCCTCCTTGCCGCTGCTGGCCGCGCACGCGCCGATCTGGGTGATTTTTGCTACTGCGCTGGTGGTCAACCTGCGCTTCGTGATTTTCTCGGCCCTGCTGGCACCCCATTTTTCCCACCTGCCGTGGCGCCAGCGTTTGGCGCTTGGCTATATTTCCGGCGATATCGCGGTTGGCCTGTTCCTGCGGCGCTACCCGCTGGAAACACCGGACCCGGGCAAGGTGCCGTTTTTAAAAGGCCTGATTTATCCGAACTGGACAGCCTGGCAGGTCGGCTCGCTGGCCGGCATTTTCCTTGGCGCCGCGATTCCCGCCGAATGGGGCCTGGGCTTTGCCGGTACCCTGGCCATTATCTGCGTGACGGTGCCGCTGGTGCTGGGCCGCGCAGCGCTGTGCGGCGTGCTGGTATCGGGCGCGGTGGCAGTCGCCGCTTTCCGCCTGCCCTATAAACTGGGCCTGCTGGTGGCAGTGCTGGCAGGCATGATCACCGCCATGGCAGTGGAAGAACTGACGGAAAAATGGGTGAAAAAACATGGCTGACGCAATCGACATGAACAGCTTTGATGTATGGGCCACCATCGTGGTGCTGGTACTGGCCACGGCCGCCACCCGCAGTACCTTCTGGCTGGTCGGGCATCACATCACGATACCGAAGCGCGTCAACGAGATGCTGCGTTTTGCGCCGGCCTGCGCGCTGGCGGCGATTATTGCGCCCGACCTGTTGATGGACAGCGCACAGCTGCAGCTGGACTTGCCAAATTTGAAGTTGCTTTCCGGAATCGCCGCCACGATTTTTTACTTGCTACGCCGCAATATGCTGCAAACCATTGTGTTTGGCATGCTGGTTTTCACGGGATTGCGTTTGTTACATGTTTTTCAGTAAACGGGCACAAATCGACGAATTGCGCTGGTGCTTGCGGTAAAATAGCGCACTTCCTTCCACTCGTCATCCGGATCGCCATGTCAGCTGTTCTCAACTTCATCCGTCTGCAAGATTTGATCGACCAAAACGCCCTGCAAGGCAAGCGCGTATTCATCCGCGCCGACCTGAACGTGCCGCAAGATGACAGTGGCAAGATCACTGAAGACACCCGCATCCGCGCCTCCGTGCCAGCGATCCGCGCCGCACTCGACGCTGGCGCTGCCGTGATGGTGACCTCGCACCTGGGCCGTCCGACCGAAGGCGAATTCAAGCCGGCCGACAGCCTGGCGCCGGTCGCCGCCCGCTTGTCCGAACTGCTGGGCCAGACAGTGGAACTGAAACAAAACTGGATCGATGGCGCCGGCCTGGAGTCCTTGGCCGCCGGCCAGGTGGTGTTGCTGGAAAACGTGCGCGTGAACAAGGGTGAAAAGAAAAACAGCGATGAACTGGCGCAAAAAATGGCCAGCTTGTGCGATATCTACGTCAACGACGCGTTCGGCACCGCCCACCGCGCCGAAGCGTCCACCCACGGCATCGCCAAGTTTGCCCCGGTCGCTTGCGCCGGCCCGCTGCTGGCTGCCGAACTGGACGCCCTGGGCAAGGCGCTGCACGCGCCGGCCAGGCCGCTGCTGGCCATCGTTGCCGGCTCCAAAGTGTCGAGCAAGCTGACCATCCTCAAGGCCCTGTCCGACAAGGTCGACAACCTGATCGTCGGCGGCGGCATTGCCAACACCTTCATGAAGGCGGTTGGCTTGAATGTCGGCAAGTCGCTGGTGGAAGCGGAACTGGTCGACGAAGCGAAAGCCATCATCGACATCATGGCCCAGCGCGGCGCACAGGTACCGATTCCGGTCGACGTGGTGTGCGCCAAGGAGTTTTCGCCGACCGCAACGGCCACCGTCAAGGACGTGGCCGATGTGGCAGACGACGACATGATCCTCGATATCGGCCCGAAAACGGCGGCCATGCTGGCGCAACAAATCGCCGCCGCCGGCACCATCGTCTGGAACGGCCCGGTCGGCGTATTCGAATTCGACCAGTTCGGCCACGGCACCAAGACGCTGGCGCTGGCGATTGCCGAGTCGAAGGCATTCTCGATCGCCGGTGGTGGCGACACCCTGGCGGCGATTGCAAAATATGACATTACCGATAAAATCAGCTATATCTCGACCGGCGGCGGCGCTTTCCTGGAATTCTTGGAAGGTAAAACCTTGCCCGCAGTCGAGATCCTGATGCAGCGCGCCGCCCAATAAGGGCCGGCTGTAAAGTATGCATGCACCAAGCGCAGCCTGACCGCTGCGCTTTTACCTTGCCGGACGCGCAAGCGCCCGGTCGATATGCTCTCAACGTCTTGCTCTCGCACAAGGAATTCTATGCCACGCGGTACAAAAATCGTAGCAACCATCGGCCCTGCCTCCACCGACCTGGCGATCCTGGTCAAGATGATACGGGCAGGTGTCGACGTGGTGCGTTTGAATTTTTCCCATGGCAAGGCACAAGACCATATCGACCGCGCGACGCTGGTGCGCCAGGCGGCGGCCGAATGCGGCCGCGAAGTGGCCATCATGGCCGACATGCAGGGTCCGAAGATCCGCGTCGGCAAGTTTGAAAACGGCCGCATCCAGCTTGAAGCGGGCGACAAGTTCATCCTGGATGCCAAGTGGGGCGAGAATGGCGAACTGGGTAATCAGGAACGCGTCGGCCTCGACTACAAGGCGCTGCCGCGCGACCTGAACAAGGACGATGTATTGCTGCTCAACGACGGCCTGATCGTGCTGATCGTCGAGCGCATCGTCGTCAACGAGATCCACACGGTGGTCAAGATCGGTGGCGAGCTGTCGAACAACAAGGGCATCAACCGCCAGGGCGGCGGCCTGACGGCGCCGGCGCTGACGGCCAAGGACATGGAAGACATCAAGACGGCGATGAGCTTCCAGGCCGACTACCTGGCCATTTCCTTCCCGAAAAGCGCGACCGACATGGAAATGGCGCGCACCCTGGCCAATATCGCCGGCGAGCCGTATCAACACAAGCCGATGATGATCGCCAAGATCGAGCGCGCTGAAGCAATTCCCGTGCTGCAGGAAATTTTAGATGCCTCCGATGGCATCATGGTGGCGCGCGGCGACCTGGCGGTGGAAGTGGGCAATGCAGCCGTGCCGGCCTTGCAAAAGCGCATGATCAAGATGGCGCGCGCCTCGAACAAGCTGGCCATTACCGCCACGCAGATGATGGAATCGATGATCGTCAACGCCGTGCCGACCCGCGCCGAGGTTTCCGATGTGGCCAATGCCGTGCTGGACGGCACGGACGCCGTGATGACCTCGGCCGAGACCGCTTCGGGCCGCTACCCGATCGAGACGGTGGAAATGATGGCCGCCATCTGCGTCGAAGCGGAGCAGTCCGAATACAACAAGCTCGACGCCGACTTTTTGAACGTCACGTTCACCCGCATCGACCAGTCGATCGCCTACGGTGCGCTGTTTACCGCCCACCACCTGCGCGTGAAAGCCATCGTGGCGATGACGGAGTCCGGTTCGACTCCGCTGTGGATGAGCCGCCACAGCATCGATACCCCGATTTTTGCCCTGACGCCCAGCGTGACCACGCAGCGCAAGGCCGCCCTGTACCGCAATGTGCGCGCCTACCATCTGCTGCAAAACGGCAGCAGCGCGCAAGTGCTGAAACAGGCTGAAGATTTGCTGGTCGCCAATGGCATTGTCAAAAAGGGCGACATGATCGTCGTCACCTGGGGCTCGCCGATGGGGCAGGCCGGCGGCACCAATGCATTAAAGATTGTTCGTGTGGGTGAATACGATTAAGCCACGCGTGAGGTAAAACAGACGCCGGCGCGGCCGATCCCGCCGCGAAGCGTCGCCACAGTTTCTATTGTTCTCTGGAGTATTACCATGTCTCTCGTATCCATGCGTCAATTGCTGGACCACGCCGCCGAAAACGGTTATGGCATCCCGGCCTTCAACGTCAACAACCTGGAGCAAGTGCAGGCCATCATGGCTGCCGCCGATGCGCTGAACTCGCCGGTGATCATGCAGGCATCCGCTGGCGCCCGCAAGTACGCCGGTGAAGCCTTCCTGCGTCACCTGATCGATGCCGCCATCGAAGCCTATCCGCATATTCCGGTCGTGATGCACCAGGATCATGGCCAGTCGCCGGCGATCTGCATGGCCGCCATCCGTTCCGGCTTCTCGTCGGTGATGATGGACGGTTCGCTCGAAGCGGACGGCAAGTCGGTCGCCTCGTACGAGTACAACGTCGAAGTGTCGCGCGAAGTGGTGAAATTCTCGCATGCCATCGGCGTGACGGTGGAAGCGGAACTGGGCGTGCTCGGTTCGCTGGAAACCATGAAGGGCGACAAGGAAGACGGCCACGGCGCCGAAGGCACGATGACGCGCGAGCAATTGCTGACGGACGTGGCGCAAGCTGCCGACTTCGTGCAGCGCACCCAGTGCGATGCGCTGGCGATCGCGATTGGTACCTCGCACGGTGCCTACAAATTTACCCGCAAGCCGACCGGCGAAATCCTGGCAATCGACCGCATCAAGGAAATCCACGCACGCATCCCGAACACCCACTTGGTGATGCACGGTTCCTCGTCGGTGCCGCAGGAATTGCTGGCCATCATCCGTGAATTCGGTGGCGACATGAAGGAAACCTACGGCGTGCCAGTCGAAGAAATCCAGGAAGGCATCCGCCATGGCGTGCGCAAGATCAATATCGATACCGATATCCGCCTGGCGATGACGGCCGCGATTCGCCAGTTCATGTTCCAGAACCCGTCGAAATTCGACCCGCGCGACTATTTGAAGCCGGCTCGCCTGGCTGCAGAACAGATCGTGCGCGCCCGCTTCCAGCAGTTTGGCTGCGAAGGCCAGGCGTCGAAAATCAAACAGATTTCGCTGGAAAAAATGGCCGAGCGTTACAAGGCCGGCGAGCTGTCGCAGATTGTGAAGTAAAATCTTGCCTGGAGCGGGCCGGCTGTCTTGCCGGCCCGTTGTTCCCGACCGGCGGGCGATAGTCCTGCGCGCCGGTTTCGCTTCATGTTTCGTTTCATCCAACCACTCCCTCCGCTATGAACAGCCTCTATCAGACCTCCATCCATTCCCTGCCACTGCTGGGCCACGGCAAGGTGCGCGACAACTACGCCGTCGGCGACGACAAGATCCTGATCGTCACCACCGACCGCCTGTCGGCCTTCGACGTCGTCATGAACGAGCCAATTCCCGGCAAGGGCAAGGTGCTCAATCAGATGAGCGATTTCTGGTTCGACAAGCTGGGCCATATCGTGCCGAACCACCTGACGGGCGTGGCGCCTGAATCGGTGGTGGCGCCAGAGGAAGTGGAGCAGGTCGTGGGGCGCGCCGTGGTGGCCAAGCGCCTCAAACCGATCATGGTCGAGGCGGTGGTGCGCGGTTACATCATCGGTTCGGGCTGGAAAGATTACCAGGACACGGGCAGCATCTGCGGCATCAAGCTGCCGGCCGGCCTGCAACAGGCTGAAAAGCTGCCGGAACCGCTGTTCACGCCGGCCGCCAAGGCCGAGCTGGGCGAACACGACGAAAACATCAGCTTTGCCGAGATGGAACAGCGCATCGGTGCGGAACTGGCCGCCAAAATGCGCGACATCAGCATCCAGCTATACAAGGCGGCCGCCGACTACGCCGCCACGCGCGGCATCATTATTGCCGACACCAAATTCGAATTCGGCCTGGACGACAATGGCGTGATGCACCTGATGGACGAAGTGCTGACGGCCGACTCTTCGCGCTTCTGGCCGGCCGATTCGTATCAGCCCGGCATGTCGCCGCCATCGTTCGACAAGCAGTTCGTGCGCGACTACCTGGAAACCCTGAGCTGGGGCAAGACGGCGCCGGCGCCCGCGCTGCCGGCCGACGTGATCGACAAAACCCAGGCCAAGTACTTCGAAGCCATCGAGCGCCTGACCGGCGAAAAGCTGAAAGCCTGAGATGACTGATCAACCAACACCACTGGTCGGCGTGATCATGGGCTCGTCCTCGGACTGGGACGTGATGCAGCACGCCGTGGCCATCCTGAAGCAGTTTGGCGTGCCGTTCGAAGCGCAGGTGATTTCTGCCCACCGCATGCCCGACGAAATGTATGCCTACGCGAAAAGCGCCCGTGCGCGCGGTCTGCGTGCGATTATCGCCGGCGCCGGCGGCGCGGCCCACCTGCCTGGCATGGTGGCCGCGATGACCATCGTGCCGGTGCTGGGCGTGCCCGTGCCCTCGAAATACCTGCGCGGCGAAGACTCCATGCTGTCTATCCTGCAAATGCCCAAGGGCGTGCCGGTGGCCACTTTCGCCATCGGCGAAGCGGGCGCTGCGAATGCCGCGCTGACGGCGGTGGCCATGCTGGCCGCCAACGACGATGCGCTGGCCGCGCAACTGGAAGCGTTCCGTGTCACGCAAACCGACGCCGCCAAGGCGATGACCTTACCGCTGGACTAAGTGAGCAATTCTTTGAGCAATTCTTTCGATCCGCATTCCTCTCCCATCTTGCCCACTGCCAATCCACCAGCCTGGCTGGGCGTGATGGGTGGCGGCCAGCTGGGCCGCATGTTCGCCCAGGCTGCCCAGAGCATGGGCTACCAGGTGGCGGTACTGGAACCGTCTGACGACTGCCCGGCGGGCCAGGTCGCGCAGCGCCTGGTCAATGCCGACTATGATGATTGCGCCGGCCTCGATGCCCTGGCGGCGCAATGCCTGGCGGTCACCACCGAATTTGAAAACGTGCCGGCCGACGGCCTGTCGCGCCTGGCCTGCAGCGTGTTTGTCGCGCCGAACGCGCAGGGCGTGTCGGTGGCGCAGGACCGCATCGCCGAAAAACGGTTTTTTGTCGACTGTGCGGAAAAATCCGGCGTGCTGCCGGCGCCGCACAAGGTGATTGCCAGCGAAGACGACATTGATGCGATCCCTGACGATCTGCTGCCCGGCATCCTGAAAACCGTGCGCATGGGTTATGACGGCAAGGGGCAAGTGCGCGTGCGCTCGCGCGACGAGGTGCGCGCCGCGTTTGCCGGCATGGGCCAGGTTACCTGCCTGCTGGAGAAAATGCTGCCGCTGGCCTATGAAGTGTCGGTGCTGACGGTGCGCGGGTTTGATGGCGCCTCGGTGGTGTATCCGATCGCCGAAAACGTGCACCGCGACGGCATCTTGTTTACCACCACTGTGCCCGGCCCGAACATTTCAAACGATTGCGCCGCAAAAGCGCAGCGCGCGGCGCAAGCCATGGTGGCCGAACTCGGCTATGTCGGCGTGCTGTGCATCGAGTTTTTCGTGCTGGCCGACGGTACGCTGGTGGTCAATGAAATGGCGCCGCGCCCGCACAACAGCGGCCATTACACCATGGACGCCTGTGTCACCAGCCAGTTCGCGCAGCAAGTGCGTGCCATGGCGCGCTTGCCGCTGGGCGACACGCGCCAGCACTCGCCGGCCGTGATGCTCAATATTCTGGGCGACGCCTGGTTTGCGGGCGATAGCGATGCCATCCGTGAACCGGCCTGGGACCAGGTGCTGGCGCTGCCGGGCGCTTGCCTGCATCTGTACGGCAAGGACGATCCGCGCCGTGGCCGCAAGATGGGTCATTTGACCCTGGTCGCCGCCACCCTGGACGAAGCGCAGGCACGTTTGCGCGATGCTTGCCTGATCCTGGGAATTGCGCCGTGAGCGTGCCGCAGTCGATCAGCAGCGCCGCCGCCTTGCTGGAAGCGGGCGCGCTGGTGGCCTTTCCCACCGAGACCGTGTACGGCCTCGGTGCGGATGCGGAAAACCCGGCCGCCGTGGCGCGTATCTATCAAGCCAAGGGCCGCCCGTCCGACCACCCGGTGATCGTGCACGTGGCGCCGGGCGCCGATCTGGCGCACTGGTGCGATGATTTGCCGGTCGAAGCGACGCAGCTGGTGGCCGCTTTCTGGCCCGGCCCCCTGACCCTGATCGTCAAACGCGCCGCGCATATTCCCGATGCGGTGTCCGGCGGCCAGGATACGGTCGGTTTGCGCTGCCCTTCGCATCCGGTGGCTATCGCATTGCTAGCCGCTTTCAAGGGCGGCAATGGTGGCGTGGCAGCACCGTCGGCGAATAAATTCGGCAATGTCAGCCCGACCACCGCGCAGCATGTGCGCGATGAATTCCAGGCCGAACTCGATAGCGGCTTGCTGGGCGCCGTGCTCGATGGTGGCCAGAGCGAAGTAGGCATCGAGTCCACCATCGTCGACCTGTCGCGCCTGGCCACGCATGGCCCGGTGCTGCTGCGTCCCGGCCATATCAGCGGCGAGCAGATCGCTGCGGTGATCTGCCAGTTGCCGGCCTTGCCCGATGCGGCCGCGCCGCGCGCCTCCGGCACCCTCGATTCGCACTATGCGCCACATACTCCTGTTGCGATGCAGCACGGCGATGTGCTGGGCGCAACACTGAATCAACTGCTCAATGCCGGGCGCCGGGTTGCGCTGATACACTATTCGGACCTGCCGCCAGCGTCGGCCAGCGTGCGCCTGGCGCAAGACCCAGCTTCCTACGCCTATGCGCTGTACGCCTCGCTGCGCACGATGGACCAGGTCGGCGCAGAGCTGATCCTGGTGGAAGCGCCGCCCACCGGTCCTGCCTGGCTGGGCATCAATGACCGCCTGCGGCGGGCCGCATTCGGCTCGACCGGCATCCTGCAACAATTTCTCAGCGTCTGACACCAGCCCCGCAAGGGGCTTTTTCTTGATGCAGTGCAATACAACTCCTTGCCCATAATCATGGCCATTCCGCCATAATTGACGCCGTCGCGCCGTCTTGCCAGGACGGAAAGCGTTGTTGTAATTTGGCTGTTTTTTCAAACTGAATTTCTATACAAGCGTGAAGAACGATGGCATATTAGTTGGGTAGCGAATAGCACGCCCGTTCGTTTGTAAAACCAAAAAAAAACCATTAGGAGACAAAATGCAATACACCAAATTCGCGCTTGCGGCGCTGACGGCGGCTGTCCTGGCCGGTTGCGGCGGCTCCAGCGGCGGCGACCAGACCCTGAAAGTCAAATACACGGCACAAGTGTCGTTCGGCGACAGCCTGTCCGACGTCGGCTCCTATGCGGTCGGCACGGTCGCTGCCCTGAAAGGCGGCAAATTCACCATCAACGGAGACAATACCTCCATCAATCCCGAGCTGACCGGCAAGAACTGGACCGAGCATCTGGCCGCGCAATTCGGCCTGCCAGCGCCTTGTGCGGCAGAAACTGGCCTGGAAGGCAATGCTGCGCAGGGCTTTGCCGTGGCCCGCGTCAAGCATGCCGGCTGCTTCGGCTACGCCATGGGCGGCTCGCGCGTGACCAATCCTGTCGGCCCGAACAACAGACTGGCAGGCGGCGCACTCGGTGCACTGACGGTGCCGGTCGCCACGCAGATCGCCAACCACCTGGCTGTGTCCGGCGGCAAGTTCAGCGGCACCGAAGTGGTATTCGTGATGGCCGGCGGTAACGATGCACTGTTCCAGTTGGGTGCTCTGCAAGCGGCCGCTACCGCCGCCGGCACCACTGCTGGCGGTACGGCGTTTGGCGCCAGCCTGATCACGCAGCTGGCCACCGGCGCTCCCAATCCGGCTACCGCTGCTGTGTCCATCCGCACCGCAGTGCTTAACGCCAGCGCTGTCGCTGGCGCGACGCCGACTACCATTGCCCAGGCTGCCATCGGCGCTGCTGTCGCTGCCGGTTACACGACTGCCGCCACGACTGCAGTCAATGGCCCGATCATTGCAACCGCACAAGCTGCCGCCACCGCCGCCGGCGCCAAGGCCGGCGCCGACTACGCCGCTACCAATGGTCCTGCACTGGTGACCGCCATGGGCACGGCCGGTGCGGAGCTGGTTGCACTGGTGAAAGACCAGATCATTGCCAAAGGTGCCACCCATGTGGTCGTCAATAATCTGCCGGACATTGCCAACACGCCGTCGGGCCTGGGTAAGGATGCCAGTACGAAGGCCTTGATCAATGCCATGGTCAGCGCTTTCAATACGCAGATCAAGAACGGTTTGTCCACCAATGACAAGGTACTGATCGTCGACGTGTTTGCCGTCAGCAATGACCAGGCGACCAACCCCGGCCCGTATGGCCTGACCAATGTCAAGGAACCGGCCTGCGACCTGACCGCCGCCAAGAATCCGCTGGGCAGCTCGCTGGTGTGCAACGGCAGCAACCTGATCGCCGGCGACGTCAGCCATTACTCCTATGCCGATGATGTGCATCCTTCGCCGTTCAACAACCTGCTGCTGGCGCGTTATGTTGCCAAAGACATGGTGACGCGCGGCTGGCTGTAATCGGGCAGCGCCCTGGCCATGCCGGGGCGCCTGCGGGGATGACCGGATAGTTAGCTATCCGCACATAATGAATCAGGAGACAATATGAAAAAACGTTTCAATAGCGCGGCGCAGTTGCTGGCGGCCATCGCGGCCATGACGCTGGCTACGGCCGCCTCGGCGCAAAGCGCCGGTACTTTTACCGCCAAGGTCGGTCTCAACAAGATCACGCCGCATGTTACCAGCGGCGACATGACGGCGCCGGCTTTGCCGAACACCAAGGCCGACGTCGAGTCCGACACCAAACCGATCCTGACCCTGGCCTATATGCTCACCGACAATATTTCGGCCGAGATGCACCTGGGCGTGCCGTACAAGCATGATCTGATGGGTGATGGCGCCATCAAGGGCACGGGCAAACTGGGCACTTCGGAAGTGTTGCCACCAACCTTCCTGATGCAGTACCGCTTCTTCGAGGCCAACACCATGATCCGTCCTTACGTGGGCGCCGGCCTGACGTATGCCTACTTCCAGAAGGAACGCGGTTCAGGTGCGATGACGGCCCTGCTCGATCCGGGTGGACCTCCATCGAGCTACCGCCTGAAAAACAAGCTGGCCGGCAGCATCCAGCTGGGCGCCACGCTGGCCTTCAACGAGCGCTGGTTTGCCGACGTCGGCATCATCAAGACGTACCTGAAAACGCGCGCGACGTTCTCGACCGGCCAGACGCAGGATATCAAGCTGGACCCGACCGCCGTCAGCGTCGGTATCGGTTACAAGTTTTTCTAGGATATCGGCAGTCGAAAAAATCCGCCAGCTGGCGGATTTTTTTTGTCCCGTCAATCGGGCAGGGTGCTGAACTTGCCGTGATGGAAAATCAACGGCGGCTGGGCCGTGTATGCGCATTGCTCGACTTCGCCGACAAAGATCACATGGTCGCCTTCCGGGTAGCGGCTGCGGTTATGGCATTCGAACCAGGCCGAGGCACCTTTCAGGATGGGTTGGCCGGTACGAGACAGTTCATATTCCACGTCGTCGAACGGGTTGGGCGTGCGGCGCGAAAAACGCTGTGCCAGTTCGGCCTGGTCGGCGCCCAGCACATTGATCACGTAATGCGAGTTGCCGCTGAAGATGGGCATGCTGTTGGCAGCCTCGCCCAAACTCCACAGCACCAGCGGTGGCGACAGCGACACGGAATTGAAGGAACTGGCGGTCAGTCCGCGAAATGTGCCGTCGGCCAGGCGCGTGGTGATTACCGTCACGCCGGTGGCAAATTGCGACAATGCCTGCCGGAAATGAGGCGCATCAAACGCTTGCGCTGGCGCGCGGGGAGAGAGTGTATTCATGGGTAACCTGTATGTTTGTGACCATTATGCCAAAAAATGACAGTGCCGTTGTATCGCAGGTCCAAAGCAAGGCGGCGGCACCCTGCGCGGGTTTGCGCTACAGTGGTGGAACAGGCAAGATTTCCGCTAAGACAGTTGTAGTCAGGAGGACATGATGAGTCAGCAATTGGAAGTGGCGGTACTGGGTGGCGGTTGCTTCTGGGGCCACGATGCGGTGTACCGGCAGGTGCGCGGCGTCATGACTGTCGAGACCGGCTATGCGGGAGGGCAACTGGCAGACCCCAGCCACGAACAGGTCGATGCCGGTGGCACGGGCCATGCGCAAGTGGTACGCCTGGCATTCGATACGGCTATCGTCAGCTACCAGGACCTGCTGCAGGTATTTTTTACCAGCCACGATCCCACCACACTAGCCCGGCAGGGCAATGACGTGGGTACGCAGTACCGCTCGGTGATCTTTGTGCAGTCGCCACAGCAGGAGTCGGTGGCGCACAAGGTGATGGCCGAAATGGCGGGTGTATGGGATGCACCCATCGTCACGCAGGTGCTGCCGGCCCAGCCGTTTTACCGGGCGCCAGACGAGCAGCAGAATTATGCCGCGCGCCACCCCCTGCAAAGCTATTGCGCGCTGGTGGTGGCGTCGATGGTGGACAAATTGCGCGCCATGCACGCCAGCCTCGTCAGATAGCCGCTGGCGCCTGGCTCAATGCACCAGGGCCGGTGTTCTGCCCTCGTACATATAGTTGCGCGACCAGGGCAGCGTGGAAGAACGCCGGCCGGCCTTGACGCAAACGATCTGGTACAGGCTGATCAGGTCCTGCTCGAAGGCATAGCTGCAGCCGGCCAGGTAGACGTGCCAGATGCGAAAGCGCCGTTCGCCGGCCAGCGGCCTGATCAGCTCGGCATGCGCCTCGAAATTCTCTGTCCATAGTGCGCAGGTGCGCGCATAGTGGCGTCGCAAATTTTCCACGTCCAGCACTTCCAGCCCGCCTTGCTGCATGGTTTTCAGCACATTGCCGATATGCGCCAGTTCGCCGTGCGGAAACACATATTTTTCGATGAATTCGCCGCCGCCGTACGGCGTTTCGCCATTGTCCGGGTCGGTGGAGGTGATGCCATGGTTCATCGCCATGCCTTCCGGCGCCAGCAGCTTGTTGATGATGGAAAAGTAATCGGGCAAGTGCTTCAGGCCCACGTGTTCGAACATGCCGACGCTGGTAATGCGGTCGAATTGGCCCGTTACATCGCGGTAGTCCTGCAGGCGGATATCGACCAGGTGTTCCAGGCCGGCCTCGGCCACGCGTGCACGCGCCAGTTGGTACTGGTTTTCGGATAGGGTCACGCCGACACAGCGGGCGCCATATTGCTGCGCGGCGCGGATCACCAGCGCACCCCAACCGCAGCCGATATCGAGCAGGCTCTGGCCCGGCTGCAACTGGATTTTCTTCAGGATATGGTCGATTTTCTTCACTTGCGCCTGCGCCAGCGTTTCATCGCCGTGCTCGAAATAGGCGCAGGAATAGACCAGGGCCGGATCGAGGAACTGCTCGTAGAAGGCGTTCGACACATCGTAGTGGTAGCGGATCGCTTCGGCGTCCTTGCCCTTGTCATGCGTAAAACTGCGCACGATGCGGGCCAGCTTGCCTTCCGGCTTGAGGGTGTTGCGCGCCAACGCATTGCAGATGGAAATCATGTCCTGCGCCGTGCCCTTGACTTCAATATTGCCTTCCACATAGGCCGAGCCCAGATTGGCCAGCGAAGGCTTGAGCAGGTAGCGGGCCGAGGCGATTGTGGGCAGGCGGATGGTGACGCGCGGCGTTTCGCTCGACAGGTCGACATGCTGGCCGTTCCACAGTTCGATGCGCAGTGGCAGGGCGGCCTTGGCACGCATGCCGGCTACCCAGGACTTGAGTTGGTTTTGAATAAACAAAATGGCCTCCAATGAAGCGGCCGCTCTCGCGGTCGTTAATTGAACAACAATATTATTCAGATCCTAGCCTGGCAAGCCTACACCCATATTCATCAGTCTGCTCTGCACTTGCACTACGGTTGCAAACGCTCCATGCTCCAGGCGCCGTCGGCGCCACGGGTAAACACGATGCGGTCGTGGAAGCGCGAGCGGCGGCCCTGCCAGAATTCGATGCGCTCCGGCTGCAGGCGGTAGCCCCCCCAGTGTTCGGGCCGCGCCGGGGTGTCGCCGGCCACGGCCGCCACGGCGTCATAATGGGCTTCAAGTTCGGCGCGGCTGGCAATCGGCGCGCTTTGCTGCGAGGCGATGGCCGACAGGCGGCTCAGCAAGGGACGCACATTGAAATATTCATCGCTCTCGGCCGCCGAAGTTTTCACCACTGTGCCTTCGATGCGTACTTGCCGTTCCAGTTCGCGCCAGAAAAACAGCAGTGCTGCGTGCGGGTTGTGCGCCAGTTGCTGGCCTTTTTCGCTGTTGTAATTGGTGTACCAGGTAAAGCCGCGCTGATCGAATTGCTTGATCAGCACGATGCGCGAGGTGGGCTTGCCTTCAGCACTGACCGTGGACAGGCTCATGGCGTTCGGCTCGCTGACCTGGGCTTTGAGCGCCTCGTCGAACCATTTTTCAAATTGCGCGATCGGGTCGCGCAATACTTGCTCTTCGGACAGCAGCGATTGCACATAGTCGATGCGCATGGCGGCCAGGGTGGCGGCGTCGTGCACTGGAACCGGCTGGTCGGAACCGGTAACGGGGGCGGACAGAGGGGGTGTCATGATGTGCTCTCGTAGTGGACAGTGTTGGGGCGTGGCGACAGTGGTGGGCCGTCGCCGGGTCTGGTCAGCCATTTTAGAATATCTGTCAGCGCCGCGTCCGTTAAAATGGCGCCATGCATACCTCCAACCATGAACTTATTTCCGCGGACTTGACCGAGATCGATTTTGAGCGGCGCTTCGGCGGCATTGCCCGCCTGTATGGCGCGCCGGCACTGGCGCGCTTTCGCGCCGCCCATGTGTGTGTGATCGGCGTGGGCGGCGTCGGGTCCTGGATCGTCGAGGCACTGGCCCGCAGCGCCGTTGGTCATTTGACCCTGATCGACCTCGATAACGTGGCCGAGTCGAATATCAACCGCCAGATTCAGGCCATGAGCGACACCATCGGCAAGGCCAAGATCACGGCCCTGGCCGAACGCATCAGCCTGATCAACCCGTTTTGCCGGGTCACGCAGGTCGAAGACTTCATCGCGCCTGATAACCTGGAGCAATTGCTGGGCGGCCAGCACTTTGATTACCTGGTCGACGCTATCGACAATGCCCGCTCGAAGGCGGCGCTGATCGCCTATTGCCGTGGCCGCAAGCTGCCGATGCTGACCATTGGCAGCGCTGGCGGGCAGACGGACCCGACCCTGATTGCCGTGCGCGACCTGGCAAAAACGGAACAGGAACCGCTGCTCAAGCGCGTGCGCAAGCATTTGCGCACCGACTACGGTTTTCCGCGTGGCGTGAAAAACAAATTCAATGTCGACGCCGTGTTTTCGATGGAGCCATTGACGACCCCTGACACCGGTGAAGCCTGCGAGATCGGTGACACCGCCGCCGGCGTGACCGGCCTGAACTGCGCCGGCTTCGGCTCCAGCGTGGTGGTCACAGCCAGCTTCGGCATGGTGGCGGCCGCACATGCGCTCAAAAGCCTGCGCCAGCCACCGGCCGAGGTCTTGCCCGACGCGGCCTGATTGAACCGGCGTGGCCGCGCTGACAAGTTTTTCATGGCGCTTGCACAGTTTGCTATTATTGTCGCGCATCCTGCCCATCCAACACGGCAGGGTCTGACTGAAATCTCATTGAAACTCAAGGAAAGTAACCATCATGACGCGTAGCTCCGTATTGTTTGCCCTGATCTGCTCCGTCGCCGCGTCGCTGGCGCAGGCGCAAGTCCCCGCTCCCGTACCGGCGTCGGCCGTATCGATGAGCCCAGGCCCTGCGGCCGACAAGCTGATCATTATCGACAACAAGGTAGGCACCGGCAAGGAAGCGGCAGCCGGCAATACTGTCAGCGTGCATTACACGGGCTGGCTGTACCGTCCGCTGGCGAAAAACTCGCGCGGCAAGCAGTTCGACAGCTCGGTCGGCCGTGGCCCGTTTGACTTCCCGCTGGGCAAGGGCATGGTCATCAAGGGGTGGGACCAGGGCGTGGCTGGCATGAAAGTGGGCGGCAAGCGCACCCTGATCATTCCTGGCGAACTCGCTTATGGCCCGCGCGGCGCCGGCAATGGCGACATTCCACCGAACTCGGCACTGATCTTCGATGTCGAACTGCTGGATGTGAAGTAATAATTGTTTGACAGCAACGCCCTCGCGCGTTGCTGTCAAAGGCGGTAGACTGGGGCTTCCTGCAACCGTGGAGGTTCCCCCATGAATATCGCCAACGACGTCACCGAACTGATCGGCAATACACCGCTGGTGCGCATCAACCGCATCGCCGCCGGCAGTGTGGCCACCATTCTGGCCAAACTCGAATTCTACAATCCCGCCCACAGCGTCAAGGACCGTATCGGCCTGGCCATGGTCGCGGCCGCCGAAAGTGCCGGCCTGATCCACGCTGACACCGTCATCGTCGAGCCCACCAGCGGCAATACCGGCATCGCGCTGGCGATGGTTTGTGCCGCGCGCGGCTATCGCTGCACCCTGGTCATGCCGGACACCATGAGCCGCGAACGGCGTATCCTGCTTCGCGCGTATGGCGCCGAACTGGTATTGACACCAGGCAGCGAAGGCATGCTGGGGGCGATCCGCAAGGCCGAGGAAATGGTCGCCGCCGATGCGCGCTACCTGATGCTTCAGCAATTCAATAACCCGGCCAATCCCGCCATCCACCGCCAGACCACGGCCGAGGAAATCTGGCGCGATACCGATGGCCAGGTCGATATCGTGATTGCCGGCGTCGGCACCGGCGGCACCATCACCGGCATCGGCGAAGTGCTCAAGGAGCGCAAGAGCGGCGTGCAGATTATCGTGGTAGAACCCGATGCGTCGCCAATGCTGTCGAAAGGCACCAAAGGTCCACACCCGATCCAGGGCATCGGCGCCGGCTTCGTGCCGCAGATATTGAATACCGCCATCTACGACGAAGTCATCTGCGTCAAGAGCGACGACGCCTTCGCCACCGCGCGCCTGGCCGCCAGCGATGAGGGCCTGCTGGTCGGCATTTCTTCCGGCGCCGCCCTGTGGGCCGCCTTGCAAGTGGCAAAACGCCCGGAAAACGCCGGCAAGACCATCGTCACGATTATCCCGTCGTTTGGCGAGCGCTACCTGAGTACGGCGCTGTATGCGGGGCTGGGCGACTAAGGCTTTCCCATCAACATGCGCAGGTTGGCCGCTTCATTGCGCCGTCTGCCACGGGTTGATGACATTCAGCCCGGCAGCCTCAAAAGGACTGGTGTCGCGCGTAGCAACGGTGAAGCCGTTGGCGAGGGCGACGGCCGCAATGAAGGCATCGGCCGTTTCGACCACCAGGCCGGCAGCACGGGACTTGGCCAGCAGTTCGGCATAAGCCGTCGTGCAAGCCATATCGAACGACAGAACCCGATTGGCGAACATCGGCAGCAGGCGCTTTTCCAAGTTCTCCAGCAGACCGTCCCGGCGCTTGCCGGCAGGCATCAACGCTATACCGGCACGCAACTCGGCGACCGTGATCGCGGTCAGATACAGCGTTTCCAGCGCTTGTTCATCAAGCCAATCAAGAACGCGCGCATTGGGTGACTGCCGCTGCGTCTCCGAAATCACATTCGTATCGAGCAAAATCATTCGAAGCTCGCAGCCCTGGCCGTGGCCTTGATGCGCCCGCTTTCAAACAGGGCGTGTTCTTCATCTGTCAGGCCGCCAGTCTCGCGGGCGATGGACGCCAGGAACGAGCCTAGTTTCACGCGGCCCTCGGGTTTTGCTGCTCGCTCCAAAATAAAGCGGATTTCAGCTTCGGTGCTGCGGCCATTCTGGGCGGCCTGGATCCGGATGGCACGATGCACCTCATCGGGCAGATTTCTGACATTCACGTTTGCCATTTGGTATATCTCCGAAATTAGATATCAATGCACCCATTGTATAGTAATGATACCAGGTGAGTGTTATCAAACATTTCCATCTACCGGCCGTTGCGGTCTATTTACAAGCTTGGCAGTTTGATGTGGCCTTTCATGAACTGGCGTGCGCCACCGCGTGCCTGGCCGCCAGCCGATTAAGGCTTTTCCATCAATATGCGCAGGTTGGCCGCTTCGGCCAGCGCGCGGTTGCCGGCGTCGCCCGGGTGCAGATGGTCGCCCGAGTCGTAGGCCGGCAGCAGGCGCAGCGGGTGGGCCGGATCGCGCAGCACGGCATCGGCATCCAGCACCGCGTCAAAGCTGCCGCTGCTCCTGATCCACGCATTGAGGCGCTGGCGCAGGTCATCCTTGCCTGCATCGTGATAGTCGGCCAGCGGCGTGCCCGGCAGTGCGCCTTCAAACGGCGTTAGTGTAGCGACTATCACGCGCACGCCCCGGCTGCGCGCCTGCGCGGTCAGCTGGCGATAGCCGGCAGCCAGTTCTTCCAGGGTGGGCCGCTGGCCATGCGCGTCAAAAGCCGTCCCGGGCCAACTGATGTCATTGATACCCAATGCCACGATCACCGTGCGCACGCCCGGCTGGCCCAGCACGTCGCGCTCGAAGCGCGCCAGCGCATTGCTGCCCATGCCGTCGGCCAGCAGTCGGGCGCCGGAAATACCCGCATTGATGACAGCCACGCCATGCGGCGCCAGCCGTTCGGCCAGCGCATCGGGCCAGCGCGTATCGCGCCCCAGGCTGGCGCCGGCGCCATCGGTAATCGAGTCGCCGATTACTGCCACCGCTTGCGCGGCCGTAGTCGTCTCTACTTCAATACTGCTGAGCAGTAACCGCGCGGTGGTGGTGAGTGATCGTGTCGGGTCGATCTTGCTGGTGCCGCTTTGGTCGCCCTGCGCGATCCACGCCGTCTCGCGGCCATCCCAGTGAAAGGTTGTGCTCGCCGTGTCCTGTGGCAAATGGATGCTGACCGTCAGGCGCGTCAGGTCGGGCACGGTGAGCGCGACCGGGTCGCTGACCAGCGGCGCACCCGGCGCGATGGTGGCGCCACTGTGACCGCCAAAGGTCATGGCGCGCAAGCTGCCCGACACGATGGCCGATCCACCGGCGGACAGGCCCACCGTGGCCGCACCGATGTGCAGCGGCGTGCCGCCATGGGCATTCGACAGCACGATGCGCAGGCGTGTGCCGCCTACGCTGAGGCGTGCCACCTGCCGTACGGTCTGGTCGTGCAGGCGGGCCGGCACATTGGACGGCAGGACGAAATCTGGCGTCCAGACCGCTTGCGGGCTGGCGCTCCAGCTGGCCAGCCAGGCAGTGTCGGCGGCAGCGGCGGGCAGCGATATGCAGGCGGCAAGGAACAGGGAAAGCAAACGGGGCAGTGTCATCATGGCGAAGGCGTCAAAGGTGGAAAGGCCCGATGATGGGCGCATACGCATTCATGTACTAGACTATGTGAACGAAGAACATTTATGAGTTGAATTCACATGGGAAGACTCGACGTCAACCGTTCGGGCGAGCTGGAAGTATTCGTGCGCGTGATTGAACTGGGCGGTTTTTCGGCGGCCGCGCGCGCCTGCGGCATGACGCCGTCGGCTGTCAGCAAACTCGTCTCGCGCCTCGAGCAGCGCCTGGGCGCGCGCCTGCTGAACCGCTCCACGCGCCAGTTGCAGCTGACGGCAGAAGGCTGCGGCCTGTATGAGCGTGGCGTGCGGGTGCTGGCGGCGCTGGACGAGGCCGAACGCTGCGCCGGCGTGCACGACACGCCGCGCGGGCGCGTGCGCATCAATGCGAATGTACCGTTCGGCCACCATTTTCTGCTGCCTTTGGTGCCGGTCTTTCTGGTGCGCTATCCCGCCGTCACGCTCGACATCGTGCTGACCGACGCCGTGGTTGATATCCTCGAGCAGCGCACCGACGTGGCCGTGCGCGCCGGCCCCCTGAAAAGCTCGAACCTGATGGCGCGCAAGCTGGGCCAGACTCGCATGGTGATCGTCGCCTCGCCGGCCTATCTGGCGCGCTGCGGCATGCCGGCCACGCCAGGCGAACTGGCCGGCCATAACCTGCTCGATGCGAACTACGCGCGCGCCAGGCCCGGCTGGCCGCTGCGCCACGATGGCGGCGAGCTGATCGTGCCGGTGCTGGGCAATGTGCAGGCCAGCGATGGTGAGGCCTTGCGCCAGCTGGCGCTGGCCGGTGTCGGCCTGGCGCGCCTGGCGGCCTTCCAGGTGCGCGACGACCTGGCCGCCGGCCGCCTGCAGGCGGTGCTGGAAGAGTGCAATCCGGGCGACAGCGAAGAAGTGCACGCCGTGTATGTGGGGCAAGGCGGCCATGTACCGCTGCGCGTGCGCGCCGTACTTGATTTCCTGGCCGAGAATGTCAGCTTGTCGCCCAGATAGCCGCCAGCATCGTGTTGCTGCGCAGTACAATACGGCACAGGCCGCATTGGTGCGGCCCGTCACCTGTCATGAATGGAAATATGTTCCTGGTAAAACCTGAACGCCGCCGCCTGTTGCAGCTCGCTGCCACCGTGGTGGTCATTGCGCTGGGCCTGGCCTCGCGTGTCTTTCCCCAGTGGCTACCCGACGCGCTCGGAAAATATCCGGGCGACGTCCTGTGGGCCATGATGATCGTGTTTGCGCTGGGCTTTTTTGCCACCCGCATGCGTACCTGGCAGCTGGCGCTGTGGGCCTTGCTGGTGTGCTTTGCAGTCGAGTTCAGCCAGCTGTACCAGGCGCCGTGGATCGTCGGCATCCGCGCCCATGCGCTGGGTCACCTGGTGCTCGGTTCGTTCTTCGGCTGGGTCGACCTGATCGCCTACACGGCCGGGGTGGCCGTGGCGGGTATCATCGATAACGTCGTCCTGTTCAAACGACGCTAAGCCTTACTTCACATTGCCTTCCGCGTCGCGCACTTCCACCGGCGCCAGTTTCAGCTTGGACAGTTGCGGCGCGATCTTGGCCTGGTCACCGACGCCGATCACGATCAGCTTTTCAGGCTGCAGGTATTTCTTCGCCACCTGCTGCACCTGCTTGCCTGTCACGCTGGCAAAGCGCTGTGGCAGCACGGTGTAGTAGTCCAGCCCCAGGTTGTAGACATAGGTATTGGCCATGCTTGCGCTGACGCTGGCGTTGGTGTCGAACTGGCCCGGCAAGGAGAGCACCTGCGAATTGCGCGCGTTCGACAGTTCCCTGGCGCTCAGTGGCCTGGCGATCATGGCGCGCAATTCCTTCACCGTTTCCGATACTGCGGGGCCGGTAACGTCGGTGCGCACGCTGGCGGCGATAGCGAACGGGCCAGGCAGGCTGCGGTACTGGAACTGCGAGCGCACGCCGTAGGTATAGCCCTTTTCTTCGCGCAAGTTCGTGTTCAGGCGGCTGGTAAACAAGCCGCCCAGGGCCGCGTTCATCACTTGCAGCGGCGCGTAATCGGGCGTCTTGCGGTCGACCGCGATATTCGACAGGCGCAGCGCAGTTTGCGGCGCGCCCGGCTTGTCGACCAAAATCAGCCTGGCCTTGCTGGTGGCAGGCGTGGCCGCCACCGACGGCGCCACCTCGCCGGCTTTCCAGGCGCCGAACTTGGCTTCGGCCAGCGCCTTCAGTTCGCTTTCCGTGATATCGCCCGAGACGATCAGCGCCGCATTGTTCGGCACATAATGCTGCTGCCAGAAACGCTGCAGGTCGGCGCGGGTAGTCGCTTTCAGAGCCGCTTCCGTGCCCAGCTGGATGTAGCCGTAAGGGTGGCCCGGGCCGTACAGGGCGGCCGCTTCCACGCGGGCGGCAACAAAGCCGGCGTTTTCGCGCTGCTGCGCCAGGTTGCCGATGCGGCTGGCGCGCTGGCGTTCCACTTCCTCCTGCGGGAATTGCGGGTGCTGCACCACGTCGGCCAGCAGGTCCAGTGCCTGCGGGAAAGTGCTTTTCAATGAGGTCATCTGCGCGAACGAACTGTCGGCGCCGGAGCCGGTGCCCAGGAATGCCCCCAGTTGCGCCACTTCATCGGCGATCTGCGGCGCGCTGCGCGTGGCCGTGCCTTCCTGCAGCAATTGCGCCGTAAAGCTCGACAGGCCGGGCTGGGCCAGCGGATTGGCACCCGAGCCACTCTTGATCACCAGCTGGCTGGCCACCAGCGGCACGGCCGGGTTGTAATTGTGGATCACGGTCAGGCCATTGGCCAGGGTGAACGATTTACCTTGCGGCAGCTTGATCGCCGGAGCAGGGCCGGCAGCAGGCACCTTGTTGCGCCATGGCTCGTCGGCATTGATGGCCGTGCCAGGTGCGGCCTTGACCTTGCCTGGTGCTGGTGTCGCCACTTCCGGGCCCAGGTCCGGTTTGCCGGGCACGCCGTAGACCACCACGCGCGCCTGGTTTTTCAGGTAGGTGTCGACCGCGCGCTGCACGCCGGCCACCGTCACCTGGCGGTAGCGTTCGATATCTTTCGCCAGGTAGCCTGGGTCGCCCGTGTACTGGTTGTATTCGTTGAGCAAGTTGGCCACGCCGTGGCCACCGACTTTTTCGACCTGGCTCAGCATCATGGTTTCGATGCCGTTGCGGGCGCGCTCGATTTCTTTCTCGGTCGGGCCTTGCGCGCGCAGCTTTTCCAGTTCCGCGTTCAGCGCCTGCTCGATTTCCTCGGGCTTGTGGCCGGGGCGGGCGGTGGCGTCGATGGTGAACATCGAGGTCAAAGCGGCCGAACCCTGGTCGGCGCCCACGTCCTGGGCGATCTGCTTGTCATACACCAGGGATTTATACAGGCGGCTCGATTTGCCGCCGGCCAGGATTTGCGCGGCAATTTTCAGTTCCGCATCGTCTTTGGTATAGGCCGGGGGTGTCAGCCAGCCGAAATATACTCGCGGCAATTCGACGCGATCTTGCACCACCACCCGGCGTTCCTGCGTGATCGGCGGGGTGACGACGTGCGGTTTTTCCACCGCCGGACCGCTCTTGAAGCTGCCGAAGTATTTGTTGACCAGCTCCTTGGTTTTCGCCTTGTCGATATCGCCGGCGATTACCAGGCTGGCATTGTTCGGACCATAGTATTTGGTAAAGAATTCCTTGATATCGTCCAGCTTCGCATTCTGGATATCGGCGTGCGAGCCGATCACGCTGGCGTAGTACGGGTGGTTCTTCGGAAACAGCTGATGGAACAGCGCTTCCTGCACGATGCCGTAGGGGGCGTTTTCCACGCTCTGGCGGCGCTCGTTGCGTACCACGTCCTGCTGGTTGGTCAGCGCCGTCTGGTCCAGCACGTCGAGCAGATAGCCCATGCGGTCGGAATGGGTCCACAGCGCCAGTTCCAGTTGGTTCGACGGCACGGTGTCGAAATAATTGGTGCGGTCGAAATCGGTGCTGCCGTTCGAATCGGTGGCGCCCGCGCCTTCCAGCAACTGGTCGGCCAGGCCGCGCGGCACGTGCTTGGTGGCGGCGAACATCATGTGTTCGAACAAATGGGCAAAACCGGTCAGGCCCGGCGCTTCATTGGCCGGCCCCACGTGGTACCAGATATTGACGGCGGTAACGGGCAGCTTGTGGTCTTCGACCAGGATCACTTCCAGGCCGTTGGGCAGTGTGTATTTTTCGTAGGCAATGTTCGGCACGGCGGTGGCGCCGGCCGGTGCCGCTACGGCAGCTTCGGCCGCATGGGCAGGCGTGAGCGGGGCGCCGTACAGCGACAGCATCAGGGCAGGTATGGCCAGCAGTTTGATCGGTTTCATGCATGCTTCCAGTGAGAGGGATAAAAAGTTCAGGATCAGCGCCACAGCAGCGCCGCGCCCGCCAGCACCAGCAGGGCGCAGGCCAGCGAGACGATGGCGGCCGCAGCCAGCAAGCGCCATTCGCGCGGCGCAAACCAGCGTGTTTCGACAGGTTTCGGCGTGACTGGCGTTGCCAGCGGCGGCAAGCCGCCCGCCGCGCAGGCTTGCGCCGCCAGCGCCTGGGTGGCCGCGTCCAGCATGGCCAACTGGCGCTCGATGGTCTCGGCCAGCACCGCTTCGTTCAGTGCCACGAGGGCAAAGATCGGGTCGTCGGTGTCGATTTTGATGCCGGTCTTGTCAAACACATGACTGCGCAGTTTATGCTGGTCCACTACCATTGCACCTTGTCGAGTTGTTCAAAAATATCGCGGTAGACCACCTTGATACGCTGTTTTTCCATGATGTTGAATTTGTCGTTCTGCAGTACTTCCTGCATCGTCAGGCGCGCCGTATTCATTTTTTTCACATCGGCGCCAAAGGTATCCGGATTGCGTTGCGACAGGGTAATGCTGCCCTTGACGCGCGCGCGATGCTCGGCATACGACAGTGACTCGATGAATTGCTTGCCCGAGGCCGATTGCAGCAGGCCGAAGTGCTCGTTCTGCCACAGCACCAGCGGCACGCGGGTTGCCTGCGCCGTGGCAACAAAGCCGGTGGCCGTGTCGTGCAGGGTGTCGCCGCCGCCAACGATGGTGTGGATATACACCTTGCGGCCCGATTCTTCCAGCAGCGCGAAGCAGTCGTTTTCCAGCAGATAGCCCATCAGCGGGGAAAAGGTATTGGCGCCGTTGTCGATTACGCAGTTGCCATCCTCTTCCAGGATGTCGATCATCAGCGCGTCAAAACGCTTCGGGTCGATCATGCGCCCTTCCGTCATTACCGGCACATGCTTGACGTTCATCGCCTTGTAGCGCGAGAAGGTGGCGTTTTCCTGGTCGGTATCGTAGCAGCGCAGCGGGGTGCCGTCCTTGCCGCCCATCCATTGCGCCAGCAGGGTCGACACCAGCGTCTTGCCGATGCCGCCTTTGCCCTGCAGGATGAAATGTACCGTGTTTTGCATTGCGACTACTCCAAGTGATTGCGTCTGTAACTACTGAAAAAGGTGAACCAGGGTCAATGACAGAGCGCCGCGCCGCTGTCTGGCGCTGGCCGGGCCACCAGGCCATCGTCCGGCACGGCCAGGTATTGCCAGCTGTAGCCGGCTTCGTGCAGCCGCAGCCGCAGCACGCCATGGCTGCTGTTGTCGCGCACTTCGCTGTGCGGCATGAAATAAAAGAACGGTGTCAGGAAGGCGCCGCCGGTGCCGATCACGAACTGGCGCAGGCCCCGTTGCTGGTCGACATTGCCGCTGGCGTCTTGCGGTGCGAAGCGTTCGTAATCGTGGTCGTGGCCCGACAGCACCAGTTCGGCACCTGCCTCGTGCAGCGCCTGCCAGGCCGGCTGCATGGTCTTGGGTGCGCGGTGGCCGCCCGAGCTGTACAAAGGCGCATGCCAGTAGGCCAGCGTGCAGCGCGTGGGGTGGCGCGCCAGGTCGTCCTTCAGCCAGGCCAGCTGTTCGGCCAGCCGCGCGGCCGGCAAATGGCTGTTGAGCGATATGACATGCCAGCTGCCGAGGGTAAAACTGTAATAGTCGGGCCGGCCGAAGTAATCGAAATAGCCGCTGGCCGCCTTCGAGCCATAGTATTCATGGTTGCCGGGCGTGGGGTAGGTGCGTTCCTTGAAGCGGCCCCAGGTGGGGGCATAGCAATCGCGAAATTCCGCCGCCAAGCCCACCGGATAGGTATGGTCGCCCAGGCTCAGCACGGCCGCTTCCGGCTTGTCGGCCAGTTCGCCGGCGATCAGTTCCGCCGTCAGCGCGGCCCCCGTATATTGCCAGCCGCGCTGGCGGCAATCGGCGATATCGCCGGCCGCATACACGGTGTAGGCCGGGCCATCAAGGTAGGCGTGCGCCAACGGAGCAGTGTACGGCGTGCCGCTGCAAGCGGACAGCAACGGCAGCAGGGACAGGCAGGCGATCAACGGCGAAGACAGGGTCATGGGCGGGGCGGTGGCTGGAGATGATTGAGAATAGTTGTTTTTGCTTGCGCAGGCAACCGCCGACAAGGTACCGCGCAGACAGCGCGTACTGGCGTTTTTACCACAACCATTTGCAAAGATACCATGTGCGACAGTAAATCTGGTTATGATGAAGGGTGAAGAATACCATTGTTGCAAAGCAATTTTTGTGTGAAAAATCCACCCCAGAGTGTGAAAAGGTTGCCGTGCCGTTATCCAGCCTCGATAAAACCGATATTGATCGTCTCAATTCGCAGGGTCTGTCTTGCGTGGTGGGCAACCCCCACCAGGCCAGGCGCCTGACACAACTGGCCCTGGCCGCTGCCGGGCGCCAGCAGTATCCGCGCGGCCATGCGTATGCCGAACTCAATCAGTGCTGGCTGGCCTATTATGGCAGTGAAGCCGAGCCGTCCAGCGCCGCGCTGCAGCAGTATTTTCATCTGTGCCATGACCTCGAAGGCAGCATGGAAGTGGCCGTGCTGCAGGGCGCCTACGCCAGCCGGCGCGGCGAATTTGCCGAAGCGGAACAGTTCTTCTTTGTGGCACGCAGCCTGGCTGCGCAGATTCCCGATTCCCTGCATAAATTCATGCTGTATGCGCGTCTGGGCGTCGATGCCCTGAACCGTGGCGACACGCAGGAGGGTCCGCGCAACTTTTTGCTGGCGCTCGATATTGCCGAGCGCTTCGGCACGCCCGCGCACCGCGTCAACAGCCTGTCGAACCTGGCCTCGTCGCAACATGACCTGGGCAATGACGAAGATGCGATTCCCTTGCTGTACGAGGCGCTCGACATCATCGGCACGCAAAAGCTCAAGTACCAGCACACCATCGTCTCGGCCAACCTGGCCATGTGCTTGCTGGCCACCGGCAAGCCGGCCGAGGCGCTGGCGCTGGTCGAACCGTTTTATGACTGGCCGGAAGACAATCTCGCGGTCCGTGCTTTTTTGTTCTGCATCGCCGCCCATGCCGCCATTTCGCTGCAGCACGCGCAAATGGCGTTGCAACTGCTGCAGCGCGCCGAGCAATATGCGCACCAGGCGCAGGACCTGGAAGAACAGATGCATGCGTGGCTGGTGCGGGGCAAGCTCGACTTGCATGCGGGTGACCCGGCCAGCGCGCTGGTGTCATTGACACAGGCGCACAGCCTGCTCAGCTGGACACGCAATCCGTTTCACCAGCAGCAGATCTTGCGCGGCCTGTCCGACATCAACGCCCAACTGGGCAACTGGCAGGACGCGTATGGTTTTCTGCAGCGCTATCACGCCGCCTTCGAAGCGGGCAGCAAGTCGGCGCGCGCTTCGCGTGTGCTGATGCGCAACCTGGAAAAAGAGATGCGCAATCTGAAGGCCGAGCGTGACAACGCGCTGGAGCTGCAGGCCGCGCGCGAATCGGAAAACGTCAAGCTCGAGCACCTGAACCGTGAACTGGCGCACCAGATCATGCACGTCAATTCGCTGCAGGACAGCCTGAAGGAGCAGGCCATGCGCGACCACCTGACCGGCTTGTACAACCGCCGCCATTTCGAAAGCTGCCTGAACGCCATCCTGCACGAGGCCAATGGCGATGAAGCGGTGGCCATCATCATCATCGACCTCGATTTTTTCAAGCGCATCAACGACACCTACGGCCACAATTTCGGCGATGAAGTGCTGATCCAGTTTGCGCGCCTGGTCGAAGGCCAGCTGCGCGGCAGCGACATGGTATGCCGCTACGGCGGCGAGGAATTCTGTTTGCTGCTGCGCCAGGCCGACAGTCTGGTGGCGGCGCACAAGGTCGACAAGATCGCTGCACGCTACCGCCAGTTGCTGATCAAACAGGCACCGCATAGCGTGTCCGGCTGCACTTTTTCGGCCGGTATCGCCGAATACCCGCTGCACGGCGCTGGCCGCCACGAGTTGCTGGTGCGTGCCGACAGCGCCCTGTATGCGGCCAAGCAGGCCGGCCGCGACCGCTCCATGATCGCCAGGACTACGCCGTAAGCTTCAGCAAACCCTGCAAGGCATGTGCTACCGCCTGCTCGCGCACGGCCTGGCGGTCGCCGGCAAATACCAGGCGTTCGGTCTGTACTGCGTCGGCGCTGGCCCAGCCGAAACACACCGTGCCCACCGGCTTGCCCGGTACGGCGCCGCCAGGGCCGGCAATGCCGGTGGTGGCTACCGCAACGTGCGCTTCGCTGTGCGCCAGCGCGCCGCGCGCCATGGCGGCCGCCACTTCTTCGCTGACGGCGCCGTAGCTGGCGATCAGTTGCGCGGGCACGCCCAGCATCTCGGTCTTGGACAGATTGGTATAGGTGACGAAGCCGCGCTCGAACCATGCGCTGGA
This sequence comes from Janthinobacterium longum, assembly GCF_051380735.1. Lineage (NCBI taxonomy): Bacteria > Pseudomonadati > Pseudomonadota > Betaproteobacteria > Burkholderiales > Oxalobacteraceae > Janthinobacterium > Janthinobacterium longum. Next base: position 79,398 of record NZ_JBNYXQ010000004.1, read on the forward strand.
GCCGGCGATGTCGGTAATCGCCTGGGCCACGCCGCCACCGGTGCACGATTCGGCCGTGGCCAGCAACTGCCCCCTGGCATGCAGGGACTGGCCCACGGCGCGCGCCAGCTCAAAAAGATCGTTGTTCATGGGTGGTGTGCATCAAGGTGGTCAGGTGCCGACTGTAGCACAGCGCCCCGGCGCAGACGGCTCGCGTATGTAGCGCAACCTTAAGCAGTTTCACCCGGAAGCTGGCTCATCCTGATGGGCCGGGTACCCAATTTTGCTCCCGTCACCGCATCAATGCCGATGGGCTCGATTTCCTGGCCCGTTGCGTCGTCAATATAGCGCGCGAGATGTTCGCCACAGTTGCGCTGCGCCCACGCCCCGATCATCATCAGCACTGGCAGGAAGTCCTGGCCCGACGCCGTCAACACGTATTCCTCGCGTGTCGGGCGTTCCGAGTAGACGCGCCGCTCCAGCAGGTTCGCCTCCGTCAAGGCGGCGAGCCGCTTGGTCAGCATGGTCGGCGCAATGCCCAGATTCTTGCGAAATTGCTCGAACCGGGTCACCCCGGCGTGCGCATCGCGCAGGATCAGCATGCTCCAGGCATCGCCGACCGACTCAATGCCACGGGCTACCGGGCAGCTCGGAGCTGCATTATTTTTTTCATTCATATCTTTTTAAAAGTGACACGATACTGTTTTGATAGTGTTATTTTCTCATTCTCTGCATAATTAATCCACTACTGTCCCGCCAAGGAACTCAAATGAAGCAAAATAATAGAGGCATTGCACTTGTCACCGGCGCCTTTGCGCCGATGGCCCCATGCCCACTTATGCAGAACGCCGCACGCGCAGCGAAGGCCTGATGCGCAAATGGGTGGAGACCGGGGACGACCCGCAGGTGGTCGCGGACACGGTGCTGAGGGCTGCCACCGCTGCCGCGCGCCGTGTTTGACCGCAGCATGCGCAAGTTTGACGAATTGCCGGCCTGAGGCCGCAGCCATTCCAGTCAATCGCTGAAATGATCAAACGAACTGAGCCTCAAATCGAGCGCCGCGCCATTGGCGTCCACCAGGCGCAAGCCGGGTTCTGCTTCGATGCGGCCCACGCGCGTGGCTGGCGTGCCGCAGGCGATGGCCAGTGCGGCAATCGCTGCCCGTGATGCGACTGGCGCCGTGAAGCACAGCTCGTAATCGTCGCCGCCGGCGGCCGCGAACCGGCGGCGCAGGCCGGTTTCCTGCAGCGCCAGGATGGGGCCCGCGGGCAGGGCGTCGACATCCAGCGTGGCACCCACTTGCGAAGCTTTCAAAATATGGCTCAGGTCGCCTGCCAGGCCGTCCGAGATATCGATGGCTGCGTGCGCCAGGTCAGCTTCGGCCAAGGCGCAGCCCAGCGCCACGCGCGGCGTGGGCGTGTGCATGCGCACCGCTGCGCTGGCCAGCTCGTCGGCAGATAGTGATTGCTCCATGCGGTAGCCGGCCAGCGCCAGGCGCGCATCGCCCAGGGTGCCGCTGATCCAGATATCGTCGCCAGCCACGGCGCGGCTGCGGCGCAGCGCCTGGCCGGGCGCCAGTTCGCCAAACACGGTGATACAGATGTTCAAGGGCCCCTTGGTGGTGTCGCCGCCGATCAGTTCGCAATCGTGGGCGTCTGCCAGTGCAAACAGGCCTGCGGCAAAGCCGGCCAGCCAGGCGCGACTGGCTTGCGGCAAGGCCAGCGCCAGCGTGAACGCCACCGGGCGCGCGCCCATGGCGGCCAGGTCCGACAGGTTCACCGCCAGGCTTTTGTGGCCGAGTTTGCGCGGCTCGGCGTCGGCAAAGAAATGCCGGTCTTCCACCAGCATGTCCGAGGAAATTGCGATCTGCTTGCCTGGCGAGGGCATCAGCAGGGCGCAGTCGTCGCCGATGCCCAGGGTGGCGCGGCCCGCGCGCTGGCGCACGAAATATTGTTTGATCAGGTCGAATTCGGAGAGGTTGTCGGGCTGGGCCATGATGGTCGTGTGCAGGAGCGTGATCGACAGTCATTATAGGCTGGCGCTGGCCGCCATCAGCCCTGATTTTTTGCCTGCCCCATGCCCTGCAGCAGCTTGGCCAGCAACTGGCCCAGCTGGGTTTGTTCGCGCGCCGTCAAAGGCGCCAGCATGCACTGTTCGTTGGCCACATGCAGCAGCACCAGCCTGTCGATCAATTCCTTGCCCTGGCCAGTCAGCGCCACCAGCACGCCGCGCCGGTCGGTCGGGTGTTTTTGCCGTTCGATCAGGCCGGCCGTTTCCAGCCGGTCAATGCGGTTCGTCATGCCACCCGAGGACAGCATGGCCGCTTCATACAGCGCTGTCGGTGTCAGCGCATACGGTGCACCCGAACGGCGCAAGGTCGCCAGCACATCGAATTCGCCGGGCTGCAGGCCGTGTTCGGCAAACAGCGGATTGAGCCAGTCGCGCGCCATCAGTTGCGCCACGGTGCCCAGTTGCCCCACCAGCTGCATGGCCCTGGTATCGAGCGCGGGCAGTTCGCGTTGCCATTGTTCCGCTGCGAGCTGGGCACGCTGGTGTTCTTGCACGGTATCAGTCATGGAACTCCTTTTATCTTGACGTCGGGACGAGTTTATATCTTCATGTTAAGATACATTTCATCGAGTTACTTCTGCGTGAAGTATTAAACCATGCGCCTCCCTGCGGGGCAAGGACTATCCATGCCATCGACAAACGATAAATTATCTTCCTCTTCATCAGCGTTGCTGGTGGCCGCCATCATCTTGCTGGGCCTTAATCTGCGCCCCATCCTGGCCGCCATCGGTCCCTTGCTCGGTGTCATCCAGGCCGGCACCGGCATCAGCAGTACCGACGCCGGCCTGCTCACTACCGTGCCGGTGTTTGCGATGGGCGTGTGTGCACTGGCCGGTGCGCAATTGCAGCGCTGGCTGGGCGTGGTGCGTGGCGTGGGCCTGGGCATTGCCATCATTGCGCTGGCCTGCGCCCTGCGTTGGCCCTTGCACGGCAGCACCGGCCTGATTGCTACCGCCGCGCTCGGCGGCCTGGGCATCGCGCTGGTGCAGGCACTGCTGCCGGCCTTTATCAAGCGCCATTTCCCGCAGCGCGCCGGCCAGTTGATGGGCTTTTATACCACCGGCATCATGGGTGGCGCGGCGCTGGCCGCCGCCTCGGCCTCGCCGTTGGGGCAAACCCTGGGCTGGCAAGTGCTGCTGGCCTTGTGGGCGCTGCCGGCCCTGGCCGCGCTGCTGCTGTGGCGCCGCGTGGCGGGCGGTCAGCGTGAGGTTGCCAGCGGTGCAGGCGCCAGCTTGCCGGTGGGCAGCATGCGCGCTTGGCTGCTGATGCTGTTTTTCGGCATCGGTACCGGCGCCTATACGCTGGTACTGGCCTGGCTGCCGCCGTTTTATACCGAACTGGGGTGGAGCGCGTCGCACAGCGGCCTGCTGCTGGGCGCCCTGACCCTGGTGGAAGTGGTGGCCGGGCTGGTGGTGTCCAGCATCATCAACCGTTTTCCCGACCGCCGTCCCTTGCTGCTGGCGGTGCTGCTGTCCGTCTTGCTGGGCCTGGCCTGCCTGATCATGGCGCCCACCTTGCTGGCGATCCCCGCCGTGATACTGCTGGGCTGCGGCATCGGCGCGCTGTTTCCGCTGTCCCTGATTGTCAGCATGGACCATGTGACGGAGCCAGCCGGCGCCGGCGCGCTGCTGGGCTTCGTGCAGGGCGGCGGTTACATCATCGCCAGCAGCATGCCGTTTATTGCCGGCCTGATCCGCCAACATTCGTCCGGCCTGGCTCAGGCATGGATGGTGATGGCCGGTGGCGTGGTGTTACTGCTGCTCATTGCACTGCGCTTTGCGCCGGGTGGCAAGCTGCGCTAGCGTGCGCAGGCGAACTCGGCCGAGCTGATATATTTTGCGGCCTGCTTATACGAGGAGTTTATCGCGCATGCATATCGTCGACCATTATCTTGCCGGGCTGCGCCAGGCGCTGCCGCCGGTGCCACTGGCACGGCTGGCCGGGGCCAGCGGCGCTAGCCCGGTCCAGCTGCACAGCCTGCTGCAGGCGTTTCCGGACTGCCCCGCCAGCTTGCTGGCCCTGTTGAGCCAGATCAATGGCACCCACTGGGACGATGATGACGATGGCGGCACGGCCGTGCTGGTGCTGGGCGCCGACGCCGCCATGGGCAGTTACCCGTACTTCCTGCGCTCGGTTGAACAGATACTGGAAGACCGGCAACTGTATTCCGACAGCATAGTCGAGATCTATGGCGACTCGCCGGGTGATAATGGCGTGGTGCTCGACAGCCGCATCGACGTGCAGGCCAGTGGCCGCGAACGGCTGTGCTTTGCACATTGCATGAACAATGGCGGTACCTCGATGCTGTATCTCGATTTTGCTCCCGCCGCCGGTGGCGTGATCGGGCAGGTGATCCGCTTCCTGCACGACCCCGAGGAGTACCACGTGATTGCCGCCAGTTTTGATGACTATCTGCAATTGCAGATCAACCAGGAGTACTGTTTTGTCGACCCCGATCAATAAATCCGCTGTGCTTGAAACTTACCTCGCTGGCGTGCATGAGCGCTTGCCGCAGGAAAGCCTGGACGCGCTGGCGCTGGCCAGAGGCGCCAGCGCGCAGCAGCTCGAACAGTTGCGCCAGGCATACCCGCTGTGCCCGGATACCCTGCTGCAACTGCTGGGTATCTACAACGGCACCTATCATGAGAAGTATGCGGCCGGCACGGTGTCGGTGTATCTGCTGGGCTCGGACGCGTATGAGTATCCGTACTACCTGAGCTCGGTCGAGCAAATCCTCGAAGACCAGCAATCGCGCCAGCGCAGCATCGCCGATATCTATGGCCATTACCTCGAGGAAGATCCCGGCATCGTCGACGCGCGCATCGACGTGAGCATCAGGCAGGGGCAGCGTCTGTGTTTCTCGCACTGCATGAACAACGGTGGCAGTTCCGTGCTGTATGTCGATTTCAACCCGACTGCCTCGGGCAAAGTTGGGCAGGTGGTGCGCTTCATGCACGATCCTGATAATTACGAGGTGATCGCCGACAGCTTTGACGATTACCTGCAACTGCTTATCGACGAAGACTATGGCTTCTTGAGCGAAGAGAATTTCGAGTAAGGTCCTTCATCGCAAAGATTATCGGTAGTTGAAAATCGATAGTTTTTGACGTCAATCCGTTTTGTGCCGACAACGGCCTTTACAATGGCAGGTTATGCGCTTTCGTGATATCAGACTATGCTTGCGGAAAATACCTAGCTAATTGAAAGTATCGGTCTGATAAAATCGCGAACACCCGATCGACCAAACAGGAAGGCAGCACAGCATGGATTCGTCATCTGATAAAAAAGAAGAATTGCGTCAACAATTGCGCTTGGCCGCACTCGAATATCACGAGTTTCCGCGCCCCGGCAAAATCAGCGTGACGCCTACCAAGACACTGACCAACCAGCGCGACCTGGCGCTGGCCTACTCGCCTGGCGTTGCTGCGCCCTGCGAAGAAATCGTCATCGATCCGGCCAACGCCTACAAATACACGGCGCGCGGCAACCTGGTGGCCGTCATCACGAATGGCACGGCCGTGCTGGGCCTGGGCAATATCGGCCCGCTGGCGGCCAAGCCGGTGATGGAAGGCAAGGGCGTGCTGTTCAAGAAGTTCGCCGGCATTGACGTGTTCGACATCGAAATCAACGAGCTGGACCCGGACAAACTGGTTGACATCATCGCCTCGCTGGAACCGACCTTCGGTGGCGTGAACCTGGAAGACATCAAGGCGCCAGAGTGCTTCTATATCGAACGCCAGCTGCGCGAGCGCATGAAGATTCCCGTCTTCCATGACGACCAGCACGGCACCGCCATCATCGTCGGCGCGGCCATCCTGAACGGCATCCAGTATGTCGGCAAAGACATCAAGAATTGCAAGCTGGTGGTGTCGGGCGCTGGCGCCGCCGCCCTGGCCTGCCTGGATTTGATCGTCGACCTGGGCTTCCCGCTCGAAAACATTTTCGTCACCGACCTGGCCGGCGTGGTCTACAAAGGCCGCGCGGAACTGATGGATCCGGACAAGGAACGTTTCGCGCGCGACACTGACGCCCGTACCCTGGCCGAAGTGATCCCGGACGCCGACATCTTCCTTGGCTTGTCCGCCGGCGGCGTGCTGAAACAGGACATGGTCAAGTCCATGGCCAAGAACCCGCTGATCCTGGCGCTGGCCAACCCGAACCCGGAAATCCAGCCTGATGACGTGAAAGCCGTGCGCGGCGATGCCATTATCTGCACCGGCCGCTCGGACTATCCGAACCAGGTCAACAACGTACTGTGCTTCCCCTACATTTTCCGTGGCGCACTCGATTGCGGCGCCACCACGATTACGCGTGAAATGGAAATTGCCGTGGTGCACGCGATTGCCGAACTGGCCCACGCCGAGCAGTCCGACATTGTCGCCACCACCTATGGCTTTACCAGTCTGTCGTTCGGCCCGGAATACCTGATCCCGATGCCGTTCGATCCGCGTCTGCTGATCAAGATCGCGCCGGCCGTGGCCAAGGCGGCCGAAGAGTCGGGCGTGGCCACGCGTCCGATTGCCGATCTGCAAGCGTACGCCGACAGCCTGCAACAATTCGTGTATCGCAGCGGCACTTTCATGAAGCCGCTGTTCCAGGTGGCCAAGAAAACCGCGAATGAACTGAAACGCATCGTCTATGCCGAAGGCGAAGAAGAGCGCGTGCTGCGTGCCGTGCAAGTGGTGGTTGACGAGAAACTGGCGCGTCCCATCCTGGTGGGCCGTCCTGCCGTGCTGGAAACGCGGATCCAGAAGTTCGGCCTGCGTTTGAAGCAAGGTGTCGACTTCGACATCATCAACCCCGATTTCGACGAGCGCTATCGCGATTACTGGACCACGTATTACGAGATGACCAGCCGCAAGGGTGTCACCGAGGAATACGCGAAGCTGGAAATGCGCCGCCGCCACAGCCTGATCGGCTCGATGATGATACACAAGGGCCATGCCGACGGCATGATCTGCGGCACCTTCGGCACCACCCAGTTGCACCTGAAGTATATCGACCAGGTGCTGGGCAAGCGCGCCGGCAGCAATGTCTACGCCGCCATGAACGTGCTGATCATGCCCGAGCGCCAGCTGGTGATGGTCGACACCCACGTCAATGAAAACCCGGACGCGGAACAATTGGCCGAGATTACCATCATGGCTGCCGAGGAAATGACGCGTTTTGGCCTGTCGCCGCGCGCGGCCCTGCTGTCGCACTCGAACTTCGGTTCTTCCGACAGCGCCTCGGCGCAGAAGATGCGCGCCGCGCTGGCGATTATCAAGGAACGCGCGCCGGAACTGGAAATCGACGGTGAAATGCACGGCGACACGGCGCTCGACAGCAAGCTGCGCCACAAGCTGATGCCGAACTCGGACCTCAAGCACGACGCCAACCTGCTGGTGATGCCGAACATCGAGTCCGCCAACATCGCCTACAACCTGGTGAAAACGGCCGCCGGCAACGGCATCGCGGTCGGTCCTATCCTGCTCGGCTGCGCCAGGCCGGTGCATATCCTGACCCCATCGGCCACCGTGCGCCGCATCGTCAATATGACGGCGCTGTGCGTGGTAGATGCTGTAGCGCAACGCCTGTAAGGTCCCTGGCAGCTCCTGCTGCGTGAAAGCCGCCCCATCTGCAAGGAGGGGCGGCTTTTTACATCGGTGGCATGCTCACGGGAATCGCCGTGGCGAGCGGGTAGCGGCGCAGGTAATAGTGGCGGTACAACATGATCTCGCCCCACACCAGCAGCAGCGCCAGCAGCAGGAACAGGCCGATCGTGAGTTTGAGCGAATTGAAATAGGCGCTGGCCTGCTGCGTGATAGCGTCGATCAGGACCAGCGGCAGGGACTTGTCGAGTTTGCTCAAGTTGCGCAAGTCGGCACCCGTCAAGGTCTCGCCCAGCACGCCAGCCCTGGTAATCAGTTGATTCTGCAGCACGTCAGTCAGCAGCAGGCTGCCGCGGCGCAAGATGAATTCATTGATCCAGCGCGCCTTGCTGCGTTCCCAGTAACTGCCAGAGACAGGCCGATAGTACATGCCTTGCACAAACGGCTCGATCAGGCCGCGCATGCTGACTGGCTGGCCTGGCGCCATCAGTTTGACGCGCTGCTCGAGGTAAATGCGCAGCGCCGGCGCATGGGTTTCGAACACCGGCTGCAGATCGCGCACCAGCGCCTGGTTGACCACGCGATGTACGCTGTGCACGGCGCCAAACGCGCCACCGAGCACCGGCAGCGCCACCAGGATCAAAACATAGCTGAGCTTGGCTCCCACATGCCAGGCGGGTGGGCGGCGCACCAGCAGGCATTTTTTGGCCAGCTGGTAGCAGACCAGCACGGCGATCACGAAGCCGATGACACCATACAGCAACATCCACGGCAGGGCGGTCCATAGCAGTTCGCTGCCGAAGGGCAACAGGCTGTTGCCCCAGCTGGCCAGTGGTAAGTCCATGTGCATGCCCTGATTGTGGATAATCAGGCAAGTATAGCCTTTTCGTAATATGCCACTTGCACGGTTGAAGAACGATCAGTTGAATGGTGCCAGGTCGAGCCACACCGCATACGACAAGCGCTTGCGATTCCACAACCCGCCGCCGCGGATCACGGCGTCGCACGAGCTGAAGTGCCCGGCCAGGTCCCGGTGCGCCAGGTTGCGGTGCAGGCGCAGCGCATCGCCGTGCGCCAGGTAGCCCACCAGATGGCCATCGATAAAGACGGCAATGGCCTTGTCCTGGAACGGGTTGGCATCGTCGCACACCAACAGCGCCAGGCATTTCTCATCGGCATTGCCAGGACCGTGTTCGCCGGCCAGCCTGGCAATGGCCGGCTGGTACATCGAGTCGTTGTCCACTTCGGATGCATAGCGCCCGCCGTCGGTCCAGTGGTGGCCTGGCGTGCCAGGCGGGATCGCAGGCACGTACTGGCGTATCGAAACCAGTGCTTTCGACAGCGGCTGAACGGGGGTGCGGTCGCGGAAAACGTAATACAGCAGCGCGACAACGGTCGCAAAGGCAAGCAGGTAAAGCATGGTAACTCTCAGGTGGCAATGTGGCAGGCTGGCGTCGGGCACGCGTTGCCGACACTATAGCAAGCAGTCCCCTCGGCCGCCATGCCAACCTTGCTAGCGCTTCAGCGCCATGCCCACCGACTTTGGTGCCGTGTGCGTGAACCCGAACTGCGCGTACAGCTGATGCGCCTGGCCGTCGGCGATCAGGCTGACATAGGCGCTGGCCGGCACCTCGCTGGCAATAAATGCGCTGATCTCGCGCATGATCAGCTTGCCCAGGCCACGGCCCTGGTGCGCCGGCAGCACGGCAATATCGACCACCTGGTAAAAGCAGCCGCCGTCGCCGATGATACGGCCCATGCCCACCACAAGCTCGCCTTGCAGCACCTGCACTGCGAACAGCGAGTTCGGCAGGCCTTTTGCTGCCGCTTCCACCGTTTTGGCGCTGAGGCCGGAAGCACTGCGCAGATGGCAATAGGTGGCAACGTCGGGAATCGCAAGGCGGGTGGTGTAAGGCGTGGACAAGGCGAACTCCTGCAATGGGTGGGTGACAGGCGATTATAAATGCGGCTGTTCGCCAGCTGCCAATTGCGCTATGGTGGCGGCATCGACTCTTTGAAAGCACGCCATGTCCGCAGGATTTACCGCCACCGAAATGTCCGTCCTCCACGAGGATGACGCCCTGATCACCACCCTGGGCGCGCCGGCCGCCCACGGCGACCCGCTGTACCTGATGTTCCAGCGCGCCGACGAATACGACGAGCAGGACGTGGCGCTCGGCATGGACGAGCCGTATATCGAATACTGTGGCCAGGGCTTCTCGTGGTACGGCCATATGCACGCCGTGATCCTGCACCCCAACCGCTTGTCGGTGCAGATGGACGCCGAAGCCGCCATGCAGATGGACGACGACGGCCAGATCGACGTGCGTTTCAACTTGTCGCCGGAGCGCTATGCCCAGCTGCAGCAGGCGCTGCGCACCACGTTTGAAGGCTGCGAGTATTACCGCGAAGAGCGATAAGGAGCAGCAGTCAAGAATGACGCGATGCTGCCGCAACCGGTCTTGACGCGCAGGCCGGGGAAATCGCCGGTAGTTTGTGTTCCTTCAAACGGCACCTCGCTACCGGGCTGTACCGTAAGGCACTTCTTCACAACGGGGAGAGCAAGATGCCTTATATCTATAGCAGAGTCGATGAGCTTGAAAAAACCACGATGGTAGGCAACCATCAATGTGTGGCATTGGTCAGGGAGTTTGCCGGTGTACCGCTAACCCTGGCCTGGAGACAGGGCGAGGCCGTCATGGGGAATCTTCTCATCAAAAAAGGTACTGCCATCGCCACTTTTGTGGACGGCAGGTATGCGAATCGCTCGTATGGCAATCACGCCGCGATTTACCTGGGCCAGACACCTGCTGGAATACTTGTCATGGATCAGTGGGCAGGGAAACGGCAGGGTATCATCTCTTCGCGCATCCTGCGCGCCAAAGGCAAACACAAGAACGGTCTGTATATCGATCCCAGTAATAATGCCGATGCGTTTTTCGTGATCGAATAGGAGCAACGATGCCCACCTGTTACTCATCAGTGAATGCCATTGTTGCTTGCGCCATCTGCTGCTTTCCTGCGCCTGCTGGCGCCACATCCTTGCCGATCTGCCCCAAAAGTATTGCCGACACGTCCGTCAAGCTCGAACCCGTGCCCACCGGCTGGACTGCATATATTGCCAGCCCACTGTACCTGAACTCGGCGGCACCAATTGACGGACCACCGCAGCGCAAAGGAGAACTGGTTCCCACGGCACAGCGCAAGGCAAAAGGGCAAACCATTTTTGTCTATCAACTGGAGGGAGCTTTTCCTGATGGGAAATGGCTGCAGTGCGGTTATGGCGAACATGGCCAAGTGACGCTGTCGAAACGAATCGATGACAGCGTCGGGCGCTGTGAAGTCAGCTACCGACAAGGCAGCAAGGCGGGGCAGAACGAGATCGGTATTGTTTGCCGCTAGTACAGAAACAAAAAACCCGCCGTCATCTGGCGATGGGCGGGTCTGAACGGTACTGCTGAACTTTGTCTGGTGGTGCCGGGAGCCGGAATCGAACCGGCACGCTGTTTCCAGCGCGGGATTTTGAGTCCCGTGCGTCTACCTATTCCGCCATCCCGGCAACGCGAGACGCATTATCACTGATTTATCCGGTTCCGGCAAGTTTTTTGCTTTACATACTTTTTATACCATTTCCAGCCGCTTGCCGGCACCAGATCAAACGCGACGGCAGCTTACGCCGGATTATGCACCGAGCTCAGCTGGCGCGCGATGATGTCGTGGTTGAGCCAGATGACGGGCGCTTGCGGGTCCGACATTTCGTGGAACATCAGCGGGCCCGTGCCTTCCAGGACCAGGGAACTCAGGTGGTCGGTGATCAGCTCCTTGCGGTCCTTGTGCAGCTTGGTGATGTCGTCGGAGGTGCCGATCATGACTTCGGCCAGTTCCGGCGTGTTGTCCATCGGCCAGGCGGCGAAGTTGCGGAAGTGGACGCTGGTGGCGTCGCCGTTGTAGGCGGCGATGCGGTCGAGCAGGTCTTGCAGCGAGGTGCCGTCTTCCAGCAGGGCCTGGCAGGTTTCCCATTGCTGTTCGGCCCAGGCGCCGCCGCCTTCTTTTTTCAGGGCGTCGAGCAGGGGGAACAGCGACAGTTCCACGCCGACAAAAATGTCGGACGAGTTGGTGCGGATTTCCGGGCAGTTGAAGACGGTGGCCTTGATGCCTTTTTCCCACGCGGCCCTGGCGACGTTTTCCAGGCGCATCTTGGCCAGGCCCTGAGTGTAGTTGCTGTAGGTTTGCCACTGGTACTTGCCGTCGATCAGGATCTCGGTACCGTGGTAGCCGTAGGCGCTGTAGCGTACCTGGCCGCCGTGTTGCTCGATGCGGGCGCGGATGGCGGCGCTGCCGTCGATCAGGTGCTGCAGGGTGTTGGCGGTGACTTCGTCGAAGTTCATCAGGATCAGCTTGCCCAGGTCGCTGTCGAGCAGGGCGCGCGAGGACATGAAGCGCTCGCCGCGGCCTTTGTAGATGCGGTTGGCAATCGCCAGGAAGACCTTGACCTTCGGAATACCGCCGGCCATGGTGTGGGCGAAATAGACGTTGCTGCCGTCAGCAATCAGGCTGTCCAGCTCGGCCATGGCTTTTGCCACCGAGACCGTGAAGCGGGCCGTGCCGGCTGCGCGTGAACGCTCGATTTTTTCCCAGTCCAGTTTGTCTTCCTGCCAGCTTTTCAGGGTCAGGTCGGACAGCAGGGCGGTTGGGGTTGGTTCTCCGGGCGGCGCGTCCAGGTCGAAACCGGCCATCAGCGGCACGTTGATAATGTGCCCGCCCAGGTTGGCTTCGGCTTCGGCCAGCTCTTCCGCGTTCAATGGGCGCAGCGCCAGGTTTTCATCGCGGCGGCCGACCGTCATGCCGACGATGTTCATGCCCGCCTTGCGCGCCTCGTCGAGCAAGCCATTGACATAGCCGCGGCCGAACAGCTCGCCAAACAGCACAAAGGTATCGCCTTTGCGGAAGATGTTTTTTTGCGGAATGTCTCTTAAGGACGTGATTTCGGTCATGGTGTCATTCATTCTAAAAATGGCAAACAATCGGCAAGTGGCGGCCGCATTGATTGCTGGTTCAACAGTGGGTGCTCTTCAGCCAGGAAACCTGTGACTGCAGCCGCATCCTCTTTTTAATCGGACAGCTCTTATTCTTTCGCCATGGCGTATTTTACGCCTGTGCAGGGCCGAATGCCTGCGGCAGAGGCCGGGCAGGCGCCGATATTACCTCATGGCTGGGGGAAGGCAAGCAGAATCGTGTCAGAACAGGTCGTGCTGGCGTGAAATCAGCTTGGAAAAGTCGTCGCCAAGAAAGGGCAGGATCGCGTCTGCCACCGGCTGCAATTGCTTGTCCAGGTAGTGTTCGTAGTCAATCGGCGAACTCTGCGTCTCCAGCGGTTCGGGACCGGCCAGCGTGATCACATAGCTGATCCAGCCGCCGCTCTGGTATTGCAAGGGCCGACCCTGCGCCAGATTGTAGGCGTCGGCCGTGCGCGCCGCGCGCACATGGGGCGGCACGTTGCGCAGATAGTCGCCCAGCGGGCGGCGCAGGCGCTTGCGGTACACCAGCAAGGCATCGTGTTCACCAGCCAGGGTGCGCTCCACGTAGTCGCGCACATAGTCCTGGTAGGGCGCACGCTGGAAGATGCGCAAATACAGGGCTTGCTGGAATTGCTGGGCCAGCGGTGTCCAGTCGCTGCGCACCGTTTCCAGGCCCTTGTAGACCATCTGTTCGCTGCCGTCAGCTTTGCCGACCAGCCCGGCATAGCGCTTCTTGCTGCCTTCTTCCGAGCCGCGGATGGTGGGCATCAGGAAGCGCCGGTAATGGGTTTCGAACTGCAGTTCCAGTGCACTGTCGAGGCCGAATTCATCGCGCAGATGGTGCGCCCACCAGTCGTTGACGTGGGCCACCAGCGCGCGGCCGATCTTGCCGGCCGCCTCGTCGTCATGCGCGGTTTTCAGCCACACAAAGGTGGAATCGGTGTCGCCATAGATCACCTGGTAGCCCTGTGCGGTAATCAGCTCGCGCGTGCGGTGCATGATGTCGTGGCCGCGCAGGGTGATCGACGAGGCCAGGCGCGGATCGAAAAAGCGGCAGCCGCTCGATCCCAGCACGCCGTAAAACGCATTCATGATGATTTTCAGCGCTTGCGACAGCGGCGCGTTGCGCTCGCGCTTGGCGAGCTCGCGGCCTTGCCACACCTGGTTCACGATGGCGGGCAGGCAATGCTTTTCGCGCGAAAACAGGGCGCCCCGGTAGCCGGGCACTGGATGGACTTCCCCTTCACGCGTGCCCACCACCAGCCCCACCGGGTCGATCAGAAAGGTGCGGATAATCGACGGATACAGGCTTTTATAGTCGAGCACCAGCACCGAATCGTACAGGCCCGAACGCGAATCCATGACGAAGCCGCCCGGGCTGTTGTCGCCCTGCACGTCACCGAGGTTGGGCGCCACATAGCCTTGCCGGTGCATCAGCGGCAGGTACAGATGTTCGAAAGCGGCCACCGAACCGCCGCTGCGGTCGGCCGCCAGCCCCGTCACGCTGGAGCGTTCCAGCAAGAAGGTCAGCAAATCGGTTTTCGCAAAAATGCGCGTGACCAGTTCGCAATCTTTCAGGTTGTAGCGGGCCAGGGCCGGCTTGTCTTCGCGAAAGCGGCGGTCGATCTCGGCCATGCGCTGATACGGATTGTCGATCGATTTACCCTCGCCCAGCAGGGTTTGCGCCACGTTGTCCAGGCTGAACGAGGAAAAATTCCAGGTGGCCGATTTCAGCGCATCGATGCCGTCGATAATCAGGCGGCCGGCGGCGGCCGCAAAATAATGCTCCTGTTTGCCGCCATGTTCGCGCCATTCCAGTTCGGCACCGCCGCGCCCCAGCTTCAAGGGCACCCGGTGGCGCTGGGCCTGCTCGCGCAGCACGCGCAGGTCGAACTGCACCACATTCCAGCCGATGATGGCGTCCGGGTCATGGATTTCCATCCAGCTGTTGAGCCGTTCGATCAACTGGCCGCGGCTGGTGCAGTATTCCAGCTCGAAATCGAGTAGCTCGTCGCCGCCATTTTTCGGCCCCAGCATATACACCTGGCGCTGGCCGCAGCCTTCAAGCGCGATCGAATACAGTTCGCCATGGGCCGTGGTTTCGATATCGAGCGAGGCCAGTTTCAAGCCGGGGCGGTAGCCTGGCGCCGGTTTCAAATGCATTTCCTGCCCGGGTTCGCCTCCGAAGATGACCGGCGCCGTGATAAAGCGCTCCATCAGATAGCGCTCGGGCGGGCGGATATCGGCTTCATACACATCCACGCCATGCGCGCGCAGGTGTTTCTCCAGCTTCAGCAGTTGCCGGTATTGCTTGCAATACAGCCCCAGCACGGGGCGGTGCTGGAAGTCGCACAGGCTCAAGGGCCGCAGCTCGGCATGGCGCTCGCCGCGCAGCAACAGTTCGGCCTGCTCTTTTTGTTCCAGCGGTATAAAGGCGACCGAAGTTTGCGGCGGCAGGCGCACCTGGCGCGGGCCGGCATCGGTCGCCAGCCAGAAATCAACCTGCGTACCGGTGCTGGTATCGTGCCAGTGGCGGGTCAGTATAAAGCCCTGTTGTAGTGATTGCACCGTTGACCTTGCTCTTGATTGGCTGTGCGCCGTCGTATTGGGCTGCATGGTAATGCAAATGGCCGCACGGTGCATGCGGTGCGGCACCGGCCACAGGCCTCTAGTAAAATAGTATTACCTTCACCGCCTGACCGGCCCGCTTTGCCGACATACCAGCCATGATGCCAGCCGCTACCGCTACGCAAGTCCCGTCTGCCCTGCAAGCCCTGAACCTCCTATCCTGCGACCAGGAACCGATCCGCATTCCTGGCAGTATCCAGCCACATGGCTTCTTGCTGGCCCTGCCGCAGGATGGCGAGCGGCGCGTGGTGCAGGTGTCGGCCAACCTGGCGCAGCACATCGGCGTGGCTTGCGAGCAGGCACTGGGGAAAGCATTGCCGGCGATTCTGGGCGAGCGTGCCGCTTCGCAGCTGGAAGCCGAGCTGGCGCGCGTTGAATTGAGCGCACAGCCCACGCACCTCGGTACAGTGCTGGTGGGCAAGGAGCGCTACTTCGATGTGCTGGCCCATGTTTTCGACCGCCTGCTGGTGCTGGAGTTCGAGGTCGTGACCCGTGCCACCCCGCCCGATTTTCGCCACCTGTATCCGAAGGTGGGCAGTTTTCTTCTGAAAATCAACGATGTGCACGATATCATTGAGATGAGTGCCATTGCTGCCCGGCAGATCCGCGACGTGACCGGTTTTGGCCGCGTACTGGTGTACCAGTTCGACCGCGACGGCCATGGCCATGTACTGGCCGAAAGCCTGGCCGATGGCTATGGCTCTTATCTGGGGCAGCGCTTTCCCGCCAGCGATATTCCGCGCCAGGCGCGCGAGCTGTACATGCTCAACCGCATACGCCTGATCCACGATGCCAATTACACGCCGGCGCGGCTGGTGCCGGACGTCAATCCCTTGACCGGCGCACCGAATGATCTGTCGCATGCGGCCTTGCGCAGCGTCTCGCCGATTCACTTGCAATACATGCGCAACATGGGCACCCTGGCGTCGATGTCGGTGTCGCTGGTCGTCAAGGGGCAGTTGTGGGGCTTGATTTCCTGCCATAACGAAACGCCGCTGCCGGTGGCCTTCGAGCAGCGCACCGTGTGCGAACAGCTGGGGCAGATACTGGCCTTGCGCATCGAGTCGCGCACCGATGCCGGCGAACTCGAGTTTCGCCTGGAAGTGCGGCGTACCATGGTCAGCATGCTGGCCGGCCTGACGCAGCAGAACGTCGACTTTGCCGACAGCTTGCGTGGCGTGTTTCCCGCACTGCTGCATTTTGGCCGCGCCAGTGGTGCTGCCATTGTCGTCGACGACCGCTTGCTGACCTACGGCGATGTGCCCGGTGACGAGGAGGTGCGCGAGTTAGTGCAATGGCTGGTCGCGAATAACCATGGAGAAGTGTTTCATACCGATCAGCTCAGCGCCCTGCATGTGCCGGCCAGTGCCTATAGTCGCGTTGCCAGCGGCCTGCTGTCGATGTCGATTTCACGCATCCACCCGCATTACCTGCTGTGGTTCCGGCCTGAAGTGGTGCAGTCCATCGACTGGGCCGGCCAGCCGCAGGAGAAGAGCGGGCCCGCCCAGTTGACGCCGCGCAGCAGTTTTGCCAGCTGGCGCGAAACTATCCACGGCATCAGCGCGCCCTGGCACGGTGGCGAGATCGAACTGGCGACCGAGTTTCGCGGCGCCTTGCTCGGCATCGTGCTCGAACGCGCCGAGCAGATGGCCGAGCTGGCCGAGGAACTGGGCCGCGCCAACAAGGAGCTTGAAGCGTTTTCGTATTCCGTCTCGCACGACCTGCGCGCGCCGCTGCGCCATATCGCCGGTTTTGCCGACCTGCTGGCGGACACGGCGGGCGTGGACGACCTGGACAAGCGCCGTCGCTTCCTGAAGAACATCAAGGATTCGGCGCGTCTGGCCGGCAAACTGGTCGACGACCTGCTGAGCTTTGCCCAGATGGGGCGCGCCGCGCTGCACCCGTGCATGGTCAATATGAACGAGCTGGTGCGTGGCTGCATCCAGAAGCTGGCGCTCGATATCCGCGAACGGCAGGTGGACTGGGCTATCGGCACCTTGCCTTCGGTCAGGGGCGATCCGACTTTCGTGCAACTGGCGCTGTACAACCTGCTGTCGAACGCCGTCAAATTTACCAGCCAAAAAGAGCTGGCGCGCATTGCCGTCACCGCCAGCGAGAACGCCGAGGAAGTGGTATTTCACGTGGCCGACAACGGCGCCGGCTTCAATATGGAGTATGTGCACAAGCTGTTCGGCGTATTCCAGCGCCTGCACCGGATGGAAGACTTTCCCGGTACTGGCATAGGCCTGGCCAATGTGCGCCGGATTATCGAGCGCCATGGCGGGCGGGTGTGGGCCGAATCGACGCCTGGTGAAGGCGCCACGTTCTCATTCAGTATTCCCAAAGACATCGTTACCTGAGGTTAGCCTGTGTTAAAACCCATTTTACTGGTCGAAGACAATCCACATGACCTGGAGCTGACCCTGATCGCCCTGGCCAAGAGCCAGCTGGCCAACGAGGTCATTATCTCCCGCGACGGGGCCGAGGCGCTCGACTACCTGTTTTGCCGCGAACAGTACACGGCGCGCGAGGTCGGTAATCCGGCCGTGGTGCTGCTCGATCTGAAGTTGCCGAAAGTCGACGGGCTGGAAGTGCTGAAGGAAATTCGCAATACGCCCGGGCTGCGCAGCATCCCGGTGGTGATGCTGACTTCGTCCAAGGAAGAACAGGACCTGTTGCGCAGCTACGAGCTGGGCGTGAACGCCTATGTCGTCAAGCCCGTCGATTTTGAGGAATTCGTGCGTGCGATTGCCGACCTGGGCATTTTCTGGGCCGTGCTGAATGAACCGCCGCCGGGTTCACACCGCTATATCAGGCCGCAATAAGGTTCAGGAAGTGCTGTTGCGCTGGCTCAGCAAATGCCGGATGCGGTTGCTGAGCACGTCGGGCGTGTACGGTTTTTGCAGCAGGTTGACACCGGGATCGAGCCGTCCTTCATGTGCCAGCACGCCTTCCGCGTAACCTGACGTAAACAGGATCTGCGTCTCGGGCAGGTGCTCGCGCACCGCCTCGCTCAGCTGCAGGCTGCTGATTTCGCCGGGCATGATCACATCCGTAAACACCAGGTCGATAGCGATGCCGGAGCGCACCAGGTTCAGTGCCGCGCCCGCATGGGGCGCCTGCAGCACGCGGTAGCCCAGCGCCGACAGCAGCTCGACGGTGGAGCGGCGCACTTCTTCCTCGTCCTCCACCACCAAAATGGTTTCCTGGCCGCGGCTGAGCGGCGCCACGGGCGCTTCCTCGACCACCAGCGCCTCCTGTTCATTGCGTAACAGGAAAATCTTCACGCTCGTGCCGACTCCCGGTTCGCTCTTGAGGATGATCTCGCCGCCCGATTGTTTGACGAAGCCGTACGCCATGCTCAGGCCCAGGCCGGTGCCCTGGCCGATCGGCTTGGTGGTGAAGAACGGCTCGAACGCGCGCTGCAGCACAGCCTGGTCCATGCCGATACCGGTGTCGGCAATTTCCAGCATCACATAATCTTCATTGCCCACTTCCGGCAACTGCATCGAACCGGCGCGCAGATTGCGTGCGCGCATGGTCAAGGTACCACCAGCGGCCATCGCGTCGCGCGCATTGATGGCCAGGTTCAGCAGCACGTTGTTGAGCTGGTTGGCGTCGACCATGGTGCTCCACAGGCCGTCTTCGATATCGGTCTCGATCATGGCGCGCGGGTCGAGCAGGCGCCGTATCATGTCGCCCATGTCGCGCAGCACCTGGCCCGGATTGATCAGCTGTGCCTGCAGCGGCTGGCGCCGCGCAAAGGCCAGCAAATGGGCCGACAGCTTGGCACCGCGCTCCACGCCGGCCAGCGCCACTTCGATGCGGCTGCTGGCCTTGTCGCTGACGCCACCGAGCAACTTGATCAGTTGCAAATTGCCGCCGATAATCTGCAGCACATTATTGAAATCGTGCGCCACGCCACCCGTCAGCTGGCCGATAGCTTCCATTTTTTGCGCCTGGTGCAGGGCCGACTGGCTGACGGCCAGTTCTTCCTGGCTCAGCCGCAAGGAGATAAAGGCAGCGTCGCGCTGCTGGCGGGCGATATACGCACCGCTGTGATAGCGTACCCTGGCCAGCAGTTCGCGCGGGTCCGGCCATTTCACCAGGTAATCATTGGCGCCGGTGGCAAAAGCCTTGACCTTGATCGACGGGTCATCCTCGGACGAAAGCAGCACCACCGGGATATGTTCGGTGGCCGGGTCGCCGCGCAGCATGCGGATCACGTCCAAACCGTCGGCGCCGGGCATGCGCAGGTCGACCAGCACGATGGTTGCGGCCGTTTCGCGCGCCAGGGTCACCGCCATTTCCGAACGTGCATCGTAGCGCAGGGCGACGCCCGCCTCGCGTTCGAGGCCATGGGCGATCAGATCGAGCGCGATGGCTTCGTCGTCTATCAGCAGTACGGAAATGCGCGGAGATTCTTGAGTCATAAGCAAGCCGGTTGGAAGTCACTATCCAGCGTCCCGAGCTGGCATGCAAATATTTTACATGAGCCTGATTGCTTGCATTGCCAAGCAATGCTGCCGTGCGCCGGTTTTCAGGCATTTGACCAGCGCGCCGCATGCCGCAGATGGTTGGGGCTATAATTTTTATCCCGAGAGTGCAAAAGCACCCCTTACCCTGGAGACGGTATGCAAGACATGAGTTATGTGCACGGTGCCCACGAGACACCGTTGATCGGCACCACCATAGGCGCTTACCTGGACGCCATCGCGGCACGCCATCCACAGCACGATGCCCTGATCGTGGCGCATCAACAGGTGCGCTGGACCTACAGCCAATTTCAGCAGCGCGTGCACAAGCTGGCCGCCGGCCTGCTGAAACTGGGCCTGCAACCGGGCGAACGGATAGCCATCTGGTCGCAGAACTGCGCCGAATGGGTGCTGACCCAGTTTGCCACCGCCAAGGCGGGCCTGATCATGGTCAATATCAACCCTGCCTATCGCCGTTCGGAGCTCGAATACGTGCTCGACAAGGTGAGCTGCAGCGCGCTGATCCTGTCGCCCAGCTTCAAGTCCAGCGACTACCTGGCCATCGTGCAGGACGTGGTGCCGGAGATCGCCGCCAGCCGTGCCGGCCAGTTGCAGTCAAACCGCCTGCCGCAGCTGCGCCATGTGATACGCCTGGGCCAGGAGGCCACACCGGGCATGTACAACTTTGATCACTTGATGGACGATATCACCGAGGCCGACCTGGCACACCTCGATGAGGTGAGCGCCAGCCTGCAATTCGACGATGCCGTGAATATCCAATTTACCTCCGGCACCACCGGCGCGCCGAAAGGCGCGACCCTGACGCACCACAATATCCTCAATAACGGATTTTTTATCGGCGAGGCCATGCGGCTTACCGAGCAGGACCGGCTGTGCATTCCGGTGCCGCTATACCATTGCTTTGGCATGGTGCTGGGCAACCTGGCCTGCGTCACGCATGGTGCGGCGATGGTGTTTCCCGGCGAAGGCTTCGATCCGAAAGCCGTGCTCGAAACGGTGCAGGCCGAGCGCTGCACGGGTTTGCATGGCGTGCCGACCATGTTCATCGCCATCCTCGACCATCCCGACTTCAGGCAATACGACCTGTCCACTTTGCGCACCGGCATCATGGCCGGCTCGCCGTGCCCGATGGAAGTCATGACGCGGGTGATTGAGCTGATGCACATGGACGAAATCACGATTGCCTATGGCATGACGGAAACCTCGCCAGTCAGTTTCCAGACGGCGATCGAGGACCCGCGCGAGATGCGGGTGTCGTCGATCGGCCGCGTGCATCCGCACCTGGAAGTGAAAATCATCGATGCCGAAGGGCGCATCGTGCCGCGTGGCGAAAAGGGTGAGTTGCTCACGCGCGGCTATTCGGTGATGCAGGGCTACTGGGGCGACCCTGAAAAAACCGCCGAGGCGATCGACGCGGCGCGCTGGATGCACACGGGCGACCTGGCGGTGATCGACAGCAACGGCTTTTGCAGCATCGTCGGCCGCTCCAAGGACATGGTGATACGCGGCGGCGAAAATATCTATCCGCGCGAAGTGGAAGAATTCCTGTATCGCCACCCCAGCGTGCTCGACGTGCAATGCGTGGGCGTGCCCGACGCCAAATATGGCGAAGAACTGTGCGCCTGCATTATTTTGCGCCCCGGCACGCAAGCGACCACCGCCGAAGACATCCGCGCCTTTTGCGACGGCCAGATCGCCTATTACAAGATTCCCCGCTATGTGCGCTTCGTCGAGGAGTTTCCAATGACGGTGACCGGCAAGATCCAGAAGTATCTGCTGCGCAAGCAGGTAGCGACGGACCTGGGCCTGGCAGCAGATTGATGGCGCTGCCTTGGTTTATTTCACCCGCTGGTACAGACGGAAGCGCTCGGCATCGTCGGTGGCGCGGCGGCCCTCCCACAGCTTGATCCAGTCGGTGCCATTTTGTTCCTGCAACTGCTCGCCGCCATCGCGTTTGCGGCTGCTGTCTTGCAGCAGCAACAGGTCGCAGCGCTGGTTGTCGACGCCGGCGAATGGCAGGCGGCCATAGTAGGCGAACGAGGCGCGCTGGGCCGCTCCCACATTGGTATTGATGCAGCCATTGCCTTGCGGCAGCTTGACGACAATCTGCTGCGCCACGCTGGCGTAGCTCTTGCTGTAGTTCAGTTCAGGCAGGAACAAGGTCATGATCAGCACCCAGATCAGGATCAGGCCGCCGGACGACAGCACCAC
Source organism: Janthinobacterium longum (assembly GCF_051380735.1). Lineage (NCBI taxonomy): Bacteria > Pseudomonadati > Pseudomonadota > Betaproteobacteria > Burkholderiales > Oxalobacteraceae > Janthinobacterium > Janthinobacterium longum. Next base: position 101,391 of record NZ_JBNYXQ010000004.1, read on the forward strand.
GGCGCGCCATAACACGGCTGGCTGGCGCGAGATGCGCCAGTGCACCAGCGCCACCCAGCCAGCGGTGGCTGCGGCAGCGACAAAAAAGGCAGCCAGGCCCAGTTCTGGTTTGAATCCTGGCAACAGCTTCAGGGCGTTGTGAGCCAGCTTTGGCGGCCATCCCGTCAGGGCGGCAAACCAGAACAGCCACAGCATGAAGGCGCAGATTGTCAGCACCATCACCGAGAACCAGTCGATGGCGTTGATGGCGCCGCGCTTCATGGTCAAGAGGCCAAAGGCGGCCATCACGGCCAGCGGCGGCAGCAACGGCAGCAGTTGCGCCGGGTCGGGGTCGGGATGGAACATCGCCAGCAAGGCCAGCATGGCGACAAAGGTCAGTGGCACCACGATGTGCAGCACATGGTGCTGGCGGCGCCAGGCATACACGGCCCAGGCGGCGAACGGCCAGGCTGGCCAGAAGAACCAGATGCCGACGCGGAAAAAATACACTATGCTCTGGCGATCCGGCAGGCTGAACTGGCGATGGTTCCAGTTCGCCCAGGCTTGCAGCGGAGAATGGCCGTACGGTTGCAGCAATTCGCCCGGCAGCAGCCAGGCCATGGTCAGCAAGGTGCCGACCAGCACCGCCGCTGCCAGGTGGCCCACGCTGCGCAGCAAAGGCAGGCGCAGGAATACCGAACACAGCAGCAATGAGACGGTCAGCGCCGCCGGCGTGATCCAGCCGCGGGTCAGGGTCAGCCCGCCCAGCGCCAGGCCGATCAGGGCGGCGTTGCGCAGCGAGGCGCGTTCCACATAGCGCACGGCGCGGTACAGCATATAGGCCATCAGCGACACGTACAGCGCTTCGGCCGTGATGTCGTGGCTGTGTTGCAGCAGGCCCAGGCAGCCCAGGTAGATCAGGACGGCGGCGTCGGCCAGGGTACGGCCGAAGTCGTCCGGCTCGGGTTGGCCGCCGAAGGCCAGGCGCAGCGGCTGGGCGTCGCTGCGGCGGCCCAGGTTAAAGGCCGTGTACCATACCGACAGCGCACTGATGACGAAAATGCCAATGGTCGACATGCGCGCGGCAAACACTTCGTTGCCGATCCAGCCGAACAGCTTGATGAAGATGGCGCCCAGCCAGAATGCCAGCGGGCCTTCGTCGGGCATCGACATGCCGGCGATATTTGGCCACAGCCAGTCAGGCAGGCCGCCGTGCGCCATGGTCCACATGATGCCGAAGCTGGCGGCATCATCGTTCTTCCAAGGTTCGCGACCGATCAGGCCAGGCAGGATGTACAGCAGGCCAAGCGCAAACAAGGCCCATCGTGGCAGCGCGAGTGTGGCAGCGGCGGGAAGGCGGACTGGCTTCATCGATGGTGGTATCAGTAAAAAGGAATCTGGGACGCGTGTGGACGCGCCGGGCTAAGCGGCAGTATAAAGTAAAGCACTGGAAGACAAAAAAGGCAGCCGTGGCTGCCTTTTTTGTTGGCAGCCGAAGCTGCCTGTTTTTGCCGCAAGCGGCAAAAATCAGCCTGCTGCGATGGCGGTTTTCGAACCGACGGTACCGAATTTCTGACGGAACTTCTCGACGCGGCCAGCCGTGTCGACGATTTTGTGCTTGCCCGTGAAGAATGGGTGCGATTCAGCCGACACCTCGATTTTCACCAGCGGGTATTCTTTACCGTCGTGGGTGATTTTTTCGCGGGTCTGGATGGTCGAACGGGTAACGAATTTGAAATCGCACGACAGGTCGTGGAAAACAACTTCGCGGTAATCTGGATGGGTATCGACTTTCATGGTCTTCTCTCTAGTTTGGTAGCCAAACAGCACTTCGTCGGTCGTCTTGCTTCTTGACCCGATTGCCGATCACTTGCCAGGGTTTAAATAAATGCAACCGTCGATTATATAGCGCTTTGCAGGTGAGGGCAATAAAAAAGCCGCTCAATGAGCGGCTTGCGCTGTGGCGCATTGATATGACGCCACCGAGGGGAGGGAAACCGTAGCGAGCAGGCCCGATATACGGCCGAGTAGCACAGCTGTACGAAGGTACAGCGAGCAACACAGGCCGTAGAGCGGGACGCGCAGCAGGTTTACCCCCCTCGGCGCATCATGTCGAAGAATTCGGCGTTGTTCTTGGTGGCTTTCATCTTGTCGAGAATGAACTCCATCGCTTCGATCTCGTCCATCGAGTACAGCAACTTGCGCAGGATCCAGATTTTCTGCAGTTCGTTCGGCTTGATCAGCAGTTCTTCGCGGCGGGTACCCGATTTGTTCAGGTTGATGGCCGGGTAGACGCGTTTTTCGGCCAGGCGGCGTTCCAGATGGACTTCCATGTTGCCGGTACCCTTGAATTCTTCAAAGATCACGTCATCCATGCGCGAACCGGTTTCGATCAGGGCGGTGGCGATAATGGTCAGCGAGCCGCCTTCTTCGATATTGCGCGCGGCGCCGAAGAAGCGTTTCGGACGTTGCAGCGCATTGGCGTCGACACCACCGGTCAGGACCTTGCCCGAGGCGGGGATCACGGTGTTGTAGGCACGCGCCAGGCGGGTGATCGAGTCGAGCAGGATCACCACGTCTTTTTTCATTTCGACCAGGCGCTTGGCTTTTTCCAGCACCATTTCAGCCACTTGCACGTGGCGCGTAGCTGGTTCGTCGAAGGTTGAGGCGACCACTTCGCCGCGTACCGAACGCTGCATCTCGGTTACTTCTTCCGGACGTTCGTCGATCAGCAGCACGATCAGGGTGATGTCGGGATGATTCGCCGTGATCGCATGCGCGATATGCTGCAGGATCACGGATTTGCCGGACTTTGGCGACGCCACCAGCAAGCCGCGCTGGCCTTTGCCGATCGGCGCGATCAGGTCGATGATGCGGCCGGTGATGTTTTCCTGGCCATTCATTTCACGTTCCAGGCGCAGCGGCTCGTTCGGGTGCAGCGGCGTCAGGTTTTCAAACAGGATGCGGTGCTTCGACATCTCCGGCGATTCGCCGTTGACCTTGTCGACTTTGACCAATGCGAAATAGCGTTCGCCATCTTTCGGGGTCCTTACTTCGCCCTCGATCGAATCGCCGGTGTGCAGGTTGAAGCGGCGGATTTGCGAAGGAGAGATATAAATGTCGTCGGTCGACGCCATGTAGCTGGCGTCAGGCGAGCGCAGGAAGCCGAAGCCGTCAGGCAGCACTTCCAGGGCGCCGTCGCCAAAAATCTGTTCGCCCGACTTCGCGCGTTTTTTCAGGATCGCAAACATCAGCTCCTGTTTGCGCAAGCGGGCCGCGTTGTCAATGTCAAGACCGATCGCCATCTCAAGCAGGGCGGATACGTGTAGGGCCTTTAGTTCGGATAAATGCATATATGTTGAGTGTCCCGAGACGGGAGGTAAAGGTAGGGGAGGGGACTGCGTGGCGTTGATTAATTATCAGGGAAGGGACAGCGTATGGTGCTTCAAGCCGCTTCCCGGTCTATCCAATCAGGCAGCGCTGCGGGCGCAGCGCTGCCCATCATACATTAAATATTGCTGTCGACGAAAGCGGTCAGCTGGCCTTTGGCCAGGGCGCCAACTTTTTGCGCCGCAGCTTCACCGTTCTTGAACAGGATCAGGGTCGGGATGCCGCGGATGCCGAACTTGGCAGGTACTGCCTGGTTCGAATCGACGTCCATCTTGGCGATCTGGATGCGGCCGGCATATTCCTTGGCCACTTCTTCCAGGATAGGCGCGATGGCCTTGCATGGACCGCACCACTCTGCCCAGAAATCAACCAGGACCGGCAATTCGGATTTCAGGACGTCTGCTTCAAAAGAAGCATCGCTAATGTGTTTGATATTTTCGCTCATATTTTCCTCAAATGAGGGTGGGATCAATAATGCCTGGAATTAACCATACGCTGGTTCGCCATCCACGCTTCCTGAAGTACATCTGGCAGGTGGGGGCGATGGGCACAAATTCAATGTTCTTGGAAGGTGCGACCAGGGGTATGCAGGCGGGGATGGCTGAAATAATAACCCATTTTTTCAAAGCGTGGCGATTATTGCAGAAAAACTTGGTGTGCCTGTACTTTTAGCCGGGCATTGCGCGGCTGCGCAGTGTCTTTCCGTGCAGGCGCCATGCTGGCGGTGATTAATCATCGTTGGCAAAGCTGGTGTTGTTCATGATCTGTTCGGTAATCTGTTCCAGCAGTGGCCACAGCTGCCTGACGATATGGCGGGCCTGTTCGGCTTCCCCGGCTGGATTGCTAATTGGCAAGTTTTCCAGCCGGTGGCACAGCTCGGACATACCCAGCGCGCCTACCGTGCGCGCCGACGATTTGATGCGGTGGCCCAGTTCGCGCACCTGCGCCACGTCGCCGCGGCCCAGCGCCGCATCGATGTCGGCAAAGCCGTCCTGCGTGGTTTGCAGGAACTTGAAGGCGAACTTGCGCACTTTTTGCGGGTCGTAGCCGAGCAGCTTGGCCAGGATCGACAAATCGATGACCTGCGGATCGCCGGCCAGGGTGGTCTTGAATGCCGGCGCGCTGCGCGCACGCACGGGCGGCGGCGTGTCGCGCACCGGCAGCCAGCCGGCGATGGTCTGGATCATCATGGCAGGCTGGATCGGCTTGGAAATGAAATCGTCCATGCCGGCCTCCAGGCAGCGCACCCTGTCTTCGCTGGTGGCGGTGGCCGTCATGGCTAGCACGCGCAGGTGGGCCAGCCCTGAATCGGCACGGATCAGCCGCGTCGCCTGCAGGCCATCCATCAAGGGCATCTGCACATCCATCAGCACGCAGTCGAACTGTGTCTGGCGCAGCAAGTCCAGCGCCTCGACGCCGTTGTTGGCCAGGCACACCGAGGCACCCGCTTCTTCCAGCAACTCCAGCGCCACCTGCTGGTTGAAGGTGTTGTCTTCCACCAACAGGATGCGGGCCTGCCTGAGTGCGCCCATCACTGCGGCCGCATCGGCGCTGGCACGCATGGCTTGCGCTGTTTGCAGCATGCTGTCGAGCAGGGCGGGCGCAGCATGGCTGGAAATGCCCAGGCGGGCCGTGAACCAGAAGGTGCTGCCCAGGCCGGGGCTGCTGTCGACGCCGACCTCGCCGCCCATCAGCTGGGCCAGCTGCTTGCTGATGGCCAGGCCCAGGCCGGTGCCGCCATATTCGCGCGTGGTGGACGTATCGGCTTGCTGGAATGACTGAAACAAGTTGCTCATTTCATCCTGCGACAGGCCGATGCCGTGGTCGCATACTTCAAAGCGCACCAGGCAATGCTTGTCATCGCCGACCACTTTCTTGACGACCACGGTGATGCTGCCCTGTTCACTGAACTTGACGGCGTTATTGGCATAGTTGATCAGCACCTGGCCCAGGCGCAAGGGATCGCCCACCAGGATCGGCGGCAGTTGCGGGTCGATCTCGAACAGCAGTTCGAGGTTCTTGCTGGCCGCGCGCGGCGCCACCACCGTGTTGAGGGTCCGGATCACATGATCGAAGCTGAAGTTGACATGTTCGATCTTCAGCTTGCCGGCCTCGATCTTGGAAATGTCGAGGATGTCGTCAATGATGCCCAGCAGGTGTTCGCCGGCAAAACGGATTTTTTCCAGGTAATCGCGCTGGCGCGGCTCCAGGTCGGTTTTCAGGGCCAGGTAGGCCATGCCGATCACACCATTCATCGGCGTGCGGATTTCATGGCTCATGTTGGCCAGGAACTGGCCCTTGGCCAGGCTGGCCTCTTCGGCCACCTGCTTGGCCTGGTCGAGTTGCCCGGTACGCTGCGCCACGCGCTCTTCCAGGTGCTCGTTCAGTTCGCGCAGGGTGTTTTCGCTGCGCTTGTGATAAGTGATGTCGGTCAGGCTGGCCACCACCATGCCCACCTTGCCGTATTCGTCGCGGATGGCTTCGGTGTTCACCGATAGCCAGCACAGGTTGCCGTCCAGCTGCTGCACTCCCATCACCACGTCGCGCATGGCCTGGCCGGTCGACAGGGTGATGTGCACCGGATGGCTGTGCTGCTCGAAAGTGGAACCGTCTTCGCGGATGGCTTGCCACAGGCTGCTGCCGGCGCGGCTGGCGGCCAGCATGCGCTCGGCTGCTGCGTTGCTTTCCAGAATCTGGCCCTCGCTGTTCTGCACTACCAGGCCATTGGTGACGGCGCCGAATACCGATGCCATGCGCTGGCTGGAATTGGACAGCGCGATCGACGCCTGGCGCCGCTCGGTAATGTCGGTGATCATCGCCAGCGTGCCGCCGTGCTCGCCGTTGTCCGACTGGATGGTGCTGCTCGACAGCAAGCCCCACATGCTGGACAGATCCTTGCGAAAGAAGCGGAAATCGACCTGGTCCGGCTGGCTGGGATGATCGCCAGCGTTGCCCACGCTGTCAAGGCGGCGCTGCAGCAGCAGCTGACTGTCGCGGTCCATGAAGTCGGGCATGGGGCGGCCCAGCATCTCCTCCACCGTATAGCCCAGCATGTGCGCCATCTTCGGATTGACGAAAGTGGTCTGGCCGGCGCTATTGGTCATCCAGATGCCTTCGGCTGCCGTCTGCACGATCAGGCGGTAGCGCTCGGAGCTGGCGTGCAGGGCTTCCTCTGCGCGCTGGCGCTGCGTCATGTCGCGCAGCGAAACGATGGAATACACCTGGCCGGCCATATGCAGCGGCGACAGGCTGACCTTGGCCGGGAAATGCGAGCCGTCGCGGCGGCGTGCCATCATCACCTTGCCAGGCAGGCTGTGGCGTGATTGCGGCTCGCCGGCCGTCTGGCCTTGGGTGCTGTCCGGCACCAGTTGTTCAAGCGAGATGCCGATGATGTCGCCCAGTGGGTAGCCGAAGCAGCGCGCACCGATACGGTTGGCGAAATGCACGCGGCCCTCGATGTCGGCGATCAGCATCGCTTCGGGCGCCGCTTCAAGCATGCAGCGCATGCGCGCTTGTTCGTCGGCCTTGCGTTCGGCGATGTCGCACAGGATGCCGCTGGCCTGTACCGCTGCGCCATCGGAACCGCGCATCAGCACTGCGCCACGCAGCAGCAACCAGCGCCATTGGCCGTCGCCATGGCGCAGGCGAAATTCACAGCTGATGGGTGTCGGCGCCTGGCCATCGAAATGCTGGCGTACAGCACTGTCCAGGCGGGCGCGGTCGTCGCGGTGCACTTCGGCCAGCCACCCGGCCAGGGTATGCTCCAGCCTGGCATTCTTGTCGCCCAACATGCTGCGGTACAGGCCGGACATGCTCAAACGATCACCGGTGCGTTGCCAGCACCAGCCGGCCAGCACGGCGCCTTGCAGCGCCTGTGCCGCCGGCGCGCCGCGCAGTTGCCGGCGCAGCCGCCATGCTTGCCCGGCGGCCAAGCCGGCCAGCAGTGTGGCGCTGGCCGCCAGCCAGGGCCAAGGACCCGCACCGGCACCCGCATCGCTGGCGGCCACCGCTGGCGCGGCCCATGCCAGCATCGGCCAGCGGCAGGCAAGCAAGATCCGGGCGAACGGATCCAGCGCACGCCGCCGCTGGCATCGTGCACTGGATATGGTGAGGCTGCGATGCGACAAATGCATCCCCTTTCTGCTGCGTGATTGTTCTGGCGGCAACTATAGCATTGAATATTTACACAGCCTGTCTCACTTCAGATGGCACCATGATGCTTGCCGCAAATTAACTGAACGAGCCGGCAAACTGGTAGCGGTGGCCAGGATGCCACATGGTGGCAATCGAGGCTATCTTGCCGTTCGATCGCGTCTGGCGGCGCAGCACCAGGCAAGCCTGTTTCATGTCGATCGCCAGCATCTCGGCGATATTGCGCGGCGCCGCCAGGGCTTCAATGCTGTAGGTGGCGCCTTGCAGCGGCGCGGCCGCCATCAGGTACTCATTCGGCGTGATGGTGGCAAAATCCTGCATCATGTAGTCCGGTGCGCAGGCGGGATTGACCCAGCGGTCTTCCACCTGGATCGGCACGCCGTTTTCAAAGTGCACGATCAGCGAATGGAACAGCTTTTGCTCGGACGGCAGGCCGAACTGCCGCGCCATCAGTTCGGACGGCCTGACGTGTTCCAGCACTTGCAGGGTACTGCGGTGCAAGTGGCCGCGCGCACGCACTTCATCGGCGATGTTCTTGATTTCCAGCAGCGTTGCCTGGTACTTCTGCTGCGCCACATAGGTGCCGGCTCCCTGGCGACGCGTCAGCACCTGCTCGCTGGTCAGTTCGCGCACAGCGCGGTTGACTGTCATGCGCGAGACACCAAACTGCTTGACCAGTGCCTGCTCGGACGGGATCACGTCGCCTTCCTTCCAGCGTCCGGCAGCGATGCCGGCCAGCAGAAAATCCTTGATGCGCTGGAAAATGGGCGTATTTTCTTGTGTAATCTGGTCGTCCAATGCAATCTCTCCGAAGCGCAAGGCTGGCGGCGCGGCCCCATGGCGGCGCGCTGGGCGATTTTAGCACCGCTACCGGCTGTTGAATTCAAAAGCAAGACCCGGAGTGCGGCGCGTGTCGCCGCGTGTCACGATGGTGGCCAGTGATGAACAAAACGGGAGTGCGCCATGGAGCAACTGTATACAAACGATGAAGCCCGCTGGGACGCGGTGCGCCAGCGCGATACCAGCGCGGACGGCGTCTTCTATTATTCGGTGCGCAGCACCGGCGTGTATTGCCGTCCGTCGTGCGCGGCGCGCCCGGCCCTGCGCGCCAACGTGGCCTTCCACGCCAGTTGTGCCGAAGCAGAAGCAGCCGGTTTTCGCGCCTGCCTGCGCTGCAAGCCGGGCCAGCCACCGCTGGCCGAGCGCCAGGGGGCCATCGTCGCGCAAAGTTGCCGCCTGATCGAGGCCAGCGACACCATGCCCGACCTTGATACCCTGGCCAAAGCGGCCGGCATGAGCCGCTTTCATTTTCACCGCGTTTTCAAGGCGCATACGGGTATTACGCCGAAAGCCTACGCGGCGGCGCGCCGTGGCGAGCGGGTCAAGGCCGGCCTGGCCCGCCCAGGCACCGTCACCGATACCCTGTATGCGGCCGGCTTCAATTCCAGCGGCCGTTTCTATGCCGCCACGCCTGCTCTGCTGGGCATGACGCCGGGCGCCTTTCGCGCCGGCGGCAGCGGCGCCTTGATCCGTTTCGCGATCGCCGCCTGTTCGCTCGGTGCGTTATTGGTCGCCAGTACCGACAAGGGCGTGTGCGCGATACTGCTGGGTGACGACGCTGAAATATTGCTGCGCGACTTGCAGGACCGCTTTCCGCAAGCCGACCTGCGCGGCGCCGAGGCCGACTATGAACAGACGGTGGCCAAGGTCATCGGCCTGGTCGAAGCACCGTCGCTGGGTCTGGACCTGCCGCTCGACGTGCGCGGCACGGCCTTCCAGCAGCGTGTCTGGCAGGCGCTGCGCGAGATACCGGCCGGCAGCACCGTCAGCTACGCGGAACTGGCGCGGCGCATCGGCGTGCCCACCGGCGCGCGCGCCGTGGCCGGCGCCTGTGCCGCCAACGCGCTGGCGATCGCGATTCCCTGCCACCGCGTGGTGCGCAACGATGGCGCCCTGTCCGGCTACCGCTGGGGCGTGGAGCGCAAGCAGCTGCTGCTTGAGCGCGAGGCTGGCGATGCAGCGGCTAAAACCGGTTGACTTGCTTGTATAGACAACCTATGCTTGTCACATCAAGGCGGGCCATGCATGCCCGCTTTTCCCCTGAGAGGAGACAGCATGAACCAGATGGACAGCGATCCGCGCTTCGATGCCAGCCGCATCATCCGTGCCCCGCGCGGCACGCAATTGACCTGCAAGAACTGGCAGATCGAAGCGGCCTACCGCATGGTGCAGAACAATCTCGATGCCGAGGTGGCAGAAAATCCGCAGCATCTGGTGGTGTATGGCGGCATCGGCCGCGCCGCGCGCAACTGGGCCTGTTTCGACCAGATCCTGGTGGCTTTGCGTGAACTGGAGGAAGACCAGACCTTGCTGATACAGTCCGGCAAACCGGTCGGCGTATTTCGCACGCACCCGGATGCGCCGCGCGTGCTGATCGCCAATTCCAACCTGGTGCCTAAATGGGCCAACTGGGAACACTTCAACGAACTTGATCGGCAGGGCCTGTTCATGTACGGCCAGATGACGGCCGGCAGCTGGATTTATATCGGCACGCAGGGCATCGTGCAGGGCACGTATGAAACCTTTGCCGAGGCGGGCCGCCAGCATTTCGGCGGCGACTGGGCCGGGCGCTGGATCCTGACGGCGGGCCTGGGCGGCATGGGCGGCGCGCAGCCGCTGGCCGCCACCATGGCCGGCGCCGTGTCCTTGACCATCGAATGCCAGCAAAGCAGCATCGATTTCCGCCTGCGCACCCGCTACCTGGACAAGCAGGCGGCCAGCCTGGACGACGCGCTGGCGCTGGTTCAGTATCACACCGGACGCAAGGAAGCGATCTCGATTGGCCTGTTGGGCAATGCGGCCGAACTGCTGCCGGAACTGGTAAAACGCGCCAAAGCGGGCGGCCCGCTGCCTGACCTGGTGACGGATCAAACCTCGGCGCATGACCTGGTCAACGGCTATCTGCCGCGCGGCTGGAGCGTGTCGGACTGGAAGGCGGCGCAGCAGGACCCGCAGCGCCATGCGCGCCTGGCGCTGGCGGCCGCCGATTCGTGCGCCGCACACGTGCAGGCGATGCTGGACTTTCACGCCATGGGCGTGCACACGGTCGACTATGGCAACAATATCCGCCAGGTGGCGTTCGACCAGGGCGTGCGGAATGCTTTCGATTTCCCCGGCTTCGTGCCGGCGTATATCCGCCCGCAGTTTTGCGAAGGGCGCGGGCCGTTTCGCTGGGTGGCGCTGTCGGGCGACCCGGAAGACATCTATAAAACCGACGCCAAGATCAAGGAGCTGTTCCCGCAGCACGCGCAGGTGCACCACTGGCTGGACATGGCGCGCGAGCGCATCGCCTTCCAGGGCCTGCCGGCGCGCATCTGCTGGCTGGGCCTGGGCGAGCGCCATCTCGCCGGCCTGGCTTTCAACGAGATGGTGCGCACGGGCGAACTGAAGGCGCCCATCGTGATCGGCCGCGACCATCTCGATACGGGCTCGGTGGCCAGCCCGAACCGCGAAACCGAAAGCATGAAGGACGGTACCGATGCGGTGTCCGACTGGCCATTGCTGAACGCCCTGCTCAATACGGCCGGTGGCGCCACCTGGGTCTCGCTGCACCATGGCGGCGGGGTCGGCATGGGGTATTCTCAGCATGCCGGCATGGTGATCGTGGCCGATGGCACACAGGCCGCTGCAAAACGCCTGGCGCGCGTGCTGGTCAACGACAGCGGTTCCGGCGTGATGCGCCATGCCGATGCCGGCTATGAAACGGCGGCCGCCTGCGCCAGGCGCAATGGCCTGAACCTGCCCATGATGGACTGAAAACATGACACAACTTCTGAAAAGCTGGACCTTGACCCCGGGCGCGATGACGCTGGCCGATTTGCGCTCCGTGTGGGCGGGACCGGCCACCTTGAAGCTTGCTCTTGATGCGTATCCAGTGATCGAAGCGTCGGCTGCGGCCGTGCGGGCGATAGTCGCCAGGGGCGATGCGGCGTATGGCATCAATACCGGCTTCGGCCTGCTGGCCAAGACCCGCATCCCCGATGAAAAACTCGAGCAATTGCAGCGCAACCTGATTCTGTCGCATTCGGTCGGCACCGGCGAATTATTGTCCGATGCAGTGGTGCGCTTGACCATGCTGATGAAGATCGGCAGCCTGGCGCGCGGCTATTCCGGCGTGCGCCCTTTGATTGTCGACACCCTGATCGCGCTGTACAACGCGGGCATCATGCCGGCGATTCCCGCCAAGGGTTCGGTGGGCGCTTCGGGCGACCTGGCGCCGCTGTCGCACATGACGCTGGCCATGCTCGGCGTGGGCGATGTGCGCATGCATGGCGTGTTGATGCCTGCGCCAGACGCGCTGGCGCAGGCCGGCATCGCGCCGGTGGTGCTGGCGGCGAAAGAGGGCCTGGCGCTGATCAACGGTACGCAAGTATCGACCGCGCTGGCGCTGCATGGCCTGTTCATGGCCGAGCGCCTGCTGGAAGCGGCGATGGTCACCGGCGCGCTGTCGCTCGATGCGGCCAAGGGCAGCGACGCGCCGTTCGACGCGCGCGTGCATGCCGTGCGCGGCCAGCCGGGGCAAATACTGGCGGCGCAGATGTACCGCCAACTGGTGGCATACAGCACCATCCGCGCCTCGCACCTGGAAGGCGACGAGCGCGTACAGGACCCGTACAGCCTGCGCTGCCAGCCACAGGTGATGGGCGCCTGCCTGGACCTGATCGTCAACGCGCGCCGCACCCTGCTGATCGAGGCCAATGCCGTCACCGACAATCCGCTGATCTTCCAGGATGGCCCGGGCACCCTGGCCGAAATCGTCTCGGGCGGCAATTTCCATGCCGAGCCGGTGGCCTTTGCGGCCGATACGCTGGCGCTGGCGATCGCCGAAATCGGCGCACTGGCCGAGCGCCGCATCGCGCTGCTGATTGACGCGACTTTGTCTGGCCTGCCGCCATTCCTGGTGCGCGAGCCGGGCATCAATTCGGGCTTCATGATCGCGCATGTGACCGCCGCCGCGCTGGCGTCGGAAAACAAGTCGCTGGCGCACCCGGCCAGCGTCGACAGCCTGCCTACCTCCGCCAACCAGGAGGACCATGTCAGCATGGCCACCTATGCCGGGCGGCGCCTGGACGACATGGCGCACAACACGACCGTCATCGTCGGCATTGAACTGCTGGCGGCTGCGCAAGGCATCGATTTCCACCGGCCCCTGAAAACTTCGCCGCAGCTGGAACACGTGCACCATCAGCTGCGCCAGAAGGTGCCGTTCTTCGACGCCGACCGTTATTTCGCACCCGATATCGAAGCGGCCCGGCAGATGGTGCTGGCCGGTGATTTGAGCCTGACCTGCAAGCAGCTGTTCGCGCCGCTGTACGAGTGAAAGGCGCCAGGAGACATCATGGATTATCAATTCCACGCCGGCAGCATCCCGCTGCTGGTCTCGATGCCGCACGTGGGCGTCGATATCCCCGACGATATCGCCATCCGCATGACGCCGCAGGCGCTGGTGAAGATGGACACCGACTGGCATCTGCACGAACTGCACGGCTACTTGCGGCAGATGGACGCGTCGGTGCTGTCGGCGCGCTGGTCGCGCTACGTGATCGATCTGAACCGGCCGCAGGAAGACACGAATCTGTATCCGGGCCAGGATACGACCGGCCTGCTGCCGATGGACACCTTTCACCGCGAGCCGCTGTATCTGGCCGGCCAGGCGCCTGACTTGCAGGCCCGGCAGCGGCGCGTTGAGCGCTACTGGGCGCCGTATCACCGCCAGTTGCAACAGGAACTCGATCGCCTGCTGCGGGTGCATGGTGCGGTGGTGCTCTGGGAGGCCCATTCGATCGCCTCGCGCGTGCCGCGCTTTTTCGACGGCAAGCTGCCCGACCTGAACTTCGGCACGGCCGACGGCGCCAGTTGCGATCCCGGCCTGACGTCCGCGGTGGTCGGCCTGGCACGCGCCGGGCAGCAATTTACGGTGGCCTTGAACGGCCGCTTCAAGGGCGGCCATATCACGCGCCACTACGGCCAGCCGGTGCGCCGCGTGCACGCGATCCAGCTCGAGATGTGCCAGTGCCTGTATATGGACGAAGCGGCGCCGTTTGCCTATCGCCCCGACCTGGCCGGACAGGTGCAGCCGCTGTTACGGAACATGATGGAAGCGGCCGTGGCGTGGGTGGCGCGGTGAGCCTGTTCGCCCGCCACGCGCTGCTGCCGCAAGGCTGGCGCCGCGATGTGCTGCTGGCCTGGGATGCCGTCGGCGAGCTGACGACCGTGCAGGATAACGCGGCGCCTCCCGATGGCGTGGAGCTGGCCGAGTATGTGGTGCCGGGCATGGTCAACCTGCATTCGCATGCGTTCCAGCGGGCCCTGGGCGGCATGACGGAAAAGGCCGGCGACGGTCCTGACAGCTTCTGGACCTGGCGCGAACTGATGTACCGCTTTGCGGGGCGCATCACGCCGGAACAGATCGAAGCCATCGCCGCCCAGCTGTTTGCCGAATGCCTGCGCCATGGTTATACGGCTGTGTGCGAATTTCATTATCTGCAGCGCGATGTGGCTGGCTGCCTGTATGCGCGGCCTGCCGAAACGGCCGAGCGCGTGATTGCGGCGGCCCGTGCCAGCGGTATCGGCATCACCATGCTGCCGGTGCTGTACAGCCATGCCGGTTTCGGTGCGCAGGCCTTGCAGCCGCAACAGGCGCGCTTTCGCACCGATGCCGATGATGTGCTGCGCATCGTCGAGGCGCTGGAAGTGCAGCGCGATGGGCAGGTGGAAGTGGGCTGTGCGCCGCACTCGCTGCGCGCCGCGTCCATCGTGCAGATCCGGGAAGTGCTCTCTGCCTTGCCGCCCGAGCGTCCGGTGCATATCCATATCGCCGAACAGCAGGCCGAAGTGGCGCAGTGTCTGGCCGCCACAAGCCTGCGCCCGGTGCAATATCTGTATGAGCACATTGCCGTCGACACGCGCTGGTGCCTGGTGCATGCGACCCATGTGGATGCAAACGAAATCGGGCAAATTGCGGCCAGCGGCGCCGTGGCCGGCCTGTGCCCGACGACGGAAGCGAACCTCGGCGATGGACTGTTTGCGCTGCCCGAATTGATTGCCGCCGGCGGGCGCTTCGGCATCGGCAGCGACAGCCATGTGTCGCAGTCGCCGGTGGAAGAATTGCGCTGGCTCGAATATGGCCAGCGCCTGCAGCGCCAGCAGCGCAATGTCGCGGCCACGCCTGCGCAGCGCCAAGTGGGCGACTTTCTGTGGCAGGCAGCCTTGCAGGGCGGGGCGCAGGCGGCCGGACGCAAGCCGGGCGCACTGGCGCCAGGCTGCCGCGCCGACCTGCTGGTGCTCGACGATGACCATCCCAACCTGTGTGGCGTGGCTGTGCACGATGTGCTGGGCAGCTTGCTGTTTTGCGGCAACGACAACCTGGTGCGCGACGTGATGTGTGGCGGCCTGTGGCAGGTGCGTGGCGGCCGCCATGTGGCGCAGGACGCAATCGCTGCCGCCTACAAGCGCACCCTGGCGCGCTTGCGGGCGCTCTGATGGCGACCTTGATCCCTTACGCCAGCCTGCTGGCCGCGCCGTGGAAAAATGGCGGTGGCAGCACGGCGCAAATCGCCATCTTCCCGCCTGGCGCAAACCTGGAGACCTTTGACTGGCGCATCAGCCTGGCGACCATCATCGCAGATGGGCCGTTTTCCAGTTTTCCCGGCATGGACCGCAGCCTGGTGCTGGTCGAGGGCGACAGCGTGCGGCTGACCCTGGACGGCATGCGCCAGGTGGTGCTCGATGCCGCCTCGCCGATGCTGTGGTTTCCCGGCGAAGCGCAGGTTCATGCGGCAGTGGAAGGCCCCACGCTGGACTTCAATGTGATGACGCGCCGCAGCTGCTGCCGCCACCAGCTGGTCACCATCGCGGCGCCATGCCGGCTGGCGCGCCGCAGCGCCACCACGCTGCTGTTTGTCGCCGGCGACGGCCCCGTGCTGGCGCGCGCTGGCCAGCAGGCATGGACCCTGAAACGCCATGACGCCTTGCTGCTCGATGCCGTCGACGCCTTGCAATGGCAGCTCGATGCGCCGCATGCGACGGCGGTGTTCCACCTCGATCTGTTTACCTGAAAGTCGCCACCATGCACGACTGGGATCTGCTTATCCACAATGTCCACCTGGCCACCATGGAGCACGGTTACGGCGAACTGCGCGACGCCGCCATCGCCGTCCGGCATGGCCGTATCGCCTGGTTCGGCCCCGGCGCAGATGTGCCCGCCAGCGCGATGACCATCGGTGCGGCGCTGATCGATGGAGATGGCTGCTGGCTGACGCCAGGCCTGATCGACTGCCATACGCATATCGTCCATGCCGGCAACCGCAGCGATGAATTCGAAGCGCGCCTCAATGGCGCCAGCTACGAAGACATCAGCCGCGCCGGTGGCGGCATCGCGTCCACCGTGCGCGCCACGCGCGCCGCCAGCGAGGCCGAATTGCTGCGGCAAAGCCTGCCACGCGTGCTGGCCCTGCTGGCCGAAGGCGTGACCACCGTGGAGATCAAGTCCGGCTATGGGCTGGAACTGGAAACCGAGGCGAAAATGTTGCGCGTGGCGCGCGCCATCGGTGAGCAACTGCCAGTCAGCGTATGCACCAGTTTTCTCGGCGCGCACGCGCTGCCGCCAGAGTACGCGGGCCGTCCTGACGACTATACCGACCTGGTGTGCAGCCAGATGCTGCCGGCGATTGCCGGCGCTGGCCTGGCCGATGCGGTCGACGCTTTTTGCGAACGCATCGGTTTTACACCTGCGCAAACGCAGCGGGTATTTGCCGCAGCGCAGGCGCTGGGCCTGCCTGTGAAACTGCACGCCGAGCAGTTGTCGGACCAGGGCGGGGCGGCGCTGGTGGCGAGCCTCGGCGGGTTGTCGGCCGACCACCTCGAGTTTTTGAGCGACGACGGCGTCGCCGCCATGGCGCGCCACGGCACGGTGGCCGTGCTGCTGCCCGGTGCCTACTATTTTTTGCGCGAAACACAGCCGCCGCCAGTTGCCGCCCTGCGCGCGGCGGGTGTGCCGATGGCGGTAGCTACCGACTGCAACCCCGGTACCTCGCCGATGACGTCCTTGCTGCTGGCGATGAACATGGCCTGCACCTTGTGGCGTTTGACGCCGCAGGAGGCGCTGGCCGGCGCCACCATCCATGCGGCGCGCGCGCTGGGCCTGCAGCATGACAGGGGCAGCCTGGCGGTGGGCAAGCGGGCCGATTTCGCGCTGTGGCGCATCGCCCGTCCGGCCGACCTGTTGTATGCAATCGGATTGAACCCCTGCGCGGGTGTAGTGCACGGCGGCGTGTGGCGCATGCCGGTGGTAAGCTTGCCCGATTGATCATTCGTCGGGGAGCGCCGCGTGCGCGTCATTCATTTATTGGCCTTTCTGGTTTTCTGCTGCATGTCGCCGGCCCATGCCATGGACAGCGGCACCCTGAAGGTGGGCTCGAAGCGGTTTACGGAATCCTATATTCTGGGCGAGATTGTGCGGCAAAGCGCCGCGCCGCAGGTCAAGGCCGAACACCGACAGGGCCTGGGCAACACGGCCATCGTGCTGGCCGCGCTGCAGGCCGGCAGCATCGACCTGTATGCCGAATACACGGGCACGATTGCCAGCGAAGTGCTGAAACATGCGCAGCCGATCACCCTGGAGCAGATGCGGCGCGAACTGGCGGCGCTGGGCTTGGGCGTGGCCGTGCCGCTGGGCTTCAATAACACCTATGCGCTGGCCATGCGCGGTGACGACAAGACCATTGCCAGCCTGCTGGACCTGGCCGCGCATCCGGCATTGAAATTCGGCCTGTCGCATGAATTCATCGGCCGGGTCGACGGCTGGCCCGGCCTGGCCGCACGTTATCGCTTGCCGCAGCGCCCACGCGGACTCGATCACGGCATCGCCTATGAAGCGCTGGCGCAAAAACAGGTCGACGTGATCGATATCTATTCGACCGACGCGAAAATTCGCCAGTACGGCCTGCGCGTGCTGGCCGACACCGAGCAATATTTTCCCCGCTACGACGCCATGCTGCTGTATCGCCTGGACCTGCCCAAGCGCTTTCCCGCCGCCTGGCAGGCTTTGCAAGGCCTGGAAGGGCGTATCAGCGAACAGGCCATGATCGCCATGAATGCAGCCGTGGAAATCGACGGCAGGAGCTTTGCCGTGGTGGCCCGCGAATGGCTGGTGTCCAGCGGCGGCAAGCCGTTGGCCGCCGGTGCGCGCGCCGGCTTGCTCGATAAAATCATCGGCGACGATTTGTGGCCCCTGACGCGCCAGCACCTGACGCTGGTGCTGCTGTCGGTGGCACTGGCCTGCCTGATCGGCGTGCCGCTGGGCGTGCTGGCGGCGTTTTATGCGCCGCTGCGGCAAACCGTGCTGGCGCTGGTGGGGGTATTGCAAACCGTGCCCTCGCTGGCGTTGCTGGCGATATTGATCCCCATACTGGGCATGATTGGCATGGTGCCAGCGCTGGTGGCGCTGTTCGTCTACGCGCTGCTGCCCATCGTGCGCAATACCTGCACCGGTATCCTGCAGATTGCGCCAGGGCTGCGCATGGCGGCGCTGGCGCTGGGGCTGAACCGCCGCGACCGCCTGCTGTATGTGGACTTGCCGCTGGCCTTGCCGGTGATACTGGCCGGCGTGAAAACGGCTGCCGTGATGAGCGTGGGCACGGCCACCATCGCGGCCTTTATCGGCGCCGGCGGCTATGGCGAGCGCATTACCATCGGCCTGGCTTTGAACGACAACGACATGCTGCTGGCCGGCGCGATTCCGGCCGCCGTGCTGGCGCTATTGATGCAGGGCATCTTTGAACTGGTGGAGCGCTGGGCGGTCCACCGCGAAGGCAAGCTGGGCGCTTGATATGGCGCCAACCCAGTGCGCCATGCTTGCGCGACACATTGATTGAGTCACGGAAATAGTAACGAAGTAGCCGAGAAATGTAAGAGCTGGTAATAAAATGTAAGCGTGGAACTGAACCTGCAGTGCGGCGTTTATATTCATCTCCGTTGATTGCATTCTCCCCCTCCCACTTGACAATGGGTTCTGCCCTGCGGTGCCGCTAGCCCGCAGGGTATTTTTTTCTTCTGAGTGGCGCCTGACCTAAGCTGCTGCGCGTCGGTATAGGCAGCTTGCGATGCTCACCGTACCAATGTACGGTTGCGCTTCTCGGCTACCTCTACCTTCCGTTCGCGACGGTTTGGTCAGGCGCTGTGACGTCGCAGGAAGATGCTATTGGTTTGCTTTGGGTGTTCCTGCCGATAATTGCGTCAGTGCATCCCCTGTCACGCGGCAGATGCGCCATTCGGGCATCACGTCGGCGCCCATGCCTTTGTAGAAGTTGATGGCGCTTTCGTTCCAGTCCAGCACCGACCATTCGAAGCGGCCGCAGTTGCGCTCGAGCGCCAGTTGCGCCAGCGCCACCAGCATCTGCCTGCCGTAGCCTTTGCCGCGCGCGGCCTGTTTGACGTACAGGTCTTCCAGGTACAGGCCCTTGCGGCACAGGAAGGTGGAAAAATTGTGGAAGAACAGGGCGAAGGTGACGACCTCGCCGTCTTGCGTGCCGACCAGCGCTTCGCAGGCAGGGTGCGCGCCGAACAGGCTGTCGTGCAGCATGTCGGGCGTGGCAATCATCAGGTGTTCGAGTTTTTCAAATACGGCCAGTTCGTGGATCATGCCGAAGATGGCGGCCACGTCGTGTTGGTGCGCGGGACGGATGGCCAGGGTGGACGAGTTGTTCATGGTGCCTTTGCTGTAGGTGCGATAGCTGCGGTGGAAAGCGTGGAGGCGATGCGGGTCTTGCGCGCGCCAGAGGTGAGGGCCCAGGCCACGCTGGCCAGGCACAGAACCATGCCCAGCCACTCGACGGCGGCCGGGCGGTAATGTTCGAACTGGATCGACAGCAGCACGGAAATGACCGGCGTGACGACGCCGATATACACAGTCTTTTGCGTGCCGATGCGGGCGATCAGGGTGAAATAGGCGCTGAACGCGATCACCGAGCCGAACAAGGCCAGGTAGACCAGGCCCAGCCAGTAGCTGGTGCGCGCGGGCAGGGTCCACGCCTGGCCCGTGGCCAGTGCCCACACTGCCACCATCAGGGTGCCCCACAACATGGTCCAGGCCATGGTCAGCATCACATTGCTGGAATGTTCGCGCACTTTCATCACCAGCGCATTGCCGGCCGTGCTGGCCACGGTGGCCACCAGCGCCAGCAGGAAACCGAGCAAAAAGTGGCCATTGCCGCCACCGAGGATCTCTTTCAATGCCGCATCGATCGACTGGTAGAACAGCAGCACGATGCCGCAGATGGCGACGGCCCCCGCAAAACAGGTGGAAACGGTAATCGGCGTGCCGAAGGCCAGGCGGTTGAGCAGCGGGGTCCAGAACACCATCAGCGCGAACAGCACGCTGACCAGTGCCGAGACCAGGTATTGCTCCGAGCTGTAGGTGCAGACATAGCTGAGCGCAAACGAGGCCAGGCCTTGCAGCATCATCCATTTTTGCGCGCGCCAGGGCAGGCGCAGGGTTTCGCCACGGATGGCGCACCAGGCAAACAGGGTGGCTGAGGCCAGGCCGAAGCGGTAGACCACGGAAACGGCGGGGGCGACGTCGCCCAGCTGTAAAGTGATGGCCCAGAAGGTGGAGCCCCAGATCAGGCAGGCGGTAATAAACAGGAGGGGAGATGGCATCGCGACAGTATACGGTGTCGCCTGTGGCTTGACCAGCGCAGCATCGGCGCCACAGCGTCCCTTGAGCCAGCGCAGGGGTGACAAGAAATGTTGAAATTATGAAAATATTTATATTATTATTAATTTAACATTCTCCGAATTCAACTCTTCAGGGAGCCCTCATGCCAGCCTCGCTGCACCTCAAAGTATGGACCGTAATTGTCTACGTGTTGGTGACGACCTTGATCGCCATCTGGCTGCATGAAGGCATGGCCCCGAGCGCCATGTTGATGGCGCCCGGCTCGTTCAATTAATGCGTCACCCGCGTGGTGCGGCCGTCCGACAGCAAACGCACGCGTTCACCGGGACGGAACTGCTCGTCCGCATCCTGGACGATGGCGCGCATATCGCCATTGTCCAGGCGCACGGTGATTTCAAAACCGGGCTTGTTCGATGCATTCGCTTCGATATTCTTGCCCGCAATACCGCCCGCTACCGCGCCAAGGATGCTTGCCGCGATGGCGCCCTTGCCGCCGCCCACGGCCGAGCCGGCCACGCCACCGAGTGCCGCGCCGGCCAGCACGCCGGTGCCGCTTTCGCCCTTGTCGATGGTGACCTGGCGCACGGATTCCACGGTGCCCATGCGCACCGACTGTTCATTCTGCGCCTGGCGCGCCTTGTACACATTGGCTGAATTCGGTTGTACGGCGCAACCTGCCAGGGTGGCCAGCAAAGCGACGGCAATAATCGATGTTTTCATGTTCAACTCCAGATAAAAAAATGGTGGTGCGCCGATCGCGTCGATGGCATCGGCTGCACATTAATGATAAGACAAGTTGCTGTTGATAAACAGCCTGCAATGGTAATAATCTGTTACCTCGATGCTAGTAAGCCAGCCGCAAGCGCCGGTACGCAAAGCCCAGCACGAACAGCGGACCGATCAGCAAAAAGCGCAAGTCGTCCAGGAATGAAGGCTTCTTGCCCTCGATATGGTGCCCGATGAACTGGCCGATCCAGGCCAGCACGAACAGCACCAGCGACAGCGGCAAGATCACGATAGCCTGCATCGCCGCCAGCGCAGTGAGCATCACGGCCAGCATCGCCAGCATGCCGAGCGCAAACGGCCGCGACAATGTTACATAGTACGCCAACGCAGCCGCGCTGGCCGCCAGCGCCACCACCGCATGCATGCTCCACAGCAAGCCCAGCAAGCTGAACACGATCAGTGGCACGCACACGATGTGCACCCATTCATTGACAGGATTGCGGTGGCTGTCGCCGTACTGCGCCAGCAGGGTATCGATGGTGCGCATGGAAGTGTCCGGGCAGTTTCTGTTATTAATGGTCCGGAAATTCTACACCCGTTTGCCGACGCCTTGAACGCGTAGAATAATGGCTTCCTTACTCCATCCAGGAATGCCGTTGACCGTGCCTATCGCAACTCCTGACACCCGCAAGCGCTGCTTCGACCCCGTCGTCAATGTCAACACGCGGCTGCTGATACTGGGCAGCCTGCCCGGCGAAAAGTCGCTGGCGCACAGCCAGTATTACGCGCATCCGCAGAACAAATTCTGGCTGCTGCTGGGGGACGTGCTGGGTATTGAGCTGAAAAGCCTGCCCTACGACGAGCGACTGGCCACTCTGCTGGCGCACGGGGTAGGGCTGTGGGACGTAGTGGCACAAGCGCATCGTTCCGGCAGCCTGGACAGCAATATCCGCGAGCGCGACGATAACGACCTTCCAGCAATGCTCAAGCACTTCCCGAACATCAGGGCGATTGCGTTCAATGGCGGAACTGCTGGGAAGCTTGGCATGAAAGTTTTAGGTGAATATGCTTCAAGTTATCAGATAGCTTATCTTCCATCAAGCAGTCCGGCCTATACAAAACCATATTCGGAAAAGCTGGAGCTTTGGCGAGTTGTACGCCAAATGCTTACCTGAGATAGAGGTAAAATTGTGTTGATTACAGAAGGAGCCACGATGGACACACCATTGGAAAAACTGGCATCCGCCGCCCTCAAGTTGACTGCCAGCGAGCGTGCCGCGTTTGCGCAGTTACTGTTGGAAAGCCTGGATGCCGACGAGAGTCTGGACGCCGCATGGCTGGACGAGGTCGAACGGCGCGAGGCCCAGACGGATAGCGGAGAGCGTCCTTTGTTGCCTCTTGCCGATGCGCTGATACAGGCGCGTGCGGCCCTGAAATGAAACTGCTGATCACGCCTGCAGCGGCAGAAGAGTTGCAGGACATCGCGGCCTGATATGCGGAGCAGGTAAATAGTGCACTGGGCAGTGCCTTTATTGACGAATTTGAACGTACGACCACCTTGTTGCTGGCAAATCGCGCCATCGGCGGCACATTTTCTCGCCGTTTCCAGCAGTTTTCTCTGCGCCGATTTCCCTACCGCATCATCTATCGCCTGGTGAGCGACGAGCTGCGAATCCTCGCGATTACCCACCACCGCCGTCACCCCGCTGCCTGGCGCACACACTCATCGCGCTGACCGCGCCGTTTACCCGGCACACTCCCACGGATCGTTGCACCGCATCGTTTTCCTCACGCCTGTTGTTTCCGCCCCCACTTTTTTTCTTCCACTTCACTTTTGCGCTTGCTTCTGCTGATATATTACATTTAATATTCTGATATATCAGAGTGCGCCAAGTTGGTGCCACCACAAAACACGCAAGCAAGGAGATGGTTACGATGACCGAGTTCATGAATCAGGATTTTCTACTCACCACCGAGACGGCCCGCAAGCTGTATCACGAGGTGGCGGCCGACCTGCCGATCATCGATTACCACTCGCACCTGCAACAAGGCGAAATCGCCGCGCGCAAGACCTTCCGCAATATCGCCGAGCTGTGGTTGTCGGGTGACCATTACAAATGGCGTTTGATGCGCACGGCGGGCGTGGCAGAGGAATTCATTACCGGCGAGCGCTCGGACCAGGAAAAATTCCGCGCGTTTTGCAAGGTGCTGCCGCTGGCGATCGGCAACCCGATCCACCACTGGAGCCATCTGGAACTGCGCCGCATCTTCAATATCGACCTCTTGATCAATGAAGCGAATGCCGACGCCATCTGGGAGCAGGCCAACGCCAAGCTGGCCGCCATGGACACCTGGTCGCTGCTGGAACAGGCCGGCGTGGAAATCGCCTGCACCACCGACGACCCGGCCGACGACCTGCTGCAGCACGCGGAAATCGCCAGCTCGGCACTGAAAACACGCGTGCTGCCGGCCTACCGTCCCGACAAGGCGATGCGCATCAACCAGCCGCGCTTTATCGACTACCTGAAACGCCTGGGCGACGTGGCGCAAGTGCCGGTGACCTCGTTTGCGTCGCTGATCGCCGCGCTGGCCGTGCGCGTGGAGTTCTTCCACTCGCGTGGTGCGCGCATCTCGGATCACGCCGTCGACGTCACCTTGCCGGTGGTCGGCGCAACCATCGAAGAACTCGAAGCGCTGTTCGCGAAGCGCCTGCAAGGCAGCCTGTTGACGGATGAAGAAAATGGCCTCTACCTGCGCGGTTTGCTGGAGGCAATCGGCCGCGTGTACGCCAACTATGGCTGGACCATGTGCCTGCATATCGGCGCCCAGCGCAACAACAACGACCGTATGCGCTCCAGGCTGGGGCCGGACACCGGCTACGACTCGATCTCGGACATGAGCACCAGCGCCGGCCTGGCATCCCTGCTGAACGCGCTGGACCTGGACGACCGCCTGCCGAAAACCATGCTGTTCTGCCTGAACCCGAACATGAATGAAGTGCTGTCGACCATGGTTGGCAACTTCCAGGACGGCAGCGTCGCCGGCAAGCTGCAGTTCGGTCCGGCCTGGTGGTTCAACGACCACAAGGAAGGCAATCTGCAGCAACTGGTCGGCTTCGGCAACCACAGCGTACTGGGTGTGTTTGTCGGCATGGTGACCGACTCGCGCAGCTTTGCGTCCTATCCGCGCCACGACTATTTCCGCCGCCTGGTATGCCGCCAGATTGGTGAATGGGTGCACGGTGGCGAATACCCGAACGACTTCGAGGCGTTGGCCACCATCGTGCGCGGCATCTGTTACGACAACGCACGCAAATACTTCCAGTTGTAATCCCTCAGCCGCCGCCAGGAATAGTCATGCAAAAAGTACTGTGTATTCACCCCGACGACGACATGCTGGTCGCCCTGTCCGACCTGGCCGCCGGCGAAGTCGTCAACTGGGAGGGTGAATCCATCCTGATCAGCAGCGCCGTCAAGACCAAGCACAAGCTGGCCCGCCGCGCGTTTGCGGCCGGCGAGATAATGCGCCTGTACGGCGTACCGGTCGGCAAGGCCACGGTCGATATCCGCCGCGGCGAAGCCGTCACAACTGAAAATCTGCACCATTACGCAGCCGAAGTGGAACTGGAACCGCAAGCGCCCTACAGCTGGACGCCGCCCGATGTGGCTCGCCTGGACGGCGCCACTTTCCCTGGCGTTGTGCGCGCCGATGGCCGCGTGGGCACGGCCAATTACTGGCTGGTGTTCCCGCTGGTGTTTTGCGAAAACCGCAATGTCGAGCACCTGCGCAATGCGCTCGAAGCACCGCTCGGCTACACCCGCAACGACCTGGCGTCGTTCACCTTGTCACTGCTGGGCGAAGACATGGAAGCGCCGAAACCGGTGGTGCGCCCGTTCCCGAACCTCGATGGCGTGCGCATCATTACGCACAACGGCGGCTGCGGCGGCACACGCGCCGATGCCCGCTCGCTGTGCCGGATTTTATCGGCCTACGCCGATCATCCGAATGTGGCCGGCATTACCGTTTTCAGCCTCGGTTGCCAGAACGCGCAGATCGCCATGTTCAAGGACGCGCTGGCCAAACAGAATCCCAACTTCGACAAGCCCTGCCTGATCTACGAACAGCAGCAGTGGGACAGCGAGGACGCGATGATGAAGGCCGTGCTGACCGACACCCTGGCGCAGCTGAAAGAAGCGAACAAGGTCGTGCGCCAGCCGGTGCCGCTGTCGCACCTGAAAATCGGCGTCAAGTGCGGCGGTTCGGACGGTTTTTCCGGCATTTCCGCCAACCCGGCCATGGGTCTGGTGTCGGACATGGTGGTGGCCGTCGGCGGCTCGTCCATCCTGGCCGAATTCCCCGAGCTGTGCGGGGTGGAAGCAAACCTGATCGAGCGCTGTGAAAACGACGACGACAAGCGCCGCTTCCTGGGCCTGATGCGCGACTTCGAAGCGCGCGCCGAAGCGGTGGGTACGCACTTCGCCGACAACCCCAGCCCCGGCAATATCCGCGACGGCCTGATTACCGACGCCATGAAATCGGCCGGTGCTGCCAAGAAGGGCGGCACCTCGCCCATCGTCTCGGTGCTCGACTACGGCGAACAAAGCCCGAAAGCCGGCTTGTCGCTGCTGTGCACACCGGGCGGCGACGTCGAATCGGTGACCGGCATCGTTGCCTCCGGCGCCAACGTGGTGCTGTTTTCCACCGGTCTCGGCACGCCGACCGGCAACCCGATCGTGCCAGTGCTGAAAATATCCAGCAATACCCGCGTCGCCAGAAAACTGTCGGACCTGATCGACTATGACTGCGGCCCCGTAATCGACGGCACGCCGCTGCTTGACGTGGCCAATGGCCTGTTCGACATGGTAGTGGCCACCGCCGGCGGCCAGTACACGGCCAAGGCCGATCGCCTGCAGCAGTACGACTTCATTTTCTGGAAACGCGACATTTCACTGTGAGCCACACTCTCATGCAAGCACCAGTACCAGCGTTGAAACGCAGCGCGCCCTATGCGCTGCCGATCAAATTCCTCCAGTTCGGCCAGGGCAACTTCATGCGCGGCTTTTTCGACTGGCAGATCGACCTGTTGAATGAACGCAGTGGCCTCAATGCCGGCGTGGTGGTGGTGCGCCCGCGCGGCGGCAGCGGCTCGCCCCTGCTTGACGTGCAGGACGGCCTGTTTACCACCGTGGTGCGCGGCCTCGATGAAAACGGCACGCCCGTCAGCGAGTACCGCACCATCGAATGCGTAGAGCGCGAGATCAATCCGGCCACCATGTATGGCGACTATCTGGCGCTGGCGCAATTGCCCGAGCTGCGCTTTATCGTCTCGAACACCACCGAGGCCGGCATTGCCACCAACGACACCGACGCCTTCGACGATGCACCGCCCTCGACGTTTCCTGCCAAGCTGGCGTGCCTGCTGTTTGACCGCTACACGTATTTCAACGCCAGTCTTGAGAAGGGCGTGGTGCTGCTGCCGTGCGAACTGATTGAACAGAACGGCCCGGCTCTGAAAGCGGCCGTGCTGCACTTCGCGCGCCTGTGGCAGCTGGACGCCGGCTTTGCCGCCTGGATCGATTCGGCCTGCGTATTCTGCTCGACCCTGGTCGACCGCATCGTCACCGGCTTTCCCGAAGGCGAAGCCGACGCGATCGCGGCGGACCTGGGTTACACCGACCAGTTTCTGGTAGCTGCCGAGTACTTCTACCTGTTCGTGATCGAAGGCCCGGCCTGGCTGGCCGACGAATTGAAACTGGCCGGTGCCAACCTGAATATCGAGCTGGTCGACGACATCACGCCGTACAAGCAGCGCAAGGTCGGCATCCTGAACGGCGGCCATACGGCGCTGGTGCCGGTGGCGCTGCTGGCAGGCCTGGAAACCGTGGGCGAGGCTGTCAACGACGCGCAGGTCGGCGGCTATCTGGCCGACACCCTGAACGAAGAAATCATTCCCGCCTTGCCGCTGCCGCAGGACGAGTTGCAGCAATTCGCGCGCGATGTGCTGCTGCGTTTTCGCAACCCGTATATCCAGCATCGCCTGGCCTCGATTGCCCTGAACAGCTGGAGCAAATTTGCTGCCCGCATCGCACCGCAACTGCTGCGCTTTGTTGCCCTGCACGAGCGCCTGCCGCAACGGCTGGTGCTGGCTCTGGCCGCCACCATGCGCCTGTATCGCGGCGACGTGATCGCGTTGGCTGACGATGCGGCCACCCTGGGCTGGTTCAAGTCTTCCTGGGCTGACGTCGACGGCGGCAAGCAAAGCCTGGCGCAACTGGTGCAGGGCTGGCTGTCCAACGAAAAAGTATGGGGCCGCGACATGAATGCGGTGCCGGGCCTGGCGCAGGCGGTCACAAACGCGCTGGCGCGCATCGGCGCCGATGGCATGCGCGGCGCCCTGCAGGCCTGTAAGGATTCAGCAGTACCGCAGTAAAAATAAAAATCGAGGCCGAAAGCACTTCCCCAGGAAGGCTGAACGGCCCGCAAAGTGGCGGCGCAGCTGCGCCGTCGTGGATGGCTAGAGGGAGACAAAATGAACAAAGTACGCGGCATGCGCTGGTGGATGGTGGGCCTGGTCACGGCTGGCCTGATCGTCAATTACCTGGCGCGCAATACCTTGTCGGTGGCGGCGCCAACGATGATGAGCGAACTCAATATCACCACCCAGCAGTATTCCTATATCGTGGTGGCGTGGCAGGTTTGCTACGCGCTGATGCAGCCGATCGCCGGCTATGTGATCGACGCGGTCGGCACCAAGCTCGGTTTTGCGATGTTTGCGCTGGCCTGGTCGGTGGCCTGCGCCTGCGCCGCCATGGCGACCGGCTGGCAAAGCATGGCGCTGTTTCGCGGCATGCTGGGCCTGACCGAAGCGGCTGGCATCCCCGCCGGTGTGAAGGCGACCACCGAATGGTTCCCCGCCAAGGAGCGTTCGATCGCCATCGGCTGGTTCAATATCGGTTCTTCGATCGGCGCCCTGTGCGCGCCGCCGCTGGTGGTGTGGACCATTTTGCATGGCAGCTGGCAGATGTCGTTTGTTATCGTCGGTGCCATCGGCATCGTCTGGACTGGCCTCTGGCTGGCGTTCTACAAGCACCCGCGCGACCAGAAGATGCTGTCCGACAAGGAGCGTGACTTTATCCTCGAAGGCCAGGAGCAGAGCGATGCCAACGGCGTCGAAGGGAATAGAAATTCGGCTCACAAGGTGCGCTGGCACCAGATCGTGCGCAGCCGTAATTTCTGGGCCATCGCGATTCCGCGCTTTTTGTCCGAACCAGCCTGGCAGACCTTCAACGCCTGGATTCCCCTCTACATGGCTACCGAGCGCCATATGAACATCAAGGAAATCGCCATGTTCGCCTGGCTGCCGTTCCTCGCTGCCGATATCGGCTGCGTACTGGGTGGGTATTTGAGCCCGTGGTTCCACAAATACTGGAAAGTGTCGCTGTTCACCTCGCGCAAGCTGGTGGTGATCGTCGGCGCTGTCTGCATGATCGGTCCGGCCTGCATCGGCCTGGTGGCCAGCCCGTATGCGGCGATTGCCCTGCTGTGCGTGGGCGGCTTTGCCCACCAGACGCTGTCCGGCGCGCTCTATTCGATCACCTCGGACGTCTTCGGCAAGAACGAAGTGGCCACCGCCACGGGTCTTGCCGGCATGTCCGGCTACCTGGGCGCCACCATCTTTACCCTGTTGTTTGGCGTGCTGGTGACCCTGGTTGGCTACAGCCCGCTGTTCATGCTGCTGGCCGTGTTCGACCTGGTGGCTGCCGCCGTGGTGTGCATACTGATACGCGAAAAAATCGCGCCATCGGTCCCGCTGGGCAAACCGGCATTCGGCTGACACCAGCCTTTCACTCCCTTCGACTTGCTCGCATCCGCCCCAAGGCGGAGGGATCACTGTTTTCAATGAAGTTAATAAAGCGCTACCCCAAGGCGCGACCAGAGGAGAAAGACATGCAACAACTGAACAATAAACTGACCCGCCGCGTCCTGGCGGCAGCCGTGCTGGCGGCCCTGTCCGGCAGTGCGCTGGCCGACGGCTTCCTGGAAGGCCGCAAGGTGGAAACACGCATCTACGGCTTCCTGAACGGCGAGATCGAATCGGTGAAAGCCGAAGGCGGCCCGACCCCGTACGGCAGCCGTGGCCGCGTTTCGGACGGCAATTCGCGCATCGGCTTTGCCGGTTCGATCGGCATCAAGGGCGACGTGCGCGGTCTGTGGCAGATCGAGGGCAGCCTGAACAACTTCGATGAAGGCGGCATCAACGGCCAGGGCAAATCGTCGACCATCGAGTCGCGCAACACCTTTGTCGGTATCGAGAGCAAGCGCTTCGGCCGCTTCATTATCGGTAACAACGACTCGGTTTACCGCAGCCTGGTGGGCTCGGGCGGCGCCCTGGGCGGCAACCTGGGCCTGTCGGTGCAGGGCCTGGACGTGTGGAACAACACCTCGGCCCAGCTGAGCGGCAATGCCGACAGCCTGTTCGGTCGCGGCGAAGCGCGCTACAAGAACTCGGCCCACTACCTGTCGCCGGAATGGAACGGCTTCCAGGCTGGCGCTTCCTACGGTTTCGACGAAGTGCGCGACACCGGCGACGACCGCGCGCGCTACTCGCTGGCCGCCAAGTACACCGTCGGCGCGTTCTCGATCGGCGCCGGCTACGACCGCCAGCAGAACACCGGCGTGGACGTGGAAAACCTGTCGAAAGGCTTCGGCTTCCGCAATACCTCGGTCAGCGGCGTCAACACCTCGTTCTACAAGGTGCTGGCAACCTACAAATTCCCGACCAAAACCTCGGTTGGCCTGGGTTTCGAGTCGGGCAGCTATGGCTACGCGCTGCAGTCGCTGCCGACCCCCGGCAATATCTACACGGCCCTGCAAACGGGCAGCATGAAGCAGCGCTCGGTGATGGCGTCCGTGAGCCAGGACGTGGGCTATGACGTGAACGTCATGCTGGCCGCCGGCAAGCTGGGCAAGCTCGACAACACCACCTTCGGCCGTGCCGACGACTTCGGCGCCACCCAGGTGTCGCTGGGCGCGACCTACAAGATCGACGAACAGTTCATGCCGTATGTGTACTTCACTCGCATCAACAACAAGTCGCAGCAGAACGTCAACCTGGGCCAGTCGCCGCTGCACAGCAACAAGGCCGGTACCGACGACGCTTTCCTGGCGCCAGGCAATTCGCCCCGCGCCTTCGGCATCGGCTTGATCGCACGTTTCTAAATTATAAAAATCCGGCGCGAGCCGGAATATCAGGAGATGCACACCATGAAATCAAGTATCAAACAAGGTAATCCAGGCTGGACGCAGGCATGCGTTGCCCTGCCGCTGGCCATCCTGCTGGCCGCTTGCGGCGGCGGTGGCGACACCAAGGGCGAGACCGCCACCAGCTACACCCCGGGCAGCGTATTCCAGGTCGGCACCACGTCCTTCGATCCGGACCTGCCGGCCGAACCGACCCTGCCAAAAGACACGCAGGTATGCGCCACCCTGGAAGCGTCGAGCAACCTGGTGCGCCGTCCGGATGGCTCGCTGCCGCCGGAAGCCGACCCGTCGAAACCCGGTGTCGGCGTGGCCGTCACTACCGCCACCGCCAACCCTGACCAGGCCCGCATCCAGGCCGCGCTCGACGCCTGCGGCGCAGCCGTCGACGCCGAAGTGGGCGCCAAGATCGCTGCCGCCGATGCTGCCGCCACTGCCGCGCAAAAAGCCGCCAACGTCAAGAACGTCAATATCGCCGGTGTTTCGGGCGAAGAACTGGCCAAGCCCGAATACCGCGGCACCAAGTTCGCAGTGCGCCTGGTAGTGAACAAATCCGGCGTGGGCGATGGCTTTATCAGCGGCCCGTTGACCCTGCCGTCCGGCGTGACCCTGTGGATCGACAAGGGCGTGACCCTGTACGCCTCGCGCGACGTGACCACCTATTCGCCGAACCCGGCCGGTCCATACTGCGGCAATACGGCCGTCAGTTCGACCAAGGCCGGCAGCTCGGGCAATTGCAGCGCACTGATCAACGGCACCAATATGGTCAACTCGGCCGTCATGGGCGATGGTTCCATCGACAGCCGCGCCTATGCCGAAATCGTCACCACCAACAAGCTTTATCCGTTGATGAAGGTCGACATGACCTGCTCGAACACCTACACGGCGTATGCCGCTGGCAAGCAGGCCGCTGATGGCGTGTCGTGCGATAACGGCGGCACCACGGTCGACTCGAAATCGTCGGCCCGCAACATGAGCTGGTGGGACCTTGCCTTCCTGGGCAATATGGTACAGAACGGCGTAACCGGCACGGGCTCGCAGTCGAACTTCCGCATGATGGTGTTCAACTACGCGAAAAACCTGACGCTGTACCGCATCTCGCTCAATAACAGCGCCAACTTCCACGTCGTGCCTAGCGGTGTCGATGGCCTGACCGTATGGGGCGTGAAAGTGCAGACCCCGACCCTGGCGGCGTTTGCCAATCCGGCCGGTAACGGCAACCCGCTGTACAACGGCGAAACCTACAACGCGGACAACGTCAAGAATACCGACGCATTCGATCCGGGTGCGGCCGGCAAGGCGATTTCTGGCAAGCTGAGCACCGGTTCTGTCACCACCTCCAGCGGCGCGATGTCGTTCGACGGCTACCTGAAGAACTTCGTGTTTGCCTACAATTTTGTCAGCACCGGCGACGATGACGTGGCCCTGAAAGGCAGCGCCAATCCTTCGCCAGCCGGTTCCGGCCTGTTTGCCATCGACGGCAAGCGCGACGTGCGTTCGGACCGCAAGCACGGCATGATCATCGCCCACAATCACATCTACTGGGGCCATGGCATTTCGGTGGGCAGCGAAACGAATGCGGGCGTGACCAACGTCGAAGTGTATGACAACTCGTTCACCCACTCGGAAGAAGCGCTGCGCATCAAGTCGGACTATGCGCGCGGCGGCGAAGTGAGCAATATTAACTATCGCAATATCTGCATCCGTGACGCCCTGAACGCGCTGTTGTTTACCACCTACTACAGCACCAAGGCGCTGCCCACGGCCGGCCCGCTGTACCCCAACTTCCACGATATCTCGCTGGACAATGTGCGCATCCTGGGTAACACTGCCATCAAGCTGCAAGGCTTCCAGGCAAATACGGGTGGCTTCAATAACCCGCAATTCCCGCTGGTGATGAACCTGAACAACGTGGTCACGGACTCGCCGAATGGCACGACCATGACCTCGTCCGATGCTAACCTGACGATCAAGGGCACCAACCTGCCGATTTTCGCCAACGCTGCCGAGCGCGTGACGGTCAATGGTACGGCCACGCAAGCGGTCGATGTCGACAAGGTGGTCGATTGCAGCCGCGCCTTCGTCGACTTCCCGGCGATCGGCCAGTCCAACCTGTTCGGTTCGACCTGGGACAAGAAGTAAGCGTTATTGGTAAGCCTTGAGCACCATGCCGCGCCGGCCATCTTCACGGATGCCGGCGCGGTGTCACGCTGGCATTCATGATGGATAGGAGTGAGATGGAGACGAACAAACCGGCCGAAACTGTCTTTGTGATCGGCGAATGCATGATCGAATTGCAGCGCGCGCAAACTGAGGCCACGGTGCAGGCGATGGATTACCGCTTCGGCGGCGATACCCTCAACGCGGCCGTGTACCTGGCGCGCCTGGTTGACGCCAGCTGCCACCGCATCGCCTATGTGACGGCGCTCGGTAGCGACGGCTTGTCCGACGACATGGCGGCAAGCTGGCAAGCCGAAGGCATCGATACCAGTAGCGTGCAGCGCCTGGCCGACAAGCTGCCCGGCATGTATCTGATCGAGACCGATGCGGACGGCGAGCGGCGCTTTCACTACTGGCGCAGCGATTCGGCGGCGCGCCACTGGCTGCGCGGCCCGCAAGCGCCAGCCATCCTGGCACAGCTGGCAAAAGCGCCGTATGTGTACTTGTCCGGCATCAGCCTGGCTATTTTGTCGCCAGCCGACCGCGAGTTGCTGCTGGCGACCCTGGCGCAGTGCAAAGCCAACGGCGGCCAGATCGTGTTCGACAATAACTACCGACCCCGCCTTTGGGGGGAGGCGCAAGTGGCCGTGGCGGTTTATCATCGCGTGCTGCAGCTGTGCTCGATGGCCCTGCTGACGCTCGATGACGAAGAGGCGCTGCATGGCCCAGCTTCCATCGACCAGGTGATCGCGCGCACCAGCGCGCTGGGCGTGGCCGAGATCGTGCTCAAGCGCGGCGGCCAGCCCTGCGTCGTCTGGCGCGATGGCGAAGTCCAGGAGGTGGCGGCGCCACCGGTAGCCAGGGTGATCGACACCACGGCCGCCGGCGACTCGTTCGGCGCGGCCTATTTCGCGGCGCGCCTGGCGGGCAAGTCTCCGGTGGACGCCGCACGGGCAGGCCATCGCCTGGCCGGCTGCGTGATCGGCCATCGGGGCGCAATTATCGCGCGCGCGCTGATGCCGTCGTAACAAGAGTGGACAGGGTATGATCGCTTGCCCTGTCGTTGATTCGTTTAACCTGGCCCAGCCTATGAATTTTTCGTCCTCCCTTCCTCCCGCCGATGGCGAAACGGGCATCAGCGCCGCGCGCCGCGTGTATGGCTTGCTGCGCCAGCGCATCGTCGAGATGACCATGCTGCCCGGCACCCGCATCGTCGAAAAGGAACTGGCCGAAGAGCTGGGCACCAGCCGCACGCCGGTGCATGAAGCGGTGCAGAGGCTGGCCGAGGAAGGCCTGATCGAGGTGCTGCCCAGGGTCGGCACCTTTGTCGCGCGCATTCCGCTCGACTCGCTCGAAGAAGCCATGCTGGTGCGCTGTGCGCTGGAAACTGCGATCATCGAAAAAGCCACCGAACGGGCCACGCCGGAAGGCATCGCCCGCCTGCGCGCCATCCTCGCCACGCAAGCCGAATGCATCGCCAATAACGATATCCGCGGCTTTCACCGCACCGACGAAGGCTTCCATGCGGCGCTGGCCGAACTGTCCGGCTATCCGGGCGTGTGGCCGATGATACTGCAGGCGAAAACGCAGATGGACCGCTACCGCCAGCTAACCCTGCCTCTGGCCGGGCGCATGGTGGACGTCATGTCGGAGCATAGCGACGTGATCGAAGCGCTGGCCTCGGGCGACCCGAAACACGCCGTCGCCGCCATGCGCAGCCACCTCGATCACGTACTGCCGGTGCTGGAAATAACCCGCAAACTGCGGCCTGAATACTTCATGCCGCACCTCGCTGCCAAACCCGTGCGCTAGCCACTTTTCTGCCAGCCAGTCCTGATCGGCCGCCTCACGCGCGCGGCCAGGGACAGTCACGTCCATGGCAGATGCGCTGCGCCTTTTTGAAGGAACATCATGAAAGTCTCACACCGATTGACCCTGCTGGTCGGCGCCGCCTTGCTGGCCATGGCCATGCTGGGTGCCTACAGCCTGCGCACCCTGCACCAGACGATGATGCATGACCGCGAAGCGCAGATCGTCAATATGCTCAAGATGGGCGAACACCTGCTTGCCTGGTACCACGCCCAGGAAACCGACGGACGCCTGACGCGCGAGCAGGCACAGGCCGCCGCCAAGGCTGCGCTGACCCAGCTCAACAATGAAGGGAAGAGTTATTACTGGGCGCGCCTGCCCGACGGCCTGAATCTGGTGCACCCGAATCCGAAGAATATCGGCGTGATTGCCCAGGGCGAGACCATGGATGGCCGGCCCGACGCGCAAGCTTATGTCGAGGCACTGGCAAAAAATGAGGTGGGGCTGGTGTCGGTCAAAAGCCGACGCGACGGCCAGCTGGTGGCCAAGCTCAATGGCGTCATCGCTTTCAAGCCCTGGGGCTGGTGGCTGGGTACCGGCTTTTTTGGCGACGATATCGAGCGCGCCTTCTGGCAGGCGGCGCTGCAGTTCCTGTGGTTTTTTCTTGCCACCCTCGCCTTGATGTCGGCGCTGGGTTGGCAGGTGATTCGTCGCGTGCTCGGTGCGCTCGGCGGCGAGCCCGCCTACGCCGTCGACGTCACGCGCCGCATCGCCGGGCGCGACCTGTCGGCATCCATCACCTTGCGCGCTGGCGACCATGGCAGCCTGCTGCACAGTATCGCGCGCATGCAGCAGGACCTTGCCGCTACCGTGCGCCAGGTGCAGGGCAATGCGGCGGCGATTGCCGCCGCTTCGCAGGAAATCGCCCAGGGTAATCTCGATCTGTCGGCGCGCACCGAAGCGCAGGCCAGCGCCCTGGAACAGACAGCCGCTTCGATGGAGGAGCTGACCGGCACCGTCGGCCAGAACGCCGGCAACGCGCGCCAGGCCAGCAGCCTGGCGGCCGATGCATCGCACCTGGCGCAGCAGGGTGGCGCGGTGGTGGCACGCATGGTCGAGACCATGGGCGCCATCGGCCAGTCTTCCAACAGGATCGCCGACATCACGGGCGTGATCGACGCGATCGCCTTCCAGACCAATATATTGGCCCTGAACGCGGCGGTAGAAGCGGCACGTGCCGGCGAACAGGGACGCGGCTTTGCCGTGGTGGCCGGCGAAGTGCGCAACCTGGCGCAAAGGTCCGGTGCGGCCGCAAAGGAAATCAAGGACCTGATCGGCGTCTCCAGCGCGCAGGTAGCGCAAGGCGGGGCGCTGGCCGGCGAGGCCGGCGACGCCATGCGCCATGTAGTCGAGGGTATCGCGAAAGTGAGCGCTTATATGCACGACATCAGCAGTGCCACGCAGGAGCAGAACACGGGGATCGCGCAAGTGAATCAGGCGATCATCAGCATGGACGACGTGACCCAGCAAAATGCGGCGCTGGTCGAGCAGGCGGCTGCTGCCGCGCAGGCGATGCAGGAGCAGGCGCGGCAGTTGTCGGA
This sequence comes from Janthinobacterium longum, assembly GCF_051380735.1. Lineage (NCBI taxonomy): Bacteria > Pseudomonadati > Pseudomonadota > Betaproteobacteria > Burkholderiales > Oxalobacteraceae > Janthinobacterium > Janthinobacterium longum. The sequence continues at coordinate 137,202 of NZ_JBNYXQ010000004.1, forward strand.
GCTGGTGAGGCTGTTCAGGCTGGAGGAGCAGAGCGGCATGCCTGAGGGCGCCTTCTCTGTGCCATCATGAAAATCAATAGCTCAGTTCCATGCCGAGCCTGCTGACTATGAAGAAGGTGACGAGCCCCAGGCCAACAAGCAATAATACGAAGATGGCAACCGCCTTGCCGCTGGCACGCAGCACGGCGCGATTCTGCTTCGCCTTGTCCTGGTCCTTCTTGCCTTGGTCGTAATGCCACTTGATGGCGTAGAACATGCCCGTGCCGAGCACGAGAGCCTTGAAGGTAACAAGGACGATAGGGATCCATTCCATGATTTTGAGTATTTCCAGGTGATTACTTGACAATCCATGCCGAGAGTGGGGAAACGTCAGCGGCTGCCACGCAAGCGTGGCGCTGCTGCACGCTCTGAAGCATACTACTTTAAAACAATTTCCATACATTGAGACAGAATGTCCCAGTTGAAAACCATACAAGATGCGCTTTTGACACGCTGGTTGCCGCGACTGGAGCGCAACAAAGGGCCACGGTTTTTGCAGATTGCCGATGCCCTGCAGGCAGCGGTGGCAGACGGAACATTGACCCCGGGTGAGCGCCTGCCACCGCAGCGCCAGCTGGCGGCACAGCTGGACGTCGACCTGACGACGATCACGCGCGCCTACGACGAAGCCAGGCGCCGCAATTTGCTGGAAGGCCGCGGCGCGCGGGGCACGTATGTGGCGGCGCCGAAAGTCGAATTGAACGCCATCCTCGACCTGTCGATGAATACCCCGCCACCGCCCGATGGCGTGGACTTCGACGACCTGTTGAAGCAAGGTCTGGCTCAAGTGCTGATGAGGGCAGATAGCGAGTTGCTGATGACTTACCACCTGGGCGGGGGCAGCGACTACGACCGCAAGGCTGGCACCAGGTGGCTGGCGCCGATGTTTGGCCCCATGGATGCCGGGCACATCGTCGTCTGTCCCGGCGCGCAGGCGGCGATCGCCGCCCTGATCCTGACGTTCACCAAGCCCGGCGATGTGATCCTGGCAGAGCCCAGCAGTTATCCCGGCTTGCTGGCCGCAGCGAGCCAGTTCGGCCGGCGTGTGGTGGCGGTGGAAGCGGACCAGCACGGCATGGTGCCCGAGAGCCTGGAAGAGGCCTGCCGCCAGCACAGGCCCGCTCTGGTCTACCTCAATCCCACCTTGCAGAACCCGACCACCATCACTATGCCGGAACGCCGCCGCAAGGAGCTCGCCAGCATCGCGCAGCGCTGCAAGGTACGCATCCTCGAGGACGATCCCTACTGGCTGCTTGCCGATGCCGCGCCCCCGCCGATTGCCACGTTTGCCCCGCAACAGGTGGTCTACATCTCGACCCTGTCGAAATGCCTGACACCCGGCTTGCGTGTCGCCTTCGTGCTGCTGCGCGACCCGCTTGAGCGCGAACGTTTCCTCGTTGCGCTCAGATCCTTTGCGCTGATGGCAGCGCCGCTGACAGCCGCACTGGCCACGCAGTGGATACTCGACGGTTCGGCTGACAGCTTGATGGCAGGCATACGCAGCGAGGCGCGCCTGCGCCACCGGATGGCGCGCGATATCCTGGCGGGGCGCTACAGCGGCGCGGGAGACGGCCTGCATGTATGGCTGGCGTTGCCGGCATATTGGAACTCCACACAGCTGGCGCATGCGGCCGGCACCGAGGGCATCGCCGTCACGCCGGCCGAGGCATTCGCCACCGGCAGCGTAGCCGAGCATGCCATCCGTATCTCCTTGGGCAGCATCAAGGACCGTGCACGCCTGCGAGCGGGGCTGCAGCGGCTGTCTCAGCTGCTGGCGCGGCGGCCAGAGTCGTTCAGAAGCTGACGCACGCCATCGCCGCCGATAAAGGCGTCTTATGCTGGGGAGTAAGCCTGCACTTCCACCGGTTGCCCCTGGCCATCGAACCTCAACGCCACCGACAAATTGCTGACGCCGACAATCGCCAGCGCATCGCACACATCGTTGACTTCGTCCTGCAGGTCGGCCGCCAGGTCCAGGGGTTTGTCAGCGCTGTGCAAGACTTCGCCGCTGGCGGCGTAAATGTTCACGCGCAACAGCAGTTCGCCATGTTCGTCGGCCGGGCCGACCACTGCCGACACATCGCTGGCGTCGAGATTGTTTGTCGCCAGCGCATGGTTGATGCCCGACATCATCTGCAGCATCGCGTATTCCGCCATGCCTTGTTCCTTGCCGCCGTGAAACAGATCCTGGTACAGGAAACTGACTTCCAGCGCGCTGCCGGCCGGCGCCAGGCAGCGTTGTACCAGCGGGGCAACCTTGGCCGTCCATTGCTGGTAGCGCTCCATGCGCGCGTCGAACCAGGCGTCCAGCGCCGCTTCGTCCTTCGGTTCCACATAGAAAGGGTCGTCGGCGCGCTTGAGTGCAAAGCCTAGCAGGAAGCGCAGTTCGACGGCCGTCTCGTCGCTGCCGAACTCGGTGGCGCTCCAGCCGGCGATGCTGCGCTCGAGGCCGGCGGCGATAACGATTTTCTTGTCCGTCATCGAGGTATAGGCGTCGCGTACCATTTCATGCAGGTGGCTGTAGGTGATGTTGTCGATTTCGTCGAGGTCGTAGGCGTGGCTCATCAGCACCACCTTGGCTTTGGCGCTTTCCAGTTCCGACTCCTGGAAGCTTTTTACCAGTGCTTCGAACGCTTGCTGGTCCTGGAAACCGTCCGCTTCCTTCAGGCCGCCCTTGCTTTGCACCAGCAGCGGCACCACGAAGGCGTTGATTTCCATCGCCGGTGCGTTCTCGCGGCGTATCACCACCACCGACGAGGCTTCTTCGATCTGGCTGCGCAGATACTGCCAGGCGCCGATGTCCTCGTACCTGGCGCGCTCGATGGCGTCGTACAGCACTTCGTCTTTCTTCTGGTTCAGGCTCTTGCGTATCATGCGGCCGAACTCGACGGCCTGCTCGGCCAGCACCGTGCCTTGCGACTCGCTGTCTTCCTGTTCCGCCAGGTTCAGCGCCATCGTGCTCAGCATGCGCGCGACGGCTTCATCCTTGTCTTCGGGCGAGTTGGACGATTTGCGGGGGGCAGGACGCTTGTTTTTAGGCATGGTGTTGGTATGAATAGTCAAAAGAAAATGGAAAAGGGCGCCTGAGGCATCAGCCTGGCGCCCATCGCGATGATACAGGTCGCAGTCGCTTAGTGATCAGTGTCGAACATTTCGTGCAATTCGTCGAGCAGGTCGGCCGTTTCCTCGGGCGACAGGCCCAGGTGCTGGCAGGCCAGTTCGCCGCCCTTGTCCCACTCCAGCGAGTTGCTGTTGCCATGGTAGCGCTGTATGCCTTTTTCGGCCAGCAGCGACAGCGCGATCAGCGAGCGGATGGCGTCATCGGTGGACGGATCACCCAGTACGCTGTAGTCGTGGTGGTGCAGGATGGCCCAGGACACGTCCGACGACAGGCCCCAGTTGCGTGCCAGCAGGCAGCCGATGGCCGCGTGGTTGGTCTGGTGGCGCGCATCTTCGATTGCCGTAAATTTGTTGTGTGCATCGTTGGCGGCGGCCGCGTAGGTATCCACATAATCGGGAAAGCGGTTCATCAGCAGCGGCACGCCGATATCGCAGAACAGGCCGAAGGTGTGGGCGATATCGGGCGGGGCGACGCGCAGCTTGCGCGAAGTAAATACTACGGCGCGCGCGCGCTTGGCCGAGACGTCCCAGAAATGATTCAGTTCCACGCCTTCGGCTTCCAGCGCCTGGCGCGCCAGCAAACCCGTCATCAGGGCGCTGCACTGGTTGATGCCAAGAAAGTTGATGCCTTGCTCGACCGACTTGGCCTTGCGCGCCGCGCCATAGAATGGCGAGTTGGCCAGCTTTAACAGGGCGCCCGACATGCCGACATCGTCGCCGATAATGCGCGCGATCCTGCGTGGCGAAGGATCGGGCTCGGCCAGTTCGCGCTGCAGGTCGACCAGCAGGCTGGGGCGTGGTGGAATGCGGATGGATTTCATCAGCGCCTCGACCGGGTCACTGTCTGCCACCGCTGCAGCCTTGATCGGCGCTGCCACTTTCAATGCTGCTCTTGTCATGTCATCACTATCGCTGGTTGCTCCGTCGTCGACGATTATCGCTGTTTATCAGAATCAATAGTTCAGAACTGTTCTTATTTAGGGCAAAAATCGGCAATTCTTTCAGCAGGCAGTCTTTTGTTGCGCATTTCAAGGCCTTGCAAAGCCGTATTTTGATGGTGTTATCTGCAAGTTTTATATGTGGTTAAGAAACGTGCGCCGTGTGCTGCAGGCTACAATTGCGGCATGAAGAGTATTCTCGCAGAGATCGATTTCAGCCAGGATTCCAGCGTGGTGGCGCGCCAGTTGATCGGCGTGACGGTGCTGGTCGATGGCGTCGGCGGGCGCATCGTGGAGACCGAAGCATATGACCGCCTGGACCCGGCCTCGCATACGTTTGGTGGCCAGACGCCGCGCAATGCGTCGATGTTCGGCCCGCCCGCGCACGCTTATGTCTACCGTTCCTACGGCATCCACTGGTGCCTTAATTTCGTGTGCCGGGAAGTGGAGCATGGCGCGGGCGTATTGATACGCGCCATTGAACCGCTGTTCGGGTTGGACGTGATGCGCGTGCGGCGCGGGGTCGAGGATGAACGGCTGCTGTGCTCCGGGCCGGGCAAGGTGTGCCAGGCGCTTGCTGTCACGCATGCGCACAACGGCTTGCCGCTCGACGCGCCACCGTTCGTGCTGCTGGCCAGGGAAGAGGAAGTGGCGGTGCTGGCCGGCCCCCGCATCGGCATTTCAAAGGCCATGGACGTGCCCTGGCGCTTTGTGGAAGCGGGCTCAAGATTCCTGAGCAAGCCGATGCGAATCGGCTGACGAGGCACACGCATCAGCATCAGGTCGGTTGCGTATCGGCTGCAGTGCTTTGTCTCCGGCCGCGATGCGGACGGTTTGCTGGCGCTGTTGCAGCTGTCGGGCCATCCGGTAAAATGATGGCTTGCACAGCGGCAATGATCAACTCCAAGGAAGAATATGAAACTCGTTCGTTATGGTCGTCCCGGCAAGGAAAAACCGGGCCTGATCGATGAAGAAGGCAAACTGCGCGACCTGTCCGGCGTGGTTGCCGATATCGATGGCGCGCAACTGTCCGACAAGGCGCTGCGCAAGCTGGCCAGGCTGGACCAAAAAACGCTGCCCCTGGTGCGCGGCAATCCGCGCTTCGGCGTGCCGGTGGCCAAGGTCGGCAAGTTGATCGGCATCGGCCTGAACTACGCCGACCACGCGGCCGAGTCGGGCATGCCGATTCCGGCCGAACCGATCGTCTTCATGAAAGCAATTACCTGCCTGAACGGCCCCGACGACAATGTGGTGTTGCCCAAGGGGTCGAAAAAAACCGACTGGGAAGTGGAACTGGGCGTGATCATCGGCACGCGCGCGCAATACGTCAGCGAAGAAGACGCGCTCAAGCACGTGGCCGGCTATTGTGTCGTCAACGATATCTCCGAGCGCTCCTACCAGCTGGAACGGGGCGGCACCTGGGACAAGGGCAAGGGTTGCGACACGTTTGGCCCGGTCGGCCCATGGCTGGTCACGCGCGACGAAGTGATCGACGAGCAGGACCTGGACCTGTATCTGGAAGTGAACGGCAAGCGCATGCAAACCGGCAACACGAAAACCATGATTTTTTCAGTCGCGAAAATCGTCAGCTACCTCTCGCAATTCATGACTCTGGAACCGGGCGACGTGATCGCCACCGGCACGCCGCCTGGCGTGGGCCAGGGCCGCAAGCCGCAGCGTTTCCTGAAAAAAGGCGATACCATGCGCCTGGGCATCGCCGGCCTGGGCGAGCAGCAGCAGGATGTGCTCGCCTGGACTGCCTGATGCCAGGTGTTGATGCAGACCGTCTGCCGCCGCTGCCTGTCGATCAGCTCGACGCGCGGCAGCGCGCCGCCGCGCAAGCGATTATCGACGGTCCGCGCGGGGCGCTGTACGGCCCCTTCGTGCCGCTGATCCGTAGCCCGGAACTGATGGAAACGGCGCAGCGCATGGGTGAATACCTGCGCTACCGCAGCGCCATCGGCACGCGCCTGTCCGAACTGGCCATCCTGGTCACAGCGCGCCAGTGGGACCAGCAGGTCGAGTGGGCGATCCACGTACCGCTGGCGGCGCAAAACGGCATTGCGCTGGCGGCCATCGATGCGATAGCCGCGCGGCGCACGCCGGAAAACCTGCTTGACGACGAGCGGGCCGTGCATGATTTCTGCATTGAGTTGCAACAACACAAGCGCGTCAGCGATGCCACCTATGCGCGCGCGCTGGCGCTGTTCGGCGAGCACGGCGTGGTCGATTTGATGGGCATCAATGGCTACTATACCTTTCTGGCCATGGTGATGAACGGCGCGCAGACGGCCGTGCCGACCTTGGGCGTGGCGCCGCTGCCATAACAGGTTTCAGGCGCCCGGCCTGGATGATGGACAAACTGTAATTTTTGCGCATGTTGCGCAATATATACTTTATTTCCCACCATCTCTTGTTTGAGTGACCATGAAAACTCGACTTTTCCAGTCCCTGATGGGCCACGCCTTGCTGGCGCTGGCCCTTTCTTTTTCACCATTGATGACGGCGCGCTCGATGGCCGCCGAGACCGCTTCTGTGGCGAATGCCACGGCGCTGGAAAACGCCGTCGTCAAGGTCTTTGCCACCCTGCGCCGGCCTGATCCTTACAAGCCATGGAGCAAGGCGGCGCCGCAGGAGGTGTCGGGTTCCGGCGTGGTAATCGAGGGCCACCGCATCCTCACCAACGCGCATATGGTCGGTTACGCCAGCCAGGTTCAGATCCAGGCCAATGGTTCCGGCGACAAATTGTCCGCCACCGTGCTGGCCATTTCCGAAGGCATGGACCTGGCCTTGCTGAAGGTTGACGACGACAGTTTCTTCGATACCCACAAACCCATGCCACGCGCCAATGTCCTGCCCGATGTGCGCGACGCTGTGCTGGCCTATGGTTATCCGCTCGGCGGCACTTCCCTGTCGATCACCAAGGGCATCGTCTCGCGCATCGAATTCGTGCATTACCATTACCCCGTGTCGGGCCTGCGCATCCAGATCGATGCGGCCATCAACCCGGGCAACAGCGGCGGCGCCGTGATTGCCGGCGACAAGATGATCGGCCTGGCCTTTGCCACTGTCACCAATGCGCAGAACATGGGGTACATTATTCCCAACGAAGAGATCGAGCTGTTCCTGCGCGACCAGGCCAGTGGTGCACCCAAGGGCAAGCCGGCCCTGTTCGACGTGACGCAGACGATGGAAAATCCGGCCCTGCGCAGCATGCTGAAACTGGGCAAAGGTGTGGAAGGCGCCATCGTGATGACGCCGGCCAGCAAGGACGCGCAATATCCGCTCAAGGAATTTGATGTCATTACCAAAATTGGTGATTACCCGATCGACAACCAGGGCATGGTCAAGCTGACTGCCAACAGCCGCGTACGCTTCCAGTACCGGGTTCAGCAGTTGGCGAAAAACGGCATGTTGCCCCTGACTATCGTACGCAATGGTGCGTCGATGAATCTCAGCGTGCCCGTGTCGTCCTCGCACCCGATGCTGGTGCACAGCCTGGAAGGCGCCTACCCATCGTATTTCATCTTCGGCCCGATGGTGTTTTCAACAGTGACGACCGAATTCATGGCCGGCCCCAACACCAATGCAGCGATGCTTGTGGGCATGAGCTTTGCCGGCAATCCGCTCGTCACGCGGCGCGGCGATACGCCGGACGCCAAGCGCGAGGAACTGGTGGTGGTCGCCGCGCCATTCTTCCCACACAAGCTGATGAATGGCTACGGCAACCGTTTCTTTTCGGTCGTGTACTCGGTCAATGGCATTCCCGTACGCAGCCTGGCGCATATGGTAACTCTGCTGCGCGACTTGCCCGATGAGATGGTCACCTTCCGCTTCGAGCAGCGCGATGCGGAACTGGTGGTGGTGCCGCGCAAGGAGATGCTCGCTGCCACAGAATCGGTGCTGAGCGACAACGGCATCCGTTCCGAAGCCTCGCCCGACATGCTCAAGGTCTGGAATGACAAAACGACGGCCAACAATTAAGTCGCCGTCGTTCTGAGGTGAAGCAGCAGACGCGGTGCACACCGCGCCTTTTTTTTAGGCCAGCACTTTTTTCAGCCAGGCGCCGATCGCGTCGATTTCTTCCTGGCACAGCGAATGCTGCATGCGGTAGGCATGCCATTCCACCTGGTAGCCCATGCCGGTCAGCAAGTCGCGCGACTGTTCGGCGCGCGCGACCGGCACCACCGGGTCGGCCGTGCCGTGCGCCATGAAAATCGGCGTGGCCAGGCTGGCCGGCGTGCGCTCGGCGGCCGTCATGTCGGCCAGCGGCAGGTAGCCTGACAAGCACATCAGGCCGGCCAGGGTTTCCGGGTGGCGCAAGCCCGTTTGCAGGGTCATCGCGCAGCCTTGCGAGAAGCCGGCCAGGATAATGCGGCTGGCAGGAATGCCGCGCGCTTTTTCGCGCGCGATCAGCGCTTCGATCTGTGCCTGCGAGGCGCGCAGGCCAGTTTCGTCTTCGCGGCGCACCAAGTCGCTGCTGCGGATGTCGTACCAGGAGCGCATCACATAGCCGTTGTTGATGGTGACGGGCATGGTGCCGGCGTTCGGGAAGATAAAGCGGATGGCGGGGCAGCCGCGCAGGTCCAGTTCCTTGACCAGTGGCACGAAGTCATTATTGTCGGCGCCCAGGCCATGCATCCAGATAATCGAGACGGTGGTGTCGGGGGCGCTGTCGAGTTCGATGGTTTCCAGCAAAGTGCTCATGGGTTTTCCTCTTGTATGGTGTGCGCCGGACGCAGCGCCGATTTGGGACGGAATGCTTTGCAAACGAGCGGATCGGTTTCCATGTAGGGGCCACCGATCAGGTCGATGCAATACGGCACGGCGGCAAAAATGCCATTCACCAGCTGCCTGCCATCGGCGTCTTTCAGCCCTTCCAGGGTTTCCTTGATGGCTTTCGGCTGGCCCGGCAGATTCATGATCAGGCAGGCGTGCTCGGGCGTTTCGCGTATCACCGCCACCTGGCGCGACAGGATGGCCGTCGGCACGAATTGCAGGCTGATCTGGCGCATTTGCTCGCCAAAGCCCGGCATCTCTTTCGTGCCCACGGAAAGCGTCGCGTCCGGCGTCACATCGCGCCGCGCCGGCCCGGTGCCGCCGGTGGTCAGGATCAGGTGGCAATGGTTCAGGTCAACCATGTCGATCAGGGTGTTTTCAATCTGCGAGCGCTCGTCGGGGATCAGGCGCTTTTCCAGCCGGAACGGCGTGCGTATGGCTTGCGCCAGCCAGCTTTCCAGCGCGGGCAGCCCTTGGTCTTCATACACGCCGCCGCTGGCGCGGTCCGAGATCGACACGAGGCCGATAATCAATTCGTCTTCAAGAGTGGTCATGGCTTATTCCTGTCGTAAAAAAACCGGGCGTACCCGGTTTTTGCCAACCCCAGTTTTCGACTGGGGTTTATTCTTCGTCTGCCTCAGCGCCGTCTTCATCCGCATCATCATCCTTGCCGCCATTGTGTTTCTTGGCAACCTGTTTCAGGATCTGGAAGATTTCGCGATAGGCTTTTGGCGGCTTGTTCTCGGCCTGTTCCTTGCGGGCATTGCGGATCAGGGTGCGCAGGTGCTGCACGTCGAGTTCCGGGTTTTCCGACAACAGCACGGTCAGCGCCTTGTCGTCCGTCAGCAGCTTGTCGCGGCGGCGTTCCATTGCGTGCATGGCGGCGGTGTCGGCTTTCGACAAACCTTTCCAGCTGTCGATGGTGCGCTGGATGGCGGCCACTTCTTCTTCGTCGAGCGTGCGCATTTTCTTGCCGACGTATTGCAGCTGGCGGCGGCGGCCTTCGTGATCCTTGATCAGTTGGCATTCGAGAATGGCGTCGCGCACGTCTTCCGGCATCGGAACGCGCTTGACGCGGTCGCGTGCTTCATTGACTAATTCTTCGCCCAGCTTTTGCAGGACGGTCATCTGGCGCTTGAGTTCCGACTTCGAAGGACGTTCATATTCCTGTTCGAATTCGGACGATTGGAAGCCGCAAGCTCCCCGGTTTGGATTTGGCATGATAAGGCGGGATTGGCCGCGTAGGCCGCACCTGTAAACTGTAAACGACTGCTATCATAACCTTTTTAGGGCCTTTCCGAAGAAAACAGCACATGAACGAGTCCGTATTTACCCATACTCAAGAGCAACTGCAGCAACTTGCCCGTGATGTGTTGTCTTTTGCGCGCGCAGCGGGCGGCAGCGACGCAGCGGTCGAAGTGAGTGAAGGCGGCGGCCTGTCTGTTTCTGTGCGAAAAGGCAAGATCGAAACCATCGAACAGAACCGTGACAAGGGCATGGGCGTGACGGTATTTGTCGGCAAAAAACGCGGCAATGCCAGTACCTCCGATTTTTCACCGGAAGCCCTGCGCGCCACTGTTGACGCGGCCTGCAATATCGCCCGCTTTACGGCCGAGGACGACTGCGCCGGCCTGGCCGACGCCGACATGCTGGAAATGTCGCCGCGTGATTTGCAACTGTTTTACCCGTGGTTGATTTCCACCGAGGAAGCGATGGTGCTGGCACAACGCGCCGAAGCGGCCGCGTTTGCCGTCGACCCGCGCATCAGCAATAGCGAAGGCGCCAGCGTGCACGTGCAGCAATCGCACTTTGTGTCGGCCAACTCGCGCGGCTTTATCGGCGGCTATCCGTTTTCGCGCCACACCTTGTCTGTGGCGCCGATCGCCGGCAAGGGCGCGAAAATGCAGCGCGACGACTGGTATTGCTCGGTGCGCGATGCCGCCACGATGCCTACACCCGAAGCCATCGGCCGCTACGCCGCCGAACGCGCACTGTCGCGCTTGAACGCCCGCAAGCTCGGCACGCGCACCTGCCCGGTGCTGTTCGAGGCGCCGCTGGCGGCCGGCCTCCTGGGTACCTATGTGCAAGCGACCTCGGGCGGCGCGCTGTACCGCCAGTCGACTTTCCTCAACGATTCCCTCGGCACCCAGGTATTGCCCGATCACGTGCAGATTTTTGAAGACCCGCATGTGATCGGCGGCGTTGGTTCGGCGCCGTTCGACGAAGAGGGCGTGCGAACCACCAGCCGCGATGTTGTACGCGATGGCGTGGTGCAAGGTTATTTCCTGTCCACCTATACCGCGCGCAAGCTGGGCATGCAGACCACCGGCAATGCGGGCGGCTCGCATAATCTGTACATGCGTTCCAGCCTGACCGCGCCCGGCGACGATTTTGTCGCCATGTTGAAAAAACTCGGCACCGGCCTGCTGGTGACAGAACTGATGGGGCAGGGCACCAATTACGTCACGGGCGACTATTCGCGCGGCGCCTCCGGCTTCTGGGTCGAAAACGGCGTGATCCAGTACCCGGTGGAAGAGATCACGATTGCCGGCAACATGAAAGATATGCTGCGCCATATCGTCGCCATCGGCGCCGACGTGTTGCGTCGCGGTACCAAGGAAACCGGCTCGATCCTGATCGAGAGCATGGTGGTGGCCGGCGCCTGAGCGCTGTCCTGATCATGCCAGGGGCGCCGTTGGCGCCTTTTTTTACGTGCTGGCAGGTCATACGGCGGACATATTCGCTTCGTATGATATGGCTGCTTTATTAATGGCGAGTTAGATGCTTTTAATGTAAGTAAGCCGAACTTCGTGATATTTAATGCAAGATAAAAGTCTGCATGGTCGCGTCGTTGTCTCATCCAACCTGCATAGTGAACCTTCCCGATGACCTCTTCCCGTACCCGCATCGCCCGTGCCGTGGCCCTGATGTGCGCCATGAGCGCCGTGTTTGCCAGCCAGGCGCACGCCCATGGCGATGCGTCGGCCGACGCCGCTGCCAATGAGGCCGCCGATGCGCCCCAGGCCGTGATCGTCACCGGCACGCGCGGCAGCAACCGCACCCAGTTCGATACCATGGCGCCAGTCGATGTGTTCAACCGCGAAGATATCGGCGCCGTCGAATCGTCGGACCTGAACGACGTGCTGGCGCAACTGGTGCCATCGTATGTGGTGCAGCGCTTGCCGATGGCTGATGGACAAGTGTTCGTGCGGCCGGCTACCTTGCGCGGCCTGTCGCCGGACCAGACCCTGGTGCTGGTCAATGGCAAGCGTTTCCACCGCAGCGCGCTGCTCGGCGCGCGCGGCGCGCAGGCGCCCGACCTGGCGCAGATTCCCGTGTCGGCCATCAAGCGCATCGAAGTGCTGCGCGACGGCGCCTCGGCCCAGTACGGTTCTGACGCGATCGCCGGCGTGATCAACATCATTCTCGATGACACGGTCGGTACCGAACTGTCGGTGCACCATTCGCAATATTCCGAAGGCGACGGCAAAGCCAATGAGGTCAACCTGAAGACGGGTTTTGCGTTTGGCGAGACAGGCAAGGCCAGCATTTTTGGCGCGCTTGCCGAGTCTGATCCCACCTCGCGCACGCGCCAGCGAGCCGACGCCATCGCTTTCCAGCAAGCGCATCCGGAACTGAAGGTGCCGAACCCGGTGCAGCGCTGGGGCCAGCCTGAACTCAAGAGCCAGCGCCTGGGTTTCAATGCCAGCATGGCCTTGTCCGACAATATTGAACTGTACGGTTTTGGCCTGTACAGCCACAGCGACGGCACGTCGGACTTCAACTGGCGCAATCCCGATACCAGCACCGGCGCCTATAAAACCAGTACATTGTTCCCCGGCTGGGACTTGCGCAGCGTGTACCCGCTCGGTTTCAGCCCCAGCTACTCGAATGAGCAGGACGACATGCAGTTTGTTGCCGGGATGCGCGGGCGTATCAGCGAGCAACTCGGCTGGGATGTTAGCGCCTCGTATGGCCGCAACCGCATCGACTACGAGCTGGCCAACTCCATCAATGCCTCGATGGGGCCAATCAGTCCGACGACGTTCTATCTGGGCCGCTTGTCGCAGACGGAAAAAATCCTCAACGCCAACTTCAACCATGAATTGCCCGTGGCAGGGTTACCGCAGCCGGTCAATATCGCCTTTGGTGCGGAAGCGCGCAACGAGACCTATGGTGTCAAGGCCGGCGACACGGCATCGTGGACGGTGGGGCCGGGCGCGGCGGTGGGCCTGGATGCCAACGCCAACGGCGCACCGGGCTTCAGCGACCGCCAGGCGGGCAGCTGGGGCCAGGACAGCTACGCAGCCTACCTCGACGTCGAGGTGCCGGTGAGCCGTGCGCTGAGCCTGGGCGGCGCGGCCCGCTACGAACATTTTTCCGAGTTCGGCAGCACCGTCAACGGCAAGCTGTCGGCGCGCTACGCCTTGAGCGACAGCCTGGCCCTGCGCGGCTCGTATTCGACCGGTTTCCGCGCGCCGACGCCGGGCCAGTCGAATACCAACAGCACCAACCAGGGCCTCGATACCAAGACCCTGCTGCTGTTTACCAGTGGCCGCCTGGCCAACAACGACCCGCTGGCGGTGCTCTTGGGCGCCCAGCCCCTGAAGCCGGAAAAGTCGAAAAACCTGTCGCTGGGCTTTACCTGGAAGACACCGGCGGGCTTTTCCGGTTCCGTCGACGTGTACGACATCAAGGTCAGCGACCGCTTCAGCACGTCCGCATCGTTTGCCGTGCCAAATGGCGTGGCCAATCCGCTGCGCTATACCTCGGTCAGCTATTTCACCAACGACTTCGACACCACCACGCGCGGCATCGATATCGTCGGCAGCCACCTGAGCCGTATCGCCGACGGCAAGCTGAACCTGACCCTGGCCTACAACTACAACACCACCAAAGTCGATGGCGGCAACTCCAGCCTGGCAACCAATCCGGCGCAGCGGCAAGTCTTCGAAGAACGCCTGCCGCGCCAGAAAGCCACTATCAGCGGCAACTATGAACGGGGCAACTGGAGCGCTCTGGCGCGCGTACGCTACTACGGCGCATGGACTGACAGCACTGGCAATGCCACGGGCGATATCTTCCAGCGCTTTGGCGCCATGCAATTTCTTGACCTGGCAACCAGCTACAAGATCACGGCCACGCAATCGATACGCGCCGGCATCGATAATGTGCTCGACAAATATCCCGACGAAGCGACCTTCCAGGCCAGCCGTGGCCTGATCTATTCGCGCAATGCGCCGTATGATACGGATGGCCGCAATCTGTATGTCGAATACAACGTCAAATTTTAAGGGGCAGCAGCTTGAAAATGAATCCACAACGCCGTACCCTGCTGTGCGCCAGTTCGCTGGCCGCCGCGTTGCCGCTGCTGTCGGGCGGTGCCGCCAGGGCCGCATCCGCCATGCCGCTCCTGCCGGCCATTCCAGCCGGCACCTCGCCCGAGGCGCTGGCCGGCAACCAGGCCTACTGGCAGGCGGTGGCCGCGCAGTATGACGTTACCGATGAGGTCGTGCAGCTCGACAACGGCTTCTGGGGTTCGATGAACCGGCCCGTGCTGGCGCATTACCAGCAGCAAGTGGCGATGGTCAACCGCGACAACGCCTGGTATGCGCGCATGCGCTTTCCGGCCGACTTCGAGGCGGCCCGCGCGGCCGCGGCCATCGCGCTGGGCGTGGCTGTCGATGAGATCGTGCTGACGCGCGGCGCCACCGAAGCGCTGCAAATCCTGATCGCCGGCTACAACCGCCTGCGCCCGGGCGACACGGTGCTGTACGCCGATATCGATTACGACAATATGATCACCGTCACGCGCTGGCTGGAACAGCGGCGCGGCGTCAAGGTCGTGTCGATTGCCATGCCTGAGCCATTTACGCACGATGGCGTGATCGCCGCCTACGCGCACGCAATGGAGCGCCATCCCAAGCTGAAAATGATGCTGCTCACGCATGTGAATCACCGCAACGGCATGGTCTTGCCGGTGGCCGAAATCAGCCGCATGGCGCGCGCGCGCGGCATCGATGTGATCGTCGATACGGCGCACGGTTTCGGCCAGCTGGACATGACGATACCCGACCTGCAGGCAGACTTTGTCGGTATCAATCTGCATAAATGGATAGGCGCACCGGTCGGCGTGGGCGCGCTGTATATCAAGCGGGGCAGGGTGGCCGATATCGATCCGTACCTGGGAGAACAGCTGGGCGACGATATCCGTACGCGCGTGCATACGGGCACGGTGAATTTTGCCGCCTACCTGAGCTTGCCGATGGCGCTGGACCTGCATGCGCAGATCGGCGTGGCCAACAAGCAGGCACGGCTGCGGCTGCTGCGCAACCGCTGGGTGGAAGCGGCGCGCGGCATCGAAGGGGTGGAAGTATTGGCCTCGGAAGATCCGCGCCTGAGCAGCGCCATTGCTTCGTTCCGCCTCAAGGGGAAAACCAGCGTGGCCGACAATTTTGCCTTGTCGAAAAAGCTGGTGCAGCAGCACGGCGTGTTTGCCGTGCCGCGCGATGGCCTGGCGTCCGGTGCATGCTTGCGCGTCACGCCAGCCATCTTTACGCCCGAGTCGCACCTGGACAAGCTGGTGGCAGCCTTGCGCCAGGTGGTCAAAGGCTAGCGCTTGCCTAGGCGCGCAGGCTCGACAGTATCGGTTGCAATACTGCCGCACCGAGGGCCGCGCTGCGCGCGCCGCTCCAGCCGGTTTGCTGGTCGGGGTCGTTGGCATTGTCCTTGAACGGCAATTCCAGCGTCAGCGACAGGCAGCCAAACGCGTGCGTGATATGGGGTGAACCCATGGTCAGCACTTCGGGCGTGAACGGGCCGTCTTCGTAGCCGTGCTCGTCCTGGAAGTCGGGGCTGGCCACCTTGAAGGCGGCGATAAAGCGGTCCTGCTCGGCTTTTTGTGCTGGCGTGAAGTTTTCCAGTGCATCGCTGCCGGCCACGAATACATACGGCAAGCCTTCGTCGCCATGCACGTCGAGGAACAGGTCGCAGCCGATTTCATGCATTTTCTGTTTTACCAGGAATACTTCCGGGCTGCGCTCCATGGTTGGCGTCATCCATTCGCGGTTCAGGTTGGCGCCGGCCGCATTGGTGCGCAGGTTGCCGTGCACGGAACCGTCCGGATTCATGTTCGGCACCACGTAGAACACGGCGTCCTGCAGGCACTGGCGGGCAAACGGGTTGGCCTGGTCCAGCAGCGCTTCGAGCATGCCTTCGACAAACCATTCGGCCATCGTTTCACCGGGGTGCTGGCGCGCGATGACCCAGACTTTTTTCTCGGCATCGGCGTCGCCGACCACCAGCAGATTCATGTCGCGCCCTTCCACCGTGCTGCCCAGGTCGACCAGGCGCACCAGCGGCGACGCTTGTGCACTGTCGATCAGCGCCAGGTGGCGGTCCCATGGATACGGCTCGAAATAGGCGTAATACACGCTTTCTTCTTCCGGCGTGTGCGATATCGTCATCACGGCGCCGTCAAAGCTGGTCGGCACGCGGAACCAGCTTTCGCGGTCGTAGCTGGCCACGGCCTGGTAATCTTTCCAGCCGTCCGGGTAGGCAGATTTTCCCGCGTTCATGAAGCGGATCGTGCATGCCTCGCCTTGCGCGCCTTGCAGGCGGAAGTAAAACCATTGGGTGATGTCGGCGTGCGAGTCCTTGCGGATGTTCAGCTCGATCGATTGCGCATCGTCGGCGCGCAGCACCTCGATTGCACCGGCGTCGAACTGCTGGCTGATTTTAATCGTCATGAATGTTCCTGGTAAAAACAAGTGAGGGTTTGCATTGTGTGCAATGGCGCGATGATACCCGTTTTAGCGCAGGCCACCGAAGCGTTCGTAGAACCATGGTTCCACGTCCGCCGCCTGCTCGTCCTCGCGCCGCAGGGTGGCCAGGATATGCTGTTCGGCCGCCGCATAGGTGCGCCGGTACAGCGCGCGCGCCAGCGCATAGGCTTGCGTGCCAGGCCACGGCTCGGGCAGCAGTTCGACCGGCAATTGCGGGTCGTGCAGTTGCACCCGGCGATACGCGTGCGTCAGCAGCGAGCGGATCACAAAGGCCTGTTCGGGCGCGATGCCGGGCTGGTCCTGCAGCAGGGACAGCAGCGGCTGGAAGCTGGCGATGAATTTTTCGTAGCCGGCCATCACTTCCGACAAGTCCCAGCATTCGGCCACCATCTCGCGCAAGGGCCGCGTGCTCACGCCCGGCAACTCCGTACTGTGGCAGACATACAGCTTGCCCTGCACCTCGTTGCGCACCAGGATATCTTCCAGCGCATCGCCATTGCTGGCCGGGTGGCCGAAAATGCCGGGCGCGATCAGGCCATAGCCGGCCCACAGCAGCTCCTTGCGCAGTGCGCCCCGTTCGCTGGCGTTGATATTGCCGGCCGCGCCGATCACCAGCGTCCAGCTGCCATCCCAGTGCTTGACCAGCGGCGCGTAGATGCGGCGGTAAGCGCGCTCGAAGCGGGCCAGCGCTTCCGGACGGATCGCATAGGCACTGCGGCGACCATCCCTTTGCGAACTGAGCCAGCCTTCCTGCGCCAGCCGGAACACGCTGGTGCGCAGCAAGCGGTCGTTGACGCCAAACGGCGCCAGCAGCTCGATCAGGCTGCCCAGCCAGATGGCGCCGCCGCGCGGCACGATGGCGTCGCCAAAGATCGTCATCACCAGCGACTTCGAGCGCGGCGGGTCAGTGGCGAGGAAGTCGGCTATCCATGCAGTGCAAGCGGTGTTGTTCATGTGTTCCTGGTCGGGGCGTAACGGGTATTTCAACGATATTTCAACGAATGCAGCAGTTTAATTGACACTGCGATCGCCCTGCGCGGAAGTGCGCATTATTTTTTGCATCATACCCTTGTCAAACGAACATAAGATACGGAATTCTAAAATGATTCAAATCAAGTGTATGCAAATCTATTTATGTATCGTATTATGCGTTTATCGCTTTGCGCATCAGCGCAAGCCCCCATTGGGAGACAGATCATGTACGCACAAATGGTTGAAACCGGCCTCAAGAACGTTCGTTCGATTGACGACATGGGCGCGGAAGAGCAGGCCTTCCAGGCACGCATCGACGAAGGCATCAAGATCGAAGCCAAGGACTGGATGCCGGACGCTTACCGCAAGACCCTGATCCGCCAGATTTCGCAGCACGCCCACTCGGAAATCGTCGGTCAATTGCCAGAGGGTAATTGGGTGACGCGCGCGCCGACCCTGAAACGCAAATCCATCCTGCTGGCGAAAATCCAGGACGAAGCGGGCCACGGCCTGTACCTGTACAGCGCGGCCGAAACGCTGGGCGTGTCGCGCGACGAGCTGCTGGCGGCCCTGCATTCGGGCAAAGCGAAATATTCCAGCATCTTCAACTATCCGACCCTGTCGTGGGCCGACATGGGCGCCATCGGCTGGCTGGTCGATGGCTCGGCCATCATCAACCAGATCCCGCTGTGCCGCTGCTCATATGGCCCATATGCCCGCGCCATGATTCGCGTGTGCAAGGAAGAATCGTTCCATGCGCGCCAGGGCTACGACATCATGATGTCGCTGTGCAAGGGCACGCCGGAACAGAAAGCCATGGCGCAGGACGCGTTGAACCGCTGGTGGTGGCCTTCGCTGATGATGTTCGGTCCGTCCGACGCGGCCTCCGTCAACAGCGCCCAGTCGGCGCAGTGGCGCATCAAGCTGTTCTCGAACGACGAACTGCGCCAGCGCATGGTCGACCAGACCGTGCCGCAGATCGAATACCTGGGTTTGACCGTGCCCGATCCCGACCTGAAATTCAATGCCGAGACGGGCCACTATGAATTCGGCGAGATCGACTGGTCCGAATTCAACAACGTATTGAAGGGCAATGGCCCGTGCAACCGCGAACGCCTGCAAACGCGCGTGAAGGCGTATGAAGATGGCGAGTGGTTCCGCGATGCGCTGGTGGCTTACGCCGACAAGCAAGCCGCAGTCAAAGCGGCAGCCTGAATATAAATACGATAAAAAGGGGATAGCAAGATGAGCAAAGAATGGCCTTTGTGGGAAGTTTTCATCCGCAGCCAGCACGGCCTGGCGCACAAGCATGTGGGCAGCCTGCACGCCTCCGACGCCGCCATGGCCGTCAACCATGCGCGCGACGTCTACACGCGCCGCAATGAAGGCGTCAGCATCTGGGTGGTGCGCGCCGCCGATATCGTCGCCAGCAGCCCCGGCGACAAGGGCGCCCTGTTCGAACCGTCGAACAGCAAGGTCTACCGCCACCCCACCTTCTTCCCGATGCCGGAAGAAGTCAAGAACCTGTAAGGGGAGCGATCGCAATGGATGAAAAGGTCAATTACCTTTTGCGCCTGGGCGACAACGCCCTGATTCTCAGCCAGCAGCTGTCGCAGCTGTGCGGCAAGGGTCCGGCGCTGGAAGAAGACATGGCGCTGACCAATGTCGCGCTGGACCTGCTGGGCCAGACGCGCCTGTGGTTCAGCTATGCGGGCGAACTGGAAGGCGCGGGTCGAGACGAGGACGATATCGCTTACCTGCGCGACGCCCACGATTTCCGTAACTGCCTGCTGGTCGAACAGCCGAACGGCAATTACGCCGACACCATGATGCGCCAGTTCTTCTTCGACACCTGGCATTACTTCCAGCTGCTGGAACTGACCAAAGCCAGCGATGCGCGCATCGTCGAAGTGGCGCAAAAGTCGATCAAGGAAGTGACATATCACCTGCGCCGCAGCGGTGACCTGATCGTGCGCATGGGCGACGGTACACCGGAAAGCCACAAGAAAACCCAGGCTGCCGCCGATGCGCTGTGGATGTACACGGGTGAGATGTTCAATTACGACGCGGTCGACACAGCCATGGTGGCGGCCGGCATCGCGCCGCCGTCCGAGCTGCTGCGTGCCGCCTTCCTGGAACACGTGGCCGAGATCTTTGCCGAAGCCACGTTGACCATGCCGGCGCCCGACGCCTGGATGCAAAAGGGCGGCAAGCAGGGCACGCACACGGAACACCTGGGCTTTATCCTGGCCGAGATGCAGTTCCTGCAGCGCGCCTATCCCGGGGCGCAGTGGTAATGATCGCGGCCACCGGCACGCTCGATGCGTCGCAGGTCTGGGCCTGGCTGGGCGAGGTGCCGGATCCGGAAATTCCCGTCATTTCGGTGGTGGACCTGGGCATTGTGCGCGCCGTTGACGTGACGGCTGATGCTTGCGTGGTGACGATTACTCCCACGTACTCGGGCTGCCCGGCGATGCAGGTCATCGCCGATGCCGTCACCGACGCCTTGCGCGAGCATGGCGTGCAAAACGTCACCCTGGTGACCCAGCTGTCGCCGGCCTGGACTACCGACTGGATGAGCGACCAGGGCAAGGCCAAGCTGAAAGGCTATGGCATCGCCCCGCCGCAGCAGCAGGTGATCGATATCAGCGGCTTGCGCGGTGGCGTAAAACGTTTGCCCGTGCCGAAGCTGGAAGTGATCTGCCCCAACTGCGGATCAAACCATACGCAGCTGACCAGCCAGTTCGGCTCCACCCCCTGCAAGGCACTGTACAAGTGCATCGACTGCCGCGAACCGTTTGATTACTTCAAGTGCCATTAGCATGAAGTGTGTAGAAACTGGAGATGAAGCATGAGTAAATTTTATCCGCTGTCGGTGTCCAACGTGCGCAATGAAACACGCGACACCATCGCCGTCACCTTCGATGTGCCGGCGCAGTTGCAGCAGCAGTTCCGCTTCCAGCAGGGCCAGCACCTGACCTTGCGCGCCAATATCAATGCCGAAGACGTGCGCCGTTCGTATTCCATCTGCTCGGCAGTGCAGGACGGCACCCTGCGCGTGGCCATCAAGCGCACGCCCGGCGGCGCCTTCTCCACCTGGGCCAACGATACATTGAAGGCCGGCGCCACCATCGAGGTGATGCCGCCCATGGGGCACTTCAACGTGCCGCTCGACTGCGCCAATCGCAAGCACTACCTGGCGTTTGCGTCGGGCAGCGGCATCACGCCGATACTCTCCATTATCAAGACCACCCTGCTGACGGAGCCTTTGAGCCGCTTCACGCTGTTCTACGGTAACCGCGCCTCGTCGTCCGTGATCTTCAAGGAAGAACTGACCGACCTGAAGGATGTGTACCTGGAGCGTTTGAACCTCGTCTACGTGATGAGCCGCGAGCAGCAGGATATCGAACTGTTCAACGGCCGCATCACGCAGGAAAAATGCGAGCAGTTCCTGCAGCACTGGATCCGTGTGGAAGACTACGACAACGCCTTTATCTGCGGCCCGGAAGACATGATGCTCGGTGTGTCCGCCGCCCTGCAGGCGGCAGGCATGCCCAAACAGAATATCAAGATCGAACTGTTCGCCGCCAGCATCCCGAAAAACACCCACAAGCCGCGCGCCCAGCTCGACGCGGGCGCCGTCAAGGAAACCGAAGTGACCGTGATTTTGGACGGCAACCACACCACGTTCACGATGGACAAGGACAAGGAATCGATACTCGACGCCGGCCTGCGGCAGGGGATCGACATGCGTTACTCCTGCAAGGGCGGCGTGTGCTCCACCTGCCGCTGCAAGGTCATGGACGGCAAGGTCGAGATGGACGTCAACTACGCGCTGGAAGACTACGAAGTGGCGCGCGGCTTCGTGCTGAGCTGCCAGAGTTTTCCTTTGACCGACAAGGTGGTCGTCGATTTCGACCAGGCAGAGTAAAGCAGAGGTCAGACCCGACGGGTCTGACCCCAGATTTCCGCTGCGGGCCAATAAATAAAAAATAGCGAGACGCCATGAGCTACCAGAATATTCTCTTTACCATCGAGCAGGGCATTGCCACGCTGACCCTGAACCGCCCCGACAAGCTCAACAGCTTTACCCAGGCCATGCACGAGGAAGTGCGCGACGCCATCGGCAAGGTCAACGCCGACAGCAGCGTGCGCGTGTTCGTGCTGACGGGCGCCGGCCGTGGTTTCTGCGCCGGCCAGGACTTGTCCGACCGCGCCGTCGAACCGGGTTCGCAAGGCGTGGACCTGGGCGAGTCGGTGGAAAAAAACTATGCGCCGCTGGTGCTGGCACTGAAGGCTATGCCGATGCCGGTGATCTGCGCCGTGAACGGCGTGGCCGCCGGCGCGGGAGCCAACCTGGCGCTGGCCTGCGATATCGTTATCGCCGGCAAATCGGCCAGCTTTGTTGAAGTGTTCTGCAAGCTGGGCCTGATCCCGGACACGGGCGGCACCTTCTTTTTGCCGCGCCTGATCGGTTCCGCGCGCGCCATGGGCCTGGCCATGCTGGGCGAAAAACTGACGGCCGAAAAAGCCGAGGACTGGGGCCTGATCTGGAAATGCGTGGACGACGCCGAACTGGCCGCCGAAACCCGCAAACTGGCCGTGCATTTCTCCACCGCGCCGACCAAGGGCCTGGCGTTCACCAAGCAGGCGCTGGCCGAAAGCGGCGCCAATACCCTGGCGCAGCAGCTGGCGCTGGAAGCGCGCATGATGAGCCAACTCGGCAACAGCGACGACTACCGCGAAGGCGTATCGGCCTTTATGGAAAAACGCACGCCACAATTCAAGGGACACTAAGATGACAGCACTGGACAACAACCGCATCGTTGCCGTGATCGGCAGTGGCGCCATGGGCGCCGGTATCGCACAGGTGGCGGCAGCTGCCGGCTACCGCGTCAAGCTATACGACACGCGCCCCGAGGCCGTCAGCAAGGCTTTGCAGGACATCGGCAAAATATATGCGAAGCTGGCCGAAAAGGGCCGCATGACGGCGCAAGAAGCCCAGGACGCCAGCGCGCGCCTGCAGGCCGCCGCCAGCCTGGACGACGTCGCAGATGCAGCGCTGGTGGTCGAAGCCATCGTTGAAAACCTCGACGTCAAGCGCGCCTTGTTTGCCGACCTGGAAGGTTTGGTGGGTGATGACTGCATCCTGGCCACCAATACCTCGTCGATTTCCGTCACCGCGATTGCGGCCAAATTGCGCCGCCCGGAACGCCTGGTCGGCATGCACTTTTTTAACCCGGTGCCGCTGATGGCCCTGGTCGAAGTGGTGGCAGGCCTGGCCACCAGCGAGCAGGTCGCCGCCACCGTCTTTGACACCGCCATCGCCTGGGGCAAGATGCCGGTGCATGCAAAGTCGACGCCGGGCTTTATCGTCAACCGCGTGGCCCGTCCGTTCTACGCGGAAGGCTGGCGCCTGCTGAACGAACAGGCCGGCGCCGCCGCCACCATCGACGCGGTGCTGCGCGAAGCGGGCGGTTTCCGCATGGGGCCTTTCGAACTGATGGACCTGATCGGCCACGACGTGAACTTCTCCGTCACGCAGTCGGTATTCGGTGCCTATTTCAACGATCCGCGCTTTGCGCCGTCGGTGCTGCAGCAGGAAATGGTCAACGCGGGCTTTTTGGGCCGCAAGTCCGGCCGTGGCTTTTACCAGTATGGCGAAGGCGCCAGCGTGCCTGCGGCGCAGCAGGAAAGCCCACAGCCACGCCCCGAGGTGGTGGCCTTGTCCAGCGCTGTCGGCGGCGATGGCCGTGGGCATACGGGTGTTATCCACGCGCTGGTGCAGCGCCTGGAAGCGGCCGGCATCAATGTCACCAGCCGCGTCACGCTTGAAGGCCAGGTCAGCGATACGGCGCCGGCACTGCATTGCAATGGCGCCGCGATCTACCTGACGGATGGCCGCAGCGCCACCGGGCGCGCGCAGGACAACAACCATGCCGACACCGTGCTGTTTGATCTGGCGCTCGACTATGCGACAGCCACGCGCGTGGCGCTGGCGCGCGCCGACCAGTGCAGCGACGAAGCGTACACCGCCGTAGTCGGCCTGTTCCAGGCGGCCGGCTTTACCGTCACGCGCCTGGACGACGTGCCTGGCCTGGCCGTGATGCGCACCGTCGCCATGCTGGCCAACGAAGCGGCCGACGCCGTCAACCAGGGCGTGTGCACTGCCGCCGCCGTCGATATCGCCATGCAGAAGGGCGTCAACTATCCACGCGGGCCATTGGCCTGGGCCGATGCGGTTGGTGTCGCGCATGTCGTGACCGTCCTGAACAACCTTGCGCAAGGTTATGGCGAAGACCGCTACCGCGTCTCGCCGCTGCTGCGCCGCAAACTCGCCAATGGAGCCAGCTTTCATGCCGAATGAAGATCATCAAATGAGTGCCCAGGCATTGGCCGAAGCGGCCGCTGCCTCGATGCTGTCGCGCGACAGCGCCACGCAAGCGCTGGGAATCGCCTTGGATGAAGTGGGCCCTGGCCATGCGCGCATGAGCATGACCGTGCGCGCCGACATGCTCAACGGCCACCAGACCTGCCACGGCGGCTTTATCTTCGCCCTGGCCGACAGCGCCTTTGCGTTTGCCTGCAACAGCTACAACCTCAACACCGTGGGGGCAGGCTGCACCATCGATTACCTGGCGCCGGGCCGCGAAGGCGACGTGCTGACGGCCGACGCCGTCGAGCAGGCGCTGGCGGGAAAAAGCGGCGTCTACGACGTCCGGGTCAGCAACCAGCAAGGCCGGGCAATTGCGCTGTTTCGCGGCAAGTCGATCCGCGTGGCCGGTGAAGTGATACCAGAGCAGCATTGAACTGCCGGCACCGATCACAGAGTCATAAAACAATATCAGGAGACAATCATGGTTCAACGTACACCTTCCCCGAATGAGCTCGAACCGATCGAGCGCGCCAGCAAGGACGAGTTGCAAGCCTTGCAGCTTGAACGCATGCAGTGGACGCTCAGGCACGCCTATGACAACGTGCCCCATTACCGCGCCGCCTTTGATGCTGCGGGTGTGCACCCGGATGACCTGAAATCCCTGTCGGACCTCGCCAAATTTCCGTTCACCGATAAAAAGGTCTTGCGCGACAATTACCCGTTCGGCCTGTTTGCCGTACCGCGCGAGCAGGTGGTGCGCATCCACGCCTCGAGCGGCACCACCGGCAAGGCCACGGTGGTCGGCTACACGCAGAACGATATCGATACCTGGGCCAATGTGGTGGCGCGCTCGATCCGCGCCGGTGGTGGCCGCGCCGGCGACATGGTGCATATCTCGTATGGCTACGGCCTGTTTACGGGCGGCCTGGGCGCCCATTATGGCGCCGAGCGCCTCGGTTGCACGGTGATCCCGATGTCGGGCGGCCAGACGGAGAAACAGGTACAGCTGATCCAGGACTTCAAGCCGTCCATCATTATGGTCACGCCGTCATACATGCTCAACATCATCGAGGAATTCACGCGCCAGGGCCTGGACCCGGCTGACTCCTCGCTGAAGGTCGGCATCTTCGGCGCCGAGCCGTGGACCGACGCCATGCGCGCGGAAATCGAAGCGCGCGCCGGCATCGATGCGGTCGATATCTACGGCCTGTCGGAAGTGATGGGCCCTGGTGTGGCCTCCGAATGCATCGAGAGCAAGGACGGCCCGGTCATATGGGAAGACCATTTCTACCCCGAGATCATCGACCCAGATACTGGCGAAGTGCTGCCGGACGGCGAAGAGGGCGAACTGGTGTTTACCTCGCTCTCAAAAGAGGCGCTGCCCATCATCCGCTACCGCACGCGCGACCTGACCCGCCTGCTGCCGCCGACCTCGCGTTCGATGCGCCGCATCGGCAAGATCACGGGCCGCTCGGACGACATGCTGATTATCCGTGGCGTGAACGTGTTCCCGACGCAGATCGAAGAGCTGATTCTGAAGATGCCGAAGCTGGCGCCGCAGTACCAGTTGGTGGTCACGCGCGACGGCCACATGGACAAGCTGGAAGTGGTTGCCGAGCTGCGCATCGACGTGCATTCGACCATCTCTGCCAGCGAGACCGATGGCCTGGCGCGCGAGCTGGAACAGCGCATCAAGACGCATGTGGGCGTCTCCACCCGAGTGCGCCTGGTGGCCGCCGCCGGCATCGAACGCACGCTGACGGGCAAGGCCCGCCGCGTGGTTGACCAGCGCCCGAAGATTTTCTCCTGATAGCCAGAACAAGGAACCGAACATGAACGATGCTTTTATCTGTGATGCCGTACGCACCCCGTTTGGCCGCTACGGCGGCGCCCTGGCCAGCGTGCGCGCCGATGACCTGGGTGCGCTGCCGATCGCTGCGCTGATCGCGCGCAATCCGTCGGTCGACTGGTCTGCCATCGACGACGTATTTTATGGCTGCGCCAACCAGGCCGGCGAAGACAACCGCAATGTGGGGCGCATGGCCGCGCTGCTGGCCGGCCTGCCGGTCGATGTGCCGGCCAATACCATCAACCGCCTGTGCGGCTCCAGCCTCGACGCCGTGGGCCTGGCGGCCCGCTCGATCAAGGCCGGCGAAGCGCACCTGATCATCGCCGGCGGCGTGGAAAGCATGACGCGTGCGCCGTTCGTGATGGGCAAGGCCGACAGCGCGTTCTCGCGCGCGGCCAAAATCGAAGACACCACCCTGGGCTGGCGTTTCGTGAACAGCAAGATGAAAGCGCAATACGGCATCGACACCATGCCGGAAACGGCGGAAAACGTGGCGCTGGAGTTCGGCATCAGCCGCGCCGACCAGGATGCACTGGCCCTGCGCAGCCAGCAGCGCTGGGCGGCGGCGCATGCTGCCGGTGTGTTCGAGCGCGAGATCGTGCCGGTGGCCGTGCCGCAGAAAAAAGGCGATCCCAGGATGGTCACCAGCGACGAGCATCCGCGCCCCGATACCTCGCTCGAGATGCTGGCGAAACTCAAAGGGGTGGTCAGGCCTGACGGCACCGTTACGGCGGGCAATGCCTCGGGCCTGAACGACGGTGCCTGCGCGATTTTGCTGGCCTCCGGCGCCGCCGTCGACAAATATCAATTGAAGGCCCGCGCCAAAGTGCTGGGCATGGCGACCGCCGGCCTGGCGCCGCGCATTATGGGTTTCGGTCCATCGCCGGCCACGCGCAAGGTGCTGGCGCAGACTGGCTTGACCATCGAACAGATGGACGTGATCGAACTGAACGAAGCATTTGCCGCGCAGGCCTTGGCCGTCACGCGCGACCTGGGCCTGGACGACGACGCTGCGCACGTGAACCCAAATGGCGGCGCGATCGCCATCGGCCATCCGCTGGGCGCATCCGGTGCGCGCCTGGTAATGGCCGCCCTGAACCAGCTGGAGCGCACCGGTGGCCGCTATGCGCTGTGCACCATGTGCATCGGCGTGGGGCAGGGCATTGCTGTGGTAATCGAACGCATATAAAAAGCACGAAAAAAGGCGCAGGCACGACAAAAAAAGCGCCGACCAACATTGACCGTAGTGCCAACCTGGTGGAGACCACAATGATAGCCAATATTTTCAAGAAAACCCTGATCGCCGGCGTACTGGCCATGTCTGCCGTTGGCGCTTATGCGGCCGACAATATCAAGATCGGCTCCGTGCTGTCCGTCACGGGCCCGGCCGCCTTCCTGGGCGACCCGGAACTGAAAACCCTGCAGCTGTATATCGAGAAAATCAACGCGGCCGGCGGCGTATTGGGCCGCAAACTGGAACTGGTGCACTACGACGACGGCAGCGATGCGGCCAAGGCCAACGGCTTTACCAAGCGCCTGATCGAGTCCGACAAGGTCGACGTGCTGATCGGCGGCACCACCACCGGCGCGACCATGGCGATGGCGCCGCTGGTCGAGCGCGCCAGCTTGCCGTTTATCTCGCTGGCAGGCGCCGTGGTGGTGATCGACCCGGTGAAAAAATGGGTCTTCAAGACGCCGCATACCGACCGCATGGCAGCCGAGAAGGTATTCGAGGACATGAAGAAGCGCGGCATCACCAAGGTGGGCCTGCTGTCCGAAACCAGCGGCTTTGGTGCTTCGGGGCGCAAGGAGTCGCAGATCGTCGCCGCCAAATACGGCATCACGCTGGTGTCCGATGAAACCTACGGTCCGAAAGACACCGACATCACGGCCCAGCTCACGCGCATCAAGAACACTGCCGGCGTGCAGGCCGTGTTCGTGTTCGGCCTTGGCCAGGGCCCTGCCGTGGTTACCAAGAACTACGGCCAGCTGGGCATGACGGCGCTGCCGCTGTACCAGTCGCACGGCGTGGCGTCGGACGAGTATCTGAAGTTGTCGGGCAAGGCCGCCGAAGGCGTGCGCCTGCCGACGCCGGCCCTGCTGATCGGCGCCATGCTGCCGGACGCCGATGCACAAAAGGCCATCGTGGTCGGCTACGACAAGACCTACAAGGACCGCTACAAGATCGATCCGTCGACCTTTGGCGGCTATGCGCTGGACGCGCTGAACCTGTCGGTCGACGCTATCAAGCGCGCCGGCGGCACCGACCGCGAAAAAGTGCGCGCGGCGCTGGAGTCGACCAAGGGCTTCGTCGGCACCACCGGCGTATTCAATATGTCGGCCAAGGACCATATGGGCCTGGACCTGTCGGCTTTCCGCATGGTCGAAGTGAAGAACGGCGAATGGCAATTGTCGAAATAATGTAAGCCAGAAGTATCCACGCGGGCCGCTCTCGAGGGCGGTGCGCGCGCAGCCGAACATATTGGAGACACCATGGAAGTCGCACAATTTCTACAATTTCTGTATTCCGGGATGACGGTCGGTTCCGCCTACGCGCTGGCGGCGCTGGGCTTTACCATCATCTACAACACCAGCGGCGTGATCAATTTCGCGCAGGGTGAATTCATTATGCTGGGCGGCATGCTGGCCGCCGTGATGTCTGCCGCCGGCGTGCCACTGCCGCTGGCCATTTTCCTGGCCGTTGTCGCCACCGGCCTGGTCGGCCTCTTGATGGAAAAAACCGTGATCGAGCCGGCGCAGAACGCGCAGGTCATCACGCTGCTGATCATCACCATCGGCGCTTCCCTGGTGCTGCGCGGCCTGGTGCAGATCTGGCTGGGCAAGGACACGCATTCGCTGCCGGCGTTTTCCGGCGACGCGGCGATTCAATTCCTCGGCGCCAGCCTTTTGCCGCAAAGCCTGTGGGTGCTGGGCGTCACCGTCATCATCGTGCTGGTGCTGGGCTGGTTCTTTGGTCGCACCCTGATGGGCAAGGCCATGCTGGCCACTTCGCACAACAAACTGGCCGCGCAACTGGTCGGCATCAACACGCGCCGCGTGCTGCTGTTCTCGTTCGGCCTGTCGGCACTGCTGGGCGCCGCTGGCGGCATCCTGGTGGCGCCCATCACTTATACGTCTTACGACGCCGGCATCATGCTGGGCCTGAAAGGCTTTGTGGCGGCCGTGTTGGGCGGCCTCGGTGGCGGTGCAGGCGCGATTGCCGGTGGCCTGATCCTCGGCATTGCCGAAGCCATGACGGCCGGCTATATCTCGTCGGCTTATAAAGACGCCGTGCCGTTCGTGCTGATCCTGCTGATCCTGTTCTTTTTGCCGCAAGGCCTGTTCGGCGCTAAAAATTCGGAGCGTGTATGAGCAACTTCTTTACACGTTCACGCCATGGCGCCCTGCTGGTGCTGGCCTTGGTGCTGGCCATTTTGCCGCTGTTCCTCACCAATGCGTTTTACTATGACGTGGCGATCCGCATTGCCTTGAACGCCATCGTTGTCATCGGCCTGAACCTGCTGATGGGCTACACGGGCCAGATCAGCCTGGGCCACGCGGGTTTCTATGGCCTGGGAGCGTATGCCTCGGCCGTGCTGACGACCCACTACAACTGGCCACCGGTCGCCGCCCTGGGTGCCGGTGCGCTTGCCACCGGCCTGCTGGCGCTGCTGCTGGCCCGTCCGGTATTGAAGCTCAAGGGCCATACGCTGGCCATGGCCACGCTGGGACTGGGCATCATTATTTCCATCGTGATTAACAACGAGACCCAATGGACCGGTGGCCCGGACGGCATCGGCGTCTCCGCCTTCAGCGTGGCCGGTCTGGAAATCGCCGGCGAAAAATCATGGTATCTGGTCTGCGCCGTATTGCTGCTGCTGGTGACATGGCTGGCGCTGAACCTGATCGATTCGCCCGTTGGCCGCGCGCTGCAGGCGATCCATGGTTCGGAAGTGGCAGCGCGCGTGGCCGGTGTCGATACCACCCGCTTCAAGGTGCGCGTGTTCGTGCTGTCGGCTGTGATCGCCAGCATGGCCGGCAGCATCAGTGCCCATTACATCGGCTTTATCACGCCCAACCTGGCCGGCTTTTTCCACTCGATCGAGCTGGTGACGATGGTGGTGGTGGGCGGCATGGCGTCGGTGTTCGGCTCCATCATCGGCGCGGCGTTGCTGACGATTTTGCCGCAATTGCTTTCCGGTTTTGAAGGCTGGGAAACGGTGGTGTTCGGCGTGATACTGATGGCTACCATGATCTTTATGCCGAAGGGCTTGGTACCTAGTTTGGCCAGCCGTTCGCGCAAAAGAGCCGGGTTGCCTAGCGCGCCACCCAAACCACCGGCACAGGAGGCTTGAGATGCTGACGATTAACAACCTGAGCAAGAGCTTCGGCGGCGTGCACGCGGTGCAGGATGTCAGCTTTACCGTCAGGGAAGGCCATATCCACTCCGTGATCGGCCCGAACGGCGCCGGCAAGACCACCTTGTTCAACCTGATCACCGGTGTCTACACGCCGACCAGGGGCGAGATTTTGCTCAACGGCGAGAACGTGGCTGCCATGTCGCCCGATGCGCTGGCGCGGCGCGGCATGAGCCGCACTTTCCAGAATCTGCAGGTATGCATGAACATGACGGCGATCGACAATGTGATGGTCGGCGCGCACCTGCGCCTGAACCAGAACCTGTTCGCTTCCATGCTGCGTTTGCCGTCCGTGCGCCGCGCGGACGCCGCCTGCCGCGACGAGGCAGCGCAACTGATGGAATTCGTTGGTGTCGGCCGCCACCTGGACGATGAAGCAGGCCAGATGTCCTACGGTGCCTTGAAGCGCCTGGAGATTGCGCGCGCACTGGCGGCCAAGCCGAAAGTGCTGCTGCTCGATGAACCGGCCGCTGGTTTGAACCATACCGAAACGGGCGAGATCGAAACTTTGATCCGCAAGGTGGCGCAATCGGGCGTGACGGTGGTGCTGGTCGAACACGACATGAAACTGGTGATGAATCTGTCGGACCATATCCTGGTGCTTGATTATGGCAAGAAGCTGGCCGAAGGGACCGCCGCCGAAGTGCGCGCGAATCCCGACGTGGTGGCGGCGTATCTGGGAGTGGCGGCATGAGCGATCAATTGCAAACACCGCTGGTGCTCGATATCAAGGGACTCACCAGCCACTATGGCCGCATCCAGGCGCTGCACGGCATCGACCTGCAGGTACGCCAGGGCCAGCTGGTGGCGCTGGTGGGCGCCAATGGCGCCGGCAAGACCACCTTGCTGCGCGCAATTTCAGGCGTGCAGCCAATCAGCGACGGCACGATCACCTTTGCCGGCCAGGACATCAGCCGCAGCAGCGCCGACAAGCGCGTGCGTGCCGGCATCTGCCAGGTGCCGGAAGGCCGGCAGGTATTCGGCCCGATGACGGTGGAAGACAATCTGCGCCTGGGCGCCTTTACGCGCCCGCAGCAGGAAGTGGCCGGCGAGATCGAACGCATGTATGGCCTGTTCCCGATCTTGAAGGAAAAGCGCCTGCTGCTGGCCGGGACGCTCTCTGGCGGACAGCAGCAGATGCTGGCCATGGCGCGCGCGCTGATGGGCCGCCCGCAACTGCTGCTGCTGGACGAACCGAGCATGGGCCTGGCGCCGCTGTTGATCGCTGAAATTTTCCGCATCGTGGCCGAACTGCGCGACCGTGGTATCACGATTTTCCTGGTCGAGCAGAACGCCCACGCAGCGCTGTCGATTGCGGACGTGGGCTATGTGATCGAGACGGGCGCCATCACGCTGTCCGGGCCGGGTCCGGAATTGTTGCATAACGAGCAGGTGCAGAGCGCTTACCTGGGCATGTGAAAATCAGGGGTCAGACCCGTCGGGTCTGACCCCAGCTCTACGCTGCGTCTAGAAATAGCTTTCGCGGCATTTGTATTGGAGAGTGAGTATGGTCAAAGTCTACGAAATCAACGGCGTCACCCCCGTCGTCCACCCGTCCGCCTATGTGCACCCTAGCGCGGTGCTGATCGGCGACGTGATTGTCGGCCCGCGCTGCTATATCGGCCCGCTGGCCTCGATCCGTGGCGACTTCGGGCGCCTGATCCTGGAAGAGGGCGCCAACTTGCAGGATACCTGCGTCATGCACGGTTTTCCCGGCTGCGACACGGTGGTCGAAGTCGACGGCCATGTGGGCCACGGCGCCGTGCTGCATGGCTGCCGCATCGGCCGCAATGCGCTGGTCGGCATGAACGCGGTGGTGATGGACAACGCCGTGATCGGCGAAGAATCGATCGTTGCCGCCATGAGCTTCGTGAAAGCCGGCATGATCGTCGCGCCGCGCAGCATGGTAGTCGGCACGCCGGCGAAAATCATCCGCGCGCTGACCGACGATGAGATCAAATGGAAAACCTCGGGCACCAGCCAGTACCACGAACTGGCGGTGCGCTCCATGCATACCATGCGCGTAACCGAGGCGCTGACGGAAGTGGAAGCGAACCGCCAGCGCTTGAATTTTGAATCGGCGCTGCCGCTGCATCTGCACAAGAACGCGGCTGCCCGCTAACCCCTAACCCCTAACCCATTAAAGGCTGGGGTCAGACCCGGCGGGTCTGGCCCCGGTATGCAGTATTTACGTCTTATGGAGAACTCAATGGCTCACGTTTCAACTTTGCAAAGCCTGATCGCCGGCCGCTGGCTCGGTGGATCGGCCGCCGTGCCGCTGCACAGCGCCCTCAACAACAAGCTGATTTATCACACGCACGCCGAGAAGATCGATTTCGAGGAAGCCGTCACTTACGCCCGCAAGACCGGCGTACCGGGCCTGATGGCACTGGACTTCCAGCAGCGCGCCGCGCGCCTGAAAGCGCTGGCGCTGTACCTGGTCGAGCGCAAGGAAGAGTTGTATGTAATCTCGCACCTGTCGGGCGCCACGCGCGCCGACAGCTGGGTCGATATCGAAGGCGGCACCGGCACCCTGTTCGCCTACGCCAGCATGGGGAGCAACGAACTGCCGTCATCGAACGTGCTGCACGAAGGCCCGGCGATTGCGCTCGGTAAAAAAGGCGGTTTTGCCGGCACCCACATCCTGGTGCCGCGCGGCGGCCTGGCCGTGCATATCAACGCGTTCAACTTCCCGATCTGGGGCCTGCTGGAAAAGTTCGCGCCCAGCTTCCTGGCCGCCATGCCCTGCATCGCCAAGCCTGCCACCGCCACCAGCTACCTGACCGAAGCCGTGGTGCGCATGATGCATGAATCGGGCTTGCTGCCGGAAGGCAGCTTGCAACTGGTGATCGGCTCCACCGGCGACCTGCTGGACCGCCTGAACGGCCAGGATTTCGTCACGTTTACCGGCTCGGCAGCGACGGCCGCCAAGCTGCGCACCAACCCGAACCTGATTGCCAGCTCGGTGCCGTTCAATGGCGAAGCAGACTCGCTCAACTGCGCCATCCTGGCGCCGGACATCACGCCCGATGACGTCGAATTCGATCTGTTCGTCAAGGAAGTGGTACGCGAAATGACGGGCAAGTCGGGTCAGAAATGCACGGCGATCCGCCGCGTGATCGTGCCCGAGCATCTGCTCGACGCCGTCGGCACGCGCTTGCGCGAACGGCTGGCCAGGGTGGTGGTGGGCGACCCGTCCATCGAAGGCGTGCGGATGGGGGCGCTGGCCTCGAAAGAGCAGCAGAACGACGTGGCGGAACGCGTGGCCACGCTTTCGCAGGGCAACGAGGTGGTGTTTGGCGCGGCCGACGGTTTCCATCCGCTCGGCGATGGCGCTTCGGATGGCAGCTTCTTCTCGCCGACTCTGTTGATGTGCCGTGACGCCTTTGGCAACGATGCCGTGCATGACGTGGAAGCGTTCGGCCCCGTCAGCACCATGATGGGCTATCACGATATGGACGAAGCTTTGCTGCTTGCCGCGCGCGGCAAAGGTAGTTTAGTCAGCACGCTGGTCACGCGCGACGCAAAACTGGCGGCGCGCGTGGTGCCACTGGTGGCCGCCACCCATGGCCGCGTGCATATACTGGAACGCGAAGCGTCGGTCGATTCGACCGGCCACGGTTCACCCCTGCCGCAACTGAAACACGGCGGCCCTGGCCGCGCCGGCGGCGGTGAGGAACTGGGCGGCGTACGCGCCGTGCGCCACTATCTGCAGCGCGCGGCGGTACAGGGCTCGCCGACCATGCTGGCGGCTGTTACCGGTGAATACGTGCGTGGCGCCGCCGTCAACGAAAGCCCGATCCACCCGTTCCGCAAGCATTTCGAAGACCTGAAAACGGGCGACTCGCTGCTGACCCACCGCCGCACCGTCAGTGAAGCCGATATCGTCGCCTTCGGCGGCATCTCGGGCGACTTTTTCTATATGCACTTCGACGAAATCGCCGCGAAAGAATCACAGTTCGGCAAGCGCATCGCCCACGGCTACTTCGTGCTGTCGGCCGCTGCAGGCCTGTTCGTCTCGCCCGGCGTCGGCCCCGTGCTGGCCAACTACGGCCTCGACAACCTGCGCTTCGTGGCGCCGGTGGCCATTGGCGACACCATCCGTGCCCGCCTGACCTGCAAGCGCAAGGTCGACCGCAACCGCAAGGACGTGTTTGGCGTCGGCCAGGGCGTGGTGGCGTGGGACGTACAGGTGACCAACCAGAACGATGAACTGGTGGCCAGCTATGACATCCTCACACTGGTGTCGAAGCGCGAGTAAGTGTTACAAGCCCAGGCCGAAGGGGTTATCGATGCTGTGGGCCGGCTCGGTAAACCACTTCGGCCCGTCCTGCGTCATGTAAAAATGGTCTTCATGGCGAATGCCGAATTCACCGGGAATACAGATCATCGGTTCGTTTGAAAAGCACATGCCCACGTCGAGTGGCGTGGTATCGCTGCCGACCAGATAGGGCCATTCGTGGATATCGAGGCCGATGCCGTGGCCGGTGCGGTGCGGCAGGCCCGGCAGCTTGTAGCCGGGGCCAAAGCCGTCTGACGCCAAAGACACGCGCGCGGCGCGGTCGACGTCGCCGCACGGCACGCCCAGCCTGGCCGCTGAAAACGCCGCAGCCTGGGCTTTTTTCTCGCTGTTCCACACGCTGCGCTGGCGTTCGCTGATGGCGCCAAACACATAGGTGCGCGTGATGTCGGAGATATAGTTCATTACCTGGCAGCCTGTATCGATCAGCACCGTGTCGCCCGCCTTCAAGGTCTGCACATAGTTTACGCCATGCGGGTAGGCGGTCGCCTCGCCGAACAGCACGATGCAAAAGTAGGAACGCGGCGCGCCGACCTTGCGGTGCGCGCGGTTGATGAATTCTTCCACTTCGACCGTCGTGATCCCTTCATGCAGCATGCTGGCAGTGGCCACGTGCACGGCCAGGGTCATGTCCATCACGCGCTGCATCAGGGCGATTTCAGCGCTGGATTTGCGGCTGCGGCACCAGGCCGTGACGGCGCGCGCGTTTTCCAGTGCGTAACCGGGCGCCAGCGGCTTGATACCGTCGTAGATAAAGAAGGCGGCGCTTTCGCAGATGCCCACGCGTGGGGGTGCGGCTGCGTCCTGCTTGATCCCCATGCGCGCCAGCACGTCGACGAACAACTGGTAGGGGCTTTCATGCTCTTCCCAGCAGTTGACACGGCCTTCGATCTGCATAAAGCCTTGCAAGGTGCTTTCCTCGAACGCCGGCGCGATATATTCCACGCTGCCCGTGGCAGGCAGGATGGCGCCCACCATGCGTTCGCTGGCATACCATTTGGTACCGGTGAAATAGGTCAGGTTGGCGCCCGCATTGAGGTAGATGGCGGCGACGCCGTGCTCGCGCATATATGCCTGCGCGGTGGCGATGCGCTGCGCGTGTTCGTCCTTGCCGATGGCGGCCATGCCGGCCGTCATGTCCGACAGGGTAGCCAATGCTGCTTCGATTGATTTGCCGCCGATGCCGATGCCGACGTTGCTGACGCTGCTCATGCCTGCTCCAAGATGGGTTCTGAAGGCAGGCATGATAGCAGCCACCCCTGTGAACGGGGCGGCGCAGGAGTGCTTATTTTTCCAGCTGCGTGCGCACGCGCGCGATGGCTTCGCGCACCTGGCGCGGCGCGGTGCCGCCCACATGGTCGCGTGCGGCAACCGAGCCTTCCAGGGTCAGCACTTCAAACACATCTGCACCGGTCAATGGTGAAAACGCCTGCAACTGCTCGAGCGACAAATCGGCCAGGTCGCAGCCGGCGTCGACGCAGGCGCGCACGGCCAGCGCCACTGCTTCATGGGCATCGCGGAACGGCAGGCCCTTCTTGACCAGATAATCGGCAAGGTCGGTGGCGGTGGCGTAGCCTTGCAGGGCCGCCGCGCGCATCGCTTCCGGTTTGACGGTAATGCCGCCGGCCATGTCGGCGAAGATGCGCAGGGTGTCGATGACGGTGTCGACGGTGTCGAACAGCGGTTCCTTGTCTTCCTGGTTGTCCTTGTTGTAGGCCAGCGGCTGGCCTTTCATCAGGGTCAGCAGGCCGATCAGGTGGCCGTAGACGC
This sequence comes from Janthinobacterium longum, assembly GCF_051380735.1. Classification (NCBI taxonomy): domain Bacteria; kingdom Pseudomonadati; phylum Pseudomonadota; class Betaproteobacteria; order Burkholderiales; family Oxalobacteraceae; genus Janthinobacterium; species Janthinobacterium longum. Next base: position 173,547 of record NZ_JBNYXQ010000004.1, read on the forward strand.
GGCCGGTCTTGCCACGCGCCAGTTCCGGCACGTCCGGGTTTTTCTTTTGCGGCATGATCGACGAGCCGGTGCAGAAGCGGTCGGCGATGTCGATAAAACCGATGCGCGGGCTCATCCAGATCACCAGTTCTTCGGCCATGCGCGACACGTGCATCATCAGCACGGCCGAGGCGGCGCAGAACTCGATGGCGAAATCGCGGTCCGAAACGGCGTCCAGCGAGTTGTGGCAGACGTCGTCAAAGCCCAGCGTTTTCGCCACGCGCAGGCGGTCGATCGGGAAGGTGGTGCCGGCCAGCGCGGCCGCGCCCAGCGGCAAACGGTTGACGCGCTTGCGGGTATCCGCCATGCGCTCGGCGTCGCGGCCGAACATCTCGACGTAGGCCAGCATATGGTGGCCAAACGTGATCGGCTGGGCCACCTGCATGTGGGTAAAGCCCGGCATGATGGTGTCGGCATGCTGCTCGGCCAGGTCCGTCAGGGCGCTGCGCAGGGTGGCCAGCAGGGCGGTGATGTCATCGATGGCGGAGCGCACGTACAGGCGGATGTCGGTGGCGACCTGGTCGTTGCGCGAGCGGCCCGTGTGCAATCGCTTGCCGGCGTCGCCCACCAGTTCGGTCAGGCGTTTTTCAATATTCAGGTGGACGTCTTCCAGGTCCAGCAGCCATTCGAACTGGCCGGCGGCGATTTCCTGCGAAATTTGCGCCATGCCGCGGACGATTTCAGCGTAATCGGCCGCGCTGATGATGGCTTGCGCATGCAGCATTTCCGCATGGGCCAGCGAACCTTCGATATCGAACAGCGCCAGGCGCTTGTCGAAAAATACGGAGGCGGTATAGCGCTTGACGAGGTCCGAGACCGGTTCGGAAAACCGGGCCGACCAGGCTTCGCCCTTTTTGGAGAATTGATCAGTCATGAAAGAGGTCCTTTAGTGTATGGCGATTATAAACAAGGTTGGCCGACGTCAGGGCTTTTAGGCGGTCAGACGGCGTCGAGATGGCCTGGAATAGGGCTTGCGCGCATCAAAATGCGGTGGACAGGCGATTTTTCCGCTGTTTCTGCGTTTGGTCGGCGCTGTTTGTATTCTGTGCCGCGATTTGCGCGTCTGGTCGCAAGCCGATGGATGCGAGGATGCTGCCGACGTAAAGTTACATCATCGCAGCACACAACCACTACCCCAGGGACATGATCATGAACATCGCCAAATACATCGAAGTCATCGCCATCGCCATTATCGCCGTTGCCGCCGCCGCCAGCATGGCCACCGCTTCGGTGCCGAAAGCGCCCGTCGTTACCAGCGCCGATGCCGTCACTACCCACGTGGTCTATGTCAGCGCCAAGCGCCTGAGTGCCGCAGAAAAAGTCGCACCGTAAGCGTTCACGCAGCGTACTAGCGCATTTCCGCCAGCGCCCATCGCGCCTCGGCGGCTACTGCGGGATCCGTGTCGTTCAAAAGCTGGCGCAGCACGGGGATGGCGGCGCTGGCCTGCAAATCGCCAAGTGCATGCGCGACGCGGGCGCGCACCGTGGCCTGCGGGTCACCCAGCATGGCGATCATTGGCGCCAGCCAGCGTGTTTCTTCCATGTCGCCCAGGGCGCCGGCCGCTTCGGCGCGCACCGATGCATAGGGGTCGGCCAGCATCGCCGCCACCGCAGGCGCCGTTTCAGGAAAACGCATCTCCCCCAGGGCCCAGACGGCAAGCTGGCGCACCACGGGTGTATCAACGCGCAGCAGCTGCAACAATGGCGGAATGGCGGCACGCTGGCGAAACGACTCCGCTTGCGCCGCATGGCGCAGCGAAAAATCCCCGGTGCGCATGGCGGCTGCCAGCTGGGTAAAGTTCGGGTTGTCCAGCGCTTCGAGTGCGCGGATCGATTCCGGCCGTGTGCCATCGATGGGCAGCATGCTGTCGGGCCATAGCACCTGTTCGCCGCGCAGCTGCAGGCTGCCGATGGCGCACAGCAGCAGCAAGGTGGCCATTGCGCCGCTCCACCATTGACTTGCCGTGACCCGCCCGCGCGAGCGCCGCACTTCAAGCAGTGCCGCGATGCGCGCGCGCAGCATGGCGCCACGGCTGGCAATGCGGTTGCCCAGGGTATCGGCCACGGCACCGCCGAAAGCCTGGCGTGAGACCGTCAGCAGGGTGTGGGCATAGTGAGACGGCGTGGCGCCAACGGCCAGCACGGCATCGTCGGCGGCGCATTCGGTATCGTGTTCCAGCGTGCGCAGCAGCGCATACATCAGCGGGTGCCACCAGTACAGCGCCAGCAGCACGCGCGCCAGGATCAGCATCAACCAGTCATGCGCACGGATATGCGCCAGTTCGTGGGCCAGCACGACGTCCGGGTCGGCGCTGTCGATGCTGTGCCGGTCCAGCACGATGACGGGATGTCGCCAGCCCCAGCTGTAGGGAGACGAGGCAGCCTCCGACATCAGCATGGTGACCGGGCAGCGCAGCCCGAGGGGCCGACGCAGTTTTGCCAGCGCGGTGTTCCATGCGGGCGCGTCGACTGCTTGCGCGGCAGCGGCGGTCCGGCGCAATTGCAAGAGGTTCAGCGCCAGGCGCAGCAGATGGCACAGCACGCCGATGGCATACACTGCCAGCAGCCAGCGTCCAAGGCTGGCGGCGCGCGAGGGCAGGGCGATGGCGTCCACCAGCACGGGCACGTCGGCCGTTGTCACGCTGGCGGGAATGGCCAGCGGCGGGTCCAGCAGGGCCGAGACGGACAACGGCATGGGCAGCGGCAGCGGTGGCAGCGACAGCCAGAACAAGGGCATCAGCAGCAGCGCCAGCAGGCCGCAGCGGGCGGCAAACACGCGGCGCGCGGCCGATGCCTGTAGCAGCAATCTCAGCAGGCACAGCAGCAGCAAGACCGTCACGCCATGCTTGAGCAAAAGCTGGGCGAGATCGGTCCCCGCCATTACCTGCCTTCCTTGCGCGCCTTTGCAATCATCGCTTCAAGATCGTCGAGTTCTTTCGAACTGAGTTTGCCCGACATGCCCAGCAAGGCTGTAGCGGCGCTGGCCTTGGAATTGTTAAAGAATGTGCCGACCAGTTTTTTCAGCGCTGATTCGCGCACCTGCGCCTGCGGCGCCACGGCGCTGTACAGATAACGCTGGCCATCGACCCGATGCTGCAGCAGGCCTTTCGCTTCGAGGCGCCCCAGCATGGCGCGCACCGCCGAATTGCTCAGGTCCTGGCCCAGCGCTTCCTGCACCTGCGCCGCAGTGGCTTCCTGCAGCTGGTACACGCACTCGGCCACCTGGCGCTCGCGCGGCGCCAGGTCTTCCAGTCCGTGCGTTTCATCGATGCTGCCTGGTGATGGGGCTTTTTTCATGGTTGTTTCAGTGCTTGTTCTGCCAGTAAAAGATGCTGGCGGTAGCCGGCCAGCGTCTGCTCGCGCGCGTCGCCGGCCTGTGCCAGCGCCAGCGCCCGTTCGAACCGGGGCTTGGCCTGTGCCGGTCGTCCCAGCGCCAGCAAGACTTCGCCATGGCTGTCTGCGGCATTGTGCGATTGCGGGTACGCCTCGCTATTGTACGCCAGCACCAGGGCCGCCAAGGCCGGCTGCCTGGCTTTGCCCAGCAGATCAAAACCGAGGGTATTGATCTCGGCTTCGTTCAGCTGGCTCTGTTTCAGGGCCGCCGTGACGCGGCTGGCCGCGGCATCGTCCTGCTGCTTGCCCAGCAAGGCGGCGCCCTGTTCCAGTTCTCCCATCAATGCCTGCCGGGCTTTTGCCTTGGCCAGGCGCGCCGCATCCTGTGCGGCCAGTGTGAGCACCTGGTCGATCGCAGCGGTGACCAGCGCCGGCTCCTGCATCTGGATGCCATGGCCACTGCTGGACGTGAAGACGTGCGCACCGTTGGAGAACTGGCTGATGAAGGCCGCATGGCGCTGGCGCTTGATCTTGATGACCTCCGGGGTTTCCTGGAAAAAGTCGGAACCCTTCCGCGCCTGCACGGAGGTGATCAGTACCGCCGGCACGTCGGGCAGCGCCGGCATGGCCGGCAATTTGCCGGCGTCGAGGATGGCCTGGATGGTTTGCAGTTCGCCCTGCCATTTGGGCGGGATGCTCGACGCGAGCATCTGCTGGTCCTGCCGTACGCGCGCCGCATCGACACCCTTCAGCACGGCTTCCAGGCCTTCATCGGCTGGATCGACGAACACCAGGCCGGCGACCTGCTGCGGATGGGTGGCGGCGAAATGGCGGATCAGGAAGCCGCCGTAGGAGTGGCCAACCAGTATCAAGGGGCCTTGCACCTTGCGCGCCTCTAGCACGGCAGCCAGTTCGGCTGCGCTTTGCTCCATTGTCAGCGGCGACGTGCGTGCCGGCGACTTGCCGTATCCGGCACGGGAGTAGATCAGTATTACCGCTTTTTTTGCCACTTCCGGCGCGACCTTGCGCCATACCGACTGGTCGCTGGCAAAACCTGCTTCGAACACGACCGTATAAGGCCCCTGACCCGCCTGCGTCACTTGCAACTGGTGCTGGCCTACCTTGACCATGCCATCAAAATCGGCGGCGGCCGTGGCCGGGTGCGTAAAGGCGGAGGCGGACAGCAGGGCGGCCAGTGTCCAGTTGCGTGCGATTGACAGCATGTGTTTTCCTTGTGGGTTGATTTGGCTACATTTGTAGCATGTCACATTTGTAGCAGGCTTGGCAAGGAATATAAAAATATCGCTGCAAGCTGTCATGACACCCTTGCGCCCGGCCCGTCAAACCTTCCGATGGCCGCTGCCGCGTTCCTGAGGTGCGGGTTGCAGCACGAATATCGTGTATGCTTTACAGACTGAAAATCTGTACACAAAAACAAGATATCCAACCTTGCTGCTTCCTTTCCTTCAGGTCGCCATGAATATAGCAAAATTTATCACTGAAAACATGGAACCCATACTCGTCGAATGGGAAGCGTTTGCGACCACCTTCGGCGCCGTGGCGGACAAAATGTCTGGCCGGGAGTTGCGCGATCATGCCAAGCAGATATTGCAGTTCGTCGCTCAAAATATCCAGACGGCCGAAACCAAAGAGCAAACCCATGCCAAATCGCAAGGCATGGCCAAAACCTCCGTGAACGAGGAGAGCGCCTCGTCCATCCATGGCCGCTTGCGTTATGCGAGCGGCTTTACGCTGCTGCAGCTCATCGCGGAATACCGCGCCTTGCGTGCCAGCGTATTGAAATTGTGGGAAGTCGCCTGCGGGGAAGTGTCGGCCGACAGTGCCAAAGACGTGATGCGATTTAATGAAGCGATCGACCAGTCGCTGGCCGAGGCAGCCGTTGCCTATGCGGAAAAGGTCAACCATACCCGCGACATTTTTCTTGCCATGCTCGGACATGATTTGCGCAGCCCGCTGGCCGTGGTCGCCATGGCTGGTGCCCACCTGTCAAAAGTGGGCGCCTTTGACGAAAAAGTGCACCGTATCGGCGAGCGTGTCGGGCGTAGTGCTGCCACCATGGACGGCATGGTCAACGATCTGCTCGCGCTGGCGCGCACACAACTTGGTGATGGCATTCCGATCGAGCGCACGCCGTGCGACTTGTGCGAAATGGCCAGTGTCGCGCTTGGCGATGCACAAGCGGTCCATCCGCATGCCATCTTCGAATTGCGCACAGAGGGTGAATTGACTGGCGCGTTCGATCGGCCCCGGCTCCAGCAACTGCTGACCAACCTGGCCAATAACGCGGCCCAGTATGGAACGCCGGGCAGACCCATCGTCGTTGATGTCGCTGGCAACAGCGACCGCATCGTGTTCAAGGTCAGCAACGAAGGTCCGGCCATTTCCAGTGCTTCATTGAAGACCATGTTCGACTCCCTGGTGCAATTGCCCGAACAGGAGGGCAATACCCGACCTCGCAGCAGCCTCGGTTTGGGATTGTTCATTGCCAAGCAAATCGCCGTCGCGCATGGTGGCGATATCAGTGTGCAGTCCGATGCGATGCACGGCACGGTGTTCAAGGTCGGGATACCACGGTAACAATAGCTTTCGACTTTCCATGTCATCCTTCAAAATCACCACCGACAAGACGGAACTCGACGTTCCGGCCATCCACCATTTTCTCGGCACGCAATCGACGTGGGCCATCGGCATCGCGCTGGACACCGTGCAGCGCGCCATCGACCATTCCCTGTGTTTTGGCGGCTTGCTTGATGGCCGCCAGGTGGCGTTCGCCCGCGTGGTCAGCGATTACGCCACCTTCGCCTACCTGGTTGACGTGTACGTGCTGGAAGAGTACCGGGGCAGGGGATACAGCAAGCAGCTGATGGACGCCGTCATGGCACATCCCGACCTGCAGGGGCTGCGCCGCTTCATGCTCGCTACCAGTACGGCGCATGGCCTGTATGCGCGCCATGGCTTCACGGCGCCGCTGCGGCCGGCATCGCTGATGGAGAAATATGTGCCGGATATTTATATGCGCTGAGGTGCCTTGTGGCGTTTCAATGTCCACGCGGTGTTTCATCGCTGCTGTTTGTATTCTGTCCCGTGTTTTGCGCAGTTGGTCGCAATCCGATGGTGTTGGTGAGGCGATGTGTCTAAAGTTCAATCATCGCAGCACACAACCCACCACCCAAAGGACACCATCATGAACATCGCCAAAAACATGGAAGCCATCTTCGTCGCCATCATCGCCATCGCTGCCGCCACCGGCATCGCCACCGCCTCGGTACCGAAATTTCGTGCAGCTCCGGCGACGATGGTTGCCAGCAGCGAGGCCACCGTCATGCACACCGTTCATGTCAGCGCCCGTCGCCTGAGCGCCGAAGAAAAAGCCGCACTGTAAGTGTGGCAGCAAGCAGCAGTAGCCGCAAACCGCATTACCCCTCGCAGGCAGTCAGGACGGGCGGCGCCCCCGGTTCTTTCCAGCCCTGCTGACAGCAATGCCAGTCATCTTCGCCAACGTGAACCGCCAGCGTAAAACAGCCGTTATCGAGCCTTTGATCTTGCTGCAATGCAGCACCCGTCTGTGCGTATAATCCTGCGCTTGCATGTCTGTACCCCAGCATGCTTTTCGACAGGAAGTCTCACTCACAACCAAAGGAATCTTCGTGCATCGTTCGCTTATCAGCGCCGCCTGCTGCGCCCTGTTCGCTCTCGCCACTCCCTCGCTGCATGCGCAGCAAGCCCCTGCTGCCGCCGCTCCCGTCTCTGGCATCGATATGAAAACGCTCGATACGGCAGTGCGTCCGCAAGACGATTTCTATGCCTACGTCAACGGCATCTGGACCCGCAACACTGAGATCCCGGCCGACAAATCGGTCTGGGGCACGTATATCGAATTGCGCGAGATCGCCCAGGGCCAGTTGCGCGGCCTGATCGACGCCGCACTCAAGAATCCCGGCAAGGTGGGCAGCGAAACGCACAAGATCGCCGACCTGTACACCAGCTTCATGAACGAAAAAGCGCGCGACGCCGCCGGCTTCAAGCCGCTGCGCGTTGAACTGGCGTGCGTGGCAGCCGTCAAGGACAAGAAAGACTTGCCGGCGCTGTTTGCTTTCCTGCAGCGCAGCGGTATCGCCACACCGTTTTCGGCTGGCGTCGCCCCCGATGCGCAAGACCCCGAAAACTACACCGTCAACATCAGCCAGTCCGGCCTTGGCTTGCCAGACCGCGACTACTACCTGAAGGACGACGACGCCAAGCTGGCGGCCGTGCGCGCCAAATACCAGAAACATGTCGAGACCATGCTGGCCATGAGCGGCGACAAGGAAGCCGCTGCACACGCGGCCCAGGTACTCGACGTCGAAAAGCGGCTGGCTGCGGCGCAATGGACGCGCGTGCAGATGCGCGATCCGGTCAAGTCGTACAACCGTGTCGACTTCGACAAATTCGGTGAGCTGGCGCCGGCCTTTGACTGGAAGGCCTACTTTGCCGCCGCCGGGCTGGCGCCAAAAGCATCGATGGCCGTGGTTCGCCAGCCGGGCTTTCTCGGTGGTTTTTCGGCCGCCGTAGCCGAGATGCCGCTGGAATCCTGGAAGAGCTACCTGAACTGGCGCATCGTCGAAAGCTATGCGTCCTACCTGGACAGCGCCACCGTCAGGGAGCGCTTCGCCTTTGAAGGCACGGTGCTGCGCGGCGTACCGCAAAGCGAACCGCAGTGGCAGCTGGCGCAGCGCTTTACCGACAACGCCATCAGCGACGCCGTCGGCAAGCGTTATGTGGAAATGTATTTGCCGCCTGAAACCAAGCCGCGCGTGATGGCCATGTTCGACAATTTCGTCGCCTCGTTCAGGGAAGGCATCGACCATCTGGACTGGATGAGCCCCGAGACCAAAAAGGAAGCCCAGCTCAAGCTGGCCGGTCTCAAGCCCAAGATCGCCTATCCTGAAAAATGGCGCGACTACAGCAGCATGAAAACCCGGCCGAATGACCTGATCGCCAATGTGCGCGCCGCACGCGCCTGGGGCCGCCAGAACAACCTGGACAAACTGGGCACACCGGTCGACCGCGACGAATGGTCGATGACGCCGCAAACCGTCAATGCCAGCTACAGCCCGGCGCTCAATTCGATCACGATACCGGCCGCCATCCTGCAGCCGCCATTTTTCAATGTGAAGGCGGAAGACGCGGTCAACTATGGCCTGCTCGGCATCACCTTCGGCCATGAAATCAGCCACGCTTTCGACGATTCCGGCAGCCAGTACGACGCCCACGGCCGCCTGCGCAACTGGTGGACGGCAGAAGATCGCGCCGCCTTCAAGACGCGCGCTGCCGGCCTTGTCAAGCAGTATGGCGCTTACAGCCCGGTGCCCGGCTATTACATCAACGGCGAGCTGACCCTCGGTGAAAACATCGGCGACAACTCCGGCCTGTCGCTCACCTATAACGCCTATCGCCGCTCGCTTGGCGGCAAGCCTTCACCAGTCATCGACGGCCTGACCGGCGAACAGCGTTTGTACATCGGCTTCGCGCAGAAATGGCGTGCCAAGCTGCGCCCTGAAGCAGCGATCGCGCAGATCAAGAGCGACCCGCATTCGCCAGGCGAATTCCGCGCCAAGGGCACCGTGATGAACCAGCCCGGTTTCTACGAGGCCTTCGGCATCAAGCCGGGCGATGCCATGTATTTGCCGCCAGAACAGCGCGTGATCATGTGGTAGGGTTGTAAAGAGTAAAAACAGCGGGCCGGAGACGCAAACCTGAGAAAATGCCGATGGCGGCGTTGCAGCTCCTGGGCGTACATGCGTACTGTCGTCGTCGCTGCGCCTTGCCCTCGACATTTTTCAGGTCCGCTTGGCCCGGAAAGCCTGGGCTGAGGGCTTGGGCTTTAACATGCTTTGCTGGTGTTGTTGACGTAGGAGTAACACCATATTGCTACACAGCCCAAGTAGACAAGGAAGCTCGCGCTGTCGAGCTTCTTTCCCGTGCCTCACTGCCAGTGCATCAGACAAGGCGGTATCAGCAGCAGCAGCGCCAGCGCCAGGTAAATCAGCTGCAGCGGTATCATCCACTTGGCCCAGGTAATCCACGGCACGCGCGCCAGTGCCAGTACGCCGACGGTGATGCCGGAGGTGGGGATCATCGGCGTGGTGAATTCGCCGAACTGAAACGCCAGGATGGCGGTCTGGCGCGTCACGCCCACCAGGTCGGCCAGCGGCGCCATGATGGGCATGGTGAGGGCGGCCTGGCCGCTGCCGGAGTGGATGAAGAAGTTGATCACGGTCTGCATGAAGAACATCTTCTGGGCGGCGAATACGGGGCTCGATGAAGCTACTAGCGGCGTCAGCGCATGCAGCATGGTGTCGATGATCTGTGCATCGCGCGCCAGGATCATGGTGGCGCGGGCCAGGGCAATCACCAAGGCCACGCCGACCATGTCGCGCGCGCCCTGCACAAAGGCGGCGACCAGGCTGTCGGCATCGAGCCGGCCGACCAGGCCGACCACGATGGCCATTACCAGGAACAGAGCGGCGATTTCATCGATAAACCAGTCGTACTTGACCACGCCCACCACCATGGTCAGCAACGTTCCCAGAAAGATCCACAGTACGGCGCGGTGCGTGCCCGTCATGCCGGCAAAGCTGTCCAGGTCCATCGTGTGCTCGCTGCGCTTTTCAATATCGAGCTGGTAAGTCGGGCTCTTTTCAGGGTGGCGCTTGATGCGCGCCGCGTACCACATCAGGAAAATAATGCTGACCGCCGTGGCGATGCTCCACACGATCAGGCGATAGCCGATGCCGGAAAAGATCGGCACGCCGGCAATGCCCTGCGCGATGCCGACATTGAAGGGATTCAGAAAGGCCGCGGAAAAGCCCACTTGCGAGCCGAGAAACGGAATTGAGACGCCGGTAATGGTGTCATAGCCCAGCGCGAGCGCCAGCGGCACGAAGATCAGGATGAACGGGATCGCCTCCTCGTTCATGCCGAAGGTGGCGCCACCGAGAGAAAACATGGTGAAGAAGACGGGGATAATGGCCGCGCGCACGAAGCGCGAGCTGGTATGGGCCTTGGCGATGGCCTTGATCAGGGAATCGAAGGCTTCGGTTTTCTGCAGCACTGCAAAGGCGCCGCCGACGATCAGCACGAAACCGATAATCAGGCTGGCGTCGACAAAGCCCTTGATGGGCGACATCATCAGCGCGGCCAGGCCCTGCGGCTTGTTGTCCACATAGTGAAACGTGCCGGGGATGATCAACTGCTTGCCGTTGACCAGTTGCGTGTCGAATTTGCCGCCGGGGACCAGCCAGGTGGCCAGTGCGATCATGGCCAGGATGCCACACAGCAGCACGAAGGTATTGGGCAGCTTGAACGATTTTTTCATGGGGGTGTGCTCTTCTTATTGGCTCAGCAGGCTGCCGCCGCGGTAGGCACGGCTGCCCGCCACCTTGCCAACGTTCATGCCGCGCAGCACATGACGGTGCGCGCTGCGCGCAAAGAACACGCCGGCCACTGTGCAGCGCAGGGTAGTGGTGTTGCCGCTGACGGGGTCGATGATATCGGCGATGGCGTCGCCGGCCTCCAGCACGTCGCCCATTTCACGCAAATACACCAGCACACCTGCATGCGGCGCCAGGATAGGTTCGACGCCGGCCAGCGGTGTCGGCACGCATTGCGGCGCCGGCAGGTCGTCGGCTGCGCCGGGCATATCGAGCACGCCTTCGATGGCCAGGAAGCGCAGCAGGGCGTTGGCGTCGCGTTCGGCCAGCGCATAATTGACCTCCACTTCGCCGCGCAGTTCCACCGTCACCGACAAACAGGCGGCGGGAATCGGGTAACGGCCCTGGAAGTGGCTGTCCAGGTCCCACCACAAGCGGCTGCACGCTTCGTCGAACGGTTCCTCTCCGGCCGCCAGTTCCAGCAGCACGGCGCGCGCACCCAATAGCGCGCTCAAAGGCGCCAGTTGCGCCGCCAGCGGGGTGCCGGTGTACAGGTGCAGGGCGGCCTCATTGTCGCAGTGCAGGTCGAGCACGATGTCGGCGTCGATCGCCATGCCGAGCAGGGTTTTTTTCAGGGTCTCGGCATCGGTGCGCGGTTCCCACGAGGCCACCGCATCGCGCGCCTGCTGGCGGATCAGGGCCACATTGGCGCCCGTGTCCGGCCCCAGATGCCCGTCCAGCGTGGTTTTCAGCTCATCAGCCACATGGCGGTAGGCGCGGTTGAAATTGATGCCGGTCGATAAATCAAAACGGCCGAAAGGCGCGCCATGGATGGCTTGCGACAGGCCGATCGGATTGGCGGCCGGCACCAGAATGACTTCACCCAAGAGCTTGCCAGCCGCTTCCAGCGCCAGCAGCTCGCGGCGTAAAAACTGCGCTACCAGCATGCCCGGTACTTCGTCCGCATGCAGGGCCGCCTGGATATAGACTTTTTTGCCGCTGTGGCTGTCGGCCGCCGCTACGCCAAAATGAAAGCTGCTCAATTGATAGGCAACACTGGCGTGCGGCGTGGAGATGGTGTGCTGGCGAACTTGCATGATAATGCGCTCCAAAACGGGGCAGAAAGGGTGGATTTCGGTCGATTATGTAGCATTATTTTCACTAAGTAAATAAATGAAAATCCTTTTACAGAAAATCGTTGAGTTTTGATTTTGATATGAGTACAGTGGATTCCAGCAGCTGTTTTTCGAACCGGGTTCGACAGGCGCTGCATGTCACTATATGCAAAATCACAGGCCGCCAGCATCATGAAGTCAACCGCCAGTCCTGCTTCCAGCGTCGCCGGCGTCCATGCGCCGGATGCCGCGTTTGCGCAGTCCGCGCTGGGCCAGACCCTGATGCGCGTGCTGGCTACTGGCTCCGCCTCGCACCGGCAGATCGCCGACTATTTGCTGCGCAACCAGCTGCGTGTTACCGCGCTTGGCATCGAGGAACTGGCCGACAGCTGCCAGGTATCGACCGCCACCATCAGCCGCTTTGCGCGCGACATCGGCCAGAAAAATTATTCGGCCATGCGCGGCGCGATGGCCGAAACCTTGCAGTCGCTGTTGCAGCCGGTCGACAAGCTGCGCCACACCATCGAACATCGCGCGCGCGCCACCTCTCCCGTTACGCAAAGCCTGGAATACGCGGCTGCCAATATCGCCGCCACGGCCGATGGCCTGTCGCTCGTGCAGATGCAGGCGGTGGTGCAGCGCCTGACGCGCGCCAAGGTGGTGTATGTGATGGGTTTTGGTTTGTCGGCCAACCTGGCCGGCATGCTGGTGCAGTACCTGCAGCCGTTCTGCCCGCACGTGGTGGAGGTGGTGGGTATAGGCGGGTCGGAAGTGGCGGCCGGCCACCTGGTCAACCTGACCGCGCACGATGTGCTGGTGGTGATTTCGTTCCCGCGCTATACGCTCGACTGCATCGGCCTGGCCAGTTTTGCGCGCGACCGGGGTGCGCATATTGTCGCGCTGACCGATTCGCCAGCCTCGCCGCTGGCTGAACTGGCTGACCATGCCTTGTTCGCGCAAAGTACGCATCCGGTGCTGCCCAGCAGCGCCAGCACGGCGCTGGCCATGATCGAAGCGCTGGCCGTGGCGCTGATGGTGTCGAACAAGGGCAATGTTGAAAAGGCCGCGCGCCTGAGCGACGTCATCGCTGCCTATCTGTATGGCGGCGAACATGGTGCACAGGGGCCAAGAAAATCCGCAGTAAAGCATAAAAGCAGGGCAGTGCAAAAAAAGCAGTTCATATAAAAATTCAGGGTAATTACCATCGGGAGTGACAAATGCAAGTAGAAAATCGAAGCAGGCGCGGTGTGCCGCGTGAATCGGAGCTGGCGCGTTCGGTGCGTCTGGCGCTGGGGGTGCTGGGCATGTCGACGGCACTGGGCATGAGCACCGGCGCGCTGGCGCAAACGGCCAACAGTGAAATCGACCCGGCCTTGCGCCGCGTGGAAATCACCGGTTCGGCCATCAAGCGGCTCGAATCGGAAACGGCGCTGCCGGTGCAGGTGATCACGCGCGCCGACATCGAAAAGGCCGGCGTGACGACTGCGGCCGAACTGATGGCGCGCGTGTCGGCCAACGTCGGTGGCCTGACGGACGGCGCCAGCATCAATGTGGGCGGCGACCAGCGCGGCTTCAACAGCGCCAACCTGCGTGGCGTGGGCACTTCGTCGACGCTGGTGCTGCTCAATGGCCGGCGCATGGCCAACTTTGCCTCGCCCGGCGACGACACGGGCGTGGACCTGAACAATATCCCGGCCGCCGCGCTGCAGCGGGTGGAAGTGCTGCTCGACGGCGCCTCGGCCCTGTACGGTACCGACGCCATCGGCGGCGTGATCAATTTCATCACGCGCAAGGATTACCAGGGCCTGGACCTGAACGTGTATGGCAGCCGCACCGACGAAGGCGGCGCCGGCAAGCGCACGGCCAGCATCACCGCTGGTACCGGCAACCTGGAAACGGATGGCTACAATGTGTTTGCCGTGCTTGATGTGCAAAAAACCGATCGCCTGAGCACTTCGCAGCGCAAGTTCGTGTCCAACCTGCAGGTGCCGCAGCGCCTGGGCCATTTGCTGTCGAGCTTTACCAGCCCGGCTAATATTCGCCTGAGCAGCGCCCAGCGCACGCACCTGCAGGACAACGGCTTCCTTCTCAACGGCCAGCCGATCACGAACCGCCAGATCAATTTCGCGATCCCGAACTGCGCGCCGCCGGCCAATCTGTACCTGCCGAACGGCACCGGTGGCGTCGATGGCTGTACCTATGACTATATGGGCGACACCGAGCTGTATCCGAAAACGGACAAGCAGAACCTGCTCACGCGCGGCGTCTTCAAGATCAATAACGACCACCAGCTGTATGCGGAAGCGGCGCTGAGCCGCTCGCGCAGCTATTACGTGGGTTCGGCGGCGCGCGTGATCGGCTATATCGACGCCAGCCGGGTGCCGCAGCTGGCCAATGCCGGTTTCGCTACGGCGCTCGACGAAGACGGCGAGCCGGTGGGCAGCGAACTGGAACTGCGCATGCGCCTGAACGAGGCAGGCATGCGCACCAGCGAGCTGACCAGCGAAAGCCAGCGCTATGTGGTGGGCGCCACCGGCACCATGTCCGGCTGGGACTATGACGTGGGCCTCAATCACAGCGTCAACGTGGTCAAGGACCGCGACACGCATGGCTATGTGCTGTACGACCAGCTGCTGGCAGGCATCGCCGACGGCCGCATCAACCCTTTCGGTCCGTCGGGTACGGAAGGCCGCGCACTGCTTGACAGCATCCAGGTCAACGACGAAGTGCGCCATGCGCGCGGCACCATGGACTCGCTCGACTTCAAGTTCTCGCGCGCCTTGATGGCAATGGGTGGCGGCGACCTGGCGCTGGCCGTTGGTGGCGAAATGCGTCGTGAACGTACCGAGTTCCGTCCCTCGGCCCTGCTGATGAGCGACAACATCAACAACGATGCAGCGCCCGAAGGTGGCGTGGCCACCAGCGACAGCCGCAACGTGAAAGCCATCTACAGCGAGTTGCTGCTGCCGTTTACCAAGCAATGGCAGGCGCAATTGTCCGGCCGCTACGATCATTACCAGCAGGTGGGAGGCGCCCTCAGTCCCAAGATCGGCCTGACATTCATGCCGAACAAACAGGTGCTGATGCGTGCCTCGGCCGGCAAGGGCTTCCGCGCGCCGTCGATGTCGGACCTGCACCGCCCCACTGTTTTCAGCAGCACCGCGACCTTGCCCGATCCCGTCTACTGCGCCGCAGAAGGCAATGATTATTCCGTCTGCGCCGACAACTGGGATACGCGTCGCTACAGCAACGACAAATTGAAACCGGAACGCAGCCGCCAGTTTTCGGCCGGTCTGGTGCTCGAACCAAGCCAGCACTGGACCTTCAGTGCCGACTACTGGAATATCAAGCGTACCAATCTGATCAGCGAGATCGGCGACGATATCATTCTGGGCAACCTGGCCAAGTATGGCGACCTGGTGCACCGCGACGAGGATGGCCTGATCGATTACATCGAACTGCGCAAGGAAAACCGTGGCGGGCAAAAAGCTTCCGGCATCGACCTGACGGCCGACCTGCATGGCGTGAAAACGGCGTGGGGACGCTTTGGCGGCCACCTGAGCGGCACCTATGTGCTGGCCTCGAAAATCCAGACCAGCCCTGGCGACTCCTATATCAGCAACCTGAACGCGTTCGTCACCGACGGCGTGGTGCAGCGCTGGCGCCATACGATTACGCTGGACTGGGATTTGGGCGCATACTCGGCCAGCCTGTCGAATACCTATTCAAGCGGCTACAAGGACCAGAACTCGGCCATCAATATCGATGACGGCAGCGTGGTCGCGGCCAACCGGGTCAAGGCCTACACGATCTGGGACATGTCGGGCGCGTATGCTTTCAGCAAGCAGTTCAAGCTGCGCGCGGGCATACAGAACCTGTTCAATACCAGCCCGCCGTATTCGAACCAGGCCTATTACTTCCTGTCCGGGTATGATCCAAGCTATACGGATCCACGCGGCAGGCGCTTTTATGCCAGCGCAAATTACAGTTTTAAATAACCAGGCAGTTGTAGTGTGCGGCGCGCGTGTTGCGTGCGCCGTTTTTCACCGTATTTGAAAGGCACCATGAAATCGTTCGCCATCCTGCAACAAAAATTGTGCGCCACCTTCGCTCTGCTGGTGTTGACGGCGCTGGTCTTGTCCGGCTTCCAGCCGGCCGTGGCTGCACCGGCTACGCCAGCCGTACCGGCCAATGCGCCGCAAGGCACGCTGGTGATTATCGGCGGCGGCCTGCGTGCCGACAATGCGGAAGTGTGGCAGCGCATCGTCGCCCTGGCTGGCGGCAAGGGCGCGCGCATCGCCGTGATGGCGTCTGCTTCGATCAACCCGGAAAAATCGGGCGCCAGCATTATTGCCAAGCTCAACCAGTATGGCGCCGATGCCTTTTTTGTGCCGCTGGGCGTGAAGCTGGCCAATAGCGACTACCGCAAGGCGGCCGAAGACCCGGCCATCGTCGCCCAGATCAAATCTGCCAGCGGCATCTATTTTGCCGGTGGCGACCAGGGCCGCATTACCCAGGCGCTGCTGCGCCCGGACGGCAGCCGCACGGCGACACTGGAAGCGATCTGGTCGGTGTATCGCGGCGGCGGCGTGATCGCCGGCTCCAGCGCCGGCGCCGCCATCATGAGCACCACCATGTTCTACGACGCGCGCCCGGTGCTCGACATGCTGAAAATGGGCGTGACGGACGGCCGCGAGATCGCCCCTGGCCTGGGCTTTATCGGCAGCGACGTGTTCGTCGACCAGCACTTGCTGGTGCGCGGCCGCTTTGCGCGCATGATTCCCGTGATGCTGAAAAAGGGCTATCACATTGGCCTAGGCATCGATGAAAACAGCGCCATGATCGTCGACGCCAAGCGCGACGTGGAAGTGATCGGCTACAGCGGCGCGCTGCTGATCGACCTGTCGGGCGCCATCAGCGACCGTGGCTTGAAGAACTTCAACATCAGCAATGCCGCCATCAGCTACCTGGACCGGGGCGACAAGTTCAACCTGATCACCAAGGTGTTTACGCCGTCACCCGACAAAGCCGACAACCAGCTCGATCCGAACCAGCCCGACATGCGCGAACCGGTATTTACCAACGACATCTTGGGCAACAACGCCGTGCTGGACCTGATGGGCAACCTGATCGACAACGCCCAGCAGGAAGCGATCGGCATCGCCTTTGGCAATCCGCGCGACCCATATCCGGACCTCGGTTTCGAATTTCGGTTCAGCAAGACGGTCAACAGCGTCGGCTACAGCTCGACCGAGGCGGAAGCCTATTCGGTATTGAAGCTGCGTCTCGATATCCGCCCGATCCAGCTGCGCCAGCCTTTGTACCGCTACAAATAAGGATCAGCCCACCGCCAGCGTATCGAGCAGCGCGATCAGCCTGGCGGTCTCGATCGGCTTGACGAAATGATGGTCGAAGCCGGCCGCGCTGGCCTCTTGCCTGGCCTGTTCGTCGCCGTAGCCGGTCACCGCAATGAGCACCGCGCCGGCCAGCGCGGGCAGGGCGCGGATCTGGCGCGCCAGCGCATAGCCGTCGAGATCAGGCAGGCCGATATCGAGCAGGAACACATCGGGTACAAGCGCTTGCGCACGCTTGACCACCTGCAGCGCATGGTGTTCGATGACCACCCGGTGGCCAGCGGTTTCCAGAAACATGGCCAGCATCTCGGCCGCATCGACGTTATCGTCGACCACCATCACCTGCAGCGCCGACCAGCCGGCGCCACGCTCCAGCTTGGCCGCCGCCTGCGTGTGATGCTGCTCTTCCTGTGCCTGCAAACGCGGCAGGCAAATCGCAAAACGGCTACCCAGGCCCAGGCCGTCGCTGCCGGCCACCACCTCGCCGCCATGCAGCTCGACCAGGCTTTTCACCAGTGCCAGGCCGATGCCCAGGCCACCCTGGGCGCGGTCGGTTTCGCGTTCGGCCTGCACGAACAGGTCGAATGCGTGTTCGAGTACCTTGGCCGTCATGCCGATGTCGTTATCGATGACGGCCAGTCTGACATGTTCGTCATCGACGTCGAGACTGAGCGCGATCTCGCCACCATGCGGCGTGTACTTGGCGGCGTTGTTGAGCAGGTTGGCTACCACCTGCACCAGCCGTTTCGGGTCGCCTGCCACCTGCGCCGGGGCGGCCGGGGTCTGCACGGTCAGGCGGTGGCCACGGCTTTCGATCAGTGTGCGCACCTGCTCGATTGCGTCAGCCAGCACGCGCTTGACGTCGGTGCGCACTTTTGCCAAAGGGATCATGCCGCGCGTGACGCGCGAGACATCGAGCAGGTCGTCGATCAGGCAGCTGATATGGCGCACCTGGCGCCCGATCACGGCGCTGGCCTGTTGCACGCGGGCCGGGTCAGTGCCGGCCAGCTGCAGCAGGTTGGCTGCCGCCGAAATCGGCGCCAGCGGATTGCGCAGCTCATGCGCCAGCATGGCCAGGAATTCGTCCTTGCGCCGGTCCGCCTCGCGCAAGGCCTGCTCGGTGCGGATGCGCTCCGAAACATCGCGGAACATCAGCGCCACCTTCTTTTCTTCGGCCGGCCCGACGCGAATGGCATAGACATCGAACCAGCGGTTCATCGTCTCCGAACCCTCCATGAAACGGATCGATTCACCCGTCAGGCCCACCTTGCCGTAGATGTCGAACCAGCGTTGTTCCAGGTCCGGCACCATTTCGCGGGCCGTCCTGCAGATGGCGTCGACCAGGCCGGTCTGCCGTTCGAATGCCGGATTGGCCTCCAGGAAGCGGTAATCTACCGGTACGCCGGCGTCGTTGACGATGATCTGGATCACGGCCAGGCCTTCGTCCATCGAGTCGATCACCGTCACATACGACTGCTTGAGATTTTCGCGCAGGCGCACTTCGCCGGTGACATCGGTGCAGATCGCCAGCACGCCAAGCACCCGCTCTTCATCCTGGATCGGACTGCAGCCATAAGTCCAGTACACGTCTTCGCGCCGGCCGTTGCGCGTGACGGGCACCAGTGTATTTTCGTGCCAGCTGGCGCCGCGCCCGGCCATCACGTCATCGATCTCGGTGTCGACAAGATGCCAGGTTTCGGTCCAGCATTCCGGGCCGCGCTGACCCAGGGCGCTCGGGTGGTGCTCCGCGCCCATGGTGCGGCGGTAGGCATCGTTGTAGAACTGGTACAGCCCATCGCCCCACCAGATGAACATCGGATGATTGCTGGTCAACAGCAGGCGCAAGGTCGATTTCAGCAGCGGCGGCCAGTGCTCCGGCTCGCCCATCGGGTGGGAGGCCCAGTCATGGCTGCGCATCAGGGCACCCATCTCGCCGCCGCCGTCGAGAAAGCCGGGCAGCGTCGCCGCATTCAACAAGTCCGTTTGTTTCACATGATTACCTTTCAGTTTCAAACGGCCTGAAACCGGGCCATCGCCAGGCGATTGTAGCAAGCTCTTCAATCAAAAACCCGGCCTTTATCGCTACAATGTGCCGCAGCGAACGATGATGTTTGCCGATTTCTTGTCCAACTCCGTTTCCAGGAATGCCATGCAGCTTACCTCCATCCGATCTTTCCTTTGTGCGCTGGCGCTAACCGCTGGTGCCCTTCCAGCCGTGCAAGCCGCGCAGCCGGCTACCATGCGCCTGGACTACCAGCACAGCGGCAATGCACTGGGCGAGCACTACGCGCTCGAGCGTGTGCTGGTCGAACCGTTGCCCTGGCCGGGCAATATGGCGCGCACCATCGACGACAGCAACCGTGGCGTCAATATGGTGGAAGTAGTCGACATCAAGACCGGCAAGCTGCTGTATTCGCGCGGCTTTTCCACCATCTTTGGCGAGTGGAGCAGTACTGACGAAGCAAAGACCACCACGCGCGCCTTCCAGGAATCGGTGCGCTTTCCGCAGCCCGAACAGCCGGTGCGCGTGCGCATCCTCAAGCGCGACGAGCGCGGGCTGTTCTCGATCGTGTGGAGCGCCGATGTCGATCCGAAGGCGCAGGACGTGATCCGCAAGCAGCCGCCAAGCCCTGTCAAGCCGATTCCCATACGCGTCAGTGGCGAATCGAAAGACAAGGTCGATCTGCTGATACTCGGTGATGGCTATACGGCGGCCGAAATGGGCAATTTTGAGGCGACGGCGCGCAAGCTGGCCGACCATTTGTTTACCGTCTCGCCATTTCGCGAGCGGGCCAATGATTTCAACGTATGGGCGATGGCTGCGCCGACCCAGGAGTCGGGCGTGTCGCGCCCATCGACTGGCGTGCACCATGCGTCGCCACTGGGCACGCGCTACGATATTTTCGGCAGCGAGCGCTATGTGCTGACCACCGACAACCGCGCGCTGCGCGACCTGGCCCAGTATGCGCCGTATGAGTTCATTGAAATCCTCGTCAATAACGACACCTATGGCGGTGGCGGCATCTTTGGCCAGTTCAGTACGGCGGCCGCCAATAACGACTGGGCCAACTACCTGTTCGTGCATGAATTCGGCCATCATTTCGCCGGCCTGGCCGACGAGTACTACACCTCTCCGGTGGCCTATCAATCGAATGGCGAACGCCAGGAACCGTGGGAGCCGAACGCCACGGCACTGCGCGACCCGGCCAGACTGAAATGGAAAAGCCATGTGAAGGCGGGCACGCCGCTGCCCACGCCGTGGCCCAAGGACGTATATGACGCCCATGCACGCGAGTACCAGAAAGAACGCGCCGCCCTGCGCGCACAAAACCGCCCGGAAAGCGAAATGAGCGCGCTGTTCAAGGCCGACCTGGCGCACACCGAACAGCTGTTTTCAAAGGCGCCACAGCGCCATGCGGTGGGCGCGTTCGAGGGCGCCAATTACGAGTCGACCGGGTTCTACCGGCCCGAGATGCAGTGCATCATGTTTGATCGCAGCAAGACCTTCTGCTCGGTCTGCCAGGACGGCATCAGCACCATTATCGACCTGTATGCGGGCGCGCCCAAGCGCTGAGAGAACATGAAAAAAATACTCCTGGTCTTCATTGTCGCCGTGATCGCCCTGTATGCATTCAAACGCCTGGTGGTCGAGCCGTATCTGTGGAAAAGGGCCATCAGCACGCCCGAACACCAATTACAGATGGGGAGTTTTATTTTCAGCAAGCAGAGTGGCCATAATGGCAGCCAGAGCATGGAAAACCAGTATTTCATTTTCAGGGTGACGGAAATCCAGGGCGACCATGTACGGCTTGCCGTGGTCCGTCAATTGCGTGCCGGCGACCAGATTGTCGAGGGTGATTTTTCCACCACCAAAAAAGCCTATGGTGAATTGAAGGACAATATCAACAGCCTCGTTGCCACAGGCATCTCGCGCGACGATCTGTATGGCAGAAGAACCGGCCGCGATCCCTTGCAAATCGATGCTTATTTGCTGGAGAAATACCCGGCGCTAAAAACATCGCGCTATTATTTCGAGGATGTTCCCGCTTACAGAAGGAATCGCCCGGTGCCGCAAGACCAGATGGAGCGCAGCGAGTATTTCAGCCTGGTGTATTCAAAAAAAGAAATCATCGAACATGGTCGGCTGGTGGCGTGGATACTGAATAACAGCCCGGAGCCGGAATTATCGAATCGCTCGGAAAAGATCGATCTGATATTGAATCGGGCTGTCGGCGTTGCAGCACAATAAGCGACTGTCATTATAGTGACATAGTATTGCGATAGAATTTGATTCAAATCAATGTTGCAGTGCCGCAAACGACGTTATAGTTGCGCCATATCAAGGTGTCTTGACCGTGCCCACCATGTCTTTCGGACGCACCGCCAAGCTTCTGCCATTATTGGAACCCAGACGGAAAAGCCACAGACATGAAGATGCACGACAGCGCGCCCGGCGCTTCCCTCCACCTCAATCCCCATACACCCATTTTGCTGCCGTATGCCCGCCTCGGCAGCGTTACCCTGGCCACCTGTGCCCGCAAGCTCAATACCGGTGCGGCGCGCTGTATCAGCGCCACTACGCCATGGCCGGCATTGCTGCCGCAGCAGTCATGAGTCCCGGCGAAGAGGCGAAACTGCCGAAACCCTTGTTCGACCTTGAGGGAAAACGAGGCCTGGTGGTGGGCATTGCCAATGAGCACAGCATCGCCTGGGGCTGCGCGCGCTCCTTGCGCGCGGCTGGCGCCGAACTGGCGCTTACCTGGCTCAATGACAAGGCCCGACCGCATGTGGAACCACTGGCGCAGCAACTCGGTACGTCCATTACGGCGCCGCTCGACGTGTCGGTGCCGGGCCAGCTCGAGGCTTTGTTCGAACAGATCAGACAGCAATGGGGCAGCCTGGACTTCCTGGTCCACTCGATCGCCTTTGCACCGAAGCAGGATCTGCATGGCCGCGTGACGGACAGCTCGGCCGACGGTTTTGCGCAGGCGATGGATATTTCATGCCATTCCTTCATGCGCATGGCAAAACTGGCCGAACCGCTGATGGGGCACGGCGGCAGCCTGATGGCCATGACCTATCTGGGTGCAGAGGAAGTGATTGCCGACTACGGCCTGATGGGCCCCGTGAAAGCTGCGCTGGAAGCCTCGGTGCGCTACCTGGCGGCTGAACTGGGGCCGGCCGGCATCCGCGTCAATGCCATTTCGCCTGGCCCGCTGGCCACCCGCGCCGCTTCCGGCATCGCCCATTTCGACCGCCTGCTGGCCGACGCCGAAGCACGCTCGCCGATGCGCCGCCTGGCCAACATCGATGACGTCGGTGCCTTGTGCGCTTTCCTGGCCGGCGACGGTGCACGCGCCATCACGGGCAGCACGTTGTACGTCGACGGCGGCTACAACATCGTCAGTTAATCAATCGCGGCAGCATGCGCCTGGCCATCCGGCCGGGCCGTGGCAATGCCGTCCCATACGCTGGAAAGCACAACAAGGAACCCCATGAAGACTCCATCCGCAGCCATTTTCTCGACCGGCGGCCTGCCCTCGCCGGGCATGCTGGGTGACTATGCGCGCGACTCGTGGCAGCGCATCGTGCTGTACGCAGACGTGATGCGCAAGCGTGGCAACCAGTACCAGGAACACTTGGTCGAAGACGTGCCGAACGTGCTCGATTTTCCGGCCGAAATCGTGATGACGGGCGTGGACCTGCCGCGCCCCGTCAACTACGGCCTGGTGCGCATCCTGGCGCCCGACCTGCCGCAGCCAGATCCGTCCAAGCGCCCGTTCGTGGTGGTCGATCCGCGCGCCGGGCACGGCCCCGGCATTGGCGGCTTCAAGGCCGAAAGCGAAGTGGGCGTGGCCCTGCGCGCCGGCCACCCGTGCTATTTCATCGGTTTTCTGCCCAACCCGGTGCCGGGCCAGACGGTGGAAGACGTGATGCATGCGGAAGTGGCGTTCCTGGAAAGGGTGATTGCCCTGCACCCGCACAGCGAAGGTAAACCCACGGTGATCGGCAATTGCCAGGCCGGCTGGCAGATACTGATGACGGCCGCCATGCGGCCCGACCTGTTCGGCCCGATTATCGTGGCCGGCGCGCCCGTGTCGTACTGGGCTGGCTGGCATGGCCGCAACCCGATGCGCTATTCGGGCGGCACCCTGGGCGGCAGCTGGGCCACGGCGCTGGTCGGCGACCTGGGCAACGGCCGTTTCGACGGCGCCAACCTGGTGCAGAACTTTGAAAAGCTCAATCCGGCCAATACCCACTGGAGCAAGCAGTACAACTTGTATGCCAACATCGATACGGAAGCGCCACGCTACCTGGAATTTGAAAAATACTGGGGTGGCCATGTGTTTCTGAACGCCGTCGAAATGCAGTATATCGTCGACAATCTGTTTATCGGCAACCGCCTGTCCACCGCCCAGCTGATTACCTCTGATGGCGTGCGCCTGGACCTGCGCAATATCAGCTCGCCCATCGTCGTGTTCTGCTCGAACGGCGACAACATCACGCCGCCGCCACAGGCGCTGGGCTGGATCACGGATCTGTACCGCGATGACGCCGAACTGCAGGCGCATGGCCAAACCATCGTCTATTCGGTGCATGACAGCATCGGCCACCTGGGCATCTTCGTGTCCGGCAAGGTGGGGCGCAAGGAGCACGAGAAGTTCGCCAGCAATATCGACCTGATCAACCTGCTGCCGGCCGGCCTGTATGAAGCGAAGATTGCCGACAAGACTGCCGACACGCTCAATGCCGACCTGGCCAGCGGCGATTATGTGCTGTCGGTCGAGCCGCGCGGCATCGACGACGTGCGCGCCATCGTGCAGCCCTCTGTGGAAAATGACCGCAAGTTTGCCGCCGCAGCGCGCGTGTCGGAAATCAATCTGTCGCTGTACCGCAGCTTCGTGCAGCCATGGGTGCGCGCCGTAGTGACGCCACAATCGGCACGCATGCTGGAATTGACGCACCCGCTGCGCGTATCTTACGAGCGCTGGAACGACCATAATCCGCTGGCCAAACTGGTGGCAAGGGAAGCCGACAAGGTGCGCGCGCACCGTGCCCCGGTAGCCGCCGATAACCCATTGCTGGCGATGCAGCAAGCGTGGTCGAATGCCATTACGGCGGGCCTGAACAGCTGGCGCGACCTGCGCGACACGGCCACCGAACAGGCTTTTGACTTTATCTATGGCAATCCGATGGTACAGGCACTGGCGGGCCAGGGCGCAGGCAGCATTCCCCGTCCGCACCCTGGCGCCCTGGCTGGCCGGGTTGATCTTGCCGCCGACCTTGACGACGAGCTGTACCAGGGTGGCCTGGCGGAAGCCGGGGTACGCGCACTGTTTTACGTCCATCGCTTCCGTCCGGCTGCCGACGAGCGCCGTTTCAACCTGACCCTGAAACTGTTGCACCCCCTGTTCAAGCAAGGCGCGCGCATGGATGACTTGCGCAGCGTCGTGCGCCGCCAGGCGAGACTGATGCAGCACGATTTCGACGCCGCCATTGCCGCCCTGCCAGTGCTGCTGTCGCACGCCGAACCTGATGCGGTGCGCGCGATGGCTGGCGGCCTGGAGCAGGTCGTGCTGATGTTCGACGTGCCCACGCCCGATGAAAAGGCGGGTCTGGCGCAGATGCTGGAGGTCTTCGCGGGCGCTGCGCAAGCATCCACCGGTATCAATAACGCGGCGACCAGGAAGAGCACCGCTGCTACCACCGCTGCCACCGCATGAAGGACCATATGAATTCCCGTGATGAACTCAATATCGTGCGCAACCGCACCTTCGATCAGATCGCCATCGGCGACAGCGCCAGCATCGAGCGCACCCTGAGCGCCGACGATATCGCGCTGTTCGCGGTAATGTCGGGCGACGACAATCCGCAGCACCTCGACGCCGAATTTGGCGCCTCGTCGCGCTATCAGGGCGTGATCGCCCATGGCATGTGGGGTGCGGCGCTGATCTCGGCCGTGCTGGGCACGCGCCTGCCCGGCGCCGGCACCGTGTATGCGGGCCAGACCCTGCGCTTTTTGCTGCCGGTACGCGTCGGCGACACGCTTGCCATCAGCGTGACGGTGACGCAGCGCGAGCCGGCCACGCGCCTGGTGACGCTGGCCTGCCGCTGCGTCAACCAGCGCGGCGAAACCGTGCTGGAAGGAGAGGCAGAAGTGATTGCGCCAGCCGAACAGATAGCACGCACGCGCGCCACCTTGCCCGAGGTGCGGCTGCACAATGGTGACGGTACGCGCCGCTTGGTGGAGCAGGCGCGCAGCAAAGGCCCGATCAAGGTGGCGGTGATTCATCCGTGCGATGAACTGAGCCTGGCCGGTGCGCTCGACGCGCACGCGGCTGGCCTGATCACGCCCATCCTGGTGGCGCCGCGTGCGCGCCTGGAAGCGGTGGCCGCTGTCGCCGGCCTGAGCCTGGAGGGCATCGCCATCGAGGACGTGGAACACAGCCATGCGGCCGCCGCGCGCGGCGCCGAGCTGGCCGGCAAGGGCGAAGTCGAAGCGCTGATGAAGGGCAGCTTGCATACGGACGAACTGATGTCGGCCGTGCTGGCGGCCACGGCCGGCCTGCGCACCAAGCGCCGCGTCAGCCACTGCTTCCTGATGCAGACGCCCGCCTATCCACGTCCCTTCATCATCACCGACGCCGCCGTCAATATCGTGCCGACCCTGGAAATGAAGGCCGACATCTTGCGCAATGCGATCGATCTGGCCCACGTGATCGGCGTGGCCTGCCCGCGCGTGGCGATCCTGGCCGCTGTGGAAACGGTCAACCCGGCCATGCCGGCCACGGTGGACGCCGCCGCCCTGTGCAAGATGGCCGACCGTGGCCAGATCACCGGCGCCATCCTCGACGGCCCGCTGGCCTTCGACAACGCCGTGTCGATCGCGGCGGCCACCGTCAAGGGCATCGTCTCGGAAGTGGCCGGGCGCGCCGACATTTTGCTGGTGCCCGACCTGGAAAGCGGCAATATGCTGGCCAAGCAGCTTGAATACATGGGTGACGCCGACACGGCCGGTATCGTGCTGGGTGCGAAGATCCCGATTATCCTCACCAGCCGCGCCGATTCACGCGCCAGCCGCATCGCATCGTGCGCGCTGGCCGTGATGCTGGCCAGCCATTACCGGAGTACGCCACCATGAACCAGCCTGTCCATCAAGACGGCGTACTGATCCTGGTGCTCAATTGCGGCTCGTCGAGCATCAAGTTCGCGCTGTTTGCTGCCGGCCAGGACGGCGTGGCGCAGCAGCCCGAATGGAGCGGCAAGGTCGAAGGCATAGGCCGTGAAAAAACACTGTACCGCGCCGGCGGCCTGCCAGCCGAGACGCTGGTGTTCGCACCGGAACAGGCGCACCACGATGCGCTGGCGCATATCCGCGAAAAGGTGGTGCAACAACTTGCGGGGCGGCGCCTGCACGCCGTGGCCCACCGCGTGGTGCATGGCGGCAGCAAGTATTTTGCACCGGTACTGATCGACGCGGCCGTGCTGGCCGACCTGAAAACCTATGTGCCACTGGCGCCCTTGCACCAGCCGTTTGCGCTGGAGGCGATCGAAGTGCTGCTCGAATCGCGCCCCGATATCGCCCAGGTGGCGTGCTTCGACACGGCGTTTCATCACACCGTGCCGCAGGTCGAACAGATGCTGGCGCTGCCCTACGATGCCTGGGAACGGGGCTTGCGCCGTTATGGCTTTCATGGCCTGTCGTACGAATACCAGTCGCTGGTGCTGGAGCAGCGCTTCGGCAGCGTTGCGCGCGGCAAGATCATCGTCGCCCACCTGGGCAGCGGCGCCAGCCTGTGCGCGATGGAGAACCTGCAGAGCGTCGGCACCACCATGGGCTTTTCCGCGCTCGACGGCCTGATGATGGGCACGCGCTGCGGCGCGCTTGATCCGGGTGCCGTGATCTACCTGATGGAGATCGAAAAACTGTCGCTGGAAAAAGTGGCCCATGTGCTGTACCACGAGTCGGGCCTGCTGGGCATCTCGGGCGTGTCGGCCGACCCGCCGGTGCTGCTGGAGCAAGAGGACCGGCAAGATGCCACGGGCGAACGTATCCGCGCGGCGCTGGCGCTGTACGTACGCCGCATCGTGCGCGAGATCGGCGCGCTGACCGCCGTGCTCGGTGGGCTGGACATGCTGGTATTTACGGCCGGTATCGGTGAACACAGCGCGGTGCTGCGCCAGCGCATCTGCGACGAGCTGAACTTTGTCGGCCCGCTGCTCGATGGCGATGCCAACGAACGCAACGCCAGCCTGATCTCGACGGCGGACAGCCGCATCGTGGTGGGCGTCGAGCCGGCCAATGAAGAGTGGGTGGCGGCCCGCCATGCGGCAAGGGCTGTATTGTCGTGAGGGCCAGCGCTGAAGGGAGAAATTGCCTGTTTGCAGTATTTTCCCCCATGAGTGCGCTAGCGCACTGTGTGGTTTTGGATTGTTCTCTACTATGAAGTCATGCCACTGCGGTGTTTCACCAGAAACCAGCGCAGTGCTGGCAAATTTTGAACATTTTGCCCGCCTTTAGTAAAAAATAATTTAAACCATATTGAAAGGTCACATCATGAACAAATTACTCGCCGCCCTGATCGCTACCGTATTTGCTACCGCAGCCATCGCTCAAACCAGCACCCCGGTCGCCAATGCCCAGGCATCGGCACAAAAAGACGTCAACAAGGCTGTCAATAAAGAAGCCAAGGTAGATGCCAACGCGAACGAAGACGTCGCCAAGGCACAAATGAAGGCTGACGAAAAGAAAGCTGACGCCAGCCACAAGGCAGCCAAAACCAAAGCCAAGGCACACGACAACGTGGTTGATGCCGATCCGGAAGACAAAATGAAGGCGCAAGCCAAGGCCGACAAGAAAGCCGCCAAAGCTGACGCCAAAGCCCACAAAACGGCTGTCAAAGCGGACGAAAAACTGGCCAAGGAAAAAGTCGAAGCCAATGCTGACAAAGCTGTTGCCGCCACCAAAACCGCAGAAGTGAAAGCCAAGGCCGACGCTGATGTGAAAGCTGCTGCAGCCAAGTAATTCGCAGCATCCGTCCGCAGGCCACTCCTGCAGGATAGGAGGAAAGAAAGACAGCTTCGGCTGTCTTTTTTTTCGTCTGGACGTTTTTGCCAGGCCATTTGCCAGGCCATTTAGCAGTTTTGATACGTATCAAATCCCGTCGGTTTCGCCATGCCATAGTGTTTTTCCCGGACACCCTGAAAAGGAAATATCATGGCGACCTCGAACCCCACTGCGCAAGTACGCAGCTGCGCCACCATGGACGTGCACCGCCGCCTGCTCAATGAAAATCCGGCCTACGCCCTGGAGCGCGACGAGATTGAAAACATGACCTTGCTGTACCAGCAAGGGCGCGGCATTGCCGGGCCTGCGGGCGTGACGCGCATTCCGGTGGTGGTGCATGTGGTGTGGCATACGGCGGCGCAGAATATTTCAGACGCGCAGATCGCCAGCCAGGTCGATGTGCTGAACCGCGATTTCCGCCGCGCCAATCCTGATGTCGAGGCTACGCCGGCGCCGTTCCTGCCGTTCACGGCCGACGCGCGCGTCGAATTCGCGCTGGCCACGCTTGATCCGCAGGGCGCCGCCACCACCGGCATCGAGCGGCGCCAGACGACAGTGTCCGCCTTTCACCCCGACGATGGCGTCAAGTCGCAGGCCTCGGGCGGCCTCGATGCCTGGCCGGCCGCATCCTACCTGAATATATGGGTCTGCCCGCTCGGTGGTGGTCTGCTCGGCTATGCGCAGTTCCCCGGCGGTCCGATTGAAACGGATGGCGTGGTGATCCTGCACTCGGCTTTCGGCACCATTGGCACGGCCGCGCCGCCGTTCCACCTGGGCCGCACCACCACGCATGAAGTGGGGCACTGGCTGAACCTGAATCATATCTGGGGCGACGATGGCACCGGCTGCAGCGGCACCGACAATGTCGGCGACACGCCCAACCAGGGCGGCGCGAACACGGGCCAGCCGCCGTTTCCTCAAGTGTCATGCAATAACGGGCCGCACGGCGACATGTTCATGAATTATATGGACTATGTCGACGATACGGCCATGTTCATGTTCACGGCCGGCCAGGTGACGCGCATGCAGGCTTGCCTGGATGGTCCGCGCGCCGCCATCGGCACCGGTGGTGGCATTGCACCCGCGTCGACGGCTGCAATGCCTTGAGCTGCCAGGTATCGTATTTCTGAAGGAACAAAACATGCATCTCGATGTGCCAAACGGCAGCTGGACCCACTCCTTCGAAGAAGACGAGGCTGGTTTCGAAGTTTACCGCCCCACGGCCACGTTTGCCTTTCCGCCCGGCCGCAAGGGCAGGCAGGCACTGGAATTTGGCCTTGCCGACGGTGTGACTGGCGTCACTTTCCTGGCGCCGGGGCCAGACGACCGGCCCCACGTCGCGCCCGGTGGTGCCCTGCATGCGCTTGGGCAGGGCCGTTATGCCGATGACATGGGCAGGGTGCTGGAAATTGTCGAAGCCACGCCCGCCATCCTGAAGCTGGTGCGGCACAGAATCGGACAGGGCTAAAGAAACTCCACCATGTAGCCGTTGGTCTGGAGCAACGTGCGCCCCCTCTTCACGCGAGATTCTTGCTAATATCGACAACCGGTAGCAGATTCCACTGTTCAGCCGGCCTGATGAGGCGCGCCATGTCGCAATTACAAATGAGTAATAAAAACAACAGCAAACCGGAACAGGCTGCTGCCGACCGTTCGCTGATCGATGCAATCAATCGCGTGCAGGCAGTGATCGAATTTGACCTCGCTGGTCACATCATTGATGCCAATGACAACTTCCTGTCCACCTTCGGCTACACGCTCGACGAAATCGTGGGACGCCACCACCGGCTGTTCTGCGAGCCGGCCTATACCCGTTCGACCGAGTATGCCGATTTCTGGGCGCACCTGGGCCGGGGCGAGTTCCATTCCGGCCAGTTCAAGCGCTTGCGCAAGGACGGTGCGGAAGTGTGGATCGAGGCCTCGTACAACCCGATACTCGATGAGAGTGGCACGCCTGTCAAGGTGGTCAAATTCGCCACCGATGTCAGTGTATCGGTACGCCGTAATGCCGATTTCATCGGCAAGCTCGAGGCGGTAGACCGGGTGCGGGCGGTGATCGAGTTTGACCTGCATGGGAAAATACTGCATGCCAACCAGCTTTTCCTCGATACCTTCGGCTATCAGCTTGAGGAAGTCATCGGCCAGCGCCATGCGATGTTCTGCGAGCCGGCCTACAGCCGCTCACATGAGTATCAGAACTTCTGGCGCCATCTGGCCGCTGGCGAGTTCCACGCCGGCGAATTTCGCCGCCTCGCGAGGGATGGCAGCGAGCGCTGGATACAGGCCAGCTACAATCCGGTGCTGGACGCCAGCGGCGTGCCCTACAAAGTGGTCAAGTTCGCCACCGATATCACTACCGAGAAGAAATTACGTTTTGATATCGAAGGCAAGATCGACGCGATCGGTCGCTCGCAGGCGGTCATCGAATTCGATTTGCGCGGCACCATCCTGTCGGCGAACAGCAATTTCCTGCGTACGCTCGGTTATACCGCAGACGAGGTGATAGGCAAGCATCACAGCATGTTCTGTGACCTGGCAATGGTGCAGAGCCCTCAGTACCGCGATTTCTGGGCCAACCTGGGCGAGGGAAAGTTCCAGGCCGGCCGCTTTGCGCGACGCGCCAAGCAGGGCGATGAAGTATGGATACTGGCAACTTACAATCCCATCCTGGACGCAGACGGCAAACCGTATCGGGTAGTGAAGTTCGCGATGGATATCAGCGACCAGGTCGCGCGTGAGCAGCTGGTGGCGAACAAGGTGCAATCGATCTCGCAAGTGCTGACCGCTTTGGGCGGCTCGATCAACGTCATCAGCCACAGTTCGCGCCGGTCTACAGAACTCGCCAGCGAAACGCAGCAGCAGGCCATGGACGGCAGCGAATTGCTGGCACGCCTGCGAGAGGCGATCGTGACGATCCAGAAATCATCAAGCGACGTCCACATGATAGTCGAAACCATAGGCGAAATCGCCAGCCAGACCCATTTGCTGGCCTTTAACGCGGCCATCGAAGCCGCGCGCGCTGGCCAGCATGGCGTGGGTTTCTCGGTAGTGGCCAACGAGGTGCGCAAGCTGGCCGAAAAATCGGCGATGGCGGCGCGCGAAATCGCCGGCCTGATCAACGAAACCGGAAGCCGTATCGAGGAAGGTGGCCGTCTTTCCGGCGAAGTCGAGCAAGCCTTCGGCCGCATCGTGCGCTCGGTGGAGAACACCACTACCTCGATCGCCGAGATCCATCGCACGACCTCCGAACAGGCGAGCGCCACCAATGATGTCAGCAAATTGCTGTCAGAGTTGCAGCGTTCCACCGTGCGCGACTGAAGCATGGCAGCGCCGACCGACGAATCGCGCTGGGTCTTGCTGGAACTGGGCCATCTGCGCATCGCCGTGCCGCTCGAAACGGTGCTGCAGGCTTATCCGCGACCGGCGGACCTGACGATGGTGGCGCGCCGCCGCGGCGCATTGTGCTCGATGTTTGCCTGCCAGGGAAAACTGGTGCCGGTGGTCGACCTGGCGCTGTGGGTCGAGGTGGGCGAGTGCGCGCCCGGTGGCGCAGCGCGCAGCCGCATCGTGGTCTTGCAAAATGGCCGGCGCACGCTCGGCCTGCTGGTCGATGCCGTGCATGAGGTGGTAACGCTGGCGCAGGCAGACATCGTGCGGCTGCACCACGATAACGATCCCGAAGAAGTATTCCACAGCGTGGCGCGCATGGCCGGTGACGCACAGCCGGTCAGCCTGCTCGACAGCGCCCGGCTGATGGCGCTGGCCGAAATATGGGCAGAGGAACAGGACGGGCCAGCTTCAACGGCGGCTGCAGAAGCGGGCGCCCGGCACCAGGACATCCACGCTGGCCAGCAGTCGTGGGCGGTGGTGGAAAGCTGCGGCATTCGCCTCGCCTTGCCGGCAACTGATGTCGGCGAAGTGGTGCAGGCCCGGCAGGTGGTCTCAAGCAGCGCTGCAGGCGCAGGGTTCTGCCACTGGCGGGGACGGCATATTGCGGTACTCGATACCAGTGCGCTGTTCGGCGGGCCGAAGCCGGCTGCACCGCAGCCGCTGATGCTGATCGCCTGCAGTGGCGAACTGGCACTGGCCTTGCCGGTGGACCGCATCGTGCAAGTCCACCAGTTCCCTTACGGTGCAGGCACCCGGCCCGTCCGCCTGAACGCGCCGCAGTTCGTGCAAGCCATTGTTATCGATGATGATGGCACGCCGGTACAGGTGATCGACACGGCGGCGCTGGTGGCAGCGTTTCCGCAATCCGTGCTCAGCCGTGTTGACCAGTCCGGCGACAGCAGCGAACCAGGCGCCGGCTTGCGCAACATGGGCGCATATATTGTCTATATTGCCGGCACCGTCATGGCTTGCCCGATCGAGGCGCTGGAACAAGTGCTGCCAGCCCCGGCCGGGGCGCCGGCAGCGTCCATGGTCTGGTGTAACGAGCTGATAGACCTGGTTGATCTGCGCTCGGAAAAGACCGCCGCAGGCCACGTGATCGTGGTGCGTAACCAGGGCGTATTATGCGGCGTGATGGTTGACCGCATCGTGGCGCTGATTCCACCGAACAGTGCTTATCTCAGCAAGGTACGCTTGCCCAGTGGCCAGTTTGAAATGATCACGACCGGCTACGGCAGCGAGCAGACCAGTTACCGCATTTTCAATATCGCCGACGCCCAGTTAGCGTAACCTGGCACGTGAGCGGTAGCGCCGTACTATGCATGCCTTGAATGCCGGGGTCAGACCCGTCGGGTCTGACCCCAGATTTTACATTGGGGTAAAAAATAACGTCAATTCAACGACGCATAGTCGAATGAACGACTTAACCGATCGCCGTCATCTTGATCGGCTTGAGTTTCGACGCCAGCGCCTTGCCCTTTCTTGAACGCTTGCCGAAATGCTCCGCCAGGGCCGTGGCGCCCAGCGATACATCCTGCGGCTTGGCGCCCCGGCCGATGCCCGACACCACCACGCCGCGCTGGGTGATCGGCTGCACGGCCAGCAGCTTGTCCTTGCCTTCCAGTTCGATCAGCTTGACGCCGGTGCCGCCCTTGGTCAGCGTCTTCATTTCATCGAGGCCGAACACCAGCAAACGCGTACCTTCGGTCATGCAGGCCACGGCGCTGGCCGCCACCGGAATGATTTTTGGTTCGAGCGGTACATCGCCGTCGTCCAGGGTAATGAAGGACTTGCCACCCTTCAGGCGGCTGGCCATGTCGCCTGCCTTTGCGACAAAGCCGTAGCCGGCGCTGGTGGCCAGCAGCAGATTGGTGGCACCATTGCCCGCAAAGTAGTGCAGTATGCGCACGGCGTTGCCGGGCGTGCCGCCGCTCAGGTCGCACAAGGTCGTGATCGGCACGCCGTCGCCGCGCGCGTTGGGTAGCGCCGACACGGGCACCGAATAAATCTTGCCGTTGTTGCCAAAGCCGAGCAGGGTATCAACGGTGCGGCACTCGAAAGCGCCATGCAGGGTGTCGCCAGCCTTGAAGGTGAACTGGGCCGCATCGTGGCCGATGCCGGTGCGTGCGCGCACCCAGCCTTTTTCGGAAATGATCACGGTTACCGGTTCATCGACCACCTTCTGTTCGGCCACGGCCTTTTGTGCTTCCTCGATCAGCGTGCGTCGTGCGTCGCCGAACTGCTTGGCGTCCGCTTCGATTTCGCGGATGATGGCGCGTTTCATCGAACCCGGGTTGTCGAGCAGGTCCTGCAACGATTTTTCTTCCTTGCGCAGCTCGGCCAGTTCCTGCTGGATCTTGATCGTTTCCAGGCGCGCCAGCTGGCGCAAGCGGATTTCCAGGATATCGTCGGCCTGGCGCTCGGACAGATTGAACGCTTCGATCAGCGCCGCCTTCGGTTCGTCCGAATTGCGAATGATGGCGATCACCTTGTCGATATTGAGCAGGATCGCTTCGCGTCCTTCCAGGATATGGATGCGATCCTGGACCTTGCGCAGCTTGTAGCCGGTACGGCGCGTGACGGTTTCGAAGCGGAAGTCTATCCATTCGCGCAGGATGTCGCCCAGCCCTTTCTGGCGCGGACGGCCATCGCCGCCTATCATCACCAGGTTGATCGAGGTCGACGATTCAAGCGAAGTATGGGCCAGCAGCATCAGCATGAATTCGGCCTGGTCCTGGTTCTTCGACTTCGGCTCGAACACCAGGCGCACCGGCGCGGCGCGGCCCGATTCGTCGCGGATGGTGTCGAGCGAATTGAGGATCAGCGCCTTCAGGGCAACCTGCTCCGGCGACAGGGCTTTTTTGCCCAGCCTGATTTTCGGATTGGTCAGCTCTTCGATTTCTTCCAGCACCTTTTGTGACGAGGTGCCCGGCGGCAGTTCCGTTACCACCGCCTGCCACTGGCCGCGCGCCAGCTCTTCGATCTTCCAGCGCGCGCGCACCTTCATGCTGCCACGCCCGCTCGCATACATGTCCGAGATCTGCGTGGCCGGGGTAATGATCTGGCCGCCACCGGGAAAATCCGGGCCGGGAATGATAGCCATCAGTTCGGCATGCGTCATTTTCGGGTCGCGGATCAGCGCCACGGCCGCTTTCGCCACTTCCGTCAGGTTGTGCGCCGGGATCTCGGTGGCCAGGCCAACGGCAATCCCGGAGGCGCCATTCAACAGCACCATCGGCAGGCGCGCCGGCAGCAGCTTCGGTTCTTCCGTCGAGCCGTCGTAATTGGGCTGGAAGTCCACCGTGCCCATGCCGATTTCATCCATCAGCAGCTTGGCGATCGGCGTCAGGCGCGCCTCCGTGTAGCGCATGGCCGCCGCGCCGTCGCCGTCGCGCGAGCCGAAGTTGCCCTGGCCGTCGATCAGCGGATAGCGCAGCGAAAAGTCCTGTGCCATGCGCACCAGCGCGTCGTACACCGACTGGTCGCCGTGCGGGTGCAGCTTGCCCAGCACGTCGCCGACCACGGCGGCCGACTTGCGCGGCTTGGCAGTGGCATTCAAACCCAGTTCGTTCATCGCATACAGGATGCGGCGCTGCACCGGCTTCTGGCCGTCGCACACGTCGGGCAGGGCGCGGCCCTTGACCACCGAGATGGCGTAGTCGAGATAGGCGCGCTCGGCAAAAGTGGACAGGGTCAGCGCCTCGCCGTCGAACACTGGTTCATCGGGCACCGTCGGCTCGGGCTGGACATCGTCAAATAAATTCGTTTGTGTGGACATGGTGCGGGCTTCAGTATTGAGTGATTGCGGTTGAATTCGTGGGCCGATTATGACAGCCCGTTATGGGATCGTGACAGCCGGTGCAGGCGATACAAATGCAGCATCGTGAAATACAACATGGCCAGCGCCAGCACGGCGCCCAGCTTGACCATGGTGTGCGGCGCTGCACCGGACAAGCGGCCGGCCAGCAAAAGGCTGGCGATTGCCGGTGCCAGCACCAGCGGCCAGGAAAACTTCCAGCGCAGGTCGGCAGGGGAAAACAGCATGCCGACGCAGGCCCAGGCAAACAGCATGGCGCCCAGCACGGTTGCGAGCGCCGGCTGCACGGCCAGCGCCGCCAGGCCGATGGCGCAGCCGATCATCCAGGCTGCACGCAAACGCGGCAGCAGCGCTTCCGGCCAGCCGCATTGTGCATACAAGCCGTTGGCCGTGCGCAGCGCCAGCACCAGCAGGCAAAACACCAGCATCATGCTGTCACTGATCGCCAGGGCGTTTTGCCCCTTGCCGCTCATGAAGATGCTGGCAAACAGCGACACAGCTACCGCATAGCCGAACAGCCCTTGCAACACACTGCGGTTGGCGGCAAACGCCAGCAGGGCCAGCACGCACAGCGCGCCAGCGGTGGCCACGCGCAGCGCGGTATCGGGGCCGGGTGCAAACAGCAGCAGCGAGACGAACATGAAAGGCACGATCCATCCCAGTTGCAACAGGCCAGGGCGCGCTTGCAGGGAGGGCAGGCGCTCGTCCATCCCTTCCCTCAACGCTTGCAGTTTGTCGAATAGCTGCGCCGGCCAGCGGAAAGCCTGCAGGGCCAGCAGTGCAAAGGCCAGCGCCTGGAAACCGAACAGGCTGAGCTTGCTGCCCACGGTGTCGAGCTGCATGCCGGCGGCGCTGAGCACGCCGGCCAGCATGAAGTGCAGCGCGAAGCCCAGGGCGGCCGAGTGCAGGGCCGTCTGGCGGAAATAGCGCTTGGAAAAGACCGCATGCTCCCAGCGCTCGAACTGCACCATATCGAGTTTGTAGACCAGCATTTCACTGTGATGCCAGCGGATGGTATGCAGCAGATCGCGCAGCTGCTTCGTGAATTTTTCATCGAACATCTGGCGCGCATAGCTTGAAGGCGGCTTTTGCGACATGATGACGTCCAGGCCGGGATAGTTCTCGCCAAAGTCGATGAAGTGCATGAAGGACTCGTCGGCCCGGTAGCGCTGTACGGCGTTGCGCACCATCTCGCCATGGCTGCGTGCCAGGTAGGAAAAGTCGCTGTTCCAGCCCAGCGCGGCAAACACGGCGTCGCGCAGGTCGGCGTTGTAGCCGTCGCTGGCACAGTAGCGCAAGGCGAACAGCTCGAATTCCTCGCGCACGTCGAATCGCAGCAGCGCCGGGTCCTGCAGCGCATGTGCCAGCGCCGCTTCGGCGTCCAGCTGCTGCAACTGGTCCAGGCAACCCTGCCAGATACTGGCCGCTTCTTCAGCGGGATCGATCTCGATCACGCCCCACAGTTCAGCAGGAGGTAGCGCGGGTGTGTCGATCACGCCCCATAGCTCGGCTGGCGGTGACTCGATGGTGTTCTCAACGATACCCCATAGCTCGGCCGGCGGGGCCTGCACTTTGGTCTGCACCAGTGTTTCGCGCTCCACCGGCGCTTCGGCCTGCACCGCGGCGACCGGTTCCGGTGCGGCAGCGGGCGCTGCTACCTCAGGCTCATCATGCGCCTGCCCCAGTTCTACGGCAAAGCGCGCAGCATGGCGCAGCGCATATTCATACGCATCGCGCAGCTCCTGGAACGCCTGCGGATCGTCTTCGGGCCGCGTGACCTTCAGGCGTTTCGCATACGCGCGCTTGATGGCGCGCTCGTCGCCGGTCGGCTCGGTGCCGAGGATATCCCATAGACTGAGCCTGCTGTTCATTTACAGAAAGCTCTCGCTCTCGACCTGGCGCAGCACTTCGTCCAGTGCCTGGCGTGCCTTGCGGATAATCGACGGGTCCTGCGTTTCCAGCGCGGCCTGGAAGTTGGCTGTATGGGAGGCAAGGTACTGGCGCACCTCGCCCAGCGACTGTTCGTACAGGCGGTCGGCGCGCGTGACCAGGGTGCGGTTTTCCATCTGGTCGCGCGGGTGGATCTTCAGGTCGGCCAATTCCGCAAAACGCTGTTCGATCTGCTCAGGTGTCATTACGCCGGCGTTGTCGCTGATAATCATCTTGTGGCGTTCCTGGGTGGCCAGCACCGTCACTTCGGCTTCCAGCACGCCACTGATATCGTAGGTAAAGCGCACGTCGATGCCCACTTCGCCGGCCTTTTTGGCGGGAATCGGGAAGTTGATCTTGCCGAGGAAAACATTGTCGGCCACCAGGCGCGATTCGCCCTGGTAGATCGCCACATTGATTTCCTTCTGGTTGTCGTGGATGGTGACGATGTTTTCCGTGCGCGACACCGGCACCACCGAGTTGCGCTCGATAATCGGCAGGTAGTGGCCGCCTTCATACTGGTTCACGCCAACCTGGCGCGAAATGCCGATGCCCATCGAGTACGGCGCCACGTCCGTCATTACCACTTCGTCGAGCGCTGCATCGCGCATTTTCAAGCCTGCCTGGACGGCCGCACCCAGCGCGATCGCTTCATCGGGATCGAGGTGGATGGCGGGGAAGCGGCCGAACATGCGCGACACCAGCTTGCGCACCAGCGGCATGCGCGTGGCGCCGCCGGCCAGCACCACTTCGTTCAGTTCGGCGGCGCGGATGGTGGCGTCGCGCAGCGCG
Source organism: Janthinobacterium longum (assembly GCF_051380735.1). Classification (NCBI taxonomy): domain Bacteria; kingdom Pseudomonadati; phylum Pseudomonadota; class Betaproteobacteria; order Burkholderiales; family Oxalobacteraceae; genus Janthinobacterium; species Janthinobacterium longum. The sequence continues at coordinate 211,817 of NZ_JBNYXQ010000004.1, forward strand.
CGCTCAACTGGCACGCGCAGGCGCGCCAGCAATGGCTCGCACAATTGCGCCAGCTTGTCTTCGCTGATTTCCCAGCTGTAGTCGGTGTTTTCAAAGCGCGTGTTCATGCGTACCGGCGACTGGTCGGAAAGCAGGCGCTTGACCCGTTCGGCTTCGTCGCGCAGCAACTGCTGCTGGCGGGCGTCGAACTGGCGGCTGCCCATGGCCTTGCGCAGGCCACTGTCTTCCACAAAGGCCTCTACCAGCACGGTGACGAAATCCTCGCCGCCGAGGAAATTGTCGCCGGCCGAAGCGCGCACCTCCATCACGCCTTCGAACAGCTCCAGGATCGACACGTCAAACGTGCCGCCACCGAGGTCGAACACGAGAAATTTGCTTTCCTGTTCCTTGTCGCGGATGCCGTAGGCCAGCGCGGCAGCCGTCGGCTCGTTCAGCAGGCGTTCCACGCGCAGCCCTGCCAGCTGGCCGGCAATGCGCGTGGCCTTGCGTTGTGCATCGCTGAAATAGGCCGGCACCGTGATAATGGCTTCCTCGACCTTTTCACCGAGGAAGGCTTCGGCATCTTCCTTCAGGGCGCGCAGCACCATCGACGACAATTCCTCGGGACGGAACTGCTGCGTGCCGAGGATGATCTTCTTTTCGCTGCCCATATAGCGCTTGAAAACGGACGCCGTCAGTTGCGGGTGCGTCTGCAGCCGTTCGCGCGCGGCGCGGCCCACCAGCACGGTGCCGTCGTCATCGATGCTGACGCACGATGGCGTCAGGTGTTCGCCCAGCGCGTTCGGGATAATGGTCGCCGTGCCGTCGCGCCAGATGGCGGCCAGGCTGTTGGTGGTGCCCAGGTCAATGCCGATAATCATCAGATGTCCGCCTCTGCTTCGTTGCCGTGTTCTTCGATCCAGGCGCGGCGCCCGGCAGCTTCGCCTTTGCCCATCAACATATTGAAGCGCGCGCTCGAATCCATATGGTCGACCGCGCCCAGCATCACGGGCAGCAAACGGCGCGTGTCCGGGTTCATGGTGGTTTCCCACAGTTGCTCGGCATTCATCTCGCCCAGGCCCTTGAAGCGCGAAATCGCCCAGGCGCCTTGCTTGACGCCTTCTTTGCGCAGCTTGTCTTCGATGGCCACCAGTTCGCCGTCGTCAAGCGCATAGATTTTCTGTATCGGCTTCTTGCCACGCGCCGGCGCATCCACGCGGTACAGGGGAGGGCGGGCGATGCAGATATGGCCCTTCCTGATCAGCGCGGGGAAGTGCTTGAAGAATAGTGTCAGCAGCAGTACCTGGATGTGCGAGCCGTCGACGTCCGCATCGGACAGGATGCATACCTTGCCGTAACGCAGGCCGGACAGGTCGGGCGTATCGCCGGCGCTGTGCGGATCGACACCGATGGCCACCGCGATATCGTGGATCTCGTTATTGGCGAACAGGCGGTCGCGGTCGGTTTCCCACGAATTGAGGACCTTGCCGCGCAAGGGCAGGATCGCCTGGAATTCCTTGTCGCGGCCCATCTTGGCCGAACCGCCCGCCGAGTCGCCCTCGACCAGGAACAGTTCATTGCGCGTAATGTCCGACGATTCGCAGTCGGTCAACTTGCCGGGCAAGACGGCCACGCCCGACGATTTTTTCTTTTCCACTTTCTGCAGTGAACGCTGGCGCGACTGCGCCTGCTTGATCACGAGTTCGGCCAGTTTCTTGCCGTAGTCGACGTGCTGGTTGAGCCACAGTTCCAGCGGCGGCTTGGTATAGGTCGATACCAGCTTGACGGCGTCGCGCGAGTTCAGGCGTTCCTTGATCTGGCCCTGGAACTGCGGGTCCAGCACTTTGGCCGACAGCACGAACGAGGCGCGCGCAAACACGTCTTCGGGCAGCAGTTTCACGCCTTTTGGCAGCAGCGAATGCATTTCGACAAAGTTTTTCACGGCGCCGAACAGGCCTTCGCGCAAGCCCGATTCGTGCGTGCCGCCGTTCGAGGTGGGGATCAGGTTGACATAGGATTCGCGCACAATGGCGCCTTCTTCGGTCCACGCGACCACCCAGGCCGCGCCTTCGCCTTCGGCAAAGCCTTCGGACTCGCTGCTGGCGTACTGCGCGCCTTCGAACAGCGGGATCAGGGTTTCGCCATTCGATACCTGCGCCAGCGATTCGGTCAGATAGCCGCGCAGGCCTTCGGCGTACAGCCAGGTCTGTGTGTCGCCGGTTTTTGCATTGGTGAGGGTGACGGTCACGCCAGGCAGCAGCACCGCTTTTGAACGCAACAGGCGCTGCAGCTCGGGCTGCGAGATATTCGGCGAGTCAAAGTATTTGGGATTGGGCCAGGCGGTCACGCGCGTGCCCGATTTTTTGCCGTCGCGTGGCGCCGGGCGCGAGTTCAACGGCTCGATCACGTCGCCATCGGCAAACACCATATGGTGCAAGCCGTTGCCATCGCTTTCCTTGCGCCAGACGGTAATTTCCAGGCGCGACGACAGCGCATTGGTGACCGATACGCCCACGCCATGCAAGCCGCCCGAGAACGCATAGGCGCCGCCCGAACCCTTGTCGAACTTGCCGCCCGCGTGCAATCGCGTAAACACGATTTCGACGGTCGGCACGCCTTCTTCAGGATGCAGGCCGACGGGAATGCCGCGGCCATTGTCTTCGACCGTGATGCTGCCGTCGACGTTCTGCGTTACGGCGATATGCGTGCAATGGCCACCGAGCGCCTCGTCGGAGGCATTGTCGATCACTTCCTGGATGATGTGCAGCGGATTTTCAGTGCGGGTGTACATCCCCGGGCGCTGCTTGACGGGTTCCAGTCCTTTCAGGACACGGATGGATGATTCGCTGTAGTCGGATGCTGGTTTTTTAGTGGCCATACGTGTTCAAGCTAAATAAAGACAGTGGTGGGAACGCCAGACGCGCTTGCTGTGCGGCTCGGTGGCAGAGTGACAGCGGTGGCGATAACTGTACAAATATACAGTATATCGCGCCTCGCGTCACTGTGGGAGCGCATTGCGGCAGGCCGGGCGTCCTTGTGCGGACGCTCGCGCATTCTATCGTGATCGGCGCGCCATGGCGCTACTGCTTGGCAACTATGGTGCGCCTTCGAAATGACGGCTTGATGATAAAGCGCTATTTTTACAGTTTGTTTACACCGGCCGCCACAGTCTTTACGAATTTTTTAGACCCTTCTGGCTAAGCTTCCCTCTGTCAAAAACAAACCTGAATGAGGGTGAGAATGGATCTCGTATACCTGGGCCTGATGGCCGTCTTTTATGTCGTGGCAGCTGGCTTTGCCAGCGCCTGCGACAAGCTGGGGGGCGCGCAATGAACGCCTTTTATGTGCTGGGCGCCGTGGTCTCGGCCGGCCTGCTGGTGTACCTGCTGGTGGCGCTGTTGAAAGCCGAGGAGCTGTAATGACTACCCAATCGATACTGTTGCTGGTGCTGTTCCTGGCCGTGCTGCTGGCGGCCGGCTATCCACTTGGCCTGTACATGGCCAAGGTGGCTGGCGATGCCCCGATCCGTGGCTTGGGCTGGCTGCAACGCGGTGAAAATTTTCTTTACCGCCTGGCCGGCATGAAAACCGGCGCCGAGCGCGCCATGGGCTGGAAGCACTACGCCATCGCGCTGCTGGTGTTCAATACCATCGGCGCCTTTTTTGTGTATGGCCTGCAGCGCCTGCAGGGCGTGCTGCCATTCAATCCGCAGGCAATGCCAGGCGTCAGCCCCGACTCCTCGTTCAATACGGCGGTGAGCTTTGTCGCCAATACCAACTGGCAGGGCTATTCGGGCGAGCAGACCATGAGCTACCTGACGCAGATGCTGGGCCTGGCCTGCCAGAACTTCTTTTCGGCCGCCACCGGCATCGCCGTGATCTTTGCGCTGGTGCGCGGTTTTTCGGCAAAATCGAGCAAATCGATCGGCAATTTCTGGGTCGATCTGGTGCGCTCCACCCTGTACATCCTGCTGCCGCTGTCGCTGGCCTTGTCGGTGGTGTTCATGGGCGAAGGCGTGATCCAGAATTTTTCTCCGTACAAGGAAGTCACCCTGCTCGACCAGGTCAGCTATGAAACGCCGAAAGTCGACGCCGCCGGCCAGGCCGTGCTGGACGCAGCCGGCAAGCCGGTAATGGAAGCGCAAGTGGCTGCCACGCAGACCATCGCCATGGGTCCGGTCGCCTCCCAGGAAGCGATCAAGATGCTGGGCACGAATGGCGGCGGCTTTTTCAATGTCAATTCGGCCCATCCGTATGAAAATCCCACGTTCATGTCGAACTTTCTGCAGATGCTGGCGATCTTCATTATTCCCGCTGGCCTGTGCTTCACGTTTGGCCGCATGGTTGGTGATATGCGCCAGGGCTGGGCCGTGCTGGCCGCAATGACGCTGATTTTTGTGGTCATGACGGCCGGCGTATTCCAGGCCGAACAGCAGGCCAATCCGGCCTTGCAGGCGCTCGGCGTCGACCAGCAGCAAAGCACCTTGCAGGCGGGCGGCAATATGGAGGGCAAGGAAACGCGCTTCGGCATCAGTTCGTCGGCGCTGTTTGCGGCCGTGACGACGGCGGCCTCGTGCGGCGCCGTCAATTCCATGCACGACTCCTACATGCCGCTGGGCGGCATGGTGCCGCTGCTGCTGATGCAGTTCGGCGAAGTGGTGTTTGGCGGCGTGGGTACTGGCCTGTACGGCATGCTGATGTTCGCCATCCTGGCCGTTTTTATCGCTGGCCTGATGATAGGACGCACGCCTGAATACCTGGGCAAGAAAATCCAGGCGCATGAAATGAAGATGGTCTCGCTGGCCATCCTGGTCACGCCGACCCTGGTGCTGGTGGGCACGGCAATCGCCGTCATGCTCGAAGCGGGCAAGGTGGGCGTGGCCAATCCGGGCGCCCACGGTTTTTCGGAAATCCTGTACGCCTTTACGTCGGCCGCCAACAATAACGGCAGCGCGTTCGCAGGGCTGTCTGCCAATACGCCGTTCTATAACGTGATGCTGGCTATCGCCATGTGGTTTGGCCGCTTTGCCGTAATCGTGCCGGTGCTGGCCGTCGCCGGTTCGCTGGCCGCCAAGCAGCGCCTGTCGGCCAACGCCGGCACCATGCCCACGCATGGCCCCATGTTCATCGGCCTGCTGGTTGGCGTGGTGATACTGGTGGGTGTACTGAACTACGTTCCTGCGCTGGCCCTTGGCCCCGTCATCGAACATCTTCAACTCTTTACTCAACTGCCATGAAAACCAGGACATTGACCCTGTTTGACCCCGCCTTGCTGCTGCCCGCCATCGGCGACGCCTTCAAGAAACTCGACCCGCGCACGCAGTGGCGCAGCCCCGTGATGTTTGTCGTCTACATGGGCAGCATTATCACCACCTTGCTGGCGATCCAGGCCCTGAATGGCAAGGGCGAGGCGCCGTTCGGCTTTATCGCCGCGATCGCCGTCTGGCTGTGGTTCACCGTGCTGTTCGCAAATTTTGCCGAAGCACTGGCCGAAGGACGCAGCAAGGCGCAAGCCGCCTCGCTGCGCGCCCTGAAGCAGACCGTGATGGCCAAAAAAATGCAGGTACCGAAATACGGTACTTCCTGGCTGCCGACACCTGCCACCGACCTGCGCAAGGGTATGACTGTGCTGGTCGAAGCCGGTGACGTGATCCCGGCTGACGGCGAAGTGACGGCCGGCGTGGCCTCGGTTGACGAAAGCGCGATCACCGGCGAATCGGCGCCCGTGATCCGTGAGTCGGGCGGCGACTTTTCAGCTGTCACCGGCGGCACCCGCGTGCTGTCGGACTGGCTGCTGGTGCGCGTCTCCGTCAACCCCGGCGAAGCGTTTATCGACCGCATGATCGCCATGGTCGAAGGCGCCAAGCGCCAGAAGACGCCGAACGAAATCGCCCTGACCATCCTGCTGGTGGCCCTGTCGATCGTGTTTTTGATCGTCACCGTCACGCTGTTGCCATACTCGCTGTTTGCGGTGGCGGCTGCCGGCAGCGGCACGCCCGTCACCATCACTGTGCTGATCGCGCTGCTGGTGTGTCTGATCCCGACCACCATCGGCGGCCTGCTGTCGGCCATCGGCGTGGCCGGCATGAGCCGCATGATGCAGGCCAATGTGATTGCCACCTCGGGCCGTGCGGTGGAAGCTGCTGGCGACGTCGACGTGCTGCTGCTCGATAAGACCGGCACCATCACACTGGGCAACCGCCAGGCGTCGAGTTTTGTCGCGGCGCCCGGCGTCACCGAGCAGCAACTGGCCGATGCGGCGCAACTGGCGTCACTGGCTGACGAAACGCCGGAAGGGCGCAGCATCGTGGTGCTGGCCAAGCAGCAGTTCAATATCCGCGAACGCGAAATGGCCAGCCTGAACGCGACCTTTGTCCCGTTCACGGCGCAAACACGCATGAGCGGCGTCGATATCGCCGACAGAGAAGTGCGCAAGGGCGCCGCCGATTCCGTCAAAAAGTATGTGGAAGCGCTGGGTCAGCCGTATCCGGCCGAAGTGTCGCGCGCCGTCGACGATATTGCGCGCCGTGGCAGCACGCCGCTGGTGGTGGTTGATGCAGGCCGTGTGATGGGCGTGGTGGAACTGAAGGATATCGTCAAGGGCGGCATCAAGGAGCGCTTTGCCGAACTGCGCCGCATGGGCATCAAGACCGTGATGATCACCGGCGACAACAAGCTGACGGCGGCGGCGATTGCGGCCGAAGCGGGCGTGGACGACTTCCTGGCCGAAGCGACGCCGGAAGACAAGCTGAAACTGATCCGCAGCTACCAGTCCGAAGGACGGCTGGTGGCGATGACGGGCGACGGCACCAACGATGCGCCGGCGCTGGCCCAGGCCGACGTGGCCGTGGCCATGAACTCGGGCACGCAGGCGGCCAAGGAGGCGGGCAATATGGTCGATCTCGATTCGAACCCGACCAAACTGCTGGAAATCGTTGAAATCGGCAAGCAGATGCTGATGACGCGGGGATCCTTGACCACCTTCTCGATCTCGAATGATATTGCCAAGTATTTCGCGATTATCCCGGCAGCGTTCGTCGGCACCTATCCGCAGTTGAAGGCGCTCGACATCATGCACCTGGCCAGCCCGTCGTCGGCCATCATGTCGGCCGTGATCTTCAATGCCCTGATTATCGTCGTGCTGATTCCGCTGGCATTAAAAGGCGTGCAGTACCGTGCCATTGGCGCGGCCAGTCTGCTGCGCCGCAACCTGCTGGTGTATGGCCTGGGCGGCATCGTGCTGCCGTTCGTCGGCATCAAGCTGATCGACATGGTGCTGTCGGCACTGAACTTCATTTAAAGGATCATCATGAACTCCATCGTACGTCCCGCCCTGGTCCTGTTTGCCGCGCTGACCGTGATCTGCGGCGTGGCCTATCCGCTGGCTACGGCCGGCATCGGGCAACTGGCTTTCAGCCATGAAGTCAACGGCAGCATCGTCGAGCGCGGCGGCAAGCCGGTAGGCTCGACCCTGATCGGCCAGTCATTCACGTCGCCGAAATACTTCTGGGGCCGTCCGTCAGCCACCGTGCCGATGGCCAATAACGGCGCTGGTTCCGGTGGCTCGAACCTGGGACCGACCAATACGGCCCTGGTCGACGCCGTCAAGGCGCGCATCGCCGCCTTGAAAGCTGCTGACCCGGATAACCAGCGTGCGATTCCGGTCGACCTGGTGACGGCGTCCGGCAGCGGCCTGGACCCGGAAATCAGCCTGGCCGCCGCCCTGTACCAGGCGCCGCGCGTGGCCCGCGTGCGCGGCCTGCCTCTGGCGCCGGTGGAAAACACCATCGCCAAGGCACAGAAAACCGCGTATATAGGCTTTTTCGGCGAAGCGCGGGTAAATGTGCTGGAACTGAATCTGGCGCTCGATGCAATGCAGAAGTAAGATGGCTGCAGCCGTCTATTGAAAATCACCATGCCCTCCAACGACCAACGCCCCGACCCCGACGCCCTGCTGGCACAAGTGCAGGCGCAGGAACACAAAGCCACGCGTGGCCGCTTGCGCATTTATTTCGGCGCCTCGGCCGGCGTCGGCAAGACGTATGCCATGCTGGCTGCCGCGCGCAAGCTGCTGGCCGACGGTATCGACGTGCTGGCGGGCGTGGTGGAAACCCATGGGCGCTCGGAGACGGCGGCCATGCTCGACGGCTTGCCGTTGCTGCCGGCCAAACACCTCGAATATCGTGGCAAGACCTTGCCCGAATTCGATCTTGACGCGGCGCTGCAGCGCAGGCCGGCCGTTATCCTGATCGATGAACTGGCGCATTCGAACGTGGCCGGTTCGCGCCATCCGAAGCGCTGGCAAGATGTCGAGGAACTGCTGGCCGCCGGCATCGATGTGCTCACCACCGTCAACGTGCAGCACCTGGAAAGCCTGAACGATGTGGTGGGCGGAATTACCGGCGTGCGCGTGGCCGAGACCTTGCCCGACACCGTGTTCGACCGCGCCGATGAAGTGGTGCTGGTCGATATTCCTGCCGACGAACTGCTGCTGCGCCTGAAAGCGGGCAAGGTCTACCAGCCGCAGCAGGCGCAACGCGCGTCGCAGCATTTTTTCCGCAAGGGCAACCTGATCGCCCTGCGCGAGCTGGCGCTGCGCCGCACTGCCGACCGGGTGCAGGACGATGTGCAGGCCTACCGGCTTGAAAAATCGATCAACCCGGTCTGGAAGACGGGCGCCGCGCTGCTGGCTTGCGTGGGGCCGCATGCGGGCAGCGAACAGGTGGTACGCAGCGCAGCACGGCTGGCCGGCCAGCTGAACGCCGAATGGCATGCGCTGTATGTGGAAACGCCGCGTTTGCAGCGCCTGCCGGCACGCGAGCGCGAACGCATCCTGAATACCTTGAAACTGGCGCAAGACCTCGGTGCAAGGACGGCCGTCGTGGCCGCTGATGATATCGCCCGCGCCATTGTCGAGCATGCGCGCGGCGCCAATATCGCCAAGCTGGTGATGGGGCGCCGCCAGGGCGGGGCGCTGGCACGGCTGTGGCATGCGGCCAGCGCTGCGCGCATCGCCGGCCTGGCGCCCGATATCGACCTGATCGAAGTGGGCCAGCCGGCGCTCGATGGCGCGCCGCGCAGGACCACGGAGGAAGTGCACCTGCCCCGGCCGGGGCGCGCCTGGCGCTACGCTCTGGCCGCCGTGGCCAGCCTGGCCACCTCGCTGGCCTCGGTGCCGTTGCTGCCGTATATCGACCTGGCCAATATCGCCATGCTGTCGCTGCTGACGGTGGTGCTGGTGGCGGTGCGGCTGGGCCGCGGACCGGCCGCGCTGGCCAGCCTGCTGGGTGTGGCCACCTTTGATTTTGCCTTCGTGCCACCGCGTTTTTCGTTTGCGGTGGGCGATTTTCAATATGTGATCACGTTTGGCGTGATGCTGGCCGTGGGCCTGATCACGGGGCGGTTGACGGCCGGCCTGCGCTTCCAGGCGCGCGTGGCCACGCACCGCGAAGCGCGCGCCCGCGCCCTGTACGAATTCGCGCGCGAATTGTCCGGCGTGTTGCAGACCGAAGAGATTTTCGATATCACGCGACGTGCCATCGAACGCGCTTTCCGGGCCCGCGCCACCTTGCTGCTGCCCGATGACGAGGGCCGCCTGCAGGCGCCGAAAGACGCCGGCCAGCTGGACCTGGGCATTGCGCAATGGGCCTTTGACCGCGCGCAGGCGGCCGGCACCGGTACCGATACCTTGCCCGGCTCCGATATTTTTTATTTGCCCCTGATCGCGCCGATGCGCACGCGCGGCCTGCTGGCGCTGCTGCCCCTTGGCGCGCCCGAACACCGGCGCTGGCTGCTGGTGCCGGAACAGCGCCAGCAGCTTGACACCTTTGCCGCGCTGGCGGCGATTGCCCTGGAACGTGTGCACTATATCGATGTGGCGCAGGGCGCGCTGGTGCAGATGGAGTCGGAACGGCTGCGCAACTCGCTGCTGGCGGCGCTGTCGCACGACTTGCGCACGCCATTGACGTCGCTGGTGGGCCTGGCCGAATCGCTGGCGCGCTCAACCCCGGCCTTGTCCAGCGCGCAGCTGGAAATGGCGCGGTCCTTGCAGTCCGAAACGGTGCGCATGAGCGCGCTGGTGGCCAACCTGCTCGACATGGCGCGCATCGAAAGCGGCCATGTGCGCCTGAACCTGCAGTGGCAGGCGCTGGAAGAAGTGGTCGGCAGCTCGCTGCGTGCCAGCGCCCCGCAACTGTCGCGGCACCAGCTGCGCACCGAGCTTGCGCCCGGCCTGCCTTTGGCGCGCTACGATGCGGTGCTGATCGAGCGCGTGCTGTGCAACCTGCTGGAAAACGCGGCCAAGTACACGCCGGCCGGCAGTACCATCACGATTGCCGCCGACGTGCATGGTCAGTGGCTGCGGGTTACGGTGCACGATGACGGGCCGGGCCTGCCGCCCGGTCGCGAAGAAGCGATCTTTGAAAAATTCACGCGCGGCGAACGCGAATCGAACCTGCCCGGCGTGGGACTGGGGCTGGCGATCTGCCGCGCCATCGTCGAAGCGCACGGCGGCACCATCGCCGCGCAAGTGCCGGTGCCCGCGCATGGCGCGGCCATCGTATTGACGCTGCCTTTGGGAACGCCGCCGGCGCCGCCTGAAGAACTGGACAGCGAACTGACTGACACTGGAAACCATCATGAATGACCATACGGCCACCACCGCACCGACCGCCTTGCTGGTCGAGGATGAACCGCAGATCCGCCGCTTTGTGCGCGCCGCGCTGGAAGCCGAAGGCTGGCTGGTGCACGAATCGGCCACCTTGCAGCGCGGCCTGATCGACGCCGGCACCCGCCGCCCCGACCTGGTGGTGCTGGACCTGGGCCTGCCTGACGGCGACGGCATCGACTTTATTGCCGACCTGCGCAAATGGTCGGCCGTGCCGGTCATCGTGCTGTCGGCGCGCGTGGGCGAGGATGAAAAAATCCGCGCGCTCGACGCCGGCGCCGACGATTATCTGACCAAGCCGTTCGGCGTCGGCGAGCTGCTGGCCCGCGTGCGCGCCACCTTGCGCCGCCAGCGCCAGCCCGCTTCGCCTGACGATGGCGTGGTGCGCTTCGGCGACGTGACGGTCGACGTGCAGAACCGCCTGGTAATGCGCGACAAGCAGCTGGTGCATGTGACGCCGACCGAATTTCGCTTGTTGTCGGTGCTGGTGAAGAATGCCGGCAGGGTGGTCAGCAATCCGCAACTGCTGCGCGAAGTGTGGGGGCCGTCGAACCAGGACAACGGCCATTACCTGCGCATCTACATGGGCCACTTGCGCCAGAAGCTCGAAGCCGACCCGGCCCAGCCGCAGTACTTGCTGACGGAGACAGCTGTCGGATACCGCTTGCTGCTGCCGCTCTAAAAACACGCATACCTCCCTGTTTAAAAACGGGCGCCGCGCGCGCCGGGGGAGCGCTTTACCCGAAATTTTTGCAGCAAGGGGCCAGCTGCGCCATCCCGGCAAAGGCCCAACCACCAATGAGAAGTATCACCATGAACAAAATCGTATTTGCCATCGCCGCCATTTTCGTTTCTGCTTCCGGTCTGACCCACGCGCAGGAAGCCAAACCGGACAATGAAACGAGCTTCAACATTGCCGGCGTGTCGGACTACCGCTACCGCGGCATTTCGCAAACCCGTTTGAAGCCGGCGCTGCAGGGCGGTGTGGATTACGTCAACAACCCAACCGGCCTGTATGTGGGCGCCTGGGCATCGACCATCAAATGGACCAAGGATGCCGGCGGCAGCGGCAACGTGGAAGTTGATCTGTATGCGGGCAAGCGTGGCCAGGTCACTGCCGATATCGCTTATGACGTCGGCGTGCTGGCCTATGTGTATGCCGACAACGGCCTGAAACACGTAGCCGGTTTTGCCGATGCGGATACCCAGGAAGTCTATGGCCAGCTGTCGTACGGCCCTGCGTATATCAAGTATTCGCACGCCTTCTCTAACCTGTTCGGAATTGTCGACAGCAAGAACAGCGGCTACCTCGATCTTGGCGCGAATGTCGATCTTACCAACGGCTGGACCGGCAACCTGCATGCGGGCCACCAGAAGGTGCGCAACAACGATGCCTCCAGCTACACAGACTGGAAAGTGGGCGTGACGCGCGACTTCGGCGTGGTCACCGGCGCGCTGGCCGTGATCGGCACCAACGCCGGCAAGACCGCCTACGCCTCGCCCGTGAATGGCAAATTCATGGGCAAGACAGCGTTGATACTGACGGTCAGCAAAGTGTTTTAAGCGACCCCTGCCAGCACGGCAGGGCCAGCATCGGTTCCAGCGCCTGCGCCAGTTTTTGCTGGCCGGCGCCGGACATCGGTGTCATCGGCAGGCGCAGCTCGTCGTGTAGCTTGCCCTGCATCGCCAGTGCCGCCTTGATCGGGCCGGGGTTAGGTTCTGCGAACAGCAGGCGTATGGCAGGCAGCATGGTCTTGAACAAGGCGCAGGCATCGGCGTGGCGGTTGGCTTTCACCAGGTCGTACAGCTGGGCATACAGGTCGGGACGCACCTGGGCGGCGGCCGACATGGCGCCATGTGCGCCCATCGACAGGCTGGCCAGCAGCAGCGCATCGTCGCCGCACAGCACGTCGAGGTGGGTGTCGCGCAGCAGCTGGCCGAACTGGTCCAGCTGCCCGCCCGCTTCCTTGATGGCGACAAAGTGCGAGTCGCGCGCCAGCAGCGCCGCCGTCGCCGTCGTGATCTGCACGCCGGTGCGGGCCGGCACGTTGTACAGCACGATGGAATGGTCGGTGGCAGCGGCTATCGCCTGGAAGTGGCGCACGATGCCTTCCTGCGACGGGCGCACATAGGCCGGCGCCGAGATCAGCAGGCCAGCCAGCGGGTGGTCGTGATAGCGCTGCACGGCAGCCGTGACGGCGCGCGTGTCGCTGCCGCCTATGCCCATCACGACCGGAAAGTGTGGGCCGACCGCTTCGAGCACGCTATCCAACAGCCTGCCCTGTTCGGCCTGGCTCAGCATGGCCGCCTCGCCAGTGGTGCCGCACACCACCAGGCCGTTGACGCCGCTGGCGGCCAGTTCGCTGGCCAGACGCTGGGCGGCGTCGAAGTCGATCGCGCCATCGCGAAACGGCGTGACCATCGGCACCCAGATACCCTGGAAGTGCGCCGTGATGCGCTCGCAAGACATCGCGTGTTCACACGCATACTGGTTCATTGCACACCACCGTGGCATGGACGATCCTGGCAAATGCGCCCAAATTCGGCCGCCGGCAGCGAGCGCATCACCGCGTCCATCGTCAGGCGCAGCGCCGGCTCGGTCACGCACAGATCCACTCGCATGCGCTCGGCATGGTCGACTGCCACGACCCGCATGAACGACAGCATCGCGCCGCAGGTCTTGAACACCAGCTGGCGCAGCGCCGACAGACATTCTTTATCGACCGTGATATGGATTAGAAAAGTGGCTTGGCGTAAGGACGTATCCATGGAAATGGTGCTTTGCAGCGGTGGTTGAGATGCAATCGAGGTTAGCAGCGGGAATGTAAAGATGGTCTAAAAAGCGTGATCGCGGGCGTAAACGACGTGTATTTATTTGCCTGGTGAGCATAGTGATCGCTTGCATTTTGCTTGCCGTGCGCAATAACATGGGTTGGGGCTGGAGGACCGCTTGTCACGAGAAGCCGTGTTCAGCGTTATCTGCTTTGACAGCTTGCCTGATGCTTATCAAGTTATTAAGGAAAAGATGAAACGCCCGATTGTTACAGGTTTTCTGGTGCTCCTCGCGGTAGTGCTCATTGCTGCTGGGGTGCGGCTTAAGCGAGAGGTGTCCATAGATGGCTGCCTGGACCGTGGTGGGCAGTGGAATTACGACGTTGCTGCTTGCGAAGGGACATCTGAATAGGTGACTTGGGCGAAACAGGGCGGGTTCCTGAAACTGGAATCGGTGCTGGCATGCAAACACGGCCAAGTGGCAGTGGGGCCTGGCGCAGACATAGTACCGGCGACAAGAAGCAGCCAGGATACCCGATGTCGCAGTTATGCTCCGCAACTACGTTTTTGTTACAAAATTGAATCGTGCTTTATGGAACGGAGGTTTATATTGAAACCGTCTCCGCCATCCAGCAAGTCACGCCATGTCAGACGAAAAAATTCCGCCCATTGTTTCTCCCGCCACGCCTGCTGCGTCGGTGCGCCCCGACCGCGTGGGCCGCGCGTCCGATGCCGATGAACGCGATCGCCGCTCGCGCGAGGCGCCGCCGCGCTATCTGAAGGATAACGACACGCCGTTTGCGCTGGCCTGGCGCGTGCTGACGTCGCGCTACCGTTCGATGCGCGACAAGGCGGGACGCGACTTTATGCGGCGCACTTTGCGCATCGGTATTTCGGCGCGCATTTTTCATCCGGAGCCGGGCGCCACCGGTCTGCGCAGCAAGAATCTGCAGTACCTGGAAGAGTCGATCGCGCAGTGGGTGATGTCGCGCGATGTGCTGGTATTCATGATCCCGACCGTTAATACCAGTGGCTTGCTCCATCCCAGCAATATCACCTTGCGCCACTACGCGCGCCACCTCGATGGCCTGGTGTTGCAGGGCGGGGCGGATGTGTCGCCGCAGACGTATTCGGAAGCGGCCACCCGGCCCGAATGGAGCGGCGACCGCGCGCGCGACCTGTATGAACTGGAGCTGTTGCATGAATTCGTCGATGCGGGCAAACCTGTGCTGGGCATCTGCCGTGGCTGCCAGCTGATCAACGTGGGCTTTGGTGGCACCTTGTACCAGGATATCGCCTCGGACGTGGAGGGCGCATCCTCGCATGTGAACGATCTGTATGACCGCCACCGCCATACCATCGTGTTCCCGAAAGGCTCAACCCTGGCCGGGATGTTTCCGAAGGCGGGCGAGGCCCTGGTCAATTCGATCCACCACCAGTCGGTAAAAGACCTGGGGCGCGATATCACGGTGGAAGCGTATTCGCATGGCGACAATATCGTCGAGGCGATTCGCTACCAGCGTGCGCGTTTCGTGATGGGCCTGCAGTGGCACCCTGAATTCCATTCGGCCGGCGGCGTCGAGCTGCTCGATTGCACGCCGATACTCGATAATTTTTTGCGCGCCGCGCGGGAGACCCGATTTTGATTACGCGCCGTGATGTCCTTGGCTCCCTGTTGATGCTGCCGTTTGCCGGTGCGTTTGCGGCGCCGCGCAGCACTGCACAGCCGTTTGCGCTGACCTCCCCGGCACGGGCAGCGGCCCTGAAGACGCAGGTGCCGTCCAAGGTGGCAATGCAGGTGACCCGTGCTGCGCAAAAGGCCGTGGACCGGCCCGTACATATGATGGCCGAGGTACGTACCGGCGGCCTGCTCAACGGCGAAGGCGGGCGCAAGGAGAGCCAGCAGGCGCAGGAAGACTGGCGCCAGGCGCGGTTGCAGGCGCTGGCCTGGCGGCTGTCGGGCGAAGCGGCTTGCCTGGACAATGCACGCAAGCTGGTACTGGCCTGGAGCCGTGGCTATCAGCCCTCGTTCAGCCCCGTCGACGAGACCGAATTGGCCAGCCTGTTGATGGGCGTGGATCTGATCCAGGAACGCCTGAGCGGCAGCGAGCGCGAACAGGTGCAGGCGTTTTGCCGCACCCTGGCGAGCGGCTACCTCAGCGATCCGATCAAGGTGGGCGGGCCGTCGACGGCCCGCAATAACTGGCACAGCCACCGCATCAAGATCGGCACGGCGGCAGCGTATTTGTCTGGCGATGCGGCGCTGGTCGCGCGCGCCAGGGAACGCTTTATGGCCCATGTACCACGCAATATCGGTGAAGGCGGCGTACCGTTCGACTTCGAGCAGCGCGACGCCCTGCATTACACCACCTACAGCCTGGAACCCTTGCTGACAGCGGCGCTGATGGCGAAGCAGCATGGCGATGACTGGTTCGCAGACCCCGCTGCGCGGCGCTTGAAAGAGGCGCTGGCCTGGCTGACGCCGTATGCGCAAGGGAAAAAAACGCACGAGGAGTTCGCCAACAGCGCCGTACCGTTCGACCGCAAGCGCGTGGCGGCGAAACAGAAGGGATTCACCGGCAACTGGGATCGCACGGGTGCGGCCAATGTATACTTGCTGGCGTCGCGCTTAGATGAATCTTATGCGCCGCTGGCGCGCGAACTGCAGCCGCCGGCCTGGGCGCAGGCACTGTTCTGATCAATAAACCATCGGTTCGCCCCGGAAGCAGCGGATGGCCGAATCGACCATGCCCTCGGCGCTGCCCCGTACATGGCGCTGCTTGCGCAGATACTGTGCGTCGCTCCACTGCTTGGCCACGTCGGACAAATGCTTCAGCGCCTGCGTGCTGCCCAGCGCTTCGCCGTGCGGTTCCATCTTGCGCAGGGTGGTCATGATGTCTTCGCGCAGCGACATGGTTTCGTAGGTTTTCGGGTGCGTGATGGCGCCGTCCAGGCCGAAGCGGCAGGCCTGGAAGCGATTGTAGTTGTAGACCAGATAGTCGTCTTCCACCGGAGGCGCTTCCTTGCGTTCGAGCAGGTAGCGGCACAGCGCCTGCAGGTAGGCGGCCAGCGCGGCGGCCCGTTCCACCGTCAAGGGCGTGTCACATACGCGCAGCTCGATGGTGCCGAATTCCGGCTTGGGACGGATATCCCAGTAAAAATCCTTCATGCTCTTGATGATGCCGGTGTTTTCCATCTTGGCGAAATACACGTTCGAGAACTGCTCCCAGCTCAAGGTGAACGGCGCGCGTCCGCTCATCGGAAACGCGAACACGGAATTCAGGCGGGCCGAATCGAACAGGGTGTCGCGTCCCTGCACGTAAGGCGAAGACGCCGACAGGGCGATAAAGTGGGGTATGTAGCGGTTCAGCGAGTGCAACAAGAACATGGCATCGTCGCCCGAGGCGCAGCCGATATGCACGTGCTGGCCGAAGATGGTGAACTGCTTGGCCAGGTAGCCGTACAGTTCCGAGATCTCCTGGAAGCGCGCCTTGGGAAAAATCTTTTGCGACGACCATTGCTGGAACGGGTGGGTGCCGCCGCCGGCGATGCCGATATTGAGCTTGTCGCCGGCGGTGATCAGGGTGTCGCGGATTTCCTGCAATTGCGCCAGCAGCGGTTCGTGGTGGGTGTGCACGCTCGAATTAATCTCGATCATGCTCTCGGTGATCTCGGGCGTGACATTGCCGGGAAACGGCTTCTTGCCCAGCAAATGCAGCAGGTCGGGGCTGGCCGCTGTCAGGTCGTAGTCCGACAGATTCACCAGTTGCAGTTCGAGTTCGACGCCGAAGGTCAGCGCGGCAGATTGGCCAAAGGGTTCCAGCGGCATTTAGCGCTCCTTGATTTCATGGGTTTCTTTTGCCAGCATCAGCACGCGCTGCACCAGCACGGGGCCGATCACTTCCAGCATCAGCGTGATGGCGGCCAGCGCATTGAGTTCGTCGCCGAAATTCACGCCCAGCTGGCGCGCGTGTTCCAGCAGCAGGATGATAAATACCGACACCGGCGTCAGCGCCACGCCGGTCAGAATGCCCTTGCGCCAGGAGATGCCGCTGACGTGCGAAAATGCGGCCACGCCGACCGTCTTGGCCAGCAAGCGCCCGGCGATCAGCGCGCCGGCCAGCGCCGCGCCGGCCTTTACGCTGGACCATTCCAGGGTCGAGGCGGCGTACACGAACAGCAGCACGGTCAGTAACTCTCCCAGCGCACCGAAGTTGCGCTGCGCCTGGCTGAAGGCCACGCGGCGGTGGCGCGCCACCAGGCCGAAGGTCAGGGTGGCCAGCAGCGGTGACAAGCTGGTGGTATAGGTCAGGGCGACCAGCAGCATGACGGACAAGGCAAACGCCACGGTGGCGTCCTGCGCCATATTGCCAAGGCGGCGCAGCATGGCCGGCACCACGATGCCGAACACGATGCCGGCGCCCACCGAGGCGGCCAGCACGGCGGCGCTACTGCTGGTCGCTTCGATCAGGTCGGTCGAGCTGTAGAACATCCAGAAGCCGACGATAATGTTAAACATGAACACGGCCAGCACGCAGTTGAGCGCCGTCAGGTGCACCAGGCGTTCCGTTACCTGTCCCGAGCTGCGCTCTTCATTGATGACGCGCATGATGGTGGCCGGCGAGGTCGACATCGACAGGGACGCCAGCAGCAGCGCCGTCATGCGCGAGGTATCGAATTCGAGCGCGATGAAATACACGATGGCAAACGTGCCCAGTGCTTCGACCAGGCCGGCCACCGCGATCCACGGATTGTTCTTCAGCCAGCGCAGGTTGATGCGGTAGCCGACCTCGAACAGTATCAAGCCAAACGCCACGTCGGCCAGCACCAGCATCGGGCCCGCTTCCATCTGTGGCAGGATGCCCACCTGAACCTGGGCCAGGATAAAGCCGATCACGCCATAAAAGCTGATGCGCGGCAGGCCGGTCCAGCGGTGGCCGAATTCGCCGATGACCCAGGCCAGCGTAATGGCGAACGGCCACGACAGGTCGGCGGCGATAGCGAGGAGACTGTGCATGCTGATTCCTTTGTAGTAGCGTCGGCACCGGCCGGCAGCGTCAAGGCTGGCGCGGCAAAAACATGGTGCAGCGGTAGTGCATGTGTTGCGATGCCATCATGATGCGCAGATTCTACCGGAGCAGGAGGCGCGCACGATGTACGCAATCGAACGGTGAGGCGGCCATGGCGACCGCGCAGGGGTGCTGCATGGCGGCCTGCTGCCGCCATGGACTTTTTGTTATACGCTTTTACTTACTGAGCAGGCGCATGCCCCGTTCCAGGCCGTCGATCGACAGCGGGAACATACGCTCGTTCATCAACTGGCGCATCACGCCGATCGACTGGCGGTACTGCCACAGGCCTTCCTGCTCGGGATTGAGCCAGATGAATTTCGGGAAGGCAGCCGTGAAACGCGCCAGCCAGACGGAACCGGCTTCCTCGTTGTTGTACTCGACCGAGCCGCCCGGATGCAGGATTTCATACGGGCTCATGGTGGCGTCACCGACGAAAATGAGCTTGGTGTCGGGCGGATATTTGCGCAGCACGTCCCAGGTGGGGAAACGTTCGGCATTGCGGCGCCGGTTGTTCTTCCACAGATAGTCGTAGACGCAGTTATGGAAGTAATAGAACTCCATGTTCTTGAATTCGGTTTTTGCCGCCGAAAACAGTTCCTCGGTGCGCTCGATATGGTCGTCCATGCTGCCGCCCACGTCGAACAGCATCAGGACCTTGATGCGGTTCCTGCGTTCGGCGCGCATCTTGATGTCGAGGTAGCCGGCGTTGTTGGCAGTGGCGGCGATGGTGGCGTCGAGCGCCAGTTCGTCCTGCGCGCCCTCGCGCGCGAACTTGCGCAGGCGGCGCAAGGCCACCTTCAGGTTGCGCGTACCCAGTTCGCGTTCGCCGTCGTAATCCTTGTAGCTGCGCGCTTCCCATACTTTCACTGCCGTGCGGTTGCCGCCCTTGCCGCCGATGCGGATGCCTTCCGGGTTGGTGCCGCCATTGCCGAACGGCGAGGTGCCGCCCGTACCGATCCACTTGCTGCCGCCTTCGTGGCGTTCCTTCTGTTCCTTCAGCAGTTCGTTGAGGCGGTCCATCAGCTTGTCGTAGCCGAATTTTTCCAGTTGCGCCTTTTGTTCATCGCTCAGTTCGCGCCGCATGCGTTTCAACAGCCAGTCGAGCGGGATGGCGGCATTGGTGTCGAACGCCGCATCGATGCCCTTGAAGTACTGCGCAAAGGCGCGGTCGAACTTGTCGAAATGGGCCTCGTCCTTGACCAGGGTCAGGCGCGCCAGGTAATAAAAGTCGTCCATGGAAGCACTGATCACATTCTTTTGCAGCGCTTCCAATAGCGTCAAAAATTCCTTGATCGAGACGGGAATCTTCGCATCCTTGAGCGTGAAAAAGAAGTCGATCAGCACGGGGGGGCTCCGGCACGGGGCAGCGCCACGATCGGCCGCTGCGCCAGCTTGTAGCGCAGGTGAGCCGCGATTTCGGGCCATTCGCCGCGCGTGATGCTGTACATGACGGTGTCGCGCACGGTGCCGTCGCGGCGCAGCGCATGGTGGCGCAGCACGCCGTCCTTTTTCGCGCCCAGCCGTTCGATGGCGGCCTGTGAAGCGTGGTTGAAGTTATCGGTGCGCAGGCCCACCAGCGCGCAATCGAGCGTGTCGAAGGCGTGCGTCAGCAGCAGCAACTTGCAGCTGGTGTTGACATGGCTGCGCTGGCAGTGTTTGGCGTACCAGGTGTAGCCGATTTCCACCCGGCTCACTTCCGGCAGCACGTCGTGGTAGCTGGTGGTGCCCAGCACCTCTCCGCTGGCCGCGTCGAGCACGGCAAAGGCAAAGCGCGAGGGGCGCATTTCGATGGCCTTGAAGATGTACTGCTCGATTTGGTCCGGTTCGGGCACCGATGTCACGCGCAACTGCCACAGCTGGCCGTCGGCGGCTGCCGCGCGCAGGCCTTCGGCGTGGTGCGGTGCCAGCGGTTCGAGGCGGATGCCGTTCAATTCCAGCACCACGGGAGCGATGGTTTTCACGGGCGCTCCTTAGCGGTTGGTGCGCGACATGAACATCAGGCGCTCGAACAGGCTTATGTCCTGCTCGTTTTTCAAGAGCGCGCCGTGCAGCGGCGGCACCACGGTTTTCTGGTCGCCGCTGCGCAGTGCTTCGACCGGGATATCTTCGGCCAGCAGCAGTTTGAGCCAGTCGAGAAATTCCGAGGTCGAGGGTTTCTTTTTCAGGCCTGGCACGTCGCGTACGGCGTAAAAGGTTTGCAGTGCCTGCGCCAGCAATTCCTGTTTCAGATTGGGGTAGTGGACGGCGACGATCTGCTCCATCGTGTCCTTGTCCGGGAATTTGATGTAATGGAAGAAGCAGCGGCGCAAAAAGGCATCCGGCAGTTCTTTTTCGTTGTTCGAGGTAATGATGACCAGCGGGCGATGCAGCGCCTTGACCATCTGGCGCGTTTCATACACATAGAATTCCATGCGGTCGAGTTCGCGCAGCAAGTCGTTGGGGAATTCGATATCGGCCTTGTCGATCTCGTCGATCAGCAGCACCACCGGTTCTGGCGCCGTGAATGCCTGCCACAGCACGCCCTTGACGATGTAGTTCTGAATATCGCGCACGCGTTCGTCGCCCAGTTGCGAGTCGCGCAGGCGCGACACGGCATCGTATTCGTACAGGCCCTGCTGGGCCTTGGTGGTCGACTTGATATGCCACTGCATCAAAGGCATGTTCAGCGCGGCTGCCACTTCTTCGGCCAGCATGGTCTTGCCGGTGCCAGGCTCGCCTTTGATCAGCAGCGGGCGCTGCAGAGTCAGGGCCGCATTCACGGCCAGTTTCAGGTCGGCGGTGGCGACGTAGTTATCGGAGCCTTCGAAGCGGTGGCCTTGCTGTGGGTGCTGTGCTTGCATGAGCGATCCTGCCAAAGTAGGGAAAGACCGAGTATAAACAGAACCGTGGCGCACCGCCACGCCACGCTCTTGTAGCGGTACGCGCACAAGCCGGTTATGCAGGTGGACTTGCAAGAATATCTTGGTTAGAATCGGCAAGGACCAACTTAATTGGCAACCTTAATTGTCAACCTTACTTGTCAACATATAAGATCAAAAAAAACCAGCCTTCGCGTTTCTCCGATTACCTTTGTTCACTTTGTGCCAATATGAAAAAAATAATCGCACTTCTCTTGCTGGCAGGCATCTCGAATGCCGTCACAGCAGCTGACATCGCAGGAAACGCCAAGGCCGGGACAGCCAAGGTGGAAATGTGTATCGGATGCCATGGCATTCCTGGCTACAAAGCCACTTTTCCTGAAGTCTTCCAGGTGCCGATGATAGGCGGGCAATCCGCCAAATATATTGAAAATGCGCTCAAGGCCTACCAGAAGGGCGACCGCAAGCACCCCACCATGAAGGGCATCGCCGCCAGCCTGTCGGACCAGGATATCGCCGACGTGGCGGCCTATTATTCGCAACAAGCCAAGCCCAACTGAGGACCAGCCAGATGAAAAGACTACTCGCCGCCCTGTTGTGCTCGGTAATATCCTGCGCGGCTGTCGCCGCCGGCAATATCAATACGGGCAAGGCCCTGGCCGAAAAATACAGCTGCGCCACCTGCCACGGCAAGGACTACGCCTCGCCGATCGACCCTTCCTACCCCAAGCTGGCCGGCCAGCACCGCGACTACCTGGAACATGCGCTGACCGCCTACAAGCGCGGCGACGCTCCCAACGGGCGCAACAACGCCATCATGACGGGCCAGGTCAAGCCACTGAGCAACCAGGACATCAAGGACCTGGCGGCCTACTTCAACAGCCTGCCGAAAAGCCTGGTCATTCACCGCTGAGGGTTGTTGATCCATCCGAAGCCACGCCGTGGCTTTTCTCATGCAGGGCCAGGAATACGAGGCCGGCGATCAGCGCAATGTTTTTCGTCAGCGGCCCGAAAGGGTGGATCAGGAATTCCGGCAGGAAGACGGCGATCACCAGCGTATAGCCGGCCACCAGCGCGCACTGCGTCCACCATAGCCACGGCCTGGCATGCAACAGCGAGGCGACGCCCATCGCCAGGTCGGCCAGGCAGGATGCGGCAAACACCAGCTCGGTATGCGATGTGATGCCGCTACGGCGCAGCCATGCGAGCGATTCGGCATGCGGATACAGACACCAGGAGACAAACGCCGTCCATAGCCAGATAAAGGCCATGCCGAGACGCATGGCCCAGTATAGCCGTTGCAGGCTGGCTGCTGTCATGGTGCGGGTTTGGCAACCATCAGCCAGTAGACCAGCATGAGCGCGGCAAATGCCGGCACGCCGAGCCAGAACCAGCAGCGCGCATAGGTCCAGTACAGGCGCGGCAGGGGCGTGCCCGTGTCGTCAGCCAGGCGGGCTAGGCTGCGCATGCGGATCTGCAGCCACACCACGGGCAGCCAGCAGGCGCCAGCCAGCGCGTACAGCAGCATCGAGGCGAACACCCAGCCGGACAGTATCGGATAGCCGGCCAGGTGCGCCAGCGCCAGTCCGGACAGCGGCTGGACGATGACTGCCGGAGTTGTGAACAGCCAGTCGGCCAGCACAGTCTTTTCGGCCGACAGGCGGATCGCACGCACCTCGCCGCCCCTGTCGTTGACCCACTTGAAGAAAGCGATGCCGATGCCGGTGCCAAACAGGATGGTGGCGCTGAGGATGTGCAGCCATTTGACGAACAGGTAGCAGCTCATGCCGGTACCTCGGTTACGTCATAGCCTTGCAGCGCGGCCAGGTAGGTTTCCACGGTGAGCAGGCCGACGCAGGGCATCGCACCGCGCGGCAACGGCGCGCCACCGCTGGCGCTGGCCAGGCGGTTCGCCAGCGCTATCGCCGCGCCGCACGGAATATGCGGGCCGTGGTTTTGCGCTGCCAGCAATTGCCATGTCAGTATCAAAGGCAGGCCATCGAGCCCCACCCCTTGCAGCGTGACGAACATCGCGCCCTTGTCGCTGACCAGCGGCTCCACCCAGTGGCTGATGGCGTGTAGCGGCCTGGCCAGTAACAGCAGGCTGCGCAACAGGCCAAGACGCACCAGTTGTGCTGCCGTCCAGACGAACAGATGGCCGGGCGCGCCGGCAAAACCGGCGTGAAAAGTGACGGTGTCGAGGCCCGGATAGCGTTGCGGAAACAGCGTCAGGTCGGGCACGTCGCAACTGCCCAGCAAGCGCCGGCCCACGGGCGCGGCAAAGCGGTGTTGCTTCAGGTCGAGCCAGCCGTGTGTGGTCTCCTGGTTGCCGGCAACCAGGCGCTGGAATGGTTTGCCGCAGTACGAGAAGATGCCGGCCATGGTCGCAATGCCTGGTGCGCGGGCGCCGGAGGCGATGCCATGGCGGATCGATGTGAGCTGGCGAAAGCGCGGCAGGTAGCGCTCCACCACGGCCGATGACAGCGCGGGCAGCGAGCTGGCGCCGCTGGTGACGAAGACACCACGCTGGCGTGCCAGTTCGTCGAGGCTGGCAATGCCGGCGACAAAATCGCGGCCGTCCGCCAGGTCGATATAGTTGGCGCCGGCCTCGATCGCTGCACGGGCAACACGATAATCCTGGCCCTGGAACGGGCCGGCGGTATGGATCAGCGTATCGACACCGAGTTCGGCCAGGCGCCGCGCCAGATCAGGTGCACGGGTATCGAGCGCCATTGCTTGCTGCGACGGCAAGCCCAATTGCGCCGTCAGTGCCGTGGCCCTGGCGGCGTCGCGCCCGGCCACCAGCAGATGGATATCCTGGTTGCCGGCCAGTGCCTCGCAAATGCGCGTGCCGAAGAAACCGTAGCCGCCGAGTACAAGAATGGTGTGATGAGCCAAGATATCCTTCAGTCGATGACTTTCTTGGCAACATGATACTACCTGATCAGCGGCGGCGCACGCAGTCGATATACGCCTCCGTATCTGGCGGCAGACCCGAGCGCTGCGAGGCCCAGATCATCTGGCCCAGGCATTCCATCACTTCGTGCTGGGCCGCGTGGGCCGAATCGAGGCGCTGGGTCAGTTGCTGGACGGCCGTGCGGATGCCGCGCGGCTGGTCGACCTGCACCTGTTCCGTGATCGACAGGTGCATGGACAGGTGCAAAAAGGGATTCGCCTGGCCGCCTTCGACCGAGTAGTCGCGCGCCAGCGCCGCCTCGACGTCGCTGAGTTCGTTTTCATATTCCGGATGATCGAGGATCCAGTCGATCGCGATCGCTTCCATCGGCGACAGGATTTCGCGGGCGCGGTGCTTGCGCAAGGTGTCGCAAAAGAATCGGCGCACATCGTCGGAAGAAGGATTGAACATCGTTTTGGCAGAGGTCTGAAAAGGGCAGGCGGTATTGTACCGCGTACACGTAATCTGTACTCAGGCCCGGTCGATGCGGGCCGCGTAGCAGCCGCGCCGGGCATTGTGCACATGAATATAGCTGACGTCCGGATCGGCAAACAAGCGTCCGATCACGGTTTCCATGGCCGTGCCTTCCACCACGTCAGCATCGAGCATCATGCCATCGGCGTCATAGGCGCGCAGCGACAGCAATCGTATGCGCAGCGACTCCGGCACCTGGTCGAGGGCGTCATAGGGTTGCGTGGCACCCTCGCGGATAAAGATGGCGTGCGAGGCGCGGTAGGGCGTGTTGGCGTCCTGGCAGACATGGTTCAGCAGCAGCACCGTGTCGCCGATTGCCGCGTCGCGCAGTTCGATGCGGTCCGGGTAACCGGGCTGGCTGTCGACCGCCTGTCGGATAATGCCAAGCGTGGCCAGTTCATCGTCGGGCAGGCCGTAATACGGCAGGAAAGGGGCGGGCGACAGGCCGCGAATACGGAAATGCATGCTCAGGCTCCAGTGTTGTCAAACCCTGATCAGACCATGATGCATGCGCGATCGCCATCCGTTTCTTGCTTTCTGCCGGCTCTCTGCACGGCGACATCGGCGCTGTTTTTGACTCCTGCTTACAGGTCATTTAATACTCCAAAGTAAGTGTTATCCACGATCCGGGCGGCCCGGCAAGGGCAACTAACGGTGATAAAATCGCGGTTCTTGATATTTGCTATGGACATTGCCGTCTATTTGTTGCCAGTGTGGCCCCGCGCGAGGGCCTGAACAGCAGCGGCGCCGTATTTTCTTGTCCGCACCATCGCCACCCGCTCGCTGCCGCACTCTGCGGGGCGGCGGCAGCATGCTTCATCACCATCGATTTATGACGATCCTGCCGCTGTTTGCGCTGGAGGGATAGCTGTTTTCCGATGGTCTTGCGCTTGCTGCCCTGGTGGCCTGGAAGAGCCAACCCTCAGTATTCTTAACGGAGTTACCTATGCGTAAATCGCTAATAGTTTTGATGTCGTGCCTGATCCTGGCGGCATGTGACAAGACGCCGCCGGCGTCGACGGACAAGCCGCTCGACGTGCTGCTGATCGGCGCCGGCACCATGAGCGCCACCCTGGGCAGCATGCTCAAGGAACTTGATCCTTCGCTGACGATGGAAATGGTTGAGCGCATGGATTCCGTGTCGGCCGAAAGCTCGGACGCGATGAACAATGCGGGCACGGGCCACTCGGCCTTTGCCGAACTGAACTACACCCCGGAAGCGGCCGATGGCAGCATCGAAACCAAGAAAGCCGTTGCCATTAACGAACAGTTCGAAGTGTCGAAGCAGTTCTGGGCCTATCAGGTGGCCAACAGGCACCTGGGTGCGCCGCAGACCTTCATCAACAATGTGCCGCACATGAGCTTTGTCTGGGGCGACGACAATATCGCTTTCCTGAAGAAGCGCTATGCCGCGCTGCAACAGGAAAACCTGTTCAAGGGCATGCTGTTTTCGGAAGATTTCAAGCAGATCGAACAGTGGGCGCCACTGGTCATGCAAGGCCGTGACAAGAACCAGAAAGTGGCGGCAACCCGCATGGACATCGGTACCGACGTCAATTTCGGCAACCTGACGCGCGGCCTGGTCAAATACCTGACCGACAGCCATGGCATGACCTTGCAGCTGCGTCACGAAGTTGAAGACATCAAGCGCGGCGCCGATGGCGTGTGGAACGTGACCGTCAAGAACCTGGCCGATGGCACCAAAAAGAATGTGCGCGCCAAGTTCGTGTTTATCGGTGCTGGCGGCGGTTCGCTGCCATTGCTGGAAAAATCGGGCATTCCTGAAGCCAAGGGCTTCGGCGGCGTTCCGGTCGGCGGCCAATGGCTGGTGACCACCAATCCGGCTCTGGTCGAAGCCCATGCGGCCAAGGTCTACGGCAAAGCCTCGGTCGGTTCGCCGCCGATGTCGGTGCCGCACCTGGACACCCGTATTATCGATGGCAAGAAAGCGCTGCTGTTTGGCCCGTTCGCTACCTTCTCGACCAAGTTCCTGAAAAACGGCTCGTGGATCGACCTGCCAGCCTCGATCGGCACCGGCAATATCAAGCCGATGCTGCAAGCCGGCTACGACAATATCCCGCTGACCAAATACCTGGTGCAGCAGGTGATGAACTCGCCGGAAGACCGCTTGGCCACGCTGCGCGAATACCTGCCGAACGCCAAGATGGAAGACTGGACCTTGCAGAACGCCGGCCAGCGCGTGCAGATCGTCAAGGATGATCCGGTCAAGGGTGGCTTGCTGCAGTTCGGCACCGAAGTCGTCGGTGCCGCCGATGGCAGCATCGTGGCCCTGCTGGGCGCCTCGCCAGGTGCATCGACTGCGCCGCCAATCATGATCAAGGTGCTGCAAACGGCCTTCAAGGATCGCCTGGCCACGCCGCAATGGCAAGCCAAGATGCTGGAAATGGTGCCGTCGTATGGCCAGAAACTGAACAGTGACCCGGCGCTGGCGAACAAGATCCGCCACTACAGCAGCGATATCCTGGGCCTGAAAGCATTTACGCTGGAAGTGCCTGCAGCGGCGCCAGCGGTAGCGGCAGCGGCAAACTAGGCGCCAGGCTCTGCACAGCCGGCAATAAAAAAAGGGCAGCCTGCGAGGGCTGCCCTTTTTGCATGGGACGCTGGATGGATGCCGCTTACGGCTTGCCGGGCAGAATCAATTCCGGCGTGCAGTTGTCACGGCTGCCTTCCTCGCCGCCCTTGGTTGCTGCCCCAGCCTCTTGCGCACGGGGCGCATGGGGCTGGCGCAAATAGCGCGCGCCATGGCGATGCGGCTGCTGCGTGTTGCCGTTCACGGGCCAGGTCAGGAAGCGGGACAGCTCCTGCAAGGCGCGCTGGTAGACATCACGCTTGAATTCAATCACGACATCGAGCGGGACCCAGTACTCATGCCAGCGCCAGGCGTCGAACTCGGGATGGTCGGTCAGGCGCAGATTGACGTCGTTATCGCGCGCGCACATTCTCAGCAGAAACCAAATCTGCTTCTGGCCACGGTAATGACCACGAATCTCGCGCTTGATGAAGTGGTCCGGCACTTCATAGCGCAGCCAGTCGCGGGTGCGGCCGACAATTTTGACGTGTTCCTGTCTGAGTCCGATTTCCTCTTCAAGTTCGCGAAACATGGCTTGTTCCGGTGTTTCGCCATATTTGATACCGCCTTGCGGAAACTGCCATGAGTGCTCGCGCACCCGCTTGCCCCACCACACCTCGTTCTGGGCGTTTAGCAGGATGATGCCGACGTTGGGCCGAAACCCTTCACGGTCGAGCATAAAACACCTCAAACTTTCTGCGACAGCGCGTCTTTTTTTACATAAATGCCTGCAACTCCGCGTGCCAGTGGTCTTTTCGGGGTGCGAAAAGCGCTGGAATCGCACCAATTGAGCGCATTTGTATAAAGTATGGACGCATCAGCCAGCTAATCCTTTAAAATTAGGTTGATTATAACCCTCTCTTTTTAAAAAGAATTCACCGTTATGCGCGCCTCCCGTTTTTTTATCTCGACACTCAAAGATGCCCCTTCTGACGCGGAAATCGTCAGCCACCAATTGATGATGCGTGCAGGCATGATCAAACGCCTCGGTTCCGGCATCTACACCTACATGCCGATGGGCCTGCGCGTGATCCGCAAAGTGGAAGCCATCGTGCGCGAGGAGATGAACCAGGCCGCCGCCATCGAGCTGCTGATGCCGCTGGTGCAGCCGGCCGAACTGTGGCAGGAGACGGGCCGCTGGGACAAGATGGGCGCTGAACTGATGCGCGTGAAAGACCGCCATGGCCGCGAATACGCGATCCAGCCAACCTCGGAAGAAGTCATCACCGACGTGGTGCGCACCGAAATCAAGTCCTACCGCCAGCTGCCGCTCAATTTTTATCATATCCAGACCAAGTTCCGCGATGAGCGCCGCCCGCGCTTCGGCCTGATGCGCGGCCGCGAATTCACCATGAAGGACGCCTACTCGTTTGACCGCGACCTGGCCGGCATGCAGGCGTCGTACAAGGTCATGTTCGATGCCTACACCCGCATCTTCACGCGCTTTGGCCTGAAGTTCCGCGCGGTGGCGGCCGACAACGGCGCCATCGGCGGCTCCGGCTCGCATGAATTCCACGTCATCGCCCACACCGGCGAAGACGCGCTGGTGTACTGCCCGACCTCCGACTACGCGGCCAATATGGAAGCGGCCGAAGCGCTGCCATTGACCGGCGAGCGTGCCGCTGCAGCCCAGGAACTGACGAAAACGGCCACCCCTGACACCGTAAAATGCGAAGCCGTGGCTGCCTTGCTTGGTATCAACCTGGCCCGCACCGTCAAAACCATCGCCCTGACGGTGGAAACCGAAAAAGACGGCAAGCTCACGAAACAGCATTTCATGCTGCTGCTGCGCGGCGACCATGAACTGAACGAAATCAAGGTCGGCAAGGTCGCCGGCCTGGCCAATCACCGTTTCACGACCGAAGAAGAACTGCTGGAAGTCTACGGTTCGATTCCTGGCTACCTGGGCCCGATCGGCACCAGGCTGCCGGTCACCGTGGTGGCTGACCGCACCGTCGCCCACATGAGCGACTTTGTCTGCGGCGCGAATGAAGCCGGTTTCCACTACACGGGCGCCAACTGGGGCCGTGATTTGCCGGAACCTGCCCTCGTGGCCGACCTGCGCAATGTGGTTGCCGGCGACGCTTCGCCGGACGGCAAGGGCGTGCTGGCGATCGAGCGCGGCATCGAAGTCGGTCACGTGTTCCAGCTGGGCACGGCCTACTCGGAAAGCATGAAAGCCACCTTCCTCGACGAAAACGGCAAGCCTGCACCGCTGCAGATGGGTTGCTACGGCATCGGCATCACGCGCATCCTGGGCGCTGCCATCGAACAGAACTTCGACGACAAGGGCATTATCTGGCCAGCCTCAATCGCGCCATTTGAAGTGGTGCTGTGCCCGATGGGCATGGACCGCAGTGAACTGGTCAAGGAACAGACGGAACAGCTGTACGCGGCCCTGCAAGGCGCTGGCGTCGATGTCATCCTCGATGACCGTGGCCAGCGCCCTGGCGCCATGTTTGCCGACTGGGAGCTGATCGGCGTGCCGCACCGCATCGTGATCGGCGAGCGTGGCCTGAAGGAAGGCAAGCTGGAATACCAGGGCCGCCGCGATACGGAAGCCACGGGCGTGGCGCCAGGCGACATGGTTGCCTTTATCCAGGCCAAAATGGCGCAGTGAGTCGCATGCCTGTACTGAAAACGGCCGGCGCGCTCGCGCTGGCCGCCTGCCTGGCCTGCGCCCCGCTTGCGCAGGCCGGCAACCAGAAGGAAGAGGCGCTGGCCGATTCGGTCCGCCTGGCGCTGTCGCATGCGATCCGCGACGAGCGTCCACCACAACCCACCTTTGCCAATCCACTTGACCAGCAACGCTACCAGCAATGGCTGGCGCAGATGTCGCAGCGGCTGCAGCGCAAACTGCCGGACGCCCAGCTGCGCACGGAATTTCTGGAAACCGTCTGGTACGAAGCGCGCCGCGCGGGCCTGGAGCCGGCGCTGGTGCTGGGCCTGATACAGGTCGAGTCGAACTACCGCAAATATGCCGTCTCGCTGGCCGGTGCGCGTGGCTACATGCAGGTGATGCCATTCTGGACCGGTGTTATCGGCGACCATGACCGCAGCAAGCTGTTTCACATGCAGACCAACTTGCGCTATGGCTGCGCGATTTTGCGCATGTATCTGGATATGGAAAAGGGGGATTTGTATCTGGCGCTGGGGCGGTATAACGGTAGCCGGGGACGGGCCGAGTATCCGAATGCGGTGCGGGCGGCGTGGAGAAACTGGGAGTTCAAATAAAGGCCGGGGTCAGACCCCCTCGACCGGCAGCGCAAGCCTCTGATTTAGCGGCACTGAGGGTCTGACCCCCAAAAAAATACCCCGCTCGCAGTAAAGCGGCGGGGTACTCGCTCGGCCAATGCGCCGGCGGGTAGCTGATTATTTCAAATGATCGGAGATGAGCTTCGTCATTTCAAACATGGAGACTTGGGCCTTGCCGCCAAAAACGGCTTTCAGTTTGTCGTCTGCATTGATCATGCGGCGGTTGGCCGGATCTTGCAGGTCGAGTTTTTTGATGTAATCCCAGACCTTCTTGGTCACTTCAGTGCGCGGCAGTGGTGCTGCGCCAACGACGGCTGCCAGTTCGGTGGACGGCGTCATTGCTTTCATGAAGGCTGCGTTTGGCTTGCGTGGTGTTGCCGGTGCTGCCGCTTTCTTCGCCGCTGCCGGTTTCGCAGCCGGTTTGGCTGCGGGTTTTGCCGCTGGTGCGGCTTTGGCTGCGGGTGCTGCTTTCTTGGCGGCTGCAGGTTTGGCTGCTGCCGCTTTGGCTGGCGCTGCTACTGGGGTTTTTTTGGCTGTTGCCATCTTCGAGCCTCCTTAACAAACACATGGGAAATTGCGCAATTAATCGCACGGCTAATATTGGTGGGGATTTACACAGTATGCAAGCGATTTTCACGTTTTCACGAGGAAAAAGCAGTGAAATCCTCCCTCTGTCGCCCGGGCGCAGCCTGGAAGGACATGGAAGAGTGTTTTTGCCTGAAAACGGCATGCTTGCTGGCTATGCGGCGAGAGGGAGTGCCGGGCTGAGGAAAATGCCGCCCGGCATTATTTAACATATCGTTTTACTGCTTTTTGACCTGTCTTCAGGCGTCTCTAAGGCGTTCAAAATCGTCGCGAGCGGATGTGATTTGTGGCCGAGAAGCGCAGCCGTACGAAAGTACGGTGAGCATCGTCGGCCGCAAAGCGCACCGCGCAGCAGATTTTGAAGCCTTACTTCAGGCCGGGCATCATGCCCTTCATGGAGCGCATCATCTTCATCATGCCGCCGCCCGACAATTTCTTCATCATTGTCTGCATCTGTTCAAACTGGTTCAGCATGCGGTTCACTTCCTGTACCTGCACGCCGGCGCCGGCGGCGATGCGGCGCTTACGGGTGGCCTTGATCAGTTCAGGCTTGGCGCGTTCCTGTGGCGTCATCGAGTCGATAATGCCGCACATGCGCCGTACCTGCTTGTCTGCCTGGTCCATGTTCTTGCCGCCGGCGGCCTGCTGGAATTGCGCCGGCAATTTGTCCATCAGGTTGGCCATGCCGCCCATTTTCTTCATTTGACCCAGTTGCGCTTTGAAGTCGTTCATGTCGAACTTGCCGCCGACCTTCATCTTCTGCGCCAGGTCCGCCGCCGCCTTGCTGTCGACGCCCTTGCGCGCTTCTTCGACCAGCGCCAGGATGTCGCCCATGCCCAGAATACGGTTGGCCATGCGGGTCGGGTCGAACGCTTCCAGGCCGTCGAGTTTTTCCGAGACACCGGCAAACTTGATCGGTTTGCCAGTAATGTGGCGCACCGACAGGGCGGCACCGCCGCGCGCATCGCCATCGAGCTTGGTCAGCACGATACCGGTCAGCGGCAGCGCATCGTTGAAGGCCTTGGCCGTGTTGATGGCATCCTGGCCCAGCATGGCGTCGACCACGAACAGGGTTTCGATCGGTTTCACGGCCGCGTGAACGGCAGCGATTTCGCGCATCATCTCTTCGTCGATACCGAGACGGCCGGCCGTATCGATGATCAGCACATCGTGATAATGCTTCTTGGCCCAGTCCAGCGCGGCCAGCGCGATATCGACCGGTTTGTCATTGGCGGTGGAGGGGAAGAAGTCGGCGCCGACCTGGCTGGTCACCGATTGCAGCTGGGCGATCGCGGCAGGACGATACACGTCGGCCGAGACGGTCAGCACTTTCTTCTTTTTTTCTTCCTTCAGGTATTTCGCCAGCTTGCCGACGGTGGTGGTTTTACCCACACCTTGCAGACCGGCCATCAAAATAATGGCGGGCGGCTGCTGCGCAAAGCTGATCTGCGACGCTTCGGGGCCAAGGTCGGCGCCCATGATGGCGGCCAGCTCGCGCTGCACCACGCCAACCAGCGCCTGGCCCGGCGACAGCGAAGAAAGCACTTCCTCGCCCATGGATTTTTCCTTGACGCGGGCGATGAATTCGCGCACGGCGGGCAGGGCGACGTCGGCCTCGAGCAGCGCCAGGCGCACTTCGCGCAGCATTTCGGCAGTGTTGGTTTCGGTCAGGCGCGCCTCGCCGCGCATGGTCTTGACGACTTTGGCAAGCCGTTGGGTAAGATTATCTAGCATGATGAACCTGCAGTGGAAAGCTTGGAGTGGGCGGCGCGAAGCCGGACGATGGCCGCCATTTTACTCTATCGCGTGGCTGTCACGGATCGTGGTCTGCTGACCTTGCTGCAGTAATTGATATTTCAAAGACATAAATAATTTGTTGCTCCAGCTTCAACACACGGTACTATCTCTGCATAATAAAAAAGCAGTGTTTCCTTGCCTGCAAGCCAGGCATCCCATCACCGTGAGACAGGAGAAGCAGATGCGCCAGTACAGTATCTTGAAAACCACCATCGCCGCCGCCGTCATGCTGACGTTCAGCATGGCTGCTGTACAGGCCCAGGCCCAGGAAGTGGTCCGCCTGGGCAACTTGAAGTTCGCCCATTACGGCGCCGTGTCGTATATCAAGGAAATCGCGCCCAAGTGCGGCATCAAGGTCGAAGAGCATATTTTCGCCAAGGGCCTGGATGTGATGCAGGCGATTATCGCCGGCGAACTGGACGTGGGCGCGACGGCCTCCGAGGCGGCCATTTCCGGGCGTGCCGGCGGTGCGCCCATCTATGTGGTGGCCGGCTTTGCCAAGGGTGGCGCGCGGCTGGTGGGTGGGGTGGGGCAGAAGATTGCCGGTGTCAAGGACCTGAAAGGCAAGCGCGTGGGCGTAACGCGCGGCGGCATCCAGGAAGTGCTGCTGCTGGCCGAGCTGTCGCAGGCGGGACTGACGTATTCGGAAACCAAGGGCAAGGACGTGCAGCTGGTGTTCCTCGCCTATGCGGACCTGAACCAGGCGCTGATGGGCAAGAATATCGACGCCATGATGCAGTCGGAGCCGCAATCGTCGCAGGCCATCAACAAGGGTTTTGGCACCGAAGTGATCAAACCCTATGACACGCCGATTGGCGAGCCGGTGCGCACCATGGTGATGACGGAAAAGTTCTACAAGGAACGCCGTCCGGTGGCCGAGAAATTCATGCGCTGCTTTGTCGAGGCCACCAAGACCTTTATCGACAACAAGCCGACGGCCGAAAAATACGTGCGCGAAGTGGTGTTCCGTGGCCAGATCACCAAGGATGACTTCGACGATGCGATCAGCAATTCGCCGTATTCCTACGACATCACGCCCGAGCATATCCAGACCACTACCGACGTGATGGTGAAAACCGGCGTGGGTCGCATGAGCAAACCGCCGGTGGCCAAAGACTGGGTCAAGACGGACTTGCTCGACCAGGCCAAGAAAAGCCTGAACGTTAAGTAAGGGCATTCAGGCCGACCGTCTGCGCGCAGTTCAACGCTTGGCGGCGGCCGCCAGGATCACTTCGGCTACCTGTTTTGGCTGCGACAGCATCGGCACGTGGCTGGTTTGCAGCACGGTGGTGGTGGCATTGATCTTCTTCGCAAATGCCTGCTGCAGTTCCGGCGCGATCATGCGGTCCTTGCCGGCCACGATGTAATAGCTGGGCTTGTTTTTCCAGGCAGCCACGGTGGTCTTGTCGGCAAACGCCTTGCCGTGGATCGGTCCCTGGGTAGCGGCCATCAAGCGGGTCTGGGCGGCGGGCAGGTCCTGGGCGAAATTGACCCTGACCGATTCTGCCGGCAGATACAGGAAACCGGCAGCGTCCGCTGTCAGGGTGGCGATGCCCGGCGGCGTCGGATAGTCCTTGCCCAACTCTCCCGATGCCTCGCCTTCGGATGGCGCGAAGGCCGCCACGTAGACCAGCGCCTTGACCTTGTCGCTGGTGCCTGCTTGCGTGATGACGGTGCCACCCCAGGAGTGGCCCACCAGGATCACGCGGCCGGTCTGGGCATCGATCACGCGCTGGGCGGCGGCCACATCGTCAGCCAGGGAGGTCAGCGGATTTTGCACGGCCACCACTTTCAAGCCCTTGGCCTGCAGCAAGGGAATCACCTTGTCCCAGCTGGAACCGTCTGCAAACGCGCCATGCACCAGCACCACGGTGGTGTCGGCATTTTGTTGTGCAGGCGCGGCCGCATGGACGGGAGCAAATGCGGCGCCCGAGGCGATGGCGGCGGCAAGCAGGGAAGCTTTGAAAGGGATGGACGACATGGAAGGATTCCTTTTTTTATAGCTCACTATTATTTAGTGAGCTAAGTAATTGATAAAAAAAATGACTGGTGAGATCGACCTGGCCTTCTTGTCTGAAGCTGTGCAGCCAGTCGACGCAAGAAGAATAGCGCACTAATAATTAGTGCGCAATATATTTTTAAAGAAAGTTGACCGGGCTTGCGCCCTCAGGTGCCCAGCCTGGCGTTCAGCTTGCGCAAGCCTTCCATCATGACCTCGAATTCCGGTGCGATCACGCTGCAGTTGTCGGCAATCGCCTGATCGATGACGCTGCTGGCCTGGCGCAGCTGGCGGCCGGCCGGCGTCAGGGTCAGCACGCGGTTGCGCTCGTCGCGCGGATCGCGCTGGCGCAGCAGATAACCTTCCGCTTCAAGCCGCTTGACCAGCGGCGTAATCGAGCCGGAATCTTGCTGCAGGCGCTCGGCCAGGTCCTTGATGCCCAGGCCTTCCTGGTCCCACAGCACCAGCATGACCAGGTATTGCGGATACGTCAGACGGATGGCGGCCAGCATCGGCTTGTAGAGCTGCGTCATTTTCAGCGAGGTGGCATAGAGCTGGAAACACAATTTATCGTCGAGGCTGGAGGAGGGCATGGCAAGGCAATCAGAAAGCGGGGGTGGCGCCAGCCTAACGATAATCGGCGCGTTTGGCAAATTCAGCAATATCCCGCAATGCCCGGCAAGCTTGCCGTGCCGTGCTGCAGGAAGATTCGCGAAATCTTGAGAGCAGGCCACCCGGTCCAGCCTCAGGCGCGATATCATGGCAGGCTATTTCGCATTGCGCGCCAGCGCTGCCGGCAGCCGTGGGTGCTGCTGCGCGATTCGCGCTGGCCGGCTATGGTGTAAACTTAAAACATGCAGACTTATTTCTTTTTCCTTGCCGCCCTGGCGTATGCGGTATGCGCGTTTCTTCCCTCGTCGCAGGGCAGGCTGATCGCCGCGCTGACCGGCCTGGCCTGGCTGTCGCACGGCGCCACCCTGTGGTTCGACCTGATGGCGCCCGGTACCTTGCGTTTCGGTTTTTCCGCCATGCTGTCGGCCGCGCTGTGGGTATCGGTGGGCGCCTACTGGATAGAGAACCGCAATTTCAGCCTCGACGGCTTGCGCCGCATGGTCATGCCCTGCGCCGTGCTGGCGCT
The DNA here is from genome assembly GCF_051380735.1 of Janthinobacterium longum. NCBI lineage: Bacteria > Pseudomonadati > Pseudomonadota > Betaproteobacteria > Burkholderiales > Oxalobacteraceae > Janthinobacterium > Janthinobacterium longum. The sequence continues at coordinate 247,957 of NZ_JBNYXQ010000004.1, forward strand.
CGTCCTGGCCTGGGCCTTTCCCGGTAACCAGGTGGTACTGGAAGGCAAATCGGCTGTGTTCGGCTGGCATATCACGGTGGCGGTGCTGGCCTACAGCACTCTGACGATTGCCGCTTTTCACGCCGTGCTGATGGCGCTGCAGGAGTCGCGTCTGCACACGCGCAGCGAGCGGCGCGGCTTTTTTTCGGGTGCGCTGGACCAGTTGCCAGCCCTGTTGACGATGGAAAAGTTGCTGTTTCGCATGATAGGACTGGGTTTTATTTTGCTGAGCCTGACCGTGCTGTCGGGCATCGTGTTTTCTGAGCAATTATTTGGCAAGGCCCTGACCTGGGATCACAAGTCGGTATTTACCATGCTGTCGTGGCTGCTGTTTGCCGTGCTGCTGGCCGGACGGCGCTTTCGCGGCTGGCGCGGCAAGACGGCGCTGACATTTACCCTGGCCGGCTTTGCCACCTTGCTGCTGGCCTATGTCGGCAGCCGTTTTGTACTGGAAGTGGTTTTGCACCGAGGAGTTTTATGACCCGTATTTTGTTTTGGCTGGCGCTGGTGTTCCTGGTGGTGTTCGCGATCCGCAGCAAGATTCGCAGCGTGCAGCAGCGTGCCCAGCAGCAGCAACGGCAGCAGCCCAATCCCTTTACTCCGCCCGGCCGCGTTGCCGAGCTGCCCGACGCCGAGCTGATGCTGTGCTGCGCCCACTGCGGCGTGTATTACCCGGCCTCCGAAAACGTGCAGGCCAAGGGCCACGACTACTGCAGCCACGCGCACGCCACTGTGTAACGACACTGGTCGTTTTCTTCCCGCATTGCTCATCCGTATCGTAACGCCCTCGGCCAGCGGCCAGGCGTAGCATGGTCGTGTCACGCTTAATTGTCGTGCTTGACCGCAGTCCTTGCTGAAAGGATCACCATGCCCAGCTTGCGTACCGGGGCCACCGCCGGCCATCTTGCGCCCATTGCATCAGCGCCGCAGCTGAGCGGCAGTTCGGCCGCCATGCAGGCATTGAGGGCGCAGATCGCGCGTATTGCCACTGCCAGGGCGCCGGTGGCGATCCGTGGCGAATCGGGCAGCGGCAAGGAGCTGGTGGCGCGCGCCATCCACGCCCAGGGCGCGCGCGCCGATGGCCCTTTTATTGCCGTCAATTGCGGCGCCATTCCCGAGGCGCTGGTGGAAGCGGAGTTGTTTGGCAGTCGTCCGGGTGCCTACACGGGCGCGCTGCATGAACGCCAGGGCCTGTTCCAGGCAGCCGACGGCGGCAGCCTGCTGCTCGACGAGGTCGATGACCTGCCTTTGGTGATGCAGGTCAAGCTGCTGCGCGCGCTGCAGGAGCGCCGCGTGCGCAAACTCGGTGGCAGCGCCGATGAGGCGGTCGACGTGCGCATCTTGTGTGCCAGCCAGCATGGGCTGGCGCGCGGCGTGGCCGCCGGCACGTTTCGCCAGGATCTGTATTACCGCCTGAACGTGATCGAACTGGCGGTGCCGCCCTTGCGCGAGCGGCTGGGCGACTTGCCGGCCCTTTGCGAGGCGATCCTGGCGCGGCTGGCGCCACGGCAAGGCATACGCCTGGCGCCGGCGGTACTGGCGGCGCTGGCGCGCCATGCTTTTCCCGGCAATGTGCGCGAACTGGAAAACCTGCTGGAGCGGGCGCTGGCCTTTGCCGAGGGCGGCATGATCACGGTCGATGGGCTGGGCTTGCCTGTAGCTGCATCTGCGCCCGCGCCTGCGCCAGTAACGGCCTTGCACGCCGGCTTGCCCGGCCGCCAATTGCCGCTGCCCGGCATGGCGCACGGTGGGGTGCCCATCGTGCCGCTGCAGCTGTTCCTGCTGCAAACCGAGCGCGAGATGATCTTGCAGGCACTGGCGCAGACGCACTACCACCGCGCACGGGCGGCGCGGCAACTGGGTATCAGCGTGCGCCAGCTGCGCTACCGCATGCAAAAATTACAACTGCGCGAACCCCCGGGCTGAGCCGAAAAAGCCGGTGCCGGGATGGCAGCGGCGCGGTAGATTATAATGCCGGTCCCGGTTTGGTTGCGGTCCGCAGCGGCCTGCGTTAGTGCTTACTATGCGGGTGCCGGGCCTGTTATCCATGCCCTGAAAAGTCAATTGAATTCGTGCAGAAAATCGTAAAAATTAAGCGGGACAGAGGCGGAAAAAGTATTGCGCCTGCCATCGATGGGTACTACAATTAGTGCATAAATTAGATGTAGTTACTAAATGTAGTGCCATCACAGATGTTTTCAGCATTAGTGTCCAGCCAGCGCCAACACCCTCTGGGTGCTCAACTGGCAATGTTGACACTGGCGGTTTATCACCCTTAGAGACATGCTTCGCGCCTATCATGGCCGTGAGGGCAGGCTGTTTTCATTTGTATCATCTGACGCCTTAATAATGTAGTTTTTATCAATCAATACCGGAAGAAGCCCGGACCATCGGGCGTTCTATTCAACCACACACGCGGCAGCAAAACTGCAGGCTGACTTTAGCTGACAACGGGAGCTTCAATGCAATCACCTCAAGATATTTCCATCCATCCAACGCCAGTACTGCCAGCGCCAGGCGCGGCGCACAGCGTGGCTAGCACCGGCGCGGCCATGGGCGACTATCGCATCATCCGCCGCAATGGTGCGGTGGTGGCATTTGAGCCTTCGAAAATCGCGATCGCCATGACCAAGGCGTTTTTGGCCGTGAGCGGTGGCCAGGGCGCCGCTTCCGCCCGCGTGCGTGAACTGGTGGAACAATTGACGGCCGGCGTGGTCGCAGCGCTGGTGCGCCGCCAGCCGGGCGGCGGCACCTTCCATATCGAAGACGTGCAGGACCAGGTTGAACTGTCGCTGATGCGTTCGGGCGAGCACGACGTGGCGCGTGCCTACGTGCTGTACCGCGCCAAGCACATGGAAGAGCGCCGTTTGCAGAAGGAAGCGCTGGGTGCTTCCGCGCAAGTGGCCGCACCGCAACTGAACGTGCTGGACAACGGCGTGCGCCGCCCGCTCGACATGCAGCAAGTGCGCGACCTGATCAACGCCGCCTGCGCCGGCCTGGAAAAGCACGTCGACGCCGACGCCATCCTGGCTGAAACCGTGAAAAACCTGTACGACGGCGTACCGGTCGAAGAACTGCACAAGTCGGCCATCCTGGCAGCGCGCGCGCTGATGGAAAAAGATCCGGCCTACTCGCAAGTGACGGCCCGCATCCTGCTGCACACGGTGCGCAAGGAAGTGTTCGGCAAGGAAGTGCCGCAAGCGGCCGCCGCCAGTGAGTACCTGAGCTATTTCCCGGCCTATATCGCCAAGGGTATTGCTGCCGAACTGCTGAACCCGGTGCTGGCCACCTTCGACCTGGAACGCCTGGCAAAAGCCATCGTGGCCGACCGCGACCTGCAATTCGGCTATATCGGCCTGCAAACCCTGTACGACCGCTACTTCCTGCACATCCGTGACGTGCGCATCGAAATGCCGCAGGCGTTCTACATGCGCGTGGCCATGGGCCTGGCCCTGAACGAATCGGACCGCGAAGCGCGCGCCATCGAGTTCTACAGCCTGTTGTCCTCGTTCGACTTCATGAGCTCGACGCCGACCCTGTTCAACTCGGGCACCTTGCGCTCGCAACTGTCGTCGTGCTACCTGAGCACCGTGTCCGATGACCTCGAAGGCATCTATGACGCCATCAAGGACAACGCGCTGCTGGCCAAATATGCAGGCGGCCTGGGCAATGACTGGACGCCAGTGCGCGCCCTGGGCGCCCACATCAAGGGCACCAACGGCAAGTCGCAAGGCGTGGTGCCGTTCCTGAAAGTGGTCAACGACACGGCCGTGGCCGTGAACCAGGGCGGCAAGCGCAAGGGCGCCGTTTGCGCCTACCTGGAAACCTGGCACATGGATATCGAGGAATTCCTCGACCTGCGCAAGAACACGGGCGACGATCGCCGCCGCACCCACGACATGAACACGGCCAACTGGATTCCCGACATGTTCATGAAGCGCGTGATGGAAAAAGGCGAGTGGACCCTGTTCTCGCCATCGGAAACGCCGGACCTGCACGACAAGGTCGGCAAGGCTTTCGAGACGGCTTACCTGGGCTACGAAGCGAAAGCGGCGGCCGGCGAAATCCGTTCGTTCAAGAAGATCGCCGCACTGGACCTGTGGCGCAAGATGCTGTCGATGCTGTTTGAAACCGGCCACCCATGGATCACCTTCAAGGACCCATGCAATATCCGCAGCCCGCAGTCGCATGTCGGCGTGGTCCACAGCTCGAACCTGTGCACGGAAATCACCCTGAACACCAGCGCCGATGAAATCGCCGTCTGCAACCTCGGTTCCGTCAACATGCCGGCGCACATGAAAGAAGGCAAGCTCGACCACGTCAAGCTGGCCAAGACCGTGCGTACCGCCATGCGCATGCTCGACAACGTGATCGACATCAATTACTACGCCGTCGACAAGGCGCGCAATTCGAACATGCGCCACCGTCCGGTCGGCATGGGCATCATGGGCTTCCAGGATTGCCTGCACATGATGCGCATCCCGTTCGCCTCGAACGAAGCCGTGTCGTTTGCCGATACTTCGATGGAAGCGGTGTGCTACTACGCCTACCTGGCTTCGACCGAACTGGCCGAAGAACGCGGCCGCTACGAGTCGTACGCAGGTTCCTTGTGGGACCGCGGCATCCTGCCACAGGATTCCGTCAAGTTGCTGGCGGAAGAGCGCGGCGGCTACCTGGAAGTCGATACCTCGTCGGCGATGGACTGGACGCCGGTGCGCGAACGCATCGCCAAGTTCGGCATGCGCAATTCGAACTGCGTGGCGATCGCTCCGACGGCCACCATTTCGAACATCATCGGCGTATCGGCCTGTATCGAGCCGACGTTCCAGAACCTGTACGTGAAATCGAACCTGTCGGGCGAATTCACCGAGATCAACGGCTACCTGGTGCGCGACCTGAAGGCACGCGACCTGTGGGATGAAGTCATGATCTCGGACCTGAAATACTTCGATGGTTCGCTGGTGAAAATCGACCGCATTCCGCAAGACCTGCGCGATATCTACGCCACCGCCTTTGAAGTGTCGCCGAGCTGGCTGGTGGAAGCCGCATCACGCCGCCAGAAGTGGATCGACCAGGCGCAATCGCTGAACATCTACATGGCTGGCGCATCGGGCAAGAAACTGGACGAAACGTATAAACTGGCATGGCTGCGCGGCCTGAAAACCACCTACTATCTGCGCACCATCGCCGCCACCCACATGGAGAAATCAACCTCCAAAACTGGCGCCCTGAACGCCGTGGCAGTTGACGGCGGCATGTCGGCCAGCGCACAAAGTGCCCAGGCAGCGAGTGTGGCGGCGGCAGCCGTCGCCGTGGCGCCAGTGGCGATTGCCGCCGCGGCGGATGATGCGGATGGCGAAGCTTGCTACCTGCGTCCTGGTGATGACGGCTTTGAAGAGTGCGAAGCCTGCCAATAAGTTTGAGTGGTCAGCCCGGCAGCGCCGGGCTGAATATTGTGAATAGCTGCATTTCAAGAGAGAAATAATTATGTCCTTATCCTGGGATGATGAAACCACGCCGGCAGTCGTGCCGCGTCCGGCGCAGCAAGCGCCACTGGGCAATACCGAATTGAACCTGCCAGCCGGCGCCGAGCCGTCCGAAGCGAACGCCGAGCAGGTAGCGCGCCGCGTCAATGCCGACGACAAGCGCATCATCAACGGCAAGACCGACGTCAACCAGCTCGTGCCGTTCAAGTACAAATGGGCCTGGGACAAATACCTGGCCGGCTGCGCCAACCACTGGATGCCGCAGGAAGTGAACATGCAGCGCGATATCGAGCTGTGGAAAAACCCGAACGGCCTGACGGAAGACGAACGCCGCCTGGTGAAACGCAACCTGGGCTTTTTTGTGACCGCCGACTCGCTGGCTGCCAACAATATCGTGCTGGGTACTTATCGCCACATCACGGCGCCGGAATGCCGCCAGTACCTGCTGCGCCAGGCTTTCGAGGAAGCGATCCATACCCACGCCTACCAGTACATCGTGGAGTCGCTGGGCCTGGATGAAGCCGAAATTTTCAACGCCTACAACGAAGTCAAGTCGATCCGCGACAAGGATGAATTCCTGATTCCGTTCATCGACATGCTGACCGACCCGACGTTTACTACCGGCACGACGGAAAACGACCAGAAGCTGCTCAAGTCCCTGATCGTGTTTGCCTGCCTGATGGAAGGCCTGTTCTTCTACGTCGGCTTTACGCAGATCCTGGCGCTGGGCCGCCAGAACAAGATGATGGGCGCCGCCGAGCAGTACCAGTACATCCTGCGCGACGAATCGATGCACTGCAACTTCGGCATCGACCTGATCAACACCATCAAGATGGAAAACCCGCAGCTGTGGACGGCTGCATTCCGCGAAGAGATCAAGGCGCTGTTCCTGCGCGCCGTTGACCTGGAATATGCGTATGCCGAAGACACCATGCCACGCGGCGTGCTGGGCCTGAATGCGCCGATGTTCAAGGGGTACCTGCGCTTTATCGCCAACCGCCGCGCCCAGCAGATCGGCCTTGAGCCACTGTTCGCGCAAGAGGAAAATCCATTCCCGTGGATGAGCGAGATGATCGACATGAAGAAAGAACGCAACTTCTTCGAAACGCGCGTGACGGAATACCAGACCGGCGGCGCGCTGAATTGGGAATAAACTGCTTTGCCTTCAAAAAAACCCCGCCAGCTGGAGTCCAGCTGGCGGGGTTTTTTCATGACACGCCGGCGTTTACTGCAAGCCGCCTGCGCTGATGAAATGCTGGCGTGCAAAGGCCAGCAACTGGCCATCGGAAGGATGATCGACCGTTTCCACCGCCTTGATCTTGTCGGCAATTGCCGCTGCATTGGTGCCCACGTGCTTGACAAAGGCGGTCTTTTCGCCACCCGGCCCGACCACCAGGATCTGCTGGCTGTCTTTCAGCGCGTCCGCGATATCGTTGTAGAAGCGCGTGTTGTCATCTTCGCTGGCGTGGCTGTCGCCGTGCTTGATGTGCGGGTGGGCATGCGTCGAGTGCGTTTTCAGTGATTCGGATTCGGAAGCGTCCTTGTCGAAATGGATGACATGGGCTTTGACATGGTCGAGCCAGACGACGGTGTTGTTGAGTGACATGGGAAACTTTCGTTGGGTTGCGTGAGGACGCCTTGGCGCCACAGGGGGTAGCATGCCGTCCGGACGTCTCCGGGCAATTCGGCAACTCGTTCATGGTAGGCGCACGGCCCATGCTGATCGGTACGCTAACTCACGGAGCGGCCATGTACTGGCGCTTGCTGCGCTGCGCTGTCACCGAGCTGCCGACCGACGCCGCGACGATCAGCACGATCGCCAGCCATTGCATGGCGCTCAGGTACTCTCCCAACAGCAGCAGCGCCAGCAGGGCCGCCACGGCCGGCTCCATGCTGGCCATGATGCCGAAAGCCTGCGGCGACAATCGTTTCAGGGCCACCATCTCGAGCGAGATCGGGATCGCGCTGGAAATCAGCGCCACGCCCAACCCGGTGGCCAGTATCAGCGGCGACAACAGCGCGCTGCCCGCATGCGCCACGCCGACCGGCACCACCACCAGCGCAGCCACGAACAGGCCCAGCGAGACCGAATGGCCCGCATGCAGATGGCTGGCGCGCTTGCCGAAGATAATGTAGGTGGCCCAGAACACGGCGGCGCTCAAGGCGCACAGCACGCCGGCGGGATCGAGCGTGCTGAGATCATGGCCCAGTGGCAGCAGCAGTCCCAGTCCGCTCGCCGCCAGCAGCACCCAGGCAAAGTCCAGCGGGCGGCGCGAGGAAAACAGCGCCACGGCCAGCGGACCGGCAAATTCGATCGCCACCGCAATCCCGAACGGGATGGTGCGCAAGGACATATAAAACGACAGATTCATCGCGCCCAGCGCCGCGCCATACAGGGCCACCGTGCGCGCGTCGGCAGCGCTCAAGGCCCAGCGCCACGGGCGCCAGAACAGCAGCAGCAACAGCGCTGAAAAACCAACGCGTACGGCCGTCGTGCCCTGTGCACCGACCACGGGGAACAGCGAGTGCTTGGCCCACGAGGTGCCAAGGCCAAGCGCGGTGACAGCGCCCAGAATGGCCAGCATGGGGATAAAAGATGTGTGGCGTGACATGGTCGATGCGATGGCGGCAGAGTGTGGAATTTTAGTGCAAAAAAATGCTGGGCATGAGGGCAAATCGCGTGTGAAGTTGTGCCACCATGATCCGCCTAATGAGCTTGTACGGCGCGTGCAAATATCGGTAGCTCCGCAGCCAAACCGGCCATTTGCTGCAGCTTTGTACGTTAGCACGCCTATCCCTGCAAAAAAGCCCTTGAAAACGTATCGTGCCGGTTGCGCATGGACAAGGTTTTCGTGTACTTTAGGACGATTGCAAATACGAGTGGTAGTATGCGGGGTTTTTTGACCAGCGCGACGCCAGCAAAAGCTCGCAAACCAGGGATACAGATTTACACGGATATGCACAAAACCACACCGTTTTCGTCTGCCGCCGTGCCCGAATTTTTTCAGGCATGGCGGTTTTTTATTTGATGATACGCAGTGGTGGCGAACGCGATGCGAGGAGCGGAACAAACGCACGGCATCGAAAACGAAACACCCGAATTCAGACTTTGCCACCAGCTGCGAGATAGAGCAGGGTGGCACCGACGATGGCTGAAGTGCTGCAAACGTGAGGAGTTGCAGCAGTTCAGCTGGTGCCGAATTCATTAGCGCAAACGACCGTTTGTGCCGATGAATAATTCGCCTGGCCTATCCCTGTGGTGGGTTGGACGGGTTTAAATCTTGTAGCTTAAATTTTTCATCTCAGATGAAGGAGAGACAAATGGCAACAGCCGCTAAGAAATCAGAAGTAAAGAAACCAGCCGCCAAAGCTGCCCCTGCCGCGAAAACGCCAGCAGCCGCAGCCAAGCCGGTTGCCGCCAAACCTGCAGCAACTAAAGCTGCAGCAAAACCAGCCGCCAAGCCAGCAGCCAAAGCCGCAGCAAAACCAGCAGCCAAACCAGCAGCCAAACCAGCAGCCAAACCAGCAGCCAAACCAGCAGCGAAGGCAGCCGCCAAGCCGGTAGCGAAACCTGCTGCCAAAGCGGCAGCCAAGCCGGCAACGAAGGTTGCCACTAAAGCCGCAGCGAAACCTGCCGCCAAACCAGCAGCAAAGGTTGCCACTAAAGCAGCCGCCAAGCCAGCGGCGAAGGTTGCCACCAAAGCCGCAGCCAAGCCAGTAGCGAAAGCAGCATCGAAACCTGCAGCCAAGCCGGCGGCCAAAGCAGCAGCTAAACCTGCCGCCAAGCCAGCAGCGAAACCTGCAACCAAGCCAGCGGCCAAAGCAGCAGCCAAGCCAGCAGCGAAGGTTGCAACCAAAGCCGCAGCGAAACCTGCCGCCAAGCCAGCAGCCAAAGCTGCGACCAAGGCAGTCGCCAAACCAGCGGCAAAAGCGGCAGCGAAACCTGCGGCCAAGGTTGCAACTAAAGCAGCAGCGAAACCTGCAGTGAAATCCGCAGCGAAGGCAGCCGCCAAGCCAGCAGCGAAACCTGCGGCGAAAGCAGCAGCAAAACCTGCAGCCAAGCCTGCGACGAAGGTTGCAGCGAAAGCTGCCGCGAAACCTGCGGCCAAGCCAGCAGCCAAAGTTGCAGCAAAACCAGCGGCCAAGCCGGCAGCTAAAGTCGCGGCCAAGCCAGCAGCGAAGGTTGCAACTAAAGCAGAAGCCAAACCGGCAGCGCAAGCTGCGGCCAAGGCAGCAGCCAAGCCAGCGGCGAAACCTGCGGCCAAAGCAGCAGCAAAACCGGCTGCCAAGACAGCCGCCAAGCCAGCAGCCGCTCCGGCCGCAGCAGCGCCGGTAGCCGCAGCAGAACCTGCAGTTGCAGCGCCTGCCGCAGCCAAGCCGGCAGCCAAAAAGGCTGCGCCTAAAAAGGCCGCGCCGAAAGCGGAAGCGGCCAAACCGGCAGCGCCGATCGCACCCGTAGCAAAAACCGTGTTGGCACCTGCCGCAGCCTGGCCATTCCCAACCAGCACCCGCCCATCGTAATGTGACGAAGCGGGTGCCTGGATGAGGCAACACGCCGCTGTGTGATCATCACACAGCGGTTTTTTTTTGGAGAATTTGTTGTGCTGATCACTATCCTTACATTGATCGTTGATACCATTGCCACGCTGCTGGGCGGCGTCTTGCTGCTGCGCTTCTGGATGCAGGCCGTGCGCGTGCGTCCGCCGTCGTCGGTGGCGCAGTTCACCTTTCAATTGACCGACTGGCTGGTGCGCCCGCTGCGCCGCATCGTGCCGGGCGTGGGCGGCTACGACTGGGCCAGCCTGATCGGCGCTTTCGTGATCGTGCTGCTGGCCACCTGCATCTGGTTTATCGCCGGCCTGTCGGTCGAGGCGGTGCTGCTGAAAGCCCTGCAGCGCTTTCTGCAATGGATACTGTACGGTTTCATGGCGCTGCTGATCATCGAGGCGATCTTCAGCTGGGTCAACCCGCATGCGCCGCTGGCGCCATTCGTACGAGCCCTGAACGAGCCACTGCTGCGTCCGATTCGCAAGGTGGTGCCACTGGTGGGCAGCCTGGATTTGTCGCTGCTGGTGGCGTTGATACTGCTGCAGATCGCGCAGATGCTGGTGGGGATGATTTTTGTGCTGGGCAGATGATGCAGGTAGTACTGGGGTCAGACCCTCAATGCCGCAAACTCAGAGTTCATTGCTAGCGGGCGAGGGGGTCTGACCCCGGCCTTAACGGGGTTCGCCGGTTCAATAGCGGTAACCGAACGCCGCTTCAAACTGGTCAGCGATGCTTTCCGCCGTAAACACATGGTTTTGCGCGCCCTGGGTGGCGATCTTGATGGCGCCCAGCAGGCTGGCCAGGCGACCGCTGGTTTCCCAGCCCAGGCCGTTAGTGATGCCGAACAGCAAGCCGGCACGGTAGGCGTCACCGCAGCCGGTCGGGTCCAGCACTTCTCTGGCGGCCACGACAGGAATGTCGATGCGCTTGCCGTCCGTATAAATTTCCGAACCATGTTCACCGCGCGTGACGATCAGCGCTTCGAGGCGGCTGGCGATTTCCGGCAGGGTCAAACCCGTGCGTTCCATCAACATTTCCATCTCATAATCGTTGGCTGACACATAGGTCGCCTTGTTGATGAAGTCGATCAATTGTTCGCCATTGAAGCGCGGCAATTGCTGGCCCGGATCGAACATGAAGGGAATGCCCAGCTCGGCCAGGTCGGCGGCGTGCTTGAGCATACCCTGGTCGCCGTCCGGCGAAATGATGGCGACGCGTGCAGGGCCGGCGCTGGCGATCGGGTTTTCATGCGCGAACGACATGGCGCCCGGGTGGAAGGCATTGATCTGGTTGTTGTCGCAGTCGGCGGTGACGAAACACTGCGCGTTGTAGCTGTCGGCCTTGATCAGGATATTGGCGGTGGAAATGCCCAGCTTTTGCAGGCGCTCCAGGTAAGCGGCGCTGTCCTGGCCCATCACGCCGACGATGCGCGGGTCGCCGCCCAGCATTTTCAGGCTGTAGGCGATATTGCCGGCGCAGCCGCCGAACTCGGTGCGCATGGTGGGCACCAGGAACGAGACGTTCACCTTGTGCAACTGGTCGGCCAGCAGCGATTCGCCGAAACGGCCCGGGAATTGCATGATGGTGTCGGTGGCGAGCGAGCCGCAGATCAATGAAGTTTTGGTCATGTGAGTGTCAGTCAAGGGTAAAAGATGGCGATACGGTAGCCGGACGCCGCGAGCTGGTCCAGGGTGAAATACAGTTTGATGTTCTGCTCCGAGCGCGGCGCAAAGCCCTTGGCGACATCGGTGCCCGCTGGCAGGTAATCGCGCGGCGCCACCACGCGGCGCAGCACGGGTTTGCCATCGTCGTCGTTAAGTAGCAGCTCGATGTGTGGCCATGCTTGCGCGCTGCGGCCCAGGTTGCGCAACTGCGATATGTAGGAAAAGCGGCCTGGCGCGAGCGTTTGCAATTCACCCTGCTCGATGGCCAGCGCTTCGATCTGCGCCGGCAGGTCGACCTGGCAGCCGCTTGCCGAGCACAGCGCGGCAAGTGCCGGCTTAAACTGCGGAAACTGCGCTGCCAGAGGATTGCGGAAGGTGGTCATCACCTGCAGCAGCAACAGCAGCAACAAGGCCACCGCGCCGGCCGCCATTGCCACGCGCATGGCCTTGCCGCTCTGTTCGCGGCGCCGGACCTGGGTCACGAAGGCGGGCTCTTCAACTGGCGGCAACTCCTCCAGCACATGCAGTTCATCCACCGCAGGCGTGCTGCCGGCCGGCAGGTCGAAGGAATGGTCGGCCAGCGTGGGTTCCTGGCGCGTGCCGGCCGGGGCCGCTTGCGCAGGTTTGTCCAGGCTGACTTTATATGGCTCGACTTCAGGTTTTGTTGGCGACGCGATTGCTGCCGGTGCGTCGGCCTCGAACTTCGGCTCGCGCCGGCTGTCGCGCAGATAGGTGACAAAGGCGGGCGCTTCATCGGTTTCGCGGCGGCGGAAGGGCGCCTTCGGTACGGGTAGCGCGGCCATTGCCGGCGCGGGGGCTGGCTCGGCCTCGGGTTCGACTGTTGTTGCGGGTTCGGCGCCTGTTCCAGGCGCATGGTCGATATCGAGGTCGAGCTCGATCGCTTCCTCGTCCTCTTGCACCAGGTCTTTATCGGCGTTCAGTTGCGCCGTTGCCGGCAAGATACCAAAAGGATCGAACGAGGTATCGAAGTCGAGCGTATATACCGGCTCAGCGTCGTCGCTGGTGGCGGGCTGGGGCAGGTCGGGAACATCGAGCGCCAGCAAGGGCGGCAACGATGGTGTTGCCGGTAGCGGTGCCGGGGCAACCGATGGCAACAATGCCGCGCTTGGCTCGACCAGCGCGGCATTGCCGTCAAAGACTTCCTTGCAGGTGCCACAGCGTACGATGCCCCCACGTAATTTCAACTGGTCAGCGGCGACCCGAAATATCGTGTTGCAATGGGGGCATTTGGTGGCGAGGGCCATTGCTGTGCTTACGCACCTTGCGCGCGGGGCGCAGGAGCGGCATCGCTGCCCAGGCGGCCGTGCAGGGCCACCCAGCCGTCTTGCTCGGCCCATACGCCAAGCTTGATGAATGGGGCATAAGCTGCCGCCACTTCTTCTGCCTGGCGCGCCAGCACGCCGGACAATATCAAGGCGCCGCCGTCAGCCACGCGGCCCGAGAGCATCGGCGCCATCAGTTTCAATGGGCTCGACAGGATATTGGCCACCACAATGTCAAACTTCGCCATGGCGTGTGCCGACGTGGCAAATGTATCTGGCAGGAAATATTCGATCTCGCACTGGTTGCGCTCGGCATTGTCGCGCGCCGATTCGATCGCCTGCGGGTCGATATCGACGCCGGCCACGGTCTGCGCACCCAGCTTTTTTGCAACCATCGCCAGAATGCCGGAACCGCAACCATAGTCGAGCACATTCTTGCCGGGTGCCGGATGGGCTTCCAGCCATTCCATGCACAGGCGCGTGGTCGGATGGCTGCCGGTACCGAAGGCCAGGCCAGGGTCCAGTTCCAGGATCAGTCCGTCAGGATCGGGTGCTTCGTGCCAGCTGGGCACGACCCAGATATTCTTGCCGATGTGAATTGGTGCGAACTGCGATTGCGTCAGGCGTACCCAGTCCTGCTCTTCGACCGGGCGGGTAGTGAACGCCGGCGCGTCGGCCAGGCCGATGGCGGCCGCAGCGGCTGCCACGATGGCTGCCTGGTCGGCGTCGACATCGGTCAGCGCGACCACGCGGCTGCGTTCCCACGCCGCTTCCTTAGGCTCCATGCCGGGCTCGCCAAACAGCGGCTGCTCGGCATCGGTGCCTTCGTCGGCGTCTTCCACCGACACCGACAGGGCGCCCGCTTCCATCAGCGCGTCGGACATCGCCTCGGCGTTGTCGCGGGCGATTTCGATGACGATTTCAGTCCAGCTCATGCACCCGCCTTGGCGTCCGCCTTGATTTCGGATTTCTTGGCGATGCTCGGCGGTTCACCGTGGATGTTCTTGCCCAGGTCCGGCATGTCGGCCAGCTTCTGTTCCAGGTAATGGATGTTGGTGCCGCCTTCGATAAAGCGTGCATCGATCATCAGCTCGCGGTGCAGGGCGATATTGGTGTTGATGCCTTCGACCACCATTTCGGACAGGGCGATCTGCATGCGGCGTATCGCCTGCTCGCGCGTGGCGCCGTAAGCGATCACTTTGCCGATCATCGAGTCATAGTGTGGCGGCACGTAGTAGCCGGCGTAGGCATGCGAATCGACGCGAATGCCTGGGCCGCCTGGTGCGTGCCAGGAAATGATCTTGCCTGGCGATGGCGTGAACTTGAACGGATCTTCGGCGTTGATGCGGCACTCGATGGCATGGCCCGACAGCAGCACGTCGCGCTGGCGAAAGCGCAGTTTTTCGCCGGCGGCGATGCGGATCTGTTCCTGCACGATATCGATGCCGGTGATCATTTCCGTGACCGGGTGTTCCACCTGCACGCGGGTGTTCATTTCAATGAAGTAGAACTCGCCGTTTTCATACAGGAACTCAAACGTGCCGGCACCGCGGTAGCCGATCTTGCGGCACGCTTCGGCGCAACGGTCACCGATCTTTTCGATCAGTTTGCGCGGGATGCCCGGCGCCGGTGCTTCTTCGATCACTTTCTGGTGGCGGCGCTGCATCGAGCAGTCGCGCTCGCCGAGCCAGACGGCGTTCTTGTGTTCGTCGGCGAGGATCTGGATTTCCACGTGGCGCGGATTTTCCAGGTACTTCTCCATATACACTTCAGGGTTGCCGAAAGCGGTACCGGCTTCGGTCTTGGTCATCGCCACGGCGTTGATCAGGGCCGCTTCGGTGTGCACCACGCGCATGCCGCGTCCGCCACCGCCACCGGCTGCCTTGATAATGACCGGGTAGCCGATTTTGCGGGCAATTTGCACAATCGCTTTCGGATCGTCCGGCAACGCGCCTTCCGAGCCTGGCACGCACGGCACGCCGGCCTTGATCATGGTCTGCTTGGCGGAGACCTTGTCGCCCATCAGGCGGATCGATTCGGAACGGGGTCCGATAAAGACGAAGCCCGATTTTTCGACGCGTTCGGCGAAGTCGGCGTTTTCCGACAGGAAGCCATAACCGGGGTGGATCGCTTGCGCGTCCGTCACTTCAGCGGCGCTGATAATGGCTGGCATGTTCAGGTAGCTCAGGGTCGACTGGGCCGGCCCGATGCAAACGGATTCGTCGGCCAGCTTGACGTATTTTGCGTCCTTGTCGGCTTCAGAGTGAACTACAACCGTTTTGATGCCCATTTCGCGGCAGGCGCGCTGAATACGGAGGGCGATTTCACCACGGTTGGCAATCAGGATTTTTTCAAACATGGTAGGTTCGCGTATGTCTGTGAGAGCCGGCTAGCCGGCAGAACAACAAGTGTGAGGGGCGTTAAACTGCACACGGCCGTTGCCGGCCGTGTGGACAGGGTATCAGCCGATCACGAACAGGGGTTGACCGAATTCGACCGGCTGGCCGTTTTCCACCAGGATCTGGGTCACGACGCCGGCTTTGTCGGTATCGATTTCATTGAGCAGCTTCATCGCTTCGATGATGCACAGGGTGTCGCCTTCTTTTACGGTGGAACCAACTTCAACATAAGCGGCGCTGCCAGGAGCGGACGAACGGTAGAAGGTGCCGACCATCGGCGACTTGACCACGTAGCCGGTCGGCTCGGCGGCCACTACGGGGGCTGCTGCCGGCGCAGGTGCGGCTTGCGGGGCGGTCTGGTAAGGGGCTTGCATGCCTTGCGGCTGCATCATGACCATCTGGTTTTGCGGCATGGCCGACGATTTGACGATGCGAACCTTGCTTTCGCCTTCGGTCACTTCCAGCTCTGCGATATCCGATTCGGCGACCAGGTCGATCAAGGTCTTGAGTTTTCGTAGATCCATGTGAAACCCCTAGGAATGTATTGTTTTATAAGTGGTGCGGCACGGTCAAAAAACCCGTCGCCGCGCTAATTGCATGCAGATCGCGTAGATTAACGCTTTTTAAGCGCAAAGTCGATGGCAAGCCGATATCCATCGATACCCAGCCCGCAGATCGTCCCCTGCGCGATTGCGCTCAGGAATGAGTGATGACGAAACGTTTCGCGCTGGTAAATATTTGAGATATGCACTTCCACGAACGGAATGGCTACTCCCGCCAGCGCATCGCGCAAAGCCACGCTGGTATGTGTCAGGCCACCTGGATTGATGATGATCGCGTCCACCCCTTCCGCTCGCGCGGCGTGGATACGATCGATCAGCGCCCCTTCATGGTTACTCTGGAAGCATACCAGATCGGCGCCGGCCGCCAGAGCTTGCGCCATCGCCGCCTGCTCGATATCGGCCAAGGTGCTGGCGCCATAGACCTCAGGCTCGCGCGTCCCCAGCAAATTCAGGTTGGGGCCGTTGAGCAGAAGGAGGTTTTTTGCCATGTATCGAAGACCGTTTTAGCGAAAGTTCCGCATTTTGCAGCCAAAGATACGCATTGGCAAGAGAAAAAAGCACGCTGTCGAATTTACAATTTGGCCAGGTCGGCGCGCAATTGATCGAATTTCAGGCGGCCCAGATAAGTCTTCTTGACTTCGCCGTCAGCGCCAATCAACACGGTAAACGGCAGGCCGCCCGTGGCATTGCCGAAATGGCGCGACAGATCGGTGCCGCTCATGCCCGATACATACACCGGGTAGGCGATCTTGACCTTCTCGGCAAAGGTGGCGATATTGCTGGCCGAATCGATGCCGATGCCGATGATCTGCAGGTTTTTGGCGGCAAATTCACCTTGCACTTCGGACAATTCCGGCATTTCCTGCACGCAGGGCGGGCACCATGGCGCCCAGAAGTTCACCAGCAAATTCTTGCCTTTCCATTGCGACAAGGCTTGCTTGGCGCCGGCCGCATCCGGCAGCGACAGCGCATACAGCTCATTGACGGCGGGCGAAACGGCCACTGCCGGACTCGGCTTGTCATGCTTGAGGCCCACATACGCGCCGACAGCGCCGAACAGCAAGGCCACGACGGCACAGGCAATAATATTCTTTTTAGTCATATTCATTAAGATTAAGGTTTTTGATCATTCTGCCTGAGACTTGCTCAGCAGGGTACGCAGGCCGACGATATCGGTGCGCAGCAGCTTGCCGTCCGCCTTGGGCTTGAGCGCGCCGCGCATGTCGTCGAGTTCGTACATGGCGGCATGCACGCCTTCATTTTTCCACAGGAAACTGGCCGTCTCGACCGCATCATAGCGCGGCCCCTTGAAATGCGGCGTTTCCGACATGTCCAGCACCACGTTTTTATTGAGCAGAAAAATATGGATATCCTTGGCGCTCTCGGCAAACAGCTGCAGATAGATTTCATCGTGCGGGCCGGCCGTGCCGTTGAGCACAGGGCCGCTCAATAGCGGGTGGAATTGTTGCAACGCCTCCATCACCTGCAGCGCAATCGTGCGCAGCTGGAACAGCCGCGCCGGCTGGCTGTCGGCTAGGAACAAAGCATTGTAGAGCCGCAGCTGTCCTTCGATCATCTCGTTGTCTGGCAGCACGTTGGCACCGCCTGGGGTCCCGCCCAGGATCTGGCGTGCCGCCTTGCGCTTGGCGCTGCCATAGTCGGCGCCATCCTGCGCCACCAGGCGGGCGGCAGCGGCGGCAATTTCCACGCGTAATTGCCTGGTGTCATCAAAAGCATCAGTCGTCATGAACGAGATCATACTCTGAAGCGGAAAAAACCATGGCGTCAGGTAAAATCCCACACTTACTTTTGTTTCCTGCAGTTTCCTACATTAACAAGCACGTCTTTTGCACTGATCACATGCATATTCATATCCTCGGCATTTGCGGTACCTTCATGGGCGGCCTGGCTGTCCTGGCCAAGGAAGCCGGCCATAAAGTTACCGGCTGCGATGCCAACGTCTACCCGCCGATGAGCACCCAGCTGGCAGCCCAGGGCATCGAATTGATCCAGGGCTTCGACCCGAAACAGACTGAGCTGAACCCGGATTTATATGTGATCGGCAACGTGGTCTCGCGGGGCAACCCGCTGGTCGAGGAAATCCTCAACCGCAGCCTGCCGTATGTATCGGGTCCGCAATGGATAGGCGAGCATATCCTGCGCAACAAGTGGGTACTGGCCGTGGCCGGCACACATGGCAAGACCACGACCTCGGCCATGCTGGCCTGGATACTGGAAGACGCCGGCTATGCGCCGGGCTTCCTGATCGGCGGCGTGCCGATGAACTTCGGCGTTTCCGCGCGCCTGTCGGGCACGATCGATGGCAAGAGCGCCGGGTCCGACTTTTTTGTTATCGAAGCCGATGAATACGATACGGCGTTTTTCGACAAGCGCAGCAAGTTCGTGCATTACCACGCAAAAACTGCCGTGATGAACAACCTCGAATACGATCATGCCGATATCTTCCCCGATCTGCATGCGATCGAGACCCAGTTCCACCACTTGGTACGCACCGTGCCCGGCATCGGTCGCCTGATTGTCAATGGCGATGAGGCCTCGCTGCAGCGCGTGCTGGCGCGCGGCTGCTGGAGCGAGCAGGAAACGTTTGGTCAAGACAGTTTCGGCCAGGACGCCGACTGGCAACTGACGGAACAGGAGAACGGCAGCTTCGACGTGCTGTTCAAGGGCAAGCACGAAGGCCATGTGGCATGGTCGCTGACTGGCAAGCACAACCGCAGCAATGCGCTGGCGGCAATTGCTGCCGCGCGCCACGTGGGCGTGCCGATTGCGCAAGCCTGCGATTCGCTGGCTACCTTCGAGAGCGTCAAGCGGCGCATGGAAGTGCGCGGCGTGGTCGACAATATTACCGTGTATGACGATTTTGCCCATCACCCGACGGCGATTGCCACCACCGTCGGCGGCCTGCGCCAAAAGATAGGTAAAAGCGGCCGTATCCTGGCCGTGCTGGAACCGCGTTCGAATACCATGAAGCTGGGCGCCATGAAAGATGCGCTGCCGGGCAGCCTGAAAGATGCCGACCTGGTATTCGGCTTCGGCAGCGGGCAGGCGCTGGGCTGGAGCCTGGCTGATGCGCTGGCGCCGCTGGGAAACATTGCCAGCGCTTATGAAGAAATCGATGCGCTGGTGGCAGCCGTGGCGGCAGCAGCGCGCCCCGGCGACCAGATCATCGTGATGAGCAACGGCGGCTTTGGCGGCGTGCACCAGAAGTTGCTGGAGGCCCTGGCTCGATGATTTTGTACCTGCATGGATTTCGCTCGTCGCCGCTGTCGATGAAGTCGCGCCTGCTGGCCGCGCAGATGCAGGCGCTGGGTCGTAGTGACGAATGGCGCTGCCCGCAACTGCCGGCTTCGCCGAAGCTGGCGATCGAGCTGGCACTGTCGCTGGTCAAGCATGTGCCGGCGCACGAATTGACCAGTACCTTGACGATTATCGGCTCGTCCTTGGGCGGTTATTACGCCACCTGGCTGGCCGAGCAACTGGACTGCCGTGCGGTGCTGCTGAACCCGGCCATCGTGCCGCTGCTGGACCTGGAGCAGCATGTGGGCGTGACAACAGCGTTTCATTCCGATGAGCCGTTTGAATTCAGGCGTGACTATATCGACGAGCTGCGCGGCTTTGCCGTGCCGGCGATTTCCAGGCCCGAACGCTATTTCCTGCTCGCCGCCACCGGCGACGAAGTGCTCGACTACCGCGACATGGTGGCGCATTATGCAGGGGCGAGACAGACGATCATCGACGGCAGCGACCACGGCATCAGCGAGTTTGCCGACTATCTGGTGCCGGTCCTGCAATTTTGCGGCATCGGCATGGACGCTGGCCGGTGAGGCCCGGTTCGCTGCGCCAGGCGCAATGGCATGCACATGTGAACGCCGTCAATGCGCCACCCGCCTTGCGCCACTGGCTCACTGGCGGCGGTTCGTTGACGGCCAGGCTGAAAGCCCATAGCCGCGCGTTTCGCGTGCAATGTTTGCATCAGGAAACGGCGCGCTGCCTGACGGACGAGGCGGCCATTATCGGCCTGCACCGCGCGGGCCGGGTATGGGAGCGCGAAGTGCTGCTGCGCTGCGACGGCCAGCCCGTTGTGTTTGGCCATACGGTGGTGCCGATGCAGGCCACGGCCACCGACTGGCCGCTGTTTTCCGCGCTGGGCGAACGCTCGCTGGGCACGACGCTGTTTGGCGACCGCATGGTGCGCCGCGGCGAACTGGAATTTGCGCGCCTGCGCGCCGGCCACCCTCTGGTGCAGCGGGCGCAAGCGGCGCTGGCGCTGGAAGGGCGCGCCGCACCAGGGCAGGCATTATTTTTTGCGCGCCGCTGCCTGTATCAGCGCCATCAGGGCTTGCTGCTGGTGACCGAAGTATTTCTGCCGGCGGTGCTGGAATTGGCGCCTGTCGTTGCAACTGACAAATTAATCAATAAAGCATAATAATGAATCTATTTTTTGAAGAATCCGGCGATTTCAAGGTCGGCACGGTCCTGTCGCAGGCAGGCGAGGCATATCAGGTTGAAATGGCCAGCGGCAAGCGTACCAAGGTCAAGGTCAAGGATGTGCTGCTGCAATATGAAAAGCCGGCGCCGGGCGAACTGCTTGAGCAGGCCAAGGCCGTTGCTGCCGAGATTGATCTCGATTTCCTGTGGGAAGTGGCGGGCGAAGAGGAGTTCGGCTTTGCCGAGCTGGGCGCCGAATACTTCGGCCACGCGCCGCTGCCGTTCGAAGCGGCTGGCCTGATTTTGTCGCTGCATTCGGCCCCCGTGTATTTCTACAAGAAGGGCCGTGGCCGCTACAAGGCCGCGCCCGAGGCGTCGCTGAAGGCGGCCCTGGCTGGTATCGAAAAGAAAAAACAGCAGGCGCTGGTGCAGGCTGCTTATGTGGACGAGCTCAAGCAGAATCGTTTGCCCGCTTCGATGCAATCGATGGTGCTGCAACTGCTGTTCAAGCCCGACAAGAACACCATCGAATACAAGGCGCTGGAAGCGGCCTGCAATGAACTGCATACAACTGCGCCGCGGCTGATGCTGGCCACCGGCGGCGTCGCCACGCCAAAAGAGCTGCATTTGTCGAAGTTTTTGTTTGAAAACTTCCCCAAAGGCGCCGGTTTCCCCAGCGTGCCCGTGCCGTCCGTTACCGCGAAATTGCCGCTGGCCGCTGTGGCCGCGTTTTCCATCGATGATGTGACCACCACCGAGATCGATGATGCGTTTTCGGTACAGCCTTTGCCTGATGGCAATTTCAAGGTCGGTATTCATATTGCCGCGCCGGGCCTGGGCATCCGCCCGGACGACGCAATCGACAAGATGGCGCGCCAGCGCATGTCAACCGTCTACATGCCGGGCGACAAGATCACCATGCTGCCCGACGAGATCGTCAACGCGTTTACCCTGGCCGAAGGCACGACCTGCCCGGCGCTGTCGCTGTACGCCACTCTGGATCCGAAAGCAGACTGGGCCGTGGTCAGCACGGAAACGCGCGCCGAGCTGGTGCCGATCGCCAGCAATTTGCGCCATAACCAGCTCGACGACCTGGTCAACGAAGAAACGCTGGCCAGCGGCGAAGGCGAATATCCGCACAAGGCCGACTTTGCCGTGCTGTGGCAGTGGGCCCAGCAGCTGGAACAGGGCCGCATGAAAAAGCGCGAAGGGTTTGGCCTGAAGCCCGAACAGAACAACCGCATCGATTTCAATTTCTATGTGGAAAACGATATCGTCAGCGTAGTACGCCGCAAGCGTGGCGCGCCGCTCGACAAGATCGTCGCCGAACTGATGATCTTTGCCAACAGTACCTGGGGCAAAATGCTGCACGACCATGGCGTGCCCGGCATCTACCGCAGCCAGGGTGGCGGCTCCGGCAATGGCTGGGCGGCAAAGATGCAGGTGCGCATGGTCACCCATGCGGCGCCGCACCAGGGCCTGGGCGTGGATCAATACGCGTGGAGTACCTCGCCGCTGCGTCGGTACACCGACCTGGTCAATCAGTGGCAGATCATCGCCTGCGCCGAACATGGCGTGACGGCACCGCTGGTGGCGCCGTTCAAGCCGCGCGACGCCAATCTGTTCGCCATCGTCTCGGCATTTGATGCGGCCTATGCCGCCTATGGCGACTTCCAGTCGAATATGGAACGCTACTGGTGCTTGCGCTGGCTGGCGCAGGAAGAGGCGCGCCAGGTCGATGCGGTGGTGCTCAAGGATGAGATCCTGCGCCTGGTCGATATTCCGCTGGTGATCAAGCTGCCGGGCATGCCGTCGGTGGCGCGCGGCGCGCAAGTCACGCTGGACCTGTTGCGCTGGGACGAAGTCGACCTGTCGATCGAAGCGCGCCTGCTGGAGATCGCCGCCGCGTCCGGCGATGCCGCTGCCACTGAAGAGTATGAGGAAGAAGAGGGCGCTGACGCCCAGGCCGAAGGCGATGCTGTCGAGCCTGCGAACCCGGCGGCCGAGGTCGAAATAGCCGAGGTTAAGGCGGAAGAGCCGGAAGTTCCAAAATAACAAGTCCTGTCACTTCGGCAACCATGATGGGGCAGCATGACGGAGGCAAGAAAAACGTGCGGGCGATTGATCCTGAGCTGCTTTGCAGCTGGCTGAGCGCCCGCTCGATCGTGCGCGGACTGCCTCTGCCAGTCCCGGATCATGGGGGCTGGCGCGTGGAAACCGGCTCACCCGATGAACTGCGCCGCCATGTCTTTGCCGGTCCCGATCCGGCGATCTCCACATTGGCCAGTACGATCATCTCGCCGCATATCCTGATCAAGATGTGCGGCCCGGGTGAGCAATTGCTGCAGCTGTTGCCGCCGGGCTGGCAACTGCTCCAGGGCAGATTTTTCATGACGCACCAAGGCGGTCTTGCTGTGCAAAGCCTGCCTGCTGGCTACCGCCTTGACGTCGTGACCGCCAACGGCATCACCGAAGCGCGTATTTTGGCGCAGGATGGCGGTATCGCCGCCAGCGGCCATGCCGTGGAATATGGCGGTGTGTTTGTGTTTGACCGTATCGTGACTGAACCTGCACATCAGCGCCGCGGGCTGGGCCGGGCCATTATGGCGGCTCTCGGTGCCAGGCAAGGTTCGGGCAGCGCGCGCCGCGTGCTGGTGGCAACTGAAGATGGGTTGAAATTGTATGCGAGTCTGGGTTGGGAGGTACAATCGCCGTATTCGACGGCAGCGATTGCAGCCTGATCGGGTGTGACGCTGGCAACTTTACCCG
This sequence comes from Janthinobacterium longum, assembly GCF_051380735.1. Classification (NCBI taxonomy): domain Bacteria; kingdom Pseudomonadati; phylum Pseudomonadota; class Betaproteobacteria; order Burkholderiales; family Oxalobacteraceae; genus Janthinobacterium; species Janthinobacterium longum. The sequence continues at coordinate 271,157 of NZ_JBNYXQ010000004.1, forward strand.
CACCCCGCACAAAAACTGCCGGTAGCCCCCCGGCTTTGACGTAAAATTCATCATTTCTCGACGTCACGGACCTGCTGCCCGCGTGAAGCTACTTCAACAACATCGTTTCCTGGTCATTGCCATTGGCGCCTCGCTGCTGGCGCATGGTGCATTGCTGGCGATGCGCTTTGTGGCGCCTGCGCCGCAGCGCGCGGTGGCCACCGATCCCGGCCTGGAAGTGATACTGGTCAATGCCAAGCATGCGGCCCAGCCCTTGAAGGCCGAGGCGCTGGCGCAAGCCAATCTCGACGGTGGTGGGCAGGCCGACAAGGGGCGTGCCAAGTCGCCGTTGCCGGACATGCGCAAGGTGGAAGAGGGTGACAGCGTCAAGGCCAGCGCGCGCCGGATTGCCGAACTGGAACGCAAGCAGCAAGAATTGCTGACCCAGGCGCAGAAACCCACGCCCTACAGCGCCGCGCCGGTGACGGAAAAAGACAAGCCCAACCCGACGGCGACCGGGTCGGATTTGCTGGAGAGCAGCAAGGCGATTGCCCGCATGGCGGCCGAGATCAGCCAGACGGTGGAAGACCAGAACAAGCGTCCGCGCAAGACCTTCATTACGCCCAGCACGCAGGAGGTCGGCTATGCCATGTATTACAAGACCTTGCAAAAGCGCATCGAGGATATCGGCACCTTGAATTTCCCGCAAAAAAATGGCCGCAAGATGTATGGCGAGCTGGTGGTGTATATCCCGATCTTTCAGGACGGCACGATTTACCAGAAGGAAGGCGGCATCCGCGTCGAGAAAAGCTCGGGCAACCCGGCGCTCGATGCGGCGGCGATGGCCATCGTGCGCCGCGCGGCGCCGTTTGGCCGCTTTCCGCCGAACATGCTGTCGAGCGACAAGGACGACCTGTGGATCGTTATCACCCGATTCAAATTTACCCGCGAAGAAAAAATGGAAGCTAACCTGACAGGCGGCAGCAATTGAGTACCGACACCATCCAAACCGACGCTTACTGTGTGTTCGGCAATCCGATTGCCCATAGCAAGTCGCCGATTATTCATGCCGCGTTTGCGCAGCAGACCGGCCAAGCCCTTGTCTATGAACGCCGGCTGGCACCGTTGGACGGTTTTGCGCTGGCGGCGCGCGGCTTTGCGGCCGAAGGCGGCAAGGGCGCCAATGTGACGGTGCCGTTCAAGCTCGACGCCTGCGCGCTGGCGACCGAACTGACGCCGCGCGCGAAAGCGGCCGGTGCGGTCAATACCCTGCGCTTCGACGGCGACGTGATTCTTGGCGATAATACCGATGGCGCCGGCCTGGTGGCCGATATCGTGCGCAATGCGGGCGTAGCCATTCCTGGCAAGCGCGTGCTGCTGCTGGGCGCCGGTGGCGCGGCGCGTGGCGTGATGTTGCCGCTGCTGCAGCAGCAGCCTGGCGAAATCTTTATTGCCAACCGCACCGTGGCCACGGCGGAAAAGCTGGTCGAACAGTTCCACGAGGGCGCGTCGGCCGATTGCACCTTGCGTGCGGGCGGCTTCGAGCAGCCTGATGGCGTGTTCGATATCGTTATCAACGCCACCTCCGCCAGCCTGGCCGGCGACTTGCCGCCGGTGCCGCCGGGCGTGTTTGGCAGCCATACCCTGGCGCTGGACATGATGTATGGCACAGCGCCGACGGTATTCATGGATTTTGCCGCGCAGCATGGCGCGCAGGTGCGCGATGGCCTGGGCATGCTGGTCGAGCAGGCCGCCGAAGCATTTTACGTATGGCGCGGCGTGCGCCCTGAAACGCGGGGCTTGCTGGCGCTGCTGCGCGGTGCCCTGTGAAGGCGGCAAGAAAAGGCGCGCGCAAGGGCGCGTCTTCCAGCCGCTTGGGCTGGATCAAATGGCTGTTTATCGTGCCGGTGCTGGCCTTTATCGTGGTACAGCTGTATTTCTTTTTTCAGATATGGTGGTGGGTCGACCATAATCCGACCAGCACCGCCTTTATGCGCGAGCAGTTGGCCAGCCTGCAGGAAAAGAATCCGCAGGCCGTCATCCAGCAAACCTGGGTGCCGTACGAGCGCATCTCGAACAACCTGAAACGCGCCATCATCGCCTCGGAAGACGCCAATTTTTCCGAGCACGAAGGCATCGACTGGGAGGCCTTGCAAAAAGCCTACGAGAAAAACAGCAAAAAGCAGAAGGTGGTGGCCGGCGGCTCGACCATTACCCAGCAACTGGCGAAAAACCTGTTCCTGTCCGGCTCGCGCAGCTATGTGCGCAAGGGCCAGGAACTGATCATCACCTATATGCTGGAAAGCCTGATGGACAAGCAGCGTATCTTTGAAATCTACCTGAACGTGGTGGAGTTCGGTCGCGGCACCTTTGGCGCCGAAGCGGCGGCGCGCCATTACTACCGCACCAGCGCCGCCAGGCTGAGCGCCAGCCAAGCGGCCAAGCTGGCCGTGATGCTGCCCAATCCGCGGTATTACGACGGCCATCGCGACACCGGCTACCTGAACCGGCGCACCGGCGTGATCCTGCGCCGCATGGGTGCGGCGGAGTTACCCGAGTGACCTGCGTGTTCGAATAGGCAAACATGGCATAAAGACAGCGTTGTATGGATGCTGCGGCGCACTATTTCGGTGAAAAAGGGTGGCGCGGGGGTGGTCGTGAAAAGCCCTTTGCGAGTACACTTGCGCTGTTTTGATTTTTGGCGCCAGCGCCACACCTACCACGATAACCCCACATCCGGCTGAGAGCGCGCATGATCAATGTCTTTGTATTACAGAATGGCCGGCTCAACCAGGTGCCGATCGACAGCCGCGCAGACCTCGAAAATGCCGAACCGGTGTGGGTCGACCTGACCGATCCTACCGATGATGAACGGGCCTGGGTCAAGGCAACCTACAACGTTACCCTGCCGGGCGAAGACGAAGTCAAGGATATCGAGGCGTCGGCCCGCTACTACGAAGCGGAAAACGGCGACCTGCACCTGCGTACCGATTTCTTGCTGGAAGAAGACGACGGCCCCTCGCGCGTCATCACCGTGGCCTTTATCCTGGCCCGAAAAATCCTGTTCTCGATGCATACAGACGACCTGCCCGTATTCCGCCTGGTGCGCATGCGCGCCCGTTCGCGGCCCGGTTCGATCGCCGACTATATGGACGTGCTGCTGGACTTGTACGCCACCGACGCCGAATACTCGGCCGACGTGCTCGAAGGTATTTACCAGAACCTGGAAGAAGTCAGCACGCGCGTGCTGCAAAAGGAATTTACCGACGCCCACGCGGCCGAAGCGCTGAACGCGATTGCCCACGAGGAAGACTTGAATGGCCGTATCCGCCGCAACATGATGGATACGCGCCGTGCTGTCAGCTTTCTGATGCGCGGCCGGCTGCTCAATTCCGAGCAGTTCGAGGAAGCGCGCCAGATTCTGCGCGATATCGAATCGCTGGACGGCCATACCTCGTTCCTGTTCGACAAGATCAACTTCCTGATGGACGCCACTGTCGGTTTCATCAACATCAACCAGAACAAGATCATCAAGATCTTCTCGGTGGCCAGCGTGGCGTTCCTGCCGCCGACCCTGATCGCCAGCGTGTATGGCATGAATTTCAAGTTTTTGCCGGAACTGGAATGGACTTTCGGCTATCCGTGGGCTTGGGGATTGATGATTACCAGCGCGATTGCGCCGTTCCTGTATTTCCGCCATCGGGGCTGGTTGAAGTGAAAAAAGGGCCTTGCGGCCCTTTTTTATTGCGCTGGACGTTTCGGCGCAATACCCGTGTACTGCGCCGACATCAGTTTCCAGTTTGATCCATCCTTGACGGCCACATAGCTGGCGCGCATGGCCATCTGGCGCTGCTGGCCGCCGGCGTTGACCGAGATCGCCAGCTTGCCGATCAGCACGGCTGTGCCGCCTGTCACGCGCACCAGCGGTTCCTCGACCGTGATGATGGGCGTGGCGGTCTTTTTTTCCGGCGCATAGAAGGCCAGCATTTTCTCGCGCGTGTCGACTTCGCCCATCGGCGACACTTCCACGTAATTGTCGGCCGTCAGCGCGGCCAGGGCAGGCACGTCGAAGTTTGTCTGCGCCGCCACGTGCTGGCGCACCAGAGTCAGGACATCGGCCTGGTCGTCCGCCGCCAGTGCCGGCAGCGCGACGATAGCGGACAGCGCAAACGCGGCCACGGTGGAAATCAGGGATAATCGATGGTTCTGCAAGCGGTTGTGCTTCATGGCATGGGTTCCGGTGAGGACTGATTCAAACGATCAGAACAAGCTGAAGTATGCCGGGAATTGAGATTAAAGCAACTGCTTGCGTGTCGAACCACTTATTGGAGCATGCATGCCGGACACCTTGAGCAAGCCATCCCCGTACACCCATCTGATCAGTGACTGCGATGGCGTGCTGATCGACAGCGAGGCCGTGGCGCTGCAGGCGCTGCTCGACCTGCTGGCGCCGCGCCTGCCGGATTTGCCGGCGGGCGTCACGCTGCAAGGCCTGATCGAACCGCGCCTGGGCCTGCGCCTGGTGCCGCTGATGCGCGATATATACGCTGAACTGCGCTTGCCGCAGTTGCCGGAAGAGGAAGCGCTGGCCATTGCCCATACCGTCAACGTCCGTTGCGACGAACATTTGAGCGCCGTGCCCGGCGTGGCGCAGGCGCTGGCCGCCATCGACCTGCCGAAAGCAGTGGCCTCGAACAGCGTCAGCGCGCGCGTGCATGCCGCTTTGACGCGCACCGGCATGGTCGGGCTGTTTGGCGGGCGCTACTTCACGCCCGACCTGGTCGGCCACGCCAAGCCGCATCCTGGCCTGTACCTGGCCGCTGCCGCCGGCTTTGGTGTCCCACCCGCCCAGTGCCTGGTGCTGGAAGACAGCGTGACGGGCGTGACCGCCGCTGCTGCCGCCGGCATGATGGTGCTGGGTTTTATCGGCGGCGGCCATATCGCCGAAGGGCAGGAAGCGCGCTTGAAGGCGGCTGGCGCAGCCCATGTTTTCAGCGACATGGCAGCGCTGCCGGCGCTGGTGGCTGCCATCTGTAACGGCGTGCCGGCCTAGCAGGCCTGACGGCTTGCGCCGGCACTAATGCCCGACATCCTGGTGCAGCCTGTGCATCAGGTTTTGCAGTGCCGGATAGGCATCGCGATACACACCGAACACGCGCTGGTACGTGGCGCTGGCACGGGGCTCGGGCGTACTGCGCGGCACCAGCGTGACCCAGCCCTGCTGCGCCGCTTCGCGCGAAATCAAACCCGTGCCCAGCGCTGCCAACAAGGCCGCGCCCAGCGCCGCTTCGACGTTTTCGGCGATGGTATACACTTGGTAGCCCGTGATGTCGGCAATCATTTGCATCCACAGCGGCGAATGGGCCGCGCCGCCGACGACGATCAGCTTGTCGTCCAGGCTGGCCGCGTCTTTGCTGCCGGCGTCGATATTGTGTTTCAGCGCAAAGCTCACGCCTTCGAGCACGGCGCGGTACAAATGGGCGCGGCCGTGGTACAGGTTCAGGCCCAGGAAGGCGCCGCTGGCTTTTGCGTCCCAGATCGGGCTGCGCTCGCCCATCAGGTAGGGCAGGAACAGCACGCCGTCGGCACCGGCCGGCACCCTGGCGGCATTTTCTTCCATTAACTGGTGCACGTCGGCATAGCCTTGCCGTTTTGCGTCATCGATATCGGCCTGGCAGAAGGCGTCGCGAAACCAGCTGACGGATGCGCCGGCCGTGATCGCGCCACCAAATACATACAGATCGTGCTGGCTGTTGAATACATGCGGCATGCTGACCAGGCCGTGGCTGGCGTCGGCTTGCTGGCGGATGGTGCCCCAGCACATGCTGGTGCCTATCATCGCCACGTGCTGGCCGGCGCGGCTGACGCCCGCCGCCAGGGTGGCGACAGCCGCATCGACGCCGCCGGCGACCACCTTTGTGCCTGGCAGCAGACCCAGTTGTCCGGCCACCTGTGGCAGTAGCGCGCCGACCACCTCGGACGAGTCGACTAGGCGTTCGGGCATCATGCGTGCCGGGATGCCCAGCGCCGCGAGCATTTCGGCGGACCAGCAGCGCGCGGCCATGTCGTACACGCCGCCGATATTGCCGGCCGAACTATGGTCGACCGCCACTTCGCCACACAGCAGGTAATTGATATAGCTGTTTGGTGGCAGCAGGTAGCGCGTGCGTTGCCAGACGGTTGGCAGGTGGTTTTTCAGCCACAGCATCTTGGTATAACCGTAATAGCTGTCGACGCCATTGCTGGTGATGGCATGCAGGCGTTCGAGGTCGATATGCTGGTTGACCCATTCCACTTCGGCAGTGGCGCGGCGGTCCATCCAGATCAGGCAGGGGTGCAGCGGCGCCATGGCCTCGTCGACGGCGATGCCGGAGCCGCCGTACAGGCTGCTGACGCAAATGGCCTTGATCCGTGCCGCTGGCACGCCGCCTTTTGATACCACTTCGCGTATGCAGATAGTGACAGCGTCGTACCATACGGCCGGCCACTGTTCTGCCCACAGCGGTTTGGGTGTATCGACCTGATAGCCGTGCGCATGCTGGGCAATAATGGCGCCCGTGCTGTCCACCAGCAAGGCCTTGGTGCTTTGCGTGCCGATATCGACACCGATGACATAGTCCATGCAGTCTCCTTTTTTATTGCAAGAATATAGCAGGAGAGCGGCAACCATGGGGAGGGCGCCAGCGCGGCGGCCAGGAAGGCCGCCGCGAAAAATCGCTTGAAGCGATTACTTCAATGCGGCAAACACCTTGCGCGCTGCGGCGATGGTGGCATCGATCACGGCGTCATCGTGCTGCGCCGAGACAAAGCCCGCTTCAAACGCCGCCGGCGCGAAGTACACGCCTTCGTCCAGCATGGCGTGGAAGAAGGCGTTAAACTTGCTGCGGTCGCCGGCCATCATTTCGGCGTAGCTGGTCGGTGGCGCGGCGCTGAAATAAATGCCGAACATGCCGCCGATGGCGTCGGCGCAAAATTCCACGCCCGCTTCTTGCGCCGCGCTTGTCAAGCCGTCGGCCAGGCGCTGTGCGGTGGCGCCCAGCTTTTCATAAAAGCCCGGCTGCTGTATCAGTTTCAAGGTCGTCATGCCGGCAGCCACGGCCACCGGATTGCCCGACAGGGTGCCAGCCTGGTAGACGGCGCCCAGCGGCGCCATATGCTGCATCAGCGTTGCGCTGCCGCCAAAGGCCGCCACCGGCATGCCGCCGCCGATCACCTTGCCCAGCGCGGTGAGGTCGGGCTTGATGTTGTACAGCGCCTGCGCGCCGCCCAGCGCCACGCGGAAGCCGCACATGACTTCATCGAAAATCAGCAGCGCGCCGTGCTCGGTGCACAAGTCGCGCATTGCTTGCAGGAATTCTGGCGTGGCTTTCACCAGGTTCATATTGCCAGCCACCGGTTCGACGATCACGCAGGCGATTTCGGCGCCAAAACTGTCGAAGGCGTCTTTCAGCTGCTCGACGTTGTTGTAATCAAGCACCAGGGTGTGCTTGACAAAATCTTCCGGCACGCCGGCCGAAGTCGGGTTGCCGAAGGTGAGCAGGCCACTGCCGGCTTTCACCAGCAGCGAGTCGGCGTGGCCGTGGTAGCAGCCTTCGAACTTGACGATCTTGTCGCGTCCGGTGGCGCCACGCGCCAGGCGCAGCGCGCTCATGGTCGCTTCGGTGCCCGACGAGACCAGGCGCACCTGTTCGATCGACGGCACCAGGCGCGTGATTTCCTCGGCCATCAGGATCTCGCCTTCGGTCGGCGCGCCGAACGACAGGCCCAGCGCGGCCGCGTCCTGCACCGCTTTCACCACTTGCGGGTGAGCGTGGCCGACAATCGCCGGGCCCCACGAGCCGATATAGTCGATATAGCGCTTGCCGTCGGCATCCCAGAAATACGGGCCTTCGGCGCGCGTGATGAAGCGTGGCGTGCCGCCCACCGAGCGGAAGGCGCGTACCGGCGAATTGACGCCGCCCGGCGTGGTTTTCTGGGCGCGGGCGAACAGGGTATCGTTTTGCGAAGTCGTCATGAGGTTGCCTTGTATGGTTTGTGAGGGTAGTCAGGGGTCAGGCGCCGGCCTTGAACAGGCGGTTCGGCACCAGCTTGCCCATGCCGAAGCGCCGCGCATGCGTCAGCGCGCCGGCCGTGTATTCCTGCGCCGCCACCACTGCCTGCTGCACGTCGCTGCCGACATCGCCGCCGCCCTGGTCGAGTGCCAGCAGCGCCGTGGCCGCCGCCGACAGGGTGCTGCCGGCGCCGTTGAAGATGCCGGGCAGGTGGCGCCATACGTCGTGGCGCACCACGCCGTCTTCGCCGAACAGGGTATTGGCGCGCAGCTTGCCTTCGCCGCTGCCGCTCTTGCCGGCGTCAGCCGGCATGCCGGTCACCAGCACGTATTCGCAGCCCAGGGCAACCAGGTAGTCGACATCGTTTTGCAAGGTGTCGGACGGGTCGCTGTCGCGCCAGGTTTCGGCGAGGCGTTCCAGTTCCACCGGCGACAGTACCAGCAGGGTGGTTTGCGGGATCAGCAACTGGCGCACGGCGGTCAGGATGTCTTCGTCGTCCATGCCCTGTTCCGGCAGCGCCGAAATGAAAGGGTCGAGTATCAGCGGCACGTCGGGGTAGTCGGAGACGATTTCGGCGATCGCCGTGACGTTTTCCACGCTGCCCAGCGCGCCGATCTTGATGGCGGCCACTGACATGTCTTCAAGCAGCACGCGAGCCTGGTCGGAGACCCAGTCCGGGTCGACCGCCTGCATGTCTTCGACGCGGGCGGTATCGCTGATCAACAGGCCGGTGGTAACCGACAGGCCATGGCAACCGAACGCTGCAAAAGTGGCCAGGTCGGCCTGGATACCGATCGCGCCGACGGGATCGGACACGCCGAAGCTTAATATGAGAGGAGAAGTTTGGTTTTGCACGGCGGGTAGATTAAGATACCTAATTCAGCATTTTACTTGATTGAAGGGTGGCGGAACGTGAGTAGCAACGAAACAACGCAGCAATTCCAAACATGGATGTGTCTTATTTGCGGCTGGGTTTATGATGAAGCGGCCGGCCTGCCAGACGAAGACATCGCTCCCGGCACGCGTTGGGCCGACGTGCCGATGAACTGGACCTGCCCGGAATGCGGCGCGCGCAAAGATGACTTCGAGATGGTGGCTATTTAAACAATTTTATACGCCAGGCCAGCCATGTGCCAGCATGGCTGCGGCGCAGCAGCTTGTGACGGCCTATGCTATGGTGTGAATAATTGCCGAATGATCAAACTGGACCAGCCGTGAGCAGCCCCGTATCTGACGCCAGCGCCGACGCCAGCGATATCACCATCCTGGTGATCGACGACAGCGCCACCATGCGTACCTGCGTGGCCGGCTACCTGCGCGACGCCGGCTACCGCGTGGTGCTGGCCGAAGACGGCTTCGACGCGCTGGCCAAGCTGGACGACTGCAGGCCGGAACTGGTGGTGTGCGACGTGGTGATGCCGCGCCTTGATGGCTACCGCACTTGCGCCCTGATACGCGCTAGCGCCGGTTTTCGCGCCACGCCGGTGCTGATGCTGTCGGCCAAGGGGGGCTTGTTCGACCTCGCGCGCGGCAGGCAGGTGGGCGCCAGCGCCTGCCTGGCCAAACCGCTGGCGCGCGAGGTGCTGCTGGCGGCCGTACGGCAGCACCTGGTCGCAACGGCGCCGCTGTAGCGCCGTCAGTCGTTTTTAACCACCAATGCAGCAAGGAAGCAGATGTCCATACATACAATTCTGATCGTCGATGATTCGCCGACGGAACGCTACTACCTGAGCGAGATGCTGGTGCGCGCCGGTTATGCGGTATTGACCGCCGAAGATGGCGCCGACGCACTGGCGCAGCTCAAGCAGGCCAGGCCCGACCTGATCCTGATGGACGTGGTGATGCCGGGCGCGAATGGCTTCCAGATCACGCGCGCCATCGCACGCGACCCCGAACTGGCGCATGTGCCGGTGATTATCTGTTCCAGCAAAAGCCAGGAAACCGACCGCATCTGGGGTTTGCGCCAAGGCGCGCGCGACTACCTGGTCAAGCCGGTGGTCGAAGCAGACCTGCTGGCCAAGATCGCGGCACTGTCCTGACCGATGCAGATTACGCCCGGCATCAGTGCCTCCGGATCGCCACCTGTTGAAGGCGGTGCGCGGCACGGGCGTTTGCGCCAGTATCAGCTGCAGCTGCACGAAAGGGTGCAGGCCGCGCGCAGCGGCGCACTGGCCGGGCGCAAGGACCTGGGCGTGCTGCTGGGCGGCCGGCACTGTCTGCTCGACCTCACGCAATTGGGTGAAATCGTGATTCCGGCCGGCCTGCACATCCAGGGCGTGCCACTGGCGCAGGACTGGTACCTGGGCCTGGCGGCCATGCGCGGACGCCTGACGGCCATCATCGACCTGGCGCGCTATATGGGCCAGCCGGCCTGCAGCATGGGCGGCGACAGCCGTCTGATCACATTTGCGCCGCGCCTGGGGCTCGATTGCGCGGTGCTGGTCGAGCGCGTGCTGGGCCTGCGCCAGCAGCGCGGCATGCTGGCCATGGCGCTGCCACCAGGTTTGCACGATGCACCGTGGGCCGCGCATGCGCTGCACGACAGCGAACACCAGCATTGGTTGCGGCTGGACCTGGCGCAACTGGCGCAAGCCGAGCGTTTTCTCGACGCCGGCTTTGCCAGCGCCCTTGCCACCCCCCAGATCGCTCACACACACAAGGAATTGCGCTGATGGGCGACCACTCTTCGATCCTGGCTGACGGCGCCGTGCCGGCCGCCACCATTTCGCCCGACGATTTGCCCTTGCGCCTGCGCGACGCGCTGGGACGGCGCAAGACGCTGGCCAGCGCGCCGGCGACCGACCTGAAACTGCCGCTGATCGGCCATCTGCCACTGCAAAAACAGCTGTCGGTATTGAGCACCGTGATGGCCCTGAGCCTGGCCGCCAGCCTGCTGTTTGTCGGCCTTAATACCCGGAGCGGCAATATCGCTTCGGCCCAGACCCAGCTGGCCAGCGACGCGCTGATGCACTCGCAGCGCCTGGGAAAAGCGGCGCCGAACGCGGTGCAGGGCAATCCCGAGGCGTTCCGCCAGCTGGAGGAAAGCCGCAATGAACTGAACCAGGATTTCCGCCTGATGGTGCGCGGTGGTACTTATCACGGCCGCGATATCGGCGAGTCGCGCGCCAGCTTGCTGGCGGCAGTGGCCGACGCGCGTAAAAAATGGGCCAGCAGCGACCGCGCGGCCGGCACCATCTTGCGCCTGAAGGCGGAACTGGGCCAGTTTGACCAGACCTTGCAGCAATTAAATGCGCGCACGCCGGCCTTGCTGGCGCAAACCGAGGAAATCGCGGCGCTCAAGGTGCAGCGCGGCGGCAACGGGCGCGAGCTGGCCGTGATCGGCCGGCTGATGATGCTGACCCAGCGCATGAGCCGCAGCGCCAGCGGTTTTATCGATTCCGGCAGCATCAGTTCGGAAACCGCCTTCGCGCTGGGGCGCGATACCACCTATTTCCGTGCCGCCGTAGACGGACTGCTCAATGGCAGCGCGACCTTGCAACTGGCACCCACCCGCGATGTGCAATTGCGCGAACAGCTGGTGGCGCTGAAGGCCGGCTTCGACAGCTATCAGAAACTGGTCTCGTTGCTGCTTGACGGCCTCGACAAATTCAGCGCGGCGAAAAGCGCCGAGCAGCTGATCTTCAGCGAAAACGAAGACCTGCGCCAGCGCCTGACCCTGCTGCAGCAGATGTACCATCTGAAACAGGAAAGCCTGGGCGCGGCCTTCTGGTTGATGGTGGGCGGTGTGCTGCTGACCCTGGTGGCAGCGGCCGGCATGGGCCGCGTGCTGCTGCAGGACTCCGTCAACCGCACGCGCGACGCCGAACGGCGGCGCCAGGAAGCCGAGATCCGCCGCCTGCTGTCGCAAGAAAAAGAGGAAGCGGCCAAGGCGCAGAACGACCAGAACCAGGCGGCCATCCTGCGCCTGATGAACGAACTGCAAAAGGTGGCCGACGGCGACCTGACGGTACAGGCAACGGTGTCGGAAGACATCACGGGTGCAATCGCCGATTCGGTCAACTACACGGTCGAAGAACTGCGCGGCCTGGTGGGGCGCGTGACGGCGACCGCCGAACAGGTCAACCGCGCGTCGACCCATGCGCAAAGTATCTCGAGCAAACTGCTGATCGCCTCGCAGCAGCAGTCGCGCGAAATCCAGGGTGTCAGCGCGACAGTGGTGAAAATGGCAAATGCGATCACCGAGGTGTCGAAGTCGGCCAGCGTCTCGGCCGACGTGGCGCGCCAGTCGGTGGCCGCCGCCCTGCAAGGTTCGACGGCGGTGGAAAACGCCATCAAGGGCATGCATGAGATCCGCGACCAGATCCAGGATACCTCCAAGCGCATCAAGCGCCTCGGCGAGTCGTCGCAGGAAATCGGCGAGATTACTGAACTGATTTCCGACATTACCGAACAGACCAATGTGCTGGCGCTGAACGCCGCCATCCAGGCCGCCTCGGCCGGCGAAGCAGGGCGCGGCTTTTCAGTGGTGGCCGAGGAAGTGCAGCGCCTGGCCGAGCGTTCGGCGGGCGCTGCCAAGCAGATCGGCGTGCTGGTACGCACCATCCAGGCAGACACCCAGGATGCAACCCGGGCGATGGAAAAATCGACCCAGGGCGTGGTCGAAGGCGCGCATTTGTCCGACGCGGCCGGCGCCGCCCTGAACGATATCAGCAAGGTGTCGAAACACCTGGCCGAACTGATCCAGGGCATGTCGTTCGCCACCGGTACGCAAGCCGGTTCGGCCAGCGGCATGGCCCTCAATATCCAGCATATCCTGAGCGTGACTGAACAGACCCAGGACGGCACGCAGCAAACGGCGCAGTCGATCCACAAACTGTCGCTGCTGGCGCAGGAGCTGAAAAACTCGGTGTCGCGCTTCCGCGTCGCCGCGTGAGCCAGGATCCGGCGCGTGCCGATTTTTGCGTTATGAATTCTTTACCGAGGCAGGCATGAGCACACCAGATAATCCGCAGCAGTCCAGGCCGCAGCAGTCCAAGCCATTCGACAGCGAGCCCTTGTCGTGGGTAATGGTGGAAATTCGCGAAGCGCTGGCCCGTTCCCGCACGGCTTTGTTCGAAGCTGGCGGGCGCGAGCGCGAAGAGCGCGCCACCGCCCTGCAGCATGCGCGCTCGCATCTGCACCAGGCGCATGGCGCGCTGGTAATGGTCGACGTGGCCGGCGCCGGCCTGCTGACGGCGGGCGCGGAACAGGCGCTGACGCGTTTTCGCGACGGCACGCTGGAGTACACGGTCGACCATGCGCAGGTGGTGGCCGAGCTGTACCAGGCCCTCACCGAATACCTGGAAGACCTGCTGGCCGGGACGCTGCCGCAGCCCACCCGCTTGTTCCCCTACTACCGTGCGCTGCAGACCATGCTGGGCGTGGAGCGCGTGCATCCGGCCGAACTGTTTTTCCCGCCCGCTGTCGATCAGGGCCACGCCATCGTGCTGGCCGAGCCGGTAATTGCCGCCGATTATCCGGCCTGGCGCAGCCGCTTTGAAAAGTCGCTGCTGCCTTATTTGCGGGCGCCGGACGCCGAGGCGCGCCAGTTGCACGCTCAATCCCTGCACGACACCTTGCAATTGGTGGCCGATGCGCAAGCAGAAGCGTCGGCGCGCACCTTCTGGTTCACCATGCAGGCGGTAGCCGGCCTGGCGGCCCAGGGTCAGGGCGGCGACAGCCTGTACATGAAACAGCTGTTCGGCCTGATTAACCTCCAATTGCGCCGCCTGGCGCAAGGCACGGCCGGCTTGCCCGACACCTTGCTGCGCGATGCGCTGTACCTGATCGCCGCCGCTGGCGAGCCCACACCCGCGGCGCGCCAGTTGCGCCAGGCTTTCGAACTCGATGGCCTGGTGGCCGACGACGTGGAAGCGCGGCGCTATGGCCAGGTCGACCAAGCCGCCTTGCAAAGCGCACGCGAAGCGCTGGCGCGCGCGCGCGGCAACTGGCGTGAAGCTGCGCCAGGCGAGGCTTTCAGCGAGGCGCTGCTTGACGTGGCAGCACAGGCGGAGACCTTGAAAGTGCCGGCCCTGGCCAGCCTGCTGCGCCAGGGCGCGGATGTGGCGCGGCAGGCGCAAGGCAATGGCCGCCTGCCGGCGCTGGCAGAGGAAATGGAAACGGCGCTGCTGTTTGCCGAAACCGGCCTGGAGCAACTGCGCAGGCTGCCCGACGATTTCGCCAGCAATGCCGAAACCATCGCCGCACGCTTGCAGGCGCTGCTGGACGGCGAGGCACCATCGGCGCCGGCGCAAGGCGAATTGTCGCGCCAGATCGAACAGGGGCAAGTGGCAGGGGCGCTGGCCGAGGCCATGAAAGCGGGCTTGCGCCAGGTCGAGCAGTTGCTCAATGCCTATTACGCCGATATTGGCCGCCGCACGGAACTGGCCGGCGTGGCGCCGTTGCTCGAGCCGATGCAGCAGACCCTCGATGAGCTGGGCCAGGCGGCCGCCAGCGCGGGCATGCAGCAGGTAGAGTCTGCCGTACAGATGCTGCTGGACGGCGATGGGCGGGCGTCCCGGGCGCCGATGGAAGTGCTCGACGAGATCGCGCAAAACGTCAGCGCGCTGGGATTTTTTGTCGACATGCTGGGCCGCAATCCGCAGGCGGCCAGCGCGCGCTTTCATTTCGATGCCGCCAGTGGCGCCTTCCGCGCGCTGCCGTTCGAAAAAGTGGCGGCAAGCGGCAGCGTGCCGGTGCCGGTGCTCGATCACGCTTTGCCGCCGCAGGCCAGCATGCCGCCGGCGCAAGACACGGCGCCGGCCGCCGGCGATCTCGACGCAGACATGCTCGATATTTTCCTGGCTGAAGCGCGCGAGGTGCTGGCCTTTGTCGAAACCAGCCTGGCCGCGCTGCGCGCCGAGGCGGGTGCCGGCAGTGGCGAACACAGTGGCGAACACCTGGCCATGCTGCGCCGCGCGTATCAGACCCTGAAAGGCAGCAGCCGCATGATCGGCCTGGCGCAGTTTGCCGAAGCGGCCGGCGCCATCGAAAAGGTGCTCAATACCTGGCTGGCCGAGGCGCGCCCGGCCAGCGATGATCTGTATACCCTGCTCAATTATGGCTGGTACCAGTTGAGCGAATGGGTGGCCGAACTGGAGGGCGGCGGCGCGCGCGGGCGCGAGGCGGGCATGCTGCCGGACGCGGCCGAGCGGGTGCGCCAGGGCGGACCGTTCGAACTGCGCAAGCGGCGCCCGGCGGCGAAGGATACGCCAGCACCGGCCCCGGCCAATCCCGGCCACGGCAATGTGATCGGCTTCCCACCGGCCACCGCGCCCACGGTGCACGAGACGCCGGACGACAACCTGAAACACGTGGGCGAGCTGCGCATCAGCCTGCCTCTGTATAACATCTACCTGGCCGAAACCGACGAACTGCTGCGCGTGCTTGAGCGCGACTTCGGCGAATGGCGCCATGAAGCGCGCGCCGTCAGCGCCGACGCGCTGCAGGCCGTGCATACCCTGGCCGGCAGCTCCGGCACGGTAGGTTTTACCGCCTTGCGCGATCTGGCTCACGCGCTGGAAACCGCCATCGAAACCGTGGTGGCGCCGCGTGCCGGGCTGGCCGACGCGCAGCACGACGTGCTGGAACACGCCACCGATGGTATCCGCCAGATGCTGCAGGCGTTTGCCCTGGGCGATCTGGCGCCAGCGCAGCCGGCGCTGATCGAGGAACTCAATACCCTGTGGCGTGCGCTGACTGCGCCGCCAGCGACCAGTGTGCCTGAGCCTGAGCCAGAGAATGGCCTGGACGCCCTGTTCGCTGCCACCTACGCCAGCATCATGGAGGCCGGCAGCAAGCCGGTCGAGAGCGGGCTGGACGCGCTGTTCGCCGCCGCCTACGCCAGCATCGTTGCCGATGGAGCAGGGCAGGGAAATGCCGCGGCGGACGAGGCGCCAGCGGCGCGCATGAAACTGCCGCCGGCGCCCGATACCAGCGCCATCGACGACCTGTTCGATTCCGTGTTCGATACGCCGCCAGCAGTGTCCGAGCCTGAACCCGAGCCGGAACCTGGACTGGAAACCGATGCGCCGGCAATGGTGGCGGCAGATGCGCAGGTCCTGCTGGCCGCCAGCGCCGGTATCAGCGACGAGCTGGACCTGGACTTGCTGCCGGTGTTCCTGGAAGAGGGCGCCGATTTGCTGCCGCAGATCGGTGCTGCGCTGCGCAACTGGCAGCAGCAGCCGCAAGACAGCAGCCAGGCGCAGATGCTGCTGCGTACCCTGCACACGGTCAAGGGCAGCGCGCGCATGGCCGGCGCCATGCGCCTGGGCCAGCATGCGCATGAAATCGAAACGCATATTGAAAACATGCTGCACGCGGGCACGGCCACGCCGCAGGCTTTCGAAGAATTGCTCGCCCATTACGACCATGCGCTGCATCTGTTCGAACAGTTGCAGCAGCCTTTGCTGCCGCTGCCGGGCATGGAAGACAAGCCGCCAGCGGAACCGAAAGCGGCGCTGGTGCGGGTGCGCGCCGACATCCTTGACCGCCTGGTGAACCAGGCCGGCGAAGTGTCGATCACGCGCTCGAAAATCGACAACGAAGTGGGTGTGCTGGGCGCCTCGCTGGCAGAGTTTTCCGACAATCTGGCGCGCTTGCGCCGCCAGCTGCGCGAAGTGGAAATGCAGGCCGAATCGCAGATCGCCTCGCGCATGGCGGTGGGCAGTGCGCGTGATTTCGACCCGCTTGAATTCGACCGTTTTACGCGCTTGCAGGAACTGACGCGCATGATGGCCGAAAGCGTCAACGACGTCGCTTCCTTCCATGAAAACCTGAGCCAGAGCGTCAGCACGGTGGGCGATGACCTGGTGCTGCAGGCGCGCCTGACGCGCGAATTGCAGCGCGACCTGATGCAGATCCGCATGGTGCCTTTTGCCAGCATCGCCGAGCGTTTGTTCCGCGTGGCGCGGCAAAGCGCCAAGGAAGTCGACAAGCGGGTCAACCTCGATATTCGCGGCGGTGCGGTGGAAATTGACCGCAGCGTGCTGGAACGCATGGCCGCACCGTTCGAACATTTGCTGCGCAATGCGATTGCACACGGCATCGAGCCGCGCAAGGCACGCCTGGCGGCAGGCAAGAACGAAACGGGCGAGTTGCTGGTGCAGGTCAGCCAGCAGGGCAATGAAGTGGCGATCGCTTTTTCAGACGATGGCGCCGGGCTGGACCTGGAGCGCATCCGCGCCAGGGCGCGCAGCGCCGGCCTGGTCGCGCCGGACGCCGAGGTCAGCGACGCGCAGGCGGCCGAACTGATCTTCGCGCCCGGCCTGTCCACCGCCGACAGCCTGACCGAGCTGGCCGGCCGTGGTTTCGGCATGGATATCGTGCGCTCGGAAGCGCTGGCGCTGGGCGGGCGGGTCGACACCGCGACCGAAGCGGGCCAGGGGATCCGTTTCACCATCCATCTGCCCCTGACTCTGGCGGTGACACAGGTGGTGCTGCTGGCGGCCAATGGCAAGACCTATGCCTTGCCCTCGGTACTGGTCGAGCAGGTGCTGCATCTGAAGGGCGAGCAGCTGGAGCAAGTGACAAGCTCCGGCCAGATCGATGCGCACGGCCAGTTGCTGGCGCTGCACCAGTTGTCGGCCATGCTGGGCGACCCACCGGCGGCGCCCGCTACCCGGCGCCATGCGCCGGTACTGCTGCTACGCAATGGCAACGACAGGCTGGCGCTGCAGGTTGACGATGTGCTGGGCAACCGCGAAGTGGTGG
Organism: Janthinobacterium longum; assembly: GCF_051380735.1. NCBI lineage: Bacteria > Pseudomonadati > Pseudomonadota > Betaproteobacteria > Burkholderiales > Oxalobacteraceae > Janthinobacterium > Janthinobacterium longum. The sequence continues at coordinate 288,898 of NZ_JBNYXQ010000004.1, forward strand.
TCAAGCATGTGGGCCCGCAACTGGCGCGCATGCCGGGCATTGCCGGCGCCACGGTGCTGGGCACCGGCGACATCGTCCTGATCCTGAACCCGGTGGCGCTGGCGCAGCACCTGGCTCACCATCCGGAATTGCTGGCGCAGTACGCGGCGGCGGCCGGCGAAGGCCGGGTGGCGCTGCCAGCACCGCGCGCCTGCGTGATGGTGGTCGACGATTCGCTGACCGTGCGCCGCGTGATGCAGCGCCTGTTCGAGCGCGAAGGTTACCTGGTGCTGCTGGCCAAGGACGGCGTCGACGCGCTCGAGCAGCTGCATGAACTCGAACCGGCTGCGTTGCCGGCCCTGATGCTGGTCGACGTCGAAATGCCGCGCATGGACGGTTTTGATTTGACGCGCAATGTGCGCAGCGACGAACGCACGCGTGCGATTCCCCTCATCATGATCACCTCGCGCAGCGCCGACAAGCACCGCCAGCATGCCTTGGCCCTGGGCGTGAATGCGTATTTCGGCAAACCTTTCCAGGAGCAGGAGCTGCTGGCCGAGGTGGATCGGCTGCTCACAGGGAACTGATCCGCAGTGCCGGCCATGTCTGCTTGATGAAGGCCGTCCACACCAACAGGAAAACAATGAGTATTGACGCCAGACTGAAAAAACTCGCAGCCAAGGCCAGCAGCAAGGGCGAGCATGCGCTCGCTGCGGCCGCCTTTTACCTGATGCAGGATCTGGACGCCATCGACCGGCAAATCAATCTGGTCGGGGCGTTGCATGAAGTGGGCTATCTTCAAAACTCGCTGAAGCCATACTGGCAGGCGTTCAGGATGGACGAGGCGGCGTGGATAGAACGCTGCCTGGCCAGGTTGCTGGTGGCCGACCATGACTATTGGGCACTGGCCGCATTGCTGGGCTGCAATGGTCCGGCGACGATCAGCATGGCGGCCGGCAAGGGCTTCAAGTCCGCCGCGACCAGGCTTTACCAGCGGTTTGACCAGCCCGATGTGCAGGTCGACACCTTGTATCTGAATGCCATCGGCAAGGTGTTGCATCCGATACTGGAGATCGGCCATGACACCCGGGACATGCAGAATGTCGACCTGGGTCGCGCACGCGCACTGACTCTGGACCATGCGCCATGGCAGCCTGGCGATCCACTCGGATCGGTCGGGCTTTCCCTGTCCATGCAGGCAAGGCTGCCGCATGGTGCCTGGCGCTCGGTCTGGGCGCCGTTTGCCACGCAGCAAACGAGCGAGCTTACTTGACCACCTTGACTACCTCATAGCGCGCCAGAGTCTCCTTGCGCGCCTCGTCGTGCTGCACGATGGGCGCCGGATAATCGCGGCCCAGCACGATGTTCTTCTGGTCGAGCAGCATGCGCGGCACCAGCCACGGCGCATGGATTTCCTTGTCGCCCAGCGCTTTCAGCTGCGGCAGATAACGGCGGATAAAGCGGCCGTTGGCGTCGAATTTTTCCGACTGGGTGATCGGGTTGAAGATGCGGAAATAAGGCTGGGCGTCGCAGCCCGACGACGAGGCCCACTGCCAGCCGCCGTTGTTCGAGGCCAGGTCGAAGTCGTTCAGGTGCAGTGCAAAATACGCTTCGCCACGGCGCCAGTCGATGCCCAGATCCTTGATCAGAAAGCAGGCCGTGACCATGCGCAGGCGGTTGTGCATATAGCCGCTCTGGTTCAGCTGCAGCATGGCTGCGTCGACCAGCGGATAGCCGGTGCGCCCTTCGCACCAGGCGGCAAACGCTTCGTCGGCTTGCGCTCCGGTTTCCCAGGCGATGGCGTCGTAGGCGCTCTTGAAAGCACCCTGTTCCACATGCGGATTCTGGTACAGGATCATGGCGTAGAAGTCGCGCCAGATTAGTTCGGACAGCCAGACAGGCGCGCCGTCGCCGCCGCTGCCGCGCTCCATCAGGTCGACCATGGTGCGCACCAGGTAGCGCAGCGACACGGTGCCGAAGCGCAGATGCAGCGACAGGTATGACGGCCCCTTCAGGGCAGGGTAGTCGCGCGCCACGTCGTACTTTTCCACGCGCGCCAGGAAGTCTTCGAACAATGTCGCGCCGCCCGACATGCCGGTGGGGATCGCCAGTTCACCGAGGTTGCTGGGTTCGAAACCGAGCTGCTCCAGGGTCGGCAGAGCCACCGGCTGGCCGCGCGGCGGCGCCAGCCTGGCTGCATGAGGCTCGATATCGTGCGGCGCCAGGCACGACGGGTCGGCCTGCAGTTTTTTCAGCCAGGCATTTTTATACGGCGTGAAGACGGTGTACGGCTTGTCGGACAGGGTCAGCACTTCATCTTTTTCAAAGATCACCTGGTCCTTGAAGCTGAACCATAATCGCGCGTCTGCGGTCAGGGCGTCCGCCACGCCGGCATCGCGGGCGATTGCCTGCGGCTCGTAGTCATGGTTTGCGAACACGGCGTCGGCCTTCAGTTCGGCCGCCAGGCGCGGTATCGCCGTGGCCGCATCGTCGTGCAGCACGATCAGGTCGCCACCGAGCTGGCGCAGTTCGCTGGCCAGTTCAGCCAGGCTGGCATGGATAAAGTCGACGCGCCGGTCGCGGCGCGGCAGGCTGTCCAGAATCGCGGTGTCGTAGACGAAGACGCAGTGCACGGCCTGGCTCTGGCGCAAAGCATGTTGCAGTGCAGCATGGTCAAACGCGCGCAGGTCGCGGCGGAACCAGACCAGGGAGGTATTGAGTGTCATGGGTGTCAGATTGTGCGTATTTGCGTTGTAAAAGGTCAAGAAAGGGCGATTTTTCGCCGCTTGCGGCGCATTATGCCTGTGCGGGCCGCGCCTTGGGCGTCGCCGGCATGGCAATTCAGTGTAAACTAGCGGCTGATTTCGCGGTATTTGCGCGTGCGCCAGCAGAACGGTAACGATCTTACAATCGACGTCCCCACGCAAGCCACGCGCACTCAAATCACGTCGCAAAACCGCATCGTACAAATAATAATGACAGCAGGGGTAAAGTGTCTTGCCAGCAAGCCCACAGAGAGAGCAACGCGCATGAAAAAGAGTAAATTCGACCACACGCTCCCGGGACATCGTTTGATGCAGAGCGCCGGCGAAGGCGCCGCCACCGGTTCATCCACCTTGAATCTGGCCAATCATTTTCTGATCGCCATGCCGGCAATGCAAGACCCTATCTTCGGCGGCACCGTGGTCTATGTGTGCGAACACAATGAAAATGGCGTGCTGGGCGTGGTCATCAACAAGCCGACCGACATGACGATGGATGTGCTGTTCGAGCGCATCGACCTGAAACTGGCGGCCGGCAGCGATACACCCATCGTCAATGAACCGATCATGTTCGGCGGCCCGGTGCAGGACGACCGCGGCTTCGTGCTGCACACGCCCGGTGCGCGCTATTCCTCGTCGCTGACGGTGACCGACGAAGTGGCGTTTACCACCTCGATCGATGTGCTCGAAGCCGTCGCCAAGGGCGAAGGCCCCGAGCGTATGCTGGTCTCGATCGGCTATTCGGGCTGGAGCCCGGGCCAGCTGGAAGAGGAAATCGGCCGCAACGGCTGGCTGACGGTGGGCGCTTCGGCCGATGTCCTGTTCGATTTCCCGATCGCCGAACGCTACGTGGCGGCCATCAAGCTGCTGGGCATCGATCCGCTCATGTTGGCCAGCGAGGCTGGCCACGCATGAACGGTGAGGCGATCGACACCATACTCGCATTTGACTTTGGCCTGAAACGCATCGGCGTGGCCATCGGCAACACCATGATCTGCCAGGCCAAGCCGCTGAGCGTGATCACGGCGATTGCCAATGAACCGAAGTTTGCCGCCATCGCCGCCTTGATCCGCGAATGGGGCGCAACGCGCATCGTGGTGGGCTTGCCGAGCCACCCGGATGGCACCGAACATGAAATGAGCGCGCGCTGCCGGCGCTTTGCCAACCAGGTTCATGGCCGCTTCGGCCTGCCGGTGGAACTGGTCGACGAGCGTTATTCCTCGGCCGTGCTTGCCGCCAGACGCGGTGAAGTGATCGATGACCGCGCCGCCGCCGTAATCTTGCAGCAGTATTTCGACGCCCGGTCCTGAACCGTTTTTTTTGACTACTCCTCCACTTATGTCCAATCTTGTGAATCCCTCCCAACTCGACGCCGAGGCCCTGTACGGGGTCTTGCTGGAGCAAGTGCGCAGCGGCCTGGCCGGCGCCAGCAACGTGGCCATCGTCGGCATCCACTCGGGCGGCGCCTGGCTGGCTGAACGCCTGGCACGCGACCTGGACCTGACGGCCCGCCTGGGCGTGCTCGACGTCTCCTTTTATCGCGACGACTTCGCGCAGAAGGGCCTGCATGCCGACGTCAAGCCGACAAAAATTGCGTTTGACGTCGCTGGCGCCACCATCCTGCTGGTCGACGACGTGCTGTACACGGGCCGCACCACGCGCGCGGCCATCAACGAATTGTTCGATTACGGCCGTCCGGCCAAGATCATGCTGGCCGCCCTGGTAGACCGGGGCGAGCGCCAGTTGCCGGTGGCCGCCGATTTCGTGGCCGCCTTTACCGCCGTGCCGCCGGGCCAGGCGCTGGTACTGAAGCAGGCCGACGATAAATTCACGCTCACCATAGACACCCACCATGCTTAATCCGCAACTGAATAAACACGGCGAACTGCAGCACCTGTTGACTATCGAAGGCTTGCCGAAGTCTATCGTCAACCATATCCTCGACACGGCTTCCTCGTTCGTCGGCATCTCTGACCGCGATGTGAAGAAAGTGCCGCTGATGCGCGGCAAAAGCGTGTTCAACCTGTTTTTTGAAAACTCCACGCGCACCCGCACCACCTTCGAGATTGCCTCGAAACGCCTGTCGGCCGACGTCATCAACCTGAACATCCAGGCTTCGTCGGCCAGCAAGGGCGAATCCCTGCTCGATACCATCGACAACCTGTCGGCCATGCATGCCGACATGTTCGTCGTGCGCCATGCGCAGTCGGGTGCGCCCTACCTGATCGCCAAGCACCTGATCGACACCAGACAGCCGCATGTTCACGTGGTCAACGCCGGTGACGGCCGCCACGCGCACCCGACCCAGGGCCTGCTCGACATGTACACGATCCGCCACTACAAAAAGGATTTCACCAACCTGACGGTGGCCATCGTCGGTGACATCCTGCACAGCCGCGTGGCGCGTTCCGACATCCATGCGCTGACCACCCTGGGTGTGCCGGAAGTGCGCGCCATCGGCCCGCACACCCTGCTGCCGGGCGGCCTGGAGCAAATGGGCGTGCGTACCTTCACCAACATGGATGAAGGCCTGAAAGGCGTCGACGTGATCATCATGCTGCGCCTGCAGAACGAGCGCATGAGCGGCGCGCTGCTGCCGTCGGCGCAGGAGTACTTCAAGAGCTACGGCCTGACGCCGGAGCGCCTGGCGCTGGCGAAACCGGATGCCATCGTGATGCACCCGGGGCCGATGAACCGCGGCGTCGAGATAGATTCGGCCGTGGCCGACGGTCCGCAGGCGGTGATCCTGCCGCAGGTGACCTTCGGTATCGCCGTGCGCATGGCGGTAATGAGTATTTTGGCTGGTAATCAGGGCTGATGGCCCAAGGACGAGAAGCAAGCATGACGACACTACATATCAAGAACGGCCATCTGATCGACCCTGCCAACGGCATCGATGGCGTGCAGGACCTGTTTATCGCCGACGGCAAGGTACTGGCGGTGGGCAGCGCGCCGGCCGGCTTTGTCGCCGACAACACTTTTGACGCGGCCGGCCTGGTGGTCTCGCCGGGCCTGGTCGACCTGTCCGCGCGGCTGCGCGAGCCGGGCTACGAATACAAGGCCACGCTGGAGTCCGAGCTCCAGGCGGCGCTGCAAGGCGGCGTGACCAGCCTGGTATGCCCGCCCGACACCGACCCGGTGTTAGATGAGCCGGGCCTGGTGGAGATGCTGAAATACCGCGCCAAGACGCAGGACAAGGCGCATGTGCACCCTCTGGGCGCGCTGACGATGGGCCTGAAAGGCCAGTCGCTGACAGAAATGGCGGAACTGACGGAAGCTGGTTGCATCGGCTTTGCACAGGCCGAGGAACCAATCGAAGACACCACCGTGCTGCTGCGCGCGATGCAATATGCGAACACCTTTGGCTACACCGTGTGGCTGCGCCCGCAGGACCCGCATATCGGCCGTGGCGGCATTGCCCACAGCGGTCCGCTGGCCTCGCGCCTCGGTTTGTCCGGCGTGCCGGTGATGTCCGAGACCATCGCACTGCACACGATTTTCGAGTTGATGCGGGCTACCCGCGCGCGCGTGCACCTGTGCCGCATCTCGTCCGCCGCCGGCCTGGAACTGATACGCGCGGCGAAAGCCGAAGGCCTGCCGGTGACCTGCGACGTTGGTGTGCACCATGTACACCTGACCGACGCCGACATCGGCTTCTTTGACCCGAATGCGCGCGTCACGCCGCCGTTCCGCAGCCAGCGCGACCGCGACGCGATCCGTGCCGGCCTGTTCGACGGCACCGTCGACGCCATGTGTTCGGACCATACGCCGGTCGACGACGATGAAAAACTGCTGCCCTTCGGCGAGGCGTCGCCTGGCGCTACCGGCCTGGAACTGCTGCTGTCGCTGGCCCTGAAATGGGCCGACGACTATGCGCTGGCGCAGCCGCAAGGCGGTGCCCGTCCTTTGGCGCGCGCCGTGGCCAAGGTCACGGCCGACGCCGCGCGTGTCGCCGGCATCCCGGCCGGCAGCCTGGCCATCGGCGAAGCGGCCGACATCTGCGTGTTCGATCCCGCCGCGCGCTGGACCGTGTCGTCTTCCTCGCTGGCCAGCCAGGGCAAGCACACGCCTTTCCTCGGCTATGAGCTGAGCGGCGTCGTCAGGGCGACCATCGTGGCGGGCCGGGTGGCGTTTCAACGTTGAAGCTGCTGCTTGCCTGGCGCCTGGCCCGCGTCGCCGTTCATCTGGCCATCGGCATGAGCAAAAGCCTGGTGCTGTTTCCATGGTTGGACGTGGCGGGCCGCAACCGGCGCATCCGCGCCTGGTCGCGCCAGCTGCTGGCCATCTGCAACGTGACGGTGGAAGCGTCCGCCAGCCACGCGGCAGCGCTCGACCATTGCATGGTGGTGGCCAATCACGTGTCCTGGCTCGATATTTTTGTCATCAATGCGGTCCATCCTTGCCGCTTTGTCGCCAAGGCCGAGATCCGCTCGTGGCCTGTCCTGGGCTGGCTGGCGGCGCGCGCCGGCACGATCTTTATTTCACGCGGCAACAAGCGCGACTTGCGCAAGATCTTCCAGGGTCTGGTCGACAAATTGCAGCAAGGTGAACGGATCGGCGTATTCCCTGAAGGCACCACGGCCGCGCAAGGGCAGCTGCTGCCATTTCACGCCAATCTGTTGGAAGCGGCGATCGATGCGCAAGTGCCGGTGCAGCCGTTTGCCGTATCCTACGTGGATGCGGCGGGCGTGCCGCACGATGCCGTCGACTTTATCGGCGACATGACGTTCGCGTATAGCATGGTGCGCATCCTCGGTGGCAAACCCGTCGTCGCGCGCCTGGCGTGCCTGGCGCCGATCTCCACGGTCGGTGCGCACCGGCGCGAAGTGGCGCTGGTGGCGCATGCCGCCGTCGCCGCTACCCTCGGGATCAATCCGGAAACTTCACCTGCTGCCTGAGCTGCAGCCGGCGCGCCAGCTGGCCGGTATCAAGCCTGGGCTTTATTTGGCGGCTTTGCCGGCCGGTTGCCGGAAGGCCGGGCAGTCGACCTGGATCAAGGTGCGGTCTTCCAGGCAGACAGCGGACAATTTGCCGCCCCATACGCAGCCGCTATCGAGGCCGATCAAACGGGGCTTCAGCATCAAACCCAGCGCCGACCAATGGCCAAATACCACCGTCTGGCCGGCGCTTTGCCTGCCGGGAACGTCGAACCACGGCATCAGGCCGGAGCCCTTTGGTGCGCTGCCGCTTTCCTTCATCTTGAAGTCCATGCGGCCCTCTTCGGTACAAAAACGCAGCCGTGTCATGGCGTTGACAATGCAGCGCAGGCGGTCGGCGCCGCGCAGGTCGTCGCTCCAGATGGCCGGTTCGTTGCCGTACATGCTGCGCAGGAAATCGATCCAGCCGCCGCCCGACAGCATGGCGGACACTTCATCGGCCAGCAGCAAAGCCTTTTCCACGCTCCATTGCGGCAGCAGGCCCGCGTGCACCAGCAGATGGCCGTCGTGGCGCAGTGCCAGCGGACGGTGGCGTAGCCAGTCAATCAGCTCGTCACGGTCGGGTGCTTCAAGGATATCTCCCAATGTGTCGGAAGCGTGTTCGGGCCGGATGCCGTTGACGACAGCCAGCAAGTGCAGGTCGTGATTGCCCAGCACGCTATTGGCCAGGCCCTGTTGCGCCAGTGAATAGACCAGCCGCAAGGTCGCCAGCGAATCGGGGCCACGGTTGATCAGGTCGCCGGCAAACAGCAGGCGGTAAGGCCCGTTTGCGGTGTCCGCTATGCGCGCCAGCAAGTCCAGTGTCTGATCGTGGCAGCCCTGCAGGTCGCCGATAAAGTAAGTTTTCATGGGATGCGGTGGTCGATGGTGGCTATCAGTGCGTGATCGTACCAGACGATATTTGCGTGCGTCACATCATGCCTGAAATGCCATCCGCCAACCTGGGCACTTGATAATTGTCAAACGATGTCGAGGCAGGCACGGTTCGGCTTGTCAAAAAAGCTAGCACCTATGTATCAAATGGTAAATAGTGTTAGCAATCATGGGATGCATTGCTACTATCGCTCGCGCTATGCCCCTGCGCGTCACCGAATTGATAAATTAAAAATATCTGACGTGCCGCATGGCCCTGCATGAAAAAACAATTGCGCGCTCTCGATGGCTGTTTGGCGACACCGGGTGAATATCTGCCGGGCGGTATTCATTGTGATGGTTAGAACGTTGCGTCAGCTGGCAAACCCGATCTTTTATTGATAAAAAATGTTTTCTTTCATCGTGAGCTTTGTTGCATCTGCCTTATTGACACTGTTGATCATAAAACAGGTGCAATTGCATAAGTCCGCGCTTGATTCGGATTTCCAGGGCGTACAAAAAGTGCATTCGCATCTGGTGGCGCGTATCGGCGGCTTGTCGATTTTCCTGGCCGTGATGCTGAGCGCCATGGTCTCGATCTGGCGCCTGCCGGACATGGCTTACTGGATGATCGCTCTGCTGCTGTGCTCGGCAATTGCCTTTGCCGGTGGCATAGTCGAGGATTTCACGGGCAAGGTCAGCCCCATCGGTCGCTTGCTGCTGACCATGGCGGGTGCCTTGCTGGCGTATTTTCTGATCGATGCGCGCATTGTGCGCATCGATTGGCTGTCTTCCAGCTGGGCCATCCCGTTTATCTGGCTCAGCTTGCCGATCACTGTGCTGGCCGTGGCCGGTATCGCCAATGCCATCAATATCATCGATGGCTTCAATGGCCTGGCCAGCGTAGTGTCGATTTGCATGCTGTTATCACTGGCGTATGTAGCCTTGCAGGTCAACGATTCGTTTATCCTGGTCACCGCCCTGCTGGTGGCAGGCGCGATCACCGGTTTCCTGATCTGGAACTATCCGGTTGGCCTGATCTTCCTCGGCGATGGCGGCGCCTATTTCATCGGTTTCATGCTCGGTGAACTGACTTTGCTGCTGGTCATGCGCAATCCGGAAGTATCGACCTGGTATGCCGTATTGCTGTTGATCTACCCCGCTTTTGAAACCCTGTTTTCCGCCTACCGCCGTGCCTTCATTCAAGGTAAATCTCCAGTCATGCCAGATGGCATACATTTGCATAGCCTGATTTTCCGCCGTATCGTGCGATGGACGGTGGGCCGCAAGGAAGCGCGCGCGCTGATGCGCCGCAATTCCCTCACATCGCCATATTTGTGGCTGTTTTCATTGATGGCGGTGATACCCGCAACGCTATTGTGGCGCCATAGCGGGCTGTTGATTTGCTGTTCCCTGATATTTATTGCCACTTATATCTGGTTATATCTGCGTATTATTCGTTTCAAATCGCCGCGCTGGATGATTATGTGCAAGAAGAGTTAATGTGTTTTCATGAATCGGTGTATATTCCATGGGTTTTTTGTAGCGCATATTCATTTTCCAGAAAGTAAAGCATGAATTTATCGACATTGACCGTGGCCGAATTACGCAATCTGGCGCAAAAGGTCCAGCAAGAAGTCAGTCATCGTGAACGCGATGACTTGAACAAGGCGCGCGAACAGATCATGGCGATCGCACAGCAGGCGGGCATTCCGCTGAAACAGCTGATCCAGGATGGCCTGCACCCGCGCGTGGTGGGCAAGGTCGCGGTAAAGTTCCGCAATCCCGATAATTCCAGCGAGCAATGGACCGGCCGCGGCCGCCAGCCACTGTGGGTCAGGCACTGGCTCGAATCGGGCAAGTCGATCGATCTGCTGCGGGTATAATTCGGTTTACTATTGGCGCAGTGGCAAGTCCGCTGTACCATGTCTTCCACTTTTACCTTCCCCTACGCTCAGACCATGCTCCCTCTGTCAAAAACGATTTTCAAAGCTTACGATATTCGCGGCATCATCGATAAAACCCTCGACGCCAGCGTGGCCAGGAAGATCGGACAGGCTTTTGGCCAGGCCGCATTGGCCAAGGGCGAACAGCGGGTGGTGATCGGCCGTGACGGCCGCTTGTCCGGCCCGGAACTGGCCGCAGCGCTGGCGCAGGGCCTGCAAGCGGCCGGCGTCGACGTGATCGACCTGGGCGTGGTTGCCACGCCGATGGTGTACTTCGGTACCAATGTGCTCGACACGAAGTCGGGCATCATGGTCACCGGCAGCCACAATCCGCCCGACTACAACGGCTTCAAGATGGTACTGGCCGGCGAAGCGATCCATGGCGAAGCCATCCTGTCGTTGTACCAGAGCATCGTTGACCATGACGGCAGCGCCAGCGCCACTCCTGGCAGCTACACCACGCATGACATCCGTTCGGCTTATATCGACCGCATCCTGGGCGACGTGAAACTGGCGCGCCCGATCAAGATCGCCGTCGATTGCGGCAATGGCGTGGCCGGCGCATTCGCCGGTGACCTGTTCCGTGGCATGGGTTGCGAGGTGATCGAACTGTTCTGCGAAGTCGATGGCAATTTCCCGAACCACCATCCGGATCCGGCCCACCCTGAAAACCTGCAGGACCTGATACGCTGCCTGGCCGAGAGCGACGCTGAAATCGGCATCGCCTTTGACGGTGACGGCGACCGCCTGGGCGTGGTCACCAAGGATGGCCAGATCATCTATCCGGATCGCCAGATGATGCTGTTCGCCGCCGACGTGCTGACGCGCCATCCGGGCGAGCAGATTCTGTACGACGTGAAATGCACGCGCCACCTGGCGCCTTACATCACCAAGCATGGCGGCGTGCCACTGATGTACAAGACCGGCCACTCGCTGGTGAAAGCCAAGCTGCGCGAAACCGGCGCCCCGCTGGGTGGCGAAATGAGCGGCCATATCTTCTTCAAGGACCGCTGGTACGGTTTCGACGACGGCCTGTACTCGGGCGCGCGCCTGCTGGAAATCCTGACCCGCGAAAGCGATCCATCGGCATTGCTGAACTCGCTGCCGCAATCGGACAGCACGCCAGAGCTGCACCTGGAACTGAAGGAAGGCGAGAACGTCGCGCTGATGGACATGTTGCGCCGCGATGCCGTTTTCCCGGGCAATGAGCAGATCATCACCATCGACGGCCTGCGCGTGGAATACGCGGACGGCTTCGGCCTGGCGCGTTCGTCGAACACCACGCCGGTGATAGTGATGCGCTTTGAAGCGGAAACGCCGGAAGCGCTGGCGCGCATCCAGGGCCAGTTCAAGAGCGTGATCCTGGCTGCCAAGCCTGACGCGGTCCTGCCGTTCTAGGTTCGTGGCGGGCCAGGTGGGCGCACGACAGCCCTTGAAGATATTGCTGGTGCGCGTCTCTTCGCTGGGCGACGTGCTGCACAACCTGCCGATGGTGGCCGACATCGCCCGCCATTATCCCGATGCCACCATCGACTGGGTGGTGGAGGAGGGTTATACGAGCCTGGTACGTTTGAATCCGCGCGTCGGCACCATCTTTCCGTTCGCGCTGCGGCGCTGGCGCAAAAGTCTGGGCAAGAAGGAGACGCGCGCCGAAATCGTCGCCTTCTTGCGCACCCTGCGCCAGACCCGCTACGATTATGTGTTCGACACCCAGGGTTTGCTGAAGACCGGCATCATCATGGGCGCGGCACGCCTGGCGCCCGGCGGCCAGAAAGTGGGCCTGGCCAATGGCAGCGAAGGCTCGGGCTACGAAGGCATTTCGCGTATCTTTCATACCAAAAGCATACCCCTCGATCCGCGCACCCATGCGGTAGCGCGCGGCCGGCTGGTCGCCGCCGCCGCACTCGGCTATACCGTCGACACGCCAGCCGATTTCGGCCTGCCCGCGGTATCGGCCAGCGAACCACGCCCCGACTGGATGGGCCAGGCGCCATATGCCGTGTATTTTCACGGCACCGCGCGTGACGCCAAGAAATGGGCGCCGGAAAACTGGATCGCCCTGGGTCAGGCCCTGGCACCGATGACCATTCTGCTGCCCTGGGGTTCACCCAGGGAAAAGCTGGAAGCCGACGTGCTGGCGGCCAGCCTGCCGAACGCGCGCGTGCTGCCGAAACTGTCGATGGCGGACGCCACCTTGCTGGCGCGCCATGCGGCGCTGGTGATCGGCGTCGACACCGGCCTGACTCATATCGCCGCCGCATTCGTGCGCCCGACGGTGGAAATCTACGCCGATTCGCCGCTGTGGAAAACCGAGGGCAACTGGTCGAACAACATTATCAACCTGGGTGACCAGGGCAGCCCGCCCGGGGTGCCCGAAGTGCTGGCTGCGGCCAGGCTGCTGCTGGCCGACTGACGGCAAGGTTTATTCATGCGACTACTCTATACCCTGGCCTGGTGGCTGGCCCTGCCGCTGGTGCTGGCGCGCCTGTGGCTGCGCGGGCGCCAGGAACCTGGCTACCGCCAGCACTGGGGCGAGCGCCTGGGCTGGTACGGCAGCAAACCTGCGGCCGTACCGATGACCATCTGGCTGCACGCCGTCTCGGTCGGCGAAACGCGCGCGGCCGAACCGCTGGTTGATGCCCTGCTGGCCGATTGGCCAAGCTGCCGCATCGTGCTGACCCATATGACCCCGACCGGCCGCGCCACCGGCCGCGCACTGTTCGCCAGACATGGCGCGCGGCTGGTGCAAAGCTATCTGCCGTATGACACCGGTGCCATGCCGGCGCGCTTTATCCGCCATTTTTCGCCGCGCATCTGCATCCTGATGGAAACCGAAGTGTGGCCCAACCTGATCCACCAATGCCGGCGCCACCAGGTGCCGGTGGTGCTGGCCAATGCGCGCCTGTCGCAGCGTTCGCTGAAGAAGGCGCAGCGCCTGGGCCAGTTGATACTTGAGGCTGCACGCGCCATTACGCTGGTGGCTGCGCAAACGCCGGACGACGCCGCGCGCGTGCGCCAGCTCGGTGTGCAAGAGGTGGTGGTTACCGGCAGCATCAAGTTCGACGTGGTGGTGCCGGAAGCGGCGCTGGCTACCGGCGCCTGGCTGCGTGCAGCTATCGGCCAGCGTCCCGTGCTGCTGTGCGCCAGCACGCGCGAAGGTGAAGAAGAACTGATACTCGATGCATTTGCCCGCGCCAGATTGCCGCCTGCGACCTTGCTGCTGCTGGTGCCGCGCCATCCGCAGCGTTTCGACGAAGTGGAAAAGCTGGTGGCGTCGCGCGGTCTGGGGCTGCAGCGCCGCTCAAGCCTCGCAGCTGGCGCCGTTGTGGCGCCAGCCACGCAAGTGCTGCTCGGTGATACGATGGGCGAAATGTTTGCGTACTACGCGGCCTGCGACTGCGCTTTTGTCGGCGGCAGTTTGCTGCCGCTCGGCGGGCAAAACCTGATTGAGCCGGCAGCGCTGGGCAAACCGGTGCTTATCGGCGCGCACACCTTCAATTTTGCGCTGGTAACCGAGCAGGCGATCGAGGCCGGCGGCGCGGTGCTGGTGGCGGATGCCGATGCACTGATGGCGCAGGCCGCGTCGCTGATGCAGGATGGTCCACGCCTGGCTGCAATGGGCGCAAAGGCGCTGGCGTTTGCGGCGCAGCACCGTGGCGCTACGCCGCGCACGATCGCGGCGATCAGATCGTTAATTTAATTGAATAATACCGGCAGCTCCTGCGAGCGCTTGCGCAAGGCCTGCTTGGCGCCATCGTAATCGGGATAGATCGATTCGACGGTGGCCCAGAAACGCGGGCTGTGGTTCATTTCCAGCAGGTGCGACAGTTCGTGCGCCACCACGTAGTCGACCAGCGGCAGGGCGAAGTGGATCAAGCGCCAGTTCAGGCGGATTTTTCTCTGTACGGTACAACTGCCCCAGCGCGTGCCGGCCGACGACAGCGACAATGAATCGTAGCGTACGCCCAGTTTTGCCGCGTACAGGTCAAGCCGTTCTTCGAACAGCTGGCGCGCCTCGTGCTGGAACCAGGCTTTCACTTTTTCCTTCAACTGTTGCTCGGTGCCGGTCGGTGTGACCCACACGTGCAATTCGCCGCTGTCGCGCTGGAAGCTGGCGCGGTGGCGCGGCGCCTGGTGCAGGCGCAGGGTGATTTCGCCGCCCAGGTAGGGCAGCACGGCGCCGTCGCTCCACACCACCGGGGGGCGCTGCTGGCGCTGCACCTTGCGCTCGCCCCGCTCCTGCAATTTCGAGATGATCCAGCCCTGTTTGGCGCGTATCGCGTTGTCGATTTCGGCCAGGGTCACGCGCTTCGGTGCGGTCACGCGCAGGCCATTGTCGTCGATCATGAAGCCGATCGAGCGGCGCGTCGAGCGGCGCAGGGCGAATTCCAGCAGGTGGGGGCCGAGCTGCAGCTGGCGCAGCGGCGGGCCGTCGGCGGAACGGGGCGGGGAAGGCAGGGGCGGCAATGCCGGGACGACAAGGGGCGGGACGGCAGCGGGCGGCACATCGGCCACGATGGGGGGGGCCACGGGAAGCACCGGCGGCGCCATCGGGCGCGCCACCGGGGGCGTGCTGGTCGAGACGTCATGCGCGAACAGATCCAGTTGCTGGTCGCCGACCCTGATGGTCTTCATCTGCTCACGCAGTGTCGGCTCCTGGATGACCGCGCTGATGCCGTCTAGCCAGCGTTGTAGGCGTGAGGCGAAATGACGCGCATTTCTGATTCTATCCAATTTTCCACCTGTTGCATCATGCTGTCCGGGGTTTGCCCTTCCGGCGAAATCGGTTTGCCTATCGAGACCGTGATCACTCCCGGCCGCTTGAGAAATGACTGCTTGGGCCAGCACTCGCCCGAGTTATGGGCGATCGGCACCACCACTGCTCCGGTGGCAATCGCCAGACGCGTGCCACCGCTCTTGTACTTGCCTGTCTGGCCGACCGGGATGCGGGTGCCTTCGGGGAACATGATAATCCATTGACCATCTGCGAGGCGGCGTTTGCCATGCGCGACCACGCTTTTGAAGGCGTGCTTGCCCTGCTTGCGGTCGATCGGGATCATGCGCAGCAGCGCCATGGCCCAGCCGAAAAACGGAATGTACAGGATCTCTTTCTTGAATACATACACCAGCGGGCGAGGCAGGCTGGGCAGCAGGAAGATGGTTTCCCAGGCCGACTGGTGTTTCGACAGCACGATGGCCGGCGCGTCGGGGAAGTTCTCGGCGCCCTTGACCTCATAACGGATGCCGCAAATGACTTTGGCGCACCAGATGATGAACACGTTCCAGCGCGACGTGAACCAGTAGCGCTTGTTATAACTGAATGGCGCGGCAAAAAAGCACGCGCAGGCCCAGACGATGGTGGCCACGATCATGATGACCATGAACAGCAGTGACCTGAGGAACAGGGAAATAGTACGCAAGCGGTTCTCCGGATTAAATACTGAATGCCACGGTGGGCGATGGCGCGGCGCCAGCCGGCGCCTTGAGCAGGTGGCTGACTACGGCCGCCAGGTCGGCAAAAACCTGGGTGCCGGGTGGCAGTCCGCCGGTTTCATTGGTGCTTGTGCCCTTGCCGGTCAGGACCAGGTAGGGCGCGCAGCCGCTGATAAAGCCGGCCTGCAGGTCGCGCAGCGAGTCGCCGACGGTCGGCACGCCTTTCAGGCTGGTGTTGTAGCGCTGCGAGATTTCATGGAACATGCCCGGCTTGGGCTTGCGGCAGTCGCAATTGTCGGCGCCCGCATGCGGGCAAAAGAAGATGGCGTCGATATCGGCGCCGACCTGCTGCGCCAGCGTGTGCATCTTCTGGTGTATTGCGTTCAGCACCGACATGTCGAAGTACTCGCGCGCGATACCGGACTGGTTCGAGGCGATCACCACGCGGTAACCGGCCTGGTTCAGGCGGGCGATCGCTTCGAGCGAACCGGGTATCGGCAGCCATTCGGCCGGCGACTTGATAAAGTCCGGCGAGTCATGATTGATGACACCATCACGGTCGAGGATGATCAGTTTCATCGCCGGCGCGCCCATTATGCCGCCAGCTTGGAAATGTCGGCCACGCGGTTCATCATGCCATGCAAGGAGGACAGCAGGGCCAGGCGATTGTTGCGCAGGGCGACATCCTCGGCCATCACCATCACGTCGTTGAAAAAGCCGTCGACATCGTCACGCAGCTGCGCCAGCGTTTGCAGGGTGCCCGTGAAGTCGCCCCTGGCAAACGCCGCATCGACTTCCGGCTGCACGCGCGAGACGGCGGCGGCCAGTTTTTTCTCGGCTTCGTCCTGCAGCAGCGCCACGCTGACGCCACTGTCGGCAACCAGCTTGAGCGCTTCTTCGTTCTTTTTCAGGATATTCGTGATGCGCTTGTTGGCGCTGGCCAGCGAGGCGCTTTCCGGCAGCGCGGCGAACGCCTGCACCGCTTCCAGGCGCTGCACGATATCGTCAAGGCGATCCGGATTTTGCGCCACCACCGCTTCGATCTCGTTGGGCGAAAAACCGCGCTCGCGCAGGATGCCGCGCAGGCGTTCCAGTATGAAGACAGTGACATCCGCCACCGGGTCCTTGAAGCCGGGGATGGCCGCAAATTGCGCGGCAGCGTCGCCCAGCAGGCCCTGGATCGACAGCGGCAAACGTTTTTCCAGCAGCATGCGCAGTACGCCCAGCGCATGGCGGCGCAGCGCGAACGGGTCCTTGTCGCCGGTTGGCGCCAGGCCAATTGACCAGATGCCGACCAGGGTTTCAAGCTTGTCGGCCAGCGCCACGGCGGTGCCGGTGGCGGTCGACGGCAGCGCGTCCCCGGCAAAGCGCGGCTGGTAGTGTTCCGAGGCGGCCAGCGCCACTTCTTCCGGCTCGCCGTCATGGCGCGCGTAATACGTGCCCATGATGCCTTGCAGCTCGGGGAATTCGCCCACCATGTCGGTCAGCAGATCGGCCTTGGCCAGCAGGGCGCCACGTTTTGCCAGTTCCACGTCGCCACCGAGCTTGGCAGCGATTGCGCCAGCGATTGCCGTGACGCGCTCTGTGCGCGCAGCCTGCGTGCCCAGCTTGTTGTGATACACCACATTGGCCAGCAGTGGCAAACGCGACTCCAGGGTTTTCTTTTTGTCCTGCTCGAAGAAGAACTTGGCATCCGACAGGCGTGGGCGCACCACGCGCTCGTTGCCGCCGATAATGTGTTGCGGCGTGTCGGTGGCGATGTTCGAGACGATCAGAAAGCGCGAGCGCAGCTTGCCTTCGCTGTCGGTCAGCGCAAAGTATTTCTGGTTCGTTTGCATGGTGAGAATCAGGCACTCCTGCGGCACGGCCAGGAATTCTTCCTCGAAGTGGCACTCGTAGACCACCGGCCATTCGACCAGGGCAGTGACTTCATCGAGCAGCGACTCGGGCATCAGCACCTGGTCGGCACCGGCTTTTTCCAGCAACTGGGCGCGGATGGTGGCCTTGCGCTCTTCCACGCTGGCGATTACGCTGGCGTCGAGGATCAGGCTGGCGGCATAGTTTTCCGCGTGCTTGATGGTGATAGCCTCGCCATTCGTCAGGAAGCGGTGACCCAGCGTTTCGCGCCCGGCGCTCAGGCCCAGCAGGGTCAATGGCAGTACATTGATGCCGTGCAGGGCGATCAGGCTATGCGCCGGGCGCACGAATTGCACGGTGCTGCCGTCGGGGCGCTGGTAGCTCATCAGTTTTGGAATCGGCAGCTTGGCGCACGATTCGGTCAAGGCCGCTTGCGCGCCAGTGGCCAGCAGGCTGCCCGGAGCCGTATGCGTGTAGAAAAAGCTCTCGGCCTTGCCGTCGGCGGCGCGTTCCAGGTCCGCCACCGTCAGGTCGGGAAAGCCCAGCGCGGCCAGTTTCTTGGCCAGCGGCGCGGTACCGTTGCCGTTCGCATCGAGCGCCACCGAGACGGGCAGCACTTTTTCGCGGATCGATTTGTCTGGCGACACTTCGCGTACATTGGTAATGGAGACGGCCAGGCGGCGTGGCGAGGCGTAGCTGGTGGCGACGCTGTCGTCTTCCAGGAAGTCGCGCGATTTGAGGCCGTTGACGATGCCGGCGGCAAAAGCGGCGCCCAGCTTGGCCAGCGCTTTCGGCGGCAGTTCTTCGGTCAGCAGTTCGATAAGCAGTGTTTGGTTCATGGTGTTCTTGTCTGGTACGGCGTCAAATTAGGCAGCTGGGGCGGCTTGTTCTTGTGCTGGCAACATCGGGAAGCCGAGGCGTTCGCGCGAATCGTAATAGGCCTGGGCGACCAGGCGCGACAAGGTGCGCACGCGGCCGATATAGGCGGCGCGTTCGGTCACCGAGATGGCGCCGCGCGCATCGAGCATATTGAAGCTGTGCGAGGCCTTCATGATTTTTTCGTAGGCCGGCAAGGTCAGTTGCAGTTCGATCAGGCGCTTGGCTTCTGCCTCGTAGTTGCCGAACTGTTCGAACAGCAGCTCGGTATTGGCGTGCTCGAAGTTGTAGGTCGACTGTTCCACTTCGTTTTGATGGAATACGTCGCCATAGATCAGCTTCTTGGTGGTGCCATTCTCTTCCCACTCGGTCCAGACCAGGTCGTAGACGTTTTCCACGCCCTGCAAATACATCGCCAGGCGTTCGATGCCGTAGGTAATTTCGCCCAGCACCGGCTTGCAATCGAGGCCGCCCACTTGCTGGAAGTAAGTGAACTGCGTCACTTCCATACCGTTCAGCCAGACTTCCCAGCCCAGGCCCCAGGCGCCCAGGGTCGGGCTTTCCCAGTCGTCTTCGACGAAACGCACGTCATTCTGTTTCAGGTCCAGGCCCAGTGCCGCCAGCGAACCCAGATACAGGTCGAGAATGTTTTCCGGCGCAGGTTTCAGCACCACCTGGTACTGGTAGTAGTGCTGCATGCGGTTCGGGTTTTCGCCATAGCGGCCATCTTTCGGGCGGCGCGACGGCTGCACATACGCGGCGCGCCAGGGTTCCGGACCGATCGCGCGCAGGAAGGTGCCGGTGTGAAAAGTACCAGCGCCGACTTCCATGTCGTAGGGTTGGAGCAGGGCGCAACCCTGCTTGTCCCAATAGGTTTGCAAGGTCAGGATAATTTGTTGAAATGTGAGCATCGTATGAGTTCGCCGCGCGACAGGCTGCGCTTTGTTAAGGTTTGCTTGAAGCCCGGATGGCTGCGCTGCAAGGCAGGCAGGCATCAGGGCCAGGGTTTTGCTAATTTTAGCGGGTTTTATGACGCTACTGTGACTCTTGTGTCAATTCGCCTTTGCGCCAGCCTTGCGGGCGCGGTAGCCCGGCAGGAAGGCGGCGAGCAAGGCCAGCGCGTTCAGGGCCAGCAGCAGTTTGTTGCCGTACACGATATACGGCGTCATGCCGCCCATGCCCTGCACCGTGGCTGCCAGCGTGCCTTGCTGCGCCGGTGGCAGCAGTTGCAGCACCTTGCCCTTGCCGTCGATCACGGCCGTGGCGCCGGTATTGGTCGCACGCAACATCGGCCGGCCTGTTTCCAGGCTGCGCATCTGCGAGATCTGCAAATGCTGGTCTATCGCGATCGAGTCGCCAAACCAGGCCAGGTTCGAGATGTTCAGCAAGACCGAGGCCGATTGCTTGCCATGGCGGTGGGCATTGGCAAGCTGGCCGGCGATCTCTTCGCCAAACAGGTCTTCGTAGCAGATATTCGGCAGCACCAACTGGTCGCGCACCTGCAAGGGCGGCTGCACGCGCGCGCCGCGGCCCATGTCGCCCAGGGGAATGGCCATCATGGCGACAAACCAATGCAGGCCAGGGGGCACGAATTCGCCGAACGGCACCAGATGATGTTTGCGGTATTGATAATACGGTCCCGGCGTTGCATTGGGCGTGATGCCGACGGCGGCGTTATAAAAGCGGCGTTCTTCGTCGAGCACCGGCATGCCGACCAGCAGCGTGCTGCCGGTCTGCTGCGCGTACGCACCCAGGCCTTCCAGGTAGCCATTCGGCAGCTGCTGCGGCAGCACCGTGACGGCCGTTTCCGGCGTGGCGATCAGGTCGGCCGGCGCACTGGTGATCGCCTGCCGGTACATCTGCAGGGCGCCCAGCACGAAAGCTGGGTCGAATTTTTGCTGCTGCGGCACATTGCCCTGTAACAGGCGCACCGTGATCGGGCGGCCTACCGCATGCGTCCAGTCGACATGCCGCAGGCCGATGCCGGCGCCATACAGGGCCAGCACGCCGCCAAGTGCGATCCAGCGCGTGCGTGGCAGCGGATGCGTCAGCAGCAGCAGGGCGCCGGCCGACAGCGCCGCCAGCCAGCCCAATCCATACGAACCGATGACCGGTGCGAAGCCGCCCAAGGGGCTGGCATTGTGGGCATAGCCGGTGGCCAGCCACGGGAAGCCCGTAAACAGCCAGCCGCGCGTCCATTCGAACAGGCTCCACAAGGAAGGCAAGACCAATAAGGTCATGGTGGGCAGCGACAAGACCCAGCGCCGGCGCAGCCAGGCAGCCGCGCCCATCGCCAGCGCCACGTAGATGCCCATCAGCAGCGCCAGCAGCGCTACCGCGATGGCGGCGACCGGCGCTGCCATGTCGCCATAGCGGTGCATCGAGATATACAGCCAGTGGGTGCCGGCGCAGCACCAGCCGAAGCTGTAAGCCCAGCCGATGCGCGCGCTGCTTTTGATGTCGGCGGCGCGCAGCACCTGGTAGAACAGCACGGCCAGGCTGATGATTTGCAGCGGCCAGTAGCCGAAAGGGGCGAAGGCCAGCACCGCCGCCGCACCGGCGATGGCGGCAATCACCATGCGCGAGAGCGTGCTGCGGGGCGGCTTGGGAGGGGCGTTGGGATCAACGCGTCTGAAACGCATTTACAGCACGCGCATGTCAGAGTTCCAGTTCGGGCACGTCGGGCAGGCGCTCGACCAGCAGCACATGCACCTGGCGTGCGTCGGCGCGCAGTACTTCGAAGCGCAAGTCGCCCAGGTCGAAGATATCGCCCTTGTGCGCCATGCGGCCCAAATGCTTGGAGACCAGGCCGCCGATGGTATCGACATCCTCAGATGGCAGGCGGCAGCCGAGTTGGTGGTTGAACTGGGCGATCTCGGTCAGCGCCTTGACGCGCCAGCGTGGGCCGAACTGGCCTTCCTTGAGCGAAAAAATATTGTCTTCTGCTTCGTCGAAGTCGTATTCGTCCTCGATATCGCCGACGATCTGTTCGAGCACGTCTTCGATGGTGATCAGGCCGGCCACACCGCTGTATTCATCGACCACGATGGCCATGTGATTGTGGTTGGCGCGGAAGTCGCGCAGCAGCACATTCAGGCGTTTCGATTCTGGGATGAAAATGGCGGGACGCAGCATCTCGCGCACGTCGAAGGACTCTTCCGCGTAGTAGCGCAGCAGGTCTTTCGCCAGCAGGATGCCGATGACTTTGTCGCGTTCGCCCTCGATCGCGGGAAAGCGCGAGTGGGCGGTCGACAGGACTTCCGGCATCCATTCCTCGATCGGCTTGCTGATGTCGATGACATCCATTTGCGAGCGGGGAATCATGATGTCGCGCGCGCAGAGATCCGACACCTGGAACACGCCTTCGATCATCGACAAGGCGTCGGCGTCGATCAGCTTGCGTTCGTGCGCATCGTGTAGAACTTCGAGCAATTCTGCACGGTTCTCTGGCTCGGGGGAAATAAGTGCGGTCAGGCGTTCAAACAGTGACCGGTGGGGCTTGACGTCAGTTCTGACGCCACTAGGATGCTCGGGCATAGGAGGCGTGAGCCGTTGTTGTGCAGGGGTATAGGATACACCAAAAGCGGGCAACTACCGATATTCCGCGCTTTTGATGTGAATTTACTACGCTTATTGCCGACGTTTCAGCTGGCTGAACCCAGCACGCGCAGGCGCAAGGCCGCCACGTCGGCCTGCCAGTCTTCGAAATGTTCGCTTTCCTGCCACAGCTGGCGCAGCTCCGACGATTCCGACACAATCCGCTCGAAGGCCAGGCGCGCCTTGTCCAGCAGTTGTGGCGTGATCCTCTTCTTGCAGGAGCTGACCCACTCATCGACTTCTTCGGTGGACGGATCTTTTTCGCCCGGCTTGCCCAGCAAGCGTGCGATCACCTCCAGCGCGGCCAGCGCTTCGGCGGCGTAGGGCGCTTCGAGTTCTTCTTCGGTGCTGTCGATAACATTGTCGAGCGTGGTCTCGAGCAGTTCCAGCGTCTTGTATTCCTGCAGGTCCTGCGCCCAGTCCATGGCGTAGTCGTTGCCGAAGGCGTCCAGTGCCCAGGTGGCCATAGTGCGTTCCTTTATTTCTTGTTATGCCTTGTATGGATCGGCGATACCCAGCTTGCCCAGAATGTCCGTTTCCAGAGCTTCCATTTCGGTCGCTTCTTCGTCATCCATGTGATCGTAGCCCTGGGCATGCAGCACGCCGTGCACGATCAGGTGGGCGGTGTGTTCTTCCACGCTTTTGTGCTGCTCTTGCGCTTCTTTTTCCAGCACGTCGGTGCACAGGATGATGTCTGCGCGGGTCGGCTCGTCGTCGGCAACGCTGTTGGAAAATTCGTCGCCTTCGTTGTAGGCAAACGTCAGCACATTGGTGGCGTAGTCTTTTTCGCGGTAGTCGCGGTTCAGGGTACGGCCTTCTTGCGCATCGACAAAGCGTATCGTCAGTTCGGCCGGTGCCAGCAGGGCCGCCTGCACCCAGCGGCGGATTTTCGGCCGCGTGATCACGGTGGCCAGGCGGGTGTCCGGGTATTGCACGGACAGGGACAGTTTATTTTTTTCGGACATTTTTGGCCGCTGCTGGTTTCAATAGGGGGACGATGGCGGCGTCAGTATCGGCTGCCTGCGCCGTTTCATAGGCGTCGACGATGCGCGCCACCAGCGGGTGGCGTACCACGTCGGTACTGTTAAATTGCGTGAAGCCGATGCCGCGTACGTCGCGCAAGACTTGCACGGCGTCGATCAGGCCGCTTTTCTGGCTCTTCTGCAAGTCGACCTGGGTCACGTCGCCCGTCACCACGGCCTTGCTGCCAAAGCCGATGCGGGTCAAAAACATCTTCATCTGTTCGACTGTGGTGTTCTGCGCCTCGTCGAGTATCACGAAGGCGTGGTTCAGCGTGCGTCCGCGCATATAGGCCAGCGGCGCGATCTCGATCACCTGTTTTTCGAACAGCTTTTGCGTGCGGTCAAAGCCCAGCAAGTCGTACAGGGCGTCGTACAGCGGGCGCAGGTAAGGATCGACCTTTTGCGCCAGGTCGCCCGGCAGGAAACCCAGGCGTTCGCCCGCTTCGACGGCCGGGCGCGTCAGAATGATGCGCTTGACGGCGTCGCGTTCGAGCGCGTCGACCGCGCAGGCGACGGCCAGGTAGGTCTTGCCGGTGCCGGCCGGGCCGACGCCAAAGCTGATGTCGTGTTCGAGGATGCTGCGCAGGTAGGCGATCTGGTGCGGGGTACGGCCGCGCAGGTCGCTGCGCCGCGTTTTCAGCACCGGGCTGGCGATATCGGGTTCGACAAAAGTGGCGGCGGGCGCGTCGCCCTGGTGCGCGTGGTGTTCGGACGCGGCCGACAGGCCGGCGCGCTGTTCCACCAGGGCCAGCTGCACTTCTTCCAGCGGCACGACCTTGTTGGCGATGGCGTAGAACTGTTCCAGGATTTCCACGGCGCGCCCGGCGTTGCTGCCGCCGACGATGAATTTTTCGCCGCGGCGGAAGATCGTCACGTCGAGGGCGGCGGAAATCTGGCGCAGGTTTTCATCGAGCGGCCCGCACAAATGCGCTAGGCGCGTATTGTCGAGTGGCTCGGGAATGAAGTAGTGCGGCTGGATCGGGGCTTTGGTTTTCAACTGGCTCTTTTCAATGCGGTGGCGCCGGCGACAAGTTCGCCGCGCAGGGTGTAGGAATGGCTCTCGGTGATGCGCACCTCGACCAGTTGGCCGATCAGATGCAGACCATCGGGGCCGGCGTCGAAATTGACTACGCGGTTGTTCTCGGTGCGGCCTTGCAGTTCGCTCGCATCAGTGTCTTTTTTCGAGCGTCCTTCGACCAGGATGGTCTGCACCGTGCCGACCATGGCCAGGCTGTACTTGCGCGTGTTGGCGTCGATGGCCGCCTGCAGCTGCTGCAGGCGCGCCAGCTTGACTTCATGCGGCGTGTCGTCTTCCAGGCTGGCCGCTGGCGTGCCGGGGCGCTTGCTGAAGATAAAGCTGTAGCTGTTGTCGAAGCCGACATCGGCGATCAGTTTCATCATGGCGTCAAAGTCAGCTTGCGTCTCGCCGGGAAAGCCGACGATGAAGTCCGACGAAATCGCCATGTTCGGGCGCACGGCGCGGATGCGGCGGATGATGGACTTGTATTCCAGGCCCGTGTAGCCGCGCTTCATGGCGCCGAGGATCTTGTCGGAGCCGTGCTGGGCCGGCAGGTACAGGTGATCGACCAGCTGCGGGATTTTTGCGTAGGCTTCGATCAGGCGCTGCGTGAATTCCTTCGGGTGGCTGGTGACAAAGCGCATGCGCTCGATGCCGGGAATGTCGGCCACGTATTCGAGCAGCAGCGCGAAGTCGGCAATCTCGCCGCCTTCCATCACGCCGCGGTAAGCGTTGACATTCTGGCCCAGCAGGGTGATTTCCTTGACGCCCTGCGCGGCCAGGCCCGCCACTTCCGTCAGCACGTCTTCGAAGCGGCGCGATACTTCCTCGCCGCGCGTGTACGGTACCACGCAGTAGCTGCAGTATTTGCTGCAGCCTTCCATGATCGAGACAAACGCCGAGGCGCCGTCGACCTTGGCCGGCGGCAGATGGTCGAATTTTTCAATTTCCGGAAAGCTGATATCGACCTGCGCGGCGCCACTGGAGCGGCGCAGTTCCATCATCTGCGGCAGGCGGTGCAGGGTTTGCGGGCCGAACACCAGGTCGACATACGGCGCGCGCTTGACGATGGCGTCGCCTTCCTGCGAGGCGACGCAGCCGCCCACGCCGATCAGCAGCTTGGGGTTGGCCAGCTTCAGTTCGCGCAGCCGGCCCAGGTCGGAAAACACTTTTTCCTGCGCCTTTTCGCGCACCGAGCAGGTATTGAGCAGGATCACGTCGGCGTCTTCCGGCGTGTCGGTACGCACCAGGCCATCGGAGGCGCCCAGTACGTCGGCCATTTTGTCCGAGTCGTACTCGTTCATCTGGCAGCCGAAGGTTTTAATGAATACTTTTTTCTGCATGGGGTCGGGCGCTTTAGCGGTAATGGGTGCGGGATGGATGCTGCGCAAAGCGGGCGAAGGCCGGGCCATGCGGAGCCCAGCATGCGGTAAGGCGGTAGTTTAACGTATATCGCGGCGCCGGGCCATGGCGCGCTTGCCCCTGGCGGCGTGCTGCCATCAGGTGCAAAGGCAACCATTGCCGTGCATCACCATTGATTTGTAACAAGTTGCTGCAAAGCCTAGTGTGCGGCCGGTTCGCATCCTAATGTGTTGAAATGGCATCGTTGCAAAGGCAACCAGCCGCTTGATTGATATTTAACAATCGCGAAGGTTGCGCTGCGCGCGATTGCTGGCGGTTTGAACTAGTATATTGCCGTATATGCAAGTCATTCGAATAATCGAGTGTAGGAGATTGAGGGGAGGGAAAGGTTAGGGCGCGTTCTTTTGAAGCACTCTAAGCCAGCCTTAAGTTCAGATCGGCATTATTTTCAACATTCACCAGACGAGGAAAAATCATGGCACATCATGCACTGGCATCTCAAGAAAGCTACAACCCCAACCACCTGCTCGATATTTTGCTCAGCAAGATGCAGCTGAAAAACGATGCAGCCTTGTCGCGCCTGCTGGAGGTCGCGCCACCGGTCATCAGCAAGATCCGCCACCACCGCTTGCCGGTCGGCGCCTCGCTGCTGATCCGCATGCACGAAGTGACGGGCATGAGCATCCGCGACCTGCGCGACCTGATGGGCGACCGCCGCACCAAGTACCGCCTGTCGGACGCCCAGGGCCGTCCAAAAGCGGAAGAGCGCGGTGATGCGAAAGAATCGAATTACGCGCATCACTGAGATGGGCCCCTGGCGCTGAGCTTGCCGCCTGCATCGCTGCAGGCGGCAAACTGGCAGCGTGGGTAGCTGCAGTACGGATAACGGCTTTCGCCTTGCGGCGCGAGCCGTTTGCGTTTGCGTCGCTGGTATTGATCAGCCCGCCTGACTCAGCAAGGCTGCCGTGATTTCGTCATAGCGCAGCTCGATTTCGCGGAATAGTTGCAAATACGTTTCTTCCGACAGGTCCAGCGCGTTCCACGCCACCAGCGACACGTGCGGCACCATGTCGTCGCCCGCCTGTGCCAGGTCCAGCGCGCAGACGATGGCATTGGCAACATGGATCAGCGCGGCCAGGAAACCGGCACCCGGCGCTTCCGGCGTCGGGTAGTTGCCGATTGCCAGGCGCATGGTGTCGGAAAAATTCCAGCGCTCGGCCAGCGCCACGCCCGCCTGTACATGGTCCACGCCCAATACCGTGCGCTCGGCCTCGAGCATGGTGCAATCGTGTTCGGCGCGCCAGGCGATCACTTGCGCATAGTGTTCCGGAAAACTCGATACCAGTACCAGGCGGCCGATATTGTGCAACAGCCCCGCCGTAAACGCGTAATCCTGGTTGAAGCGGATTTGCCGCGCCAGTACCTTGGCGCAGGCGGCCGTGGCCACCGAGTGGCGCCAGAACTCCTTGTCGTCAAAACCCGCGCAGCGCCCTTCCGGAAAACAGCCGGTAATCGCCGCCGACATGATCAGGCTGCGCGTGGTCTGGAAGCCCAGGTAGGTGATCGCCTGCTGGATGGTGGTTGCCTTGACCTGCAGGCCGTACTGCGACGAGTTCGCCAGGCGCAGTGTCTTGGCTGTCAGTGCCTGGTCGTACGACACTTTTTTCGCCAGCACGGAAATATCGATGTCTTCCTGGTCTATGCTGTTGAGCAACTCCATCACCACGACCGGCAGCGACGGCAGGTCGTCGAGGTGGGCCACGATATCGTCGGCCGTCAGCCGGGCCTGGCCGGGGTTCATGCCTGTGCTCCCAGGCGGTAGCTGCTGACATAGCTGTGCAGAATGCTGGTGGCCGCATCGTCGGGAAGGTCGGGGTCATACTTGCGGAACAGATAGTCCAGCCGCGCGCGATGGGCTTCCTGCTGCCGTGCCTGCTCTTCCGGCGACATGCCGGGTGCGGTGATCGGCAGCATGTCGATGCCGTGGCGCGGCATCAGTGACAGCATGTTCTCCGTCAGGACCGCGCCTTGCGGCAGCAAGACTTGCCCGTGTGCATCGAGTAGCACATCGGACAAGGTCATGCCCGCACGGACCTGGTCCAAGGGTAAATATTGATGCGCGACCGCCATGATGATTCCTCCTGTGATGCACAATATTACCATTGCCGTTGCGCAATTAACCGTTTGCGGCCAGGGTGATGCCGCATTCATGCCACGCTTGGGCGCGCTTGCTGTAAATCCTGCTTATTCTTGCCAATCCGCAAACCATACCGTACATTTCACGGTATCTGACGTCTCCATGCCCGCGTCGCGGGCCGCCAGACCTGGCCCTGGGAGTGTTGTTCGATGGTACGTATCCAAGTCCGGCTGACCTTGCTTTTCATCGTGATCGTGACCCTGGTGCTTGGCATTTCCGGCAGCTATACCCAATATACTCTCAGCAAGGAACTTGAAGCCGGCAGTACCCGCTTGCGCAGCGGCGTGCTGACGCGCTTGCAGACCAGCTTGCCATCGGCCCTGTGGGACCTCGACAAGACCAAGGTCGACAGCATTGTCGCGGCCGAAATGTTGCCGCCAGAACTGGTCGGCATCCGCGTCTATGACGCTTCGGTGGGGCTGTTTGCCGGCGCAATGCGCGACGCTAGCGGTGCGCTGGCGCCCCTGGTCAGCGACGGCGCGCTGGGTGGCACGGCAATCGAGGCGCCGCTGGTGTTTCGCGACGCGGTGGCCGCCGCCAGTGGCGGCACGCCGGTAATCGTCGGCAAGGTGGTGGTCAATTTCAGTCGCGAGCAGATCGATGCGGCGCTGCGCAGCGAGGTGTTGCGCAAGGTGCTCGAAGTGCTGCTGCTCGACGTGATCCTGGTGGCAGCGCTGGGCCTGAGCCTGCGCATCATCTTCGGACCGCTGCGCCAGTTGCGCGATGGCCTGTTTGACCTCGCAACGCGCGGCAGCGACGAGGTCGAGGAATTGCCGGAAAGCCGGCGCGACGAACTGGGCGACGTGATCCGTGGCTTCAATGCGGTGCAGCGCAAGCTGCAATCGATCATCGAGCGCACGCGCCAGGCGGAAGACGCGGCGCGCCGCTCGCAGCAGGAGACGGCGCAGGCCATGCTCGATTTGCGCCGCACCCAGGAATCCTTGCTGCAGTCCGAACGGCTGGCCTCGCTGGGCAGCCTGGTGGCCGGCGTGGCGCATGAAATCAATACGCCGGTCGGCATCGCGCTGACCAGTGCCTCGGTGCTGAAGGATGCGACCGATAACATCAGCGCTGCGGTCGCTGCCGGCAATATCAGGAAGACTGATATCGTGCGCTACCTGGAAACGGCTGGCGAAAGTTCGCGCCTGATCATGAACAACGCCTACCGCGCCGCGCACCTGATCCACAGCTTCAAGCAGATCGCCGTCGACCAGGTCAGCGAAGCGAGGCGCGCGTTCGAGTTGCGCGCGTATATCGTCGAAGTGATGGACAGCCTGCAGCCGACCTTGAAAAAGACCCGCAGCGAAGTCATTATCGACTGCCCGTCCGGCATCGAGTTCGACAGCTACCCCGGCGCGCTGGCGCAGGTGCTGACCAACCTGGTTCTCAACTGCGTCGAACACGCGTTCGACCCCGACACGGCCGGCACCATCCATATCGGCGTGCGCTGCGAAGAGGGGCAACCGGACGCCAGGGCGCAATGGATCGCCCTGCAGGTGCGTGACAATGGCCGCGGCATCGCTCCCGACATGCTCGACCGCGTGTTCGACCCGTTTGTTACTACCCGGCGCGGCCAGGGCGGCACCGGCCTCGGTTTGAATATCGTGTTCAACTTGATTGCCAAGCAATTTGGCGGCACCATCACGGTCAGCAGCACGCTGGGCCAGGGTGCTACCTTTTTGGTACGCATGCCCCGCGTGACGCCGTTGGCGCACAGCAAAGGAGAGGGGTATGGCAATGGAAGAGAATAATCGGCAGGTAGCATTGCTGCGCGGCATAAACGTCGGCCGCGCCAAGCGCGTGGCGATGGCCGACCTGCGCAAGCTGCTGGCCGACCTGGGCTACGGCGACGTGCGTACCGTCCTCAACAGCGGCAATGCCGTGTTTCAGGCCGGCAGCGTGCCGCCGGCCACCTCGGCCACCCGCATCGAGGAAGCGCTGGTGCTGAAACTGGGCGTGGCCGCGCGGGTGACGGTATTGTCGGCCAGCCAGTTTGCCGAACTGATGGCGCAAAACACGCTGGCGCCAGGCTATGACCCTGCGCGGCTGCTGGCGCTGGTACTGAACAGGCCGGCCGACACCGCGCGCCTGGCGCCGCTGCTGGGCCAGCCCTGGCAACCGGAAGCACTGGCCGTCGGCAGCTGGGCCGCGTATGCCTGGTGCCCCGATGGCGTGCTGGCCAGCAAGGTGGTGGCCGCGCTCGGCTTGCTGCTGGGCGACGGCGTGACCTCGCGCAACTGGGCCACCATGCAAAAAATCGATGGCTTGCTGAACGGATCGGCAACGGCAGCCTGACTGTTCCAGCACTCCCGCTGGTGCCATCGTCAGCGCCACCCTGTTTTTGGGCGCGCCTGCAGCACGAAAACAATATATCGATTAGTATATTGTTGATGAAAGACCGAAGCCTGTGGGAGGCATAATGGAAACGCTGCAAGCACCTGATACATCCATGCAATTGAATTTCGACGCCATGCGCGCGTCCGCCTGCAAGGCCAGTTCGCTGCTGAAGGCGATGGGCAATGCCGACCGCTTGATGCTGCTGTGCCAGTTGTCGCTTGGCGAGCATTGCGTCAGCGACCTTGAGCAGAAGACCGGCATCGGCCAGCCGACCCTGTCGCAGCAGCTCGGCGTGTTGCGCGAAGAGATGCTGGTCGCTACCCGCCGCGACGGCAAGCAAATTTATTACCGTGTCGCCAGCACCCCCGTGATGGCGGTGTTGCAGGTGTTGT
The DNA here is from genome assembly GCF_051380735.1 of Janthinobacterium longum. Lineage (NCBI taxonomy): Bacteria > Pseudomonadati > Pseudomonadota > Betaproteobacteria > Burkholderiales > Oxalobacteraceae > Janthinobacterium > Janthinobacterium longum. Next base: position 319,465 of record NZ_JBNYXQ010000004.1, read on the forward strand.
ACGCGCAATTTTGCCCGCCGCAGCCCGTGTTCAACGACGAGGCGGATTGATCCATGCAGATCGCCTGGCACGCGTTTACGCCATGGACTTCCCTGGCCGGCGGCATGCTGATCGGCCTGGCCGCCGCCATGCTGATTCTGTTCAATGGCCGCATTGCCGGCATCAGCGGCATCGTCGGCGGCCTGCTGCGTCCGCGCACCGGTGACGTGGCCTGGCGCCTGGCCTTTTTGGCTGGTTTACTGGCCAGCCCTTTGTTGTACCTGCTGTTCCATGCACTGCCAGAAGCGCAGATCGCCGCCGGCACGCCGGCCTTGACGTTGGCGGGCCTGTTGGTCGAACTGGGCGTGCGTTATGGCGCCGGCTGCACCAGCGGCCACGGCGTGTGCGGCCTGTCGCGCGGGTCGCCGCGCTCGCTGGCGGCCACCGCCACTTTCATGGCGGCCGGTTTTGTCACCGTGTATCTGCTGCGCCATGCGCTGGGCTGAATCATGAGACTGTTATTTTCCCTGTTGAGCGGCCTGGTGTTTGGTATCGGCTTATTCATGTCAGGCATGAGCAATCCTGCCAAAGTGCTCGGTTTCCTGGACCTGGCCGGCAACTGGGACCCCTCGCTGGCGCTGGTCATGCTTGGCGCCATTTTGGTGGCCACGCCCGCCTTCTGGCTGGCGCGGCGTCGCCGTACGGCCCTGCTGGGCGACAGCATGCAACTGCCCGCCGCGCAAACCATCGACCGCCGCTTGCTGCTGGGCAGCCTGGCCTTTGGTGCCGGTTGGGGCATCGCCGGCTTTTGTCCGGGGCCGGCGCTGGTGTCGCTGCTGGCGCTGGTGCCGCAAGCATGGATGTTTGTCGCCGCCATGCTGGTGGGCATGCTGATCTTCGAAGCACTGGAACGCCGCAAAGCTGCTCGCACCACCGCCTGAGACGGTACAATCTGGCGCATCGCCATTCCAGGAACTACTGACCATGAAGACCGTGATTTTCCGCGCAGCCACGCGCACCACCGTGCTGTGCGGCGTGCTGGCGCTGGCCGCCTGCGGTGGCTTGCTGAAAAAGTCGCCACCACCGGCGCCCGTGCCGGTGGCCGACAAGCTGCCCAATCCGCAGGTGCTGCTGCTGGGCGAAGTGCACGACAATGCGCAAGGCCACCGTTTGCGCTTCGAGGAACTGCAGCGCCGGGTCGCCGCCGGCTGGCGCCCGGCAATTGTTATGGAACAGTTCGACCGCGAAACCCAGCCCCTGCTGACGCGCGCGGCGCGCGACTGCGCCGACCCCGAATGCATTATCCGCGTGATGGAGCAGCCGCGCTGGGACTGGAGCTTGTACCGCCCCGTGCTTGACCTCGTCATCAGCTACCAGTTACCGCTGATCGCCGCCAACCTGTCGCGTGTCGACGCCTCGCGCACCGTGCGCGACGGCGTGAAATCGTCGATGACACCGGCCATGATCAGCACCTACCTGTCTGCACCGGTGCCGGCCGACATACTGGCCGCGCAAAAAAAGGAAATCCAGGACGGCCATTGTGGCATGCTGCCCGACATGATGATAGGCGGCATGGTCGACGCCCAGGTGGCGCGCGATATCTGGATGGCCAAGGTGATCCGCGACCAGGCGCCGCGCGGCGTGGTGCTGTTCGCCGGCAATGGCCATGTGCGCAAGGACATCGGCGTGCCGCGCTGGCTGAAACTGGCCGACCCGGAGCTGAACGTGCGCACCATCGGCTACCTGGAGCCGGGCAGCAGCTATCCGGGCGCCTTCGACCTGACACAGACCATGCCGGCACAGCCGCGGCCCGATCCGTGCGCCAAGTTTAAAAAATAACTATTGCTGCACGCGTACCAAGGCACTGACCCGGCTTGCCGTCTCCAGCAGTTTCGGCAAGCTGTGTTCCATCAAATGCGCCACCGACGGCCCCGCCGTCTGGCCGCTGACATTGATCGCCGCGACGATCTTGCCGCTGCGATCAAGCACCGGCGCGGCCAGCGCGATCAATCCCTGTTCCAGTTCCTCCTGTACCAGGCACCAGCCCTGGCGCCGCACCTGGGCTATCTCGTCCATCAATACCTCGATATCGACTTTCGTTGCCGGTGTGAGTTGCAGCAAGGCCATCTTCGACAGCCGCGCGCGCAGCGCATCCGGCGCCAGGCTTGACAGCAATACTCTTCCCATCGAGGTGCAGTAGGCGGGCAGGCGGCTGCCGATGCCCAGGTTGATCGACATGGTGCGGTGCGCCGACAGCCGCACCACGTAGACGATATCGTCGCCGTCGAGCACGGTGGCCGAGCACGACTGGCGCAGCACCTGCATCAATTCTTCCAGCAGCGGCTGGGCCTGGGTCCAGATCGGCAACGACGACAGATAGGCGTAGCCGAGGTCGAGCACCTTGGGCGTCAATCGAAACAGCCTGCCATCGGCTTCCACATAACCGAGTTGCAGCAAGGTCAGCAGGATGCGCCGCGCGCCGGCCCTCGTCAGCTGCGCCCGTTCCGCCACTTCGGAGAGAGTCTGCTGTGGAGCATCAAAGCCAAAGCTGCGCAGCACGGCCAGTCCGCGCGCGAACGATTGCACATAACTGTCGCCGGGACGCGGACTTTCTTCTGTGGCGGGAAGGGGAGGGCTGTGCTGGTTCATGGGCATTCCAGTTGATCAAGGTGGCAATTATAGCCATGGCTTTGGTGCAAACGGCAAATTGACAAGCGCAGTGAACAGGCATATTCTCACGAATAAGTTCTAAATACGAATACTTGTTCGTTTAGCGAACAAAGTTTGAGGAATCAAAACAAGGAGGCACCGCATGATCGATAAACTGCGTACCAGCGTGTCGGAGGCACTGGCCGATATCCACGATGGCGCCACCGTCATGATTGGCGGCTTCGGCGGGGCCGGCCAGCCGGCCGAGCTGATCGACGGCCTGATCGCCCAGGGCGCACGCGACCTGGTGATCGTCAACAACAATGCGGGCAATGGCGACACAGGCCTGGCGGCGCTGCTGAAAAACGGGCAAGTGCGCAAGATCATCTGCTCGTTTCCGCGCCAGGTCGATTCCCATGTGTTCGACGGCCTGTACCGCGCCGGCAAGCTGGAACTCGAATTGGTGCCACAGGGTAATCTGGCCGAGCGCATACGCGCCGCTGGCGCTGGTATCGGCGGTTTTTTTACGCCCACCGGCTATGGCACCGAGCTGGCCAAGGGCAAGGAAACGCGCGAGATCGATGGCCGCATGTATGTGTTCGAGTCGCCGATCCACGCCGACTTCGCGCTGATCAAGGCCGAACAGGGCGACCGCTGGGGCAACCTTACCTACCGCAAGACGGCGCGCAATTTCGGCCCGATCATGGCCATGGCCGCCAGGGTCAGCATCGCTTCCGTGCACGAAGTGTTTGAGCTGGGCGCTATCGACCCCGAACATGTGATCACGCCGGGCCTGTTCGTGCAGCGCATTGTGCAAGTGCCGCGCACCGCCACCGGCCCGGCCGGCTTCAACGCTTCCTGAGGAGACCAGCATGAACAAATGGAATCGAGACCAGATGGCGGCCCGCGTGGCGGCCGACATCCATGAAGGATCCGTGGTCAACCTCGGTATCGGCTTGCCGACCCTGGTTGCCAACCATCTGCCAGCCGGCGCCGAGATTATTTTGCACAGCGAAAACGGCGTGATCGGCATGGGCCCGGCGCCCGCACCCGGCGCAGAAGACTACGACCTGATCAATGCGGGCAAGCAGCCCGTCACCTTGCTGCCCGGCGGCAGCTATTTTCACCATGCCGACAGCTTTGCCATGATGCGCGGCGGCCACCTCGACATCTGCGTGCTCGGTGCTTTCCAGGTGTCCGCCACCGGTGACCTGGCCAACTGGCATACGGGTGCGCCGGATGCGATTCCGGCCGTCGGCGGCGCCATGGATCTGGCCATCGGCGCAAAAAAAACCTGGGTCATGATGGAATTGCTGACCAAGGCCGGTGACAGCAAGCTGGTGCAAGCCTGCACTTATCCGCTGACCGGTGTCGGCTGCGTCAGCCGCATCTACAGCGATCTGGCCGTGATCGATCTGGGGCCGCAGGGCGCGGCCGTGATCGACCTGGTTGATGGCCTGAGCTTTGAACAATTGCAGGCCTTGACACCGGTCACACTGGCTGACGCCCGCTGATTTTGCATTACCCTTTCTTGGAGGAAAGTAACATGACAGCAGCTTTTATTTGTGACACCCAGCGCACCGCCTTTGGCCGCTACGGCGGAGCACTTTCCGGCGTGCGTGCCGATGACCTGGGCGCCGTGCCGATCCGCGCCCTGATGGCGCGCAACCCGAACGTCGACTGGGAGGCCGTCACCGACGTGCTGTACGGCAGCGCCAACCAGGCCGGCGAAGACAATCGCAACGTCGCGCGCATGGTGGCCTTGCTGGCCGGCTTGCCGATCACGGTGCCTGGCGCCACCCTGAACCGCTTGTGCGGCTCGGGCCTCGATGCGGTCGGCAGCGCCGCGCGCTTTATCAAGAGCGGCGAAGCGGGCCTGATGATCGCCGGCGGCGTGGAAAGCATGAGCCGCGCGCCATTTGTGATGGGCAAGGCCGACAGCGCGTTTTCGCGCGCCATGAAAATGGAAGACACCACCATCGGCTGGCGTTTCATCAACCCCCTGATGAAGGCGCAATACGGTGTCGATTCGATGCCGGAAACGGCGGAAAACGTGGCCGCCGAATTTGGCATCAGCAGGCTTGATCAGGACCTGATGGCGCTGGCGAGTCAAACCAAGGCGCTGGCCGCGCAGCAGGCCGGCGTGTTCGACAGTGAAATCTGCCCCGTTACCATCGCCCAAAAGAAGGGCGACCCGATTATCGTCAGCCGCGACGAGCACCCGCGCGCCACCACCCTGGAAACCCTGGCCAAACTGAAACCCGTGGTGCGCGCTGACGGCACTGTGACGGCCGGCAATGCTTCCGGCGTCAATGACGGCGCCGTGGCCCTGCTGCTGGCCGACGAAGCGAACGCCGCCCGCCATGGCTTGACCCCGCGCGCGCGCGTGGTGGCGATGGCCACGGCTGGCGTGGCGCCGCGCATCATGGGCATCGGTCCGGCGCCCGCCACCGTGAAAGTGCTGGCGATGACCGGTTTGAGCATGGCCGACTTCGACGTGATTGAACTGAACGAAGCGTTTGCCGCCCAGGGCCTGGCCGTGCTGCGCCAGCTCGGCGTGCGCGACGATGACCCCCGCGTCAATCCGAACGGCGGCGCGATTGCGCTGGGCCATCCGCTGGGCGCTTCCGGCGCGCGGCTGGCCATGACGGCTGTCAACCAGTTGCACCGCACCGGTGGCCGCTACGCGCTGTGCACCATGTGCATCGGCGTCGGCCAGGGTATCGCGTTGGTGCTGGAACGCGTCTGATGGCGTGCCCCGGCCTACGTATTTATGCGTATGTCCGGCTGCCGCGCGGCGCGTTTCCAGCGCGTATGATGCAAAACCTGCCCCCAAAACCTGGGTTGGCGTTGGCTTTTTTACACGAATAAGAAGACTCATATGACACATGACACAGCAAATGACATTGCGCAGCTGACCTCGCAGCAGCGCATCAAGGCGATTATCGGCGCCTCTTCCGGCAACCTGGTGGAATGGTTCGATTTCTACATTTACTCGTTCTGCGCGCTGTACTTTTCGCATGCCTTTTTCCCTTCCGGTAACCCGACCACGCAACTGCTGCAAACGGCCGGCATCTTTGCCGCCGGTTTCCTGATGCGTCCGGTCGGCGGCTGGCTGTTCGGCCGCATTGCCGACAAATACGGCCGCCGCCAGTCGATGATGATTTCCGTGCTGATGATGTGCGGCGGCTCGCTGATGATCGCCGTCATGCCCACTTATGACACCATCGGCGCGTTTGCGCCGTTCCTGCTGCTGGTGGCGCGCTTGTTCCAGGGCCTGTCGGTCGGCGGCGAATACGGCACCAGCGCTACCTACATGAGCGAAGTGTCGGAGTCCGGCAAGCGCGGCTTTTTCGCCTCGTTCCAGTACGTCACCCTGATAGGTGGCCAGTTGCTGGCGCTGTTGGTGCTGGTGGTGCTGCAGCAATTGTTGACCCTGGAAGAACTGCGTGCATGGGGCTGGCGCATCCCGTTCGTGTTCGGTGCGCTGGCCGCACTGGTGTCGCTGAACCTGCGCAAGTCCTTGACCGAAACCACCACCGCCAGCGAGCGCAAGGACAAGGACGCCGGCAGCCTGCGCGGCTTGCTCAAGCACAAGCGCGCGTTTATCACCGTGCTGGGCTTTACGGCCGGCGGCTCGCTGGTGTTCTACACCTTTACCACCTATATGCAGAAATACCTGGTCAACACGGCCGGCATGGATACCAAGACGGCCAGCGCCGTGATGACCTGCGCCTTGCTGGTCTACATGATTCTGCAGCCGGTGTTCGGCGCCTTGTCGGACCGCATCGGCCGCCGTACCTCGATGCTGTTCTTCGGCGGCCTGGCCACCCTGTGCGTGCTGCCGATCATGCATGCCCTGAAAGACATTTCCAGCCCGTACGCGGCGTTTGGCCTGATCATCGTCGCGCTGGCCATTATCAGCTTCTATACCTCGATCAGCGGCCTGATCAAGGCCGAGATGTTCCCGGTCGAAGTGCGTGCGCTGGGTGTCGGCTTGTCGTACGCGGTCGCCAACGCCATGTTCGGCGGTTCGGCCGAATACGTGGCGCTGCAGTTCAAGGCATGGCACGTGGAAGAGTATTTTTACTGGTACGTCACCATCATGTGCCTGATCTCGTTTATCGTCGCCATCCGCATGCCGGACCCGGGCCGTTCGGGCCTGCTGAAATAAGGCAAACGTCGTAGAATAGGCATTCAGGAAATGGCAGCGTGAGGGCTGCCATTTTTTTACCCACTTCCAGGAGGGACCATGTCGTATGTTTTCGCCGCACCCGTGCAGGCCGCCGTTCCCGTCGTTGGCCAGGACGCGCTGTTTCCCGTTCATCGCATCTATTGCGTGGGCCGCAACTATGTCGATCACGCCAAGGAAATGGGCCACACCGGCCGCGAGGCGCCGTTCTTTTTCATGAAGCCGGCCGACGCCGTGCTGCCGGTAGCCGCTGGCGCCACCGGCGAACTGCCGTATCCGGCCCAAACCGAAGACTTCCAGCACGAGATGGAACTGGTGGTGGCGATTGGCAAGGGCGGCAAGGACATTTCCGTAGAGCAGGCAATGGAATATGTCTGGGGTTATGCGATCGGCCTGGACATGACGCGCCGAGATGTGCAGGGTGCGGCAAAAAAACTGGGCCGTCCGTGGGATACGGGCAAGGCCTTTGAACACTCGGCGCCGATCGGTGCCATCACCCCAGCCGCCCAGGCCGGCGAGATCGGCAGCGCCGCCATCACCCTGCACGTCAATGGTGGCGTGCGCCAGAGCAGCACCATCGACAAACTGATCTGGAACGTGGCCGAAACCATCGCCGACCTGTCGACGTATTTTACTTTGCAGCCGGGCGACCTGATCTACACTGGCACGCCGGCCGGCGTGGCGGCCGTGCAGCGCGGCGATGAGCTGGTTGGCGCCATCACGGGCCTGGGCGAACTGCGCCTGAAGGTGGTGTAAAAGCGGCCTGCCGCACCGCGCCGCCAGAGTGACCGATGCATAGTCATCGTGCAGGCTTTGTTCAAGGAGACAGCGATGATAAACAAAACCTATGCCGTGGCCCAGCCCACGCGCGCCGAGATCGACGCCTTGCCGGGCGCTGCCGTGCTGGAGTTCGGCACCGGCTGGTGCGGCCACTGCCGCGCCACCGATGCGCCGCTGGCAGCCGCCCTCGAACAGCATCCCGAGGTGCCGCACTTGCGCGTGGAAGACGGCAGCGGCCGCGCGCTGGGCCGCTCGTTCAAGGTCAAGCTGTGGCCGACCCTGGTTTTTTTGAAGGATGGCCAGGAAGTGGCGCGCCTGGTGCGCCCGCTCGACAGCCGCGAGATCGGGCAGGTGTTGGCGCTGATTGACGTGTAAGCAAGCGATAGCTGGGGGCAGACCCGCGCGAGCGCTGGCGCAAGCCGCCGAGTTCGCGTCCTTGAGGGTCTGACCCCAAACAACTTTCTTGCCGCAGTGCACCACTACGCGTATCATGAAACCATACAGCAAGATCAAGCGCATCCCTCGAAAGATGCTGGCGCGATCATCACGGCCAGCCCCACCGCGGGCGGCCGCAGGCAAGGCTTCACCACAAATGACCGATGCCGCGATGCCCAGCGCAGGTCTGGTACGGAAATGCCTGGCAATCGCCGGGCGCTGACACACGTCCTCATCCCCTGACGCCCTTCCTGCCGTGCCCCGGATCACCGGATTGCGCACGACCGTTGTTTTTGTTTGCACATTGCGTGGCAAATAAGTAGCAAATACGCAGCAAACGTGACCGCGCGCGGCTATGATATGCCAGCGACGCGTCGAGACAACGCGCCGTGCTGCTGCCTGAACAAACATCCAGAGAATGGCCTTTAGACACCCTCCCCAAGGAGCGCAGTAACATGAGCACCACCCCCAAGAAAAATTCACCGCGCACAGTGCTGTTTGCCAGCCTGATCGGCACCACCATCGAGTTCTTCGACTTCTATATCTACGCCACCGCCGCCGTGCTGGTGTTCCCGAAACTGTTCTTCCCCGCCGGCGACCCGTCGGCCGCGGTGCTGCAGTCGCTGGCCACCTTCGCCATCGCCTTCTTTGCGCGTCCGATCGGCTCGGCCGTGTTCGGCCACTACGGTGACCGCATTGGCCGCAAGGCAACCCTGGTGGCGGCCCTGCTGACGATGGGTATTTCCACCGTCGTTATCGGCTTGCTGCCGACCTATGCCGCGATCGGCACCGTGGCGCCGCTGCTGCTGGCGCTGTGCCGTTTCGGCCAGGGCCTGGGCCTGGGCGGTGAATGGGGCGGTGCGGTACTGCTGGCCACGGAAAATGCGCCACCGGGCAAGCGCGCCTGGTACGGCATGTTCCCGCAACTGGGTGCGCCGATCGGCTTTTTCCTGTCGGGCGGCATTTTCCTGCTGCTGAGCGAAACCCTTACCGAAGAGCAGTTCTTCAGCTACGGCTGGCGCATTCCCTTCCTGGCCAGCGCGCTGCTGGTGATCGTCGGCCTGTACGTGCGTTTGAAAATCACGGAAACGCCGGACTTCCAGAAAGTGCTCGACAAGAACGAGCGCGTGAAACTGCCGGTGGCCACCGTGTTCCGCCAGCACGGCCGCATGCTGTTCCTGGGCACCATCGTGGCGCTGGCCACTTTCGTGCTGTTCTACCTGATGACGGTGTTTGCACTGAGCTGGGGCACCACCAAGCTGGGCTTCACGCGCAAGGAATTCCTGATCGTGCAATTGTTTGCCGTGCTGTTCTTCGCGCTGACAATCCCGTTCTCGGCCATCCTGGCCGACCGCCGTGGCCGCCGCACCACCCTGATCTGGGTCTCGGTCGCCATCGCCGTCTTTGGCCTGGTGCTGGCGCCCATGTTCGGTTCCGGCGTGACCTGGGAAGTAACCGTGTTCATGGCCGTCGGCCTGGGCCTGATGGGCATGACCTACGGCCCGCTGGGCACCATGCTGTCGGAACTGTTCCCGCCGGAAGTGCGCTACACGGGCGCCTCGCTGACCTTCAACCTGGCCGGCATCCTGGGCGCCTCGCTGGCGCCGTATATCGCCACCTGGCTGGGCACCACCTACGGCTTGCAGTACGTGGGCTACTACCTGACCCTGGCAGCGCTGCTGACGCTGGCCGCGTTGCTTGCAGTGGGCAAACCTCGTGCGGGCAAGGAAGCCTGGGAGTGATGCAGCATTAGTCCTGCTCAGTTAAAAAACCCGCCAGTTCATTGGATGAACTGGCGGGTTTTTCATTGGTGGCCAGCACCGCATAAATCCGCATCACGCAAAAAGCTTTCCTCAGAGGACAGGCGTAATTTTCTGGCTATCGGGATGTTTTGAGATGGTTTTCTTCAGAGCTTGCGCATCACTGCGAGCGGGCCAATGATAATCAGTGTTGTGTTATCCGATTTCTGGATGGTGATTTTCTCCGCATCCCAACGTGCCCAGCTTGGTACATTGCGCGAAACAATTCTTCTTCCATCACTATCCAGATAGTCTTGGTTGTACCCGAGTGATACCATCTTGTCATTAAGGCTACGCAGATTTCCATCTTCTGCGATACCGATAATTGGAATCATCATTACACGCATGAAAACAACCGCTGCGCCGCCGCCGAAGAGTGCGCCCATGGTCGAGCCCTGGTCGGCAGCAAAAAAGGATGTTGCAAATGCGACGATCCCGCTGCCTGCGAGTACGATGCACAGCCAAATAAGGAAATCACGCCTTGATCCAAAAGGATTGAGCGAATAAATTCGTTTTTTTGAGATCAAACTGTGTGTCGACATATTAATTGTTGCGCTCCGAATGACAATTGAAGACCAATGATGAAATAAAAACTCACCATTGGTAAATTTAAAACTTCACAGGCAACTTGCGCAAGACTTTTGCGTAGGGTTCTAGGCGGCGCTGGCTTTACGCTTACGCTTCAGGGCAATCGCGCTTTTCAGATAGGATACGCTGGCCGGGTCCGGATAATCCTGCAGGTAGCCGATGATGTCCTTGTGCTCGTCGTGGGCAGGATCGAGCAGGCGTTCACGTTCCGCTGCGAAGTCGGACGGCAGGTCACCAGTCATGGCCAAGTCCGTATCAATGCGCCGCGAGGGTGCGATGGCGCCAGTGTGACGGCAAATGAAGACTGGATCAACCGCGTGCCATGCGCACATGAAAAAACCCGCTGCTGCGCAAGGCAAAAGCGGGTTTTCAATACTGCAAATTCTTGGTGGTGATAGGTGGACTTGAACCACCGACCCCAGCATTATGAATGCTGTGCTCTAACCAACTGAGCTATATCACCAAACAGACCGGTCAGACCGGATGCTGGTTTTGACCAGGGCAAACCCTGATCGATGTTCTTTGGTGGTGATAGGTGGACTTGAACCACCGACCCCAGCATTATGAATGCTGTGCTCTAACCAACTGAGCTATATCACCCAACAGCCGAGCATTATCCGGCCTTCCGTTTTCCTTGTCAATGCCGGCCGCAAAAAAATCTGTGGGTTTTTCGTGGTGGCTTATGCCAGGCGCGCCTGTATCTGCGCCAGCATCTGTCCGGCCGGATCGTTGCTCAGGCAATCGATGACGAGCCGGTCGGGCATCGAACGCAGCCAGGTCAGCTGGCGCTTGGCCAGCTGGCGCGTGGCGATAATGCCGGTCTCGCGCAGTGTGGCGCGGTCGATGCGTCCGTCGAGGTAGTCCCAGGCCTGGCGGTAGCCAACGCAGCGCATGGAGGGCAGGCCAGGGTGCAGGTCGCCGCGCCGTCGCAGTCCATCCACTTCACCCTGCAGCGCGTCGTCTTTCAGCATGGCGTCGAAGCGGGCGGCGATGCGCGCGTGCAGCACGGCGCGGTCCGATGGCTCCAGCGCAAACGACTGCAGATGGAATGGCAGCACGGTTTTTTCGCGCAGCGCCAGCAGGGCCGACATGGGCTGGCCCGACAGGACGATGATTTCCAGCGCGCGGCCGATGCGCTGGGCATCGTTCGGCGCCAGGCGCGCAGCAGTCGGTGGGTCGAGCTGCGCCAGGCGCGCATGCATGGCGGGCCAGCCGATGGCGGCCGCATCTGCTGCCAGCTGGACGCGCAGTTCCGCGTCGGCGCCGGGCAAGTCGTCGAGGCCATCGACCAGGCCCTTGAAATACAGCATGGTGCCGCCGACCAGCAGCGGCAATTTGCCGCGCGCCGTGATCTCACTGACCAGGCGCAGCGTGTCGTTGCGGAACTGCGCCACCGAATAGGCATCGAGCGGGTCGATAATATCTATCAAGTGGTGCGGCACGGCCGCCAGTTCGTCGGCGGTCGGCTTGGCCGTGCCGATATCCATGCCGCGGTAGACCAGCGCCGAATCGACCGAGATGATCTCGGAGGGAATGGCTTGCGCGATGGCCAGCGCGCAAGCGGTCTTGCCGCTGGCCGTGGGGCCCATGATGGCGACGGCCAGGGGGAGACTAGGGGAGTTTTGCATATTGATACTTGTAAGGTGTTACTGCCCGCGCAGGAATAATTTGTCCAGTGCGCTGATTTCCACCTGCACCCAGGTCGGCCTGCCATGGTTGCACTGATCGGCCCGTTCCGTGCTTTCCATCTGGCGCAGCAGGGCGTTCATTTCCTGCACCGACAGGATGCGGTTGGCGCGCACGGCCGTGTGGCAGGCGAGGGTGCCCAGCAGTTCGTTCTGGCGCTCGATCAGCACGCGCGAGCCGCCGTATTCGCGCACGTCGCGCAGCACGTCGCGCGCCAATGTCTGCGCATCGGCGTTCTTGAGCAGGGTCGGCACGCTGCGCACGGCCAGGGTGGTGGGTGACAGGGCGGCGATATCGAAGCCCAGCGCCGTCAAAGTGTCCTGGTTTTCATTCGCGGTCGAGACTTCGATCGCGTCGGCATAAAACGTCACCGGTATCAGCAATGCCTGCACCTGCATGTCCTGGCCCGATACCTGCGCCTGCAGCGCGGTTTTCAGCTGTTCGTACAGGATGCGTTCGTGGGCTGCATGCATGTCGACCAGCACCAGGCCCTTGGTATTTTGCGCCAGGATGTAAATGCCATGCAGCTGGGCCAGCGCAAAGCCGAGCGGATATTCTTCGCGCGCCATCGCTTCAGCCGAGGCGACGTAGGGCTGCACCTGCGTGACGGGCGACGGTGCACCGCCGAACAGCGCACCATACGATGCAGTGTCTTGTGCCACGCCCGGCGCCTCGGCAAAAAACGGCCGCGTGCCGCCAGCGGGCGCGGGTGCAAAGGTATTCGTGAACTGCGCGCCAAACGAGGTCTGCGTCTGCTCGCGGCGCCACAGACCCGGCCCTCCGGCGCCAGTCGCATCGCCTCCAAGGCTGGCTGCAGCAGGCAAGGGTGCCGGCACGCTGCCAAACGCGGTGGCCGAGGTCTGCGCCAGCGCGCGCTGCACTGCGTGAAACACGAACTGGTGTACCGAGCGGCTGTCGCGGAAGCGCACTTCGATCTTCGACGGATGCACATTCACGTCGACCAGCGAGGGATCGAGGTCGAGCGCCAGCACGTACGAGGGAAAACGGTCGCCGTGCAGCACGTCCTGGTAGGCCATGCGTACCGCGTGCACCAGCAGCTTGTCGCGCACGAAGCGCCCGTTGACATAAAAGAACTGGCCGTCGGCGCGCGCCTTGGACGCCGTCGGCAAGCCGGCAAAGCCGTGCAGGCGCAGGCTGCCCGCTGTTTCGTCGATTGCCAGGCGCGCTTCGGCAAAGTCATTGCCGAGAATATGCGCGCTGCGCTTTGCCAGTTCGCTGATATTCCATTGATCGATGGTGCGGCCGTTGTGCGACAGCGAGAACGACACATCGGGCCGCGCCAGCGCAATGCGGCGCACGACTTCGGCGCAGTGGCCGTACTCGGTCTGTTCGGATTTGAGGAATTTGCGCCGCGCGGGGGTGTTGAAATACAGGTCCTGCACGTCGACCGTGGTGCCTTGTGCGCCCGACGACGGCGCTACCGTGCCATTGTGCGAGCCGACAATTTCCCATGCATGGGCAGCGTCGGCCGTGCGCGAGGTAACGGTCACGGCCGCGACCGACGCAATCGACGCCAGCGCCTCGCCGCGAAAACCCAATGTGCCCACGTTTTCCAAGTCGTGCAGCGAGGCGATCTTCGAGGTGGCGTGACGCGCCAGGGCCAGCGGCAGCTGGTCCTTGTCGATGCCGCGGCCGTTGTCGGTGATCGCGATGCGTTTCACGCCGCCTTCTTCGAGCCGCACGGTGATCTGCGTGGCGCCCGAGTCGAGCGCGTTTTCCAGCAATTCCTTGACCACCGCCGAAGGCCGCTCGACCACCTCGCCGGCGGCGATTTGCGAAATCAGCTGGTCAGGCAGGGCCTGGATCGGACGGTGGGGCGTGATGGGAGCATTCATGCCGTAGATTATACCGGGGTCAGACCCTCAATGCCGCTAACTCGGAGGCTTGCGCTAACGGGCGAGGGGGTCTGACCCAAGCTGTTGGCTTCGGGTTTATTTGCCCACTTCCCTCACCGGTATCGGCGCATTGCACAAGTCCAGATGCCCGGCCTGCACCTTGCTCCACGGTCCGCCCCGGTTGCGCTGGGCTTCCAGCACGGCCTGGTAGGCGGCGCTGTCGGTGCGCATGACCTCCATCTGCACACGCTGTTCCGGTGGCAGGCTGGCGGCCAGGCGCACGGATTTGATCGGCACGTTTTTATCCGGGCTGTCATAAAAACCCATCGGCGCCGCGCCGCGCGGCAGCGTTGACAGCAGCGGCATGCCCGAGACGACGCGTCCGACCACGGTGATGTCGCGGTCCAGGTGGCGTGGCGACTGGCCGATCACGGCATACAGTTCGGTGCCGCCGCCGCTGTCGCTGCCCACGTCGCGGCCCACGCCGACGGTGGCGTAGCAGTGCGTCAGCCAGGCAGTGCCGCTTTTCGGATCGCGCGCGGACGGAAAGCCGTTCGAGTGGCCCACCTGCGGTGCATAGCCGTCTGCATCCTTCAGGCGCGTGAAGCTGGTGATGGACTTCATGGGCACCGTGAATTCACCTGGCAGGGTGCGCTGCGCATGCAAGATGGGCTTGGGATTTTTTTCATCGGGGTCGCCCCATTGCGCCACCCAGTTGTCCTGCGCGCGCGTGATCGCAAGGCCGTCGTAATACTGCTCGGCCACCAGCGCCTTGATATTGGCCACGTGTTTCGGCGCGAACTCGGGCGCCAGTTCGATCACGATGCGCCCGGCGGCGATATCCATGTACAAGGTATTGGCTGGGTCCAGCGGGCGCCAGTCGGCCGGCGTGGAAGCCTTGATGACGTCGGCCACCGTTTGTTTGGCGGGCAGTTCGCTTGGCGCACGGATGGTGGCGGCATGCAAGGGTGGCAGTGCCGCGCTGATGGCGGCGGCGATGGCCAGTGTCTTGAGGTGGTTCAGTCGCATGGTTTCTCCTGGTCGGCGCGGCTTGCGCCCGGCGGAAAGTGTATAACGAATAGGCAAGATTTCGGAAGGGAAAGTACGGCGCAACAGCGCGCCGCCATTTCGTGCCGCAAGGCAGGCGCCCCCGGTTTTCCTTAACCTGGCCTTAAATTGTCACACCGCATGCCACGCTGGCCGGGGCGCTGAAAAATTAATCATGAAATATCGGCCCCGGGACTGCCGTCGCACAGGCCCGGTGGTGTATGATTCCGGCGCTACCTTTAGGGAAAAAAATATGGATTTTGTGCAATTCCTCGACATGATTGTTCATGTCGACAAGACACTCGGTATCTTGATTGAACAGTACGGCACGCTGGTGTATGCGGTCCTGTTTGCCATTATTTTTTGTGAAACAGGCCTGGTGGTGCTGTTTTTCTTTCCCGGAGATACGCTGCTGTTTATCGCCGGCGCTTTTTGCGCGACCGGCCAGATGCACCTGGGCTTGCTGATCGCCCTGCTGGTGACGGCGGCCATTACCGGCAATACTCTCAATTACTGGATAGGCGAGGCGATCGGGCAAAGGGTGTTTACCCACGATTACCGCTGGATCAACAAAGATGCCATGCGCCGCACGCATGAGTTTTTTGAAAAGCATGGCGGCAAGACGATTATCCTGGCGCGTTTCGTGCCGGTGGTGCGCACTTTCGCGCCGTTCGTGGCCGGCATTTCCGACATGACGCATACGCGCTTCCAGATGTACAACGTCACGGGCGCCGTACTGTGGGTGGTTGGCCTGGTGACGGCTGGCTACTTTTTCGGCAATATCCCATGGATACGTGACCACCTGACGCTGATCGTGCTGATCGGCGTAGGCGCTGCCGTGGTGCCGGTGGCGCTGGGCGGCATCTGGAAACTGTACAAGAAAATGACGGCCCGCTCGGCCTGATGCACTACCTTGGATCCGGCGCAATCGCGTGCCGGATCCTGTTTTCCCCTGCCGCAGTTCGCCTCTCTCCCCAAGCCGATTCAAGTTTTAGTTCTTTCCTGCCGTAAACAGAGAGTATTCTCACTTTCTGGATTTCCATGCGACATACGAGCGCCCTGTTAGCTTGCAGCCTGGCCGTGATGGCAGCGATGGCAAGCGCCAAAGATGCCCCCACGCCGCCGGTTCCGGCCGCCAAGGCTGCCGCGTCTTCGGCGCCAGCGTCCGCATCGGAGCGCGCGGCCGCCATGAAAACCCTGACCGAATCTGTCAAGGGCAAGCCGCCCGTCACCGTTGCGCCCACCGCGCGCGACAAGGAAGAGGCGGCCGAAGTCGACCTGTCCGAACGCATCGCGGCGCGCCTGGCGGAAATGCGCGCCACCCAGGCCGCCCGCGCTGCTGCCCGCGCCAGGCGCACCACGGTGGCGAAAGCCGTGCCAACACCACCGCCTGTGGCGCGCGGCACGCACTGGTCGTACGAAGGCGACAGCGGGCCAGCGAACTGGAGCAAGATCAATGTGGACTGGGGCAAGTGCGGTACCGGCAACCGCCAGTCGCCGATCGATATCCGCGACGGCATGAAGGTCGAACTGGAACAGATCAGCTTTGACTACCATCCCTCGTCCTTCAACGTGGTCGACAACGGCCACACGGTACAGGTGGGCGTTGGCAGCGGCAATTACATCACGGTGCAGAACCGCATGTTCGAGCTGCAGCAGTTCCATTTTCACCGGCCGTCGGGTGACCGCATCAATGGCAAGACGTATGAGATGGTGGTGCACCTGGTGCACCGCGACGCCGAAGGCCGCCAGGCCATCCTGGCGCTGATGCTCGAGCGCGGCACGCCGCAGGCGACCATCCAGACCGTGTGGAACAACCTGCCGCTGGAAAAATTCGACACCATGAGTCCGTCGATATTGCTCGACCCGATGGAAATGCTGCCGATGCGGCGCGATTACTACACCTACATGGGATCGATGGAGCAGCCGCCATGCAGCGAGAACGTGCTGTGGCTGGTGATGAAGCAGCCGGTGCAGGCATCGGCTGCGCAGATGGCGCTGTTCAGTCGCCTGTATCCCTTGAATGCGCGGCCGATTCAGGCTACCAACGGCCGCATCATCAAAGAATCGAACTGAACTTCAATTGCTGGCTGCCGTGCCACTGGGCGCCGGCGGCCAGCAGGTCCGGCTGGATCAGGGCCGCTTCGATGCAGACAAAACGCGGGTATTCGTCATCGGCCAGGTCGGGCAGGGCAGCCGCATCCTGCGCGCCCGGATTCCATATCACGGCATC
Source organism: Janthinobacterium longum (assembly GCF_051380735.1). NCBI lineage: Bacteria > Pseudomonadati > Pseudomonadota > Betaproteobacteria > Burkholderiales > Oxalobacteraceae > Janthinobacterium > Janthinobacterium longum. The sequence goes on from NZ_JBNYXQ010000004.1 coordinate 336,709, forward strand.
GGTAAAACCCTGCTGCGCCAGGCGCAAGGTAGCGCCGCCCGATTCGAGTTGCAAGGGGCCGGGCAGCAGGTGATAGATGCGGTCGAGCTTGTCGGCAAACTGCAGCACCTCTTCCACCTGCAGCGCGTCCGGCGGCGTCTCTTCCGAATAGCGCACGCGCTGCAGGCCGGTAATGCGGGCCTGGTCCAGCTGGTCGATGGCGAAATAGCTGTGCAGGGCGGCCGAGAACGGGAATGGCTGGCTGCCCGTGTTATGCACGGCGAGGCCGATCTCCAGCGAGGATGCCTGCACCGTCACGCGCAGGCGCAGGGCAAACGCGAACGGCCAGGCGGCGGCAATCGCCGGCTGCAGGTCGTGCTGGTCCAGGCTGAACTCGGCCCAGGCGGCGCCGTTGTCAGTTCCACTGCCTGCTTCCTGCCAGGTCGCCACGCGGGCAAAGCCATGGCGCATGCCGCTGCCGCGCGCACCGAACTGCGGGAAGATCACCGGCACGCCGCCGCGGATGGCACGGCTGCCGTCGAGTGCCGAATCACGGCTGCAGAACAGGCGTTCGCGGCCATCGCTGCCGCGCCATGACACCAGGTGGCCGCCATACAGCGTTACCGTCGCCTGTGCGCCATCGGCGGCGCGTATGGTTACGGCCGGCAGCTGGCCAAATGTGTGCTTGCTCATGCTTGGGTTCCTGTCAGGTCATGCGGCTTTTCGCCAGTGGCGGATTTTTCGCAAAATAATTCTTGATGCCAGTGACGATGGCGTCTGCCATCTGGTCCTGGTAGCCGTTGTCGGTCAGCTTGGCTTCTTCTTCCGGGTTGGAGATGAAGGCGGTCTCGATCAGGATGGACGGAATGTCGGGCGCTTTCAGCACGGCGAAGCCGGCCTGTTCGACAGAACCCTTGTGCAGGCGGTTGATGCCGCCGATTTCACGCAGCACGGCCGCGCCCAGCTTCATGCTGTCATTGATCTGGGCGGTGGTCGACAGGTCGAGCAGCACGCTGGCCAGTTCCTTGTCATGGTTGCCCACATTGACGCCGCCGATCAGGTCGGCCTGGTTTTCCTTGTCGGCCAGCCAGCGCGCGGCACTCGACGAGGCGCCTTTTTCGGACAGCACGAATACCGACGAGCCGCGCGCGGTCGGCTGCACAAAGGCGTCTGCGTGGATCGAGACAAACAGGTCGGCCTGCACCTTGCGCGCTTTTTCCACCCGCATGCCGAGCGGCACGAAGAAGTCGGCGTCGCGCGTGAGCATCACGCGCATGTTCGGCAGCAGTTCCAGCTTGCCTTTCAGGCGCTTGGCAATTGCCAGCACCACGTCTTTTTCGCGGCTGCCACGGCGCCCGCTGGCGCCCGGATCTTCGCCGCCGTGACCCGGGTCGAGCGCCACCGTAATCATGCGCACCACTTTCTGGCCCGGCTGGGGCCGCGCTTCCGGACGCTGCTCCGGGCGCAGGTCTGGGCGGATCGCTGGCAGGGCGGGCGTCGCCGGCACGCCCGGTATCACCACCACCAGCGGCGGCTTGCCGCTTTCAGGCAGCGGCAGCGCCGGCGGCGCCGTGTGCGTGTCGTTCATCAAAGGCTTGGCCGGATCGCTGGACCAGTCGCCCTTTTCGATCATCTGCGCGATCAGGTCCTGTTCATGCACCGGGTACAGGTCAAAAATCAGGCGATGGTTATAGGCGCCGGCCGGTGGCAAGGTGAACAGCTGCGGCCGTACTTCTTCCTTCAGGTCGAATACCAGGCGCACCACGTTGGGCCGGTTCTGGCCCACGCGCACCTGCTTGATATACGGGTCGTTCGACTGGATCTTGGCCACCAGGCCCTTGAGCGTGGGATTGAGTTCCAGTCCTTCGATATCGACCACCAGGCGTTCCGGATCCTTGACGATGAAATGGGTGGCCTTCAGGATGCTGTCGTTTTCCAGGGTGACGCGGGTGTAGTCGTCGGCCGGCCAGACGCGCACGGCGAGAATTTGCGCCGCCATCGCCGACATCGGCGCGAACACGGACAACAGCAGGGTGCCGCCGGCCTTCAGTACCGTGCGCCGTGTGATCGGCGACGATATCAAAGGTTCGGGGCGAATTTGAGACGATGAAGGCATGACAGACCCAATTCAGAAGACGCTTGCAATTCTACATCACGGCCTGTGCCCGCAACGTTCAGGTAAATATCGAGGTCGGCTGGCGGCAGTACCGGATACGCTTTTTCCGGCCACTCGATGATGCAGATATTATGGCCATTGAAGTCTTCGCGGAAGCCGGCGTCGAGGAATTCTTCGGCGCTGCCCATGCGGTACAGGTCGAAATGGATCACCTGCACGCCCTGGCCATCGAGCTGCACGCTGTACGGCTCGGACAGGGTATAGGTGGGGCTTTTTACGTGACCCGCATGGCCGGCCGCGTGCAGCAGGGCGCGCGTGAGGGCCGTCTTGCCGGCGCCCAGGTCGCCGTGCAGATAGATCGCCAGGCCCGGCGCCAGCGCGCGCGCCAGTGCGGCGCCCAGAGCGGCCGTGCCGGCTTCATCGTGGAGATGGGCTTTGAAGTGTTCGGTCATAGTCGTCGGTATCGCATAAAATGGAGGCTGCATGCGCCTGCGCGCATCAGACATTGTAACCGCCAGCGCTCTTGCCGCACTTCGTAAAGTTTCCTATGCCAGCCACCGTCACCGATCTCGCTGATCTCGTCAGCTTAGCGCGCGCCATCAAGCAATGGGGGCGCGAGCTTGGTTTTGCCGAGGTGCGCATCGCCGATGTCGACCTGTCGCACATGGAGGCGCCACTGCAGGCCTGGCTGGACGCAGGGTATCACGGCGAGATGGAATATATGGCCAGCCACGGCATGAAGCGTGCGCGCCCGGCCGAACTGGTGCCGGGTACGGTGCGCGCCATCAGCGTGCGCATGAATTACCTGCCGTCGGCGCTGGGCCCGGACTGGCGCGAACGGGAAGCGGCGCGCGACGATGATCCGTCGGCAGCCGTGATCTCGGTATATGCGCGTGGCCGCGACTACCACAAGGTGATGCGTTCGCGCCTGCAGCAGCTGGCCGAACGCATCAAGGGCGAAATCGGCGACTTCGGCTACCGCGTGTTCAGCGATTCGGCACCCGTGATGGAAGTTGAACTGGCGAGCAAGGCCGGGCTGGGCTGGCGCGGCAAGCACACCTTGCTGATCAACCGCCAGGGCGGCTCTTTCTTTTTCCTCGGCGAGATACTGGTCGACGTGCCGCTGCCGGTCGACGCGCCCGAAACGCCGCACTGCGGCCAGTGCTCGGCCTGCATCAGCGTGTGCCCGACCCAGGCCATCCTGGGCCCGTACCAGCTCGACGCGCGCCGCTGCATTTCCTACCTGACCATCGAATTGAAGGGTGCGATTCCCGTCGAGATGCGCCCGCTGATCGGCAACAAGGTATATGGCTGCGACGATTGCCAGACCGTCTGCCCGTGGAACAAGTTCGCCCAGCGCGCGGTGGTGCCCGATTTTGACGAGCGACTCAATCTGGGCAGCGCCGGCATGGCCCCGCTGTTTGCCTGGACCGAAGAAGAATTCAACCGACGCATGGAAGGCAGCGCGATCCGCCGCATTGGCCACGAACGCTGGCTGCGCAACCTGGCCGTCGGCATGGGCAATGCGGCCGCCAGGGCCAAAGGCCAGCCCGATATCGTCGCCGCGCTGCTGTCGCGGCGCGACCATCCGTCGGAACTGGTGCGTGAGCATGTGGAATGGGCGCTGGCCCTGCACGGCGTTGCCTGAAACAGTTACATTTCTTTTTCTTGACTTATCGATATATCGTTATAAAATGACGATACACACTAACGATATATCTTTAATAAAGAGAAAACATGAGAAACTCACACCACACAGAACAAGGCCATTGCGGCCACTACCATCATCATGATCGTCACACACGCATCGAAATGCACGGCCGCGGCCCACGTGGTTTCGACGGCGGCGAACGTGGCGATGGCATGGGCCCGGGCGGCCCCGGTGGCCGGGGCGGGCGCGGCGAACGCGCCGAGCGCGTGTTTGGCCGCGGCGACCTGCCATTGATCGTGCTGGCGCTGATCGAGATCAGCCCGCGCCATGGCTATGAAATCATCAAGGCCATCGAAGAGCGTTGCGCCGGCGCCTATGCACCCAGCCCGGGCGCCGTCTACCCGACCTTGACCTTGCTGGAAGAGCAGGACCAGGTAACGGCGTCCGATAGCGGCAGCGGCAAGAAGCTGTACACCATCACGGAACTGGGCCGCACTCATCTCGATACGAACCGCGCCCAGGTCGACGGCATTTTCGCCCGCCTCGATATGGTGGCCCGCATGCAGGCGCGCCGCGCCTTGCCCGAGCGCCTGCACCAGGCCATGCACACCCTGAAGCATGCGCTGCTGCTGAACAAAACCAGCTGGAGCGAGGAGCAGACGGAACGTGTTGCCGCGATCCTGGAAAAAGCCGCCAACGACATCGTCGACGGCCACTGAACCCTGCAGAAAAGGACCGAACATGACTGATGCAGCAAATACTCCCCAGCGCACGCATGCCATCGAACGCCTGCGCCATGAACTCAAAATGCGCGTGCTGACGGTGGTGCGCACTGAAGACCTGACGGCGCACATGCGCCGCATTACCCTGTCCGGCAGCGACCTGGAAGGCTTCGTGTCGCCCTCGCACGACGACCACGTAAAACTGTTTTTCCCCGCGCCCGGTGACACCCAAGCGGTGTTGCCGGTACTGGGCAAGGGTGTCAATCCGATCGAGTACGCCGAAGGCGCGCGTCCGGTCGCGCGCAACTACACGCCGCGCCGTTACGATCCACTCAAGGGCGAGCTCGAAATCGACTTTGTGCTGCATGGCGACGGGCCAGCATCGACCTGGGCCGCGCAAGCGTCGCCGGGCCAGACCCTGGGCGTGGGCGGCCCACGCGGCTCGATGGTGGTGCCGCTTGATTTCGACTGGTATGTGCTGGTGGGCGACCAGACGGCGCTGCCGGCGATTGCCCGCCGCCTGGAACAGCTGCCTGCCAATGCACGCGCGATTGCCGTGATTGAAACGGTGGACGATGGCGAGCAGGTGGCGCTCGAATCTCGGGCGCAGGTCGAGGTGCACTGGGTCGGGCGCAATGGGCGCCAGGGCGCATTATTGCTGGAAGAATTGCGCGGGATCGCCTTGCCGCAGCAGGGCGACGGCTATGTGTGGGTGGCGTGCGAGCATGCGCAGGTGCAGGGGCTGCGCACGCATTTTATCGGCGCCGGCGTGCCGAAGCAGCATTTGCATGTGGCCAGTTACTGGAAGCATGGGGCGCCCGAGCATCATGAGCATCATGATGAGTAATCAGCTCAAGCAGTCCTGCACGTTCAATGGCGTAAAAACGTAAAAACGTAAAAATGGCGGGCCGGAGTCGCGAGCCCGAGAAAATGCCGATGGCTGCGTTGCAGCTTCTAGCCGTACTAGCGTACTGTCGTCGTCGCTGCGCCTTGCCCTCGACATTTTTCGGACCCGCTTGGCCCGGGGAGCCTGTGCAGGTGACTTGGGCTTTAATCCGCTTTGCTGGTGCGCTTGTGGAGTATGGGTGCTAACTTGACCGTATTTACCCTGGCTTTTATTTCAGCAACCCTGCCAGCTCTACTGCTGTTTTGACCTGCATCTTGTCGAATATATGCGCACGGTGGACTTCGACGGTGCGCATGCTGATGCCCAGTTTGTCGGCCACCACCTTGTTCATCTTGCCCGCCAGGATCAGGTCCAGTACTTCGCGTTCGCGTGTCGACAAAGTGGCCAGGCGCGCGTGCACGGCGGCCAGTTCGCCGGCCTGGCGCGAGTTGGCCAGGCCTTGCTGCACGCGGTCCATCAGGTCGTTGTCGTTGAACGGCTTTTCAAAAAAATCGAAGGCGCCGCGCTTCAGGCTGTCGACCGCCATCGGCACGTCGCCGTGGCCGGTCAGGAAAATCACCGGCAGGCGCGCCGTCAGGTCGCGCTTGACCAGCTGGTCGAACAGGGCGATGCCGTTCATGTCGGGCATGCGCACGTCGAGCAGCACGCAGTCGCCCTGTTCGTCAAACGTGCCGTCGAGGCTGTCGAGGAACTGCTGCGCGCTGGCGTAGCTGCGTGCCTCGATGCTGCGCGAGGCGGCCAGCCAGGACAGGGAATCGCGCACTACTTCTTCGTCGTCGATAATATGCAGCATGGGGTCTCCGGGTCAGTCTTTATGCGTTGATGGTGTTCGCTGCAGCGCGCGGCACGGCCGGCACGCTGAAGGTAAAAATGGTGCCGCCGGCCGGATTCGGGCCAAAAGTCAGGGCGCCGCCATGGAATTCGATGGCGGTGCGGCAGATATTGAGGCCCATGCCCATGCCTTCGGCCTTGGTCGAGAAGAACGGCGAAAACAGCCGTTCGGCCACCTCCGGCGGTATGCCATGGCCCTGGTCGATTACGTCTACCGTCACCATTTCCTGCGGCGCGTCGTAACTGGCGCGCAGGCGCATGATACGCCGTCCGGGCGCTGCGTCCTGCATTGCTTCGATGGCGTTGCGCGTCAGGTTCAGCAGGACTTGTTCGATCATCACCGGATCGGCATGCAGCAGCGGCAGTTCGGACGGCAGTTCTTCCTGGATGGTGACATAGAATTTGCGCGCCTGCAGGTCAATCAGCGCGCGGATGCCGTCAACCAGGGAGCGGATATCGATGTCCTGGCGCTGCGGCTCGCTCTTGCGCACGAAATCGTGCACGCTGCGGATGATCTGGCCGGCCCGCTGCGCTTGCGCGCTGGCCTGTTCCAGCGCCGGCTTCAGGGTATTCGGCTGCACCGGCTGGCCGTTGTCGCTGGCCCGCTTGATCAGGTTCAGCGCGCCCGTGGTATAGCTGGAAATGGCCGCCAGCGGCTGGTTAAGTTCATGCGCCAGCATCGACGCCAGCTCGCCCATGGTGGCCAGGCGCGCGCTCGTTTGCAGTTTTTCCTGCTGCTGGCGGTTCAGTTCCTCGACCCGCTTGCGGTCCGAGATATCGAGCACGGAACCCATCCAGCCAGTCTGCTTGCCGTTCTTGTCGACCAGCGGCGCCTCGAAGATCAGCACCGGCACGCGGGTGCCGTCAGGGCGCTGGAAATGGGTTTCGAACTGCGGCGTGACACTGCCGGCCAGCACCTTGACAAAGCGCTGCTGGTATTCATCCATCGCCTCGGGTGCCCAGTAGGGCATGGGCGGCAATCGGCCGAGGATTTCTTCCGAGCTGTAGCCGACCATCTGGCAGAACGCCGGATTCACATACGTCACCCTTCCTTCCAGGTCGCGCGCGCGCATGCCGGTGACCAGCGAATTTTCCATCGCCGTGCGAAACAGCATCTGCTGGCGCAGTGCGCCTTCTGCCGTCAGGCGGCGCGAGATATGGCGCCACAGGGCCAGCAAGCTCCACAGCAAACCGAGCGACAGTGCGATGACCGAGCCAACCAGCAGATTGGGCAGCAGCTTGGGCTGGCTTTTCACGCTGTCGGTAAACAGGGTGATGTTCGCGCCCGGCACGTCGAGCGCGCGTTTATGGGTGTACACGCCGTGGCCGGGGCCGGCGGCGGCGCGCCGCGCCAGCACCTTGTCGTCGCGGTCGATCAGCGAAATCTGGTTGTCCTGGGCAAACCACCAGGGCACCATTTCATCGAGCAGGCTGCTGACCTGGTAGGTCGCCACCAGGCTGCCGATATAGTGCTGGCCGTTGTACAAGGGCTGGTGGTAATCCATCAGCATGGCGCCGGGCGGGGCGTCGGGAAAGCCGCTTTGCTGCGCCGGCTGGGCGTACTGGCCCCGGTGCAAGCGGCGCGCATTGTCGCCGGCCGTCAGCGACAACGGTGAAAAATGGGTGTCCTGGCTCAGGGTATGGTCGCTCGAGGCGCCTACCCTGCCTTCGGTGTCGAGCCAGACTACGCGCTGCAGTTCGCGCCCGTTGCGCAGCATCTGCTGCAGCCGTTCATGTACCGACGATGCCGGCAGCACGCCCTTGGCGATATCGCTGCCCAGGTTGAACAGGCTTTCCTCGTTGCGCGCCAGCTGGAAGCGGATGGTCTGCTCGACCCACAAGGTGTCGGCGATCAGTTGCTCCTGGCGCTCGTTGCTTTCCATCTGGCGCGCCTGCCACGGCAGCCAGAACAGCACGGACAGGAACAGCAGCAGCAGCAGTACCGGCAGCAGCCAACGCACGGGGCTGGTAAACTGCAGGCGGCGCGCGAAGGTGGGCGGATTTTTCATGGCTCGCAGGGTAGCGCGTTATCGGGGTAATGCCAGTGTGGTTAACCACAGTGGTCTTGTTCCATTATTTCGCACATTATCGGCGCAGATCCATAATAAGGCATCTGTTTTCGCCACGGAGACTGCAATGCACATGAAATCCATGCTGGCCCTGTTCTGGCTGGCGATCGGTACCGGCGCGACTGGCCCGGCCCAGGCGCAAGCGACCATCGTCATCAAATTCAGCCACGTGGTGGCGCCTGACACGCCGAAAGGCCAGGCCGCCGAACGCTTCAAGCTGCTGGCCGAAAAAGCCACGCGCGGCAAGGTGCGTATCGACCTGTACCCGAACAGCCAGCTGTATAAAGACAAGGAAGAACTCGAAGCGCTGCAGCTGGGCGCGGTGCAAATGCTGGCGCCCTCGCTGGCCAAGTTCGGCCCGCTGGGCGTGAAGGAATTCGAAGTTTTCGACCTGCCGTATATCTTCCCCACCAAGACGGCGCTGTACAACGTCACCGAAGGCGATATCGGCAAGGGCCTGCTGAAAAAGCTCGAGCCCAAAGGCATCACCGGCCTGGCTTACTGGGACAATGGTTTCAAGGCGATGTCGGCCAACCGCCCGCTGCACCACCCGGCCGATTTCAAGGGCCTGAAAATGCGCATCCAGTCGTCCAATGTGCTCGATGCGCAGATGCGCGCGCTGGGCGCCAATCCGCAGGTGCTGGCGTTTTCGGAAGCGTATCGTGCACTGCAGACGGGTGTGGTCGACGGCACGGAAAACCCGCCCTCCAATATGTATACGCAAAAGATGCATGAAGTGCAAAAGCACATGACGGTATCGAACCACGGCTATCTGGGCTACGCTGTCATCGTCAACAAGAAATTCTGGGACGGCTTGCCGTCCGATATACGCAGCCAGCTGGAAAAAGCCATGAAGGAAGCGACTACCTTTGAAAAGGCGATCGCGCAAAGCGACAACGACAAGGCGCTGGAATTGATACGCAAGAGCGGCAAGACGCAGATCTATACCCTCAGCGTGCAGGAGCAGGCCGAGTGGCGCCGCGCGCTGGCGCCGGTGCAGAAAAGCATGGAGCAGCGCATCGGCAAGGAGTGGATTTCGGCGATCAACCGCGAGAGCGCCAAATAAGGTTGTAGGGTCACGCAAAGATGACAGTTTGATGACATACCACAGTTTTCGGTTTTCGCGCCAGTGCCATTTTACAGTGCATGATGCTTCCCTTTCATGGTGCAAAAAAAATCGATATGCCCAAATAAATGCGTTATGATGAGCAACGTTACGGGGAAACACGTATAAGCTTATGCGCTCCGGTAACAACTTGGCGACACAGAATTGTTTATAAAGTTGGTGGGGGAGTGGCTATAAAAACGGTATTGATACCGGGGATATATTGAGGAGACACACGTTTCACAGAAGTTGTTGAGTCATAGCTGTCTGCGGCCACAAGCCGGCACCGGCGGACCCAAATGACCGGGAACGTGAAGCAATATTTGAAGCGCACCGGTTGGTGCGCTTTTTTTTCGTCCGCCGCAAACGATCGCTGGGCAGGCTCTGGTGCATGCATAATCGTGTGTGCGCCACTTTCTGGTGCAGTCGAGTTGTATATTTGCCACATTTAATAATTTAATCGCGACCGCGCCCATGATGAACAGCCTGCTTGCGCCCGACAACGCTACCCTGATCGACGAATTTTGCGACAGCCTGTGGCTCGAAGACGGTTTGTCGAAAAACTCGCTTGATGCCTACCGGCGCGACATGCGCCTGTTCGCGCGCTGGCTTGAGGTAAACCGGCCGGGCCGCGACAACCTGTATGACGTGGCCGCCAGCGACATCGAAGCGTATTTCACCGCCCGCCACGAGGACAGCAAGGCCACCTCGTCGAACCGCCGCCTGTCGGTGCTCAAGCGCTTTTACCAGCTGGCGCTGCGCCACAAACACATTACGCTGGACCCTTGCCTGAAGCTGGTGTCGGCCAAACAGCCAACCCGTTTTGTGCATACCCTGACCGAAGCGCAGGTCGAAGCCCTGCTGGCTGCGCCCGACGTGTCCACGCCGCTGGGCCTGCGCGAGCGCACCATGCTCGAGCTGATGTATGCCAGCGGCCTGCGCGTGTCGGAACTGGTGGACCTGAAAGCGGTGGAACTGAGCCTGAACGATGGCGTGCTGCGCATCACGGGCAAAGGCGACAAGACGCGGCTGGTGCCGTTCGGCGAACAGGCGCGGCGCTGGATTGAACACTACCTGAAAGAAGCGCGCGCCGTCATCCTCGATGGCCAGATGGATGACGCGCTGTTCGTCACGCGCCGTGGCGGCGCCATGACGCGGCAGATGTTCTGGGTGATCATCAAGAAACACGCCATGAACGCGGGCATCACCTCGCCCCTGTCGCCCCACACTTTGCGCCACGCGTTTGCCACGCATTTGCTGAACCATGGCGCCGACTTGCGCGTCGTGCAATTGTTATTGGGGCACTCCGATATCTCCACCACGCAGATCTACACCCATGTGGCGCGCGAACGCCTGAAACTGCTGCATGCGGCGCATCATCCGCGAGGCTGAACATTTTTGCATTTGCCCCAAGTGGGTCATAATGTGGCTAGTGCGCTTATCTGTCACAACAAAACATTAAAGAGGTAGTAAATGGCCAAGACAAATTTCCAATACGAAAAACGGCAAAAAGAGCTGGAAAAGAAGAAGAAAGCCGAGGAAAAAGCCAGGCGCAAGCTGGACGCGAAGAACAATCCGAAGGCGGCCGATGGCAGCGAAGATGAAGAGGGCGAAGCGACCGATGAAGCCGATGATGGCACTGAAGGCGACGCACCGGCTCAACCGCAGTAATCTTCCCCCCTTTCATCGCCGGCGCGTCCCTGCCGCGCCGCATGCATTTCTTTCCTTACAGCATCGGTCGCCGGCCAATGGCCAGTTGCAGTTGTGTGCTGGCATTGGCGGTGTCGGCGCGTGCCTGCAGATAACCCTGCCAGGCTTCGTCGGCCGAACGTTGCGCCGCCAGCCACTCCAGCAGCGAGGCATTGCCACTGAAGTAAGACAGGCGCAAGCCGTCCACCACCTTTTGCGCATCGACCAGCACGCCATCGCGGTAGCGCGCCAGTTTGTCCTGCGCCGCACGCAGTTGCAACTGCGCCGCACGGACCTGTATCTGCGCCTGCAGCTCGGCCTGGCGCAGCGCCAGCATCGCTTGCGTCACACCAGCCTCGGCTTGCACCACATCGCCATGGTCGCGCCGCGATAGCGGAATCGGCACCGCCAGGGTGAGTGTCACGGCGCGCGAACGGGCCGTGCCATCAAGCGGTGCGCCAGCCGCGTCCACGTCATTATGGTAGCCGCGTACGGCGGACAGGCCCAGCGTCACGGTGGGGTCGACCGAGCGGTTGGCGCGCACCAGCGCCGCGCCGTCGCGCAAATTGTCCAGGTTGGCGCGGGCGATGCGTACGTCGTTGCGCGCGTCCAGGGCCTGCGCCAGCAGCGTGCTGGTGGCGCCGCCGTCAAAGCTGGCGACATCACATGCCAGCTGCGCTTCCGGGAACAGCTCGTCCAATGGGCGGCCCAGCAGCGGCGACAAGGCCAACTGCGCGCTTTGCGCATCGCTGCGCGCTTGCAGCAACTCGGCCTCGAACTGGTCACGCTCGACGCGCGACTGCAGCAATTCGATGCCGCCCACGTCGCCCGCCTTGACCCGTACCTGATTGGCCGCGACCACTTTCGACAGCGCCGCGAAGGTCAGCTCCTTGCGCGCCACCACGTCGCGCGTGCGGCATGCCTCCGTGTAGGCAGCCGCGCTGCTCGCATACAGCGTGCTTTTGAAGCCGGCCACGGTTTCTTCGGCCAGCGCCACGTTGCTGTGCGCGGCCTTGAGGCGTGCGTCACGCTTGCCGCCCGTTTCGATGGTCAAGGCCAGCGCCGGCGTCCAGGTGATCGGGCGGTGTGGCAGCGACTGCACCGTCTCGCGCCCGGCGCCCAGCGAGAATTGTGGGTCGGGGCGCAGACCGGCGATGCCGACGCCGGCTCTGGCCGAGGTAATGCTCTCCTGCTGCGCCTGCAGTTCCAGGCTGTTGTGTTCCACGGCTGACAGATAGGCGTCAAACGTCAGGGGCGCGGCCACGGCGCAGGGGGCGGCCAGCCAGGCCGCGAATATCCAGTTAAAGCGTGTCATGCGAAACTCCTTCGGTATGCGCCTGGCGCTCGGCCCGTTTGGCGACATGGGCCTCGATCAGGTAATACAAAGCCGGCAACAGCAGCAAGGTCAGGGCGGTGGCCGTGACCAGGCCGCCCACCACCACCGTGGCCAGCGGGCGCTGCACATCGCTGCCCAGGCCCGTGGCCAGCATGGCCGGCGTCAAACCCAGGGCAGCCACCGTGGCCGTCATCAGCACGGGGCGCATGCGGTCGCGCGCGCCTTCAAGCACGGCCTCGCGCAGGCTTTTGTTTTCCTGGCTGCGCAGCCGGTTGAGCTGCGCCAGCATCAGCACGGCGTTCAGTACGGCCACGCCGAACAGGGCGATAAAGCCGACTGCGCTCGAGACGTTCAGGGTCATGCCACGCAGATGCAGCGCTGCCAGTCCTCCCAGCATTGCCAGTGGCACGGCCAGCAGCACCAGCGCCGGCTGGCGCAGGTTGCGGAACTGGCAGAACAGCAGCAGGAACATGGCGCCCAGAGTCATCGGCAAAATGATGGCCAGGCGGCTTTGCGCGCGCTGCAAGTTTTCGAACTGGCCACCCCATTCCATATTGATGCGCTGGTGGTCGTAGGCCACCGATTGCTCGAGCAGCGGGCGCGCGTCGGCCAGAAAACCGGCCAGGTCGCGGCCACGCGCATTCAGGCGCACGATGATGTGGCGCCGGCCCATTTCGCGCACGATCACGCTCTCGCCCGAGGTGGTGCTGATGCTGGCCACCTGCGCCAGCGGGATCCTGGCGCCATTGGCGGCGGTGAGCATCAGGCCGGCGATCGCGTCCGGGCTCGAGCGCATGGCTGGCGGGAAGCGCACGGCGATGTCGTAGCTTTTTTCGCCCACATACAGCTGGCCAACCGGCGCGCCGCCGATGCCGGTCGAGATCAGGTCGGCCACGTCGGCCGCGTTGATGCCGTAGCGGGCGGCGGCTGCACGGTCGAGTTCCACCTTCAGGTTGGGCAGCGGTGGTTCGACGTCGACCGCCACGTCAGAGGCGCCCGGCACGGTGCGCAGCACCTTGGCCACCTTGCCGGCCAGTGTGCGCACTTCGTCGAGGTCATTGCCGAAGATCTTGACCGTCAGGTCGCTGTGCGCGCCCGACAATTTGTCCTGCACGCCGTCGATCATCGGTTGCATGAAGGCCACCGTGTAGCCGGGCATGCGCGCGAAGCGTTCGGTCATTTTGGCGATCAACTGCTGCTTGTCCATGCCCGACTTCCAGCTTTTGTACGGCTGCAGGCCCACGCTCGCTTCGATATGCGACGGCGTCCAGTAATCGGTGCCGTCGTCATTGCGCCCGGTCTGCGTGACGATGGTCGACACTTCCGGGAATTCAAGCGCGGCGCGGCGCAGTTCGCTGGCCATGGCCGAGGCTTTTTCCAGCGTGATCCCGGGCGGCATCTGCACCTGCAGCCACAGGGAGCCTTCATCAAGATAAGGCAGGAAGTCGCGGCCGATGGTCGCGCCCAGCAGCGCCAGGCCCGCCAGCGAGGCGGCGCACACCATCACCACCCAGCGCTTGCCGCCCACCGCGCGCTTCAGAAAGCGGCCATACGACGAGTCCAGCTTTTCCAGTGCGCGATTGTGGAACATGGGGCGCGGCTTGCGCAGGGCGATCCAGGCCAGGCCCGGCACCAGCACCAGCGCCACCACCAGCGCACCCACCAGCGCGGCGCCGACCGCATAGGCCATCGGCGAAAACAGTTTGTATTCGATGCGCTGGAAGGCGAACAGGGGCAGGTAGGCCGCGATGATGACGGCCATGCCGAACATGATGGGGCGCGCCACCTGCAAGGTCGACTCGATGGCGTCGTTGATGGTCAGTGGCCGCTGCTGTTCGCGCTCGCGGCGGCGCAGCATGTTTTCCAGCACCACCACCGAGCCGTCGACCAGGATGCCGAAATCGATCGCCCCCAGTGACAGCAGGTTGGCGGGAATCTTGAAGTGATGCATGAAGATAAAAGCGATCAGCAGGGCCAGCGGAATCGTCAGCGCGACGATGGCCGCAGCGCGCGGGCTGCCCAGGAACAGCAGCAGCACCAGGGCCACCAGTAGCATGCCTTCGCCCAGGGTCGAGCCGACGGTGTGCAAGGTGGCGTCGATCAGCGAGCTGCGGTCCAGGTACGGCACGATCTTCACGTCTTTCGGCAGCAGCCGGGTATTAAGCTCGTCGACGGCCGCATGGATGCCGGCCAGCGCCTCGGATGGATTGAAGTCCTTCAGCAGCAGGGTGATGCCTTCGATGGTGTCGGGATTGTTGTCCTTGCCAAGGATGCCGCGCCGCTCGACGTTGCCATAGGCGAGCTTGCCCAGGTCTTTCACCAGCACCGGCACGCCGTTCTTTGACGTGACCACCACATTGCCCATGTCGTCCAGTGTATGCAGCAGGCCCACGCCACGCACCACATAGGACTGCTGGCCGCGGTCGATCACGCTGCCGCCGCCGCTGATATTGTTGGCGTTGATGGCGTCCTTGACCTGGGCCAGCGACAGGCCGTAGCTCGACAGCTTTGCCGGGTCGAGTTCGAGCATGAATTGCGTCGTCAGGCCGCCGAAATTGCTTACGTCGGCCACGCCGCGCACCTGCTGCAGGCGCGGGATCACGGTCCAGAACTGCAACTCGGACAGTTCACGCAGGCTGCGCGTTTTTGATTCCAGCGTATAGCGATAGATCTCGCCGGTGGGTGAGGTATACGGGTCGAGCGCCGGTTTGGCGCCATACGGCAGGTTGACGGTGGCCATGCGTTCCTGCAGCCGCTGGCGCGTGAAATAACCGTCGCTGCCGTCCTCGAACACCACGGTCACCAGCGACAGCGCAAACAGGCTGCGCGTGCGCAGCACATGCATGCCGGGCGTGCCCAGCAACGCGCGTTCAAGCGGAATCGTGATCTGCTGTTCGATTTCCTCGGCGCCCAGGCCAGGCACTTGCGTAACGATCTGCGAGGTGACGTCGGCGATATCGGGATAGGCTTCGATGGGCAGCTGCTTCCAGCTGTAGACGCCGTAAATGGCAACAAACACCAGCACCAGCCAGACGATGCCGCGCCGCTGGCAGCATGTGGCGATCAGGCGATCAATCATTGAGCAGCACTCCTTCCTTGACCACGATGCGCTGGCCCGCCTTCAGGCCCGAAAATATCTCTACCTGGTCGCCGTGGCTGGCGCCCACCTGCACCACCGTTGGTACAAAGCGCAGCGCCGTATGTTCGACCATCACGCGCGTCTCCAGCCCGCCTTGCAGCAAGGCCGACGCCGGCACCACGATGGCGCGCCGGCTCGCGCCGGTAAAAGTGGCGCGCGCGAACATGCCCGGCTTGAAGGTGCCGGTGCGGTTGTCGATGGCCACGCGCACCTTGACCGTGCGCGTCTCGGCGTCGAGCACGGCGCCGACATAGGCGACCTTGCCGTCGAACGACTTGCCGGGCCAGGCGTCGACATGGATGCGCGCAACCTGGCCGACGGCTACCTGCGCCAGGTCTTTTTCGGCCACACTGGCCGACAGCCAGACCGTCGACAGGTCGGCCACCGTCATCACGGGGGCGTTGATATCGTTCCAGTAGCCGCCCTGGGCGCCATCCATGGCAATCACGGTGCCGGCGATTGGCGAGCGCAGCACGTAGTCGCGGCGCGAGCCGCGTGCGCCGGCGCCGTATTGGGCCAGCTTGTCGGCGCTGGCCTGGGCGTCGCTGCTGGCCTGGTCGTAGCTGGCCTGCGCCGCTTCGTAGTCCTTGCGCGCGGCGATTTCCGCTTCGAACAGCGTTTTCTGGCGTTGCAGTTCCTGGCGCGCCTGCAGCAGGGCCGAAGTGGCCTTGCTGTGGTCAGCGTAGGCCGCGCTCAGTTCGGCCGAATCCAGCGTGAACAGCGCGTCGCCAACCTTGACGCTGTCGCCCAGGTTGCGTTGCAGATGCGTGATGCGCCCGGCCACCGGCGGCGTGATGCGCACCAGCTTTTCCGGCATCGCCTCGATGCTGCCCGGTGCTTCGGTTTCGGTGGCGATCTCGCGTTCGAGCACGGCTTCAAGCTGCAGGCGCTGGCGCAGCGGCGCCATCTTGCCTACCTCGATGCTGCCATCGTCCAGATGGCGCAATTGCGCTTGCGGCTGGGCCGCCTCGGTGGCCTTGCCGCAGCCGGCCAGGCCCGTGCAGGCGAGGGCGGCAGCCAGGGCATATGCACCCATGGCCATGGCGTTGGGGGTGGTCGTGTTCATCCCGTGTTTCCTTGTTGTTGGTGGGTAGGGGGGGCATGCGGGGATGCCCTGCCCAGGCGGGCAGTAGATGCGGTGGTCACAACAGCGCCCGGAAAGCATAGCAAGATGCTCCTGAAGATGCTCCCAAGAAAGCCTGAATAATTCTTCAGGTTTGCTTGCCGGCGCAGCCTGCGCTGTACAATGCCACGCAGTAAAACAGTCGCCCGGCGCGAAAGGCAGGCATGAGAATCCTCTTGGTGGAAGACGACCGCAAGGCGGCGCGGCTGCTGGCGCGCGGTTTGCAGGAAGAAGGTTTTGTCGTCGACGTGGTGCACAGCGCCGAAGAGGGCGAGGACGAAAGCTACGCCGTCGATTACGACGTGATCGTGCTCGACTGGATGTTGCCGGGCAAGCAGGGCATCGACTTTTGCCGCGACTTGCGCGCGCGCGCGATCCAGACGCCGGTGCTGATGCTGACCGCGCGCGATGCCACGGCCGACAGGGTCGCCGGCCTGAACACGGGCGCCGACGATTACCTGACCAAGCCTTTCGAATTCGAGGAACTGCTGGCGCGCATCCGTGCGCTGTTGCGCCGCTCCGATATCAGCCGCCCGCTGGTGCTGGCGCTGGCCGACCTGACGCTGGACCCGGTCAGCCACCAGGTCACGCGCGCCGGTGTGGCGCTGGTTCTTACGCCGAAGGAATTCGCCATCCTGCTGATCCTGCTGCGCCAGGCGGGCGAGGTGGTCAGCCGCGCGCGTCTGGCCGAGCAGATATGGCAGGCGGATTTGATCGGCATCGACAACCTGATCGACGTCCATGTGCGCAACCTGCGCGGAAAAGTCGATGCACCGGGCATGGCGCAGCTGATTCATACGATACGCGGGCGCGGCTTCCGCCTGGCGGAAAACAGCGGTGGTTAGCTTTCGCAAGCGTTTGCTGCTGGTGCACCTGGCGGTGATCTCGGTGATCGTCGCCTGCACCGCACTGGCCGGCTACTGGGGCCTGTCACGGGCCGTGCACGGCCAGCTCGACGCGGCCCTGCTGGCGCTGGGCGAAACGGAAATGGCGATGCTGCCGGGTGCGCCGCGACAGCCTGTCAAGGTGCACGAGGTGTTGTCAGCAGGGGCAGCGCCGTCGCTGGTGCGGCTCGACCGGCTGGTACAGATCATCGACGGCCAGGGCCGCGTACTGGCGCGCAGCCGCAACCTGGAAGCGGCGCAGTTGCCGGCCGATGCTGTTCTGCTGGCACGCCTGGCGGCAGGCCAGACCGTATTCGAGACCCTGCCCAGGTTTGGCGAGGAACCGGTGCGCATGGTGTCGATTCCGGTGCGCGGTTCAAACGAGCGGCTGGCGGTACAGGTGGCAGGGTCACTCGATGACGTCAACCGCGTGCTGGGAGCGGCCACCTTGCTGTTCGGTGCGATGGCACTGGCGCTGCTGGCGGCCGTCGGCCTGGCCGGTGAAATGCTGGCGCGCCGCGTGCTGGGCGCCATCGACGACGTGGTACGCCAGGCGCGTTCGATCGGTGAAACGAGTCTTGACCAGCGCCTGGCCCATGCCGGCACACAGGATGAAATCGGTCGCCTGGTCGATACCCTGAACGCCATGCTCGATCGCCTCGAAAACGGCTACGAGGCGCAGCGCCGCTTCACGGACGACGCCTCGCACGAATTGCGCTCGCCGCTGTCGCGCCTGCGCACGGAAATTGAAATCACCCTGCGCCGCCCGCGCGATCTGCCCGAGTATATTGAGGCGCTGACTTCCTGTCTCGATGAAGTGCAACGCCTGACGACCCTGGTCGAAGAACTGCTGATGCTCACGCGCCTGGACTCTGGCCAGGAGCGCAATGCGCTTGAAACCGTGGAGCTGGCGCCACTGGTGCGCGCCGCCGGCAGGCGCCTGGAAAACGTCGCAGCGCAGCGCGGCATTCGCATTGTGTTCGACGAGGGCCCGCCCGTGCATGCGCGCGTGGCGGCAGGGCCTGCGGACCTGGTGCTGGCCAATCTGTTTGACAATGCCGTGAAATTTTCGCCGCCCGACAGCGTGATCACCGTGCATGTCAGGCGCGAGGGCGATGATGCGCTGGTCGGCGTGGCCGACGTCGGCGCCGGTATCGGCGTGGAAGACCTGCCGCACCTGTTCGAACGTTTTTACCGCGGTGCCCAGGCGCGCGCGGGCGAAGTGCCCGGTTTCGGCCTGGGCCTGGCCCTGTCGCAAGCTATCGTGCACGCTTATGGCGGGCGCATCGAAGCGAGCAACCGCCCCGGCGGCGGCGCCTTGTTTACCATGCGCTTGCCCGCTTCGTACTGAGGCCGCCGCGTCGTCCCCGCCAGTGCGGGGACGGTGATGGCGAGCGATGCAGCGTCAGTGGGCGCTGCCGGCAGCGGCAAGCTTGCCGTCTTCTTCTGTTTCAGGCTCGTGCGAGCCACCGCCAAAGAAACGCGCCGCGCGCTTGCCCAGGCTGTCGAGGTAGGTGTACGCCACCGGCACCACCACCAGCGTCAACAGGGTCGAGGTGAGCACGCCGCCGATCACGGCGCGCCCCATCGGTGCCTGCGATTCGCCACCGTCGCCCATGCCGATTGCCATCGGCAGCATGCCGAACACCATCGCCAGCGTGGTCATCAAAATCGGCCGCAAGCGCACCTGGCCCGCTTCCATCAGCGCCTCGAACTGCCCCAGCCCTTCGCGCTGGCGCTGGTTGGTAAAGTCGACCAGCAGGATCGCGTTCTTGGTCACCAGCCCCATCAGCATGATAAAGCCGATCACCGAGAAGATATTCAGGGTGCTGCCGGTGATGAGCAAGGCCAGCAGCACGCCGATCAAGGACAGCGGCAGCGACACCATGATGGCGATGGGCTGCAGAAAGCTGCCGAACTGCGAGGCCAGCACCAGATAGATGAAGATCACGGCGATCCCCAGCGCCATCATCGCGCCGCCCATGGTTTCAGCCATCTGCTGGGCATTGCCGGCCACGTCGAAGCGCACTCCTGGCGGCAGGGCGATCGATTTGATCGCCTTTTGCACATCGGCGTCGACATCACCGGCCGGGCGGCCCTGCACGCCGGCATAGATGGCGACCCGGCGCTGCAGCGCCTGGCGTTTCAGCACCTGCGGGCTGGACGAGGGCACGAAGTCGACCACCTGGCGCAGCGGGATCATGATCGGCTTGCCGTTCGCGTCCAGCTTGCTGGACGCCAGCGACAGGTCGGCCAGGTCGGCCACTTTCTGGCGCCCCGACTTGGGCAACTGCACGTTGACGTCGTAGTTCTGCCCATCGGACGCCAGCCAGTGGCTGACGGTGTCGCCAGCAACAAACGGACGCAGCGCATTGCCGATCTGCTGCACCGACAGGCCCAGGTCGCTGGCCAGCTCGTTGTTGATCTTGATGGTGGTCGACGGGTTGGCGCCTTCCTGGCTGTATTCCATGTCGGCCAGGCCTTTGATGCCGCGCATCTTGTCCATCAGGGTGTGGGCCACCGCATCGAGCTTGCCTTCATCGGTACCTAAAATGGCGATAAAGATCGGCCGCTGGCCCACCGACAGGGTAATGCCGGCAATCGGCGCCAGGCGTTCGCGGATCAGCTTTTCCAGTTCCTGCTGCGAACGGCGCTTGTGGGTTTTCACGTCAAGCAGTTTCAGGTTCACTTCGGCGGCATTGCGGCCGTCCTGGGTGCCGACGTTGGCCACCAGGCTGTCGATCTCGGGGAATTGCTTCAACGCCTGCTCGATCTGGCGCACTTTGCTGTCGGTGTATTCCAGGCTGGAACCGACCGGCGTCTTGAAGCGCAGGTTGACCCAGCCCTGGTCGGTTTCCGGGAACATCTCGCCGCCTATCATCGGCACCAGCATCAGGCTGCCGACGAACAGGGCGACGGCCGTGGCGAGGGTGGTCTTGCGCCAGCGCAGGGCCAATGCCAGCACCTTGCCATACCAGACGTGCAGGCGGTCGATGCCGGTTTCCAGCCATGCCATGAAGCGGCCCAGCCAAGGCGCATACTTGAAGCGGTCCTTGACGGGGTCGCGCCAGACCGACGACAGCATCGGGTCGAGCGTAAAGCTGACGAACAGCGACACCAGCACGGCCACCGCGACGGTAATGCCGAACTGCAGGAAGAAGCGGCCGATAATGCCGTCCATGAAAGCGACCGGCACGAACACGGCGACGATGGCAAAGGTGGTGGCCATCACGGCCAGGCCGATTTCATTGGTGCCGTCGTTGGCCGCCTTGTAGTGGTTCTTGCCCATACCCAGATGGCGCACGATGTTTTCGCGCACCACGATGGCGTCGTCGATCAACAGGCCGATGCACAAGGAGAGCGCCATCAGGGTCAGGAAGTTGAGCGTGAAACCAAACGCCTTCATGGCGATAAAGCTGGCCAGCACGGAAATTGGCAGGGTCAGGCCGGTGATGATGGTGCTGCGCCACGAGTGCAGGAACAGGAACACGATCACCATGGTCAGGATGGCGCCTTCGATGATGGTGCGCTTGACGTTATTGAGCTGGCTTTGCACGCGCTCCGATTCGTCGTCGAGCACGCGCAGGGTAATATCGGCCGGCAGTGTTTGTTGCAGGTCGGCTGCCACTTTCAGGATGCCGGTGCCTACTTCGACCACGTTGGCGTCCTGCACCTTGGTGATTTCCATGGTCACGGCCTGCTGGCCGTTCATGCGTGAAATCGACAGCTCTTCCTGCTCGCCATCGACGACGGTCGCCACCTGGTCCAGGTAGACCGGGCCGACGGCGCGGCGCGCCACGATGATCTTGCCGAACTCGCGCGCATCCTTGATCTTGCCTTCCACCCGCACCAGCTGCTCTGCCGCGCCGTGGCTGATCGAGCCGGCCGGCAGATTGGTATTGGTGGCCTGGATCGCGCGGATCACTTCATCGACGCCGATGCCCTGGGCATTGAGTTCGACCGGCTTCATGCTGATCAGGATCTGGCGCGCGCGCAGGCCGCGCAGCTTGACCTGGCCCACCCCGGCCACGCTCTGGAAGCGCTTGCTGATTACCTGTTCCGTCATGGTCGACAGTTCGCGCAGGTCATGCCCGGTCGACGTCAAGACGATGGTGGCGATCGGACGTTCGTTATCGCCTTCGGCACGCGCGATGAACGGGTCCTTGGCTTCCTTCGGAAAGCGCGGGCGCACCAGCGCCACCTTGTCGCGCAAGTCCTGCATGGCCTTGTCCATATTCGTCGACAGCTCGAATTCCAGGTAGACGCCGGCGCGCCCTTCCCACGAGTTGGCGCGGATGGTCTTGATGCCGCTGACGGTGTTGACGGCGTCTTCGATCGGCCGTGTGATGTCGTTTTCCACCGCCTCGGGCGACGCGCCCGGGTAGCTCACTTCAATCGCGGCAAACGGGAACTGCACGCTGGGCATGCTTTCCACGCCCAGGCCGCGGTAGGAGAACACGCCCAGCACTACCAGCGCCACCATGACCATGGTGGCGAACACGGGGTTCTGGATACTGACTTTGGTCATCCACATGGTTCAGCCTTTCGGTGCCGGCGCGGCCGGCGGTGTGGCGGTCGCCGTTGCGGCGGCGGGTGTGGCGCCAAAGGTGACGCCATGGCCCGGCTTCACGCCATCGAGCCTGGCGACGATCACCCTGGTGCCGGCCGCCAGGCCTTCCTTCACTTCCGCATAGCCTTCGTCTTCATTGCGCAGGCCCAGGGTGACCTTCTGCTCGACCACCTTGTTGTTGACCACCGCGTATACCACGGTGCCGTGTTTTTCCGTGCGCAAGGCAGTCAAAGGCACCATCGGCGCGACGATGGATCGTTCGGTAACAATGCTGCCTTTGGCGAACATGCCGCCGCGCAGCGCGCCATCGCGATTGTCGACGGCGATATACACCAGCATGGCGCGCGAGCCGCTTTCGGTGGTGGGGTTGATGCGCGCCACCTTGCCGGTAAAGTCGCGCGTACCAAAACCGTCGACCTTGAAGCGCACTTCCTGGCCGATGCGGATGCGCGGGATTTCCGAACTGGGCACCGGCGCCTCCAGCGTCAGCTGCGCCAGGTCGACGATGGTGTAGACGGGCATGTCGGGCGCGACTTTTTCACCGGCCTGCACATGGCGCTTGCTGACGATGCCGGCCATCGGCGCGCGGATCACGGTGTCGGCCAGCGCGATGCGGGCAATTTCCACCATGGCGGCGGCGGACTTGACGCTGGCGCGCGCCAGGTCGACCGAGTTCTGCGTCGTGTCGTAGGCGGTCTGCGAAATGTATTTTTGCTTGAGCAGCGCCTGGCTGTTCGTTTCGTTCTTGCTGGCCATCGCCAAGCGCGCCTGCGCCTCGTCGAGCATCGCCTGCTGCTGCGTCAGGCGCGCGCGCTGGTCGGCCGCATCGAGCCGCAGCAGCACCTGGCCGCTGGACACCTGCTGACCCTCCTGCACGGTCGTCTCGCGGATTTCGCCGGACACCTTGGCCTTGATGGTGGCCTGGTTCAAGGGCGCCAGCGAACCGGACAAGGGCAGGCTGACGCTCAGGGCGCGCGCGCTGATGGCGGCCACGTCGCCCTGCGCCAGTTCATGCACCGGTATCTTGTCCTGCTCCTTCTTTTTCGCCGCCTGCGCGTCAGCCGCTTTCGCCGCCTGCTGCTTCGACTGCATGACGGTCCAGCCGCCGCCCGCCAGGCCCAGCACCAGCAGGATCAGCATGGGCGCGCGCCAGCGGCGCGGGCGGGGGGTGGCGGCGAAAGGGCGCGGCGGCAGCGGCGGGAGCGGGGACGTTGTCTCGTTTTTCATAGGATACTTTTTCAGGAAAGGCATTCGGGTAGCGTACCGCCATGGCGGAACCCTGGCACGCCTGCCACGGTACCCGTTCACGACGATACGCATGTTGCCACTTTATGAAGATCGGCGCCAGCTTGCCAGCCCCATGCGACAGATTGCACAAAAACGGGGTTGGAATGCACTTTGAAGCGACGGGGCCGTTTGCTGGCCTGCGCGCCTGCGGCAGCGCGCTGGGGAGGTTGCTGGCGGGATAATGCTTTAGCCGACCGTGGCGCTGACCTTGCCGATCAGCGAACAGCCGCAAGCCGTCTTGCAGCCATGCACCGCCACCGCAATGCCGCCGGCGGTCAATGTCTGGTGCGCAGTGATGATCTTGTTGACCCCGTGCGGCGCGCCGCCGGGATAGCGCTGCGGACACATGACCTCGTCCCCCAGCCGCGCAATCGCCTTGCCGCCGATATCGTGGGTGGGCGAGCCGCTGATGACTGTCCCGCCATGGTCGGTCGCGTCGCCGACGGTGATGATTTTCAGGGGCACGGGATTCTCCTGGTTCAGTAGGTGGGAGGGGCGTTCGATTCGGGTTCGATGGCGCTGGCTACGCCGGTCCAGGGTGGCAGTTGCGCCGGGGGCAGCGGGAGGACTTCGTCGAGCTTGCTCAGCTTCAGGTCAGGATTGATTTGCAAGGCTTCAGAAATTTCTCTGTAGCGCCGACCGCGTTCAGAGTCAGCGACTATCCCGAGTAGCTTTAGACTAGACTTTTCTTCTTCATTGGAGCTAGGCCAGCTCCCATCGCCATCGAATAATAGCCATAGAGCTGATGCGCATTCCTGGCTACCAAATTTCACTCCCTGCTGATAAATATTAAAAGCCGTTGGATACTCCTTTCGGATTCTCGCTTTAATTCCTAATCGATAAGCTGCGGGACCATGACCTTGTTGATAAGCACATTCCAACATGATTTTTTCATCACTTAGACGGCCTTCACCAGCATAGGCGCCAGCCAATGCCATCTGTGCCTCCGGGCTGCCAAGTTGTGCCGCTTTAAGGTAATATGCCCAGGCTAAATCGACGTCGTAATGTGCCCCGCCATAGCCGTGCTCATGAGCTACGCCGAGGTCATACAGGCCCCAAGGCTGCATCTCCTTGGCTGCCATGCGAGCAAATTCGACAGCTTTATATGGGTCAGGTTTGAGTACCTCGTTCGATTCAAGCGGCCCCAAGCCTTCAAGATAAAAATGGGCCATCAAGGCGCGGGCACCCCAATCTCCTAGATCGGCAGCTTTTCTGACGTCAGTAAGTATTTTCGTTGATTCTTCGTGGATCAGTTGCCACTCTATTTTGCTGCGCCAAAGTTTTCGAGCCTCGATATACAGGTGGTATGTGGCGGGGGCCCGGTTGGCCGGCATGTGGTCTTTCCAGCGGGCGCACGCGGGAAGCGATTCAGAGAAACTGAACTTTTTAAATCCATAAGGCAGGGCATGCAAAGCACTCTCCTTGATATAGTTATCGACAAAAAATGCACTGATAGCCAGTCCCACTAATAAAGCAAAGGCGTATATCCAACGTGTTCTCGCGCTTCTCATGGTTAGATGACCGGTGAGCCAGGTTTTCGGTCAACATAGAACGGAAGCAACTCGCTTGATAATTTGGTTCCCGATGACTTGAAGTCAAAATTACTGGCTGCTTTTTCTTGCCATTGCCCAAATGTGGCTGATATATCGCCAAACTGCCCCGGTCCCGCCAATCCCGAGCACTGACTGAACAAATCACAACGTAATTTAAACGCCACGTCTTGCGCCTCACTCAACACATTGAGTTCGCTGTCGAGAGCCATGCTACGTACGTTCAGGTTGGCAGAGCCGATGGTGAACGCTGCATCATCAACTATCGCGACCTTGGCGTGAATGTATATTTCTTCGTAGTCCTCCGTTCGCAGCCTCTCGTCACTTTGTGCGCATGTCCAAAGCGAACCCATGAAGACATTGATTCCCCGCTTTTGCAGCTTGGTCGGAGTAATTGGTTGCTCCCCCTTGCCTTGTCGCGCCAGCTCTATCGCCTCTTCATGTTCCACCTTCATCGCCTCGCTTCTGCCCACTTTGCTGGCCACGTCATAAGTGGGACGATCCATGCCATTGTTCTCCGGTGTCGATGTCAGGATAAATACGCAAATTGGCTTCAGGTAGCCGGCCGAGCGCAGGCGGCCGACGCATTCGATCAGATGCTCGGCCCAGGTCGTGTATTGGATGTACTGGTTTTGTATGAAGATGTAGTGGTGAATTTGCCGGGTCAGGTTGGCGTAGCATTCCTTGATGCTTTTTTCGGCATGCTGCGGTTCGGTGCGCAGCAGCTGGACGTTATGCTGCCCGTTTTGCAGCTTGAATGCCTCCCACGGTATTTTCGCGCGCCGCGTGATGAAGTCCGGATCCATCTTGTTATGAATCCAGTCTCCTATCTTCCTGGCGAACCAGACTGGCGGAATGATCAACCATGCCGTGTCCAGGAAGAGCGAGGGTGGCTCGGTTGAGTTTTCCCATGCCTGGCAGAAATTCTGATTAAGGTCGTGGAGGATCGGGCCATGCAGGCGACAAGAGACATCCTGATACGGTTTTGCCACATGGCTGTTTTTGTCCATATAAGACTGCACCAGCCGTTCCTTGGTGGCCTGCTGTGCAGGACTCAATCGATATCCCGGGCTGGCGCTGTCATAGCGTTCGCCTTCCTTCCATGCGGCCTTTTGCAGCTGTACATGCTCGATGTCGTAGATCCGTTCACGTCTGATATCGCGAAAGTGGTGCTCTGCCGTGTCCCAGAAATCGGTAACGGAATTATGTCCCATCACGTACCCTGCTGCCTGGGTGGGAATTTCATAGTCAATCAGCAGCATTTTCTGGTGGTGCGTGGCAAACGCTTTGGTGGCCGTTGCCATGGCGCCCTTGGGCGCCACTTCGTCCGCCATTGATTTTCCTGATAGTTGGATCGGCACGCTGCGCACGTGAATATGAATATTCGGTATCTTGCCAGCACCGACCTGCGCATACCATTCGGCGTTATAGGTCTGATGAAATTCACTGAAGTAGCCGCTTTTGCCGCAGCCGATATGGGGAAACCGTCCGCCGTAATAACCTTGGCCAGATGGGTGCTGCCGCGCGCGGTGGCGGCGATGCCGGCCGGACTGGCCAGCACCAGGTGCGGCGCGGCCAGTTGAGGAAAGCCGCCTTTGCCGCCAGCGCCACCCTTGATGCTGTCATTCTGCGCCTTGATGGCGGTGAGCACGTTGGCCTGGTCTTCGCCGTCCTGCGTGCCGGCTTGCTTGGCCAGTTGCGCCAGCGCATCCTGCTGCGCATGAGCGGTGTTCAGGCGCAGCTGGGTCTCGCCCATGTCCTTGCTGTGCGAGGCACCGTTGGGCCGCGCTTCGGTAGTGATCAGCATGCCTTTGTTGGCGCGCGCCACGCCCCAGGCGTTGGTCGCCAGCTCCCAGCCTTCGCCGCGCGCGTCCATGCGCCCTTCTGACGTTTCAATGCGGGTGATGCTGCCCAGAGAGAGCTGGCTGTGTTGATGGTCGCTTTTGAGCTGGGCCTGCAGCGCGCCTTTGGTGTCGTCGAGCACCAGGTGGTTGCTGCCGCCGTCGCCGCCGGCGCCCAGTTCGCGGCTGCGCATGCCCGCCAGCGCGCGCTGCGCCGGCAAATGCCAGGGTGGCATCTGCTCGCGGTTGTAGACGACGCCAACGACGATGGGGCGATCGATGTTGCCGTCGAGGAATTGCACCACCACCTCCTGGCCCACGCGCGGCAGGCAGACCTGGCCACAGTACTGGCCGGCCATCGGCATCATGACCCGTATCCAGGGCGAGCTGGCCTGGTCGAAAGTGCCCAGCCGGTCCCAGTGAAACTGCAGTTTGATGCGTGCCAGTTCGTCCGTGTAAATATCCTCACCGGGCGGTCCCACCACGATGGCCGTCTGCACGCCGGGGTTTGCACACGGTACGCTGTTATGCTGGCGCCCCGGTCGCCAGCGCAGATCGCGGCGGACGCACACCATGCTATTGCTGTATTCGGATTTGGCGTGCGGGCCGACCGGGTAGTTGTTGCTGGCGGCATGCTCGACTGAGACGATCAGATAATCGCGCCCGGCGATGGCCGGCTTGATGTCCTGGCCGCGCGCCGGCGCTTTGGCGTCGCCGCTGAAGTGGCCGCCCAGTTTGAAACTGCGGCCCGGCTGCGCGGCGCGGTCGTTGCCGCTGGCCTCGAAATACTGGGTGTGCCGGTCGCGTTCTTCCATGCGGCGCTGCGCCAGCAGCTCGCCGGCGCGCAGATCCGGGTAGCCGTAGGCGCCCGTGTTTTCATAAAGTTCATGCGCGTCTACCTCGCCCTGCCGGTTCAGCGAACTGCCGCTGACCAGCTGCGGACGCGGGCTTTTATAGTTGAAACTGGCCAGTGTGAGCTTGCCGGAACCGAGTTGGCGCACCGCCTGCCACGCATGCAGGCCATCGGCTTCTTGCGAGCCGGCTTGGGCCCGAAAGGGCATCACGTCCCCCGGCGCGCTGGCATGGGCGTCGTCAATCGGTTCGGCCAGGGTGGAGTCGTCGGCGAGTATCAGGGTATGGCCATCAAAGCGATGCTCGTAATGGTAGTACAGGCCAGCGTCTTCCCAGCGCCGGTGCAGATGGTTGTAGTCGCTCTCGTTATACTGGTTGGCGCAAGTAATTTTTTTGTCGTCGCAATTGGGACTCAGGCGGGTCTGCCAGTCGCGCTGGCGGTAGTGGGCGAAGGTGGTCTCGGTCAGTTCGATCACGCTGCGATGGTGGAACGAGACGTTGTCCTGGCGCAGCCTGGCAAAGGCCAGCCACGGCGACAGCACCATCCGATAGTATGCGAAGCCGCCATCGGTACGGACAAAACGGAAGCTGCCGACATAGCCGTTCATGTGGCGCAGGGTGCCGTTTTCGCGCACCAGCGCAATCGTGACCATTTTGCCCATCATGCTTTTGAGGGGGATGCGGGCATCGTCCGACAGCACTTCGGCCTCGATGCGAAAGTCGCGCGACAGCTCTTCGCGCATCGTAATTCTGTTGACCAGCATGACGGTATTGGCCGGGCCGTCCTGCTGCGGAAAGTCCATGCGCATCAGCCGCCTGGCCTGTGATTGCTGGCTGAAGGCGGACAGCGCGGCCTTGGCGGCGTCGAGGAGGTGGCGGGTCATGGGCATCTCCCTTATTGAACAGCATCGAAGTCGGCGTTGTTTTCCGGCCTGGACCAAGCGGGACGCTTATCTTCCGGAATGTCTGCCTGGAAAATGGCATCCATATTTTTCAGGGACTCCGTGTCATAGAGCATCAGCGTTCCTGCAAAATGCCTGCCGCCACAGTCGATAGCGACCTGCTTTCCCCCCAGCCAGAACCAATAGTCGCGAATGAATGGCTCACACTTTATATGGCGAACCTTGTTATTTCTGTAAATTGCAAGCAGACTGGCGCCTGGTGCAACGTCGCCCTCCGCGATCCATGTATTTAGCACCAGCCATGCTGCGGAATGTTTGTCTGGCGCCAAGGTCGCGTTTTCTGCATGTCCATTTTTGCTTATTTTTTCATCTCTGCCATCAAGAAAGACAATATGAACATTATTTTTTTTGTCAATGTAAATGGATGAAAATTTTTCTCCATTGCTTGAGTGTGATTTTGAGATAAATGTCAGCAGAAGCATAAGTATAATTTTTTTCATTATTCAGGCCCCAAATATTTTACTTGGCGTCTGGTGCCATTTATGCCACCGACCATCCATGCTTTTACCCACCTCGTTATACACAACTGTTGAGCGCCCCCATTTCACGTAGGGTGCGTATTGTTTGCGCCGCCACATGAACATCCTTCAAACCAAGCCAGATCGTCTTGACGCCCGGTTCGC